>JADJGF010000001.1:580000-1887690 GCA_016708125.1 Ignavibacteriota bacterium | reverse complement strand
AAGTTTTCTTTGTTTGAAGAATGATAAATTAGAAAGCAACAGAGCAAGAAACATTCTTACTCTGCTAAATAAATTGATTTGATTGCTGCTCGAAATAATATTTGAAAATTTTGTTTTCACACAATAGTTTTAATTTAGACTGCTCATTTCTTCTTCTTTTTCATATTCAACTTCCACCACAGATGAAATTCCCCCGCGGGTATTAAACTCGGCTCTAATCTTCATATACCTTGGTTTGCAAACGGTAACTAAATCATCTAAAATTCTGTTAGTTACGCTTTCAAAATATATTCCGTCATTTCTAAATGAGTTAAGATAAAATTTATATGATTTTAATTCTATGCAAAGTTTATTTGGAATATATTCAAGAACAATAGTTGCAAAATCCGGTTGTCCGGTTTTAGGACAAACAGATGTAAACTCCGGCGCAGTATGTTCAATCATATAATCTCTATCTTGATATTCATTTTCAAATGTTTCTAAAATTTTTCTTTTATTCTGCATTTACTAACCCTTAGTTTTCTTTATAATTTGGAATTTCTTTATATGGAATCGGATCAACAATATTTAAACTTTGGAAACCGCGCAATCGCAATGCACAGCTATCACAAACACCGCAAGCTTCTTCATCGTTGCTGTAACACGACCAAGTTAATTGCAGCGGAGCTTTAAGTTCTAAACCTAATTTTATTATTTCTTTTTTTGTTAAATGAATAATTGGCGTTTCAATTTTAATTTGAGTTTCCGGTTTAGTTCCTAAATTTGCAGTATGCTCAAATGATTGAAAAAATTCCGGTCTGCAATCCGGATAACCGGAAGAATCTTCAAAAACGGCACCAATAAAAATTCTTTTTGCTCCAATAATTTCTGCCCAGCTAACGCAAGCCGCAAGAATATTTGCATTTCTAAATGGAACATAGGAAGTCGGAACTTCTTTATTGTTAAGATTTGCTCTTGAAATTTGCATTGATTTATCAACTAAAGAAGAACCGCCGATTTTTTGAAAATGTGTAAAATCAATAACTAACTTTTTATTTGCTTTAAAGTAATCTGCAATTTTATGAAACGATTGCAATTCTTTGGATTCTGTTTTTTGTCCGTAATTAATGTGAACCAAAGCCAAATCATAATCTTGATTTGCAATTGCAGTAGTTACACAACTATCTAAGCCTCCACTTACTGCAACAACAGCGAGTTCTTTGCTCATCTATTTTCCACATCCGAATTTTTGAACTGTAAATATACTTATTTATTTACTTTTTCTAATCAAGTTCTTCTTACTTATAATCTTAATCTTTTTCTTAATCTCAATCAACATTTTTTAAAACATAATTCAAAGTTACAATGTAAATTTTCTCAAGAAATCTCAAAAGCTGAACAATAAAAATAATTTTTAAAAAGATTAAGATTAGGATTAAGAGTAAGACAAAGAATAAATTACAACAATATTATTCTCAGATTTATTCAATTATTGAAATTGGTTTTTGCATTATTTTTTTATAAGATATCAACCAATAAAAGTTAATTTATTCTATTAGGGTTTGGGGGAAATATGGAATTTTACGAACTTCATCCGGTAAATCCGCAATTACGATATATAAATAAAGCTGTAGAAGTTTTAAAAGACGGCGGCGTAATAATTTATCCTACTGATACTGTTTACGGTTTGGGTTGTGATATTTTTAACAAAGAAGCCGTGGAAAGAATTTATTCAATTAAAAATGAGACCGAAACAAAACTATTTAGTTTTTTATGTTCCGATTTGAAAGATATTTCCAAATATGCAAAAGTTTCTGATTTTGCTTACCGGGCAATGAAAAAATTAATTCCCGGACCTTATACTTTTGTTTTGCCCGCTGCAAAAGAAGTTCCAAAATTATTGTGGACGAAAAGAAAAACTGTTGGAATTCGCGTGCCGGATAACAATATTGCCAGAATTTTAGTTCAAGAATTAGGAAATCCAATAATTAGTACAAGTGCAACAACAAGAAAAGGTCAATTAATTTTTGATCCAATAGAAATTAGAACAATTTTTAACACAAGCGTTGATTTAATGCTTTCAATGGGAGCGTTAAACGGAGTTCCTTCCAGCATTATTGATTTAAGCGGCGATACCGTTGAAATTGTTAGAGAAGGTTCCGGAGATTTATCTTTTTTTACAAATATTTAGTCGGAATAATTTCTTTAAAAAGATGCCAACTTTTTAAATTTGGCATCTTTAAACAAATTTGTCAACGAATGTTGAAAACAAAAAATCTAAATTTTCTTAACGCTTCTTCTTCTTTCGTTCGGATCAAGATATAATTTTCTCATCCTAATTGATTTTGGCGTAACTTCAACTAATTCATCATCTTTAATATATTCCAGTGCTTCTTCCAAAGTAAATTTAATTGAAGGAGCAATTTTTGCAGCTTTATCGGAACCGGAAGCACGCATATTTGTTAATTTTTTTCCGCGCTGAACATGAACTTCAATATCATTTTCTTTATTATATTCGCCAACAATTTGTCCTTGATAAATAATATCACCCGGATCTATAAAAAATTTGCCTCTATCTTGAAGTGAGTCAATTGCATAAGCTGTGGCTTGACCTTCATGCATCGAAATTAAAACTCCATTTTGTCTCTGCGCAATTGAACCTTTAAAATATTCATATTGATAAAATCTGTGATGCATTATTCCTTCACCGGAAGTTACGGTTAAAACTTTATTTCTTAATCCCATTAAACCTCTTGATGGAATATGAAATTCAAGTTTTGTCAGACTTCCCTTTTGTTCCATTTTTACAAGCTCGCCGCGTTTTTGTCCTACAAGTTCAATAACTTTTCCCGCAGTTTCATTTGGAACATCAATAACTAAAATTTCAATTGGCTCTGCTTTTTTTGTATCAATTTCTTTATAAATTACTTTTGGCGGACCAATTGCTAATTCGTAACCTTCTCTGCGCATATTTTCAATTAAAATTGAGAGATGTAAAATTCCTCTTCCCGAAACTTTTAAAGTATCCGGCGATCCGGTTTCGTGAACTTGTAATGCAACATTTTGCTGAAGTTCTTTTTGCAGTCTTTCGTGTAAATGTCTGGAGGTTACATACTTTCCTTCTTTTCCATAAAACGGAGAAGTATTTACCGTAAAATTCATACTGATTGTTGGTTCATCTATAGAAATTATTGGAAGCGGCTCGGGATTTTCGCTATCGGCAATTGTATCGCCAATATCAATATCTTCAATTCCAACAATTGCACAAATATCGCCGGTTAAAACTTCATCGACTTCTTTTCTCTCCAATCCTTCAAACAGAAAAAGTTGTCTAATTAAAATTTTATGTATGGATCCATTTCGTTTAATAATACTATGGGAATCACCTTTTTTTAATACTCCTCTAAAAACTCTGCCAATTCCAATTCTTCCAACGTAATCGTTATAATCTAAGGTTGTAACTTGAAGCTGTACATGACCGCTATCAAAAATAGGCTGAGGAATTTTCTCTACAATTGTATCAAGAAGCGGAACCAAATCTTTTCTTTCGTCTTTTAAATCATTAACGCACCAACCATCTCTTCCGCTTGCGTAAATTACCGGAAAATCAAGCTGGTTTTCATCGGCATCCAAATCAATAAATAAATCATAAATTTCATCAAGAACTTCTGCCGGTCTGTTATCCGGTCTATCAATTTTATTAATTACAACAATTGGTTTTAAGTGAAGATGTAAAGCTTTCTCAAGAACAAATCTTGTCTGCGGCATTGGTCCCTCAAACGAATCTACCAAAAGCAAAACGCCGTCTGCCATTTTTAAAACCCGCTCAACTTCACCGCCAAAATCGGAGTGACCGGGAGTATCAATTAAATTTATTTTTACATCTTTGTAAGGAATGCTTATATTTTTTGCAAGAATTGTAATTCCGCGTTCTCGCTCCAAATCATTGGAATCTAAAAACTGTGCTTGAACAACTTGGTTTTTTCTAAATACATTTCCTTGTTTTAATAATTGGTCAACTAATGTAGTTTTTCCATGATCTACGTGTGCAATTATTGCAATGTTTCTTAACTTTTTCAAATATTACCTTATTATAATTGGATTTGTAAAGATACTGAAAATTCTTAACTAAGTACTCGGATTGAAATGCTTTAACTTATTTCAGCAGATTAAATGAACTTTAACTTCGAATAACTTTCAGATAAATTTTAATGGCTGCAAGTGTAAATAAAATAAATCATTTATCCAAATATTTCTAATTGCTAATTTATTATTCGTTACCTTTGTAGTTGTGTTAAAAATATTTAGGAGTTGTGAAAATTTTTATGAAATCATTTAATGAGTTAGGCGTTGAAAATAATATTGTTAGTGCATTAGAAGAGTTGGGCTTTAAAACTCCAATGCCGGTGCAAGAAGAAGTTATTCCATATTTATTTGAAAGTGAGCCAAAAGATTTAGTTGTGCTTGCTCAAACCGGAACCGGAAAAACTGCTGCTTTTGGAGTTCCATTAATACAAAAATCAAAAGGTAAACCAAGTAAAATTCGTCATTTAATTTTAAGTCCAACACGTGAATTATGTTTACAAATAGCTGATGATTTAAAAGATTATTCCAAAAATACTGAAGCCGTAAAAATCACTGCAGTATTCGGCGGATCAAGTATTGAAAAACAAATTTCTACAATTAAAAGCGGTGTTCATATTGTTTCTGCAACTCCCGGAAGACTTGTTGATTTAATAAATAGAAATGTTGTTGATTTATCCAAAGTTGAAACTGTTGTTTTAGATGAAGCAGATGAAATGTTAAATATGGGATTTAGAGATGAACTTGATGCAATAATTAATCAAACTCCGCAAAGTAGAAATACATTACTTTTCTCAGCAACAATGCCGGCAGAAGTTTCATCATTATCAAAAAAATATTTGAAATATGCGGTTGAAGTTACAATCGGGAAAAAAAATGTTGGTGCCGAAAATGTTAGTCACAAAATTTATTTTGTTCAATCAAGAGATAGATATTTAGCTTTAAAAAGAATTGTAGATTTTTTCCCGGAAGTTTACGGAATAGTTTTTTGCAGAACCAGAAATGAAACTCAAGAAATTGCTGATAAATTAATTCAAGATGGATATAATGCAGATTCGCTTCACGGTGATTTATCTCAAGCTCAACGCGATATTGTGATGAATAAATTCCGAATTAAACATTTGAAATTACTTGTAGCAACTGATGTTGCAGCGCGTGGTTTGGATGTTGATGATTTAACTCATGTAATAAATTATAATCTGCCGGATGAATTAGAAATTTATACCCACAGAAGCGGAAGAACCGGTCGCGCCGGAAAATTTGGAAGTTCAATTGTAATTGCAAATTTGAAAGAAAAACATAAAATTGGAATGATTGAAAAACAGCTCGGCAAAAAATTTGAAAGTTTGGAAGTTCCTTCCGGAAAAGAAATTTGCGAGAAACAACTTTTCTATTTAATTGACAGAATGGAAAAAGTTACGGTAGATCATACGCAGATTGATTCTTTTCTTCCGCAAATTGTAAAAAAACTTGAATGGCTTGATCGTGAAGAATTGATCAAAAAATTTGTGTCCGTTGAGTTTAACAGATTTTTAGATTATTACAAAAATCTTGCGGATTTGAACAAACCCGATAGAAAATTTAGCGAAGGAAGAACCGGCAAATCAAATAGTGATATGACAAGATTTTTTATAAATCTTGGTAAAAAAGATAATTTAAAACCAACTGACATTATTGGAATTGTTAAAGATAATTCGGGAAACAAAGAAATTGAAATCGGCGAAATTCAGATTAAGGAAACATTCTCATTTTTCGAAACCGAAAAAGCTTTTGAAAATATTTTGATTAAAAATACTTCCGAAAAAGATTACAGAGGAAGAAAAATTAATTTGGAAATTGCTTCATCACGAACTGATGATAATAGAAAACCGAGAGGAGAATTTAGAAAATCCAGAGATGATTTTAAATCGTATAGAGATAGAAAACCAAGAGATGACTCGCGAAGAGATTATAAAAAATCTGACGACGAATCAGCAAGCAGTTTTAGAAAACCAAGAGATGAATCACGCGGCGGATTTAGGAAAAAAAGAGAAGATTTAAATAGTGTATTCAAAAGAAAACGCAGCGAATCAAGTGGAGATTTTAGAAAACCGAAAGATGAAGCAAGCGGTGAATTTAGAAAACCCCGAAACGAATCAAGAAGTGATTACCGAAAACCACGAGATGAATCACGCAGCGATTTTAGAAAACCCAGTGGTGAAAAAAAATCATTTGGTGATAGAAAACCTAAAAAAGTTTGGAAAGATGATTCACCCGCACCAAAAAAAATGCTTAGAAGAAGGAAATAATGTTTCCTTCTTCTCTTTTCGCAGCAAATTATAAATATGATGTTTTGAGTTTGAATCATTTTTTAGAAACAATTCCCTTTGCCAAAATTATCATAATTTATTACTAAAATAACACAAATTTATCCGAATAAAAAATTTATAAAAATTAAGTACTTTTTGTCTTTTTTTGCTTCATATTTATCTAAAAATAATTATCTTTTAGCCTATCAATTAACATTCAACCTAAATTAAAAGAAAGTGAAGGCTGTAGAACAAATTAGTGTGACGGAAAAATTAATATGTTTTCATTGCGGTGAAGAATGCAATGATGACGAAATAAAAATTAATGATAAAATTTTCTGCTGTAACGGATGCAAAACCGTTTACGAACTTTTAGATGCTAATGATCTCTGCACTTACTATTCTATTGATGAAAATCCCGGTCAAAATAAAAAAAATGATATAAAGAAGAATTTTGATTTTCTTGATGATGAAGATCTAAAAGAAAAACTTATCGATTTTACCGACGGAAAAATTACAACAATTACTTTCAGCATTCCGCAAGTTCATTGCAGTTCATGTATTTGGATCTTAGAAAATTTGTACAAAATGGATTCGGGAATTATTCACTCCGAAGCAAATTTTTTAAAGAAAATTGTTTCCATCAAATTTGAAGAATCTAAAACCAATCTTAAAAATATCGTTATTCTGCTTGATTCTATTGGTTATGAACCCGATTTAAATCTTGCTGAAAAAGAAGTTGAAAAATCAGCAATTATTAATAAAAAGTTATGGTACAAAATCGGCGTTGCGGGATTTGCTGCTGGAAATATTATGCTTTTCAGTTTTCCGGAATATTTATCACTAAATGAAATTACGACCGATGATGTAAAACCGGTTTTCAGTTATTTGAATGTTTTATTTTCCCTTCCGGTATTTTTCTATAGCGCAAGCGATTATTTTATTTCTGCATTTAAAGGTTTAAGAAAAAAAATAGTAAATATTGATGTGCCAATTTCTATTGGAATTTTAGTTCTTTTCTTAAGAAGTCTTTACGAAATTTTTACACAAACCGGCGCCGGATATTTAGATTCTATGACTGCGCTTGTTTTCTTTATGATTGTTGGGAAATTGTTTCAGAGTAAAACTTACGCCGCTTTAAATTTTGAAAGAAATTACAAATCGTACTTTCCAATTGCCGTAACAATTTTGAAGAATAAAATTGAAACAACAAAACCCGTTGAAAAGTTAGAAGTTAAGGACAGAATAATTATAAAGAATGGAGAATTGATTCCCGCTGATTCTGTGCTGATAAATGGAACCGCATTTATTGATTACAGTTTTGTTACGGGCGAATCAAATCCGGTTGAGAAAATTAATGGCGATTTAATTTACGCCGGAGGAAGACAAGTCGGTGGCGCAATTGAAGTTGAAATTATTAAAGTGGTTTCGCAAAGTTATTTAACTCAATTATGGAATAACAAAACTTTCCACAAAGAAGATGAAAGTAAAATTGATGCATTTGTAAATGTAGTTAGCAAATATTTTACTTTTATAATTATTCTAATTGCCGCATCTGCCGCATTTTATTGGTTCCCTATTGATAAAAGTTTAGCATTTAATTCATTAACTGCTGTGTTAATAATTGCATGTCCGTGCGCGCTTGCTTTATCAACTCCGTTCACACTCGGAAATAGTTTAAGAATTTTCGGAAGAAATAAATTTTATATAAAAAGTACTTTGGTGATAGAAAAATTATCAAAAATTACTTCTATAGTTTTTGATAAAACCGGAACAATTACCGAAACTCAAAATGCTAAAGTTGATTTTGTCGGCGATAATTTATCGGAATTCGAAATCAAATTAGTTAAATCTCTTGTTCACAATTCTTCACATCCGTTAAGTAAAAATATTTTTAGAATTTTTCCCGATGCAGAATTATTTAAAATTTCAGATTATAAAGAAATTCCGGGACAAGGAATTTCCGCAAATATAAAGGGAATAAAAGTCCAAATTGGATCAAGAGTTTATGTAAATGAAACTTCGGATAAAGATGAAAATAATTTAAGCACAAAAGTGTATTTAGCTTTTGATGATAAGACAAAAGGATTTTTTACAATTTCTAATTCATACAGACAAAATTTGAAAGAAGTAATTTCAGCATTACAAAATGAATACAAATTATCAATTCTATCTGGCGATAATGATAATGAAAAAAAATTACTTGCGGAATTTTTTAATCCAAATACGGAAATGCTTTTTAAGCAATCACCTTTTAACAAATTAACTTATGTTGAGAAATTACAAGAAAACGGCGAGCAAGTTTTGATGATTGGCGATGGGTTAAACGATGCCGGAGCTCTTAAAAAAAGCAATGTGGGAATTTCAATTGCAGAAAATGTAAATAATTTTTCTCCCGCCTGCGATGGAATTTTGGATTCAAAATCGTTTGGAAAATTAGATGATTTTATAAAATTTTCTAAAACGAGCAAAAATATTATTATTTTAAGTTTTATAATTTCCTTTTTCTATAATATTATTGGACTGAGTTTTGCGGTTCAAGGTACTTTATCCCCGGTAATTTCTGCAATATTAATGCCTTTAAGTTCAATTTCCGTTGTGGTTTTTGCAACTTTAACAACCAATTTAATGGCTAAAAGGAGAAACTTAATTTAATGAATGTAATATTTGTTTTAATTGCGTTTAGTTCGTTTGTGGCAATAATGTTTTTAGCCGCATATATATGGTCGGTAAAAACCGGGCAATATGATGATAATTATACTCCATCTATTAGAATTTTATTTGATAACGAAGTGAGCAAGAATGAAAAGGAACAACCAAAAGATGCTGATAAATAAAAATATAGATTCTAACTAATTAACCATATAAGGAGCCTCTTTTATGAATGTTGAAAAATTCAGTTATGACAACCAGATAGTAAAGATGTTTTTGATTGCTACGGTTGTTTGGGGTGTAGTGGCACTAACGGTTGGCTTGTGGATTGCCATTGCCCTATATTACCCTGAATTAAACTTAGGCCTTGCTTACACTACTTTTGGTCGCCTAAGACCTTTACACACAAATGCAGCAATTTTTGCATTTATCGGTAATTCAATTTTTACCGGTGTTTATTATTCACTGCAACGTATTTCTAAAGCAAGAATGTTCAGTGACGTTTTGAGTAAAATTAATTTCTGGGGATGGCAATTAATAATTGTTCTTGCGGCTGTTACCTTAGTTGCCGGAATAACTACTTCCAAAGAATATGCTGAATTAGAATGGCCGATTGATATTTTGATTGCATTAATTTGGGTTGTTTTTGGTGTAAATATGATTGGCACTTTGATGAAAAGAAGAGAAAAACATATTTACGTTGCAGCTTGGTTTTACATTTCAACATTTGTAACTGTTGCTGTTTTGCATATCGGAAATTCTATTGAACTTCCCGTTTCATTTTTGAAAAGTTATCCAGTTTATGCAGGAATTCAAGATGCTCTTGTTCAATGGTGGTACGGACATAATGCTGTTGCATTTTTCTTAACAACTCCATTTTTAGGATTAATGTATTACTATTTACCTAAAGCTGTTAACAGACCAATTTTTTCTTATAAACTTTCAATCTTACATTTCTGGACATTGATATTTATTTACATTTGGGCTGGACCTCATCATCTATTGTATTCAGCAGTACCTAATTGGGCACAATCTCTTGGAACAGTATTTTCTATAATGTTGTGGATGCCTTCTTGGGGTGGAATGCTAAATGGTCTCTTAACATTAAGAGGTGCTTGGGATAGAGTTAGAGATAATCCGGTGTTGAAATTTTTCGTAGTAGGTGTTACGGCTTACGGTATGTCAACCTTTGAAGGACCAATGTTATCATTAAAAAATGTTAATGCACTTGCACATTTTACTGATTGGATTCCTGCTCACGTTCATGTTGGTACTTTAGGTTGGAACGGATTTATGACATTTGGAATGTTATACTGGCTTGTTCCTAAAATGTGGAAAACAGAATTATATTCTAAAAAATTAGCTAATGCACATTTCTGGATTGGGACTTTAGGAATTGTTGTTTGGGTTATCCCAATGTGGTGGGCTGGTATTACACAATCACTAATGTGGAAGGAATTTACTCCGCTTGGTTTACTAAAATATCCAAACTTCTTAGAAACCGTTTTACAAATTGTTCCAATGTACATAATGCGTTCAATTGGCGGGACATTATATATTACCGGATTATTTATTGCTGTTTACAATTTAGCTAAAACAATGAAGCAAGGTTCTTTTGAAGCAAACGAAGCTGCTGAAGCGGCTCCGCGCGGACCAATGACTGAAAAATTAAAATACGGAATGATCCACAGATATCTTGAATCCAAAACTTTATTATTTACGGCTTTAGCTTTTGTTGCAATTATTATTGGCGGAATTATTGAAATAGTTCCAACTTATTTAATTAAATCAAACATTCCAACTATTGCATCGGTAAAACCATATTCTCCTTTAGAATTGGAAGGAAGAGATGTTTATATTAAAGAAGCTTGCAATAGCTGCCATTCACAATTGGTAAGACCATTTAGATCCGAAGTTGAAAGATATGGCGAATACTCAAAAGCCGGCGAATTTGTTTATGATCATCCATTTTTATGGGGATCAAAAAGAACAGGTCCGGATCTGCACAGAATTGGCGGAAAATACTCCAACATGTGGCATTATTTGCATATGGAAAATCCAAGATCAATGTCGCCTGGTTCTTTAATGCCGACTTATCCATGGTTAATAGAAAACAAATTAGACGATTCCAATCTTGAAGCAAAAATTTCTGCGATGAGAACTTTAGGAGTTCCATACTCAGAAGGATTTGAATCGCAAGCAAGAGCCGAATTAACGCAACAAGCGCAGACAATTGCTAATGATTTATTGGATAACGGAATTGTTGTTGAACCGGATAGAGAAATAATTGCTTTAATTGCCTATCTCCAAAGATTAGGCACAGATATTAAAGCAGAAGTTGCACAAGCTAAATAGGTGAAAAATGAAATTTTCTAATTACTTAAGCTCAATTGAAAATGTAGGAATTTATCCGGTAATAACTTTGGTACTTTTTCTTGGCGTTTTTATTGGAGCAGTTATTTGGATCATCACAAGAGACAAAGAATATATATCAGAATTAGAAAAAATTCCTTTAGATAATGATAATTTTTTAAATAATAAAGAGAACAAAAATGAAATTGATTAAAAAATTCAAAACAATAGCTGTGCTATTTTTGTTATTCATTTTTAGCTCACCTGTTATTGCTCAAACTGCAACTGAAACAGGAAGTGAGCTGGGATCAATAATCAAAATAATGGTAGCAGTAACAGCTTTTTTAGTGGCAATAATTATGTGGCTTATTTTGGTGTACTCAGAAAAAGGAGAAGCTGCTGAAGAATCCGGGTTTAAAAAACTTATGCATCTTTTAAACCAAAGACCAAGTATTAATGATGAACAAAAACTTCTTTTAGATCATGATTTTGATGGGATAAAAGAATTAAATAACAAAATTCCGCCGTGGTTTATGGCAATATTTTATGGATCAATAATCTGGGCTGTAATTTATATGGTTGATTTTCATATTCTCGGTTCAGGCAATGTTCAGGAAGATGAATATACGGCCGAAGTTGAAGTTGCTTCCATGGAAAGAGAAATATTAAACAAATCCGGAAAATTGCTAAATGAAGATAACGTAACTGTTACAAATGATGCTGCGGCTTTAGCAAATGGGAAGCAAACGTTTATTAAAAACTGCGCTGCTTGTCATGGACAAAATGGAGAAGGTTTGGTAGGACCAAATTTTACTGATGATTATTGGATTCATGGCAATAAAATCAATGATCTATTTAAAACAATAAAATATGGTGTTCCGGCAAAAGGAATGATAAGCTGGCAAACGCAACTTGATCCCAACCAAATGCAGGAAGTTGCAAGTTATATTTTAACTTTAAGAGGATCCAATCCAGCAAATCCTAAAGCACCGGAAGGAACTTTATATACTTATTAAAATACGAAGCCTTTTTCTTATTTATAACCCTGGTTTACAAAATATGTTTGCCAGGGTTTTTTATTACATAAAAATATTTTGTAAGTTTTATTTAGTAAAAATATTTTATAGTCTAAAAAACTTAACACTATGAACACACCAAATCAAACCCCAAACAATGAAGAATTTAGAGATCATCTTGCAACCGTAACCGAAGAAGGAAAAAGAATTTGGGTTTATCCAAAAAAACCTTCAGGTAAATTTCATAATTACAGAATTATTGCTGCAATTTTACTTTTAGCAGTTTTGTTTTTGGTTCCACTAATTAAGGTGAACGGTCATCCTTTAATGCTTCTGGATATTTTAGGCAGAAAATTTATTCTATTTGGAATTGCTTTTGGTCCGCATGATTTTCATCTTTTTGTATTAACAATTATAGGATTAATAATATCCGTCTTTTTATTTACAGTTGTTTACGGAAGAATTTTTTGCGGCTGGATTTGTCCACAAACAATTTTCATGGAAATGGTTTTTAGAAAAGTAGAATATTTAATAGAAGGTGATGCAAATAAACAGAAAGCTCTAAACAAACAACCATGGAATGGCGAAAAGATTTTCAAGAAAACATTAAAGCAAGCAGTTTTCTTTGTATTAGCATTCTTAATAGCTAATGCTTTACTTGCTTGGGTTATAGGCGTTGATGCTTTATTTGAATTAGCTAGCAAACCAATTCCGGAAGTATTAGGCAGATTTATTGCAATGATTTTATTTACCGGTGCAACATATTTTATGGGTGCATATTTCAGAGAGCAAGTATGTACAATGATTTGTCCATATGGAAGACTTCAAGGTGTTATGCTTGATCCTAATTCTATTGTAATTCATTATGATTATAAAAGAGGCGAACCAAGAGGAAAAATCAAAAAAGGCGAAGATCAAAATTTAGGCGATTGTATTGATTGTCATCTATGTGTTGATGTTTGTCCAACCGGAATTGATATAAGAAACGGAACACAATTAGAATGTGTAAACTGCACTGCTTGTATCGATGCTTGCGACGATGTAATGGTTAAAGTAAAACGTCCAGCCGGTCTAATTCGTTATGCATCAAAAAATGAAATTGAAACCGGAGTTAGAAAAATTTTCACTTCAAAAGCAATTGGATATACGGTAGTTTTGATATTACTATTTAGTTTAATTGCATTTTTATTATCAACAAGATCTGATTTTGAATTATCAATTGTAAGAACTGCAGGCTTGATGGCGCAAGAACAACCCGGAGAAAAATTAAGCAATTTGTATGATGTAAAAATTATTAATAAAACTTTTAATACCGTTCCGGCAACTTTAGAATTAGAAAATATTGAAGGCGAAGTTAAATTGTTAACCGGAGATTTAATAATTCAGCCTCAAGGAATTTCCGAAGGCAAATTTTTTGTAATTATTCCGCAAAAAAATATTAAAACATTAAATACGCCAATCCAGATTGCAGTTAAAGCGGAAGGAAAAATAATAGATATTATTAAAACCTCATTCTTAGGAAAAGTTAGCGGAAAAAGAATTGAACAGGAAAATCACGAAAATAATGAAATGAAAGATTCCAAAAGTGAGAATGACTAAAAAGGATTTAATAAAATGAAAATTAGTTGGGGTGTTGGAATTACAATTTCAATTATTGTATTTATGCTCATTTCATTTTGGTTAATTTATTTTTCATTCAGCCAAGATGTGAATTTAGTTAGAGATGATTATTACGAAGCCGAAGTTCAATACAACGAAACAATGGAAAAAGTTAAAAGAACAAATCAGTTAACTGAAAATTTAAAAGTATCTGTCGTTAATAATTCTATTGAACTTCGATTTCCCAAAAATTTTAATTATAAAAATATAAACGGAAACATTTTTTTATTTAGACCTTCAGAAAGAAATAAAGATTTAACAATTCCAATACAAATTGATTCGAATTATTTTCAAGCAATTTCTACAAATAATTTACTTCAGGGAATGTGGAAAATTAAAATTGATTGGAAAGCTGATTCCGTTGCTTACCAAAATGATGAAATAATAATGATTCAATAATTCATAATACTTTTGAAGAAAAAAATAATTTTCAGCAATAAAATCAAACTTCCAAAATATTTTCAATTTGTAAATCAAATTACTTTTAAGCAGTAATTTATTAATTTTACATTATTATCATTTGTTTTAGATGGAGAAAAAATGAAAAAAATAATTTTTGCCATTTTATTAATTTCGAATTTCTTAATTGCGCAGGAAACAGATTTTGTAAAAAATGCTGAGACAAATAATGCTATAATTTTACAAAAAGGTGACGCAAAAGATTGGTGCTCGGTTTGCGGAATGAATTTGAAAATGTTTTACAAAACAAATCATGCAATTGAACTTAAAGATGGAACATCAAAACAATATTGTTCAATACACTGTTTATGCACAGATAAACCAAATCATAAAAATCAGATAAAAAATATTTTTGTTGTTGATGCAAAAACGGAACAGATGATAAATGTAAACGATGCTTTTTATGTTGTTGGAAGTGATGTTCTGGGCACAATGTCGTCAGTTAGTAAAATTGCGTTTTCATCTAAAACTGATGCTGAAGATTTTAGCAAAAAATTCAACGGTAAAAATATTATGGACTTTAAATCTGTTTCTGAAATGGTTGAAAAAAAATTATCTGAAGAAACAGAAATGCTGATGAAACGAAAAGAAATGAAAGTTTATCCTAAAGGTGAAAAATTATTTAATGAACTTTGTGATAAAAATATTGATATTAAAAATTTTTCCAATATTGCAGAATTGAAAGCTCATTTAAAATCTAATAATATTTGCAAAGATGTTGATGAACAAAAACTTCAAATGATTGCACTTTATTTGTGGGAAGTAAAGGCAAAAGAAAAATCTGCTAAAAATGAAAGCCAAAATATTGTTGTTCCGGAAAATGCAAAATGTCCGGTTTGCGGAATGTTTGTTTACAAATATCCCAAATGGGCGGCAGTTATAGAAACCTCAAAATCAAAATTGTATTTTGACGGAGTAAAAGATTTAATGAAATTTTATTTTGAGCCGGAAAAATGGAGTGATATAGAAAAAGTAAAATCAGAAATAATTTCCGTAACTGATTATTATTTACAAACTAAAATTGACGGCAAATTTGCAGTTTATGTAATTAATAGCAACGTACTTGGACCAATGGGGAACGAACTTATTCCCTTCACTGATGAAAAAAGTGCTAAAGAATTTGTAAAAGATCACGGCGGTAAAATAATTTCAAAGTTTGAAGAAATAACAAAGGATTTAGTTTACAAGTTAGATGAATAAATCAACAAATAAATTATTAGCTGCATTTTTTATTGTTATCATTTTTTCAACTTTTGAAATTATTTATTACAGTATTGACTTTGCCGAAAATAATTTATTATTTGAGAAAAAAAGAAAAGCTGCTGCGTTAGTAAAATTGCCGGATTTAGCTTTAGCTTCAGAAACTATTTGGATAAGACACCGCTCTATTGCAAATGTTTTTTCTATCTTTCCGGAAGACGGAACTTTACTTGATTATTATCCTTCATCATTTGTATATAATATTCATTTTTATAAAAATCAGATAAATGCTGGAAAAGTAAAATGAATTTTAAACTTCTTGAATTTACTTTAAATTTTCTCCAGCGTCGTTTTGTAAAAAAAATTTCTGTGATTTTTGTTTTTTCACTTTTAGTTTTTTTACTCGTTTCTGTTTTTACAATTTCATCATCAATAAAAAAAGAGTTGGAAATAACTGTTGATTCCTTGCCGGAATTAATTGTTCAAAGAATGGTAGGAGGAAGACAAACTTTAATTCCGATTGAAAGAGTTTACAAAATTGCAACTTTACCAGGTGTTTCGAATGTTAATGAAAGAATTTGGGGATATTATTATTTCGTAAATGAAAATGTAAATTTTACAATTGTTGGTTTAGACTTTGATCTAAAATCTTACAAAGAAAATTATAATGATATAATAAATTTTTATTCCGATAAAATCGATACGGTTTCATCACCTTTTATAATTGCCGGTGAAGGCGTAATAAATCTTCTCGAAAAAAATTTCTACAAAAAATATTTTGTTTTCAATAAAGCGAAAGGCGGAAAGTTAGAAGCAAAAATTCTGGGCTCATTTACAAGCGAATCAAACTTAGAAACCAACGATATAATTCTAATGCCCGTAAATTATGTTAGAGAATTATTTGATATGCCGGAAAACTTTGCGAATGATATAATCGTTCAAATTCCAAATCCCAACGAAATTGAAATTGTAAAACAAAAACTTCAAAATTTGTTTCCCGATTGCAGAATTGTTAGTAAGGATGATATTGAAGCGTCCTATCAAAATATTTTTGATTACAAAAGCGGAATATTTTTAGCACTTCTTATATCAGCATTTATTTCATTTTTTATTTTAATTTATGATAAATCAAGCGGATTAAGCAAAGAAGATCAAAGAGAAATTGGAATTTTAAAAGCTGTCGGCTGGCAGACAGAAAATATTTTACAAATGAAATTTATTGAGGGAATTTTTATTTCACTCTTTTCATTTTTTCTTGGAACCAGTCTTGCTCTTTTTTATGTTTTCAATTTACAGGCTCCATTATTAAGAAATATTTTTACCGGAGTCAGCAAACTAAAACCTTCGTTTCAACTAATTCCATTTGTTGATTTTAATATTCTCTTTTTAATTTTTATTCTTACCGTCCCAATTTATATTTTGGCAACAATTATTCCTTCTTGGCGTGCCGCAATTATTGATGCTGATGAGGTAATGCGTTGATTGAACTAAAGAACATAAATAAAATTTATAATATTGGAAAAGCAGATGAGCATCATGTTCTGAAAAATATTTCTCTAAAAGTTGGAAAAAATAATTTTACAATTTTGCGTGGACCAAGCGGGAGCGGCAAAAGCACAATTTTATCAATTGTCGGCGGATTAATTAAACCAACAAACGGCGAAGTTTTTGTTGATCAAAAATCAATTGCAAAGCTTCCGGATAAATTTTCTTCTTTGTTGCGACAAGAAAAAATTGGTTTCATATTTCAAAAATTTAATCTCATTTCAGATCTTAGTGCGTTTGATAATATTGTAGCTCCATTAATTCCAAGCAAATTGCATAAATCAGAAATTGAAAAAAGAGCAGAAGAAATATTAAATGATTTTTCTATTATCGAAAAAAACAATGTTCTGGTAAAAAAATTATCCGGAGGAGAACAGCAAAGAGTTGCAATTGCAAGAGCATTAATTAATCAACCGAAAATTATTTTAGCAGATGAACCAACCGCAAATTTAGATGAAAAGCTTTCTCATAATTTTGTTGATATAATTAGAAGGTTAAAAGAAAAAGGTATTACAATTCTTTTAGCAAGTCATGATCCTATATTTTACAATTTGGATTTTGTTGATGAAATCATCGATATTCATTTGGGTGAAATTAGATGAACATTTTACTAACTCCGGAAGTAATGGTTTTGCTTATTGAAGATTTTCTACTTTTCGTCTTCAACACAATTGCCGCAATAATTTCTTATAAAATATCTAAGAATTTTAACTTAAGTGAAACATCTTCAAATCAATATAATCTTGAAAAGCAAAGTTACTTGGCTTCTTACATTATTAAGTTTTCATTGTATCTAAAAATTGTTTCAATAATATTTTTCATTTATACATTAGATAAATTATCATTAATTATTCCCGGCGCAATGTGCGCAGTTGGTGTAACTTCTGCATCTGATTTTGGTTTATATCTTTTGTTGATAAAAATTTTAAATATTTATTTATACGGATTTTGGATTTTGATAAATAATCAAGATTTGAAAAACGAAAGTTATCCTTACACAAAAAGTAAGTTTAAATATTTTTTATACATCTATTTTTTCTTTTTAGCTGAAGTAATTCTACAGTACCTTTATTTCTTTGATATTAAACCGCAAGAGCTTGTAAGCTGCTGCAGTACAGTTTTTAATTCCGAAACAATCTCTATTGTTGGACAACTTACAAATATTCCGAATTACATTTCCGTACCAATATTTTACGGACTATTTTTAGCTCTTCTCTATTTCACTTTTAAGAAAAATCTAAAAGTAATAGGAATTGTAAATTTGGTTTTTCTAATTTTTTCTTTAATTACACTTACAAGTTTTTTTGGAACTTACATTTATGAACTGCCAACACATCACTGCCCTTTTTGCATTTTACAAAAAGATTATAATTTTATAGGTTACTTTTTATATATTTTTCTGCTTGCCGGAACTTTTTTCGGAATCGCAAATTTTGTCTTGAAATATTTCTTCAACATTGAAATTGATAGAATAAAAATATCGCTATCATTTAATTCTGTTTATGCTATTTCGGTTACTTTTTATCCGATAAAATATTTTTTAATAAATAGAGTTTGGCTTTAATATTTTTAACTAATTTGAATAATGGGAGGTATAATTATCAAGTAAATTTCTAATAACTTTTTGATATTGGCTGCCATGTTTTTTAGCAATTTGTTTAAAAAACTCAATACTTGACTTACTCAGATTCAGTGTAATTTTTATAGTTTCTTCCTTGTAAACTAAATCTTCCGGTTTAGGTAAAAAATCCTTTACAATTAGTATTTCACCAAGTTGTTCATCACTATATTTTATTTTCTTTTTCATAAATTTGTTTCCCCTTTCTCCAATAACCAGCGCCAATAATTCTTATTTTATTTTTTCTTAAAGTAAATCTTACCGTAACAATTTCATTATTTATTTTACCAAAACAATAATATCTCTTTTCAATTTTACTATGTTCAATATCTTCTGCAATTACTCTTTGAGGATCAGAAAAAGCAAATTGAGCTTTTTCAAAACTCAAACCATGTTTTTCTTCATTAATTAAATTTTTTAAATCATCCCATTCAAAAGTAGAATTTTTTATCAAACTTAAATCCAAATAATTAGATATAAATATACATACTTTTATATGGACGATCAATCTTAAGATAATTTTTATTTCTGAAATAATGATTATAATTTGCAAATCATTTTTAATTCTTATAGAATCAAGTTAATTTTATTATAGTAATAATGAAGAATTTTTATGGGTCCAGAAGTTTTAGGCGGTTTTTTAATTGGCTTTTTAGGTAGTTTCCATTGTGTGGGAATGTGCGGACCAATAGTATTAGCTTTGCCAACCGGAAATTCTTCAAATTTTATTTTAATTATTAGCCGAATACTTTATAATATTGGTCGAGTAATTACGTACACATTTTTTGGAGCTGTATTCGGATTTTTTGGAAGAGGAATTACTTTTGTTGGATTTCAACAATTTGCAACAATCGCAATCGGAATTTCAATTTTACTTTATTATTTGTTACCGAATAAATTTAAAGGAAAATTATCTTCAACTTATCCTTATCAATTCTTAAGCAATTTTGTAAAAGGTTCATTTAAAAAATTAACAAAATCCGGTTCTCCATTTTCACTTTTAATTTTTGGAATTTTAAATGGATTTCTGCCTTGCGGATTTGTTTATGTTGCGTTGGCTGGAGCAATTACAACCGGCAATGCATTATCCGGAGCAATATTTATGGCACTTTTTGGCTTAGGCACAACTCCAATAATGTTGGGAACTGCTTTAGTTGGAAAATTTATCAGCATAAATGTAAAACGAAAAATGAATAAATTAATTCCTGTATTTGCAATAATTTTAGCAGTTATTTTTATACTTAGAGGTTTAAATTTAAACATTGATTATATTAGTCCAAAATTATCTAATGATGCATTGCAAAATGCAGAATATTGTGAACCCGATGAACTACCATCCTCGAATAAATAATTTTGTAGAGTGAAAAATGAAACTAAATTTAATGTTGATATTTATTATAATTTTTTTAGTGTTAATATCTTGCAAAGCCGGTTTAGAGGAACTTGAAGATTTAAACAAACATTCCTATTCTTTATTCAATCAAGACAGTCTCGAAATTAAATTTCCTAAAATTATTAATGAAAAAATTGCGGTTGTTGGTTACATTTTTTCTAACTGCGTTGATGTTTGTCCATTAACAACAAACAACATGCGTTTAATTCAAGAGGAATTAAATAAACAGAAAATTCAAAATGTAGAATTCATTTCAATCAGTTTTGATCCTGATGTTGATAAACCTTCCGTACTTAAAAGTTTTGCAAAAGTTAGAGATTTAAATTTGGCTAACTGGCACTTTTTAACCGGCTCAAAAGATGTTATTGATTCTTTAATGAAAAATGTTGGAATGGTAATTATCAAATCGGATTCTACAGTTTATGAAAACGGATTAAAAACTTATTACTATGTTCACACGGATAGAATTCAGTTAATTGACCAAAAAGGAATTGTACGAAGAAATTATATCGGAAGTAAAATTAATATTCTTGAAATTGTAAATGATATAAAATCCTTATCAAATAAATAATTATTATTTCCTTAAATAAACTCAATTGTTTATCAATAATTGTATTGCAATAATTAAATTTTTTATTTAATTATTAATTAGAATTTAAATCATTAATTTTAATTCATACGTGAACAAATCAAACTTTAAAAAATATTTGTCTTCATTATTGTTTGCCTCAACATTAATAATTGTTAATAACTGCAAAGACAATTCATCGGAACCGGAAACACTATTTGAATACAATAAAAGATTTACCAATTCCAAATCGATCCCAGAAAATATTAACGTAATTAAAATTTCCAACTCAATTGGATTTGTAATTGTTAACGGCACAACAAATGTAAACGAAGCATCTTTTTTATTGGATAAAACTGTAAAAGTAAAAGAACTATCTTTAAGTGAGGAAGCATTTAGTAAAATTGTTTTGAATTCTTCTCAGGTTCAAGATACTTTAAATATCTTTGTTGATTCTCCGGAAAATGACAATGAACTTTTTAAGAATAATTTGAGTATTAATATTCCTTACAATAAAAAACTTTTCATAACAAAATATAATGAAGGAAGTTATGTAAGTTATTTGGATTCCGACGTAAAAATTGAAACCGTTGATTATGAATCAACGGTGAATAGTGTTTATGGTTCTATAAATATTAAGTCAATTAAAGGCAACATAACAGCAACAACAAGTTTGCCAGAGAATGGAAATTGTACAATAATTTCCGAAAGTGGAAATATTGTTGTGAAAATTCCAGCCAGTTCAAATACAAATGTTAATCTAAAAACTGATTCCGGTAATCTAAATTACACTAATTTGAATTTAACATTAACATCTTCAACTTCGAAAGAAATTAAAGGAACACTAAACAATAACCAAGGTGAATTATATTTATATTCCAATAAAGGGAATGTAACTTTGGAAGGATTTTAAGTAGTACAATTAATTGATGGTTTCTCATTTTCATTTTTGTTTGAATATTCCCGCCAAAATAAAATACAAACTCATTCTTAATAAATAATAGAAACTTCTGAAAAATTAAATTAATGCTGCTTGTCATTCCCACGAAAGTGGGAATCCAGAGAGAATTCAATAGATTCCCGTTTTCACGGGAATGACAATTTGAATATTTCAGAAGTCTCTAATAATTAGGCAAATTCGAATAAGTTTTTCTTACATTTAATTTATATTTTGTGAATAGAAAATGAAAATTAATTTAAATTATTTTATTTCAGAAAAAGTATAGAATGAATATTCAGTTAATTTCCGATCATATTTATGATTATTATGAAAAAAATAATCCGCCGGAAAATGTTTATCATGATATAAATCATATAATTGAAGTTGTTGAAGCAGTAAAATTAATTGCAAAAGCAAATTCTCTAAATGAAAATGACATTCAATTAATTACTATTTCTGCTTGGTTTCATGATATTGGGCATATAAAAGTTTGGGAAGGTCACGAAGAATTAGGCGCAAATTATGCTAAAGAATTTTTAAGCAATTATGAAATTTCGGAATCTGAAATTCAAATAATTGTTGATTGCATTAGGGTTACTGCCATTCCTCACAATCCGAAAAATTTGTTGGAAGAAATTATTTGCGATGCAGATGTTAGTCATGTTGGATCAGAAAATTTTTTTGAAAAAAGCATTTTATTAAAAAAAGAAATTGAATTGAGAAAAAATAAAACCTTTTCTGACATAGAATGGATTAAAAAAAATATGGATTTTGTTATTCAAACAAATTTCTATACAAATATTGGGAAAGAAATTTTTGAAAAACAGAAACAAATAAATCTAAAAAAACTTTTTCAAGAATATAAATTACTTTCGGAAAAATAAATACGGATATTGATTTGAAAACACTTTATTTGATGCGCCATTCAAAATCAAGCTGGGAAAACAGATTACTTTCAGATTTTGATAGACCTTTAAATGAGAGAGGATTAAGAGATGCTCCCTTTATGGGAAATCTTTTAGCAAAAATAATTAAAATACCGCAGCAAATTTTTACAAGCCCGGCTTTACGAGCAATTACAACCGCAGAAATTGTTGCCCAATATTTAAATTTTAATTTGCAAAAAATAGTGAGGGAAGAAAAAATATATCATGCAGTAGTTTCTGATTTGATGCGAATTATTTATTCATTATCGGATGAAATAGAATCTATAATGTTTTTTGGACACAATCCAACTTTTACACAAATTTCAAATTATTTATCAGATAAATTTATTGAAAATATTCCAACGAGCGGTTTCGTTCAAATAAATTTTGACTTAGATACTTGGAAAAAAATTGATGGAAAATCCGGAGAACAAATTTTATTTGAATATCCAAAAAAATATTCTAAATCTTAAAACAAACTTTTGAATTTCTGCATAAAATTTACTTTTTGTATTCACAAATTCATTTACTAAATTAAATTTCTAATATCACTAAAATTAAAATAAAATTTAATGACAGAAAGTTTATTTGTAATAATTGGCTTGGGATTATTTGCGGGTTTCTTTTTTTCGGTTCCTATTGCCGGGCCAATCAGCATTTTAGTTACATCAAACGCGCTAAATAATAAACTTAGATATTGTTTGCGTTTAGCTTTGGGAGGTGCATTAATAGAATTTCTTTATGTTTTTATTGCGGTTTACGGTTTAACTTCTTTATATAATTATTATCATACCGCAATACCAATTATTTTAATTGTCGGATCCGTTTTCTTAATTTACGTTGCGGTAAAAATTCTTAGAACCAAATTAAAGATAGATCAATTAAGAAAATCTGATGATGCTGAAAAAAAAATAAATACATCCGGCGGATTTAGAACCGGATTAATTTTAAATCTTACAAATCCTTCCTTATTTCTTGGATGGTTCACATCTTCATTTCTGCTGCTTTCTTTTGCATCTTCAATTGGATTAAACACCGGCGGATTAGATATTTTAATGTACGATAATGTAATTTCGCTTGAAGAAATAACTGGCAAGAAATTAGAAAGTTTGGAAAAGTATAATTTTCAGCCAAATGGCGAGACCGCAATAATTACAAGGAAATCATTGCCATCGTTAATTTTAAGTATTGCTTATGCATTTATGGTTGGAGTAGGAAGTTTTATTTGGTTTTATTTTCTCTCAAAATTTTTGATTAAATATAAAGAGAAATTAAAAATAGAATGGTTGAATGGAATGATAAAGTCTTTAGGAATTTTTCTTTTGGGAATTGCAGTTTATTTGATTTATCAGGGAATAGTTTTGATATAGATATAGGTTAAGTTTATTTAGAAGGATGATTTAATAATCATCCTTCTAAATAAGAATATTTTACTTTAGCAGAATCATTTTTTTAGTATTTTGATAATTTTTTCCACTTGCTCCAATCGCCTGAATTGTATATAAATAAACTCCACTTGTCAATTTTGAACCATCAAAATCAATTGAATGATTTCCTGTTGAGTAATTTTTATTATCAATTTCTAGTAATTTTTGTCCTAATAGATTATATACTGATAAAATTACTTTAGAATTTTCCGGTAAACTAAAACTAATTGATGTTGAGGGATTAAACGGATTGGGATAGTTTTGCATTAAGTTATATTCTTCAGGAATATCATTATAAACGATATCTGTTAATGGGCTAAAATTAGCAACGATTTCTTTTTTTGCAATAACTTTGAATACAAAAACCGAATCAGTGCTAACAATTGAACCATTTTCTGTCCAATTATCAAATTTCCATCCGGTATTTGGAGTTGCCGTTATACTTGCTTGCGATCCTTCACCATAAATTCCGTCACCAATAATAGTACCTCCATCGGTTGGATTGCCTGTAGCCAAAACTTCAATAGGATTTGCTCCATTTTGAATTACTCTTATTGAATCTGAAAGAAATTCACTTTCTATGTGAATTACTCCAACTCTTTTACTCGTATCAGTATTAGCACTAAAATTAACAATCAATGATGCTTCACCTTCTGCCCCATTTATTGAAGTTGTTATCCATTCAGAATTAAAATTTAATTGCCAAGGATGATTGGATTCAATATAAAAACTAACTTCTCCATGCTTATTAGCTACTTCCCAAAATGAAGGGTAAAGGTTAATAAAATAATTTGCACCAACCTGTACAATCTTCGTCGTTTTACTAATTTCTCCATTGAAAACGGTAATTAATGCAGTTCTTTCATTACTACTATTATTTTTTAGATATGATATTTTAACAGACGCATTTCCAAAGCTATCTGAAGGTAAAATTGTAACCCAATCTGCATTGCTCGATATTGACCAATTTATATTTGATACTATGTTTAAATTAATTTCGCCAGAATTAAAATCAACAGATATAGAATCTGGATTTAATTCAATATAATTTGCTGGTTGACCATCTTGCGTTAAGTTTACAGTTCTTGTTAAATTTCCACCAATTATTGTAATCGCAGCCGTTCGGAAATTTTCAGAAGTATTCTCCTGATAATTAACAATAAAAGAACCATCATTACTACCTGAAATAGGGACGATAGACAACCAATCAGAATTTTCATTAATTGTCCAATTAACATTTGATTCAACAGTATAGCTTATCTGACCAGAAGAAAAGCTAACATTTTGATTTTGAGGAGTAATAGTTAAACTATCTGGATCAACAACCGCACCGTAAGTTACAGCTTTAAAATTTCTATATATTATACCTGGAACAGAGTTAGTATATTTATCACCGACTCCCGGTGCGCTACCAAGCCAAATTCTATGATCTTTGGGAACATAATCATAGATTCCATCATTAACAGACCAAACAACGGTTCCATTTATTGTTATTGTAAACTTTTTATCCTTCCATTCTGCTTTTACTGTATACCAAGATGTTAAATTAGTAACATAATTTAAGCCTGTTGGTTCTTCTCCCCAATCTTTTGCAATTAATCCTTCACTTGTATATCCAAAGACTGCTTTTGTTGCATTTAATCTCTCTGGCGTTGGTGCGGCACATTGAATAACAGATTTAAAAGCATTTTTATTTTGTCTGTAATGGAAATTCCATCTGAAAAAATTGGTTTTAAAATCATCAAAATATAAAATAGGTTCTGATATTCCTCTCCCATCATACATTCCAAAAAAACCATTATCAGCATCACCTTCAGCGTCCTCGATAGCAGAAGCTGTAAATCCTTTAATTTGAAATTCAATATATCCATTAGGAACTTCGTATGGCAGAATATATAAAATATGCCCAGTTCCCTTTCCTGGTTTATACCCTTCCGACGTAAAAGTACCACCAACTGAAGTTCCATATGTAGTTGAGCCAGTTAAGGGATCTTCAAAAATAGTTGTTTGAGTGAATAACTTTACATTTAAGATTACTATTATAAAAAACAAATATTTTATTGTTTTCATATATTATTCCTTAAAACTCGTAACCAATTGCAAAATAAATTGTACCTATAAAAATAAAATTTAATAATAAATACCACAAAATAAATTAACCTTATCTAAATAAATGATCAATATGTTAAAAAGTATGACAAGAATCACAAATAAAAATAATTATAAAGCTAAATGTAAAAAATGAAATTTGTTGTTTATTATTAACGTAAATAAGATAGGATTTAAGAATTTATTTATAGTATTATTTTTTCTTTAAAACTGGTTTTCAAATGATTATAAAACTCGATTGCTGAATAAGTATATCTTAGAATGTAACAAACAAATACCTGTGAAAATATTATTATTTTTTTGATGGGAATTTATATATAAAGAAGTGAGTATCAAAATAAATCCAGAGCCCACATATAAGATGGGCCCTGGATCATTTTATTATTCAACTAAAATCATTTTATTTGTTTTAATAAACTTTCCTGAACGCAGTGTGTAAAAATAAATTCCTGAAGATAATTTCGAAGCATTAAATGAAACATTATATGTTCCCTCGGTTTTGTATTCAGATACCAATTCCTCAACAATTTGACCCAATGAATTATAAACTTTCAGTTCTGTATACCCAGCACTAGGCAACGAATATTGAATTGTTGTCGTTGGGTTAAATGGATTCGGATAATTTGAGACTTCATATTTAGTTGGAGCATAGGAAATTTCTTCAAATATAATTTCACTTTCAATAGCTCCATTTTCTACATTATTATTAACTTCTGAAATAACAGAATTTACTGATTGATTAATTGTTATTGTTTTTGTAATTCCTTCTCCGGAAAAGATTAAATTACCACTTCTAATTTTTCCTGTTGAATTTGCAAGAACTCTAACCGTTACTGTACCATTTCCTATACCATTCTTGGGGGCTTTACTAATCCAACCTCCAACAATTCCAGTATTATCTTTAACTGACCATGCGATATTAGAGCTTACATTTACAGTAAATGATCCTGCAGAACCTGAAGTGTTTATTGTGGATGGAACATCAATATAATTACCACCCCCACTACTATTACCTCCAGCTTGTGTTACAAGAATACTTTTAGTAATGCCCCCACCAGAAAATATCAAATTTCCCGTTCTGGAGTTAGATGAAGTATTCGCTTTATGTTTCATAATAACTATACCATTTCCTGTACCATTTTTTGGAGTTTTAGTTAACCAGCTACCTTGACTTCCAGTATTATCTTTAACTGACCAACTAATGTTTGATTCAACTTTCACTTCTATTGATCCTGCATCTTTAGGAATATTTATACTAACTGGAACATTAATAAAACTTCCACCACCAGAACCATTTGTACCCGATTGAGAAATAGTTGCTGTTCTAGTAATTCCTCCACCAGAAACGGTAACTGTTGCTGTTCTTGAACTTGTACCAGTATTTGCAGTAAATGAAGCATTTAAATTTCCATTATTACTTCCAGAGGTTGGAGATATCGTCAACCAGCTTGCATCGTCACTAACATTCCAGCTTACATTTGAACTAACTGAAATATTTGTGTTTCCAGCACTTGATCCGACATTTTGTGTAGCAGGACTAATGCTTAAACTATTAACCGGTGTAGTGGATGTTCCAGATTGAGTAATAGTTGCAGTTCTAGTAATTCCACCACCAGTAACTGTAACCGTTGCAATTCTTGAACTTGAACCGGTATTTGCTGTAAATGTAGCATTTAGGCTTCCACCATTACTTCCCGAAGTTGGTGTAATCGTTAACCAGCTTGCATTATCGCTTACATTCCAGCTTACGTTTGAACTAACTGAAATATTTGTACTTCCTGCACTTGATCCAACATTTTGTGATGATGGACTAATTGATAAATTATTTACAGGAGTTGTTGAATTTCCATAAGTCACAACTTTAACATTTCTATAGGTAACTCCAGGAACTGAATTTGTATATTTATCACCTACTCCAGGGGCACTACCTAACCAAATTTTATGATCAATAGGTGCATAATCATATGGTCCATGAGCTTCCCAAATAACAGTTCCATTTATCGAAACAGAAAAATGTTTATCATGCCATGTTACTTTAACTTTATACCATGAGCTTGTATTTGTCGAATAATTACTTCCTGTAGGTTCTTCACCCCAATCTTTTGCAATTAAACCTGAACTGTTATATCCAAAAACGGCTTTGGTTGCATTCAGCCTGTTTGAGGTTGGTGCAGAACACTGTAGAACACATTTATAAGCACTTCTATTTTGTCTATAATGAAAATTCCATCTGAAAAAATTGGTCTTAAAATCATCAAAATATTGTATTGGTTCTGAAATTCCTCTTCCGTCGTACATTCCAAAAATTCCATTGTCTGCGTCCCCTTGCGCATCCTGAATAGCAGATGCAGCAAAACCTTTCATTTCAAACTCCATATAACCATTTGGTACTTGGTATGGTAATTTATACAAAATATGGCCAGCACCTGTGCCAGGTTTATACCCCTCAGAAGAAAACGAACCACCTACCAATGTTCCATAAGAAGTTCCCCCAGTTAATGGATCTTCAAAAACCGTAGTTTGGGCATATAATGAACTAATAAATAAAATCATTATAACGCTTAAAAAACGGATTTTTGTTTTTAAATTGACTACCATTTTTACTCCTTTTTATATTTTTTACAAAATAAATGACTTATTTTAAAAATCTTACAATAACCAACGATTGGATATTAAGAGGTATCCGAAAGGATTATAAAACTAAACCAACTTTACCTTATAGTATTGCAAATTTTAATGTCAATTTAGTAAAAAGTCAAAATAAATTACAAGGTAAAAAATTTTTTTATTTTAAAATTCTGTGATCAAAATCACACCATATTATTTCTTTTTTATTATTGCAAAAATGAAGTACTTTGAATAAAATTTATAAAAATATCTTAAAAATACTTGAGGATTATACAAAACTATGTGTAAATATAATATTATTCATCCAAAATAAAAATGGTGCAGAAATTAAAATTTCCACACCATAATTAATTAAAAAATTTATAAAACTAAAATTACACTATTTTAATAAAATCATTTTTTTAATTGAAGTAAATTTGTCCGTTGATAATTTATAAAAATAAATTCCGCTTTTTAGATCAGCTGCATTAAATGAAAATTCATAAAATCCTGATCGTAATTTTTTATCTAACAGATCCTTTACTTTTTCTCCAAGTATGTTAAATACACTTAGATTTACAAATGATTCTTCTTTGATACTAAATTTTATCAAAGTTGATGGATTGAATGGATTAGGATAGTTTTGTAATAATTCAAATTTTGTTGGGATTTGTTCTTTACTAGCTATATCAGTAACTAAAACTCCAACAATATCACTAAATTCACTCTCATTATTGTGTATATCTATTGCTGATATTCTATAATGTATAGTTCCGTTATAATTAATATCAGAATCTACAAAAAATGTATCTGAAGTGCTGTAAGTAAATGCACTAATTGTATCTGGATTGAAATTATTTTCAAAAGATCTATATATTGCATAATATTGAATATCAGCTTCTAAATTTTTATTCCAGATTAAGTCAATTTTGTTTTCTGATTTTTCAGCAGATAATCCACTTGGAATTGCAGGGGATGTTATATCTATTATCGTATTATTTAAAATATTACTTATTTCACTTTCATTTCCCGTTGAATCGGTTGCTGAAACTCCATAATAGTATTTAACACCATAATCTGCTGTCAGATCTACATAAGAAGTATCAACTGTAGAAAATAAAAATGTGCCAGATGAATCTTGTGTAAAGGTTGAATCTTCTGAACGGTAAATATTGTAGTAATTTAAATCAGACTCATTATTTTTTTTCCAATATATTCTAATTCCATTATTGATGATATTTGATGAAATTAATTGTGGAGAATCAGGTGCTGTAATGTCAGGATAAAAATCATTAATATTAATTGTATTATTTGTATTTACAACAGATTCTATTGAATGACCATTTAAGAAGTTAACAACTAACCTCACTTGATCTCTCTGTCCACATCCAAAATGAAGTACAGGATCGTCTTGAGATAAGTATCCTTGACTACTATGAGCTTGGCGATAACTTAATAATGTATCTCCGGTAGTTGAAAACAAGTATACTTTTGCACCAAATGCTCCAACTTGTCCATCATCTGTTTTCAATTTCACTTTTAAATATTTATTTGTTCCTTTATAGTCATTTCTATATAATCTATTATATATTCGTTTTTGTCCTAAAGCAAAATCAACGTCTCCATCATTATCTATATCTGAAAATGACACACATCTTGGGTCATTTATCGTCCCAACATTATAATTAATCTCTTGAAAAGTCATATCACCTTTATTTATGAATAATGTACCGACACCAGGGACAACTAAATCCCAAAATCCATCATTATTAATGTCGGCAATGCCTCTCATATATATATATGTTGATCCCATTGCTATATTTGATACTTCACTAAATGTTTTATCTCCGTTATTCTTAAATATTTTCTCTTTACTTATAATATCTAACCATCCATCATTATTCATATCCCACAATGTTGTTCCATCATAACTTGCACTGCATAGATCTACTCCGCTATTTTCTAATTTTACAAATTGACCATCAACATTTTCCATAATTTCAACACATCTACCGTCTAAATTGACTTGATAAACTGATAGTATGAGATCAATATCACCGTCATTATCTATATCTCCATCACATACTCCTTGGTCTCCTCTTGGAGCTCTTAAACCATTATCAATTCTTGTAAATGTAAAATCACCATTATTTTGATAAAATTCATTCTCCTCACTAGTAGCGTACCAACTGTTGCCAAATAAATCTAAATCTCCATCATTATCAAAATCAAAAGCCGCAACACCTCTTGTTGACATATTTATATCTTCAATTCCGCTTGTACTAAACTTATCTACAAAATAACCGGGTTGATCATTCTTATTCATATACGGAATATTTTTAGTATAGGATCCATTCCACCCATCATAATCACCGTCATTGTCTAAATCCGCCCAAACCCAACCGTGACTTCCTTTAGTATCATAATTATCAATTCCTCTTTCTACACCTTTTTCAGTAAAGACTCCATTACCATCGTTCTCAAAAAATAAATCTGCCATTGCCGCACTATTATTCATAGTAATGTACATATCCCCATCACCATCATTATCTGCATCACCAAACATAATTCCATGCCCACCATATTTCCCTGCATTGTAAGCATCACCTATTAGATTACTACTTGTTATATCATTTATAGTTATATTTTGATAATCGAATTCTTGAATTCCTGCAAGATAATTTTGTTCAACTTCTTCATCTGTTAATGCTTTACTATAAATAGCATTTAAGTAAAAAGTACCTAACCAATATCTAAAAGTTCCATAATCACTGCCAATAAATAAAAAATAAGAATCATCCCAAGTTGAAAAATCACCAGTAACAGTATCCTGTGCAACAATTTCATTGTCCATGTAAAGTTTTATTACACCATCGGCACTATGAGTAAATACAAAGTGGGTTAATTTCACATCAAAATCAAAAATTTTCCATTCTGCTCCATTTTCTGGTGATGTTGAAGTCCGGCAGTGAAATCCATAATCATCGTTAAGTTGCCAAAATTTGAGGTTTGTTGTATGAATATTATTATTTGTTAAAGTTAACATTCTTGAAACAACATCTCGTGATGTATCTTGCGGCATAAACCACGCTTCATAAGTTACTTCGTTTGTAGCTTTACAAGCGCTAATTATTTTTGTAGCTGCTACAGATGATTTAATATTTATATCACCATTAATTTTTAAACCCGGATTATTCCAAGTTACAAGACTACCATTTGTAATTGTTAAATTTAAGGGTGTTCCAACATTTGATCTATCATTCACAGTTGTTCCAGAAGTTTCAGAAAAATCATAAAGAACTTGCAAACCATCTGTAACGCGTTGCGTTTGCCCAAAAGTTAATGTCCCCAGAATTAAAACAAAAATTAGGACTAAAATATTTTTAAAAAAGTTTTTCATAGTGTACCTTTTATAAGTTATAAGTTATAAGTTATAAGTTATAAGTTATAAGTTATATGTTTATTAAAATGAGTTAATTATTTTACAAAAGATTTTACAATTGCTTATAAAAATTGGGAGAACATTAAGAGTTTTTTATTTCTGATGTCCTTAAAGAATATCTTATAATAAGATAATGTCCGTTTAATGAGAGAATTTTCAAAGGTTAAATTATTATTTGAAGTTGGTGTAGAATATAAATTGTAATTTGGTTCTAAATTGTTGGATTCTGCATCATTGTAATAAATTGCTTTTATAGAATATAATTCAAAATTCGCATTTTTTTTAATATTCACTGCTGATTTTGTGTTAAAATTACTATCTAATAGCAAAATAAAAACAATAAGTATTATGTATTTTATTTTTTTCATACCGTATAAAAAATAGAAATATTAAATAATAGTCTTGTCTCTTTTGTGATGTATAACACGTTTATGCCCCCATTTGCTGTGGTTTCCAAGGTCCACTTGGTTTTTCAGGAAATACAAGATATTTTCTACCTAAAAAGTTTAAAATAAATCCAATTCCGGTTGCAATTAATTTTGCACTACCGGGAGTAAAACTTAAATTCAGTAAAAATTTAGTTAAATATAAATCAAATAATCCGGCAACTATAACCAATAATGAATACATGAATAATTCAATTGGTGCATTCCATTTAGCTTTGTGTCTAAAAAGTAATTTTATACTTAAGTAATAATTAACAATTGCAGCTATTACAAATGCTATTGGTGCAGAAAGTTCAACTAAAAAATTAGAGTTAAATAACGCCAAAAAAACAAATAAATTTACTAATGCAGCTGTTCCTCCTATTAGTAAATAAAATAAAAACTGTATAGGGACAGGGGCTTTATTTGCATTATATCTAAAGATACAGTATAATGCTCTAAATCCATCTTTTGCGCCAATTTTTTTACCTTCTTCATAAGTTCTGCCGTAATAAGATATCCCCATTTCAAAAATTCTTAAACGTCTTTGAGCAATTTTTGCAACAATTTCTGGTTCAAAACCAAATCTATTTTCTTCAATTTTAATGCTCTGAATAACTTCACGTTTAAATACTTTATAACATGTTTCCATATCTGTTAAATTCAAATCAGAAAACATATTTGACATCATTGTTAAAAATTTATTTCCTAGTGAATGCCAATAATATAAAACTCTATGTGCTCCGCCAGATAGAAATCTTGAACCTAAAACAACATCGGCATCTCCATTTATTAACGGAACTAATAATTTTCTTAATTCCATTGGATCATATTCAAGATCGGCATCTTGAACTGCAACAAAATCTCCAGTGGCATATTGAAAACCAGTTCTAAGAGCAGCTCCTTTTCCTTGATTTTTTTCATGTTTGTAAACTTTTACATCGGAATATTTAGTCGCCAGACCTTTGGCAATATTAAAACTGTTGTCTTTTGAACAATCATCAACAATAATTATTTCCAGTTTTAAATTTTCATCTGATATATCTCTAACTCTGCCAACACTTTTTTCCAGTGTTTTTTCTTCATTATAACAAGGCATTACAATTGTAAATTTTGTATTAAGAATTAATTGATCGGGTTTCATTTAACCTCTAACAAGATTGAATTTTAAAAAAATATTTCTCATTTATTGACCAAATAAACGCATTATTTTATTATTAAATTATTTTTTTTGACTTAAATCATACAAGTAAACGGATGCTCCATCAGCAGTGAAAGATTTTAGCTCCTTTCCATTTTCCCTTAAAAATGACAAGTAAAATTCTTTTGCATGCGGATGATATGGTGAAATATGTGTAAAGAAAATCCAAAATCGTTTTGTCCCTAAATATTTTTCTGCATCTTCCCACTTGCCTTTAAAATAGGGACCAATTATATACTCATCATCAGAAAAACCATATTGTGAAGAATAGTATTTGAAACCAGTTTCTGCTAAATTATACAAATAAATTGTATCTTCTTTTTTCCTATTTTCCTTTATAAATTCGATTGCAAGTTTTATTTCATCTCTTGTTCTTGGTGTATTTAGTTTTCTAAAACTGTTTGTAACTGGATGAAGAAAAAGAAGAATTAAAACTAATATGCCAAATTTTTTTGAACTAATATATTTTTTATTAAATAAAAGTGAAACTCCATTTGCAATCATCATTAAGAATATTGGAACTAAAAACAAAATTAGTCTGTGATTAAAGGGATATTTTCGCATAAATGATACTGCAATAGTAACTATCAAAGGTAAAATAATGACAAAGAATTTTAATTTCCTTGTTTTATAGAATTCTAGCGAACCTAAAATGAAAGTTATTACCCCTAAGCCAGTGAAATATAGACCAACAGGATGTTCAAATATTTTAAATGGTCTTTCTAAATACCAACTAATAAAATCAATTTTATTAGAAAATGGATTTCTTGGAAAAAAAGACAATTGCCAAAATCCTTCCATGTATGTATCGTGAGCAAGGTATTTAAGAGAAACCAAGTAAAAAAATGCAAAACTTAACAACCAAAAACCTATTGTAAATACTAAAGTTTTTAAAGATTTTTTTTCTCCATTAACTAAATAAAAAATACCTAATGCAATACCAGTACCAGCAAGCATAAACATTGTTGGATGCGAAAACCATAAAAGAATAGCTCCGGTAAATGCAAAAACAATATAATTTCCTAATTTATTGTTCTCAATTACTTTGTAAGCCGCCAATAAAATTAATAACATTGCAGTAACATCATTTGAATATTGTTTAATTTCTGATGCATAATATATTAGTGGATCAGAAAAAGTAAACAATCCAAGTGCGATTATGGTTGCTCTGCTTGTTAAGTTGTATTTTGCAACTTTATAAAATAATAAGAGTCCTACTATTGAAGTAATAAAGGGGAATAATCTTAAAATTAAATCTGTGTTACCAAATGTATTGATGAAAAATTTAACAATAATTAAAAAACCAAACGGTGCACCTTGATGATAATCAAGAGGTTTTAAAAATTCTAAATAGTTTCTTTCAACAATATTTAATGCTAAAGAAGACTCATCAGGCCAAAGCGAACGATTAAACAAAAATTGAGATAATCTAAATACAACCCCAAGAAATATCAAAAACCAGGAAATCTTTCCTGCATTCTTTGAGCTTAAATACAAACTAATATTGTTCTGTATTTTTTTACTGATATTATTAAAAATTTCCACCATGGTATTCATACGTTTTAACTCTATTTATTTGTATTTGTCTTTGTAGGAACATACCCGCATTGAGTTGGAATAACATTAAATGCCATCGATGTTCTTGATAAGTCATTTTTATACTGTCTATCAACTAATTTAGTTAGTTCAGATTTATTAACTAATTTAGAAGTATTAAAGATTATATATATTCTTTTATCTTGCGGTGCATAAACAATTTCTTCTCTATGATCTCCCCACAAATCGCCAGCCCACATAATTCCCTTTTTAAGAGATATTATTACTTCGTTATTATATCTTTTTAATTCACCATCTTTTGTGCAAATTTCTTTTATACCATCACCTTCCCAATCAACTGTAAAACTTCCAATCCATGAAGAATCATGATTTGATATCTTTTTCCCGCTTATATCAAATAAAATTTGATTTGGATCTTGGAAGGAGTGTTCACCGGGTTTCCAGTTTTTCTGTTGAACGTCATAAGCAAAAAATTGTACTTCTGTTGAATTAGGAATTACTTTTGCTGCCCAACCACCATCAATATGAGTAAAACCCCAATTTGCCCAAATCATCTTACCATTTTTATCAACTAGGTGCATTCCTATATTATCCATTTTTCCGCCCCATCCTTCTCTACAATAGTAAGTTTCAAGACCGGGAATTTCTTTTATTAAATCTGCTGGATAAACAATATCTAAATGGCCGGAATAAGGTGATTTTTCATCAACTTTCCACAAATCTTCCCCATCTTTTGTAATAACATGCTCACCCCAAAAAATTTCTTCTGTTCCATTTTGATCAACATCTGCTATTGGTAAGCTATGAGATGCTCTTGATTCATCATTAAAAAACAACTTCCACATTTTTTGTAAATATTTATTTTCAAATTTTGGCGGAATATCCTTACCTAAAATTCTTTCCCACTTTTTATTTAAAAATCTGTCATATTCACAAACTATCTGAGTAAAATATAATCCTCTGCCAACAATTATTGATGGATTAATACCATCTATGTGAGCAATCGCCAAGTAATTTCTACTATTACTGTTATAATTATTTGATGCCGGATTTGGCCATCTTGTTTCTCTAATTATTTTACCATTTTCACCGTTGAGTATTGTTAAATATTCTTTACTATAATCTTTTGGATTAACTGATTTGTTAGTCTTAAGAATTACTTCACTTTTACTATCTCCATCTAAATCCCAAACAATTATTGGTGAATAATTCTTTCCGGCTTCAATACCAAACCCTAAATCTTTTTCCCACAATTTTTCGCCGTTTTTCTTAAAAGCCGCTAAATGGTAAGAATCTGTAGATTTCTGCCAAGCTTTTTCAAACGGATCTACAGCCTGCATTTTAGAATAATCAATTAAAAGTTCTAATTCCCCATCACCAGTTAAATCTCCGGTTACAACATGTGCTTGTTTGTAATCAATACCAAGGTTGAATACTAAAGCATCGTAATTATTGGTATCTCTAATATTTACTTTTTCAAATTGAGATGGTTGTTCGCTTATCGACGTTGAAATTCCATAAAATACACTATCCATAGTATAAGAACTATCAATAAAGAAAGTTGAATTAATTTTTGCTATGTTTTGGGGAATAAGATCCGAATCTGATTTTTTTTTCCAAACAAAATATATCTGATCTGCTTTATCACTTGGTAACTTTCTCCAACTTAATGTATTAACTAAACTATTTTGAGCAAAACAAACAAGACCTCTGCTTAATTTTGCATTTATTTCTTCTTTATAAGGAGTTCTTTTTAAGTTAGTAATATCAGAATTACATGACAATAATTGAATAATCAATGAACCTATAAAAAACGTTTTAACTTTTTTAAGCATATTCTCCCTTTCAAATAATAAGAATCCGGTTTTTCACCGGATTCTTATTAGAGTAAATAACAATTAAAATTATTTAAGTAATATAAATTTCTTAGTTTGAATGAATTTCTCACCTGTATTTGAAATTGCTTTTATCGAATACAAATATATTCCAGATGTTAGATTGCTTGCATCAAACAAAATTTCATGTCTTCCAGCTGAATAATTATTTTCTGTAACAACTTGTATTTTTTGACCTATTAGATTATAAATTGTCAAAATAACATTAGATTCTTTGGGAAGATTAAAAGCAAAGGTAGTTGATGGATTAAATGGATTTGGATAATTCTGTAATAATCCAAATTCATTGGGAATATTTTCTTCTTCCACACCTACCAAAACATCAATATAAATTTCCGAACTTTTATCTGAAATATATTCATCATTGAAAGCAAAAACCCTATATATGTATGATGTACTATCTGTAACAGTAAGATCGGTATAAGTTGTAATGTCAGCTCCAACAGAATCAATTACAGAAAATATTGAACCTATTGTCACTAATCTTCTTTCAATTATAAATCCATTTTCATTAAATGCATTATCAGTCCAATTTAAAACCGGTTGTCCGTAAATAGGATCAAGTTCTATTGCTAAATCAGTTGGAGCATTAATAAATGAGGCTTTACTTCTTAAACTCATAACATTACTATTATTTGATGAGATAAATTCAGTAAATGCGTTTATCCTATAAGCATATATAACGCCTTCTTCAATCCCAAAATCATCATAGGTCGTAATATTTGGTCCAACAGAGCCAACAACAGTATAAACAAATGGTTCAACTTCACCTAAAGTTCGCTCAATATTAAAACCATTTTCACCATTCGAATTATCAGTCCAACTTAAATTAATTTGACCCAATTGATCTGCTTTTCCAACTAATCCAGCTGGATTTTTAATTAAAGAAATAACTGTAGTTTCATTACTGTATATTGTATCTATATCTAAAAATGAATTAGTAACTTTAACACGATATGTATAGTTTCTTCCTTCTAAAATATTTGAATCAATAAAATTTACAGTATTTGATGATAATGTATCAATGTCTGACCAAACTTGAGGAACTACTTCACTTCTTTCAATAATATAACTATCTTCATTTGTCGCGTTGTCTGTCCAACTTAAAGAAATTTTACCAACTTCGTTTGCGGAAGATACTAAATCAGATGGAGCATTTACCCCTACTTCAACTCCATAAGGTCCTATTTCATAATTGTGTAAAACTTCCTCTGATGTTAATCTTCTATTGAATATGGCTAAATAATTAAAAGTACCTAACCAAGGTCTTGAATCTATTACTTCATTTGCTATTCCAAGTCTATAAGAGTCAGTCCATGTAGAAAAATCACCACCAATTGTTTTTCTAACTTTTTCGACTCCATTAACAAATATAATGGCTACTCCATCTTCTCTAAATACATAAACAACATGTTGTGGTTTTTCTTCAACTGGTGAATTTAATGACACAACATAAGGTGATGCGTTGGTCGTAGTTACTGAAGTTCTTAATCTTCCAGAATACTGATCAGCTTCTTGAGAAAGTGAAACGTTACGTGCTAAACCATCTTGTGAATATGTAACAATTCTTGAAGGATAATTCTGAGTTTTATTAGCCGGTTTTATCCATGTTTCAATTGTTAACTGATTTGTGGAAGTACACATTTCATAAATTTTTGATGCTGCACTTGTAGAAAAGATATTCGCTTCTGAATTTATTTCTAATCCATTTTGTATCCAATTAATAGCTTCTGGAGTATTAATTACTAAATCAATCGGCTCGCCTACTCCCGAAACATCATTTATTATTGAGCCAGAACCCTCTGTAAAAGTATATTGTGCAATAATATCCTGTGTTATTCTAACATCAGGTTCGGTAATAGTTAAAAGTGCTGAATTACTTTCTATTGAGCCATCAGGGCTTGAGATTATACACTTATAGGTATTATTATTATAACCGAGAGTTAAAATAGGAGTTGTATAAGTTGAGCTAGTTGCTCCTGATATTAAGCCATTATTTCTATACCATTGATAAGATATTGGAGCGTTACCTATTGCGGTAACTGAAAATGTTGCTGTTTGACCTGTTGGTTTTAAAAGAACATCTGTAGGCTGCGCAGTAATTAAAGGAAAAATATCACTTTCAACTCCAAAAAAGTAGTTTTGGTTGATTTCAGATTCGCTTAAAGAACGACTATATATAGCTGTTAAATAAAAAGTTCCTTGCCAAAAAACATTATTTTCTGCATCACTACCTAAATAGAGATAATACCCTGGATCCCAATTCGAAAAATTTCCAGAAAGCAATTCATCAACAACTTTTGTTCCATTTAGATATATTCTAACATTTCCTGCGGCATTTTTTGTTGCTACATAGTGTATTAATTTTTGAGCATTGTTTATGTTGGTGAATTCATCACCATTTAGGCCAGTTGATACGGTCCTAACGTGAAAATTATAATTTGTACCTAACTGATCCAATTTAATATTAGAAGTTGATTTACTTGTATTTGTCATTGTCATTATTCTTGCATAAACACTTCTCTGAACCATATCAGTTGGTATAAACCAAGCTTCAAATGTCATTTCATTCGAGGTAACACAAGAATTAATTATTTTTGAAGCTACAGATGTAGATTTAATTCTATTTTCAGTATAGACATTCAGTCCCTTATTTGTCCAAATAACTTTTGTGGGATTGCTAATTGTTAGATTTAGAGGAGTTCCGACTCCAGATTCATCATAGACAATATCACCTGAACCTTCTTTAAAATTATATAAAACTTGCAAGCCATCAGTAATTCTAGCGTTTTCGTATGAAACATTTAAAGTTGCAGCATTACTCTGTTTTGAACCACCAATATTTGTTACAATACAGTAAATTGTCGTTCCATCAAATTCTATATCATTTATTATATCTGTTGTATATGTAGATAAAGTTGCGCCGGGAATTAAAATTGAATTTGCATACCACTGATATTGTAATGGAAGTGTGCCTGTCGCGCTAACTGAGAAAGTAGCTGCTTCACCAATATTTATATTTTGATTTGATGGGTGACTTGTAATTGTTGGACTAACAATTGGTTCAACCGAAAGAACTGCATAATTTGAATATGTTGTTCCCGAATCATTAGTTACAGCACATCTATACCAGCCTCCATCCATTGATAAGGTTGTTGGCGACGTAGAATAAGATGAACTCATTGCACCAGGAATATTTGCAAAATTCGATGCATTTTGATCAAAAGTTGCCTGCCACTGATATGTGACCGGTTGAAGCCCTCCGATCAAAGTTACTGAAAAAGTAGCAACTTCTCCTTCTAAAACTTGCTGATTATCTGGTGATGAAACAACGGGAATTTGCGAAAAAATTGTATTTGATGCAAAAACTAACATTAAAAAAAGTAAAAAAACGGATACCTTTTTCATTAACTCTCTCCTATTTAATTGAAATATATAAATTTAAATTTTCATTTACTTATATAATGAAATAAACTGATATGAAAAATATAACAATTCTCATAATAATACATAGTAGTACCCTATTATCGTTAATTTTTTAGTAAATTTTAACTTTATTTAGAAATTACACTATTTAATAAATGTCAACTTCTTACAATTATCAAATACCTTGCCAGTTGAAATCGATGTGGCCGTAATTAAATAGTAATAAATACCTGTCGGTAGATCTTTGGCATCGAAAATAATTTGATATTTACCTGTTGACTGAACTTGATCAACAAGTTTTTTAAGTTCTTGTCCCAAAACATTATAAATAGTTAATGATACTTTTGAATCTTCGGAAATACTATATACAATATTTGTAGTGGGATTAAATGGGTTAGGATAATTTTGATATAATTCAAATTCATTATTCTCATAAAGATTTTCATCTTTTATATCAACAACATTAATGATAAATTCATTACTAAAAAGTGAATTCGTATCTGTTGTAAACGCATATACCCTATACACATATGGAGAATAAAATTTATTAGTTGTGTCAGTAAAAATTACTTCATTAGCATTAACAGTACCTATTATTTTATATATAGAATCTTGAATAGCAGGTTTAGTTTCTATTATAAATCCTATTTCAGAACTTGATTTGTCTTCCCATGTTAATTCTACTTGTCCATTTAGATTATTAGTACCGCTCAAATTTATTGGATTAGGCAATGGTTTATAAATATTTACAATGTTTGATGATTCGCTAATTCCAAAACTATTATATGAGACAATACAATATTCATACTTTATTCCTTCTACAGCAGTATTGTCAATATAGGTTGATGAATTCGAAGAAATGGAATCTATTAATTCAAAAGACAACTGATTATAATCCTTTCTAAGTATTACAAATCCTAATTCATCAAGTGAAGTATCTTCCCAAGTTAATTCGATTTCATTTTCATCAGTTAATTGAATATTTAGATTTTGGGGTGGTTCCATATCTGTAAAATTTGAAACACCTATTGAATAATTGTGTAAAATTTCATCATTTGTTAAAGATCTATCATAAATTGCTGTTAAATAATAAGTTCCAAACCATGGTTTATCATCATTAAACTCATTAGCAATACCAAAAGAATAGTTTGCATCCCAGTTATCAAATGTACCATTTAGATGCATTGTTTTTTCAAGAACACCATTTAAGTATAATTTTGCCGTATCTTCGCTTGAAAGTGTATAAACAATATGTGTCAAATTTTCAGTTACTTTCCCGGCATCTGTGATTATCGAAGGAATTCCGTTGTTATCTGTAGCAGTAGTTCTTAGTCTAAACTCATATCTATCGCCATTTTGTAACAAGCCGAAATTTCTCTCAAATCTGCTTGGTGAGTATGTAATAATTCGCGCAGGCCCATTTTGAATAGCACTTTGTGGTTTAATCCACAATTCAACCGTTAATTCATTAGTGGAAATTATTGAATTAAATAATTTACTTGGTTTATCTATTGATTGAATATGAGAACTATTTGAAATTTTCAAAGAATTATAGAACCATTCATAATTTGAAGTTGAATTAATTGACAAATCCAATGGGTTTGTAACCTCAAGATTATCGTGTATAATTTTTCCAGAGCTCTCACTAAAACTATACAAGACTTGCAGATTACTAGAAACTCGTAAATCCTTCGCAGTTACATTTAGAAAAGCTGAATTAGATTCAAGAGTTTTGCCCCAAGTTGATAATTGACATATAAATTCAGATTCATTCAGTTCAACACCAACATTCTCAATTGTTAAAACTGAATCATTTTCTCCAACTAAGTCTAATCCGTTTTTTTTCCATTGGTATGTTAACGGCAGGGAACTTGAGGCTGAGATAAGAAATTCTACCGTATTATTCTCAATAACCGATAATGAAATTGGATGTTTATTTATTAAAATAGGAGAATCAAGAATTGAATCAATTGCCTCAAACCATACATTTGCCATTTTTTGATAACCTTTATCATTTGGGTGTAACGCGTCATTCATGTCACCATAAATACCATTCCCAATTGTTCCCATAGTATCTATAGCATAATCTATATTGGCTCCATTTTCCATATCCACAATAATTATTTTATCGGGGTATGCATCATTAAGTGGATTATTTACTCTATCTAATGCCATTTCTTCAACATTATTATTTAGCGTATTTACATAGTTTTGATTTGGTACTCGATCAATAATTTTTGCCAATATGACTATAACTTCAACATTATTATCTTGCTCATAACGATCAATTTCATCCAATATTTGTTCCATATATTCCGGAATTGTACCATCAACTGGATTATCATTGTTATTTGTTCCAGAATGAATCAAAATAATATTAGGATTGTAAGTTTCTAAATATGGTCCTGAAGTAATTTGTTGGTCAATTGAGTAAAAAGGTTGATATCTTCTGCCGGTAATTAATAAATTAGCTAGTTCTGAACTCCTAATACCAGGAAATCCGGCATTCTCATCATTTGAAAAAAAGTTGAAGCCTGCATGTTCACTTCCTATAAATTCAAAAGAGTATCCTTTGTTTTGTAGCAAATTAAATAACGGAAATCTATAACCAATTTTATCTTCTACAACTCTTGTATCATCTTTTCTATTGTCAAATGTTATTGAATTTCCAAGCGGAAGTATTCTTACTGGATCAATTGTCTTTTTTTGAAATGAAAAAATATTACTCGATAAATTATTGTTAATAAAAACAAACTTGTCCGATACATCAAAAATTTCTTTATTTTCTTCAGAAAATATTTTGATTTTAATAGGTTTATTTATTTGAGGTACTTTCCAACTATAAGATCTTAAATCTGAGCTTATACCCTGATCAATTTTTACCCAATTTTCATCATCAGATGTATAATATAACGATATAGTTTTAACATCATTTGAATTCCAAGTAATACTATATCTTGAATTTTGAGATAAAATTTCTTTTCCATTTGGAGAAATTAATTTAATGTTTTGCGCATGAGAATATGTCAAAATCAAAAAAAGTGACATTATAAAAAAGAATTTAAATTGGTTACTTCTGTTTTTCAAGACACCCTTTCTGTAATAATTTTTGAATTTTGTATTTCTTCTACAACCGAACCATTTTTGTTTACTACTATATTTAACATTCCGCCAATAATTGCATCAATAATTCCTTTGGCTCTAATTAGTAAAGCCGTGGAAAGTGATAATGATGGAGATACCGAAAATAAAGAAAAAGTAAATACATATCCAAATTCCATTAAACCTATTCCACCAATAGAAAATGGTATGTTCATTATAAACATAATTATTGGAACTGCAACAAAACATGTAATTAAATCAATTTCATTGCTAAATGCTAACGAACTTAACCAAACATTTAAAACTGCTAGCAGTTGAAATATTACTGAATTAATCATTGCCCAAATTATTGCATTTTTATCATTTTTGTATTCTAACACTGGTTTTCTAAGTTTATCGATTTTACTAATAAATTTATTTACATATTTATTTTTCGAACCAAAAAATTTCGTAATCAATTTATATGAATTTTCACTTATAACAAGCCAAGCTACAAAAGTTAATCCAATAGCTCCAATTCCTAAAGAAATTGTTAACCAATCATGATTAAATTTTTGCATATTAACTATGACTGCAATTATTGCGAATAATATTAAAGTAATTAAGCCGGTAAATCTTTCAACAATAACAGAAGCTGCTGCTGTGTGTTTTTTACCGGTAAATTTTCCAAGTTGAAAAATTCTAACAACATCTCCGCCCATGCTTGTTGGCAGAATTAAGTTAAAAAATTTTCCAATATTGTAATATGCATAAGTCCGCCATAATGAAACTTTTATGCTGCGCGAATCTAACAGCATTTTCCACTTAATTGCACTTGATAAATTTAACAGAAAGGTTATAAACAACGCTGCAAAAACATAAAAAAAGTTTACATCTTTAAGAAGGTTAATGAATTTTTCTCTTCCTTCGGAATTTAAAATGCCAGCTTTGTACAATGCAAAATAAATTAGCAAAAGTGTAAAAACTATTCTGAAAGAGGAAGTGATAAATTTTTTCATCTAAAAATTAAATTCTTGATTTATGAACTTTTGCGGGAATTCCAAATACAATTGAATATTCCGGTACATCTTTATTTACAAATGAACAAGCACCAATTATTGATCCTTTGCCAATTTTTACACCATCAGCAATTACACTATTTGCACCAATCCAAACATCATCACCAATGTACACGCCACCCTTACTATCAAAACCTTGATGAGCAATTGGAATATCAATTCTATCTGTTTTATGATTTCCACCTCCAATGTAGCAGTATGCTGCAATAAAAACATACTTCCCTATTTCAATATTTCCGTTTGCTATAGAAATTCTGCAATTACTTCCAATACTTGAAAAACTATCTATTTTAATTTCGCCTTCTCTTACTTTAATTTCAGTTGCCCTTCCAACAAAATTTTTTTCATTAATTTTTATTGCTGATGTTTCTGAACCTCTAACACTTAGGTTAACTAAATCATCAATTACACATCCTTTTTCTATTGATATTTTTTTTGCTTGCTTAAAACTTACACTATTTCCAATTGTGGTTTTTTTACCTAACTTTTTAAAAAGTTTTGGATATGTTAATTGTCGGGATAATAACCCCAACAGTCCGAACATATTCGCAAATAAAAAAGTAAATAATTCATATAAAAATAAATCACCAATCTTTCTATTTCCGATAACTATATCTTGATATTTCCCTAATCGAGAAGTTTTTTTATCATCAATAAATGAGTGGAAATTTAAATTATGTTCTTCTTTTTGTTGGACTTCCATACTCTATTTTCTTCTATATTTTTTACTTTTATTATATTGTCTTAATTTTATGAAAGGAACACCCCATTTGGATGTTAGAAATTTGTATAAAGGATATCTAATAATTCTATGATGTCCACACATCATTACAAATGTTTCTAATCTTTCTTCAAAACTTTCTCGCAATGTTGGTTTAGGAACAACTCTATCATAAATTGGAACCGGAATCCCTTTTGCTTTTAACCTTTCAACCCGCAGCGGAGTTTTAAGTCCTTTCTTGCGTCTATGCAATTTATGCGTTTGATAATTTTTATTTTTAGTTACATCTTCAACTATTAACGAGCCGGCTTCAACAGCATTATTTAAAGCTTTAAGTCCTTTTTCAGTTCTGATTAACATTTTGGATTGAGATTCAAAAATATACTTTCCGGTTTCATCTCTTGTCCATGCATCACTTACGGAAATATCAGAAAATTCCGATGATCCATCTATACATGTCTGACATCTAAAAGGGCTATACAATTGCGTCATATAGTTAATTGCACCGTCTTTAAAATTTGAATAATGCATATTAACTTTTTCACCGGATTTTAATGTTGCTCTAATATGACCTGGCCAAGAGCCTTCTCTAAAATTAAATGTTGTAATATTGTCTGGATCTACATTTTTCATTTCCATCATTTCTAATGCAACAAACGGTTCCATTGCTGCAGCACAAAACAAACCAATAATTAATTCAATTTTCTGAACAACCGGATCTTTTATTTTCTCCATCAATCTTATACCATGAATTTGACATGGCAGAGCTGCCATAGCATATTTTCCTGGCAAATCTCTAATTTCTTTGAAAATTTCATTTACGGGAATTACAATATATTTTGATTGCTGGCTTTCCAATAATTCTTCGTAAGTTCTCGCAATGTATACTTCTCCATGATATGGTTTTTTAGGATTCATTCTTGTTACTATACATCCATCAACAACTTTGCGTTTTAGCAAATCCCAAAGCAAACCGGTGATTACACCGCCTCCGGCACCAGCTCCTCTTATTCTTTGATCACTTGAATAACCTACAACTGTTTTTATTACTTCGCCATCAAAAGTATCAACATCGTTAGAATGTCCGAATGTAATTTCTGTTAGTTCTTTAAAATTAACTTTTTCACCTGGACAAACTTCTGCACATATTCCACAAGATGTACATAAATCTTCGTTAATTTCCGGATAAAAATCTTTACCAATTACTAAGGCTTTTTCCGGACAGGCACCTACACAAGTTCCGCTTCTTGTGCAAAGATTTTTATTTGTAAAAGCGACACTTAATTTTTTCATATCAATTTTCTTTAAAGAATTTCCATCAACAAAATTAGGATTTGAATCTTGCATCTAATTTTCCCTATTTAATTTTAAGTAACTCACCAACCAAATTCACAACATCCTTTGCTTTTTGCTGTTCTCTTCTTACTAGCGGAATCATATTTTCTTTTGTTTCAACTCGTTTATTCCAGCCGTCTTTAATAATTCTCATCAGATTTTCATAATTCATATCTTCAAAATCAATTATCCAATCCCCTTGACCAATTGTTTTTACGTATCCACCGGATTTTGGATAAGCATTAATTGTTATCATTGGCGTTAATGCTGCAGATGAAAGAATTAAAGAGTGAGTTCTCATTCCAACATGCAACCCGCATTTGCTTAATAAACTTGTAATTTCTTGATACGTATATTTTGCATTTGCAATTACCGTAATTTTATTTCTGTTTTTAACTTTTGCTAAAACTTCGTTAGCAATTGTTATATCCATAACTTGCGTTACTGTGAACATAATATCTAACTTCATTTCTTCAATTATTGAATCAAGAGTTTTAGCAATTAATTCAACAAATTTTTCTCTTCCAAATTCCTCTCCGCCATGCATAATCTTTTGCCATGAATCAATATATGCATTTATATTAAAGCTCAAAGTTCCGTTTGGATTTTTGAATAATCCTTCTTTTTGAGCAATTTCATTAATTTTTGATTCATCAATATTTTTTGTATTTATTGCGCAATCCGCACCATCAATAATTTTTGTGTATTTTAGTTTGTTGTTATCAAGCATATCTTTGGATTGCTGATCACGAACACTTAAATATGGACTTGCATCCAATATTTTCTGCATTGCAACTCTGCCGCGATCCGTAGTTATTGGTCCTAAACTTGCATTGTACGGTAGAATTGGAATTTTCCTTTTTTTTGCTGAAGGAGCAAACAAAGCAATTGTTGATAAATAATTAAAAAGCGGATTGAAATATTTTCTATCAAACAAAATATTATCTGTTATCAAAATTAAATCTGTATCAATCATTGATTTATATGTTGGATATCCTAGAATCTTGAAAGCCATATTCCAGGGCTTTAATCCCATTGCCTCTATGTTATGATGACCAAAATGTTTATTAACAAAATCAACACTCCAAGTTGGTACTAAAAATTTTATATCGGAATATTTTTCAGTAATATCATCCAATAAATTTCCAAGGATTGCATTATCGCCCGCATTTCTGCCGGAAAAATTTCCTAATACTGTAACTCTTTTCATTATTTATTTTGCTCCTTTTATTTCAAAAAACTTTATATCAATTTCTTTTCTTTATACCAATTAGCTGTTCTGGTTAAACCTTCTTCCAAAGTAACTTTGGGATTATAATTTAACATTGTTTGAGCCTTTGTAATATCGAATGCCCGGTCTTTAACAAAGAAATCTATTCTTCTTCTAAAAATTGGGGGTGATATTCCAAATGGTTTGCAAATAAATTCACACAATGCTCCGGCAACCCATACCGGAAAAACCGGAATTTTAATTTTCGATATCGGCTTGTTTAAAATTTTTGCAATTTTTTCTACTAACTCATTTAGAGTTAAATATCCGTTCCCGCCAATTGTAAATATTTCATAATTTGCTTTTTCACTTTCGCCGGCCAATCTAAATCCTTCTACCAAGTCTTCAACAAATGTTAAATGATATAGAACATTTCCGTTTCCTATCATCTTAAATTTACCGTTGCTGATTGTTTTGAAAAGTTTAAGAAATCTTGTATCACCTGGACCATATATTCCCACCGGACGAACAACAGTTCCTGCAAGTCCTTCTTCTTTGAAAAATTTTAACGCTAATTTTTCGCCGTCTAATTTTGATTCTTGATAATAATCTCCCGGATTATCCGGATGAGTTTCTTTTGCGGGAGGATTTTTTATATCGCCTTGAACTCCAACCGTACTGCAATGAACAAATTTTTTAACTCCGGCTTTTTTTGCTGCAACTAATAATTTTTTTGTGCCTTCAACATTTACATCCCAAAAATATTTTTGCGGAACACCTTCTGTTCTATATGCTGCTCCAATATGATAAACAACATCTACATCTTTCATAATATCATCGTTAATTTCATCCTTTGCTAAATCAACATAAGCTAATTCAATATTCAAACCTTCCAACAATTCCAAGTTGCTGGATTTTCTCACCAAACCTTTTACTTGATATCCATTTTTCAATAAATTTTTTACCATGTATGAACTTGTAAATCCATTTGCACCCGTTACCAAAGCTTTCATTAAACCAAAACTCCTTCTTTTTCGGAAATTACTAATCCTCTTTTCGTATAATAATTCTTCAAATCTTCAATTTCATTTTCTGTTTTTTCTTTATCCCAGCCTAAAATTTTACAAATTTCTTCAGCATATTTTAAAGCATTAATTGGATTATCACCTAATGTTGATCGGCGTAAAAGCAAATCTTGCAAATGAACAACCGATTCATTTTCAAATTTGGATTTAATAATTTCTCTAACTTCTTTATCTTCTAAATTCCAATCCCATTCAAAAACTCCGTATTCTTTATTTGATTTAGGACTGAACTTAATACTTTTTCTTTTTCCAATATTTTTATTTTCGAAAATTTTATTTAAAACTTTCTCCGCAACTAATCGTGAAGTTGTTAATTTAACTCCGGATAAACTATATAATCCTTGCGGTCCGCCTTGTTCCGCATGATTAAGAATAATTTCTCTTACTGCAATTTCATTCGAACCTTGTTTTTTTGCCGGAAGCAATCCCGAATAAATTTGCAGAATTTTATCTTTTGTTAAATTCAAATTGGGAATTGACAAATTCAAATCTTCAATAAAATTGTTTATTGATTCTTCTGTGGGAATTGGATTAGTTTCAACTCCATCCCAAGCTTGGTGAGTTGTGCCGGCAAATAATTTACCTTTCCACGGACGCAAAAAATATGCTTTTGCATTATCTTTTGGCGGAGTAATAGCAAGTGCGCTTTCCGATAAAGCATCAACATCAAATAAAATATTCCACGCAATTGAATACTTAAACAAATCTTCAAAATCTTTATGGAATGATTTTGCTAATTCTCTGCTCCAAGGTCCGGTTGAATTTATTACAATTGATGAATTAAACTCAACTTCCGAATTTGATTCTTCATCAACAGCAATTACACCTTTAACTTTATTATTTTCTTGAACAATATTTGTTACTTCAAAATAATTTAAAGCTGTGCCACCATTATCCGTAACGGCTTTTAAAATTTCAAGAATTACAAGCTGAGAGTCATCCATTGCGCCGTCATTCCAAACTGCGCCGCCTTTTAATTCTTTTGTATCAACCATTGGGAAAATATCTTTTACTTTTTTTGATGAAATTACTTTACCGTTAAGTAAACTATTTTTTTCTCCAACTTCATTGTTACGATTGATTGATAAAATATCATTTAAATTTAGTGCTGCCCACATTATTGAATTTCTCTGCAAACCCTTGTTGTAAAGCGGCATTAAGCATGAAATCGGTTTTGTTAAATTCGGGAAGTTTTTCAAAAACCATTTTCTCTCGCCAACGGATTCTTTAAATCTGTGCAAATCCAAAGACTGCAAATATCTCAATCCGCCGTGAACAATTCTTAAACTGTTAAAACTTGTTGCCGAACCAAAATCATTTTTCTCAAGTAATAAAGTCTTCAATCCTCTGCATGATGATTCATACGCAAGCATAACACCGTAAAATCCGCCGCCGATTATGATCATATCATAATTTTTGTTTTTCGCGGAATTAATATCTCTAATAATTTTTGTCATTTTAAAATCTATTTTATATTAGTTAGAATCTAACCATCTGTTTTTCCAATCATGGAAAACAATTAAAGCCCATAAAATATGGCTGTGATTTGCAATTCCGGAATTATGTTCACTTTTCAAATTCTTAACCATTATTGGATTAAAAATTCCATCTGATTTAATTTTGCCTTCATCAAGTAAATTATCCATCAAAGGTTTAAATTCATTGTTCAGCCAATTTTTTATCGGAATTGAAAATCCTTCTTTGGGTCTATAAATACATTCGCTTGGAACATGTTGAGCTGCAACCTTTTTTAGAATTATTTTAGTTTCGGTCGAATTTGTTTTAAATTTTTCCGGAACTTGAAATGCTAAATCAACGACATCGGGATCGAGATACGGAACACGTGCTTCTAGTGAAACTGCCATCGACATTCTATCAACTTTAGTTAAAATATTATCAACCAAATAACTTTTTACATCAACATACAAACTTCTATTTAGTTCGCCTCTATCGCCGGCTTTGTTAAACAATTTTACAATATGATCCGCAGAATTTACATTTATTTTATTTAATGAATCTTTTGTAAACAAACTTTGTTTTACGGCATCGCCAATAAACAAGCGCCAGCGGGCATGAGAAAGTTCATTCTCGTACTGCAATCCTTCAACAAATCTTTTCGATTTATTTATCAATCCTTTTTTCTTAGCTGTTGGATTTATAGAATTTATAACCGGCTCAATTAATCCTTTCCGCAAGAAAGAAGGAATTTTTTCAAACTGATTTGCTTTATGATTTGCAAGATAAGTTTCATATCCGCCGAAAAGTTCATCGCCGCCATCGCCGCTTAAGCTTACCGTAACGTGCTTTCGTGCAAGTCGCGAAACTAAATAAGTTGGGAAAATAGAAAAATCACCGATCGGATCATCCATAAATTGCATAAGATGATTAAACAATTCCAATACATTCGGTTTGATAATTTCATCTTTATGATCAACGCCAAGATGATCTGCAACTTTTCGCGCCCAATTTAATTCATTATATGTCGGATCATCAAAGCCAATGCTGAATGTTTGTGCATTTCCCATAGATGCAACAATTAAAGAAGAATCAACTCCGCCGGAGAGAAATGCGCCAAGCGGTACATCGCTTATCATTTGCATTTTTGTTGATTTCTTAATCTGCCAATCTATTTTCTCAATCCATTCTGCTTCGCTTAAATTTTGTGAATTGCAATGAAACGGAACATCCCAATATTCTTGAGGATTACATTTGGGATTAGAAATATCAATTTCTAAAAATTTTCCCGGCTCTAATTTTTTTACAGATTTTAATAAAGTTGATTCACCCGGAATATATTCCCACGAAAGAAATTCTCCGAGTGCATTCATATCCAATTCTTTTTCAACAAGTTTGGTTTCTAAAATTGCCTTAATTTCCGAACCAAATACAATACGTTTATTATTGAATGAATAGTAAACCGGCTTAATACCGATATGATCACGAACAAGAAAAAATTTATTTTTTTTCTGATCATGCATTGCAATTGCAAACATTCCATTTAAATGTTTTGGAAAATCATTTCCCCATTCTTCATATCCGTGAACAATTACTTCCGTATCGGAATTAGTTTTAAATACATGACCTTTACTTGTTAACTCACTTTTTAATTCCGGAAAATTATAAATCTCTCCGTTGAAAACTGTCCAAATTGATTTATCTTCATTATAAATCGGCTGACTTCCACCGCTTAAATCTATAATAGATAAACGGCGCATTCCCAATGCAGCATTACCGTGAATTGCCATACCGGATTCATCGGGTCCGCGGTGATACAAAGTATCAACCATAGATTTCAACATTTCGTAAGAAATTGTCGGGTTAGATTGAAATGAAACAACGCCGGCAATACCGCACATTTATAAAGTCTCCAATAATTTTTTAAGTTTTGATGTATAAACAGTTCGGGAATATTCTTTCTCGTATAATTTTAGCGCATTATCAGCTTTTTGTTTTGATGATTCTTTATCATTTATTGCAGCCAAAATTCCATTTGCCATTTCTTGCGGATTTGGCTCAACTAAAAATGCAACATCATCAGTCAATACTTGCGTGTGGGAATAAATTCTTGTCGCAACAAGCGGTTTTCCCGAAGCTAATTGTTCGTAAATTTTAAGAGGAGTATTTGTTCCATCGCTTCTCGGTGAAAGTAAAATATCGGCTTTTGCAGAAAATTCTTTTGCATATTTTTGAGCAACTCTTCCGGTAAATTTTATAAAATTATTTACGCCAAATTCATTTGATAATTTAGAAAACTCTTCGACTTGTACTTTAGTTCCGCCGGCAATAATTAACTTTACTTTATTATTTTTTTCGATAACACCTTTCATTGATTTTACAAGAATATCAATTCCTTGATATTTCTCAAGCGTTCCCGCATACACTAAAAGCTGTTCATCACTTTTTACAAATTCCTCAACTTTAAAATCCAACTCAACTTCAGAAGTTTTTTGCTGATTATTATTTTTCTGTTTCACCGGCTCAAAGATTGAATTTTCAATTAAAAAATGTTTTTCTTTTTTTGTGATTATCGTATTAACGTAATCTCTTAAATCGGGACAAATAGTAATAATTGCATCGGCGCTTTGCAAACATTTATCTTCCAGAGTTTTGAAAGTGTTAATCAAAAATTTAGAAGTAGTAAATTGAAAATTTGTAAGCTGCTGCGGCAAACTCGAGTGCATATCATAAATAAGTTTGTACTTAAAAATTGGTTTGAAAAACCAAGCAAAAAATACAGCTTCTTCATGTGCGTGAACAACATCATATTTTTTTGTGATAAAAAGCTGAAGCATTTTTAAAATGATGAAAATATCCAAAAATAATTTTAATGGTGATGGACCTAATTTTACATTTCCCAACATTTTAAATCTGGGAATTCTTATGATATTTACATTTGGAATATCAACATCTTGACCTTCGCCGTAAGTGAGAAAATCCATTTTTACGCCAAGCTCGGAACTTATCATAGTTCTGTAATAAACAGAAAACGGTGTTCCGCGCGGAGAAAAAAACGGCTGGGGTGCAATTACTAAAGTTTTCATTTATTTTCTACTTCGTTTAACAATCTGCATTGAAATTTGATTTTTCAAAAAATTATATCCGGTTTCCAATTTCCCATAAGTTTTAAACTGAATTTTGGAAGAATTTATTTTTTCATAAATACTATCGAATGGTTTTTCCTTATCTAAATTTCCATCGATAATAAATCCAAAACTTCCCGGTTTTTTCACTTCATTTAAAAATGGAAGAGGATCGCTGCCGGGAATATTTATAATTCCGTTTTTCAAAGCTTCATTAAAAATTTCCGGTTTACTCCAAAAAAACGGGCGATTTCCATTATCACCCAAATAAATAGGAAATGTATTATTTTGCAACACTAATTTTTCAACAATTTGTTTGCGATTTCCCATCCATTTACCAACACCCCATGGAATAACCGAAATAGCTTTATTCGCGTTTACAAATTTTATAACTTCTTCAATTGGATTTCCGTCATTCGGATCTTCATTTAAGCCTAAAGCCAAAACTTCAAGATTTTCTTTAGTTACAATTTGTCGACCTGCAATTAAAAAGATTTCAAAACTATCTTTATCTTTTAGAATTATTGAGTTTTGATTTGGGGTATTCACAATTTCCCAGTTACCAATCTTCTCATTCGTTTCAGCTTTATCAAAAAGATTTGCAAAATAATTTGCTTTATGTGATTCTGTTAAACAAAGTACGGACTGAAAATTATCACAATTAATTTTGTTCGCTTGATTTTGAAAATTTGATTTTGCAGAATTAAAAAAAGTATTCAAATCAAAACATTCATGGATATGAATGTGGGCATCGATTAAAATATTTGATTTCATTATTAAACTTAAGTTGGTAATTAAGATTTTTGATTTGATTGAAAAATGAATTAACTAGTTGGAAATTCCATTAAGAACATCCAAAAATCTTTTATTCATTATTTCGGAAGAAATTTTAGCATAATCTTCATAAGCATTTTTAACTTGTTTTTCACGTAATTCCGGATGTTGAGAAATATAAATAACCATATCAGCAAGCTCTCGGGAATTTCTCGCAGCAACAAAAAACAAACTTTCATCATTAAAGACTGATTCTGCCGGTTTTAATCTTGATGTTACAACCGGAATTCCAGATGCTACATATTCAAATAATTTTGTAGAAAAAGCTAACTGCATAAAAAAATCATCTTTATATGGTACTATCCCAATATCAGATTCTTTAATCTTTAAATAAATGTTTTCTAAACTTTCTCTATCATTCAAAAAAACATTATTTTCTAATTTAAGTTTACCTATTATTTCTTCAATTCTAATTTTAAAAGCTTTATCATAAAAGCCGTAAATGTTTAAAATTGCATATGGTATTTTTTCAGTAATATATTTCATAGATTCAACTGCTATATCAATTCCAAATCTTTCAGCAATTGATCCATGATATATTATTTTTAAATCTTTTTCAATTTTTTGATATTTCCTTTGCGAATCAAATCTAAAAATATTTGTATCTGCCGAGTTAAATACTACTGTTATTTTTTCTTCAGGTATATTTCTTTCTAATAATTTTTCCTTAAATCCGGGACTGGCAACAAGAATTTTATCAGCAATAGAGCACGAAAGATTAGCAAAAAAAACAACTAATTTTCGTAATAGTTTTCTATTTTCATGACTCCATTTGGAATCGAAAAGTTCAACAGAAGTATCTCTAATATCTAAAATAACTTTTGTACCGAACATTTTTTGAAAAATTGTAATAAAAACTAATAATTCCGGTAGAGTGTGAACAATAATAATATCAAACTTTTTTGAGAAATTAAGTTTTTGAAGATAATAAAATGCCGGTAATGCGAATCTTAAAGTATTTCCGATATATTCAAGAATTGTATCTTTTGCACCCGGTGTAGAAACTCCATAAACTCTAACATTTTTCTTAATACTAATATTTCTCTTTTCCTCAAGCTGACAAATAACTTCAACAGAAAAGTTGTTTTGACTAAGAATAGAAATTTGTTGCTGAAGTCTTGTATCATTTTCATACAAGAATTTTGATACAATACAAATACTTTTATATTTCATTATAAAATAATAAACATAATTCTTAGAATTATTTGTTTTTATATGTATTTAAATAATAAAAATAACAAATAAATTTATGAAAAGGATAATTTATAGAATTAGTATATTAAATATATTCTCATTAAATACAAATCACCGAAATTTTAATGAAGAATACCAAGTTTACCAACAAATACCGTCATAGCCAAGAGACGTTTCATTATCTTTAAAAACTCTAATTAAATCAACAATTTCAACATTATCCAATTTTCTATGCAAAATTTCTTCAACACCTTTTTCTTTGTTTACAATTACAAGTATATCTATATTATTTAGAAAATCATCAAGGTTTTCTTTTAAAAGTACATTTATATGTGGTAATTTATTAAATAAGTAATCACGGTTTTTACCCATTAACTTGGAAAGGTTAACATTTTTATCATAAATTTTAACATTAAATCCTTTTCCTAAAAGTCTCTCAACTAATTCCAAAGCAGGACTAAATCTTAAATCATCCGTACCTGCTTTAAAAGCTAAACCATAAAATCCAATTTTATTTTTATTCTTATTTAAAATTATGCTTAATGCATATTCTATGTGAATTTTATTGCTAACTTCAATTGAAGCAATAGTAGGTAATTGTACATAATTATCATGGGCAATAGTATTTAGTGCTTTTAGATCTTTAGGAAGACAAGAACCTCCATATGCAAATCCTGGTAAAAAATATCTATGTGAAATATTAAGTTGTTTATCTTTAACAAATAAATCCATCAATTTAAAACTATCAACACCAAGTGATTTTGATATTCTACCTATTTCATTTGCAAAAACTATTTTTAATGCATGAAATGTATTATTGACAAGTTTGATTAATTCTGCACTTCCAATATCAACTACCATAATTTCAGCATTAATTTTAGAGTAAACTTCTTTCATTACATTTATTCCCTTTTGGGATTCTGAAGCTAAAACTGTATAAGGAGGATTAAAGAAATCATTAACTGCAGAACCTTCACGCAAAAATTCTGGATTAGAAACAACTGCAAAATCTTCGTTATTTTTTTTACCACTTTTTTCTTCAATTATTTTAATAATTTCTTTATTAGTACCAGGCATTACTGTACTTCTTATTGCAATAGTAAAAAATTTTTCCTTTTGTTTTAAAGCATTCGCAATTTCTTCGGCGACATGATATATATAATTCATATTTAACTTGCCATTTTCATTATTCGGTGTTCCAACACATATAATCGCAACTTCAGAATCTTTTACAGCTTCAACATTATTTGTTGTAGCACTAATTTTATTATTACCAAAATTCCTTAAAATCAAATCATCAATATCTTTTTCAACTATTGTAGCTTTTCCACTATTTATTAAATCAACTTTGGTTTGATCAACATCAACACCTATAAGTTTGTGCCCAAGATCTGATAAACAACCTAAACCAATACAACCAACATAGCCTAAGCCAAAAATACTTATGTTCATTTTAACTCCAATATTTCTTTTATTTCATTTAATTTATTATCAAATTTTTCACTTCGTTCTTTCTGAAATTTAATTATCTCGAAAGAATACTTTTCAAATTCATTTCTAAGTTCAGTGATTCCATTTGCAATCTCTTCTGGTGTATTCTTAACAAAGACTGTACCCTGAGTAAAATAGTTTTTTAACATTTTAGTATCTGAAAGTATTAAAGGTTTTCCAACAGATATTGATTCGCTACCAGCTCTTTGCATCGTATCTTCATTTCTTGTTAATGATATTATTGCATCAACACTTTTTAGAAGAGTTCTATATTCGTAATTATTTATATAACCTGTAAATTTAACATGTTCATATTTTTCGGGAGTAATATTTGCAATTGGATAATTTCCAGTAATAAATATTTGGACATCTGGTAAATTTTTAGCTGCTTCAATTAGTTCAAAATATGGTTCATCGTATGAAAAAGAGCATATATAACAAATGTTAAATTTATTTCCTAAATCTCTTTTTTTAACAGACTCGAATTTACTTTCAAATGGAATATCACTTAATATTACCGCTTTACCACCTTTGCTTTGTACTAGTTTAAGGTGATTCTGATTTGTTACAAATGACAAATCAGAATATTTTGCAAAGATTAAAGATAGAAATAATGGGTATTTGTAGAATACATAGTCAAAGGCACATGAATGAGAATCTAAAACTAGTTTTGTTTTTGTAATTTTTGCATAAAGGAAGTTTACCAAAGCAATTGGCCAAACAGTGTTTGTTATTATTATTATATCTGGTTTTCTGTCACTTAGAATTTTTATATTTCTGTATGCATAGGAAAAATATAAAAATGCTGAAACCCATATTTTTTTTTCTTTACGTACATTTGCAATAAAAATCGGTTCGGCATTTAATACAATTGAAATACTTTCCATACGTGAACCATATTCAGCCCATGTTATAAAAACTATCTTTTTTTCCTTTCTTTCCAACATTATTTAATTGTCCTTTAATTTGTATTCGGTAAAGTTGATTATTAGAATTCTTTAATACAAAGCACCTGCACTGATAATTATTGAACAACATTACGCTTTAAAAATAAATCCATTTCTACTTATTTTTAGAACGTAATAATTGTTTTAGCAGAAAAATCATAATTTGGTTAAATTCAATAAAAATTAAACTAGTTTGTTATATAATTGATGATATTTTTCAATTACTTTTTGAGGAAATAAATCAGAAATACTATTACGAATTTCATTTCTATTCCATGCATTAGCTAAACATTGTTCAATTTTTTGAGCAAGATCTTCAATAGAATTTGGTTTTACAAGAAAACCATTCGATCCTTCTTTAACAATTTTTGATATTCCGCCTACATCAGTTGCCACAACCGGTGTTCCACATAAAAATGATTCAACTATTACATTCGGTAAACCTTCACTTTTACTCTGTAAACTTAATAAGTCTGCAGCATTGTAATAATTTACCAGATCATCACCGAGTAATGGACCAAGAAAGAAGATCTTATTATTGAGATTTAAAGTTGATGAAAGTCTTTTTAGAGAGCCTTCTTCACCACCCGCACCAGCAATAAATAATAATGTATCAGAGTATTTATTTTCTATTAACGAATAGGCATTTATTAAAATATCAACATTTTTAAGAGGTATTAAATTACCCGCATAAAATATAATTTTAGAATTATCATCAATACCAAGCATTTTTCTTGTTTCAATTCGGTCTTTGATATAGAATTTGTCTGATTCATAGATATTATCTATTAAATATTTTTTACTCTCCTCAATATGAATATTCTTTTTTTCGCATTTCTCAAATAAATCATTTGTTACTGCGGTTATATTATTTGAGTCATTAAATAACTTTTGCGCGGATTTCCAAAACTTTGTGCCTACAACAAGTCTATTAACATCACTTCCTAAAAGTGATATTAAAAATGGCACTTTATATTTTTTTGAAATTATTTTTCCCAATGTTCCAGCTGGAAAAATCCAGTTTGCGTGAATAATAGAATCTTTTGTTACTATATTTTTTAGCTTTTTTCGTATTTGCCAATATGCAAACCACCCTTCAACATCGTGGAATAATTTTCTTGGTAATCTATAATATCTTAAATAAATAATATCGCAATTTAAAATTTGAATTGAATTATTTGCAGTATAATTTGTTTTCCAATCCTTAATTAAATTTTTCCAATCTTTTTTATATTTAAAAATTTCCAATATTGGCGGAGCAGCAGGATATAATGCGATAACAGTAATTTTATAGAATTTTGCCAATTCTTTAACTGTTCTATATATATAAATCCCTTTTGTATTGTCTTTACTACTTGGAAATTCCGGAGTAAGCCAAATTAAATGCATAAATTATTTAAAATACCGTTCGTTTTCTTTTAAATTTTTTTGAATTACATGAATTATTTATTCCGAAAATAAAAAAAACATTTTATAACCATTATTCATTCCTTTCAAAATATGCACTGTATATTAGTCCGCCAATAAGCATAAAAACAAATCTACTTGTTAATTCAGAATTTTGACCAATTGAGTAAAATACTATTGCAATAAATAAATAGACAAAGGGAAATTGAACTTCGCTATAAAATGATTTTTTCAATAAGTAAAATGATAAAGTTATTATAATTGCTAAAAATAAAAATAATCCAAGAAAACCTCGCTCGATCAAAATAAATATATACCCATTATGAGCTGCATATTGCCCCTTAACATTATTCCATTTATTGTAAACTTTTTCAGAGATTTCTAAATATCCACCAGGTCCTAAACCAAAAAACTGATGAGCGGGATCATTTTTAAAAAATTTTAACAAATCTTTTTTCCATTTTTCCGATCTGAAATTCATACTTCCTTCAATCAATTCTCCAGTATATGGATTAAAACTCAGCTGACTTTTCCCAAAATATTGCAAAGGTTCTGAATATAATCTATAGTAAAATACGCCTTGAAATGTAAATCTGTTATTGGGGATTCCAGTAAATTGAAAATAAAACAGCCCCCCAACATACAGTAATAATAAAATAAAAATTGAGAGATAGATTCTTTTTATTTTTACTCTAAAGTCTCTTTCAAAAAAATTAATCATAAAAAAAACAAAAATTACTCCACCTAAAGTACTTCTTGAAGTAGAGAATAACATTCCAATAAACAAAAATACCATAACTGCAAACATTAAAAATTTATTGAAAATATTCCTACTTAAACAAATATATGCAAATAAAAATGCCACACCTGAAAGTAAACCAGGATAATTGTGATTACCTATTACCTTATTACCCATTAACAAATCAATAACTCTTATTATATTAAGTTCACCAGTTGTAAAAAAAGTAAATATTAAGTCTATCGAGCTCAGAATTCCTGCGAAAAATAAACCAATTAGAAATGACTTCTTTCCAATATTATTTTGCATTCCAAGAAATCCAATAATTACACTAACAATAATTAGTAGAATTTCTTTTAAGTATGAAATAAATTTTTCTCCTTCGGAAATAGGAACAATTAGTTCAAATATTAGAAAAAATATAATCATCAAAAAAATTTTATTTCTAAACAAATGGTCATTAACCAATACCATGTTTTCTTTATCAAATATATATAGTCTCAAAAAGATTAATAATACAAGTAACCCTCTAGAATCTATTGGAAATGGTATTTCTATATTGAAAACATAAAAAGTAGCAAATGTTAGAGGGGCAATTAAAAAATATGGTTGTTCAACTAGTAAAAATAAAACAACTGCAACAACCAGAACTGCAACAGTATAAATTAATATTTCCATAATTACTTTATTTTACAATTTATCATATCATTTAGAAACTGTTTAGCTAATATTTCTGGATTATGCTTATATTTTATATAATTGTAACAATTATCTTCAAAATCTAAATATTTTTTAAGCTTTAAGAAATCTTTTAAAATATTAGGTATATATCCATATTCTTCAGCAACAATACCTAATTTATATTCCGAGATTATATTATCGGGATTTACATTCTTTGTTGTAATAACCGGAACTCCAACAGACCATGATTCTAAAAAAGTATTTGAAAAACCTTCTAATCTTGAAGTATTTAAAAGGCAAAATGCTTTTTTTAAAAATTGAGTTATCTCACTGTTAATAATGTGACCTACAAATTCAACATTTTTTAGATTTTCCAATTCACGAAGCCCAACCTCTGTATCTTCATCCGTAATTTCGAATTTACAACCAGCAATTTTAAATTTTATTGAAGGAAGGCTTTTTGCAATGAATGCCAGAGCAGGAAGATTTTTTTCATATCTAAAATTTCCAACCCAAGCAATATATTCTTTCGAGAAATTAGATGTTAAAGGTTCTTTTATTTCAAATGGATTATACAATATTGATATACTTTTACTATTAAATTTCTTTTTGAGTGTTTCAAACTGGTATTGATTTTGGCAAGAAATATGAGTAGCATTTCTAATTCCAAAACGATAGAATAATAAGTATAATTTAGAAAAATGCTTCAATATTCTGTCATCAACGTCCATGTCACTTGCTATTCTATGAATAAAAGGTAAATTTAATAATTTTGCAAGAAAAGCAAATATTCCAGTATATCGATTAGCGCCCTCTTGAACGATGTATGAAGGTTTATTATGTTTTAATAACTTGTATATTTTAAAGATTTGAAATATGAATTTTTTATTTTTATCAATACCCTCTAATATTTCAAAATAATTATAATTATTTGTGCTTTTGGTACCAATATATGTCAATAAGGTACAACGGCATCCTATTTTCGAAAAGGCTTTCATCCAACTAAGCCACTCAACAGCAACACCACCAAAAGGTTCTGATCTGTTTTGCAGTATTAAAGGAATGTGCAAATCAAAGTAAAGAATATTTATTTCATTCTTAATTTTTGTCATTTAATAAGTTATTTCTTCATAAATTTCTGCAATTTTTCTTGCATAATTTTTTACATCAAATTTTTCTAAAACTTTTTTACGTGCCTTTAAACCAATTGAATGTCTTAAATAATTTTCTTTTGACAAATTAATTACAACATTAGCTAGTTCTATAGGATTTTGCGGAGTAACCAAAAAGCCATCTTCTTGATCATTAATTATCTCTATAGGTCCGCCAATTTTTGTTGCAATAACAGGTTTTTCAAGTGCCATTGCTTCCGTTATTACCATACCAAATGGTTCGGGCTCAATGGAAGTATGAACAATTATTGTACATTTATTCATATATTCAACAACATTAGTTATATGTCCAGTAAATTCAAAATAATCTTCTAATTTTTTTCTTTTTACACTAGTTTTTAAATCTTGTTCGTCAGGCCCGTTACCAACGATAATAAACTTTATATTTATGCAAGATTTAACTATTAATTCTGCTGCGTTAATTAAAGTTTGTTGACCTTTCCATTTTTCCAATCTTCCAAAGCACCCAACAATTATTTCATCACTTTCATTTGCATTAGGTTTAAATTCTTCTGTGTCAATCCCGTCATAAATTGTTATACATTTTTCTTCGGAAACTCCATTTTTCGTATATACACTTTTAGAAAAATCAGACATATTGATAATGCAATCTAATTTTTTAGCAATTATTCTATCAATTGGATCGGGCGGGTAAAGTCCTCTATTATGACTAATTGTTTTTACTTTAGTTAACAATGAAGCCACCAAAACAGACCTATCACCAGTAAGATAGTGGTTAGCATGAACTATATCTATGTTATAATCCTTAATTACTTTAATCAGATTTATAATATCCGGAACTCTTTTAACTAAATGCTTTATACTACTTAAGATAATCCTTAAATTACTTGGATTATTTGCGAAGGTAATTTGTTTTGTATTTGTAGCATTTGTTTGTTTACTATTTTTTTTTCTTTCTTTAATTGGTACCGGAATCAAAGTTACATTTAGCTTTTCAAGTTCATCAACAAATTTACTTCTTTCCTTATATAGCAAAATTGGTTCATATTTTGTTTTGTCTAAAAATTTTATTAACAAATATAAACAAGTATCAGAACCTCCTGCTGAACCTCCTTGCATCAAATAGTATAAAATTTTTTTTTTTCTCTCACTCATATCTTAATTTTTTATGTTATTTCAAGATTTAATATTTTTTTAAATTTTGAATTCCTATAATATCTTTATTTATAATATTCTTTATACCATTCCACAAATTTTTTCAAACCATCTTCAATACTCGTAGTTGGTTTAAATTCTATGTAATCATTTAAAAAAGAAATATCGGCAAAAGTTGAGTGAACATCCCCGGGCTGCATAGGTAAATATTCTTTTTTGGCTTCTATGCCAGTTTCTCTTTCGAGCACATTGATAAAGTGTATTAATTTTACTGGTTTATTATTACCTAAATTAAGAACTCTATATGGAGCAAAACTAGTTGAAGGTTCTGCTTTCATTCTGTCCCAAGCATCATTTTTAACTGGGGCTTTATCTAAAAGTTTAACTATTCCTTCAACAATATCATCTATATAAGTAAAGTCTCTTTCAAGGTTTCCATCATTAAATACCTTTATTGTTCTACCCTCAATTATATCCTTTGTAAACGAAAAATACGCCATATCTGGTCTGCCGTAAGGACCATATACCGTAAAGAATCTTAAGCCCGTAGTTGGAATATTATACAAACTAGAATAAGTGTGTGCCATCAGTTCGTTACTCTTTTTTGTTGCTGCGTATAAAGAAACCGGATGATCAACGTTATCGTTTTCTGAAAATGGCTGTTTAAAATTTGCCCCGTAAACAGAACTTGAAGATGCGTAAATTAAATGTTTAATCGAAAACTTTCTGCATGCTTCCAAAATATTAATAAACCCAACAATATTGCTTTCAATATATACAAATGGGTTTTCGATTGAATACCTGACTCCCGCCTGTGCTGCTAAATTAATTACATAATCAAATTTTTCTTTTTTAAATAATTCAAATATTTTTTCTTTTTCAACCAAATCTATCTTTTCGAATTCAAAATTTTTGTAACTTTGTAATCTTTCTAATCTTGCAATCTTTAGATTTACATTGTAATAATTATTTAAGTTATCTAAACCAAAAACATTATAACCACGCTTACAAAGTTCATTTGATAAATGATATCCAACAAATCCAGCTGCACCGGTAATTAATATAATTTTCATTTTAGTATTTTATATTTTTTAATTCTACGGTTAATAATTTGGTAAAATAATTTGCTCCATCTAAATTCAAATGCGTAAAATTATAAAGATACTTTTCATTTTTTGAAATATCTGAGTTTGAATAGTCATAGTAATAAACAAAAGGCTCACTTAAAGAATTATAGTACACACCAATATCTTTAAGATTATGAGTTACTTCTTTTAATCTATAATAGTTTGGTAAAACAATAAAAACTAAAATGATTTTATTTTGTCTGCAGTATTTAATTAATTCGGAAATATATGCTTTATAATCCTGCGGAGCGGAGCAATTTATGCCGTCTGGGTGTTCTTTTTTATACTGCTCAAAATTGCTTGACCATTTTGAATTATCGGGTAAAAAACCATTAATATATTTTTCTTGGTCTCTAAACGACTGAATAAGTTCTATTCCTAATTTGGCGTAAAAATCAAAATTGTAATAAATTAAGTTTACCGGAAAAAGATATTTATTATACCAAATATCTGGATCGATTCTCTCTAAACCTTTGAACAAAGAATCATTTGAAAGATATGGCAAATATTTAAAAGGTTCATAAATAGTATTTGAAATATCCCCTCCAAATTGAGCAATATCTTGGATTAAGATTTTAGGAGTTTTATTGTTTTCAAGATACCACTTTAATTTTGGTAATTGAACACCAAGATCAGAACCATCGGAAGCAATATTATAGCATGTTAAGCCAAGCTCTTTTTCAATTACCTTGGGATTTATTGCCTTTAATGCCCTCGAGGAACCGCTTATTAAAATATCGGCATTAATTTTACCTTCATTTATTTTATTAAAAACACCATACTCCCCTACGTTTATTGATTTAACCGCAAAATTAATTATTGTTTGTAAAACAAAAATTACAACAAGGAATCCGGCAATAAATACAATTGATTTTTTAATAAACGGTAACATTAAATTTTTATTCATTGAAGTTAAAATTAAAATTGAAAGTAAATAAATTCCTGCATGCTGAATTCGCCGAAAGAAATTATTGCAATTAAAATTGCATAATAAATTGCGTATCTAAGAACTATAGGTTTATCCGAAAGGAATGATCTCATTTTTCTATGGCGCTGGAAAAGATGAACGAATTCCATAAAACCTATTGATAGAAGAGCTAATACGATTCCTCTTTTCGTTAAACCAAGAGCATTTTCAACGGCACCCGTTGAATTTAACAGAGATACAAAATCTTTTATGTTAAGTGGAAAAATATTAGAAAGAATGTAAATTGCATCGTTAAATGAATTTGCTCTAAAAAATACCCATGCAAATAATACCAAATGAAATGTTATTGCAACATCAACATATTTTCTTAATCGTGTACCTTTTTCTAATCTTAAAAACTTATAAATTTTGTTTACAATATCTTTTGTCCATGTGGCAAATATCAAATAAAACCCATGTATTGCTCCCCATATTACAAACGTCCAGTTTGCTCCGTGCCATAATCCGCTGATCAAAAATGTGAAGAATAAATTAAAGTACCATTTCCATTTGCTTGCTCTATTGCCGCCTAACGGAATGTAAACATAATCCCTAAACCATGTTGATAATGATATGTGCCATCTTTTCCAAAATTCTGATATACTTTTAGAAAAGTATGGTCTGTTAAAATTATCCATCAGCTTAAAACCCATTACCTGCGCTGCGCCTATTGCAATATCCGTATACCCCGAAAAATCGCAGTATATCTGAAATGCAAAAAAGTATGTTGCCAATAAAAGTGGAAATCCTTCATAACTTTCCGCATTATTGTAAACCTGATTTACAAGTATAGCCAGTCTATCTGCAATTACAACTTTCTTAAAAAATCCCCACATCATTAATTTTAAGCCGTCACTCGCTCTTTTTGTATCGAAGTCATGTTTTTCAAAAAACTGAGGCATTAAGTTGGTTGATCTTTCTATTGGTCCGGCAACTAACTGCGGAAAAAATGTTACATACAAAGCAAAATATCCAAAGTGATGTTGTGCTTTTATTTCTCCTCTATAAACATCTATTGAATAGCTCATCGTCTGAAAAGTATAAAACGAAATACCAACAGGCAAAAGAAGCTTAAATGTTGGGGAATCTAAAAAAATGTTATAATAATTGAGAACATCAACAAAGGATGTGCTAAAAAAATTGTAGTACTTAAATGTAAATAATAAACCTAAATTGGAAAGCAAACTTAGTATTAAGAATTTCCGTCTCTTTTTCTTTGTCTCTGATTTCTCCATCATTATACCGGCATAATAATCTATTATTGTGGAAATTACTAAAAGTATTGCATACTCCGGTTTCCAGCACATGTAGAAATAATAACTCGCCGATAATAATAATATCCATCTGTATTTATGTGGTATCATAAAATACAGCATTACTACTAATGGAAAAAATATCAGAAATTGTATTGAATTAAATAGCATAATTTATTTTGTTTGTATGTTTTTATATAGCTTCGCCAACTAAGTCACAGAAAAGTGTTTAATCAATAATATTTAATAAGTATTAATGTTGGCAATATTTATGCCGTTTCAAAATAATACGAAAACTATGTATTATTTTGAAAATAAACATAACTATTGTATAAAATTATCTTTACTATCGTATCATTTTGATATTGATTGAGTATTAAATATCAATTTAGGATGGATTTAGTCTTGAAATTTCAATATTAGTCACCTTTTGTGTAAATATCATACCAATATAAAACCTCGATTGTAAGAACATCTTTTACACTGTATAGATCACTATCATAAAGTTTATTGTTTTTATCCATGCACAAATAAAGAGTATTATTTTTCAAATATCTATATAAATTCTGTAATAGCGAATTTTCTAACTCTTTTTCCATTTTTCCTTTTAACGATAGTAGACTTGTAATATTAGAAATTATGTATTGCGAATAGTGGATAATTTCCGGTTCAAAAATTCTATTTTTGTTAAATCTAATATGACCTTTAAGAAAATCTGTAGCTTTTGAATTAGTTATTTGTAATTTTTCTCTAATTTCTGTCTTCAAATATTCGGACTTTTTGCAAAAATCTAATGTCAAAATTACTATTGGATGATATAATAAAAGGTATGTGCCTTGCCTTAAAAAGTTATATGGATAATGTCCGTCTTCCGCAATTTTATTAATGCACAAATCGATTGAATCATTCATTGCTTCAGCAATATGTTTGTTATAATGATGCTTGAGTAATAATGAGCATGCAAATGCAAATGTCGAAGCAGCATTTAAACACCAAAAATTATCAGCTTTTGTATGAACTAAGCTTGTTTCTTTTCTATACAAAAATTTAAGCATTGCATCAAAAGTTTCAACAGCTGTTTCAAGATATTTTTTTTCATTTGTTAATTCGTAAGCTTTAATTAAAGCTAAAGCTGCCCATGTTGATGCGATTCCTTCGTCTTGATGATCCCATGAAACTTGATTAAAAGTAAAAAGACTATTTTCACTTCTCATTGAGATTAAGTAATTAGTCATTTTCCTAACTAATTCTTTAACTTCAAAACTATCTATTTTTGCTTCACTGTTATTACATAGAATTAAAATAATTCTTGCCTGACTTAGCAGCATCGGTGTGTTTTGATTTGTTACATTTGTATTAAAAAAGATATTATTATTTTCTTCAATTAAACCTTTCTTCAAATGCTGCCATAAGTATGACTTGAATTCTTCATCAATAACATTATTCTCGGGTTCTATTCTTTTTTCTAATTTATTGTGAAGCAAAATTTTAGTTTTTCGTAGAAATAAAAAGAAATAGTAATATAAATTCTTTAAAATATTGCCAGTTAACACTTTATTTAAAATTTTTTTCATCTTTCTCATAATCAGTTTCTTTAACAAATCAATAATTGTGCAAAAAAAAAATTTAATGATTTCTTAACCATTTTGTGTATCAAAATTAGCTAAATTTCATTCTGATGCGTTCGTAATTTAATCAACTGAAATAATCGAAAAAAAATATAGTAATTTGACGTGTTTTATAAGTCAATCGAAAATATATTTTAAATATTTATAAGGGCACAGTTATTGCCAAATTTAATTATTGTTCTAATTCTACGATTATTAGATAATAACTTATAGGTAAGTCATGCATAAATTTTTAATCATTTCATATTTATTGTTTTTGAATATTTCTTTGTTTTCTCAAAATATATATTATGTTGCAAAAGATGGCAGCGGCAATTTTTCAACAATTTCTGAAGTAAACAAAGCAAATTTAAAATCTGGTGATATTGTAAACTTTAAAGGCGGGCAACAATTTTCCGACGCAACATTAGAGTGTAAAGTTGGAGTTACATACTCCACTTATGGAAATGGAATAAAAGCAATTATCGGTGATAGTTTAAGTTCGCTTTCAAGTTCACACACAACTAATATTGAAAACCCAAATGTAGTGATAAATAACCTAAAAATATATGGCTATGCCAATGCTTCTGATATAATAAGAGTAAGAGCAAATTATTTAACTATTACCGATTGTGAAATAATTGGCGGTCAGAACGCACACGATAAGAGAACTGTTGGAATAAATCATTCGTATTATAATTATGGAATTGGTCATTCATATTTAAGAAATACTATCAGAGATATGGGAATTGGCATATATATAACTTATCCTTATGAAACAGAAATCGCATATAACGAAATGTATAATTTCTATTTTTTAGATGGCGAAATGGATTATGGCGGTTATGGCATTGGGGGAGAAAGGCGAGACTTTACTGCCGGAGATACTTGGAATACAAATTATACTTTTCATATTCATCACAATAATATTTATAATTTTGAATATACGGCTATGCCAGTTGGAAATTCCAAAATGTTGATTGAGTATAACGAAATTCATAATAACCTTGACGAAAGAATTTATAGAGGTGGTGTAAAGCATGGTTCTGTTGGTAAACTTTGGGATAATTACGGTTCAACGGGAGATACGAAAACTGGTGGTGTTGGATTAGTTTTTAGATATAATTACATACACGATTTGGTAAGACGAGGAGAAGCTAATTACACTTATGGTCAGCAAACTAAGTCTGGGGTATTGGCTGGGACATATACAACTCTATCTACTAATAATGGGACTGGACAGGCTGTTTACCAATATTCAGTTGCTAATAATTTAAGTGATTATAATGGCTTTGCTCCTCATTTTGGGGATGCACCTCAAGAATCACCGGACAACGTACTAAGTGGTTTGGGTTATGGAAACTACTATATACATAATAATTTATTTGAGAATTGTTCCAATCAACTTATTGGGCGTTCATTTAATTATAACACTACTTATAGAAGTGATTTAGGGGCATATTTTATAAACAATACTGTTTTGAATTGCGGTTGGTTAAGTTATATTACAAAAGATAGAGCTTTAGTAATGACCGAAGCGACTTCCAGTAGTCCTTTCACTGTTATTAATAATATTTTTGATTATTCTCTTAGTGGTGCATATTATTTAGGGAGATATAGAGAAGAAGGTTTAATTCTAAGAAATAATATTTATATAAATAATTCCAGTACTGTTATTGGGAATAGTAGTATTAACAGTGGTTTAGTTGTTGTAAATAGTGGCGATAAATATGCAAGTGCATTTGAATACAATGCCGCAAACGACAATGGAACTTTGGATGCCACAGTTATAATAGCAAATGAGAAATATAATACTGATCCAAACTGGATTTCTACATCGTCAACTTATTTTGCTTCCAATATTGGGAAAAACGGTTCTTATATTCCAAACGTTTTTATCGCAGAAAATGGTAATTCTAATAATACCGGTTATTCCTTTAATAATTTAGGAAACGACCCAACTGGTAGAAGTTATGCCAATGATTTATTAGGAAATTTGAGATTAACAAATGACATTGGTGCATTTGGAATTTTATTAAAACAAAATAATACGCAAAATTCTACATCAGAATTAAAAATTTACTTAGAGGCTTGTTACACCAACAATACTATGAAAACTTTATTAAATAATGCATCTTACATTCCCCCAAAACAACCTTATAACATTAGTCCATGGTTGCTTGATGATAACGTCTCAACTATTACAAATCAAAATTATTACGTTGATTGGCTGTTGATTGAATTACGTGATTCTGAAAATAATACAAAATATAGAAAACCGGCTATATTAAATAAAGAGGGCATAGTTCTAAACTCCGATGGCACTAAATTTTCTTTTAACAATATTGAAACTGATGATTATTATATAGTAGTTAAACATAGAAATCACCTTTCTGTCATGAGTAAAGAAAAAGTTAGTATTTCAACAAATAACCCAATTGGTTATGATTTTTCTGTTTCATTAGACAGAGCCTTCGGAAACAATTCAATGGTCAATTTAGGTAATAGTATATTTGGTATGTATTCTGGTGATAGCGACGCAAACGGTATCATAAACAATTTAGACTTTGGAATTATTTACAACTATATTCTATCAACTGGATATTCTCAAGGCGATCTTGATATGAATGGAATTGTTAACGTTTTAGATTATTTTTTTATAAATAAAAATATTTTAAAAAGAAGCAACTTACCTTAGTTGATTGAAAATTGTAAATAATTTTTATTTAAAGAAAATATAAGATTATTATTTAAATTTAAAAAATAAATGATCTGTATTCTTTCCATATCTATTTAGTTAATATATTCTCGCGAAAAATAAGTAGCAGTATTAAATGTACTAAATAGTAAGTTATAATTAAAAAGTCTATCACTTCAAGATTAAATTAAATATTGATTTACTATTTCTTAATATTTAATTTAATCTAAATGACTAAGAAACTTCTTAAAGCTTAGGAATTCGACTTAGATCATTTTATTATTTTTCTAAAATTTTGAAGGATAAATTTATAATTTTCTTTTGATAGTGAAACGGTTGCATATAATGTTATTAAGCTAACCATTGTTTTCAAGATTATTGAAATAAGCAAGTTATCGATAATCAATAATTAAAAAATATTTAACGAAATTAATAAAACAAGACTCATTAAAATTGGGTAATAAAATAATTTTACAAAACTTCTAAAGGAGTTCTTTAAGGCATATTTTATAAGTAAATAAAAAGCTTGAAAAGTATTTAAAGAGAAAGCTATTAGTATGCCGTAACCAATTGAAATTAAATCTTTACCAATAAAAATCCCGTATAAAATTCCCAGAACAACAAATATTGTACTAATCAATCCAGAGTAAAATAACAAATCGGTTCTATTAGTTGCTTGAAAAATAGAACCAGTACTCGAAAGAACAATTTGAATTCCCACTGCTAAAGCTAAGATCTTAAAAACAGATATACTTTCACCCCACTGCGGACCGTACAAAATAAAAATAATTTCAGAGGCGTTAAAAAATAAAAAAATTGAAAGTGGAAATCCAATTATGGCAAGTAGCTTAACAATTTTATAGTATGCATCATATATTAGTTTATAATCATCTTGATGATTTGATAACACAGGGTGAAGTACAGGTGTAATAACCTGAGTAAGATTTTGTACCGGCATTAACATTAGTTTATAAGCTTTATCATAATTTCCTAAAGTAGCTGCATTGAAAAATTTACCGATTAACAAATTATCTAAATTTCCAGCAAAGTAATTGATGAATGTAAAAAGAAATTGATAAGTAGAAAATTTTGCAATTTTTCTTAATGCATTATATTTGATTTTTAAAGTAATAGTAACAGGACCTAGATAAAAGTAGGAGATAAAAAGTAATATTCCATTTAGAATTCCGTTTATTATTAGTGCGTAATATCCAAAATCCAAATAAGCAAGCACAACAGCAACTATCCCTGTTAAAAGATGAATGACCACACTTGTGATACCCATTTCTTTAAACTTAAGATTTTTTAATATTATTGCATTAGGTACTATTTGCAAAGAATTAAACAAAATTGAAATTGACATTAGTTTTGATAATCCTTCCAAAACCGGATGTTCGTAAAAAGATGCAATGAAAGGTGATGCAATGTAGAATAGGAACGAAAAAAAGAATCCTATTATAATTGTAAATGTAAAAATTGATGATAAGTCTTCTTCTGTAAGATCTTTATTTTGAACAATGGCTGTACTTATACCAAATCTACTCAATAAAGTAAAGAAACTTGAAATAACAGTTATTATAGTAACAATTCCAAATTCTTTAGGTGTTAATAATCTTGCTAGTAATGCGCCAATTATAATACTAACCACAATATCGCTATATCTTGCAAGTCCGCTATAAAAAATTCCTGATCGTATTTTTTTTCGTAAATCCGACATAAATGTTAAATAATATTAATAAAATGAAATATTAAAGAAATAAGTTTTGTAATAATACTTTTATTTTCAGACTTATGAATCAATTTTTTAGTTATAAAAATTATTCGTGTTTAAATAAAACATTCAAAAGCAAGTTTCCAGTTGTGTTTCAACAGAAAGTTTTAAAATCATTAGTTGGAAAATTATTTCCTAATAAAATGAACAGAAATATCTACTACTGCAAAACAAAATTTAAAATATTATAATTTTAAAAATCTTCAAACTCCATCAAAATTGGACTATAGTAAAAACAATTAAGATATTAATGTATTAGTTAATTGATTAAATATTTATATTTATTAAATTATATTAAAAACAATTATTTTTTACCTATGTAGATTTAAATCATATGTGATCCAAATCACATTTTTTGTTTAAGTTTTTATTATTTTTATTAAAATTTATCGAAATTTTTAGTATTTAATAATATAACAATGTTTGATATAATTTGTTAGAGTTTTACGGCAGATTTGCATTTCAAAAATGCAATAATAATTAAAATGAATAATGGTGTTCTGTTTTTTCTTTACATTTAAAGTATCACTATTTTTTATAATTTATATTCAGATCATTAAACTAATAAATAAAATTAAATGTAATTTAATTAAATAAATTAGGAATGAAAGGAGATGAATAATTTTCTTGTAAGCTTTCTTGTTATAATTTTTATTTCTCTATCAACAGATACAAGAAGTCAATATATTTCAAAGAAAGGAGGCATATGCTTCAGAACAGATGATAATCAGCCGATAAATATGTATTTAGAATACGCAGAAGTTTTTGATAAATACGACAAAGAATTTACATTTGCACTAAATTTTGCAATGCAGGAAATTACGTCAGAATATATAAATAAATTAAAATCTATCCAGTCAAATGGTCATGAAATGATGGACCATACTCCATTTCACAGAACGAATTATTTTTACACTATTTTAGGTGCTGATTTTTATAGGGATCATTCTGGTGTAGCAAATATTAAAGGGAACAAAATTGAATTAGCTCATACAAAAATAACTGAAGGCTATGCAAAAGTAAATTGTGTACGAACCGGCTATGTTGATATAAATGGTAATTATATTTATAGTAGCTTAGGTCAGTTCAAAGATTTTAACAAAACAGATTGTTATCTCTATTTTCCAACATTAGATAAATTAGTTTTTATTGACGAAAATACCGGCTGGATTGATAATTACAAAGTTCAAGTAAGAGGATTTTGGAGAAATGATGAGAGTTTAGGTGTTATTAAAAATATAAAATTTTATAATCTTGACATAAACGACGTTCATTTAACCCCACAAGCATTAAATGCTCTAATGCAAGAATCATTAAGATTGGCAGAACATTACAATTTAATTCGTCCATATACTTGGATACAACCAGGTGGTTATTTTCCACATGTGTATCGAGAAGAAATAAAGGAAGGGTGTCAAACTTCTTTAGGTTATAAATCCGCTGGTGTGTTTTCAAATCCAAGTTTAAAAGTATTTAACGAATATGATCCAAATAATGATAAAGAATATGGAATGAATTTCGGAGATTTTCATGAAGATACAAAATCATTAGATGAATGTAAAAATATTATAGCAAACAGAATTGCTAAACATCACGTAGTTATCGGGCACAGCCACTTTAGGGAATTGCTTGGTGGTTGGAGTGGTTTTCTAGAACGAACTGAAAAATTAATTCAATGGTGTATAGAAAATGATATCCCTATAAAAACATATTCACAATGGGCAGATATTCTATATAATCAAATTCCCAATCCATATGAAAATATATTTCCTAATTTAAATATTGACAAAGATCAAAACAATCTTCCGGATGGTTTTGAAAAATTGACAGATTCTTATTTAGATAAGACGGATGGAATATCACAAAATGAAAATATGTCTTTGGCAATAAATAAGAAAGGTACAATAGCTAAAATTATTGATCTCGCCGGTCTTGAAAAAGGACAGAATTCATTTGAATTGTGGACGAAAGGAGCCCCCGGAAATTTTATTGAGGTTGACTTTCAAGTTGGTTCTAACAACTATATTTTCAAATTCCCTGCTGAAAGTTCTACATGGACAAAACATACGCTAAGTATTTCAACTAATGGTACCAAATCTTTAATTATTCCTGAAAATATTTCTTTAATAAATATTACCATCAGAAGTACAAATTTTAGTTCCGGAACAATTAAAATTTGCGGAATGAAAATGAGTAAAGAGAATATAAATCTCCCTGTAATTGAACTTAGTAAAAATTTAGATGTTTTTGATGCTAATAGCGGCAGTACAAGTTTTAGTGTTACATCGAATATAAGTTGGAAAGCAGAAAGCAATTCCAGTTGGTTAACAGTTTCTCCTTCTTCTGGAAATAATAATGGAACTATTACCGCTAGTTTTTCTGAAAACACTAACTCTTCTCCAAGAAATGCTGTTATTACTGTTTCAGGCGGTGGTATTTCTAAAACTATTTCCATTACTCAAAATGGTAAACCTTCTTCGGGCGGTGAAACTGGTAATTATATAAATGTTCCCGAGTCTTTATCCTTAGGAAGAGATGCCGGTTCTACTACTGTTAATGTTAATTCTAATATTACTTGGACCGTTAAAGATAATACCGGTTCTGTTGGTGGATGGATTAGTAAATCTCCTAAATCTCTTGCCGGTAACGGGACTATTACTGTACGTTACTTAGCTAACAATACCGGTAAAGACAGAATAGGTCAGCTTATTTTCTCCGGTAGTGGGATTACTAAAACTATTAACGTCTTTCAATCTGCTACAACTTCTTCTGTTCCAAATAATAATAATTCACTTTCCATAAATACTTACAGCCAAACTGTTTCTGCTAATAGCGGCAGTACAAGTTTTAGTGTTACATCGAATATAAGTTGGAAAGCAGAAAGTAATTCTATCTGGTTAACTATTTCTCCATCTTCCGGAAATAACAATGGAACTTTAACTGCTAATTTCTCTGAAAATACTAACAATACTTCAAGAAATGCTGTTATTTCTGTTTCAGGCGGTGGTATTTCTAAAACTATTTCCATTACTCAAAATGGTAAACCTTCTTCGGGCGGTGAAACTGGTAATTATATAAATGTTCCCGAGTCTTTATCCTTAGGAAGAGATGCCGGTTCTACTACTGTTAATGTTAATTCTAATATTACTTGGACCGTTAAAGATAATACCGGTTCTGTTGGTGGATGGATTAGTAAATCTCCTAAATCTCTTACCGGTAACGGGACTATTACTGTACGTTACTTAGCTAACAATACCGGTAAAGACAGAATAGGTCAGCTTATTTTCTCCGGTAGTGGGATTACTAAAACTATTAACGTCTTTCAATCTGCTACGACTAATATGCTTTCCAAAGTAGAAATTAACAATGATAATCAATTTGGTTTTTATGAAACCGATGTAATGCCAATAATTGATCATTATGAACTATTTCAAAACTACCCTAATCCGTTTAATCCAACTACTACAATTAAATATTCTATTCCTTCAAGCGTGAAAGGAGAAACGTCAAAAGTGAAACTAATTGTTTATGATGTTTTAGGAAAAGAGATTGAAACATTAGTAAACGAAACTAAATCAGCCGGAAATTATGAAGTAACGTTTGATGCAAGTAATCTCTCTAGCGGAATATATCTTTATAAAATACAAGCTGGAAAATTTGTAGAAATCAAGAAAATGATTTTGTTAAAATAGAAATATTAAAATTTGCTAATTTATTAAAGTTTTATTTAGTTAATATAATATAATTTTAGATTTATTATTTGGAGAATATATGAGAACCAAAATCAATATTACAATATTGTTGTTTTTAGCTTTATTAAGTAATTCCATTTTATCTCAAACACCCGGAAATATAAATTGGGAACTTGATTTAGGCGGAATTATTTATTCATGCCCAGCAATTGGAGATGATGGAACTATTTATGTAACTTCTATAGATTCCAAACTTTATGCAGTAAATGCTGATGGTACAAAAAAATGGGAATTCGTTACTGGGGATATGATTTATTCTTCTCCGGTTTTAGGTAATGACGGAACTATTTATTTTGGATCAAATGATAAGAAACTTTATGCAGTAAATTCTGATGGTACAAAAAAATGGGAATTTACTACCGATGATAAAATTACTGCAACTCCCGCAATTAGTCATAATGGAACTATTTATATAGGTTCTTATGATAAAAATATTTATGCAATTAATTCAGATGGAACACTTAATTGGAAATTTCAAACAAATGGATCAATTCTGCATCCACCGATTATAGGACATGATGGAACAATCTATCAAGTTTCAAATGATAATAATTTATATTCAATTAATTTTGATGGAACATTAAAGTGGAAATTGGGTTCTGAATTTCCTTTCCCTCTGGTTATAGATGAAGATGGAACTATTTATATATACTCACTAAATAATTATTTACATGCTTTTTATCCTGACGGATCTCAAAAGTGGAAATTAAAACTTACCAATACAATAGATGTAGAAAATGCTCAAATAGTTATTGGAAGCGAAAATGATTTATATATTCATAGATATAGTTACGGAGCAGAAGATGGTGATCAAGCTTTTTTATTTTCAGTAACAAAAAGTGGAGTGATAAATTGGAGATATAAAACATATGATGATGGATTATCAAATAATAAGTCATTATCACCAATTGTTGGAAACGATGGAACTATTTATGTTAATGGTTATTACTCACGCCTTTTTGCCTTTAATCCCGATGGTAGTGTAAACTGGGTGAAACGATATACAACATCTAATCCTTATCAACTCAATTATTTAGATTCAACATTTTCTTCAATATTAGCAATGGATAAAAATGGAAATATTATTGCTGGAAATTTGCAAGGAAAATTATTTTCAATTTTTTCCGGCAGTAATAGTTTGGCAGAAAGTCCTTGGCCAAAATTTAGTAAAACATATAAAAATCAAGCCAGCTATTTTAACAAAAATTATCCGCATGCTTTAGTTGCAGAAAATGAAATATCAACATTAACGGGGAAAGCAGTTTTAGACGGAACAAATTCATATGATCCGAATGGTGAAAATCTAAGTTACTTTTGGAGTTTAATAAAAATCCTTCAAATGGTGAAATTCTTATTAGTAATCCAACTTCTCCTCAAATAGAAGTTAACTTACCGGAAGATAAAGGAATTTATTCTTTTTCTCTCAAAGTTACGGATTCTCAAGGAAATAGCTCTTATAATGCTGTTAATGTTAATAATGGTGTAAAGTGGGTTTACTCAACAAATGGCTCAATTTATTCTTCTCCTGCTATTGGAAATGATGGGAATATATACTTTGGTAATTCGAATAATAATTTTTATTCTATTAATCCAAATGGTACTCTAAATTGGACATTTGTAACAAATGGAAAAATTTATTCATCTCCAGCTATAGCGAATGATGGCACAATTTACATAAATGACCGTGATAATAATCTTTATTCAATAAGTCCGCAAGGATTAAAAAAATGGGAATTGAAAATAAGTAATTCTGATAACTTTAATAACTTTCTTTCCGTTGGAAATGATGGTACAATATTTTTAAGTAATTCCGGCCAAATAGTAGCAGTAAATCCAGATGGAACAAAGAAATGGGAAAATTTTACAAATGGCGGTCTGAATTCTTCACCTGTTATTGGTATAGATGGATTAGTTATTTCCAATTCGACTTACGGGGGTTTATTAGCCTTTTTATATGATGGAAATTTAAAATGGACGCAAAATACGAAACAAAATGTATGGGGAAACCCATCAGCTGCAATTGACTTTTTTGGCAATATTTATATTGGTTCAGCAGATATTTTATTTGCAATTAATCCCAATGGAACAAAAAAATGGGAATTCAATTCTATAACTTATATAAAAACTGCTCCTTCTATAGGAAATGATGGGACAGTTTATTTTGGAGTCGGTAATGCAGAATATGCTATAGGATATTTTCTTTATGCAATTACACCAGAAGGTACAGAAAAATGGAAATTCTCAACCAAAGGAGAAATCAATTCTATTCCGCTTATTGGTGAAGATGGTACAATTTATTTTGGATCAAATGATAAGAATTTTTATGCTCTAAATCCGGATGGTACATTGAAGTGGAAGTTTTTAACTAATGAACCAATTGCTAGTTCGCCAACAATTCAAAATGATGGTACTATTTATTTTGGATGTACAGATGGAATCTTATATGCAATTAGCACAAATAGTAAAGGATTAGCTGATAGCCCATGGCCAAAAGCTAATAAAGATATTAGGAATAGTGGAAATGCTGTTAATGCTGTCAATAAGATTAATTACCATGTTTCACTTCCCAATTGTGAAAATTCAGATGATCCTATTGAAATATTTAGTGGTAATATTTATGAAGGTAATAAAATAGAATTTCCGGAATATACACTTCCATCCGAGTTAAGTGTTTTCCAAAACTTTTATAACTTTTTAACTGGCTTAGAAATTATTTTCCCCGTTGGAAGTCTTAAAGAAAATATAACGCTAAACCTAAATTTAAATCTATTTTGCGAAACCGGAATTGGAGATAACCCCACAACAGATGAAATAATTGAATTACTTTCTATGTATATTCAAGTTATTAGAGATACTTCCGGAGTGCATGATTTATCTGATTATTATTACTTAAAAGATAAATTTGAAGCTGCAATAAAAATTCCCTTAGCTAATATCAAAAATTTGTTAGGATTAACTGAAATTAATAACGCTAATTTACTTTCATATTTGAATAAGAATGAAAATGGATTCGATTTGGAAGGAATGCGAAGTGAAGTTGATTCTTTATTTTTCACAATTTATACAAATCAGCTTTCTTCAATAAATTTAGATTATAAATTAAATTTAACTGATATTGCAGATATAAATAAAATTCCGGAAGAATATGCCCTTTACCAAAACTATCCCAATCCATTTAATCCAAGTACAAAAATAAAATATTCTATTCCGATAAACGAAAAAAGTGAAACGAGAAACGTGAAACTAATTGTTTATGATGTTTTAGGAAAAGAGATTGAAACATTAGTAAACGAAACTAAATCGCCCGGAAATTATGAAGTAACGTTTGATGCAAGTAATCTTAGTAGTGGAATATATTTCTATAGAATTCAATGTAGTGATTTTACAGAAACAAAGAAGATGTTTTTTATAAAATAAAATTTTAAGGTAATTTTGTTAAGGAGATTATAAGTTTTTTAATAAGCTTTTATCTCCTTTTTTATTATAAATAATTAAATTTTTCAAAATGTGATAATAATTATTGACAATAATTATAAATGTACAATGTTAAATAAATATTATTATCAAAAATGTTTAATAAAATGAGTCCGCCATGAAAAACATAACATTTCTTATTTATTTATTCTTTATCACATTCACTATATTTTCTAATTCTACTTTATATTCGCAATCGGTTAACTTAACTATGGATTGGACCGAGAACAAAGCAAATTTTAAATCTAGTTCAATACAGCAAATAACTTGGGAAAATAGTGGAATTAATAATATTAAAATTGAATATTCAACTGATAGTGAAAAATCATGGTTAATTATTGAAGATAATTATCCGGCTGCAAATGGATTTTATAATTGGGTTATTCCAAATACACCATCAATTTTTTGCAAAATTAAAATTACAGATACTTCTAATGATAGCATATATAGTATTTATCCAATCACACATTTTGATTCGGAAAACGATACAAAGTGGATTCATCATTTTACAATTTACGGAAAAAATGAGTGGACAAAAATTTCAACTCCAACCTTAGAAAATTTATTGTGTATAAAATTTAATGATAATAAAAATGGTATAGCTTTCGGTAATAATATTTTATTGGTTTCAAATAATGCAGGTATTACATGGCAAATAAAATCTCATTTTACCAGTAAAAGTATTTGTTTCATTGATGAGAATACTGGTTGGAAAATTGATAAAATTTCAGAAGATTCAGATAGTTCTGTTATTCAGAAAACAGAAGATGGTGGTAAAACTTGGCACACTCAATTTACTCTTGAAACAAAATTTTCAGAAGATATGCCTTTCCCAACCAAAACATCAATTAGTAATATAAAATTTAATAACAGTAAAGTTGGATGGTTTATTCTTAAGTATAATGAAGATGGAGGAAGTAATTATAATTTAAATTTAAGTAGAATTTATAGAACGGAAGATGGAGGAAATACTTGGTCGACTTTTGAAGATAATAGTGAATATCATATTATTGATTATAATTTCATTGACGAGAAATCCGGTTGGGCTATTGCTGAAGAAAGCATGGGTAATAACTGCGGCGGAATTGAATATTGCCCAAAATCATCATTTACAATTCAAACAAGCAATAGTGGAAAAACATGGCAGCAAACAGAAATTGATATTCCAAATAAAATAATTGCCCAATTTTCATATTCATCATATTTCCTAAATCCAAATAAAGGATGGAATAGCTTAGGCAGTGTTTCGAATGATTTCGGATTATTTAATTATTATTTAGGAACAATTGATTCTATTTCCGGAAATATAATTGAATATGATTTTGCAGATAAACAAATTAGTAATATTTATTTCATAAATGAAAAAGTTGGATGGATGATTGCTTATCCTTCACAATATAATATTTTAGATAGCACATTTAGTATTTGCGGTACAATAGATGGCGGATTAACTTGGAATGTTCAATACACAAATAGTCTATACAACTCACCGAAAATCAATAATTTTTTCTCTTTTGATGGTAAAACATGCTGGGCTGTTGGTGATAGCGGAACAATTTTAAAGTTTACAGATGGAATTACGGATGTTAAGAATATAAAACATAAATTAATAACTAATTTCACTCTTTACCAAAATTATCCAAATCCATTTAATCCCACGACAAAAATAAAATATTCGATTCCGATAAACCTTGCCTACCGGCAGGCAGGCGAAAAAAGTGAAACGAGAAACGTAAAATTAATAGTTTTTGATATTCTTGGGAAAGAGATTTCAACCTTAGTTAACGAAACTAAATCTTCCGGAAATTATGAAGTGAATTTTGATGCATCAAATTTTGCAGCGGGAGTTTATTATTATCAATTAAAAACCGGGGATTTTGTTCAAACTAAGAAAATGGTTTTGCTTAAATAATTTTATGTAATAATCTTTTCTTTAATTTTAATTTTAATGGAAGTTTAATGAAAATTTTATATTTGTTAATCCTAACTAATTTTTATTTTTTACATTCCATAAATGCTCAATCAGTTAAATTTTCTGCCGAAACATTAAGATATCTCAATGTCGGATCAATTGAACCATTAACATGGACCAGCAACGGTATTGAAAACATCAATATTGAATACTCAATAGATGCTGGTAAAACATGGAAACTAATAATAGAAAATTACAAAGCTGAAAATGGACTTTTTGAATGGATAGTACCCAATACTCCTTCCATATTTTGCCAATTAAAAATTTATGATTCTAGCGATTCAAATACATTTAGTATTATTCCCGATTTATCAAGTAGTGGTTATAAGAATATTTTTTTTAACATAATTGGAGAAAATAAATGGAAGTATATTCAATCAAATACAAATTATAATCTGAACAATATAAACTTTCTTGACAGTTTGAATGGAATAATTTGGGGTAATTCCACATTATTAGTTACAAACAATGGCGGAATAACTTGGGATATAAAATCGGAATTTTCCGAAAAAAATTTATTGGATGTGATTTTCATTGATGATAAAAAAGGTTTCGCCTATAAAAATAATGAGATTTTTAGTACAAACGATGGCGGAGTAAATTGGGTTTCCGTTTACTCAAATTCTGAAATCAACTGGATTCGCAAGTTAACTTATCAGAACGGTTTCATTTATTATATTTCTTTTGAGAATTACAATAATTTAGAGCATTCAAATTCCTTATTTAAAATAGACGAATTTGGTACCAATAATCAAAAAATATTTTCACTTGATTCATTAAAGAACCATTTAGGTTATTATATTTATCTGGAGTCTATTGAAAATTTTAATTATATAAACGAGAGTATTGGTTACATAACTTTAACTTATTTTCTTAATGAATCTTGTTATGGGAATTACATAACTCAAGATGGAGGTTCTACTTGGCAATCAATTGAATCGATGTTCTTTGATATTAGTATTTTGGAAAATCTAAATTTATGGGGAATCTGGGTGTATAATTATCCAAATTATATTGGTTACGGAATTAGAAAATTAGATCAAGATAAAAAAAGCTCCATTCTTTATGAATTTACTGTTCTCACACCTGGAACAAATCAATTAGAGAAAATTCATTTTTATAATAATGAAATTGGTTGGTTGTTAGGAAGAGTTTATGGTTATAATCGGGATTATGATATTGCTGACCCCATTACAATTTCGAAAAGTTCTGATGGTGGAGTAACATGGGATTTACAATTTTTCGGGAGTACTTATGATAATAGTAAAATTAACAATCTTTACTCATTCGATGGTAAAACGTGCTGGGCTGTTGGTGATAGCGGAACAATTTTAAAGTCTAATGATGAAATCACCGATGTTAAGAATGTTGATAAAAAATTAATATCTAATTTCACTCTTTACCAAAACTACCCCAATCCATTTAATCCTAGTACTACAATTAAATATTCTATTCCGTCAAATGCGAAAAATGAAAAGTCAAACGTAAAACTAATTGTTTACGATATTTTAGGTAAAGAGGTTGCAACTTTAATAAATGAAAATAAATCATTCGGTAATTATGAAGTAGTTTTTGATGGTACTAATTTATCGACCGGTGTTTATTATTATCAATTAAAAACCGGTGATTTTGTTCAAACAAAAAAGATGGTTTTAATAAAATAAAAATTGTGAAAATGGGCTAACTTGTAATTGGCTCTATCTTGTACTTATCTTGCTCTTTGATTAGCTTATAAAACTTTAAGAAAATCAGCATTATTTTAATAAAATTCTGCTGATTTTTTTTATCCTAAAAATTTCTTTTTCAACATTCGTAATTTGTATTCTGCCGGATAAGTATAATAGAATTTTGCAAGTTCGCTATTCTTTTTCTTAAGTGGATTTAGTGCATTTTTATAAGTTGATTTTTCATCTGCTGAAAGCCGCAAATTGCTGGCGGTTTTCATAATTATCATTGCTTTAGCAAGATTAATAATTTTTTTATCAATATTTTGCCAAGTTTCTTCTTTAAGCCAGCTCAAATTTTTTAATTTTTCCAGAGTTTCGTTTGTTTGAATATATCCAAAAATATCTGCAAAGCATCTATCCAATTCCATTGTTGAGCCTTCTCTAATTCTTCTATCGCAATAAAATTCGTCTTTAATTATTGTTTTTTTTGCATGTAGAAATAATTGAAATGCAAATTCTTCGTCTTCAAACCGAATTGATCTGTACTGAATATTATTTTCAACCACAATGGATTTTTTGAAAATATATAAATAAGGCAGTGGTGAAAATGATTTAATTTTATACAATAAATTAAAAGCATCTTCTCCGGTATTGCAAACAGCATTTGTTTTTCGCGAATAAACAGTTGTGGAATTTATTCTCTTTTTTTCTACTTCGGATAAATTGTAATCTTCATCAATAAGCGGAATTGCGGAGAATGCAAAAATTTCCAAATCCTGATGTTCTGTTAAAATTTCGTTAAATCTTTTAAACAATCCCGGTTTAAGAATATCGTCGGAATCAAAATAATAAATAAATTCGCCGGTAGAAATTTGTGTCCCAAAATTACGGGCGGGACCTTGTCTCTGATTTTTTGTGTGATGAATTTTTATTAATGGATTTTTCGAATATATTTCTTCCAAATATTCTCCGGAACCGTCTGTTGATCCATCATTTATCAAAATTATTTCATGTACAAACTCTTTTTGTTCAAGAATTGAATCAACACATGCTTTAACATATTTTTTTGTATTATAAACCGGAATTATTACTGAAATTTTTTCAATCATTTATTTCCCATTTTCCTTAAATCAGTATTGAATTGTAGAATTTTTAGATAAATAAGATATTGAATTTATAACTTTTTTCAAGTTATATGTTCGATATATTTTCAGAATTTTTAAAATCGAATATAGAAGTTCCCAAAGCAGATTTTTTCTTTTTCTCAGAAAATTTATTTAAATACTTTTTCATTTTATTTCTAATCTGTTTTGCAAAATGAATTGTAGAATTTTGAACTTTACTGAAGTATAGTAAAATCCTTAAATAAATTGTTACATTAAACAATGGAAGGAAATTATATTTTATTAAAAACTGAAAAACTTCAGAACTTAATTGTATGTCTTCTTTTTTAAATTCTGGAAAATCTATTACTGCTTCATAACGTTCTTTATATACTTCTTTATTGGGCATCCAATTATTCGTTTCACAAATATTTGCTAAATTAGTTGAGGGATAAGGCTGAAAAATTGATGGTTTTCCTTTGGCTCCGACTTCTCTTGATAATTTTACAGTATCAAAAAATAATTTTCGATTTTCTTCGGGAAATCCTACCATAATAAAATCATCATGCGAAATTTCATATTTATTTACTAAAGAAAATACATGTTTTATTTGCTCATTTGACATTTTTCTATTTAGAACTTTTCTTCTAAATTCTTCATTTCCATGTTCCAAACCTATTCCAATATTTCTCGCGCCGGCTTCTTTCAATAATTTTACAACATCTTCATCAACTGTTTCAATTCGTAAATTACACCTAAAGGGATAATTGAAATTCTTTTTGTAAAGCTCAAAAAAAGTGAAAAACCATTTTTTATTCAGCGAAATTGTATCATCATCAAATGTAATAAACTTAAATTTATATTTTTCGTGATCATTTCTAATTTGTTCAATTGCAAGTTCCGGTTCCATAAATCGATAATACTTATTTTTGTTCGGATAAACCGAAGACAGCGCACTATTTGAACAATACGAACATTTAAAAGTGCATCCTCTGCTGAAAATAAATCTGTTATTTCCTTTGCTTATATCAAGAATTTTTTGATAATCTAACGTTTCTTTATCCGGAAATGGAAGAAGATTCAAATTTTCAACTAATGGTCTAACCGGATTTTTTACAATTTCATTTCCTTTTCTAACCCAAAGATTTTTAATTTGAGTAAAATCTGATTTATTCTGAATTGCGTTCGCCAAATCCAGCATTGCATATTCACCTTCGCCAACAGCAATTGCATCAAGTTCCGGAATTTGATTTATGGATTCCGGTTGGAGTGTTGTATGCGCACCACCGCAAATTAAATATGAGTTTGAAAAAGACTTAATATTTTTTGAGATTTCTTTTAAATAAGGAAACTGCGAGCTCGTTGCAGAAAATCCAATAACTTCTGGTTTATCTAAATTAATGCCGCTATAAAAATTTTCAATATCACTCAAATTCCAAATAGAAAAATACTTAACATTAAATCCATTACTTTTGAGTACAGATGCAATATATCCAAGTCCGTAATTATAGCCATGAACATAATAAGAGTTGATTTGCAAATATGTTAAATAAATAAGCATAATTTTTTTAATTGTAAGAAGAAATATTTTTCCAAGTTTGCAGTGATTTGTAACAAAAGAAATTAAGTAAATTAATCAGTATCGGTAATTATCTATGTAGTATTTCTTTTAAGAGCTTAATTAAAGATTTATTTATTAAAATATTTCTATTTGTTTTAATACTCAACTCGCTTGTCCCAAAACTAATACACAAAATTAACATTTGCTCTACTTCCAGTATAACAAATTGAGACACATTATTTTCATATTTGATTTTCAGCACTAATCTTAAGTTTTTGTGATTAAAATCACTCTGGCATCAAAATTGGAAATAAACATACTCGAATTGATAGGATAATAAAAAATGTAAAGACATACTTAAATAAAAAGGACTAACAAGCGGCAACTTGTTAGCCCTAAATGCATTAACAAAAGGAATGGGAGTATTTGTAATGCGGGACAAAATTACAAATTTTTGTGTAAATAAAAAACTAAAATTTTACTTATTTAATGTTCTAATTATTTCACTTCTTTCTATAAATATTAAAGCGGCTAATATTTATAAAATGTCTATCCAAGATATAACGATAGAAAGTGACAGCAGTATAGGAGCGAGTGTATATATAGAGAATGTAGGAGAAGCCTTTGAGTTAACAAGCTATCAATGCGCTCTTAGTATAAATCAAAGTATAGATTTAACAAGTTTGAAATTAAGTTATGTGGAAGGAAGTTCAGAACTGCTGAATTCACCGGATTTGTACGTAGGAGTAGAAAACATAGACGGAACCACAGAACTAACATTTGTCTCGTTTATAGGAAATGATATAATCACAAAGAAAACATTAGTCGGGAAGTTTGAACTTGAGGGAAAAATAGACCTAAGTAAGATAAACTTATTAGGGATAAAGTGGGATTTTGAGGGAACAGTAAGCACGATAATAACGGGGAAGAATTTTGAGAACATCACAAATCCGGAAAGTCATGTAAGTATATTTACAGTTATAGAAGGCAATGAAGAGGAGGAAGAAGAAAATAAATCAGTAAAAATAAACATAACCGGAACAGAAGCTTCCGCAGTAACCGGAGAACAATATACAGACACAATGTTGTATGATGGAATCACCTCAATGAGTAATGGAGGAAATTACAGTTCATCATCAGAAGGAAGATGGGCAGTTGCTGGGTTTCCGCAATGGGTAACAATAGATTTGGGAGAAGAAACAGAAGTAGAAAAGATAATGATAGACGGATATGGATCAGACCAAGGGATAACATATGATTGTGAATTTTACAGTGGGAAATATGGGGAAAGAAATTTCATAAAGGAAGAAACAACAGATAGTGGAAGTAATTGGTCGGAACATAGTTTGGGAGGAGTAAAGTCAAGATATATAACTGTAATAATAACCGGAAGTAAAGGAAATAGCTGGTGTGATATATGGGAGATGGAAGTATATGGAATAAGTTCTACATCAGAAGTAAAAGAAGAAGAAACAACAGATGAAGAAACCATACCGAGTGAATATGGAATAAGCCAGAATTATCCAAATCCGTTTAATCCAAGTACAAAAGTAGAGATAAAGATGAAAGAAGTTGGTAATGCAAGATTGGATGTATATAACATATTGGGAGAAAAAGTATTGGAAGTATTAGACCAAGAACTAAATGCCGGAATACACGAAATTAGTATTGATGGATCAAAACTTGCAAGCGGCACTTATATTTACAAACTGGATATTGGTAATCAATTTTCTCAAATTAAAAAAATGAACCTAATTAAATAATTTTTCATAAAAGATCATTAAATGAAAATTCATTTATAAGCTTGATAAACATTTCTCATAAAAATATTAATAAATTTATCGATAATAATTTATTATATATCTCATTTTGATAAAGAATTCATAAAAAAATCAAAAATGATACTATCTGGTAAAGATTTTGTATTTTTTTGAGCCAAATATTGCTATTTTTTTGGTATAGTTTATGAAACTCAATTATTTCTCAACAAAGCTAACTTTTAATGGATTTATCAATAGTTATTCCCTTTTATAACGAGGAAGATTCTATTCAGCCGCTTTACAACGCTGTAACGGAATCAATGTCAAAACTTTCATATAGTTATGAGTTAATTCTTGTAGATGATGGAAGCAAAGATAATACTTTAAATAAAATGATAGAAATTGCTAAATCCGATTCAAGATTAAAAGTTGTTAAACTTAAAAAAAATTACGGACAAACTACCGGTCTGCATGCCGGATTTCAAAATGCTGTTGGTAAATATATTGTAACAATGGATGGTGACCTCCAAAACGATCCATCAGATATTGGTAGAATGATGGAAAAACTTGGCGAAGGAAATGATATTTGTCTCGGCTGGCGCGAGCACAGACAAGACAGTCAATTTACTCGATTACTCCCTTCAAAAATTGCAAACACATTGGTTAGAAATGTTACGGGAATTCCGGTAAGAGATAACGGCTGCGCTATTCGATCTTATAAAGCCGAAACAATAAATAAATTTCCCATGTACTCTGAAATGCATAGATTATTACCAGTTATAAATGCATTAACCGGTGCTTCATTTACACAAATTCCAGTAAAACATCACGCAAGAAAATTCGGTTCATCAAAATATGGTTTATCTAGAATTTATAAAGTTATTTTAGATTTAATTGCACTTAAAACTGTTTTTTCGTCTTTCAACAAACCATTATTCGGATTTGGTTTTCCCGTATTAATATCGGGTTTACTTTCATTAATACTTTTCGGAATTACACTCACAACTTGGTTTTTCAATCCCGGTTATCCATTAGTGGTGCTTTTGGGATCAACAGCATTATTTGGAATTTTATCATTCACTCTTGGATTTTTAGGAATTATTTGTCACTTAGTTTACAGAAGCGGAAATTTAAAAATCGAAAAAATGTACAAGCTTAAAATTAGCAAAGCTTAATATTGGAGATTTAATGAACAACAAATATGATTTATCGGCAATAATTGTTTATTATCAGAAATATGAATTTGATAATATCAAACCATTATTTGAAAGTTATAAGGCAAATTTAGATAAGACTAATCTGAATTACGAAGTAATTTTTGTAATTGATGGAAATATGCCCGGCGTTTTGAATGAAGTAAAATCAATTCACGAAAAAAATCAGAATATAAAAATTGTAAAATTAGGAAGATGGTTTGGCGATGCGACATCTTTGCAAGCCGGATTTGAAGCTTCAGAAGGAAACTTAATAATTACACTTCCCTCTTTCCAACAAGTTGAATCAGATGAAATTCCAAACATGATAAGCAATATTGAAGATTGCGATATGGTAGTTGGATGGAGATATCCGCGAATAGATAGTTTTCTAAATAATTTTCAATCAAAAGCTTTTAACAAAATTGTAAAATCATTTGTCGGCACACAATATCATGATTTGAAATGTAACGTTAGAGTTTTTAAGAGAGAAATTCTTGAAAATATTTATATGTACGGCGATCAAGACAGATTTTTGCCATTGTGGGCTTGGCGTTTAGGTTACAAAGTAAAAGAAATAAAAGTTAAACAGCACAAAGTTGATTACAGACAAAAATTATATCCGCTTCAAAGTTACACACAAAGAGGTTTGGAACTTTTATCACTATTCTTTTTAATAAAATTCACAAAAAAGCCAATTAGGTTTTTCGGATCTTCCGGCTTAATAATTTTTAGTTTAGGATTATTACTTGGTTTTATTTTATTTATCCAAAGAATGTTTTTTGAAGTTGCGTTAGCAGATAGACCAATGGTTTTAGTCAGCATTCTTCTAATAGTATTTGGAATATTAGCATTTGCAATTGGTTTGGTTGGCGAACTAATAATCTTTACTCACGCAAAAGATATTAAAGATTATATTGTTGAGGATGTTTATACTTTCAAAAAAGATGACACAAAAGTTATATCTTGATCATTAAATTTTTATAATAATTTATGTTATCTCTCAAAAACTTCAAAAGAAATCCCAACATATTTTATTGGAGTATAATTTCTATTTCTGTTTTCCTTGGAACATTAATCCGATTTGATGATTTAGGAAAATGGACCTTAGCTTTAGATGAATATTATATTATTAAATCCTCAGAATTTATTTTAGAATACGGATTACCTCAATTTCCAAGCGGTGGATATTACTCGCGCGGAATTTTATTTCAATACTTAATTGCTTTATTACTAAATTTTGGTGTAAAAGCAGAACTTGCCGGAAGATTATTTTCAGTTGTTGCAAATTTATTAACAATTCCCCCGCTTTATTTAATCTCAAAAAAAATTAGTAATAAACTTTTGGCGGCAATTGTAATTGTGATTTTCTCTTTTTCAATTTGGGAAATTGAATTTGCAAGATTTGCACGAATGTATACGCCATTTCAAGCAATTTTTATGTGGTATATGTATTTTGCTTTAGAAGATTTTAACAATAAAAATTTTAAGAATTTTAAGTGGATGATTTTACTTTCTGCAATTTCCTTTCTTGTTTATGAAGGAAGTATTTTTTTAGCTGTTTTCAATTTTGCTCCTTTTGTTGTAAATAAAAAATTTAAATTGAGTTATTTTATTGCTTCAACACTAACATTTTTTGCTTCAACATTTTTTAACATGTTTGGATTTCGTAAATTTAATTCAGTTCCAACGTTACCTCCAGAATTAGTTGATTTTGTTAGTGAAGCAACTAAACAATCGCCAATTAAAATTCCACAAACTTTATTCCCTTTTGCGTTTGATAATATTTTAACATCAATTCTAACATTATTTTTAATTACAATAAATATTTACATTTTTATACAATTAGTAAAATTATTATCGGAGAAAAAATTCTGGCAGATTTTTTCTTTATCTATTCTTACCATTTTTACAACTCTTAACTTATTCGGATTATTCATTTTAAGCTTTATTCTATTGGTCTTTTGGGATTTATTAGAATTTAATCTCAAGAATAAAAAATTCAACACTTTACTAATTTCACTTTTTGCAACTAATTTATTTTATTGGTTTACATTTGGAATATTATCAAAAAATTGGTTTGTACTTTTTGATAATTTTTCTTCATATTCAATAGGCGGAATTAGCAAAAGATTGTTTGTAGCTTTTTTTAATTTTCCGGATAATTATTACACAATTCTAAATTACTTAGGAACAATTCCTATAGTAACAATTTTTTCCGTTATTTTCGGCGTCGTATTAATTATTCAACTTTTTACAAAATTGAAAAATCAGAAAGATGTAAAATTTTTATTTGGATCACTAATTTTTGTAAGTTTATTGGCTACTGTACCTACATTAGAATATGATGAAACTCGCTATACTTTTTTTGCAGTTCCACTTTTAATTATTCTTGTTTTATTTTCGGTTCAGAAAATTTCTGAAATCACTTTTTCACGCAAACCAATTTTAGCAACTTTAATTTTTCCAATTGTGGTTTTTTCTGCATTTGGTCTATCAAAAGATTTTGAGTTTTATCATTTAATCAATATTGATAAAGCTGATGTGAACTACAGACTTATTTATAATGGAAGAATTAAAAAGCATTTATACAGAAGATGGGATGTGGAAAATCCCGTAAATTATATTACAAAAAATGCAAAGAAAGATGATATAATTATGATTAACGAAAATAGTCTTGAATATTATTTACCTCGTGTTGAATATTTTAATGTTGATTATAACCATGAAGCATTTAGTATTTTAAGCATTGAAAACGGAACCAAAGAACGATGGAGCGAAGCTAAATTAATTTATAAAAATGATGATCTAATAAATTTTATAGAAAATAGAAAACAAACAATTTGGTTTGTAGTATTTCCGGAAAATTGGCTTTCTCAAATAAATTTTTATGAAAAGTATAAATCTAATCTTGTTTATCAGGGAATTGATGGCTTATTAAAAGTTTATAAATTTCCAAAGAATTAATTTGTTCTATTTTTAGATTTTATCAAAATTTCCAACACAATTTAGTTATCAATATCAACAAATATTCTTTTTATATTTCGAATTATTAATTGAAATTTTACTTAAGTAATTTTTATTGATTATGTATATTCTTGGCATTTCCGCATATTATCATGATTCTGCAGCTTGTTTAATTCAAGATGGAAAAATTTTTGCCGCAGCTCAAGAAGAAAGATTTACACGTAAGAAACATGATTATAATTTTCCTAAACATGCAATTGAGTTTTGTTTAAAATCTGCAAATATCAAAAGTGATAAATTAGATTTTGTTGCTTTTTACGACAAACCTCTATTAAAATTTAATCGACTTTTAGAAACTTATTTAGCTTTCCCCGGAAAAGGTTTACAATCTTTTATGACTGCAATGCCTTTGTGGTTGAAACAAAAATTGTGGATCCCCGATTTAATTAAGAAAGATTTAAGTTATGATGGGAAAATATTATTTTCGGAACATCACGAATCGCATGCTGCGTCTGCATTTTATCCATCCCCTTTTAACCGCGCGGCATTTTTAACAATTGACGGCGTTGGCGAATGGGCAACTTCATCTTACGGAATTGGTAATGATAATAAAATTGAAATAATTGCTGAGCAGCATTTTCCGCATTCCATAGGTTTACTTTATTCGGCATTCACATATTTTACTGGGTTCAAAGTAAATTCCGGAGAATATAAAGTTATGGGATTGGCTCCATACGGCGAACCAAAATATGTTCAAAAAATATATGAAAATATTATTGATCTGAAAGAAGACGGCTCATTTACAATGAATATGGAATATTTTGATTATCCAACCGGATTGAAAATGACAAATAAGAAGTTTGCAGATTTGTTTGATGGTCCGGAAAGACAATCGGAATCCGAACTTACTCAACGCGAAATGGATTTGGCAAAATCCATTCAAGTTGTTACAGAAGAAATAATGTTAAGAATGGCAAAACATATAAAAAAAGTTACCGGCGAAAAATATTTATGTTTAGCCGGCGGAGTTGCGTTAAACTGTGTTGCCAATGGAATTTTATTAAGAGAAAATATTTTTGAAGATATTTGGATTCAGCCCGCTGCCGGAGATGCCGGCGGAGCTTTGGGTTCAGCGCTTATGGTTTATCATGATTATCTAAATAATCCGAAAATAAAATCTGATAGATCAATACAAGGCGGATCTTATTTTGGAACAGAATATTCTAACAATGAAATAAAAACTTTTCTCGATGAGAAAAAAATTCCATACAATTTTGTTTCCGATGAAATTTTATTTGATTATGTAAGTAATTATTTAATAGACGAAAAAGTAATTGGATGGTTTCAAGGCAAGATGGAATTTGGTCCGCGTGCTCTTGGGAACCGCTCAATAATTGGCGATGCTCGCTCTCCCGAAATGCAGAAAAAGATGAATTTAAAAATAAAATATAGAGAGAGTTTCCGCCCGTTTGCTCCTTCGGTTTTAGCAGAAGAAATTAGCAATTGGTTTGAGATTGATAGAGAAAGTCCGTACATGCTTTTAGTCGCAGATGTAAAAAAAGAAAAGCAAAATTTAATGAGTGAAGAAGAACAAAAACTATTCGGAATTGATAAATTAAATATTGTGAGATCTGAAATTCCGGCAGTTACTCACATTGATTATTCGGCAAGAATTCAATCCGTAAACAAAAATGATAATCCGATTTATCACGCACTAATTTTTAAATTTTTCGAAAAAACAAAATGTCCCGTAATTATTAATACTTCATTCAATGTTAGAGGTGAACCGATTGTTGAATCTCCGCTTGATGCATATAAATGTTTTATGAGAACCGAAATGGATTATTTGGTTTTAGGAAATTTTATTTTGGATAAACAAACTCAGCCGGAGTTTATTGATACTATTAACTGGAAAGACAAATATGAGCTTGATTAAAGATACAAAATATGAGCTTGAGCAAATTGACTTTAGTGAAAAATCGTTAAAGAAATTTGGAATTACGATTGGTTCAATTTTGCTAATTATTGGACTATATTTAACTTGGAAAATCAATTTTACCATTTTCATATCAATTATTTCAGTTATTGGTTTTTTGCTAATTGCTTTCGGAATTTTTGCACCAAAAAGTTTATCAAATATTTACAAATATTGGATGATGTTTGCGTTAATTCTCGGCTGGTTTGTTTCAAGAATAATTTTAGCAATTTTATTTTATTTTGTAATAACTCCAATTGGAATTTTAGCAAAAATGTTCGGGAAAGATTTCTTAAATCTTAGCAAAAAGTCTGAAATAAAATCATTTTGGATTCAAAAAAATAACTTATTACAAAATATTGAAAAAATGTATTAGATTGAGGTTGTAAAATAGTTAAATGTGAGTTAAATCATTCGATTTTAAAAAATATGCTTTTAATTGCACAAATATTTTTCTGTTTTGAAATTGATAGAAATAATTACATTTAATAAATTATTAATAATTTTTATATTTAGATATATTCGATTTAATCAATCATTATGACAAAAGTTCCAAAATATAAATTCTATTTTGCACTATTTGATTTGTTAATTTTATCGACAGCATTTGTAATTTCTGCTTATGTTGTTAGATATGATAAAAGTCTACAATTATTTAGTTTTATAAAAATTTCTTTCCCAATTTTAGCACTTTTTTTCATTGCCGCAGCTTTTTTTATTTTCATTTTTCAAGTTAACAATCTGTATAGAATAAACATTATTTTTAACCGTTCTGCACATCTAACCGCAATAATTAAATCACTTTATTACGGAACATTAAACGTTGTTGTTATTTCACATCTAGTAAAATCTTCGGAAATACTCGATTCGCGACTAATAATATTTATGTTTGTGCTGGTTGTGGTTCCGACAATTTATATTTTTAGAGTTGAATTTGGCAGAAGAATCTTTCTAAAGTATAAACAACAATTCAACAGCAATGTAGTAATTGTTGGTGATGGTACAACCGGTAAATTACTTGCAACAAAATTGCTTTTTGAAAATCCGGAAGGAATAAATGTTTTAGGTTTTGTTGTTAATCATGAGGTTCCGGAAAAAAAACTAAACGGAATTGAAGTTTTAGGAACAATCGAAGATTTAAAACGAATTAATAATGAGTTTAAAATCGATGAAATTATTATTGCTATAGATGATATTAACTATGAAAGATTATTAGAAATTTTAGATTTGTGCAATTCATTACATGTTACTGTTAAATTAACTTCCGAACTTTTTGATATTGTAACTAAAAAAGTTTCGACTGAAAAATATGCTGGAATTCCTGTTCTTGGTGTTTCACCTCATTATAGTAACAATTTAACGCTTAAACTTAAGAGAATTGTTGATTTAATACTTTCACTTATTGGAGTAATTCTCCTTTCACCATTATTTTTTATATTAGCTATTTTGATTAAACTATCATCAAAAGGACCAATATTTTTTAAGCAAGATAGAATTGGTCAAGGTGGGCAGCCGTTTAAATTTTATAAGTTTCGATCTATGACAGTTGATGAAAAAGGTGAAGAAGAAAGAAAAAGACAAATGATTGAATTTATAAAAAATAACGGTTCTCAAAACGGAGATACTAAAATTATAAATGTAAATAGAGTAACTTGGATAGGAAAAATAATTAGAAAATTGTCTTTAGATGAATTACCACAGTTAATTAATGTTATTAAAGGTGAAATGAGTTTGGTTGGACCAAGACCAAGTTTACCATATGAATTCGATAATTATGATACTTGGCAAAAAAGACGTGTTAATGTATTACCTGGTTGTACAGGCGTATGGCAAGTTTGGGGAAGAAGTTCTGTATCATTTAGAGATTCTGTAGTACTTGATTTGTACTATGTTAATAATATGTCCCCTTGGTTAGATATTCAATTAATTCTTAAAACTATTCCTGTTATGTTATTTTCAAAAGGCGGAAAATAATTATCTGTATCTAATTATAAAAAAAATGTTTTTTTTTTCGATATTAACACCAAATTGTTAATATTTTCAATGGACCCAAATAGAGGAATATAACAATAATGAAAAAAAATTTAACAATTATATTTTTGCTTCTTTTGGCATATGGTTTGAGTGCTCAAAACGATGTCCGTTTAGGAACTCAATATACTGGAGTCACTTCACAGAGACAAGGTGGATTTTATGATTATTCTGATCCAGAGGCTATTAATATGAGTGTATCCGTATGGGGATTTGTAAAATACCCTGGAAGATATCAAATACCTGTTTATACAACAGTTAGTGATTTGCTGTCCTATGCCGGCGGACCAACCGACGATTCGGATTTGGAAGATTTAAGACTTTACAGAGTTATGGAAGATTCAACCCAACATCTATTCTCATTTAATTTTAATGATTTACTTTGGGCAGATAATCTTGAAGTTCAGAATCGAAAAATTCCAAAACTACAAGGAAGTGATTTACTAGTAGTTCCAGGTTCTCCAAGATTATATTTTAAAAATTGGTTTCAGGTAGGACTAAGTATTTTTTCTGCCGTAATTTCGTTATGGCTTTTGATTTTAAGATTAAAATAAAGGAAATAATTTAGTGGAAAAAGCTAAAAATTTTAATTCAAGTTCTAAAGGTAATAAAACTTCAGTCAATTATTTAAATTTGCTAAAATCAAACCTTGTGTTGGTTTTAACAATAAGTCTTGTAATTTTTTCTGTTATTTTAATTTATGCAATTACTTCTTCAGATATTTATACAAGTACTACTGTACTTAAAATTTCAGAACCTCAAAATAAAAATATTTTATCGGATCCGCTTCAAGCGGCGCTTGGATCATCAAGCACAGACAGATATATTGCAAATGAAATTGAGGTGATGAAAAACAGATCTATTAGAGAAGAAGTAGCAAGAGTTGTAATTGATTCATTTAAGCAAATTGGGAATTCTGAAGTTTTTGATTTAGCAGTGAATCAAAGTTCTGGAATTTTTGATAATTCCAAACCTCAAGTTCGATCTGAAAGATCTTTAGCTGCTTTATTATCTGAAAACGTTACTGTTGAACAAGTTACTGGTCTTGACTTTATTCAAATTATTGTTGAATCTGGTTCACCAAAAGAAACTGCTATAATTGCTAATGCATATGCTAATGTTTATCGCGATTTTAATCTTGCCGATAGCCGTAAACAATTGACTAAGGTTAAAGAATTTTTAGCCAGTCAAAGAGATGAAAAATTTGAAGAATTAGCAGTTGCCGAAGATAATCTTAGAGTTTATCAACTTCAAGGTGGCGGCGTTCAATTAGGAGAACAAGCCCTTAATTTAATTCAAACTGCTTCCGAATTTGAGGCTGATCAAAGTCGACTCCAAATTGAAATGAGTATGGCGAAAGATAATTTATCAAGGTTAAAAGAAGAATATCAAACTAGAAATAAAACACTATCTAGTTGGGTTGAGTCTAAATCAGTTGAACCTGAAATTGAAGGATTGAGAACTGAAATTGCTGCTGTGGAAATTCAAAAAACCAAAGCATTATCGGGAACAAGTTCTGGCACCAATAACTCTTCTCTTTTAGGAAGTTATGATCAAAAATTATCAAATTTGAATGCCAGATTAAGTAAAATTCAAAGTGAATACCAAAATAAAGTTTTATCCTCTACTCCAGCAGAGCTAAAACAAATCACTCAAGAACTATTTCAGGCTGAATTAAAATATGAAGGCTTACGAGCTCGCCATGGTGAATTAAATCAAGTTGTTGCTTCATACGATAGAAAATTTGATGAATTACCAAGTAAAACTTTAGAATTTGCAAGACTTGAAAGAAAAAGACAATCATTAGAAAAATTATATACAGTTCTTGAAGCCAAATACCAAGAGGCGTTAATTAACGAACAATCAACCCCAGGTAATGTTTTAATAATGAGCGATGCACGAGTTCCTGGAGGTCCTTCAAAACCAAACAGACCATTATTAGCAATTATGGGGCTAATTCTAGGGTTCGGAATTGCGTTTACATACGTTTTCTTAAAGGATTATTTTGACAAAACTGTTAAAACTCCCGAAGATATTGAAAAAGAATCAACAAATGTTTTAGCTTGGATTCCTAAATTTGAAAGAAAAATTGATAAAACTCAAAAGAATGCGGAAATTTTAGTGGGTGGAAGTACAGAAGCAGCCGCCGGCGAATCTTATCGTTCGTTAAGAACAAGAATTCAGTTTAGTAAAATTACCGAAGGTGCCAAAAGCATTCTTATTACTTCATCTGCTCCGCAAGAGGGGAAAACCACAGTAGCTAGCAATCTTGCTGCAAGTTTTGCACAATCAAATAAAAAAACAATTATTTTAGATTGTGATTTAAGAATTCCAAGGGTAAATGAAGTTTTTGGAGGATTAAAATCACCTGGTTTTACTAATTATTTATTCAAACAAGCTTCTTTTGATGATATTCTTAGAAAAACAGATTTTGATAATTTATTTTATATCGCAGCCGGTACAATTCCAACAAATCCTTCTGAAATTTTAGGTTCAGATCAAATGAAAGATTTTATAGAATTTTTAAAATCTAAATTTGATATTGTAGTTATTGATTCTCCACCGGTTATGACAATTACAGATGCAGAAATCCTTTCGCATATTGTTGATATGAGCATTTTAGTTGTATTCGCTGAAAAAACAGAAGTTGATTGGTTGGTAGAAGCAACAAATCAATTAACTACTCACGGACAAAAATCATTTATTGGAACTGTTCTAAATAATTTTGATTATAACAGCGGTTATAGATCTTACAATAAATATAACCATTCTAAATATTATTCAAGAGTTGATGAAACAAAACAAAAAGAATGGGTAAATTCTTAAAAAAGTTATAAATAGCAAATAAAAATTAAAGCCTCAAAATTGAGGCTTTTTTTATTGTACCCCGGAGAGGATTTGAACCTCCGACCTGCAGTTTAGGAAACTGTCGCTCTATCCTACTGAGCTACCGGGGCATTAGATTTAACTTTCTTCATTCAAAAAATAATAATATTCCTTTTGTTATCAAATTTACAATTTCTTAATGTATCAAAATTGTAATTACCTTTCTTTTTAGATAGTTTTACAAATATAAAATTAACTATTACTTTCACATTAGGAGCATAAATTATGACAACAATTATTGATATTCTTGGTAGAGAAATTTTAGATTCCAGAGGCAATCCAACCGTTGAAGTTGAGGTTTTATTGGATTCCGGAATTATTGGTCGTGCTGCAGTTCCAAGCGGCGCTTCAACCGGAGAACACGAAGCAGTTGAATTGCGCGATGTTAAGAAAAAAAGATATTTAGGAAAAGGAGTTCAAAAAGCTGTAAGTAATGTAAATGATATTATTGCAGATTTATTAATTGATTTTGATGCAGTAGATCAAGTTGCGATTGATAATTTTTTAATTGAATTGGATGGAACACCAAACAAATCCAAATTAGGCGCAAATGCAATTTTGGGCGTTTCACTTGCTTGTGCAAAAGCTGCTGCAGAAGCTTTGGAATTACCTTTATATCGTTATATCGGCGGAACTAGCGCAAGAGTCCTTCCCGTACCAATGATGAATATTTTGAATGGCGGTTCACATGCAGATAACACTGTTGATTTTCAAGAATTTATGATTATGCCTCACGGCGCAACAAGTTTTGCAGAAGCTTTAAGAATGGGAACCGAAACTTTTCATTCATTAAAATCTGTATTAAAGAAAAACGGTTATTCAACTTCTGTTGGCGATGAAGGCGGATTTGCTCCAAACTTAAAATCAAATGAGCAAACTTTAGATTTAATTCTTGAATCAATTACCAAAGCCGGTTACAAACCCGGAAAAGAAATTAGTCTTGCTTTGGATGTTGCATCAAGTGAAATGTTTGATAAAAAGAAAAACAAATACGTATTCTTCAAATCAGATAAATCAGAAAAAACTTCCGATGAAATGATTAAAATTTATGAAAAGTTAGTTAAGAATTATCCTATCGTTTCAATAGAAGATGGCTTAGATGAAAATGATTGGAAAGGCTGGAAAAATCTAACCGATGCTTTAGGCAAAAAAATTCAATTAGTTGGTGATGATTTATTTGTGACAAATACTCAAAAATTATCTAAAGGAATTGGAGAAGGAGTTGCAAACTCAATTTTGATCAAAGTAAACCAAATTGGAACTTTGACAGAAACTTTAGATGCAATTGAAATGGCAAAACGTGCCGGTTACACAAATGTAATCAGCCATCGTTCCGGCGAAACTGAAGATACAACCATTGCTGATATTGCTGTTGCAACTAATGCCGGACAAATTAAAACCGGTTCCGCAAGCAGAAGTGATAGAATTGCAAAATATAATCAGTTGTTAAGAATTGAAGAAGAATTAGATACAACCGCAATTTATCCAGGTTTAGCCGCAATTAATTGCAAATAAAATTTTCAAAAATAATTTCAGAAAGCGTCTAAGTTTTAGGCGCTTTTTTTATGTTCAAATATTAAAATTGTTTTAACTGAAATGTTGATGTTAATTCGTAGGAATGTTTTTCGATTTATCTTAATTATTTTTAATATAATTTGACATACTTCTTAAAACAATAATAAATGTTCCGGCAAGAAATACAATAATTAAGGAAAAGTATAAAATAGTTTCCATTTAATTTTCTCTGTAAATAATTTCATCAAATAAAAAGGAATTACAAAAGTAAAATGTGATTCCAAACAATTTATTATCGAAAATAATTTTTTTATAATTAAGCGAGTTATCAGTTACAAATAAAATGAACATAATTATTTAAGTCAATTATGCAATTCATCGGTGAAATTTCAGCATTAATAACAGCATTTCTTTGGTCGGGAACAGCAATTGCATTTTCCGAAGCAACAAAAATTGTTGGATCATTTGTTGTAAATATTACAAGATTATTGATGGCAACATTTTTTCTCATCATCACAATTCTTATTTTTAATTTAAATTTTCATATTTCGTTTGAGCAAATTTATTTATTGGGTTTAAGTGGAATTATTGGATTAGTTTTCGGCGATGGATTTTTATTTAAATCTTACCAATACATCGGCGCAAGATTAAGCATGCTTGTTATGACGCTTTCCCCCGCTGTGGCTTCGTTTGCCGCATATTTTTATTTGGATGAATCATTATCCTTCTGGGGAATTATTGGAATTCTAATTACTATTTTTGGAATTTCATTAGTTATTTTGAAAAGATCAGAACAGCCTTCTGCAGATTACAAAAAAAATAATATCGGATATTTGTTTGCATTTTTAGGAGCAATTGGACAAGCGATAAATTTAATTTTTGCCAAACAAGCATTTCAGTTAGGTGAAATAAATAGTTTTGTAGCAACTTTCTATAGAATGCTTCCTTCAATTTTCTTGATGTATTTTATTGGCTTAATTTTTAAAAGTAGAAGAGCAAGTTTTTCAATTTTGAAAGAGAAAAAAGAAGCTGTTAAATTTATAATTATTGGCTCATTAATTGGTCCATTTTTAGGAATAACTTTTAGCTTGATTGCAATTTCGCATACAAAAGTCGGCATTGCCGCAACACTAATGTCAACCGTACCAATATTGATGCTGCCAATTGTACGATATTATTTTAAGGAAAAATTGTCTTTTATCTCAATTCTTGGAGCTGTTGTTGCAGTAGTTGGTGTTGCAATTTTATTTCTTAAATAATTTATTTTCTCCCCTTTTCATATTCATAAATTATTTTTCCAAGATTTGCAAGAAACGGCAGACCAATTTCATCGTATTCATATTTATCGTCATTGTAAATTTGATCTTCATTAACATGAATTACGGCTGATAAGAAAAACTCAATTTTGTTTTCTTTATCTTGAATAAAGGCGTTATCAATCAAATATCCGTAAGCTAATCCGCTTTTACTGTAAATTTTAATATTTGCCGGAATTTGATTTTTTGAATCGCCGAACATAAAAAACTTTACGTAACCATCATAATATTCGGTGGAATCATACTTCGGACAATCACTTTTTCTAGGAAGCATACACATATATTTATTCAAAAATTCATAATCATCTTTTGTTAAATTAAATCTTTCTTCACCATTAAAAAATTCCGGATAGGTAATTCTAATCATCAAATTATGCTGATCTCTCAATCCAAAAAAATTATTGTGAGAAAAATCTTTGGGTTCATTGATTAAAATATCATTTGAATAATAACCAATTCCCTTTTTCATTTCGGCTAAATTTAATTGAATATTTGTTCCTTCAAACTTTGCCGGTTGTTGATAAATTACATTATTATTTTCATCATAAAAAATTATTGGATTGGTTTGTTTATTTCGTTCTTCAGTTCTAGCAACTTCTAATCTGTGAACAATTTTTGTATTACTAAATCCCCTTTTTTGCAAACGTTCATTAATTTCTTTTTGTCCGAGAAAATCATACAATCTGTTGAATGCTTCATTATCACTAACCAAAAATATTTTCTTAATATAATTTGCAATATTCGGATAACCGCATTCATCAGTAAAATTTTTATCGAACGAAACTTGATTTTCATAAACGCTATCTATTGATAAATGTGTGAATTTATTTACACCGGGAATATCTAAATCATTCAATTTTTCTAATGCCAAAATTGCTGCGGGAAATTTTACGGTGCTTGCGGGATAAAAATATTTTTGCGGATTTTCATTAAATGAAAAAGTGTTAAGAGAAATTTCATCATTATCGTTTTTATCAATCTGCGTATATATCATTTGGATTTCATACTTTTCTAAATTTTCAATAGCCGGTAATAATTTTTCAAAATTATCATTAATTAATTTTTCCAAAATATTTTCATTTTGTCCTAAACTAAAATTTGTTAGCATACAAAATCCCAATAAAATTAAAATTGATTTTTTCATTTTCATATTTCACATAAATATTTAATTCAAAATAGAAATAATTTCTCTATGAATATTAGGTGTTGCGGCAATTGTACTATTGCCCTCTTCTGCACTTTTACCATGATAATCAGTTATAATTCCACCGGCACCCTTTATAATTGGAATTAAAGCCATTGTATCCCACACATTCATTATTGGATCAATCATAATTTGAGCAAAACCGGAAGCAACCAAATAGTATCCGTAGCAATCTCCCCATTGGCGATATAATTTCACCTTTCTCATAAGTTGCTCAAACTTTGCCAAGTTTTGAAATTCCTCAACTGCCAAATGATCGGTTGTAAGAAGCACTGCATCTTCAATTTTATTTACATCTTTTGCTTTTACTAATTTATCATTTAAAAAAGTTTGCGAGTTATCGCCAATTAAAAATTCATTTAAAATAGGCTGATGAAAAACACCAATTACCGGCTTTCCGTTTTTAGTTAAAGAAATAAGAGTTCCAAAAGTTACAGTTCCGCATATAAAACTTTTTGTTCCATCAATTGGATCCAATAGCCATTGGTATTCCGCTTCTTTATTGTATTGACCAAATTCCTCACCTAAAATTCCATGTGATGGAAATTCTTTCATGATTAATTCCCGCAATTTTTCTTCTGTTGATTTATCAGCAATTGTAACCGGAGAATCATCCGATTTAGTTTCAATATTTATATTGCTTCTAAAATATTTACGAATATTTTTACCACTCACATCCGTTAACATTTTGCAAAAATTTGTAAGTTCTAAAATCTCACTTTGTGATAACACCACAAAAACCTCATAATTAATTTGTACTTTTCTTTTCTTATTATTGGGTATTAAAATAAATTATTTATGAAACTTTTAGAAGCAACTTCAGAAAATATTATTTATTCCGTTAACGTTTTAAAGACTGGCGGACTTGTAGCATTTCCTACAGAAACGGTTTACGGATTAGGCGCAGATGGTTTAAATGAAATTGGAGTATCAAAAATTTTTGAAGTAAAACAGCGCCCAACTTTTAATCCATTAATACTTCATGTTTCTTCAATAAAAATGTTACATGAAATTGCTGAATTTTCAAATGAAAAGATTTCCAAAATAATTGATAAATTTTGGCCCGGACCATTAACATTAATTTTGAAGAAAAAAAATATTGTTCCGTACATTGTAACATCCGGATTGGAAACCGTTGCAGTAAGAATGCCAAATAACAAAATTGCTTTGGAATTAATTGAGAAACTCGGAAGACCTATAGCAGCGCCAAGCGCAAACAGTTTTAGTAAATTGAGTCCAACAAAAGCCGAACATGTTGTAAAACAATTAGGAAACAAAGTTGATATAATTTTAGATGGCGGAAATTGTGAAATCGGAGTTGAATCAACAATTGTGGAAGTAAATAATGATTCGCAATTTTTATTACGTCATGGTGGAATTGCAAAAGAAAGTATTGAAGAAATAATCGGCAAATTGGATGAACCTAATTCATTAGTTTACTTTCCAAATTCGCCAGGACAATTAAAAATTCATTATGCACCAAATATTCCAATCTACTTTTATGATGATGAATTAATAAAAAATTTCTCAAACAAAAATATTGGTGCAATATTCTTTCATAAAATCAAGAATGGTGAAAAGTTTAAAGTTTCAAAAGTGCTTTCTATAAATTCAGATTTACATGAAGCGACTGCTAACTTATTTTCTTTTTTGCATGAATTGGAAAATTTAAATCTGGATTTAATTGTTGTGGAACCAATTAAAAATATCGGACTTGGTGCTGCAATCATGGATAGGTTGACAAAAGCTGTAAATAAATATTCTTGACGGTTGTTTCGATTAATTTTAAACTTTGTTCAAAACACCCAACAACCTTTTGGATCGGTGGCTGAGTAAATCAACGAAGTTGATTGTACCGAAGCCACATTTTTTATAATTTATTTCTAAAATTTTTCTTAGCTAAGGCTGGTAATTTTTCAAATTCACCATTTATTAATGCTTCTTTTTTCTTTCTGTTCCAACTTTGAATTTGTTTTTCACGATAAAATGCTTCGTCTATTCTATTGTATTCTTCAAAATAAATTAGTTGTACCGGAAGTCTTCTTTTGGTATAATTTGCACCTTTACCCGATTGATGGTCGGAGAATCTTTTTTCTAAATTTAATGTACTGCCAGTATAAAAAGTTCCATCTGCACATTTAAGAATATACATATAACCGCAGTTCATATATATTTCCAACTATATCAAAAATAATTAGGTTTTGTCATCTCGATAATTTCCAAACAATGTTTGGAAAACTCGATGACCACATCTAAAATCGGTGGCTGAGTAAATCAACGAAGTTGATTGTACCGAAGCCACCGCCATATCAAATTATTCCAAAACAACAAGATGGGATGTCTGAGGTTGATTTTTAATTTCAGAAATCTTTTTCAAATTTGCTTCTTTTATTAAATAATCCAATCCGCCATTTTTTACATAGTTTTTAAAATTATTATAATGATCTTTCCCGGCTAAATATTCAACAACAACAATTAATTTTCCCCCAAATGAATTTGGCGTGGGAGTTATATAATCACCAATAATTATTTTATTTGAAACTTTTTTAATTGCAGATAATAATTCCAATCTTTCCTTTTCCGGGACTTCATGAATAACGTAAGTAAGAATTGCAAAGTCAAATTTTTCAGAATCGCCGCTGCTAATTTTTTTTATATCCCCATGTACAAATTCCACATTTTTAAAATTACCATTGTGATTAGACTTTGCAACGGAAATATTTTTTGAAGATAAATCAATACCAACAATTTTTCTGCAATGATCAGAAAGTTGAAAAGCTAATCTTCCCGTTCCGCATCCAATATCTAATACTGAATTGTCTTTACCAACAATTCTTTTAATTTGCTCAAACATTTTATCTTGGTTTGGCGCAATAATTTTATCGTAAAAAATTCCATCATACCAATGTTTTTTGTCATTCATAAATTCTAAAATCCAATCAATAATTCGTAAGACATAATAATAATTGCAACAATTAAAATTACTTTAATAATTTTTTCACCTTTTTTTACAGCAGCTTTTGCAGCCCACCAAGCACCAAATCCGCTTCCAGCCGAAAGACTAATTCCATATAACCAATTTATGTTATCTGTAAAAATAAATATTAACAATGCAGGAATTGTATAAATCAATACAATAACTACTTTATGATAATTGACGTAAACTAAATTTAATTTTAATATGTTGTGTAGTGTTAACATTAGCAAAAATCCAATTCCCACTTGAATAAAACCGCCGTAAAATCCTAACGCAAACATTGAAGGATAAATTGCCCAAGGAAGTTTTTCTAAAATTTTATCTTTCAAAACCACTTTTGAGTTTGGGATTAGCATTGTTACAACAATTCCGATCATTACAATTCCGAGGATTTTTTCAAACAATTCATTTTCAATTTTTGTAGAATAGAAAGCTCCAACAATTGCGCCGGGTAAAGTAAGTAAACTTAATTTTACGCTTAATTTAATTTGACTTACTTTTTGATTGTGAAATGAAAGTGCACCAAAAATACTTTGCGATAGAATTCCCAAACGGTTTGTACCATTTGCAACCGGCGCATCGAGTCCTAAAAATATTAAGATCGGTAAAGTTAAAGTTGACCCACCGCCAGCCATAACATTTATAAAACTTGTTAAAACACCGGCAGAAAAAAGTAATAATATTTCAAAATAAATATTCATGGAAATTAAACTTAAGTTTGGTTTGTAACTTTTAACTCCGTTTTGGAATTATTATTTTATAATGTAAAGAAAAATAGTAATATTAAAATTACAATCATTAAGAAAATTTTATTCGCCAAATAGAAAATCACAAAAAAAAAATTATGAATTACATTGAAATTATTGGTTACGCCGGTTCGGCATTAGTTGCAATTTCATTAATGATGAAAAATATTTTTTATCTGCGAAGAATTAATTTAATTGGCGCAGCAATTTTTGCAACTTACGGATTATTAGTTGGAGCAATTCCCGTTTTTATTCTCAACAGTTTTATTTCAATTGTAGATATTTATTACATTTTTGAAATGAAAAGAAAGAAGGAATATTTTACACTTTTGCCGATCAACAATTCCCATGATTCACTGTTAAATAAATTTTGTGAATTTTATTCGAACGATATTAAAAAGTTTTTCCCGAATTTTGAAATAACTAAAATTGATGAAGATAAAAGTTTTTTTATTTTGCGAAATTTAATTCCGGTTGGATTATTTGCTTACAAAGAAATTAATGAACAAAAAATTTTTATTGAATTGGATTATGCAATTCCGGATTACAGAGATTTAAAAAACGCAAGATTTGTTTACTTCGCACAATCAAATCATTTTATAAAGAAAGGATATAAAATTTTAACCGCAGAAACTGAAGTTGAAGCTCACAAAAAATATCTTATTAAAATTGGATTTGAAAAAGATCAGAATAATCCGAAGTTGTTTTCTAAGAAAATCTAAATGAATTTTAGCTTAGATTTTTTATTGCATCATTTAAAAAATTAGGAAGAACAGTATTTCTTGTTAAAATAATATTATCCGGATTTTCTAAATGTTCCAGCATATCTTGCAATTTTTTTTCGCCATATTCATCAATAACTTGCTGTTGCCTTTCCCGTTTGCCAAAATGATGCTGCATACTTACAATATCAGCTTCGGGATGAAACTGTGTTCCAACAATTTCATTAGAAATTCTTACTGCCATCATCGCTCGCTCAAGTTCTATATGCGGACGAATTTTTTCTAATGCAATTAATTTTGCCCCGAGTTCTCGAAATATATTTTTATCGGGATTAACAACTTGATAACTTCTAAAATCTGCACCATAAAAAATTTCCGGCAAACCTTTTAAAATATAATCCATTCTACCAATTTCAGTTTTATGAATTGGTAAAATTCCAAATGATTTTGAGTTTCTCGGAATCACATCGCCAAATTTAAAGTAACGAGCCATTATTTGAAATGAATGACAAATAAAGAAAACATATTTTTTTTTATTGGAATTATTTTGATTATTCGCCCAAATTTTATCCATCAAATTAAAATATTTCTTTTCCCATTTTGTGCCTTCCCCATCGAATGGATCGCCGGGTCCTCCGGATGAAATGTAAATATCATACTCTAAATTGGGAACTTCTTCTTTATTTCTTGACTCATAAATTTTATATTCTAAATCAACATTCACATTATTTTTATCAGTTTCCTTCAAAATATCTTGAATACATCTCATCCCTTGATTTTCTTCGCCGTTATACAAATCAATAATTGCAGTTTTAATTTTCACTAAAATCTCACTCTCTTTTTAAGAAGTGTAAATATATGAATTATTGAAATATTCTACTAAATCTAATGTCAATTCATTATTTTCAAATATAAAACAGAAATTTTTATTTTTATGAATGAAGTTTGTAAATGCGGACATGATATAAATCATCCTTTGGTTATTCACGAAAGCGAATATTCAAAATGGGGATGGTTTCTTTTTACAATTTTGGGATTAAGTGCAAAACCAAAATCAGTAAAATTTGTTTGTACAAAATGTAACGAAATTATTCTAACTTCTTCTGAACCGGAAATATTAAAGAAATTTGTCGGAAGATAAATATGTTTATTTCTATTTTAAAATTTGCAGATGAAATTAATTATCATATTTGTTTGATTTAAAAATTAACGGAGAATTAAAATGGCTGATCAATTAATAATCGAAAAACAAAAACAAGCCGCTGAAATTTTAAGAGAAAAAAATATTGATATGTGGATGACATTTGTGAGGGAAACCGGAAATATAAAAGATCCGATGATGGAAATGATTGTTGGAACCGGCGCAACTTGGCACTCGGCATTTATTATTACCAAAGATGGCGATACTACCGCAATTATTGGTTCGCTTGAAGAAGCAAATATGAAAACTGTCGGAACATTTAAAAATATTGTACCGTATTTAAAATCTGTAAAATCAGATTTGATAAAAGTTTTAGATAAATATAATCCTAACAAAATTGCATTAAACTTTTCTAGAAATTCTTCAATGGCGGATGGATTAACTTATGGTGTGTACTTAGAATTACTGGATTTATTAAAAGATACTTCTTACGTTGAAAGATTTGTTTCTTCCGAAGAAATTGTAGCAGCTTTACGAGGAAGAAAATCACAAGTAGAAGTTGATTTTATTAAAGATGCAATTAAGGAAACATTAATAATTTTTGATGAAGTTTCAAATTTTCTTGAACCGGGAAAGACGGAAAAAGATGTTGCAAATTTTGTACGACAAAAAGTTAAAGAACGCGGATTTGAATTTGCTTGGGATGAAGAACATTGTCCCGCAGTATTTACTGGACCAGATACGGCCGGTGCTCATTCTGGACCAACCGATAAAAAAATTGAAAAAGGTCACGTAATTAATATGGATTTTGGAATAAAGAAAAATGGATATTGTTCTGATCTTCAAAGAACTTGGTACGTTTTAAAAGATGGAGAAACTGAAGCACCTGAAGAAGTTTTACACGGATTTAATGTAATTAAAAATGCTATAATAAAATCCGGTGAAGCAATGAAACCCGGAAAACTTGCATGGGAAATTGATAATATTGCAAGAAGCTATATTGTAGAAAATGGATATGAAGAATACCCGCACGGATTGGGCCATCAAGTTGGAAGAGTTGCGCATGATGGCGGCGCAATGATGGGACCAAAGTGGGAAAGATATGGAAATTTACCTTTTCTTCCTTTAGAGAAAGGAAATGTTTTTACAATTGAGCCAAGACTTCCAATTAAAAATTTTGGAATTGCAACAATGGAAGAAATTGTTTGGATTAAAGAAGACGGTGTTGAATATTTATCTAAACCGCAGACTGAGATTTATTTGATTAAAAAATAACAATATGAAATAACATTTTTTTATCTGCGAAAATCTTAATAGATCTGTGTCATCAGCGTTCTATTAATTTTCTAAAATTCTTTAAATATTCTTGCAAGCGGCTTCCCCGGTGCATCTAATTGAATATTAAGGAAATATCCAAATGGAGTTTGGTAAGTTTCATAATCCGAATTTTTCAATCTCAATTCTGCATTATTTAAAATTAGTTTTGTAAAATCCGGATTAGCGCTGCTTTCCGATAAATGATTGAATGAGTGCAAAATAATTTTATTTGTTTCATTTTTTCTTGCTGCCCACTTTAAATTTTTGATTAATTTCGTTTCAACATCTGAACTATTGGTTTCATCTTTTTCTTCAACATGAATAAATCCTAATATTGCATTTTCTATTTTATCCTTAATCTCAATATCATCGGCAGAATCTAAACCTTTGTGATGAGTTTCAAACGAAAAAGAATTTACATAAAATATCAGAAGCCTCATTTTAATTTTCCTCTTTAAAACTAAAAATTGAATTTGGATCAACTCTTTCATCAAACCATTGAACTCCCCAATGCAAATGCGCACCGGTTGATCTTCCCGTAGTTCCAACTTCTCCTATAACTTCACCTTTCTTTACTAGTTGTCCTTCACTAACAAAACTTTTACTTAAATGAAGATAAAAAGAATTTAATCCCAAACCGTGATCTAACAAAATATAATTTCCCGAATAATAAAAATTATCAGCAGAAAGATGAACTACTCCGTCTACCATTGCTTTTACCGGAGTTCCAGTGGGCGAGGCAAAATCAATTCCGTTATGCATGTTTTTTGGTGTACCATTTAAAATTCTTTGACTTCCAAATACACTTGATATTCTTGCGTTGCTAATTGGTTTTATAAATCCGCTTAAATATAATGCATCTTTTACACTTCCAACTTTTTCTCTTGCTGCTTTCGATATTTCCCTTTCCTTTTCAATTCTTGGTAATTCTTCTTTTGGAGCTTCAACATATTTTTGCTTCATTCCATTTATTCTTTGAATATTATATTTTGTTTTTTCCGGAATAAATTTTTTCAATATTGTTTTGCTTTCCAATTTAATTGTTAGCAAATGTTCGATTGAATCATTTCTATCAAATCCCATTACAAAATTTCCACTTTTATCAAATGGAATAATTTTGTCATCAAGTAGAATTTCTTTAAGATTTTCAGCATAACCAAAAACTAAATTTCCTTGTTTAAATTCTCCATTGAATTTAACTTCTTGGGCAAATAATATTATTGTTGAAAATAGTAAAAAGATTAAAGTTCTATTTACATTCATAAATTTCCATTAAATTAATGACATTAAAATTGCACAAAGCCAAGCGCCGTATGTTCCGAGTGCATATCCCAAAACAGCAAGCAAAACTCCGATGCTTGCTAACGAAGGATGAAACGCAGCAGCAATAATCGGTGCTGATGCTGATCCGCCGATATTTGCTTGACTTCCAACTGCCAAAAAGAAAAAGGGAGCTTTGATTATTCTTCCAACAATAATTAAAAGAGTTCCGTGAATTATAATCCAAATTGAGGTTATTAAAAAAAGATGATAATTTTGGAAAAAGCCGATCACGTTCATTTCCATTCCAATTATTGCAATAAGAATATAAAGAAATAAATTTCCAACTTTTGAAGCTCCGTAAGTTTCTAATTTGCGAAATTTTGTAAAACTTAATAATAATCCGCCGGATGTTGCAAAAATAATCATCCAGAAAAACTCTGATGTTAAACTGAATTTTGCAAATTGCGGAAAATTATTTTGAAAATATGGTGCAATAATATCTGCAAAGAAATGTGAAACTCCGGTTACACCAAATCCAACAGCTAAAATTGTCATCATTTTTGTGTTATCGGAAAATTCTAATTTATCGGAATGCTCTTTTTCAATTCCAAGTTCAATTGCTTTAAGTGATTTTTCATCTGCTTTAAGAAATTTATTCAATTTATCTTTTATGCCAACACCGTATAAAAGTACTGCAAACCAAATACTGTAAGTCATAACATCAATTGCAATTATTGCAGAAAAAACGGAATCATTAATATTAAAAATTTCCTTCATTGCAGTTTGATTTGCACTTCCTCCAATCCAGCTTCCGGATATTGCCGATAAGCCTCTCCAAGTTGCAAATTCACCTTCATGAATAATAAAATCCGGAAAAATTGTTGATACAATAAATAACGCAATTGGTCCGCCGATTACAATTCCGGCTGTTCCGGTTAACATCATAATTAAAGCTTTGGGACCAAGTTTTAAAATACTTTTAAAGTCAACTCCAATTGTTAGCAATACTAAACTAACGGGAAGTAAAAATCTTGAGCCGACAAAATAAAGTTTTGAATTTTCCGAGGAAATAATACCGAGAGAATTTAGTATTCCCGGAATAAAATAGCACAGCATTAGTGTCGGTACAACTTTGTAAAATTTTATCCAGAATGATTTTGTACTGCTCGAAGTTTTAAATATGATAGCAAGAATTGTTAACAGAATTGCAAAAGTTATTGCATCATTTGAAATCGGGAAAATCATATATTGTCTTAATTGTGTTAAAGAAAATTATAAATCATATTTTCAAATTACATATTTTAATTATATAAAATATTTCATTTTTCTATACAAATTATCTTTTGATAATCCCTTATAATTTCTATTGCGAAAATACTTTTTGTTTATGGGGATAAGAAAAGTATTATCTTTCCATTCAATATATTTAAATTATTATGAGAACAACTTTTTTTCAATATTTAACATTTTTTAAAACAAATTATAAATTTGTAATACAAAAATTTTTAGCAAAATTACCCGTTCCGGAATATGCTTTATTTAGTATATATGCAATTTTTATTGGCGCTGTTGCCGGAGCTGCGGCGGTTTTATTTCATAAATCAATTAGTTTTACGACAAATCTTTTTTTCAATTCAAGTACGGAAAATTTTTCATATTTATTGCCCGCTTTAGGAATGTTGATTCTAAGTTTATTAACTTACCTTGCGCCAAGTATTGCAAAAAGAAAAGGTGTTTCAGAAGTAATTAAAGCAGTTTCGCTGCGCGGCGGATTTACACCATTTAGAATTACACTGTTTCATTTTTTTGCTCCGGTAATTTGCATTGGTACGGGAAATACTCTTGGTCCCGAAGGACCAACTGCACAATTGGGCGGAGGGGTTTCAAGTAAAATTGGAAATTTATTAGGCTTATCCGATTCAAGAAGAAGAATTTTTACGGCAGCCGGTGCCGGTGCCGCAATTGCTGCAGTTTTCAATTCCCCTTTAGGCGGAATATTTTTTGCGTTAGAAATAATTTTACTTAACGATTTTCAAACTCAAACATTTTCTGCGTTAGTTTTAGCTTCCGTTACGGCGAGCGCAATTTCAAGAATTTTTCTGGGTAATCAAGCAACTTTTATTTTCGGTGATTTATCCATCGGAACTTATTCTCACTTTTATTTTTACGCAATTCTTGGAGTTCTTTCCGGATTTATTTCACTCATGTTTATAAGATATTCAGAAATTATTGATAATCTTTTTCATGAAAAAATATTAATCAAATTTCCCAGATGGATTGTTATGACCTTTGCCGGCTTGCTGATGGGAATTTTTGGTTTTTATTTTAACGGAATATTCGGAATTGGTTATGACACAATAAACAACATACTTGCATCATCTCAAATTTGGCATGTTGTTTTAATTCTGCTAATTCTAAAATTTTTCTTGGTTCCAATAGTTCTTTATTCCGGCGGCTTTGGCGGAATCTTTGCACCATCATTATTTATTGGTGCGTGCGTTGGATATTTATATTCTTTCGGATTAAATCATTTCTTCGGAATTCAACTTGACACGGTTGCATATGTTCTTGTTGGAATGGGAGCTGTTCTTGGAGGAATTAATACAATACCAATTTCAGCAATTCTTATAATTTTTGAAATGACAAAAAATCACACATTTATTCTTCCACTTATGCTGGCGGTAATTATAAGTACAACAATTGTACAAATAATTTTAAAAGGTTCAATTCACATTAAACATTTGGAGAGAGAGGGTTTTAGAATTTCCAGCGGAAAAGAAACAAACGTTTTAAAATCAATTTTTGTAGAAGATGTTATGCGTGATGAAATTTTGCTGATTCCGGAAAATACATCAATTTCTAAATTGATAAGTTTGTTATTAGAAAGTCCGCACGCTGCTTTTTATACAATAAATATAAATGGAAAATTAGTTGGAACAATAACCGAGAATGAACTTCGACCAATAATTACCGAGTATGAACAAATTCGCGATACATTAATTGCGAGCGATATTGCAAAACAAGAAGTTCTTACAGTTTTTAAAAATGATGACCTCGATCATATTTTAAAATTATTTGGAAGCAGTAATGTTGATCAATTTCCAGTTGTTTCAAATAAAGATCCGCTAAAAGCAATCGGCACAGTTTGGAGACAAGATGTAATTACAGCATACAATCAAGAAAGTTTAAAACATAATTTGGCTGATGGTTTAGCAAATGAAATTAAATCTATTGATAAAACTCACGTTTCAAAAGTTGCAGAAGGATATTCAATTGTTGAGTGTAATGTAAATTCGACTTTTATCGGAAGCACTTTGGTTGAACTTCGTTTAAGAAATAAATATGGATTAGAAGTTTTAATGATCAAACAAAAAAAATCTCTGTTCGATGAAAAATCTTCCGAACCGAAACTAATAATTCCGGATCCAAATTATGTTATAAAAGCCGATGATATACTTGTTCTGTTTGGCTCCGATGAAAATATTGCAAAAACAAATGAATGGAAATAAAAAAAATTAAATGTCAAATAACAAAATTCAAAAATCAAATAAATTTTAAAAAGCAAAATCTAAAATTCCAATAAATGTTTAATGCTACATTAAAAATATTTCTTTTCTGATTTTTTTCATATTTGTGATTTGTTTGTAATCTGCTTTTTGTTATTTGTTATTTTTTCATCAATCATTACGGAACTTAATGCAAACCTATATTGCTCTTTTTCGTGGAATAAATGTAAGCGGTCAGAAGCTAATAAAAATGGCTGATTTGAAATTACTTTTTGAAGAATTAAATTTTACAAATGTTATAACTTATATTCAAAGCGGGAACGTAATCTTCACTTCTAAAATTAGTGATTACAAAAAACTAAGTAAATTAATTTCTAATAAAATTAATGCTCAATATAATTTTGAAGTTGAGCTAATAATTAAAACTCCGGAAGATTTAAAATATATTTTAGATAATAATCCTTTCATCAAACAAAATAATAATCCAAAAAAGAATTATGTAACTTTTCTTTTTAACGAACCGACAGAAGAAAATATTTTAAATTTTAGTAAGACAGATTACGCACCGGAAGAATTTTTCATCAATAAAAATATATTTTATTTTTATTCTCCAAATGGCTACGGCAATGCAAAAATGAATAATAATTTTATTGAGAAGAAATTAAAAGTAATTGCCACAACAAGAAATTGGCAAACTGTAAATAAACTTGTTGAGCTTACGGAAATTAATAAATAACAAATTTTCAATTTCACTTGTTATGAAATAAAAATACAAAACTGTAATTCAATGAACATTATTATTCTTTCGGAAAAAGACCGCTTAAATGAAAATCAATATAGAATTGATGATGAAAGATATTCACATATTATAAATATTTTAAATTCTGAGTTAAACGATTTTGTTGAAATTGGTTTGCTGAACAACAAAATTGGTATAGCAAAAATAATTTTAATTGATGAGAAAAAATTAATTTTAGAAATTGTTGAATTATATGAATGTGATAAATCAAAAATTAGTATTGATTTAATTTGTGCTTTACCGCGACCGCAGACTTTAAAAAAAGTGTTATCAATTTCTGCAACGATGAGAGTGAGAAATTTATTTTTTATCAAATCGGAAAAAGTTGAAAAAAGTTATTTTCATTCACCACTTTTATTTGAAGATAATTATACAAAATATTTAGTAGAAGGATTAAGTCAAGGTAAACAGATTTTTCTTCCGAATGTTTCCTTTCATAATAAGTTTAAAATATTTTTTGAAGATGAGTTTAATTCTAAAAATTATGATAGAAAATTACTCGCTCATCCAAATTCAGAAAATAGTTTACTAAAGTTTAAATTTAGTGAAGTTAAAAATCTTGTTGTTGCAATTGGTCCGGAAGGCGGCTGGAATAATTTTGAAATTAATTTTATGCAAAATTTAGATTTTGAAAATTTCATTTTAAGCAAGAGTATTTTACGCGTTGAGAGTGCTGTTACAGCGGCATTATCTCAAATTGAGTTAATAACAAAACTTTAATTTTATGGAAATAATTAATAAAGACAATTGGAAAAGAAAAGAACATTATAATTTTTTTTCACAATTTGAAGAACCATTTTTTGGAATTGTATCGGAAATTGAATGCACTAATACTTATAAATTTTGCAAAGAAAATAAAATTCCATTTTTTGCTTATTATTTGCACAAATCCATTCTCGCAGTTAATCAAATTGAAGAATTAAAAACCAGAGTTTTAAATGATGAAATTGTTTTGTATGATGAAATTCACGCAACATCAACAATAGCGAGAGCAGATGAAACATTTGGATTTTCATTCATACCATTCAATTCCGATTTTAATATTTTCAATAATATTCTTCAGCAAGAAATTAAAAAGGTTCAAAACTCCAGCGGTTTACGTTTAACTGAAAATTCAAAAAGATCAGACGTTATACATTATTCACCTCTTCCATGGATTAAGTTTTCTGCTTTATCGCATGCAAGAAATTTTATTATAAATGATAGTGTTCCAAAATTGTGTTTTGGAAAAAAGTATGAACTAAACAACAAACTTATGCTTCCGGTTTCAGTTCATGCACATCATGGATTAGCCGATGCTTTACATGCTGCAAAATATTTTGAGCTGCTTCAAAATTATTTGATGAATAGTGAATTGTAATAATAGTTATAAATAAATATTTTTCTAAAAATTGTAAAATTTATGGAAAACCTTTTTGACGGTGTTAAAGAATTTAATTCAAATGATTTTTTAGAACATAAAAATTTATTTGAAGAACTTGGGAAAAAACAAAATCCGCACACACTTTTTATTGGCTGTTCGGATTCGCGTTTGGTTCCAAATTTAATTACGAAAACTTTACCCGGTGAATTATTTGTTATTCGAAATATTGCGAATATTGTTCCTTATTTTAGAGTATCGCAAGAATTTGCAGCTACAACCTCGGCAATTGAATATGCAATAAAAATTTTAAATGTGGAAAATATTTTAATTTGCGGACACTCAAATTGCGGCGGATGCAACGCAATGTTTTTCGATGAAAATCAATTTAAAGAAATTCCAAATACAAAAAAATGGCTGGAACTTTCTAATTCTGTAAAACAAAAAATTAATGAAATTCCGCATATACATTCTGATCATGCAAAAAGAGAATGGATGACAGAACAGCTTAATATTGTTGAACAACTTAAACATCTTCTAACTTATCCTTATATAAAAGAAAAGTTTGAGAAAAAAGAATTGAATATTTTAGGCTGGTATTACATTATTGAAACCGGTGAAATTTTTAATTACAATACAAAAATCAAACAATTTGAAAAAATAGAATAATTTTATTAATTGGAAATTATTTATGAAAAAATATTTAATAATAATTTTTATTTTTCTACTAACTTCTTCTTGCAGACAAAGTATTGATAAAGAAAAAGTTAAGAGAGAAATAGTTGAAACAGAAAAACAGTTTGAACAAATGTGCAAAGAAAAAAATATTGCAGAAGCTTTTACATTTTTTGCAGATGAAACTGCAGTAATTAAACGTGGAAATGATTCATTAATCTACGGTAAAGTTAAGATTAAAAATTATTACACAAATATTATTTATAAAAATGCAAAGGTTAGTTGGAAGCCTGATTTTATTGATGTTTCAGATTGTGGTAATCTAGCATATTCATACGGTAATTATGTTTGGAAAATTTCAAACGACAACACAACTTCTGAATTTCGGGGGATTTACACAACAATCTGGAAACGTCAATTAGATAATAGCTGGAAATATGTTTGGGATTAATTTTTGTGGGAATCAATATGGATAAAAAGGAACTAAAAAAACAATATTTGCAAAATCCTCCGGCAATGGGAATTTTTAAAGTTGAGAATTTAATCAACAAAAAAATTTTTATTGATTTTGGATTGAATGTAAAAGGAAAAATTACTGGTTGTAAATTTCAGCTTGATAACAATTCACATCCAAATAAAATATTGCAAGAAGATTATAAAAATTTTGGCGCAAATAATTTCACCTTTGAAATTATTGACTTTCTTGAACCAAAAGAAAATGATGCAAAAAATTATACCGATGAATTACAAATTTTAGAAGAAATGTGGATTGAAAAACTTCAATGTTTTGGTGATAAAGGTTACAACAAATTTAAAAGTTAATTTAGGATTACGAAATATGAAAAATTTATTTTTGTTTATTCTTATACAATTCTCAATTCTTTTTGCACAAAATGAAAAAATTGTAACCATTGAAACTCCCAATTGTAAAATTGAAGGAAGCTTGCTTTTACCATACAACACGAAAGATATTCCGGTTGCGTTAATTATTGCCGGCTCGGGTCCAACAGATCGTGATGGAAACAATTCTATGAAGAAAAATTATTCATTAAAAATGTTGGCTTACGCTTTAGAGGAAAACGGTATTGCTTCTTTACGTTATGATAAGCGCGGAATTGGAAAAAGTATTGTTCCAAATTTTGATGAAAGTAATTTACGTTTTGATAATTATATTGATGATGTAAAAAGCTGGATCGATTTTTTAGACAATGATAGTTCGTTCAATAAAATAATTGTAATTGGTCACAGCGAAGGTTCTTTGCTTGGAATGATTGCATCGCAAAATAAAAATGTTGATAAATTTATTTCACTTGCCGGAGCCGGAGAAACTGCAAATATTATTTTGAAAAAACAATTTGCAAATAGTCCAAAAGAATTTTATGAAACATCAATTAAATATTTAGAAATATTAAAACGTGGAAAAACGATTGATAGCGTTGATCAAGATTATTTTTCGCTTTTCCGACCGAGTCTTCAGCCCTATTTAATTTCGTGGTTTAAGTATAATCCGCAAGAAGAAATTGCAAAACTAAAAATCCCAATTTTAATTTTACAAGGGACAACTGATATACAAGTAAAAGAAGAAGATGCAAATTTTTTGCATAATGCAAATCCAAATTCCGAATTAAAAATTATAGATGGAATGAATCACGTTTTAAAGGAAAGTGAAATTGATTTGCAGAAAAATATGCAGACTTATTCCAATCCGGAATTACCATTAAAAGAAGGTTTAATTGATAGTATTGTTGATTTTATAATAAAGTAAACTTTATAAATTATTTTTCCTTTGTTTTAACTTCTTCAATTTTACCTTTCGTTTCGCCTAAATTTCTACCCCATTTTGAAATTTCATTTAAAATCGGAGTTAGTGTTTTCCCAAATTCCGTCAACGAATATTCAACTCGTAAAGGTACTTCCACAAAAACTTCTCTTTTAATTAAACCATCTTCTTCTAGAGATTTTAACTGCAAGCTCAACATTTTTTCAGTTATATCTGGAATTTGTTTTTTCAATTCACCAAATCGATAAGTCTTATTTTTTAAATACCATAAAACAATTGTTTTCCATTTTCCGCCAATATATTTCATTGTTAAATCCATTGCACAATGAAATATTTGTCCTTCAAGATTAATAACAAATTCTTTCCCTTTAATTATCATTTTTTCCCTACTGTTAAAATTGACAGTTATTGCAAAAATAATAAACTATACTTAGATTAGCTACTATCATTTTTATAGTAAACGAAAGGAAAATAAAATGAAAATAACAGTTTTAGGAACTGGAGTTGTCGGACAAACAATTTCGGAAAAATTAATAGAACTTGGTCATGAAATTTTTATTGGAACAAGGGAAGTTAATAACACTTTATCAAAAACAAATAAAGATAATTTCGGCAGACCACCTTTTAGTGAGTGGCACAAAAATAATAATTCTGCTAAATTAGAGACTTATTCTAATGCAGCTAAATCCGGAGAATTAATTGTAAATGCTACAAGCGGCACTGGAACTTTAGATGCATTAATACTTTGCGGTAAAGAAAATTTAGCAAATAAAATTTTAGTAGATATTTCCAATCCCTTAGATTTTTCAAAAGGAATGCCGCCAACTTTAACAATCTGCAACTCGGATTCTTTGGGTGAGCAAATTCAAAAAGAATTTCCAAAAACTAAAGTTGTGAAAACTTTAAATACACTTACCGCTCATTTAATGATTAATCCATCAATAATTTCTGGTGATCACAATTTATTTATAAGTGGAAATGATAATTCTGCTAAGGAAGAAGTTGAGCAATTATTAATATCATTCGGTTGGAAGAAAGTTAATATAATTGATTTGGGAGATATTTCAACAGCAAGGGGAACAGAAATGCTTCTTCCAATTTGGATTAGATTGTGGGGAGCTTTAGGAACACCTGAATTTAATTTCCATATTGTAAAAAAATAATAATAGAATTTATCTTAGTAGCGAATTGATTTTCAAATTCGCTACAATATTATTAATTCTCTTAAATAATATTTTTATTATTATTTTTTTTATGCTTTACATATTCAATAACTCCCGGAAGAACAGAAATTAGAATTATTGTAACTATTACAATAGAAAAATTATTTTTAACAACCGGAAGATTTCCGAAAAAATATCCGCCAAAAATAAAAAGTGCACACCACAAAATTCCGCCGACAATATTATACAAAATAAATTTTGAGTATGTCATAGCTCCAACGCCCGCAACAAAAGGAGCAAAAGTTCTAACTATTGGAACAAACCTTGCAATTATAATTGTTTTGCCGCCGTGTTTTTCATAAAACTTATGCGTTCTATCTAAATATTCTTTTTTAATAAAACGAGAATCTTTTTCAAATACTTTTGGACCAATATATTTTCCAATCCAATAATTTACTGTATCTCCAAGAATTGCCGCAACTGTAAGAATTAAAAATAAAATTGTAACATCAAAAGAACCTAAAGCTGCAAAAGTTCCCGCAGCGAAAAGTAGCGAATCCCCCGGTAGAAAAGGCGTAACAACTAATCCGGTTTCAGCAAAAATTACTAAAAATAAAATAAGGTATGTTACTGTTCCATACTGTAAAATTAATTCGTTAAGATGTACATCTAAGTGAAGAAAAAGATCAATTAAATATTTTATTGTTTCCATAAATTAAATATCTTCCACATAATTAAGATCGTTGCCAAAAGTTTCTTTTAAATGATATGCCGAAAAGAATGCAATTATTACACTTAGAATTCCCACAATTAATGCGGAGTTTATCATTCCGAAATTGCCGCGTAAATATTCAAACAAAAATGTAATTGGAACTACAGAACCCCTAATAAAATTAGGCACCGTTGTAGTAACTGTTGATCTGATATTTGTCCCAAATTGTTCTGAAGCAATTGTTACAAAAACAGCCCAATATCCAATTGCAATTCCTAAAGCAACACATAATCCGTAAAAATAATTTACGGTAAAATTTGAAGAGAAAAGATAAACTATTATAAACACTAATGTTAGAAAAATAAACATCATAATAATTTTTTTTCTGCTCTTTAAATATTGACTCAAAAATCCGCTTGCAAAATCACCAAAAATTAATCCGATGTAAGTAAACATAATTGCTTTGCCCGCAGAAATATCTCCTTTTGCTCCAAGCACTTTTCCAAACTCCGGCGAAAAAGTAATAAGCACGCCAACCACGTACCAAATCGGCAATCCAATTAGAATGCAATTCAGATAACGTAAAAATCTTTCGCGAGAAGTAAAAAGTTTTATAAAATTTCCTTTTGAAACATGAGAATCTTTAATTGTTTTGTACATTCCGGATTCAAACATTTTAATTCGCATAACTAATAAAATCAATCCAAGAATTCCGCCGATTATGTATGAAGTCTGCCAAGTAAAAAGTTCGGCAACAATTGCTGCGCCAATTGCTCCGCTAACGCCGATTGTTGCAACAATTGCAGTTCCGTAACCTCGTAATTCTTTTGGTAAAATTTCGCTAATTAATGTTACCGCCGCGCCAAGTTCTCCGGCTAATCCAATTCCCGCAAGTAATCTTAAGAAAGCATACATTTCTATATTCGTAACAAAAGCATTTGCAATATTTGCAATTGAGTAAAGAAAAATAGATCCGAATAATACTGAAAGTCTTCCCTTTTTATCGCCGTAAATTCCCCAAAAAATTCCGCCGATTAGCATTCCCGTCATTTGCATATTTAAAAGAAATACGCCGTTTTTAATTAAACCTTCTCCAGCATAACCCAATTCTGTTAAGCTTGGAACGCGTACAATTCCGAAAAGTATTAAATCATAAATATCTACAAAATACCCAAGTGCAGAAACAAGAACAGTTGTATTCATAACTTGGGATAATTTACTTTTGCTTATAGTTTCCATAAAGTTTAAATTTTGTGACAAAAACTATGCTTAATTTGTTTGATAACTTAAAACTTTTTTATAATAAATGTTATTAAAATTTTACTTTAAGATTTTACCGAAATCTTGAAATCAGTAACTTAGAATTATTGCGGTAGTTATTATTAACAAAATATTTTGAATTTTATATTTTTTTAAAACTTTAGAGATACGATCTTTCAAAAAGATCACATCTTTAAATAGAAATACATTAGGTGAAATTTGAAATTAACCGAACATTATAACAATCTCTTTTCTGATTTTGTAAACAAACTAAAATTTTCAAATGTAGAAGTTGATAATCAACTTTTTTCCAAAGCAGATAATAGATATGGAATTACGCTTGTTATTGTTCCGCCGGAAATTGTAAAACAAAATATTCAGCAATTTGTGAGCGAATTAAAAATTATTGAACCCGAACAATATTATTATAGAAATTCTGATATTCACATAACTGTAATGTCGGTAATTTCTTGTTATCAAAATTTTAGTTTGGATAAAATAAAAATTGAAGATTATTTAGAAGTTATAAAAAAAAGTTTAATAAATATTAAAAATTTCTCAATAGATTTTAACGGAATTACGGGAACTCAATCCGCAATTATGGTTCAAGGATTTCCATCGAATAATTATCTAAATATTTTAAGAGATAATTTGAGAAAGGAGTTTGCTTCAACAAATCTTGAGCAGTCTTTAGATAAACGATACGCAATTCAAACGGCACATTCAACAGTTGTAAGATTTAGAAATGAAATTCAACATAAAGAAAAGTTTTTACAAATTTTAGAAAAATATAGAAATCATGAATTTGGAAAATTTGATGTTGAAGAAATAATTTTCGTCGCAAATGATTGGTATCAGAAAAAAGAAAAAGTACAAATTTTAGAAAAATTAACTTTGGAAAAATAAATGGATTTAGGAAAACTAAAATATCCGATTGGTAGATTTGTAAAACCTGAAATTATTACTTCCGAAATGAGAAACGAATTTATTGAAATAATTAAGGATTTTCCTCGTAAACTAAAAATTGAAGTTGAAAATTTAAATGATGAACAACTTAACACTCAATACAGACCGGATGGCTGGACAGTTAGACAAGTTGTAAATCATTGCGCTGATAGTAATATGAATAGTTTGATTAGATTTAAATTAGCATTAACAGAAAATAATCCAACAATAAAACCATATTTTGAAGATCGATGGGCGGATTTGGAGGATAGTAAAAATTTTCCTATTAGTTCAGCTTTAAAAATGATTGAAGGAATTCACGAAAGATGGGTTGCATTATTAAACTCTTTTTCAGAAAATGATTGGAGTAAAAGTTTTTATCATCCGGAAAGTAAAAAAGAAATAAAGTTAGATGAAAACTTATCTATCTATGCATGGCACTGTAAACATCATCTTGCACATATTACTGAATTAAAGAAATCTAATAATTGGTAGAAATTAATTGAAGAATAAAAAATGAATAAATTCAAATTACTTAGAAAATTTTTAACTCATATTAATCTTGAAAAAGAGATTGATGATTTTGAAATAATTCACAAAACAATTGAGAAAGATATTGTCTTTAAGGGAACAAATTTATGGATTTTGGTTTTCGCAATAGTTATTGCTTCCGTGGGTTTAAATGTAAATTCAACGGCTGTAATAATTGGAGCAATGTTAATTTCTCCTTTAATGGGACCAATAAACGGAATGGGTTACAGCATTGCAACTTATAATTTCCCATTACTTCGTCAAGCAATTAAAAATTTTACATTTGCAGTAATTGTAAGTTTACTTGCATCAACATTGTATTTTGCAATAAGTCCAATATATAGTGCTCATTCAGAATTACTTGCGCGAACAAGTCCAACAATTTATGATGTACTAATTGCATTATTTGGCGGTTTGGCTGGAATTGTTGCCATCAGCAGCAAACAAAAAGGAAATGTAATTCCCGGTGTTGCAATTGCTACAGCTTTAATGCCTCCGTTATGTACTGCTGGTTTCGGACTTGCGTCGGGTCAATTTAATTATTTTTTCGGAGCGTTTTATTTATTTACCATAAATACAGTTTTTATTGCGCTTTCTTCAGTTATAATTTCACAAATTTTAAAATTTCCTATAAGAACAATTGTTGAAGAAATTCATAAAAAGAAAGTTAACAGATGGATTTCTATAATCATTACATTAATTATAATTCCAAGTATTTATTTTGGATATAAATTAGTTCAGAATGAAAGATTTACTGATAATGCAAATAGATATATTCAAAATATTGGAGTTTTTGAAGGAAGTTATTTATTAAAAAATGAAATTATTCCGGAAAGAAAATCAATAAAATTAATTTATGGCGGTAATCTTTTAAATGAAAACACTAAGAAAATAATTGCCGAAAAAGCTAAGGACTTTAAATTAAATGATGCAGAAATTAATTTTCAACAAGGATTTTCAATAAATCAATTTGATAAAAACGTTTCTGAAGTTGAGCAATTAAAAACAGAAATTAATAGATTAAATAATACAATTACTCAGAATCAAAAATTCTTAGATACGCTAAACAATAAATCAAAATTAGGAAAAGTTTTACTTTCAGAAATTAATTCAATTTTTCCGGAAATTATATCATGCTCATATTTTGAAACACCTATACATAGAATAGAGAAAACGGATTCTGTAAATAGTCACTTTGTTATCCTTAAAGTAAAGAATAAATCAAAGCTTTCTAATGATTCGAAAAGAAGAATTACAAATTGGCTTAATTCAAGATTGAAGACTGATAAAATAGAGTTAATTATTGAATAATTATCTAATGGGAAATTAAATTTCGATTTTAAAAAAATATTTGGTTAACTTTATAAAAAAAGTAGAATATACTTTTTAATTTAATTTTCCGAAAATAAATTTAGAGAATTATGTCACATACTAAAGAAAGATGGGGATCGCGAGTCGGTTTAGTTCTTGCAATGGCCGGTAATGCAGTTGGATTGGGAAATTTTTTAAGATTTCCAGCACAAGCTTCACAAAACGGCGGCGGCGCATTCATTATTCCGTATTTAATTTCATTTGTTGTTATGGGATTGCCATTACTCTATATTGAATGGTCAATAGGAAGACACGGTGGAAAGTACGGACATCATTCAACTCCCGGAATGTTCGACGTTATGGGAAAATCTAAATTCTTAAAATATATCGGCGTGTTCGGTTTATTTTCAAATTTAACAATAGCTGCTTACTACACTTATATTGAATCTTGGACTTTAGCTTACGTATTTCATTCAATTACCGGAACTTTTTTTGATATAAAACCCACAGTTTTTTTTCCTCAATATTTAGGTGTTCACGAATCAAGTATTTTTGCATTACCATATGAGGCTTTCTTCTTTTTTGTTGTTACCCTTCTTTTAAATGTTTGGATTCTTTCTCGCGGTTTGGCAAAAGGAATTGAAGTAGCCGCAAAAATTGGAATGCCATTATTAATTTTATTTGGAGTTATTTTAGTTATTAAAGGATTAACATTAGATACAAGCGACCCCGGAGTTGTTCAAAGTCCGTTGGTTGGATTAAATTTTGTTTGGGAACCAAATTTCAGCGGATTGTTTAATCCCACAACTTGGCTTGCTGCAGCGGGACAGATATTCTTTACACTTTCTGTTGGAATGGGTTCTATTCATTGCTATTCGGCTTACGTTAAAGAAAAGCAAGATATTGCACTTAATGCTTCATCTGCCGGATGGATGAATGAATTTGTAGAAGTAGTTTTGGGCGGATCATTATTAATTCCAATTGCAACAGCATATCTTGGACTTCAAGTTGTGCAAGCATCTACAGCCGGAGGTAGCGGTTTCGCATTAGGATTTTTAACTTTGCCAACTTTATTTAATAATTGGGGATGGTTTGCGCCAATAGCCGGAGCTATGTGGTTTGGATTATTATTTTTTGCCGGAATAACTTCTTCTCTTGCAATGGGTCAGCCAATTTTGGCTTTCTTCAATGATGAATTTAAAATTCCACGTGAGAAAGGAGCAATCTTAACCGGTTTGGCAATTTTCACATTAGGATTTATTTGTGTTTGGCTATATCCCGGTGGCTCTTTTGATGAATTCGATTTTTGGACCGGTACATTTTCGCTTGTTGTTTTCGCACTTTTAGAATCAATAGTTTTTGCTTACGTTTTTGGAATTGACAAAGGTTGGGCAGAAATTACACGCGGCGCAGATATCGAAATTCCTAATGTTTTTAAATTTCTAATTAAATTCGTAACTCCCGTTTTTATTTCAATTATTTTTATTGGTGCTGCAATAAAACCAAATGTGGATTGGTCAATTGCAATTTCAAATTTATTTTCCGGAAACGGCTGGCAATTTGCTCCGGATAGTGTGATTGGTGTAATTTTTCATGTTGGTGCAGAAAATACAAAATGGTTTATTGATGGTTTACCGACAAGAATTTTTGTACAAGATTTTACAAGAGTTTTGTTGATGTTAACATTTGCGGCAATTGCATTTATGGTTCACAAATCTTGGAAGAATAAAAAATTACTTAAAAATGGAGTGAATAAAAAATGAGTACTTCCTCTTTAATTATGATGTTATCGGCTTGGGCAGTAATTATTTTTTTTACAGTAAAATTTTTTCTTAAGATTTTGAAAACTCCGCAAAAAGAAGAATAATATTTTAAAGTGAAAAAAATGATGATTATCAATTATTTATTCGGCGGAATATTTAATTGCGTTGCCGATTGTAAACCTTTTGAGACTTCCGGAATAATTCCCAATTTAATATAAATTGGTTTTGTATGTTTTCTAATTTCCGGCAATTTTTTAGAAAACCAAAATGCCGTAATTAAACTTATAACTCCCATTAACAAAACAGCATTAGATGCGCCAATTTTTCCGGCTAAAGTTCCGGCAAGCAAGCTTCCAAGCGGTGCAGTACCCATAAATGACATTACATATAAACTCATAATTCTTCCGCGTTTATCTTCATCAACAATTGTTTGCAATAATGTATTTGAGGAAGCCATCTGCGTCATCATTCCCCAGCCGATAAAAATCATTAATGGAATTGAAAAATATAATGCTCTCGATTGCGAAAAAAATATTAATCCTAATGAAAAAACTGTTGTAGCAATTACAATAATTTTTCCCAAACCCAAAACAGTTTTACGAGAAGCTAAATAAATTGCACCAATAAAAGCTCCAATGCCGATTGCTCCAAATAAAAATCCTAAAGTACTAGCGTTTCCTTGTAAAATATCTTTGGCAAAAATGGGCATTAAAACTGTGTAAGGCATTCCAATTAAACTTAAAACTGCAATCAGCAATAACAAAGTTCTAATTGGAATAAAATTGAATGCGTAAACAAATCCTTCCTTAATTCCTTTTAATAATTTCTTATCTGAAATTTGTTTTTCTATATTTTCAAATTTCATCAACATTAATGCTATTATAACCGCAAAATAGCTTATCGCATTTATTAAAAAACAAATCCCTTCCCCAAAAGATGAGATAATAAATCCAGCAACAGTTGGTCCAATCAATCTGGAGGCATTAAACATTGATGAATTAAGTGCAATTGCGTTGGGTAAATCATCTCTGTGTTCAACTAAATCAATTACAAAAGATTGTCGCGTTGGCATATCGAATGCGTTTATCAATCCGTTAAAAATTGCAAGAAAAATTATGTGCCAAATTTGAATAACATTTGTAAGTGTCAGAAAAGCCAAAATTGATGCTTGAATTAAAGCTAAAATTTGTGTTGATAAAATTATGGAATGTTTATTATATCGATCGGCAAAAACTCCGGCAAACGAAGCAAAAATAAATGTTGGAACTTGTGCCGAGAAACTTACCAATCCTAATAAAAATGGAGAATCTGTTAATCTGTAAACAAGCCAACCTAGAGCAATTTGCTGCATCCATGTGCCAATTAGAGAAATTCCTTGTCCGCCAAAAAATAATCTATAATTTCTTGATTTAAATGCGCGCAATATATTTTTTATTGTGGGAGAATTCTCAAACATTGATATTCTAAAGACGTAAATTTTATTTTTATCAAAAAATGTAATTGAAAAATAATTTATTTATCTGCAAAAATTATAACTATTTTTTAGTGATAAAAATTATAAGAAAATATTATGCTTAATTATAATATAGTTTTAGAAAATTCTAATGTTTTACTTCGACCAATAAAATCGGTTGATTTTTACAGTTTTAAAGAAATTACGAATGAACAAAAACTTTGGTATTACTTTGCAAGCGATTTATCAAATTTAGAAGAATTAAAAAATTGGGTCGAAACTGCCGTAAATGATTTACAAAACAAAACTCGCATACCATTTACAATAATTTACAAACCAGAAAATAGAATAATTGGCTCAACAAGTTTTGGAAACTTTTCTCAAAGAGATTTAAGAATTGAAATTGGCTGGACGTGGATTTCAAAAGAGTTTCAAGGAAAAAGAATAAATGATCAAGTAAAATTTCTTATGCTGAAATATTGTTTTGAAGATTTAAATCTTAGTCGGGTTGAATTTAAAACTGATGTTTTAAATGTTCATGCAAGAATTGCATTAAAAAGAATTGGCGCAGTTGAAGAAGGAATTTTAAGAAGTCATATGTTAATGACAAATAATAGAAGACGCGATTCAATTTACTTTAGCGTTCTTAAAGATGAGTGGCAAAAATTAAAAGAATTATCATTAAAATTTGGAGAAATAAAATGATTTCAATATCAAAAAATATTTTAACAAATAGTTTTAAAATTTTTATTCTTATTTTATTTGTAACAGTAAACTCATGCTCTTCAAGTAAGAATGATTCTGATAATTGGATAAGTCTTTTTAACGGAAAAGATTTATCCGGATGGAAAATTAAATTTTCCGGACATGTGTTAAACGATAATTATAAAAATACCTTTCAAGTTAAAGACGGAATTTTAAAAGTATCTTATGATGAATACCAAAATTTTGATAATAAATTTGGTCATATTTTTTATAACAAAAAATTCTCGAATTATATTATTCGCGTTGAATATAGATTCGTCGGTAATCAAGTTGCAGGTGGACCGGAATGGGCAATTAGAAATAACGGAATAATGCTTCATTGCCAATCTCCGGAAAGCATGAGTAAAAATCAAAATTTTCCGGTTTCTATTGAAGCACAAATGCTTGGTGGAAACGGAGTTGACGAAAGATCAACTGGAAATGTTTGTACTCCAGGAACTAATATTGTAATGAAGAAAAATTTAATCACAAATCATTGCACCGGTTCAAATTCCGCAACTTATCATGGTGATCAATGGATAACGATGGAAGTTGAAGTTCATGGAAACGGAAATATTAAACATTTTGTAAATGGTAAATTGGTCCTGGAATATGAAAATCCTCAATTAGATCCGAATGATCCAGATGCGCAAAAAATTATTCCACAAGATAAAAATCTATTATTGAAAGAAGGATATATTGCACTTCAAGCAGAAAGTCATCCAACGGAATTCAGAAAAATTGAAATTCTGGAATTAGAATAATTTTATAAATCATGAAACACTTAAATGATTTATTATTTTTAGGAAATCCTAAGTTATATGAAATTTCTTCGCCGATAGAAAAATCAGAATTGCATTTAGTAAAATTTTGGGTTGAAAATTTGCATAATGTTATGGAAGAAATTCGAGCAAAATATAATTTCGGAAGAGCAATTGCCGCTCCACAGATTGGCATAATGAAAAGATTAATATTTATGAATGTTGATAAACCGACTGTAATTATAAATCCCGAATTTACTTACCTAAGTGAAGAAATGTTTGAACTTTGGGATGATTGTATGAGTTTTCCAAATTTATTAGTGAAAGTAAAAAGACATAAAGAATGTAAAATTAGATTTCTTGATGATAATTGGAATATTGTTGAACTTAGTCTACAAAATGATTTATCCGAATTGTTACAACATGAATATGATCATCTTGATGGAATTTTAGCAACAATGCGCGCAATTGATAACAAATCATTTAAGTGGCGTAATTATTAATTAATTTTTAAATACTATCTTTATGATAAATATAATTCGTACGACAGCAGATAATTCTGATTTTAATAAATTAATTGAACAACTTAATACAGAACTTCAAGAAAGATATTTTGACCAAGAAACAAAATTTGCTCCACATAATTTATTAGATAAAAATGTGAAAACTGTAATGATTTATGAAGACAATATTCCTATTGCATGCGGTGCATTTCGTGAGATTGCGGAAAATAGAAGTGTAGAAATTAAAAGAATGTTTGTTGACAAATTCTATAGATCAAAAGGTTACGGAAGAAAAGTTTTAAACGAATTGGAAAATTGGGCTAAAGAATTAAATTATGAATTTGCAATTTTGGAAACCGGAAATAATCAACCGGAAGCAATTAAACTCTATCAAAATATGGGATACGAGCAAATTCCAAATTTCCCTCCTTATGAAAATATTCCAGAAAGCATCTGTATGAAAAAAAAATTGATTTAAATCAAAAACTTTGGAAACTACTATTGACAAAATAGTTTTCATGTATTATATTGGAAACTAAAAATACAATAATAGTTTCTATAGGTTATGGAAGAAAAAGAAAAAATAGTTTCATTCTCAAAAGATAAATTTCTATCTGATGGATTTTACAAAATCACAATGGATGAAATTGCAAGCGGATTGAGGATGAGTAAAAAAACTATTTACAAATATTTCGCTTCAAAAGAAATTCTTGTGGATGCAGCCGTAAAGTTTTTCCAATCACTTGTACAAAAGAAAATAGAAGATATAATAAAAAGTGATTGCAACTCAATATTGAAAATTAAAAAATTAACAAATTTATTTGCTGAACTTTCTTTGAAAATTAATAATAAAATGATGGATGATTTAAAAAGTTTTCGTCCGGATTTGTGGCAAAATATTGATGAATTTAGAACTCGTAATATTGAAAAAATCTGGAAAAATATTTTTGAACAAGGGAAAAAAGAAGGCTACATTGTTGATTATCCAAGTGAAATAATGGTTCACGTAATTCTTGCCTCAATGCAAAAAATAATTAATCCGGCTTTTTTAATAAATCATAATCTATCAATTAGTCAAGCATTTGAAATTACTTTTGGAATGCTTATTAACGGAATTTTAACAGAAAGTGGAAAAAAATTTATAAAAAAATTGAGAAGGAAAATAAATAATGAAAAAAGTAGAATTACTCATTCCTCTTCTATTTTCAATTCTAATTATAAGCTGTGGTGATAACAGTGATGAAAATTTAATTAAAGCTACCGGAACAATTGAAGCAACATTTGTAACGCTTAGTGCAAAAGTTTCCGGTGAAATTTTGGAAATTTATTTTGATGAGGGAACAAAAGTAAATATAGGTGATACTATTTTAAAAATAGATAACGAAACTCTCCAACTTCAGCTTTTGCAAGCTTCGGCTTTACGACAAAGTGCTGAAGCTCAATTTCAGTTATTAAAAAATGGTTCGCGCAAAGAAGATATTCTTCAAGCGCAGTCAATGTTCCATCAAGCAGAAATTAGTTTGAACCAAGCAGAAAAAGATAAAGCAAGAATGCAAAGTTTACTTGAATCAAATTCAATAACTAAAAAACAATTTGAAGATATTGAAACGAAATTTGAAATTGTAAAATCACAATATTCTGCAGCAAAAGAAAATTTAAGTAAAATTAAAAATATTGCTCGACCCGAAGAATTAAAGCGTACTGAAGCTTCATTAAATCAAGCAATTGCGAATGAAAAAATAATTCAGAAGAATATAAATGATTGTTATGTAGTTTCTCCAATAAATGGATTTGTTGTAGAACAATTTTATGAGAAAGGTGAAACTGTTGCACCAATGTCATCAATTTTGAAAATAGCAGATTTAGAAAAAGTGAATTTGGATATTTATGTAAATGAATTGGAATTACCAAAAGTTAAGCTAAACCAAAAAGTAGATGTTTTTATTGATGCTTATGACGATAAAACTTTTTCTGGAAAAGTAGTTTATATTTCACCGGAATCTGAGTTTACACCAAAAAATATTCAAACTCCGGATGAACGAACAAAGTTAGTTTTTAAAGTTAAAGTAGAAATTAATAATCCAAATTTTGAATTAAAAAGCGGAATGCCGGCAGATGCGGAAATTATTTTATAATAAAACGAAAGTATAAAAATGAAAGAATTATATACTGAAATAATAATAAATACTTCACCCGAAAAAGTATGGAAAGTATTTTCTGATTTTGCAAATTATCCCAATTGGAACCCATTTATCATCAAAGTTGAAAATGAAGTAAAATTAAACAATAAAATAAAAATTGTTTTGCAACAACCGAATGGAAATTCAATGAAATTTAACCCAACTATTTTAGACTATGAAAATAATAGAAAATTAAGATGGTTAGGAAAATTGTTTGTTGCTGGTTTATTTGACGGTGAACATCAATTTGAATTAATTGATAATCATGATAATACAACAAAATTTATTCAGAAAGAAAAATTCAAAGGAATTTTAGTACCATTGTTTGCAAAGTCTTTGGAAAGGGAAACAAAACTTGGATTTGAACTAATGAACAGAGCTCTAAAAGATATGTGCGAAAAGATCTAAATCAAAATGGATCAAATAATCAAAATCGAAAACTATTCAAAAATGTACGGTAATATTTCCGCTGTGAACAATATTTCATTTTCTGTTAACAAAGGAGAAATGTTTGGTTTGGTTGGTCCGGATGGTGCCGGAAAAACAACAACAATAAGAACATTATGCGGATTATTAAAACCGGATAATGGAAATATTTCATTGTTGAATTTAGATATTCAGAAAAACAAAAAAGAAATTCAAAATAATATTGGTTACCTATCGCAAAAATTTAGTTTGTACGAAGATTTAACAATTGATGAAAACATAGAATTTTTCGCAGAAATTCATAACGTTAAAAATTATAAAAACAGAAGAAACGAACTTTTGGAATTTACTCGATTGATAGATTTTCGAAATCGTCAAGCTGGAAGACTTTCCGGAGGGATGAAGCAAAAACTGGCATTGGCTTGCAGCTTAATTCACAAACCTAAAATATTATTTTTAGATGAACCAACAACTGGAGTTGACCCGGTTTCACGGAGAGATTTTTGGAAAATACTTTCCAATTTACTTAAAGAAGAAATTACAATTTTTATGTCAACGCCATATTTAGACGAAGCCGAACGCTGTAATAGAGTTGCATTAATGAACAACGGCAAAATAATTGCGCTGGATTCTCCACAAAATGTTAAAGAATCAATAAATAAAAAAGTGATAGAAATTGTTTGCGATGATGTACGAATTGCAGCAAAATTAATCAAAGAATATTTTGGAATGGATGTCCAACTTTTTGGTGATAGAATAAACACAATTGTAAATAATGCCGATGAGGATTTTAAAAAGTTAGAAAAATTGCTGACTGAAAATAATATTAAAATAACTGATCACAGAACAAACATTCCATCTTTGGAGAATGTTTTTATTCACTTAGTAAACAATGAAAATTTATCGAGTTCAAAATGAAAAATAAAATTTTTATAATATTCCTAATTTCATCATTTAATTTATTTGCTCAAACTGATTCATATTCTCTGCAAGAAATTATTCAGTTAGGAATTCAAAACAGTAAAACATTAAAAATTTCTGATGCGAAATTACTTTCAGCTTCAGCAAAAGTTAATGAAATTAATTCGCAAAGATTTCCGCAGTTAAAATTTAATGCATCCTATATGCGATTGAGTGATGTCCCTCCTTTTGAAATTTCTATGTCGTTTTTACCAAATCCAATTAGAATTCAAGATGCAATTTTAAATTCATATAATTTCAAACTATCATTACAGCAGCCAATATTCACGGGCTTTAAGTTGTCATCGTTAAATTCTGCCGCAAATTATAACTTAGAAGCTTCTGAATTGGAATATTCGAAAGAAATAAACGAAGAAACATTTAAAATGATTTCAGCATTTTGGAATGTTTATAAAATTGATAATGCAAACAAAATTCTTGAAGAAAATTTAAAGAGCTTAGAATCTCATATAAATGATTCGCGTAATTTTTTAGAAAATGATTTAATCACAAAAAATGATTTATTAAAATTAGAAGTTCAAAAATCTACCGTTGAATTAAAGAAAATTGAAGCTGAGAATTCTCTTGAAATTGCAAAAGCAGTATTAAAGAAAACAATTGGAAATGATTTATCAGATAAAATAGAAATTAAAACTGAAGAAATTATTTTTAAAGAAATAAATTTGGATTTTAATAATTTATTAAATGAAGCAAAATCAAATCGACTTGAAATTCAATCATTATCAAAAAAGTTATCCGCTGGTAAAGAACAATTAACGGCAAGCAAATCCGGATGGTATCCTTCAATATTTTTAATTTCTGATTTTTATTACAGTAGACCAAACCAAAGAATTTTTCCGCAGAAAGATCAGTTTGATGATACTTGGGATGTGGGAATTTCACTAAGCTGGGACATTTGGAATTGGGGTTACAATTCATCACAATCTCAGCAAGCGGAAAGTAATTTAATTCAGTTGGAAACAACTAAAGCACAAATTGAAGACGCAATTGAAATTGAAGTTTACAACACATTCTTGCAGTTTCAATCGGCAATAAAAAAAGTTGAGCTAAATAAATTAACATTAGAACAAACTGAAGAAAATTATAGAATTACAAATGATAAATATTTAGTGCAGTTAGTTAGTTCAACGGATTTGATTGATGCAGAAACTTCTCTTTATTCGGCAAAAACTGAACTGTTAAATTCTTTAATCGACTACGAATTAGCAAAAATTAAATTAGATAAAGTTGTTGGGAAGAAAATCTATTAAAAAAAAGTATGCAGAATTCAGAATACAGAAACCAGCTGGTAAGAGGAAAATATGATTGAGAAAACAAAAATTTTCACTGACTTAATTGTTTGGCAAAAGGCACATGAGTTTGTACTTCAAGTTTATAAGATAACTTCGGAATTTCCTAAATCGGAAATTTTTGGTTTAACTTCTCAATTCAGAAGAGCTGCTATTTCAATTCCAGCTAATATTGCAGAAGGTTATAAGAAACGTGGACATAAAGATAAATTAAATTACTTAAATATTGCGCAAGGTTCGCTAGAGGAATGTAGATATTATTTAATTCTAACTAATGATTTAAATTTCGCAAATACAGATCAAATTAATTCTCAACTTATTGAAGTAAGCAAATTATTAACTAAATACTCAGATGTAATTCGAAATTCAAATAACTGAATTCTGAATACTGCATTCTGAATTCTTGAGAAAAAATGTTTTCAATAGAAGTAAATAACTTAAATAAAACTTTCGGCAAATTTGTTGCTGTAAATAATATTTCATTCAAAGTAAAAGAAGGTGAAATATTTGGATTTCTCGGTGCAAACGGTGCGGGAAAATCTACAACAATTAAAATGCTTTGCGGATTATTAGAGCCAACAAGCGGTGATGCGCTTGTCGGTGGATATAGTATTAAAACTCAAGCAGATTTGGTAAAGAAAAATATTGGGTATATGTCGCAAAGATTTTCTCTTTACAACGATTTAACAATTGAAGAAAATATAAAATTCTTTGGTGGAGTTTATGGTTTAGAAGGAAAAGAATTAACAAACAGAATGCAATGGATTTTAAAAACAGCAAACTTAATTGGTAAAGAAAATATTTTAACTGGCTCACTTCCGGGCGGAATAAAACAAAGATTGGCATTGGGAACGGCAGTAATTCATAAACCAAAAATAGTTTTTCTTGATGAGCCGACAAGCGGCGTTGATCCAATTTCGCGAAGATCTTTTTGGGAATTAATAAACGAACTTTCCGGAGAGGGAATTACGATTTTAGTAACAACTCATTATTTGGAAGAAGCGGAATACTGCGGAAACATAATTTTGATAAACGCCGGAAACCTAATAGCAGAAGGCAATTCCAAAGTTTTGAAAACTAAATATCTACAAAATCCAATTTATGAAATTAAATGTAATAATGTTGTTGATGCTATGGAGATTTTTGATAAATCTAATTTTGTTGATGAAACTTCGATTTTCGGAAATTCAATTCATTTAATAATGAATGAGATTTTTGCAAATGAAAATCAAATTTATAACGAATTAAAAAAGTTGCCTCAAATAAATATTGAGAAAGTTGAGAAAATAGTTCCAACTTTAGAAGATGTGTTTATACACTTGCTGGAAAAGGATAAGAAGTGAGCATAAGAAGAATTTTTGCAATCACTAAAAAAGAATTTAAACATCTATTCAGAGATATACGAATGTTATCAATTCTTCTCCTCTTCCCCGTATTTTTATTAGTGGTTTTTGGTTACGCAGTAAATTTTGATGTGAAAAACATTAAGCTTGCAATTTATGATCAGAATAATACTGAACTAAGCAGAGAATTTTATAACTCATTAATTTCATCTAATTATTTCAAAATATCACATTTCATAAAAAGCGATAACGATGTTAAAGATGTACTTGATAAAAAAATTGCACAATGTGTTTTAATCATTCCCAAAAATTTTTCGCAAAAATTTTATTCAAAAGAAAATGTAAAAGTTCAATTTCTTACTGATGGAGTTGACGGAAACACAGCAAAAATAATTCAAAATTATGTCAACGGCGCAACGGCAAATTTTAATTCGCAAAAAACAAATTATATTCTATCTCAAAAAGGATTAAAATCTTATATACCTTTTGATTTTCATCCAATCTTTTGGTTCAATAAAGATTTGCAAACCACTAGATTTTTAATTCCCGGATTGATTGCAATGATACTTGTAATTGTTGCAGTAGTTAGTGTTTCACTCTCTTTAGTTCGTGAAAAAGAACGCGGAACTATTGAGCAAATTAATGTTTCGCCGATAAATATTATTGAGCTGCTATTAGGTAAGACTTTTCCTTACATTATTGTTGCATTGTTCAACGCAATATTTATATTAATATTTGGTTACTTGTTGTTTAATGTAGAAATTAAAGGCGATTATTTTCTATTGGCATTTACAACAATTATATTTTTATTCACATCAACCAGTATTGGAATTTTTATTTCAACAATTTCCGATTCTCAACAGATTGCATTTACAATTGCTACAATGGTTTCGCTATTGCCTTCTGTAATTTTATCGGGATTTATTTTTCCAATTGAAAGCATGCCGCCTTTTATTCAAATTATTACAAACATTACTCCGGCAAAATTCTTCATCAAAATTCTCAGAGCAATTATTTTGCGTGGTGTTGGCATTGAAGCAATTTGGGATCAGATTTTGTATTTATTAATTTTTGCGGGAATTCTACTTTTTCTTTCAAGTAAAATTTATCTAAAAAAATAAGCAAGAAGTTAGGAATAAGGAGTTAGAAATTAGTAGTTAGTAATTTAATTGTGGGAGAATAAATGAAATCACAAAAATTTACTGATTTAATTGTTTGGCAAAAAGCTCATCAATTAGTATTAGAGGTTTACAAAGAAACAAGAAATTTTCCTAAAGAAGAAATTTATGGATTAACATCACAAATGAGAAGAGCAGCAATTTCAATACCGGCAAATATTGCCGAGGGTTTTGTTAAAAAAGGAATTAAAGATAAAATTAGATTTTTTAATATATCACAAGGATCTTTGGAAGAATTAAAATATTATTTAATACTAAGTAAGGATTTAAGGTATTGCGAAATAAATGAACTTATTTTATTATCAGATGAAATTGGAAAATTGTTGAATGGTTATATAAATGGAATTCTAACTCCTAACTTCTAACTACTTTCTACTAAAAATGAAAACTATAATTCATATTATCAAAAAAGAATTCTCTCAATTTAAGCGTGATCCAAAAATGTTTGGAATTGTTTTAGTTGCACCAATTATCCAGCTTATATTTTTAGGATACGCCGCAACTATGGATGTTAATAATGTTCATATTTTATTTTTAGATAAAGATAAAACTGAAGAAAGCCGTAATTTTATTGAGCGATTTGAAAGTTCCAGATTTTTTTCAATCGATTATTACGCTGAAAATTATGAGGAACTAACTGAACAAATCAACAAAGCAAAAGTTCTTGTGGGATTTGTAATTCCAAATAATTTTTCTAAAAACATTAATAGAAATGAAACCGTAAAACTTCAAGTAATATTTGATGGCTCTGATGGAAACACAGCTTCAATAGCCGCGGGATATATAACAAAAATAATTTCCGAATATTCTCAAAATATTATAATGGATTACAGAGGAAAAAAAGGAATGAAAATTCTGCCGGTTGGACAAATTTCCGCAGAAGTTAGAACTTGGTACAATCCATATTTGAAAACAAGATATTTTATGGTTCCGGCGATTGTTGGATTACTATTAAGTATAATTACCTTAATTTTAACTTCGCTTGCGGTTGTTAAGGAAAAAGAAATTGGAACTCTTGAACAAATAATTGTTACTCCAATAAAACCTTATCAATTAATTATCGGGAAACTTGTACCGTTTACAATAATGGGATTTATTTCAGTAATCCTTGTTATTACTATGATGAATATTTTGTTCGGGATTCCGGTTAGAGGAAGTGTAACTTTTTTGCTCCTCTCATCATTCTTTTATATTCTTTCCACTTTGGGTTTGGGACTTTTTGTATCTACAATTTCAAAAACTCAACAGCAAGCTATGATGATAGCAATATTCGGAATAATGATGCCGATGGTTTACTTATCCGGATTTGCTTTTCCAATTGAAAACATGCCAATTATTTTACAATACATTAGTTATTTAATTCCTCTAAGATATTTTATTACAATTCTTCGCGGCGTTGTTTTAAAAGGAATTGGAATAGCCGACCTTTGGCAAGAAACTGCAATTTTATTTTTAATGGGAATTTTAATTTTGCTCTTTAGTTCTCTACGATTCAGAAAAAGATTGGATTAAAAGTAACTGAAAAGTTAAAAATCAAAATTTGCCAAATAATCATTTTAAATACTATAACAAATCCACAAATTTCAACTAACCTTTAAATATCCTCTTATTTATTAAAATATATTCTGTGATTAAATAAGATTACCAATATCTTTAGAGTCATAATTTAGTTTGGAAAAACTTTGCAAATTCTCACTCAAATAAAAATATTCAAGTTTTGGTTACCTCTAGCAGCAACTTGGCTTATGATGTCGTTGGAAGGACCATTTCTAGCCGCAATAATTGCAAGATTAGTTGATCCCAAATATAATTTAGCAGCTTATGGAGTTGCATTTTCATTCGCATTAATTGTTGAAGCTCCGGTAATTATGATGATGAGCGCTTCTACGGCATTGGTTAAAAATTTTGCATCGTTTAAGAAATTAAGAAATTTTAATTTCTTTGTTAGCGGAATAATTACAATTTTCATGTTTATAATTTTAATTCCTTCATTTTTTAATTTTATCGCAATTGATTTAATTTCTCTTGATTCTGAAGTTGCCAAATTAACATACAAAGCATTTTTTATTTTATTGCCTTGGCCCGGAGCAATTGGTTATCGCCGATTTTACCAAGGAATAATGATTAGAAATAATCTCACAAAACGAGTTGCTTACGGCACCGTTATAAGATTGATGATGATGTCTTTATCGGCAATATTGTTATATAATTTTACAAATTTGGAAGGTGCAATTGTTGGAACATTTTCTTTATCTGTTGCAGTTGTCTCGGAAGCAATTGCAAGCAGATTTATGTCGAATAAAATTTTAGTAAAAATTAAAAATGATAATTTTCTTTCCGAAGAAAAATTATCATACAAAGGAATATTTAATTTTTATTATCCACTTGCGTTAACATCTTTTATTGGTTTGGGCGTTCATCCGATGGTTACATTTTTTATTGGTCAAAGCCGAATGTCGTTAGAATCACTTGCCGTATTGCCCGTAATAAATTCTTTAGTTTTTATTTTTAGAAGTTTGGGATTATCTTATCAAGAAGTTGTAATTGCATTAATTGGCGATAAAGGTGAACACTATTCATCAATAATTATTTTTGCAAAAAAGTTGGGATTCATTTTAGCAATAGGATTAATAATAATTGCACTAACTCCAATTTCATATTTTTGGTTTAACACAATTTCTGGTTTATCAAATGATCTCACAATGTTTTCAAAAATTCCCACAATAATTATTTCAATAATGCCGGCTTTTACTGTTTTAATTACTTTGCAGCGTGCACTTCTAGTTGCATCAAAAAATACAACGCCTATTACATTTGCAACAATTATTGAAGTTACAATAATAATTGTCACACTTTTTGTTTCGATTAAAATATTTGATTTAACCGGAATTACAGCATCAATGATAGCTTTTATTGTTGGTCGAATTTGCGCGGTAATTTTTCTTCATTATTTTTATAAAAATATTGTTAACAAATTTTCAATGGATGTTTAATTCATAAAAATCAAAATCCGTAAGTATTTTAATATAAAGATACGATCTTTTCAAAAGATCGCATCTTTTTAAAGTTATGAATTAATTACCAATTTAAAACCAATACTGTGAACATTTACGATTTCTATTGATTCATCTTCCTTTAAATAATTTCTTAGTTTTGTAATATAAACATCCATACTGCGAGAAGTAAAATAATTATCATTTTTCCAAATTATTGATAATGCTTTTTCGCGTTCTAAAGTTTGATTAATATTTTCGCAAAGTAATTTTAGTAATTCATTTTCTTTGGATGTTAATGCCGAAGATGTATTTTTAATTGTCAGCAATCTTTTTTGATAATTAAAAATAAATTTGCCAATGTTAAAAATTAATTCCTCACTTTGATTTATTGAGTTAGCTGATCTTCTAATTACAGCATTAATTCTTAAAATTAATTCTTCCGTATTGAACGGCTTTGTAATATAATCATCAGCGCCAATATTGAAGCCTTCAATTTTATCTTTAAGCATTGATTTTGCAGTTAAAAATATTACCGGAATATTTTTATTTATTGCTCTAATTTCTTTTGCCAATGTAAATCCGTCTTTCCTCGGCATCATCACATCAAGAATGCATAAATCAAATTTAGAATTTTTAAAAGAAACTAAACCTTCTTCGCCATTTTTGCAAAGTTCAACTTCATATTTTTTTAGTGATAAATATTCACTCAAAATATTTCCCAAATTGATATCATCTTCAACTAATAATATTTTATACTTTTTCATCAATTTATTTTTGGCAAATTAATTATAAATTTTGATCCCTTATTTTTTTCACTTTCAAGAATTATTTTTCCCAAATGAGCTTCAATTATTTTTTTTACAGTGCTTAGTCCAATTCCATTACCTTTTACGTCGTGAATATTTCCAGTAGGAATTCTATAAAAAGTATCGAAAATTTTATTATGATATTTTTTATCAATTCCAATTCCATTATCTTCAATTACAATTTCAAAAGTTGAATTGCTATTCATTGTAGAAATTTTAATTTCGGGATTTCCAACATTATATTTTATTGCGTTATCAATTAAGTTGCTTATTGCGTTAGTGATTTGAAGTATATCAACTGATAAATTTGTATCGGTTGCCTTTAAATCATAAATAATTTTTCCAAATTTTTTATCAATTGGTAATTCATATTTTTCACTAACTTCAAAAATTATTTTGTGAATATCTTCATTTGTTTTGTTTAGTTCAAATTTGCTGTTTTCTAATTCTGCGGCTGATAAAATTGTTTCCACCATATTTGTTAGTCGCTGCGATTCATTTTTAATTATTGCAGAATATTTTTTTGTATCAATATCCGGTTCTTCATTTATTACATCAGCAGCCAAGCTAATTGTGGATATTGGAGTTTTAAATTCGTGAGTGATATTATTTAATAAATCATTTTTTACTTCCGTTATTTTCTTTTGTCTTATCAACATTTTTATTGTTAAATAAAACAACAAAATTATTAATGCAGTTAGAATTATAGAGATTACTAAAATCCACCAAATTGATTTGAATAAAAATACATTACGGTTTTTGAAATCAACCACTAGAAAATTCTGGTTCTTAATAAAATCATTTGGGAAAAGTTTGACTTTATAATTTGATTGTAAAATATCTTTCATATCTTCAAAATTTTTATCTAAAATTAAGCTGTCATTATTTACAATTGCAAAACCATAATTGCTGTTTATACCATATTTGTTTAATTCATCATTAAGTAAAGAATCTAATTTAACTTCACTAATTCTTTTTAGTATATTTTGATTTTTTTCTGTAAACACTAACTCATCAAAAACATTTTCAATAATTTTTGTTTTTCTATGAATTAAAGTATCTATATCACTTTGCCAAATTATTGTTTCTTCAATTGTGCTGTCATTTTGTGTTCTAAATTTTTGTAACACTTTCATTGATGCAAGAGCTGAATCCGAAGTTGTATTAACTTCTATATTAATATTGTTAGAATCATTTCCAATAATCATAACCTGGTTTTTATTAGAATTAAACTTGGAGTTATACTCAAAATTCTTTTTCTTTCCTTTATTTAGAAATATAACTTTGTTAGAATCTTTTGGTGATAATTCTTTAATTAATATTTTTGAAGTTTCTCTATCTTCAATTGTTCTAACCAAGTCGTTCAAAGCATTACCAACATTTTTATTAAATTTTTCTTCTTCCAACTTTAACGCCAAATTAACCCAGTAAAACTGAATTGCAATTAATCCAACAACAGCAAAGGTTATTAATGCAATAATTATTTTAAGAGATTTTTCTTTCATGCGGTAAATTTATTGTTAAGAAATTACAAATGCATATTTTTAACATTTTTTAACATTTTTTAAGAATGTTTTAACAATTTATATTGAAGCAATATTTTATTTTCACTGTAGAAGAATTATAAATTACTAAACCAAAAGGAGAAAAAATGAAAACTAAATCATTATTAACAATAATTACAATTTTTTTATTTACAACTTTTCTTTCCGCACAAGAAAAAGACTTAAAAGGAAAATTGAAGGAAATTAAAGATGCAAAAAAAATTGTAGTAACAACAGAAAAGGGTGATGTTGTTTTTGAAGGTGACGAAGCAAACCAATTATTGAAAAGAATGAAATCAAGCGAAATGAAAAAAAGAATTCAAGTAATTTCTGAAGATGACGAAATTTTAACTGAAGAAATTGAAGGATTGGAAAACGATGATGAAGATATTTTAATTTGGAAATCTGAAGACGGCGAAGAAAAAGTAATTAAACATAAAGGTAAGGGTCACAAAATTATGATGTTTAAAAACGATAACGGAGGTACGGATATTATTGAAAACAAAAAAACAATAAAGATTAAAGTTGATGATGAAAATGGTGAAAAAAATGTTACGGTAACAACTAAAGAAAACGGCGAAGAAAAAGTTGAAACTTATAAAGGAAAAGAAGCCGATGAATACTTAGAAAAAATGGAAGATGAAAAAAATATGAAAATTGATATTAATGAAGATTCTGATTCGATGACAATCTGGGTAGAAAAAGGTGATAAAATTAAAAATAGAATTGAGAAAAATGTAAATGTTGAAATTGAAAATGGTGTTAAAAAAGTAACTGTAAAATCCACTGAAAATGGCGAAGAAAAAGTTGAAACTTTTGTTGGTGAAGAAGCTGATAAATATTTAGAAAAAATGGAAAAAGAAAACAGTGATAAAAAAGTATTTAAGAAAAAAATTATCCAAAAATAAATTCTCCTAATAACTGCTGAAAAATTATAATTTTCAGCAGTTTATTAAATATTCACCCTCAAATTGATACAGTTCACTAAATAAAACTTAAAAAAAACCGATTATTAATTAGATATTACGAGGGGGAAATGAATAAACTCAATATAAAAAATTGGAATATTTTAACAAAAATCTTAACACTTTCTTTAATTGCCATCATTCCTTTTACATTTTTTTTATTTCTGGAAATTTTACCAAATTTCAAACAAACAATGCTGGATGATAAGCGTGAAAATATAAAGCAAGCTGTTGAAGTTGCATATGGAATTATCTCCAATCTAGAAAAAGATTATAGAGATAATAAAATAACATTTCAAGATGCTCAGAAAGAAGCAATCCATCAAATACAAGAAATAAGATTCGGCGAAGATAATTATTTCTGGATAAATGATGATTATCCAAATATGATTATGCATCCTTTCAAGCCGGTGTTAAACGGAAAATCTTTAAGAGATTTAAAAGATCCAAATGGAGTTTTTCTATTTAATGAAATGGCAAAAATCTGTAAACTTAATGGTGATGGATACGTCGATTATTATTGGCCAAAACCGGGATATGAAAATCCCGTTCCTAAAATTTCCTATGTGAAATATTTTAAGGATTGGAATTGGATTATTGGTGCCGGACTTTACATTGATGACGTCGATGAAAAAATTGCAGATATAACAAGCAGAGTATTTTTAATTTTTGGAATTCTTGCTTTTGTATCTTCAGTAATTGTAATTATAAGCAGTGTTAAAATTACAAAGCCAATAAAGGCTTTAGCCAATGCTGCAGAAATGTTAGCAAATGGTCAATCCAATGTTGAAGTTAAAATTTCTTCCAATGATGAAGTTGGAAAACTTGCAATAAACTTTAATAAGATGAGCAAAAATATTGCAGCTTCAATTCAACAAATTAATCAAAAAACAAAAGAGGCAGAAGAAGCTGCACAATCTGCAAAATTATCTCAAAAAGAATCGGAAGAAAAATCTGAATATTTATCAAATAGTACTGCAAAAATGTTATCCGCAATGGAAAAGGCTGCAAAAGGTGATTTGACAACTGAATTAACTGTTCAAAATAAAAATGATGATATCGGAAAACTTTTTGAAGGATTCAATTCTGTTATAAGTAATATTAGTTCGGTTCTTAACAAAGTAAAAAATTCTGCACATTTTAATACTGCTTCTACAAATGAAATTTCTGCAACAATGGAACAAATGTCGGCTGGTGCTCAAGAACAAAGCAGTCAAGCTGAAGAAATTGCAACAGCCGTAGAAGAAATGACCAAGACAATTTTGGAAACTTCCGTAAATTCAACAACAGCTTTTGAATCATCTACTAAATCAAGTAGTCATGTACAAACGGGATTAGAAAAAGTTAAGCAATCAAAAATGAAAATGCAGAAAATAGTAGATACAAACGAAACAACTTCTGCAACAATTACAACACTGGCAAATAGAACAAGCCAAATTGGAAATATTGCAAAAGTAATAAATGAAATCGCCGATCAAACAAATTTATTAGCATTAAATGCTGCAATTGAAGCTGCGCGGGCTGGTGAACAAGGTCGCGGTTTTGCTGTTGTAGCCGATGAAGTTAAAAAATTGGCAGAACGTACCGCATCGGCAACAAAAGAAATTGCAATAACAATTAAAGAAGTTCAGAATGATGCACAATTAGCAAATTCGGAAATGGTTAATTCTAAAAATGTTGTGTATGATGGAATGCAAAATATTATTGAACTTGAAAAATTATTAGATGAAATTACCGGAAATGTTGAAACCGTTAAAGAACAAATAAATCAAGTTGCAACTGCGAATGAAGAACTTTCTACAACTGCAGAACAGATTGGAAGAAACATTCACGGAATTTCAACAGTCTCAAATGAAAACTCACAAGGCATTCATCAAGTTTCACAATCAATTACCGAATTACTTAAGAATTCTGAAATTTTATTAAATCTTGTATCAACTTTTAAAGTAAATGATTCCGATGATTCACCAAAAGAAATAATAAGAAATAAAAAAATGCATTCATTTGCAAAAGTATAGATTTATAAATTCCTTCTAAAATAAAAAATCGGTTAATTGCTGACCGATTTTTTATTTAACACAAAATATAAAAATGTGTAATGTTATTTTTATATTTGAACCACAAACTTTTCTAAAAATCAATAATGATTGAAATTGTAAATCTTCACAAATCTTTTAACGGCAAAGAAGTATTAAAGGGAATTAACCTAACCATTGAAGAAGGTGAAACCAATGTAATTATTGGCAAAAGCGGAAGCGGAAAAAGTGTTTTGCTAAAACATATTGTTGGATTAATTTTTCCGGATGAAGGTTATATAAAAGTTGGTGGTAAAATTGTTGATCCCAACAATACAAAGGAGCTTTACGCAATTAGAAGAAAATTTGGATATTTGTTTCAAGGAGCTGCATTGTTTGATTCGATGACAGTTGGCGAAAATATTGCTTTACCGATTGTTGAAAATGATTACAATATTTCGAAAAATGAATTAGATGTAAAAATTGAAAAAATGTTGGAATTAGTAAATTTACCCGGAACTCAAAATCTAAAACCATCTGAACTTTCCGGCGGAATGAAAAAAAGAGTTGGTCTTGCAAGAGCTTTAATTACCGAGCCGGAATATATTTTGTACGATGAACCAACAACCGGACTTGATCCAATTATGTCTGATTCGATTGATGAACTTATTAAAAATTTAGCCGACCAATTAAACGTAACGTCAATTGTTGTTACTCATGATATGTTCAGTGTAAAAAATGTTGCGGATGAAATTGCTATGGTTCACGAAGGCAAAATTTATTTTAAAGGAACACCCAATCAAATTATTGCTTCGGATGATAAAATAATTAAGGACTTTATTAATAGAACCGGATTTTAAAATCTAAATGTCAAAACAAACAATAAAATATATTTGCACAAGTTGCGGATTTGAATCATTAAGATGGCTTGGCAAATGTCCAAACTGCGAAGAGTGGAATTCATTCTCTGAAGAATTTGTTGAATCAAAAACAAAAAAATCAAAACAAAAAGTTAGCGAAGAAAATATTTTCAAATTAAGTGAAGTAAATTCTCAAGAAGATATTCGCATAAAAACAAACTTAGATGAATTTGATAGAGTTCTTGGCGGCGGATTAATTATTGGTTCTGTGGTTTTAATCGGCGGAGATCCGGGAATTGGAAAATCAACTTTAGTAATGCAAGCCGCTTCATCAATAAGTGCAAAAGTTCTTTATGTAACCGGAGAAGAATCTGTTAAGCAAATTAATCTTCGCGCAAAAAGATTAAAAGTTAACGAAGAAAATATTTTTATTCTATCTGAAACAAATCTTGATGTAATTACTTCTGCAATTGATAAACTAAAACCGGAAGTTGTAATTATTGATTCAATTCAAACAACATTCAAACCGGAATATGATAACGCTCCCGGAACTGTTACGCAAATTAGAGAATGTACAAACTTTTTAATGCAACTTGCAAAAACTTTAAATTTTTCAGTTCTATTAATCGGACATGTAACAAAAGAAGGATTTATTGCGGGACCAAAAGTTTTAGAACATATTGTTGATACCGTTCTTCAGTTTGAAGGAGAAAAAAATTATTCGTACAGAATTTTACGTGCGCAAAAAAATAGATTTGGCAACACAAACGAAATTGGAATTTTTGAAATGCATGACGATGGATTAACCGAAGTAAAAAATCCGAGTCAGATTTTTTTAAGCGAAAGAAATGAAAATGTAACCGGAGCAGTAGTAACAGCAAGTATTGAAGGTTCACGTCCGGTATTATTGGAAGTACAGGCATTAGTTACCCCAACAAATTTCGGAAATCCTCAAAGAGTTACAACCGGTTTTGATTACAGAAGACTTTCTATTCTTCTTGCTGTTTTGGAAAAACGTGCCGGATTAAGAATTTCTTCACATAATGTATTTTTAAATATTGCTGGCGGTATTAAAATTGATGAACCCGCTATTGATTTGGCAGTTTGTACAGCTGTGGCTTCAAGTTTAAAAAACCAACCCGCAAAAAGTAATTATGTCGTTTTAGGTGAAGTCGGTTTAGGCGGAGAAATAAGAAGTGTGGGTCATGTTGAGAAAAGGATTCAGGAAGCAGAAAAATTAGGTTTTGATACAGTTGTTCTGCCGGCTAACAATATGAAATCACTTAAAAGTAAAAATAATATTAAATTGGTAAGTATTGATAATATTGCCGAAGCGATAAATAAAATTTTAGAATAATTTCTTGCATAATTTTTAAGAATGAAATTAAATAAATCTAAACATTGCTTAAACTGCCATAACGATATTGATTATTCAACCTACTGCCCTTATTGCGGTCAATTAAATACTGATAAGAAAATAACTCTGAGAGAAATGTTAAAAGATTTTCTTGGTGATTATTTTACATTCGATTCGAAATTTTTTAAAAGTCTTATTCCCTTACTTATAAAACCGGGTCATTTAACGCACGAGTATTTAAAAGGGAAAAGAGTAAGCTATATTCTACCTTTACGCCTCTACATTTTTACAACGTTTGTTTTTTTCTTTGTAGTAAGTCTAAACACTAAAATGGATTTCGATAAATTTTCTGGTGTAAATGCTGATTCAAGCAAAACTGCTGTTAATGATATTGATTCTTCAACATCTTTTGATGAAAAAATTGCTAATGACCTAAAATCTGATGTTACATATAATATTGATTCATCTAAAAGTAAAAAGGAAGTAATAGTTAAAGGTCCCGGTTTTAACTTTTCAATGGACAAATCATATGACAGCAGTAGTGCATTTGTAAAATATTTGAATAATAAATCAAAATATTTAGCAAGTTTTGGTGAAGAAAGCTCAACAATTTTTTGGAAGGAAGTTATAAATCAAATTCCAAAAGTCATGTTTATTTTACTTCCATTGTTTGCACTTTTTTTAAAACTACTTTACTTAAGAAAAAAAATTCTTTACGTTGAACATATAGTTTTTTCACTGCACATTCATACTTTCATTTTTATTATTCTTATTGTTTCTATTTTCATACCAAATACCTACATAATCTTTGCATTAATTTTTCTAATATTAATTTATTTGTTTTTATCACTTCTGAATTTCTATCAGCAGTCAATTATTAAAACTTCTATAAAATTTATTTTACTTCTGGGCATTTATGTTTTTGCGTTATTACCTACGTTTTTATTATTGGCAATATTGGCAATGGTAAGCATTTAAGAGGTTGGTTTATTGTGAAGACTTGTAATTCTGAATTACAAATCATTTGAGGACTGTTGGTTTCAGAATTTATTAATATGATTCCGGATAATCCATTCGTGATTTCCGGAATCTTAAATTTGATTTATTTTTACAAGATATATTTACTCAAATCTCTATTCTTAACAATCTTATCAAGTTTTTCATTAACCATTTGTCCAGAAATAGAAACTTTTCCTTCCGGCATTTTATCGGGAACATCAAACAAAATATCCTCCAACAAAGTTGTTAAAATTGTATGAAGTCTGCGCGCACCAATATTTTCAACTTCTTCATTAACTATTGTTGCGGTTTTAGCAATTTCTTTAATTGCACTATCTTCAAAAACAATTTCTACATTTTCGGTTTCTAAAAGTGCAGCATACTGCTTTAACAAAGCATTTTGTGGAATTGTAAGTATTTTAATAAAATCAGCTTCGGTTAAACTTTTTAGTTCAACACGAATTGGAAATCTTCCTTGTAATTCTGGAATTAAATCTGATGGTTTAGAAACATGAAAAGCACCCGATGCTAAAAATAAAATGTGATCTGTTTTTACCGGACCATATTTTGTATTTACGGTTGAACCCTCAACTATTGGAAGAAGATCTCTCTGAACTCCTTCTCTGGAAACATCCGGACCATTATGTCCGCCTTTACTTCCGGCAATTTTATCAATTTCATCTAGAAAAATTATCCCGGTTTCTTCAACTCTTCTAACGGCTTCTTTTTGCACATTATCCATATCAATTAATTTTTGTGCTTCTTCTTGAGCCATTACTTTTCTTGCTTCTTTAATTGTAGTTTTTCTTTTCTTTTTCTTTTTGGGAAGCATATTTCCAATTATTTCTTGAATATTCATTCCCATATCATCCATACCAAACGGACCAACTACTTGCATTCCTACTGCGGCGGTTGTTGTATCAAACTCAATAAGTTTATCGTCAAGTTCACCTTTCTTCAATTTCTCACGCATCCATTCTCTTGTTTTTTCATTTCTAAAAACTTCATCATTCTCGCCGTTTTCACCTTCTGTATTGACCTTTGGTACAGTTTTAACCGGAGGAATTAATAAATCAAGAATTTTTTCTTCCGTTAAATTATTAGCTTTTTCTTGAACCAATTCTGTCTGTTCTGATTTAACCATATTAATTGCAAGCTCTGTTAAATCTCTAATCATTGATTCAACATCTCTTCCAACGTAGCCAACTTCAGTAAATTTTGAAGCTTCAACTTTGTAAAATGGTGCGCCGGTTAATTTTGCTAATCTTCTTGCAATTTCAGTTTTACCAACTCCGGTTGGCCCAATAAGAATAATATTATTCGGCATAATTTCTTCTTTAAGTCCTTCGCCAACTTGCTGTCGTCTCCATCTATTTCTCAATGCAATTGCAACCGCACGTTTTGCATCATCTTGACCAATTATATATTTATTAAGTTCACTTACTATTTGTGATGGTGTTAAATTTTTTAACTTTTCTTTTTTCACTATTTATTTCCCTATTGTTTCAACATTAATTTTATCATTTGTGTAAATACAAATTTCTGATGCAACTTTTAAAGCTTCTTTAACAATTTCATCTGCAGTAAGATTACTATACTTAACCAACATTTTAGCAGCTGATAAAGCGTACATTCCGCCCGAACCGATTGCAATTATTTTATCATCCGGTTCAATTACATCTCCGGTTCCGGAAACGACAAAAGTTTTATCTGGTGAAACAACAGCTAAAAGTGCTTCAAGTTTTCGTAAATATTTATCGGTTCTCCAATCTTTTGCTAATTCCACAACTGATCTTTCTACATTACCCCTGTACTGATCCAACTTTTCTTCAAATTTTCCAAGAAGTGTAAATGCATCTGCTGCCGATCCGGCAAATCCTACTAAAACTTTTCCATCTAATAATTTTCTTATTTTCATTGAATTATGTTTCATAATTGTATTGCCGAGCGTTACTTGTCCGTCTCCGCCAAGTGCCGCAACTCCATTATGAATTACGCCTAAAACTGTTGTTGATCTAATTTTTCTTTCCAATTTTTTCTCCGTTAAACCAAATTTATTAATCAATTCATTTATTTTAGAAACATCATTAAAGTCATTTCGAAAGAGCGAAGCGATTGAGAAATCTCTTAATATTAGAGATTCCTCTCCCGATGAAAAAATATCGGGATCGGAATGACAAGTTTTTTTATACGTCTTTATAATGGTTCTTTCTGTTTTTGTTCCAATTTTTCTTTCCAATTATAAAAAGGTGAAACATACGGAAACGCTAATATTGATCCACCAAAACCCATATATCTTACAACCATCATTTGAACATTATTTAATTTCATAGAATTTAACAATTTTTCGTTTATCGAAATTCCATATTTTTCAGCAAGCTCAATTGTTTTATTTTCTAAATTTTCCAAAGCTTTTTTGTATAAAATATTTTTACTATTATTTTTTGAAATATCAACATTTGAGTTTTCAATCTTCATTTCTTTTTTATCAATCAATTTAAAAAGTGAGTATTTTCCTTCTGTTTGAAGTGGACCATAAACATCACCAATTTCCATAGTAGATGTAATTTTTCCAATTTCACCAAATTCTGATTGAGAAAAATATTCAAACTCTCCGCCATTGATTTTTGCCAAATCTCTTTGTGTGTGAATTTTCGCAAATTTTTTTAATTCTTCGGTATCATCAGCAATTGATAAAGCTTGCTGAATAATCTCTAAACTATCAGTAAGTATTTCTACAATTTTAAATTTTGTTTCAATAAATACGGAATCATTTTGCGATATCGAATTTTCTTGTTCAAAAATATTCTTTGTTTCAAGTACTAAATCTTTTCTGTAAAGTGTTGCCAAATAATTGTTCTTCCAAATTTCCGTATCAGATTTTACTTCGTCTAAATTTTCTAACCCTAATTCATATCCGTAGCGGGTCAATATTTCCATTTCTATTTGGCGTCTTACCCTTTGATTCAAATGTTCGGCAATATTATTCATATCTGAGGAATATGTATAAAATCCTTCAAACATAAATTCATTTAAAAAATCATTTAGTGTTAATGGATTATTTTCAAACTTTATAAAAACTTTTTTAAGTGAATCGGGATTTAGAGAATTTCTAAACCTTGTAAAATCTTCATCGCTAATTTGTATTTTTTCATTTGCTGCAACATTCTCTCTTACTTTTACTTTCTCAACCAAAGGCTGCAACGAATCAACAATATACCAAAACAAACTTCCATCGGTTGTAACTTTTTTATCTTTTAAAAAATTATAAAGGAAAGAATCATAAAGAGAATCTTCGTTTCTTTTTTTTACAGTTTTTTCAACAAGTGCAACTTTGTCTTCAAACGATTTGAAATTTGCAGAAGATTTATTTATCAATCTAAAAATATACCATCCTTCTGGCGATTGCTGAGGTGTTGTAAATTGATTTAGTTCAAGTGAAAATATTGCGCTTTCGGGTTCGATTGCCATTTTGCCATAAATAACTTCGTAAGGTTCTTTAACAAATTCCACATTCTTCAAAAGTGCAGCAGTCGAATCATAATTTTTAGAATTTTTTAATTCGTTGTAAGCAATATCAATTGCATCTTTACTTTGCGTATAAACGTAATCAACAAAATATTTTTTATTTGCGAGAGAAATTCCTTCCTTAATTTTTTCTTTATTAAGCGAAACTTTATTTTTAATTTCCTTTTTGTACAATGCATCTCTAACATGCATTTTTTCCATTGGAATATAATTCATCTTCATCGATGCAGAAGAATCATAACCATTTTTTTCTGCTTCAATTGCTAAAAGTTTTTCTGCAATTAATGTGTATAATAATTCTTCTTTTGCTTTCTGCATTCCCTTTTCGGAATTCTTCCTTTTTATTTGCGGTGTTAATTCAAAACGATATTTAAATTCCTCGGCGGTAATTATTTTATCACCAACTTTAGCTACAATTTCTTCTTTTTTTTGTGGATAAATATTTGATGAAAAAATAAATAGAAGTATTAATAATTGAAATTTTCTCATAATTAAATTTTGTTATTTCTTTGAAAATGGATTTGGAAAAATTTTTGCAACTTTTGATTTGTAATTTAGGTATGAATCTCCGTATCGTTTTATAAGATTTTTTTCTTCATACTCAGAACCGATGTAAAAATAAATTACCATACTTATAAAAAATATTAGATAAAATAAATCCATTGTTGATCTAAAACCTAACACAATTATTGTAAAAAAATAAATCGGATGACGCGAATATTTAAACGGACCTTTAATAATTAGTTCGTGATTTTCATCCAAATTTTCTGCGCTGTAATTATTTTGGAAATATCTTTTAATTTGATTAAAACCTAAAAATTCTTTCAAGTTCAAATATGATGAAGTCCAAAATAATCCTAAAATTCCCAAAAATTGAATTGTAAAAATAATCAGATCATACGGAAATTGTAAGTCGTAAATTTTAACATTTGGTTTTGGTGAAATGTAATAAATCGCAACAAAAAAAATTACAGAAGTTATATTGTAGAAAAATCTGTAGAAAGCAATTTTGTTTCCAACTTTTTTGGTAATTTTTTTCTTTACATCAAAGGCTGCTAAAATTGAATGCGGGATTGCAAAAAGTGAAAATAAAAATATTATAATTAGAACATCAAAAATGTAATTCATAAAAAATCGTCAGCAATCATACATTTATTAAAATTTTTTGTCATATCGAATGAGTGTTTTTTGCGAATGAGATATCTCTTATTATATAGATTTCTCACCCAATAAAAAAATTGGGATTCGAAATGACAATCAGATTTAATTTACAATCAAAAATTTTTATCTCAATTCTTTTCTTAATCTTGCAACGGGAACTTGAAGCTGTTCGCGGTATTTTGCAACAGTTCTTCGTGCAATATGAATTCCTTTATCGACAAGAATTTTAGCAATTTTTTCATCGCTATGAGGTTTGCCTTTTGGCTCAGAATCGCAAATTTCTTTTATTAAAATTCTGATATGTTTGTTAGAAATTTCATCGCCGTCATCTGTAGAAAGTCCTTCGCTGAAGAAATATTTTAATTCATGAATTCCAACCGGACTTTGCACATATTTTCCGTTTACAACTCTGCTGATTGTAGAAATATCCATCATAATTTCATCGGCAATATCTTTGTAAATCATTGGTCGCAAAAACTTTGGACCATTTTCAAAAAACGCATATTGTTTTTCAAAAATGGAGCGCATTATTTTCATTAAAGTTTCTCTTCTCTGCTGAATTGATGCAATAAACCATTTTGCAGATTCAAACTTTTCTCTTAAAAATTGATGTGTTTCTTTTTCGCGCGGAGTAACTTTTCTTTTTCTTTTTTTTCCGTCAATCATTTCTAAATAAGTTGAACTAATTGTTACAGATGGCATACTTTTATCGTTTAAAGTAATTACATAATCATCGTCAACTTTTTCAATAATAAAATCTGGAGTAATTTGATTTGCTTCATCGGATTCAAGTGCGCTGGCTCCGGGTTTGGGATTTAGTTTGTGAATTAAATCCAAAATAGATTTTAAAGTTTCTCGTGTTAAATTCATTTTTGTTTGAATTGCATCAAATCTTTTGTTAACAAAATCCGTATAATTTTCACTTAGAATTTTTTCCGCCAAATATGAATAATACGGATCGTAAGAAGAATTTCTAATTTGAATTAATAAACATTCTTGCAAATCTCTTGCAGCAATTCCAACGGGATCTAAAAGCTGAATCATTTTTAAAACTTTTTCAGCATCTTCAATTGAAACTTCAACATGTTCAAAGAGTTTTAAATCTTCAACAATTTTTGATAAATCTTCTCTAAAATATCCGTCTTTAGAAAGACTTCCGACTATTACTTCGCCCAAAATAATTTGTTCTTCAGGCAAATTTAATATGTGTAATTGATCTAATAATCTTTCTGTTTGAGAAACTTTTGATGGAGCAATCGGTCGGTTATCTTCATCATCCGGACTTTTATTAATTCTATCGCTATCCAAATCTCCGTCATTCATATAATCTTCAACATCAAACTCATCATCATTATTTACTTCAATTTCTTCTTCTTGAGTTTCATCATCCGAATTTTCTTCTTGATCTTGAGTTAATTCAATTTCATCTTCCAAAGTTTCTTCCAAAATTGGATTTAATTCCAACTCTGTTTTAATCCTTTGTTCTAACGCCATAGTATTTAGTTGCAATAATTTTTGATATTGAATTTGCTGAGGTGATAATTTTTGCTGAAGTGAAAGTTTTTGCTGCAATGATAACATAATTATTTTCCGTTAAGATTCTTTAATTTATTGTAAAATTTTGAATTATAAGCTCTTTTAATTGGTTTTTCACAAAATTCTAAAATTGATAAATTTGTTTCTTTTCCTTTTTCCAAAGCGGGATCGCAAACATCATATTTTTCATATTTTAAAACATCACCGCCAAAATCTGTAACTCTAATAGGAAATAAGTGACAAGAAATGGGTTTTATAAAATCAATTTTTCCATCATAATAAGCTTTTTCAATTGCACACTTTGCAATATCGCCCTCGTAAAAAACAAAAACACAATCTTTTTTGCCGACACTTCTCGTCATTAATTCTTTGTGTTTTTCTTCCCAAAATCCGTTCAACTCAATTTCTTTCAAACTTTTTTTGGGCAAATAGTTTTTAATTTTATCTAAATGTTTATTAATTTCACCAATTTCTTCTTTTTTTAGAGGAGCGCCGTAATCGCTTTTCATTGTACAGCAAGCGCCTTTGCAAATTTCTAAATTGCAAGTAAATTTAGTTTTAGGGATTTCTCTGCTGACTAAAACGCCGTCTATATTTTCAAGATCAATCATATTAAAATTTGGAATAATTTTTGCTAAGATAGTGAAAAAAGCTTTACTTGTAAAGATTTAATTCTTCAAATAATATTACCCATTTAAAAGAAATTTCCGAAAAGTTAAAAATTAATAAAGATACGTTCTTTTTAAAAGATCGAATCTTTTTGTTTATAAAATTTTTGCATACAATAATTTGATTTTGAAATTTTCTAAATGTGTAAATTTACAAATCACAAAAAAAATTAATCAATTATGAATTTTGAAAATAAAGTTGTTTTAATCACCGGCGCAACTTCTGGAATTGGAAAAGAAATTACTCATCAATTAATTTCTAAACAAAATGTTAAACTTGCTTTAGTTGCAAGAAGAGAAAATTTGCTAAAGGAAAATTTTAACGAAAATGAAAATCTCTTAATTCTAAAATGTGATGTAAGCAAAAAAGATGAAGTTAAAAATGCTTATCAAAAAGTTATAGAAAAATTTGGAAAAGTTGATGTTGCAATTTTAAATGCGGGATATTCCGTGAGAATGCCGGTTGAAGAATATAATTCCGAAGCGGCAGAAAGAATTTTCGGCGCAAATGTTTTTGGAATTATTTATTGGGTAGAACAATTATTACCAAAATTTATTGAAGAAAAAAATGGAATTATTGTTGGAGTTTCAAGTCTTGCAGATTCTAAAGGATATTCCAAAAGCGGATTTTATTCAGCAAGTAAAGCTGCCGCAACAATTTACCTTGAAGGCTTGCGAACGGAATTAAACAAATATAATGTGAAAGTTTTAACAGTTCGTCCCGGATTTGTTAAAACTCCAATGACGGACAAAAATGAATTTAAAATGCTTTTTATGATGAATGTTGAAAAAGCCGCACAAATTATAATTAACGGAATTGAAAATGAAAAACGAATGATTCAATTTCCTTGGCAGTTGGTAATTTTAACAAGATTATTTCCATTAATACCAAATTGGATTTATGAAAAGTTAGAAAACACATTTGTTGAAAAAAATAAAAAGTAAAAAATGAAAAACACAATTATTATAATCGGCGGATTTTACAATTTAGCTTTTGCAATTTTTCATTTATTATTTTGGAAAATTTTCAATTGGAATAAAGAATTAAAAAGAATGAATTTTATTAACGGCGGAATTTTTCAAATACTTAATATTTCTTTAACATTTGTATTTATAATTTTTGCGTTTCTATCATTTTTTTACACTAAAGAATTAGTTACAACTCAACTTGGCAATTCAATTTTAAGATTGATTTCTTTCTTCTGGTTTTTCAGAGCACTTCAGCAAATTTATTTTTTTGGAATTAAAAACAAAACTTCGGTTTTATTTTTTATTGGATTTTTGATTGGTGCGGGAATTTATATTTATCCTACATTATAATTTTTTTCTTTTCAATTTTAATTTTTGATTTTTCATACTCCAACAAAATGAGCTCAAGCTTTTTTCGTTTTACGTTTTTCGTCTAACGTTTCACGTACTTAGTGTTCATTCCAATGTTTGATTGAAATATCTTCCAAATCTTTTTTACAAAAAGCATTGATAAAAGCTTGAGCCAATCTGGAATTGGTTATAAGCGGAATGTTAAAATCAATAGCACTTCTTCTAATTTCGTAATCGTTATCTAATTCATTTTTAGAAAGATTTTTTGGAATGTTAATTACTAAATCAATTTTTCGTTTTCTCAAATATTCAATCGTGTTGGGACTTTGCTTTTCATCCGGCCAATATAAAAGTTGAGATTCAACATTATTATCTTTCAAAAATTTGTGAGTTCCTCTTGTTGCAAATAAATTATAATCATTCTCAATTAATAATTTACAGCTTTCCAATAATTCAGCTTTTGATTGAACCGGTCCGGTAGAAAGTAAAATATTTTTCTTCGGAATTTTATATCCGACTGATAACATTGATTTAAGCAGTGCATCATAAAAATCATCGCCAATACATCCAACTTCTCCCGTTGAAGCCATATCAACACCAAGAATCGGATCAGCTTTGCTTAATCGCGAAAAAGAAAATTGAGGAGCTTTTATTCCAATATAATCAAGCTCAAACAATGATTTATTAGGTTTAATATATTTTGCTTCAAGCATAATATCTGTTGCCAATTCAACAAAATTTACTTTTAAAACTTTTGATACAAACGGCAAACTTCGTGATGCTCGTAAATTGCATTCGATTACTTTTACATCATTATCTTTTGCAAGAAACTGAATATTGAATGGTCCGGAAATATTTAACTCAGATGCAATTTTTCTGGAAATAGTTTTTATTCTTCGTACAGTTTCAAAATAAATTTTTTGCGGAGGAAATACCATTGTTGCATCACCGGAATGAACTCCCGCAAATTCAATATGCTCACTAATTGCATAAAGAACCATTTCACCTTTATCGGCAACTGCATCAATTTCAATTTCTTTTGCATTTTCAATAAACTCGGAAACAACAACTGGATATTGCTTAGAAACCTCAGTTGCTAATTGTAAAAAGTGGTCTAATTCACTTTCGTTGGAAACAACATTCATTGCTGCACCGGAAAGTACATAAGACGGACGAACTAAAACCGGATAATTTACTTCAGTAATAAAATTTCTAATTTCCGTTGTTGAAGTTAATTCTCTCCACCTTGGCTGATCAATTTTTAAATCATCAAGCATTTGAGAAAATTTATGTCGGTTTTCCGCTCTATCAATTGAAAGAGGTGAAGTTCCTAAAATGTTAACATTTGATTTGTGCAAACGCATTGCCAAATTATTTGGAATTTGTCCGCCCGTAGAAACTATAACACCTTTGGGATTTTCCAAATCAACAATATCAAGAACTCGTTCTAAAGTAAGTTCATCAAAGTAAAGACGATCGCAAATATCATAATCCGTGCTAACTGTTTCGGGATTATAATTTATCATTATTGATCTAAAATTTTCTTTCTTAATTGTGTTAAGAGCATTAACTCCGCACCAATCAAATTCAACACTGCTTCCTATTCTATAAGCTCCGGAACCCAATACTACAACTGATTTATTATCATTTACAAAATCTATATCGTGCTCAATTCCGCTGTAAGTTAAATAAAGATAATTTGTGTAAGCCGGATATTCCGCTGCAAGGGTATCAATTTGTTTTACAAAAGGTTTTATTCCTTTGTTAATTCTAAAATTTCTGACTTTTAAAATATCTTTATCTACATTGACCGATTCACTCTTTAAAACAAATCTTGCAATTTGAAAATCGGAGAAACCAAGTTTTTTAGAATCAAGTAAAAGTTGATTCGGCAATTCTTCTAATGAATTATAATTCTGCAATTCATATTTATAATCAAAAATATTTTTTAGTTTAACCAAAAACCATTTATCAATTTTCGAAAGTTCATAAATTTCATCAACTGTTAATCCTTCCTTAAAAGCTTGAGCAATAATAAAAATTCTCATGTCAGTGGGATTAACCAACATATCTTTAATATCTGATGTGGGAATATCTTTGTTGCCGACAAATCCGTGCATTCCTTGTCCAATCATTCGCAAACCTTTTTGAATTGCTTCTTCAAAGGTTTTGCCGATTGCCATTACTTCACCGACACTTTTCATACTGCTTCCAATTTGATTGGAAACTCCATGAAATTTATTCAAATCCCAGCGCGGAATTTTGCAGACAATATAATCCAAAGCCGGTTCAAAAAATGCGGATGTGGTTTTTGTTACTGAATTTTTTAATTCATAAAGTCCGTAACCCAAAGCCAATTTTGCTGCAACAAATGCAAGCGGATAACCGGTGGCTTTACTTGCCAATGCGCTTGATCGGGAAAGTCTTGCATTAACTTCAATAACTCTATAATCTTCTGAAAACGGATCTAACGCATACTGAACATTACATTCGCCGACAATTCCAATATGCTGAATTAATTTTATAGCAATTTCTCTCAGTTTATGATATTCGGTATTTGTTAAAGTTTGAGAAGGCGCAACTACAATACTTTCGCCGGTATGAATTCCAAGCGGATCAAAATTTTCCATATTACAAACTGTGATGCAATTGTTGTAACAATCGCGCACAACTTCATACTCAACTTCTTTCCAGCCTTTTAAAGATTCTTCAATTAAAATTTGATCGGAATATGAAAGTGCTTTGGAAGCAAGAATTTCCAACTCATCCGGATTTACACAAAATCCACTTCCTTGCCCGCCCAATGTGTACGCGGCTCTAACAATGATTGGATAATTTAATTCTTCAGCAGCTTTAAGCGCATCTTCAATTGAATTAACCGCAATACTTTTTGGAGTTTTTATGCTTACTTTTTTTAAAGTGTTTGCAAAAAGTTCACGGTCTTCCGTATCAATTATTGCACTAATTGGTGTACCTAAAACTTTAACATTATATTTTTCAAAAATATTTTTTTTGAATAATTCAATTCCGCAATTTAAAGCTGTTTGACCACCGAACGAAAGTAAAACTCCATCAGGATTTTCTTTAATTATTACTTGTTCAACAAAGTATGGTGTAACCGGTAGGAAATAAACTTTATCGGCAATATTTTCTGAAGTTTGAACTGTCGCAATATTTGGATTGATTAAAACTGTTTCAATATTTTCTTCGCGCAAGGCTTTTAATGCTTGGGAGCCCGAATAATCAAATTCACCGGCTTCTCCAATTTTAAGAGCGCCGGAACCTAATATTAAAACTTTTTTTATTTCTTTATTCATGGGATTTAATGGAACGCAGATTACACTGAAAAAACAAATTTACACAGATATAAATAAAGTTCAGTGAATATCTGTATTTTCTGTGTCATCAGCGTTCTATTCTTCTTTTATCAGATTTAAAAATTCATCAAATAAAAACTCAGTATCCGTCGGACCGCTAGATGCTTCCGGATGAAACTGAGTTGAGAAAAATGGCTTTGTTTTATGTTTAATTCCTTCGCAAGTATCATCATTAAGATTTACAAAATACGGTTCCCAGCCTTCGTCTAAATGAGAATCCTCAACAGCGTATCCGTGATTCTGCGAAGTTATAAAACATTTATTTGTTCCAACTTGTAAAACCGGCTGGTTATGACTTCGGTGTCCATATTTTAATTTATAAATTGATCCGCCAGCAGCTAAAGAAAGTAACTGATTTCCCATACAAATTCCAAAAATTGGCTTTTCAATTTTAATTGCATTTTTCAAATTATCAACTGTTTCTTGGCAAAAAGTCGGATCTCCCGGACCATTTGATAAAACAATTCCATCATAATCGTCTTGCGTAAAATCATAATTCCACGGAACTTTTATTACAGTTGTATCTCGTTTTAGCAAACATCTCACAATATTATTTTTCACACCCATATCTACTAAAACAATTTTTTTCTTTCCGCTGCCGTAAGTTACTTTTTCTTTTATGCTAACTTTATCAACAAGATTTTCAAGATTGGGATCAACAAATTCTAAATCTTCATTTTCAAAAATAATTTTCCCCAGCATCGAACCTTTTTCTCTCAACTTTTTGGTCAAGGCACGAGTGTCAACTCCAAAAATACCGGGAATTTTATTTTCAATTAACCATTCCGATAAACTTTTCTTAGCATTCCAGTGACTGTATTCAAAAGAATAATCAGAAATTACAAAACCCTTAACTTGAATTTTATCGGATTCAAAAATGTCGGGAATTCCATTTTTAAGTTTATCTTCCGGAACACCATAGTTTCCAATTAAAGGATATGTTGAAATTAATATTTGTCCGTAATAAGAAGGATCTGTCAAACTTTCCGGATATCCGGTCATTGCGGTATTAAATACAATTTCGCCGGCTGTGGATGCTTCATATCCAAAAGAAAAACCATTATAAATTGAGTTATCTTCTAAAACAAGTGAAATTTTTTTGGATTTTTGCATCAAATACTTAATAAAATGAGGTGTTAATTTGTAAAAATTGATTTGCCAATTATACAATTTTTTAAAATAATATCCGAAACTAAAGTTTATTTTATGCAAGGATTTTATTCTAATGATAAATATTATGCATTTACTTGAATAATTTTCTATCAATTTTGTTTTACTTAAAAAAATAATTTGAAGTTAAATTTCATGTTTTGGAAAGAATGAAAATTTATTGTCTAAATAATGTCTAAAATTTTTTGCAATTGTGATTATATTTGTTGACAAATATTAGACAATGTTTTATCTTTGAATCAATAAAATTTAGGAAATTTATATGTTTTTTAGATTCATAATTTTTACAATGATTATTGCCCAAATTGTTTTTGCACAAAATTCCGGAAAAATTACCGGAAAAATTGTTGATCAAATTACAAACGAAGCTTTGCCCGGTGTAAATATTATTGTTGAAGAAACAACTTTAGGAACTTCTTCGGATTTAAACGGAGAATTTACAATAACTAATATTCCATTCGGAACTTATAAAGTTAAAGCAAGTTTTATTGGTTACAATCCCGTTACAAAAGTTGATGTTGTTGTAAATTCCGCCAAACCAACTTTTCTTGAATTTAAATTATCCGAAACCGTAATAGAATTAGGTGAAGCAACTGTAACATCCAATTATTTTGAAAAATCTTCGATTGAAGTTAACAGTGTTAAAAAATTCAGTTACGAAGAAATTCGCAGATCGCCCGGCGGGTTTGAAGATGTGGTTCGTGCACTTTCTGTGCTTCCCGGCGTTGCGCGTCAAAGTGCCGGAAGAAATGATTTGGTTGTTCGCGGTGGCGCTCCTTCGGAAAATTTATATATTGTAGATGGATTTGTGCTACCGAATATTAATCATTTCGGAAACCAAGGCGCAACCGGCGGTCCGTTAAGTTTTGTGAATTTGGATTATGTTAGCGAAACGACTTTTTCAACCGGAGGATTTCAATCAAATTATGGCGATAAGCTTTCCTCGGTTTTAAAAATTGATTTGCGCGAAGGAAGAAAAGATAAAATCGGCGGTAAGGCTTTAGTTTCCGCTTCGCAGTTTGGTTTTAATTTGGAGGGACCAATTACCGAAAAAAATAATTTTATTTTTTCGATTAGAAGAAGTTATCTTGATTTTATTTTTAACGCAGCCGGATTTAATTTCGTGCCGGAATATTATGATCTTCTCGCAAAATATACTTACGATTTTGATAATAACAATAAACTATCATATTTACTTGTTGGTGCTTTGGATCGCGTAAAATTTAACAATGATAATACTGAAGATGTTTTTGATAATTCAAGAATTTTGGGAAATGATCAAAATCAATATGTAACTGGAATTTCATTCCGGCATTTATTTTCCAAGGGATTTTACAATATTGCGCTCAGCAGAAATTATATTAGTTATGATGGATTTCAAAATGATACTTTGCTGAATCCAATATTCTTGAACAAATCTAAAGAAGCGGAACACGAATTAAAATCTGATTTTGTTTATAAATTAGCGCATGCATCTGAATTAAATTTTGGAGCTTCTGCAAAATATATTTTATACAAAAGTGAAATTTTATTTCCAGATAAATTTGTAACAACTTTTGGGGAAACACTTCCGGTAACATCTGCAATTGTAAATGATGATTTTTATAAATTTGGTTTGTACGGATTGTATAGTACGAGTTTACTCAATAGAATTAGGGTTAATCTTGGTTTGCGAGGCGATTATTTTAATGCAATTGATGAGAAGTTTTCAATTAGTCCAAGACTTTCTTTGTCATATTCAATTTCAGAAATTACAAATTTAAATTTTAGTACGGGAATTTATCATCAAAATCCGTCTTATATTTGGCTTACTTTAGAAGAAAATAAATCATTAAAACCAATACAAGTAAATCAATTTATTTTAGGAATTGATCATTTGTTAAGTGAAGATACTCAAATTAAATTGGAAGGATTTTACAAAGATTATTCAAAATATCCCGCGAGTAAATTAAGAACATATTTAGTTTTAGCCAATACCGGCGCCGGTTATCCGGGCTCTGATGATAATTTTTCCACTTACGGATTAGAACCTTTATCTAGTGAAGGAAAAGGAAATTCCAAAGGAATTGAATTTTCTATTCAAAAAAAATCTTCCCAAAATAATTTATATGGAATATTAAGTGTAACTTACAGCGAAACTAAATTTACCGGATTAGATAAAATTGAAAGAGTCGGTCAATATGATCAAAGCTGGATTGTAAGTTTTAGTTCCGGATTTATATTTAGTGAAAATTGGGAAGCCGCAATTAAATTCAGACTCGCAACCGGAAATGCTTATACGCCATATAATTTTAACGGAACTCAAAGTATAAATAATTATTTATCTGAAAGATTGGGAGCTACACACGGCTTGGATATTAGGGTTGACCGAAGATGGAATTTCAGTAATTGGTCAATGGTTGCATATATTGATTTACAAAATATTTATAATCAAAAAAATGTTAATGCGATAAGATTTGATTACAGAACTATGCAGATTGATGAACAATCTGAAATTGGGATTCTGCCATCAATTGGAATTAGTGTTGAATTTTAGCTAAAAATATTTTTTGATTTTTGTCTTTTACTTTTTAACTATCAATGAATATAAATAGAATAAGATGTTTAAAGAATTGTGAATTGGGAAATGGTCCAATTGTTTATTGGATGCAGCGCGAACAACGAGTAAACGATAATTGGGCTTTAATTTATGCTTATGAAAAAGCTAAAGAGAAAAATGAAAAATTAATTATCGTTTTCAATTTGGTTACGGAATTTCTGCAAGCAACTTACCGTCAATATTATTTTATGATTGAAGGATTGAAAGAAGTTGAAAAGAATTTGGCTAAATTAAATATTTCATTCTACATAACAACCGGAAAACCCGAGGAAGAAATTCCCACATTTATTGCAACACACAATGCCGGCTTGCTTATTACGGATTTTAATCCATTAAAAATTATTAACAATTGGAAAGATAAAGTTGCAAAAAATATATCAATTCCCTTTTACGAAGTTGATGCACATAATATAATTCCAGTTTGGAAAGCTTCAAACAAATTAGAATTTGCCGCTTATACAATTCGCCCAAAAATAAAATATTTGCTCCCGGAATATTTAGATGAATTTCCGAAATTAGTAAAGTTTAGTAAAAATAATTTTATTCAAAATAAAATTGATTGGGATAAATTATATAAGTCATTAAAAATTAATTTTGATGTAAAACCGGTTGAAAAATTTATTCCGGGTGAAAATTCCGCCAATAATATTTTACAAAATTTTATTGATTCAAAATTGCAGAATTATAATGAAGATCGTAATGATCCCAATAAAGACGGGCTTTCCAACATTTCTCCCTATTTACATTTCGGACAAATTTCAGCACAAAGAATTGCATTAATACTAAACAGTTTTGATCAAAATAATATTTCTGTTTCATCATATTTGGAAGAATTAATTGTGCGAAGAGAACTTGCTGATAATTTTTGTTTCTACAATAAAAATTATGATAACTTTGATGGATTTCACGATTGGGCAAAATTAACTTTGAATGAACACAGAAATGATAAACGTGAATTTATTTATACTTTGGAAGAATTTGAATTTGCAAAAACTCATGATGAACTTTGGAATTCTGCACAAAGAGAAATGCTTACGGCTGGTAAAATGCACGGTTATATGAGAATGTATTGGGCGAAGAAAATTTTGGAATGGGCAAAATCTCCCGAAGAAGCTTTAGCATTTGGAATTTACTTAAATGATAAATATGAATTAGACGGGCGCGATCCAAACGGTTATGTGGGTTTGGCTTGGTCAATCGGTGGAGTTCACGATAGAGCTTGGAATGAACGAAATGTTTTCGGAAAAATTAGATATATGAATTTTAACGGATGCAAAAGAAAATTTGATGTGAAAAGTTATATTGAAAAATTTTCGAATGTAGATCAGCAAAATTTGTTTTAATTAAAATAAACTTCTTATTTATTTTACTAATTCTTGTTCAATAAGCAAAGTAATTTTTTCACTTTCCGGAGTTGTAATACTTCTAAATCTATCAACAACGTTTCCATTTTTATCAATTACAAATTTTTCAAAATTCCATTTTATATCAGATTTTCCGGTTTTGGAATTATTTGTTAGAACTTCAAACAATGGTGATTTATCATTTCCCAAAACTTTTACTTTATCAAACATTGGAAAAGTTAAATTAAAATTCAGTGAACAAAATTCTTGAATTTCTTTATTTGTTCCGGGTTCTTGTCCGCCGAAATCATTACATGGAAATCCTAAAATTTCAAATCCTTGATCTTTATATTTTTTGTAAATTTTTTGCAATCCTTCATATTGATTTGTAAATCCGCATTTACTTGCAACGTTTACAATCAATAAAACTTTGCCCGTGTATTCAGAAAGTTTAATTATTTTTCCATTAATATCTTTAACAGAAATTTGGGAAATATTTGGAGAATTTTCACCTTTTCCGTTAAACTTAAAAAGTGATAAAAGTAGTGTCATCATAATTGTAATTTTATACATTTTATTTTCTAATATTTTCTAACTCATTTCTAAATTCATTAAGATCAACAATAATTTTTGCATTCATCTTTTTTAAAATATTTTCATATGAATTTACGCTTCTCCCGCCCGCAATTACTTGTGATCCGTTATTTAGCAGCTTGCTGATTTTTACCATTTCTTTATCAAGCATAATATCATCGGAAGGATAAACAATACTTAACGCAACAATTTTAGGATGAATACTTTCAATTGCTGCGGCAATTTCTTCACCGGGCAAATCCGGACCAATATAAGTTACATCCCAGCCATCTGCCGAAGCAACAACTCCTACAATCAATGCGCCAAGTTCATGATGCTGACCTTTTGGAGTTGCAATTATAATTTTCGGAGCATTTGTATCAACTAAGTTTGAATCAATAATCTGAGTTAAAAATTTACGAATTATTGTTGTAGAAATATGTTCGTGCATAATTCTTATTTCGCCGGATTTCCACATATCGCCAATTTGTTCAATTAAAGGAGTAATAATTTTTTCTATTAAAATTGGTTGAGTGAAATTAATTTGCGCAGAATAAAGTTCTTGCTCAAAAGATTTTTTATCTAAAGATTTTATAAACGTTATACAATTGTTTATGGTCTGCTGAATTGTTTTTTCGTTTGTATTTAATTCTTCAACTTTCTTCTCTGTAATTTTCTCACCAAATAATTCTTTTAATTGATCAATAGAATAATTGGAAATTGCTCCAATTGAATAACCACTTTTTGAAGCTTTAGCAAGTAACGATAATTTTTCAACATCCTCTTTAGAATAAAGTCGACGATTTGTATCAGTTCTGTTGGGAATTACTAATTTATATCTTTTTTCCCAAATTCTGATTACGTGTTCTGTTAATCCAGTTAAATCCGCAACTGCTTTAATTGGGTATTTTATTATATTTTCCATGCTTAAAAATACAAAACTGTCTAATAATTGTCAACTTATTTGATCAAATAAATAAAATAATTCAAATTTATCTTGACAAATATTAGACATTTGTCTATTTTTTGACAAACAAATAGTTAAAATGTTCAAATTTAGTCAAACTCAAATATTCAATAAAACAACTGGGGAAATTTTTCCGTTTTTTGAAAATCCGGAAAATTTAGAAACAATTACTCTGGAATATTTGAAATTCAAAATTGTAACTAAGAAACCATTGATTATGAAAGTTGGTGCTGAATTTAGATATACAATTAAATTAGGTTTTTTAAAATTTCCTTGGAAAACTTTGATAACCAAATAAAGTTTTTGTTGATGAGCAAACATTTGGTCCATATAAAAAATGGATTCACACACATCTGTTTGAAGAAGTTGATGGAAAAACAAAGATGATAGATACAATTGAATACGATTTATATTTTTCACCATTAAAAAATGTAATAAATAAATTTTACGTAAGAAAAAATATTGAGAAAATATTTTTATTTAGAAGAAACTACTTAGATTCAAAATTTAACAGTTAAAAATTGATATGAAAAAAATTATAATAATTGGTGCTGGCTTGGGAGGACTTTCAACTGCATTGCGTCTTTCCAAAAATCCGAATAATAAAATTACAATTATTGAAAGATATTCTACTCCCGGCGGAAGACTAAATATTTTAGAAAAAGATGGATTTACTTTTGATCTTGGTCCCTCTTTTATGAGCATGACATATGAATTTGATAATTTATTCAAAGATGCAGAAGTTGCAAATCCATTAGTTATGAAAGAACTTGATCCAATTTATCAAGTTTATTTTGAGAATAAAAATAATTCTTACAAAATTTTTAAGGATTTGAAAAAGTTAGAAGAAGAATTTAAAAATGTTGAACCAAATCTTGCAGAAAAATTAAATAAATATTTAAATCGAGCCGGAGAGTTTTTTCACGATACTGAATTACAAGTTGTTCAATCAAACTACAAAGGAATGTTAGACTATTTTTATAAAATGTCAAAAGTTCCTTTTAAGCATATACCATACTTGTTTAGAACAATGTGGGATGAACTTGACAAAAATTTTTCATCGGAAGAAATTAAAATAATTTTTTCTCTTGTTGCTTTTTTCTTGGGTTCAACGCCTTTCCAAACGCCATCAATTTATTCTTTGTTAAGTTATACGGAAATGCGCCACAATGGTTACTGGAGCATTCATGGGGGAATGTATTCAGTTGTAAAATCCATTGTGGATATTTTAACCAAGCGAGGAGTTGAGTTTATTTACAAAACTGAAATTGTGGGAATTGGAAACAACAACGGAAAACTTACCGAAGTTATTGATCAAACTGGTAAAAGATGGAATGCGGATATTTTTGCAAGTAATTCTGATGCTGCGTCTTTCAGAGGAAAAATTTTAAACAGAAAAAGTTTTAAAGAAACCAAATTAGATAAAATGCATTGGACACTTTCACCGTTCACAATTTATTTGGGTGTGAAAGGGAAAATTCCGGGATTGATTCATCACAATTATTTTTTAGGAAGTAATTTTAAAGATTATGCAGATACAATTTTTACGTCTTCTATAAATCCGAAGAAACCTTATTATTATGTAAATGCAGCTTCAAAATCCGATGAAACTTGCGCCCCAGATGGTTGCGAAAATTTATTTATACTTTGTCCCGTTCCCGATTTGCGCTTTAAAGATAATTGGGATGATGCGGAAGATTTAGCTGATAATATAATTGAAGATATTTCTTCTCGCACAAATTTTAATCTAAAAGAAAATATAATTTCGAAAACAATAAAAACACCAAAAGATTGGGAACAAATGTTTAATCTTTACAGAGGAAGCGGATTAGGTTTAGCTCATGATCTAAATCAAGTTGGCGCATTTAGACCAAAAAATAAAGACGAACACTTTTCAAATTTATACTACGTTGGCGCATCAACTACTCCCGGCACTGGTTTGCCAATGGTAGTGATTAGTTCAAAATTAGTAACTGAAAGGATAAACAATGACATTCAATCATTATGAAATTACCTGTGCAAAAATTAGTAAGAAGTTAACGGAAGCTTACAGCACTTCTTTCAGTTGGGGAATTAAAGCATTCGATCCAAAATACCGCGAATCGATTTATTCAATTTACGGATGGGTACGTGTTGCCGATGAAATTGTTGATACTTTTCATCATGCAGATAAAAAACAACTTTTATATAAACTTAAAGAAGACACGTACGATGCAATAATATCGGGGGTTTCAACAAATCCGATTATTCATTCATTTCAAAAAGTTGCAAGAAAATATAATATAGGAAACGATTTAATTGATGCATTTCTTCTTAGTATGGAAATGGATTTGGATGAGACTTCTTACGAACGAAAAAGTTACGATTTATACATTTACGGTTCTGCAGAAGTTGTTGGATTAATGTGTTTAAAAGTTTTCTGCAACGGAGAAAGCATAAAATATAATGAACTTGTTCACTCGGCAAAAATGTTGGGCTCGGCATTTCAAAAAGTAAATTTTTTGCGCGACATAAACAGTGATTTGACAGACCGTAAAAGAATTTACTTGCCGGATGTTCATCATGAAATGTTAATTAACAATACAAATAAAAAAAGTCTGGAATTTGAAATTGAAGAAGAATTCCATGAAGCTTTAAAAGGAATTTTGAAATTGCCAATTGGAGTAAAGCTTGGCGTTTATTCAGCTTATCTTTACTATTTTATGTTGTTCAAGAAAATTAAAAGACTAGATGTAAAACAGTTAATGAGCAAGCGCGTAAGAATTTCAAATTTTTATAAAATTTATTTATTTCTAAAATCCTTTTGGGAAATAAAAGTTATAAATCTAACATAAATTGTGAAATACGAATATTTAATATTTAATTTAATTGTTTTATCAGGACCAATATTCTTCGGATCATTAAAGAAATTTTACTTTTTGAATTATTGGAAATCGGCGATAATTTCAATTGTAATTTCTGCAGTTCCGTTTATTATTTGGGATATTTTTGTCACAAATCGTCATTGGTATTTTTCAGAAAACTATATTATTGGTTTTAAAATTTTTGAGCTGCCAATTGAAGAAATTATGTTTTTTTTAACTGTTCCTTTTGCATGTTTATTTACTTGGGAAATGTTAAAAAGATTCTATGACAAAAATTATTTGAATGATTTTAAAAATGTTAAAACTTTTGATGAAAATTTTTTCATATCAATAATTTCTGTTTTCTTTCTTTTTCTAATATTGATCGCCGTAGTATTTGATAAAGAATATACTGCAATTTCACTAACCATTTTAATTGCTTCAATCATTATTGATAAAACATATGGAGCAAAATTGTTTAGAAGAAAATTATTCTGGATTTATATTTCTATTGTTTCGGTATTCACTTTTATATTTAATGGATATTTGACATGGCGACCGATTGTAACATATAATGAAATTTATCAATTAGGATTTAGAATTTTTACAATTCCTATTGAAGATTTTTTGTTTGGGTATGCGTTAATAATTTTATCAACAACAATTTTTGAAAAGCAAATAAACCGGAATTTTTCTTAATTATTAAACATCCAAGTATTATCTAAATTATTTCACAACTTATGTGATTGCAAAGAATTTTTGTCATTCCCGAATGTTCCTATCGGGAATCTATTAAACCTCAGACTAAAGTCTGATGCTACAAATAATTTGAGAGAAAAATGCTTAGAAATAAATGGTATTTAATTTGTCCTTCTAAAGATTTGACACAAAAAATAATTTCCAAGAAAATACTTGGTGAAGATATAATTATTTATCGCGCTAAAAATGGAGAAGCTACTGCGCTTGAAGATAGATGTTGCCACAGAAATGTAAAATTATCTCTTGGATATTTGAATGAAAATAATGTTGTATGCGGTTATCATGGCTGGGAATATGATTGCAACGGATCTTGCGTTTTAATTCCTTCTCAATTGCCCGGAACTAAAATTCCGCCAAAAGCAGTAATTAAAAAATATCCTATCAAAGAATTCAATAATTGGGTTTGGGTTTTTGTTGGTGATGAAGAAAAATCAAAAATAATAAATCCTCCAAATATTTTAGAAATGAATGATTGGGATTTTACATATAAAGAACATGTGTTTGAAGCTGATTTGGAATCTGCAGCGGAAAGCTTGATTGATCCTTACCATATCAAATATACACACAAAGATTCCATTAAGCATTTACTTGGACAAATAAATGAATTTCCGGCAGAGTTTAAAATAAATTTTCTTGATGATGGAATTGAGGGAAATTATTACAGATCAAATACTGCAAACGTTTCTGAAAAAATGTATTTCGGGAAAGAAGCGGAATTAGAAGTTTATTATAGATTTTATTATCCAAATATTTCTCGGTTAGAAGCAAGATTTAAGAATAGAACTCTTTTAATTCTTGAACATTTTATGCAAGTCGATGATAACAAAATCAGCATGATGCAAATTACATTATGGAAAAATATATTCGGATTTTTTCCGGCATTTGGTAAATATTTTATGGCAAAAAAATCAAATAAAATTGTTAACGAAGATATTGCTTTGTTAAAATCGCAGAAAGGAATTTTAGACAAAACAAAAAATGATTTACACGAAGTAAGTGTAAAAGGAGATGAAGTTTCACTTGCATTCCGTAAATATTGGCGCAAACGTATAAAGGAAGATGTTGAATGAGTTTATTTGATAAAATTATTGAATGGAAATTAAATAATTACAAAATCCAAATTAATAAAGTTGATACCAAACTTGAGAAAAATATTTCAAGAGAAATTAAAGTCGCAATTATTGGAAGCGGAATTGCGGGTTTAACATCAGCTATTTTATTGAATGAAAGAGGTTTTAAAGTAAAATTATTTGAAAAAGATAATTTTCTCGGCGGTAAAATAGGAAGTTGGAAAGTTAAGTTTGATGATAATTTTGAAACAAATGTTGAGCACGGTTTTCACGCATTTTTTAGACAATATTATAATTTGAGAGAAATTCTAAAAAAAATAGATTCCTTCAAACACCTTATTCCTATTGACGATTATTTAATTAAAACAAAAAAATATGGTGAATTTAGTTTTAAGAATATTGAAACAACTCCCATTCTAAATATTCTCTCAATGAGAAAATCCGGAATCTATTCATTCAAAGATATTTTTAAAAATCCAAAATTTGCAGAGCTAATTTCACTTTTAACTTACGATAAAGATAAAACATTCAAAAAGTTCGATCACATTTCTTTTCATGAATATGCAGATAAAATTAAATTGCCAAACGAAATGAGATTAATGTTCACAACATTTTCGCGAGCATTTTTTGCCGAACCTCAATATATATCGATGGCTGAGCTTATTAAGAGTTTTCATTTCTATTTTTTAAGCAATAATCACGGATTGATTTATGATGTTTTGAATGATGATTTTCAAAATACTTTGCTATTTCCGGCAGAAAGATTTATAAAAAAAAATCACGGAGAAATTGTTCTAAATACTGAAGTAAATTCCATTCATAAATATTTGGAAAATTTTTCTATTAATAATGAAAGTTTTGATTACGTTGTAATGGCGACAGATATTCGAGGGACACAAAATATTTTTGGTAATTCAAAATTTATTAAAAATGAAGAACCAAATTTTTATCAACAAATCATGAATCAAAAAAAATCTCAAAGATATGCAGTTTTAAGAATTTGGATGAATAAGCGAATTGGTGAAAATTTACCATTCTTTATTTTTACAGATGCTTTGGAAATTTTAGATTCGGTTACAATTTATCATAATATGGAAAAAGAAAGCGCTGATTGGGCAAATAAAAATAACGGTGGTATTTATGAATTACATTCTTATGCTTTGCCTGTTCATTTTGATAAAGAAAAAGTTCGCGAACAATTGCTAAAAGAATTTTTTGAATATTTTCCCGAATTAAAATCTGCAAAAATCTTATATGAAAGTCTGCAAGTTAAAAACGACTTTACTGCATTTCACACTAATTTATATAATAATAGACCGGCACCAAAAACTCCAATAAATAACTTATATTTAACGGGCGATTGGATAAAACTCCCAATTCCGGCAATGTTAATGGAAGCTTCTGCAAGCTCGGCAATTTACGCCGTTAATAAAATTTTAACTAAAGAAAATTTACAGGAAGAACCAATTTTATCTGTTCCGTTAAAAGGAATTTTTGCACAATAATAATTGTTCATTTAAATTATTTTTTTCTTAAAAATTATTAATTGTAAAAAAAGTAATTAATCTATTTGATTTAACAATTTTCTTTCTATAGTTTTGTATCAAATGACAGTATCTTTAAAAGTAGTTTCAGAAAAACCGAATTATATCAGTTTTATTCTTCAAAGTCTTTTCAAAGCTCTGTCAGTTTATTTTTAATTAATTTAGGAGAATCTGTTTGATGGCAGAGCGTACAAAAGGAACCGTAAAATGGTTCAATAGTTCAAAAGGTTATGGTTTTATTTCACAAGAAAATGGCGAAGATGTTTTCGTTCATTTTAAAGCAATTATTGGCGATGGCTACAAAACTTTAAAAGAAAATGATAAAGTTGAATTTGTTGTTACCAATGGTGAAAAAGGTCCTCAAGCTGCTGATGTACAAGTTGTAAAATAAAACTGATACAAAATATTTAAAACCCCAGGCTCCCTTTATGGGAGCTTTTTTATTGCTTTAATTTCTATACTATTGTAAAACAAATCATGCAAAATTTATTTCTTCCAATCTCTTAATTGTTTTAACAATTACTTAACTATTTCTTTAAAATATTTTTTTACTTTGATTTTATTTTTATATAAAACTTCTTACTACTTTTGCTAAATTCAACAAAGCAATAATAAATTTTGGGATGTTCAAATGATATTTCTAAATACAAATAAATTACGTTTCGTTGTTTTATTCTTTACTGCAATAATTTCAAATTATGCACAAAATGTAAATGTAAAAATTGTTGAAACAAGCGATATTCACGGCGCAATTTATCCTTTTAATTTTACGGAAAATAAAAAATCCAACAATTCAATGGCGCAAATATTTTCTTATATAAAAAGTGAAAGGGAAAATAAAAATCAGCAATTAATTCTTTTGGATAACGGCGATATTCTTCAAGGCGATCCTTCCGTTTATTATTACAATTTTGTTAAAACCGATACAACTCATTTATTAGCAAATGTAATGAATTATATGAAATATGATGCCGGAACTGTTGGAAATCATGATATCGAAGCGGGACATTCTGTTTATGATAATTTTAAAAGTGAATTAAATTTTCCTTGGCTTGCCGCAAACGCAATTAATACAGAAACAAATGAACCATATTTCCCTCCATACAAAATTTTAAATTTTAAATCGGAAGAAAATAAAGAAATTAAAATTGCCATATTGGGATTGATAACTCCGGGAATTCCAAATTGGCTGCCAAAAAATATTTGGTCCGGAATTGAATTTGAAGATATGATTATTACAGCAAAAAAGTGGATTCCGATAATTAAGGGAAAGGAGAATCCGGATTTAGTAATCGGACTTTTCCATGCCGGTGTTGATTTTACTTATGATAATCAAACTGCTGAAACTCCGCGTAACGAAAATGCTTCTCAATTAATTGTCGAACAAGTTCCCGGTTTTGATATTGTTTTTGTTGGTCATGATCATCATGAATGGAATTTTAAAGTAAAAAATTCTGCCGGAGATTCTGTTTTAATTTTAGGACCTTCGGCAAGATCCAACAGTTTTTGTGAAGCAAATATTTTATTGAGTTTTGATAAACAATCGAAAAAATGGAAGAAAAATATTTCCGGTAAAATTTTAAATTCATCTGATTTTGAAGCGGATAAAAATTTTATGAATAATTTTTCCAACGAATTTAAAATTGTAAAAGATTTTGTTTCTAGAGAAATTGGAACTTTTACCAAAACTGTTTCGGCAAAAAATTCAGTTTTTGGAAATTCTGTATTTGTTGATTTAATTCATAAAATTCAACTTGAGCTTACCAATGCTGATATTTCTTTCACTGCGCCGCTTTCTATTTATTCACAAATTGATTCCGGGAAAGTTTATGTTAAAGATATGTTTGATCTTTACAGATATGAAAATCTTTTGTACACAATGGAATTAACCGGAAAAGAAATTAAAGATTATTTGGAATATTCTTACGGAATTTGGTTTAACACAATGAAAGATAAAAATGATAATTTGTTAATGTTCGAAAAAGATGAAAATGGAAAATTAATTTTCTCTAAAAGAAATAATTCTGCAGAATTAAAAAATCGTTATTACAATTTTGATTCCGCGGAAGGTATTGAATATGTTGTAGATGTTTCTAAAATTCCCGGAGATAGAATTACAATAAAATCATTTTCAAATGAAAATAATTTTGATTTAACTAAAAAATATAAAGTTGCAATAAATAGTTACAGAGGAAACGGCGGAGGAGGACATTTAGTAAACGGCGCAAAAATTCCTAAAGATGAATTATCTGATAGAGTAATAAATTCTACAGAAAAAGATTTGCGATTTTATATGATGACTTGGATTGAAAATCAAAAAATTATAAATCCGGTTGAAAATAAAAATTGGAAAATAATACCGGAAGATTGGGCTCAATTAGCTAAGAAGAAAGATTATAATTTACTTTATGGAACAAAATAATTTCAAAATTTCTTTGGAGTAAAAATGGACTCAAAAGTAAAAGTTGAAAATCACAGCGTAGCAGGCGGATTTTGGTTTATGGGCTGGCTATTTACAATTGGATTTCTAAAACTTACTTTTTGGAAAGGTGTTTTAGCATTATTGCTTTGGCCTTATTATTTGGGAGTTTATTTCGGAATTCCCTGCGAAACATTGGTAAAATAATTTTCTAAATTATTATTACATAAAATTATTTTTCTGATTTTTTCTGCAAAGTATTTTGAAAAGTTTTATAATAAAGAAGCAGATTTTTAATTTTTGATCTACTTCTTACTATAAAATTATGGAATAAATATTGGGAACTAGCTTTATCGATTGGTAAACTTTCTTTTATTTTTTTCTGGTCGCGCTTCGTTTACAACAATATTTTTAGTTAATATTTTTGCTGTATTTAGTTCTTTAATTGCAATTTTTGCTTCGGAATTATCGTTCATTTCAACAAAACCAAATCCTTTGGATTTTTGAGTAAACAAATCCTTAATTAATTTCACAGAAGCTACTTTTCCATATTTAGAAAATTCTTTATTCAAATTTTCTTCAGTAACATCAAAATCTAAATTGCCTACAAAAATGTTCATTCTTCCCTCTTTAAAAAATTATAAATTAATTTGTGATGAAGTTTTTAATGAAACTAAAATATCAAGGAATGCTTTGGAATTATTGATAAGAATTTAAAAACCAAATTCAATATAGTTCATTTAAATGATTATACCAAAATTCATTGGGTTATTTTGATGGGAGATAATTGTAGCCGCAGCTTAACTTGTTATAAGAAAACGCAAGCTGAAGTTTTAAGATTTCAGCCTGCGTTAAAAAGGTTGTAAATTTATTTATTCCACTTTTTAATTTTTACTTCACCGCCACTGCATTTCATAGAAATTTTTGCTCCGCCTCCATTAATAACATATATAGCATTTATTTTACCTTCATCTCCATCTGCATTAAGTTTACTTGATGGAAAATCTGATTGTAAAATTTCTTCAACTTCATCTTTCTCAAATTCATCGGTTTCAATAAAAACTTCAATTGTTGCTTTTGCAGAAGAAGGAATTTTTAATTCCATATTTCCGCCGGAAGTTGAAAGCGAAGAATTTGTATTTCCTTTAGGATCCAATTCTGCATAAACATGTCCGCCTTCTGTTGATGCATCAATACTTCCTGAAATATTTTTTAAGTTTATATGTCCGCCCATAGTTTTAGCAACAACTTTTCCGGAAGCTCCTTCCAAACTTAAATGTCCGCCGTAAGTTTCCATTTTTGCCGAGCCGGAAACTTTTTCCATTGAAATATGTCCACCGTATGTAAACACTTCTGCATTTCCGCCAACATCACCAATACTAATATTTCCGCCATGTGTTTTTGCTGTCAAATCAGAAGTAATATTTCCCACGCTAATATTTCCACCGTAAGTATCAATATTTGATTTACCGCTTTTCACATTTCCCAAGGAAATATTTCCACCATTTGTGTGAAGATTTACATCTCCTTCAACATTTTCGCCGCTAATATTTCCTCCGGAAGTATTAACTGAAACTTCTCCTTTAACATCTTTAAAATTTATATTTCCGCCTTCAGTTTCAGCAAGTAATTTTCCGGAAATTGCATTTTCAATATTAATATTTCCGCCGGTAGTTTTAAGATCAAAATTAAAATTTGATGGAGCTTTAACTTTTACGGTTACACTATTATTCCAGCCGTCTTCTAACTCCAAATGAAATTTTATTGTATTGCCAACTTTTTCTGAAACAATATTTTCAATTTCATATTTCTTTTTTGAAACAACTTCAATGCTAACCTCATTTTTTGACCATGTTTGAATATCAATATTTCCCGGATCAATATTCATGTCTAAATTCTCACCGGCTGATGCTGAAAAAGTTTTTACTAATGGCTGTTTATTTTGTGAATAATTCACAAAATTTAAAATTAGAACAATTGCAAAAATCTTAATTATACTTATTTTCATTTTTGTTACCTCCGCGCAATAAATTTGCAGTTTTTAATTTTATAACTTCATTATCTTCTATAGAAATACTTTCTTCTAATTTTGTTCTTGTATTGTTATCAACTTTTGGTGATTTCAAATTCATTGCTAATAAAATATTTATCGCATCCATTCTGTTTGCTGCGTTGTTGTCATTTTCCAAAGTATGCAAAAGAGCATCTCTAATTTCATTATCAAACGGAAAATTAATTAATGCTTGAATTGCTGTTTTTCTAACGCCGGGATTTTGATCGGTTTTTACAGAATTGATAAATGCACTTTTTATTTTTTCATCGGGATGAAAATTCTTAGGCATAAATTCAACAACGGAATTTGCGGTTTTAATTTTAAAACCCGGATTTTCTGTTTCCTTGAATGCTTTTGCAAGAAGTTTTTGAATTACTATATCATTTAAATTTCCTTCGTAAGCTATTAATTTTCCTTCACTCATTTTAACTTCAAACTCATAATTTGAGGAAAACTTTTCCGGCAAATTTACATTTGTAATTTCCAAATTTTCGATTTCATCTAAATCGATTTCGTTATTCGCAAATTTGTTTGTTTTAAAATCAGAAGTATTAAAAATTAAATAACCTATAAATAATCCCGTCAAAACTAAAGTTAATCCACTAAATGCAATTGCATATTTACTTATAAATAATTCTTCAAAAAAGATTTTAACTTTTTCTAAAAATGATAGTTTGCTTTTTTCTTCATTTATTTTGCTGAATAATTTAACTCTTGCATTTTGCAAATCATTTTCATTGGGAAATTCTAAAGCTTCCTTTTCTAAAACCGAATAAAACTTTTTCAATTGCGAATATTCTTCGGAACATTCGCTACATTCCAACAAATGATTTTCCAATTCGGTCTGCTCACTTTTATTAAGTTCACCTAAAATATTTAGTTCTAAAAATTCTTTATATTTTTTGTGTTTCATAATTTCACCAAAATATTTCTACATTTCCAAAATTGGTTTTAATTTTTCTCTCAATTTTTTTGATGAAGCAAACAAATATCCTTTTATTGTTCCTTCGCTTACATTCATAAAATTTGATATTTCTTTAATCTTCATTCCTTGAAAATATTTTAATGTGAATGCCATCTTTAATTGTTTAGGTAATTTCTCTATTTCAGCTTTAATAAAACTATTTCGTTCGCTTTCAATTGAATATTGGTCAACTCTTTCACCGCTATCTAATTTAGATTCAAACATAAAATTATTTTCATTTTCATCATCAAATTTATTAAGCGATTGATACTCATAATTTTTTTCTTTTCTTTTATGTTCTATGCAAACATTAACCGTAATTCTATAAAGCCAAGTTGAGAATTGACTTCTTGATTGAAAATTTTTCAAGCCGCGATAAACTCTTAAAAACACTTCTTGATAAATATCTTGTGCATCTTCTTTATTGTTTCTGTAACCGTAAGCAATATTTAAAACAATGCGATCGTATTTTACAACAAGCTGTTCAAAAGCAATGTTATCACCTTTTTGCGCTCTGGTTATTAGTTGATTATCGTCTTGCATTATTTTTCTTGTTTACTAAATATTTAGACTTTGTTCTTAAGAAAAGGTTGTGATGTTTAAAATAATTTTTATCGAAGAAATATTTACAACAAAATTTATATAAAAATGCCATCTTTTGAGATGGCATTAGATTCATGAGATTGTATATAACAATTAATAAGGAGTTTGGAGAAAATTTTATAAGCTTACCAAATATTGCAATTTTATAAAATATTGCTGATCTGTATTATTTATTCCAAAATTATTTTTGTAGTTGAGATAATTGCTTGTCGCACCGGCATATAAAGTTGTAAAAGCTCCAATTTGATAACTAAAAAGTGGATACAATCTAAATGCTTTATCAAATGAATTATATTGAAAAATTGTTCTGAAAAAAGCTTCAGCAGAGAATTGATAAATTGCCGAAAGTCTATAAATGTTTCCGTCATAAAATAATTTATCTGAGTTTTTATCAGAAAGTCTTGCGCGATTATAAGATAAACTAACATTTAAATTTGATGAGGGTTTTAATGTTAAATATCCGCCGAGATTATGACCAACTCCGATTTTTGGATCATCCGATCTATAAACATATTTTCCCACAGAACCGCTTATTCCAAACGAAATTTCTTTTAAAGGTTTTGTATTTAATTCAAAGTATGCGTCGTTAGTATTTTTAAATGTACTTCCGTTAAATTTTTCATTTTTAATTACATGATACTGAATGTAAAAATATGTTTGTCCTTTCATATTTAGATTTAAAGATGGAGTAAGATTAAATTGCTTAATTATTCCATCATAATTATTCTGAAGATTAGAATTTAGATTTACATCAATTCTATCAAAGAAAGAACTATCTGGATAAAATTTATAAGAATGATACATTTTTTGTTCTCTAAACGCGCTAACATTTAACAATCCGTTATGTGTTTGAAAAGTTGGATTTATATGATTTGATTCAATATTAAAGTAATAAAATTTTTCGGATCGAGATAGAAAAAAATGTACAACGTTTCCGGAATATTTTTCATCATCTAACTTTGCTGTATTATTAGAGCTTCCAAAATTTCTGGAAGATTCAAACAATGAACTATCATTTAACTCATCTGTTTGCGATAAATAAGCTTGTCCTTCAAAAATCCAATTATCCCAAAATTTATAATTCCAATCAAAACCAAAAACATAATTATGACCTCCGTTCATATTTCTTGTCAATAGTTTTGCACCAATAAAATCTTCATCACCAAAATCATATCTTAATCTTCCAATATTTACAAAAGATTTTTTATTTGTTTCAACAGTATTGCTTTCTTCTTCGCCGGGAACTACAAAAACAGTATTTCTATCATAAGCTCCAAGATATAAATACGAAAGTGACCCGCTTTTCCCAATAATTCTTGAAGCAGCCAAAGGATCATTAATTGATCTTGAATAATAAATTGGATTTGGCAGCAATTCATTTCCGGTTAAAAAGAACGGTCTTTTTTCTTCATAAAATAGTGCAAATTTTGTGTTCACACTTATTTGATCGGCATCAGATTCTATTTGACTAAAATCCGGATTAATTACAGCTTCTAAAGATAAATTTGGATTGGGTGAATATTTTATTCCTCCGCCAATTCTTCCTTCGGCTGGATTAAATTTGAAATCTGAATTCGGATTTTCACTATCAATTAAACTTCCGTTATACTGACCAATAGCATAAGGTAATAATTCTATATTTGTAATTGACTTAAGATTTTTTAACCCTTTTAACCATCCGGATTGGCTCATAAATCCCGGAATATTTCTATCGATATACGTCCAAGAATTTTGAGTTCTGCTTTCTCTCGGAATTGTTCGAACGGCATTAAATCCCCAAACCGGGTTATTGGTTTCATCAAAATTTAAGCTGCTAAACGGAATTGCCATTTCCGCGGTCCATCCGGAATCATTTACCGAAGCTGCGGCATACCAAATCATATTAAAATTTATATCTTCATTATTAAATGTTGCAAGTAGATCGCCTTGAATTCCCAAAGGATTTACAGCTAATTCATATCCTTTTTGTGCGTCGCCATAAGTATCAATTATTAAAATCACATAATCATCAGAAAATATTTTATCTCTTTCAGAAAGATTTGCCCTTATACCTTCTGGCTTTGAATCAAAACATTTAAAACCAAAATATAAATTTTCTTCATCGTATAAGGCTTTTACAATTGTATTTTCTGTCGCCGCTGTATTATCACCCGGTCTGATTTCATAACTTATTTCAATTTGATCAGAAAGCAGCCAAAGCGGGTTATCTAATTTTCCATTTATATTTATTGGTTTATCAATTTTAATAATATTGAACTCTGGCTTTGAGCTTATTGGGCTTGGCTGAGCTTGAGTAACGGAAATTAATAAAATTGCTGCAAATACAAATGTGAGAAAAGGATATCGAAATTTCATAATGTTACTTTAAAGTTTTATTCAATTTTTATTTGATTATTATTTACTTTCTTAAATCTTTAAAAGATTTACTTAGGAAAAGTTAATTGATTTTAAAAAAAACATTGTCATTTACGTGTAAAAAATTGTCAAAAATTGTCACGGATATTTATTTTAGGAAAATTAAATTGTGTCGTCATTGTTATCGTTGCTGAGTCTAAATAATTTATTACTGGTATTTTTATAAATTAAGACGATCAAAATCTATAAAAGGTTACAAAAGTATTTTAGTCAACTTTTTTTGAAATTGATTTTTTCCTAATATCAATTAATTTTCTTAAAATTATCACTCACTTTTATAATTCTACTTTAATGAATCTCTGGAAAAGTTTAAATGGTTTGCCAAAAAATATTTGGCTTATCTGCGCCGTAACTTTAATTAATAGAACCGGAACAATGGTATTTCCGTTTCTTGCACTTTATTTAACTCAAGAAATTGGAGTTACTCCGAGCAAAGCCGGATTAGTTATAACTTTTTATGGAATCGGAGCTTTAATTTCTGCGCCGTTCGCCGGAAAATTAAGTGATAAATTGGGTGCGTTAAATCTGATGAAATTTTCTCTTCTTTCATCCGGATTATTATTTTTCGTTTTCTCACTTTTTGATGATTACATAATTATAAGTATTGTAAGTGTAATTCTTGCTGTATTTACAGAAGCTTTTCGTCCGGCTGGAATGGCATTTATTTCTAACGAAGCTACGGTTGAACAAAGAAAACCGGCTTACGCACTTTATCGTTTAACAATTAATTTAGGAATGAGCATTGGTCCGGTTATTGGCGGATTATTAAGTTCAATTGATTTTCATTTACTTTTTTATGTTGATGGAATTACTTCAATTGCTGCGGGAATATTTTTAATTTTTGCAAAGTGGGATTTAAAACCACAAATTAATATTGAAGAAGAAATTGAAATTTCGGATAAGAAAAAAGTCTGGATGGATTTTCAATTCATGTTTTTCTTATTTGCTTCATTGCCGGTTGTCATGGTTTTCTTTCAGCATTTTAGTTCAATGCCTTTGTTTGTTGTTGAACAATTAAAATTTACAACTGCAACTTTCGGATTATTAACAGCAATAAACACAGTTATTATTATTTTTGTTGAAGTTCCTTTAAATTCACTAATGAGTAAATGGGAAGATTGGAAAGGTTTAACTTTGGGCTCCATTCTTACGGCAATTGGCTTTGGCGGAATGGCTTTTACAAATGATATTTATGGACTAATAATCACAATTATAATTTGGACTTTTGGAGAAATGATTTTCTTTCCCGCTGCAGCATCTTTAGCAACTGATATTTCTCCGGAAAAAAGACGCGGTGAATATATGGGTTTTTATCAAATGATGTTTAGTTTAGCGTTCACTATTGCTCCTTGGAGCGGTGCAAAAATTTATGAAATTTACGGCTCTCAAGTTTTATGGATTTTTACTTTTGTTTCCGGAATTGTTTCTGCATTATTATTTCTAAAGTTAAGAAAAAGTAAAAAAAGTAATTGAACATTTTTAACACATTATAAATCATATTTCTCTTCTAATTCCTCAACGCTTAATTCAAATCGTTCGTCATCCAAATCATTAATCTCATCAATTAATTTTTCAACATTATTTTTATTGGCATTTGTTGTTTTATAAATTTGAATAAGATGTGTTATACAATCATTTCCAAAAATTTCTTTATCAAGAGATTTGGATTTGATGAAATGTTTTTCGGCATTCAGCATATTTTTTCTTTTGAAACTTTCAACACCATCGTAATAACTTAAAAATGCTTTCTGGGAATTGGTTAATTTACTTTTTGATAAATTAATTTTTATTGATTCAGCATTTTTAAAATCTTCAAGCTGAATTAATTCTCTATACTTTAGCAAATCTTTTCCGAGTTCATTACTATCAAATAATTTTCCATAATATTTAACATAGTCATCTTCTAATTCTAATTTATATTTTTTCTCAGATGTAAAATCATTCAGCATTTTAAAATTTACTACTTGCATGTATTTTGCATATTCATAAATCCATGGAAATATTCTTTCTTCTCCTTTAAAGAGTAAATTTAGAATTTCATTTGATTTGGAATAATTTCCGGCTAAATGAAAAAATTGAGCTTTAACAACATCATATATAATATTGGTTTTATCTGAATTAATTAATTTTTCAACTTCTTTCAAATTGCCTAAATTCATTAGTTCATAGCAATACCAATTTGTGAAATGTGAATTGTTTGGAAAATTTTTGTGCATTTTTTCCAATAATGGTAACGAAGAAAATTTATTGTTTTCTAGTCTGGAATATAATTCAATAAGAATCATTGTAGCTTGCCAATTGGTTAAAACACCGTTTCTATCAACTTTATGTAAATATTCTAATCCGGTTTTTCTATCTCCGGATAAACCCAAAACGCTTGTAATTAATTTTGTAACTCCGCTTAATCTATCTGCATAATAATTCATCATTCCCAAAAGTAAATATGCGTCAGTATAATTTGGATCTATTTCAATTATTTCTTCCAAAATATTTTTTCCTTCTTTACCATTACTGAATGCCGACATCCAAGATTTATTTACTCCATAAAATCTTCCTAATAATCCATAAATACTTCCAAAATAAAATTTGTCATCAATTGATAAATCTTTGCCATCATATTGCGAAATTATTTTCTCGGAATATTTAATCATTTCTTCGTTTAATGATTCTTTAACTTTTTGTCTATTCTTAACCGGCGCTTCATCTGTAGCTTTAATAATTTTTACCAATTCCACATTTAAATAGAGATAGTGATATTTTAAATTATTTGAGCTTTTCAAAAGTTCATTCAATAATTTATCAGCTTCATCAAATTGATAATTTAAACTTAGTTCAATGATTTTTTTATCATTTGCAGTTGGTTTTCCGTTAGCAAAAAAATTTGTTGAAATTAACAATAGAATAATTATTGATTTTAACATTTTATTCCGACATTTAGTTTTTCTAAATTACTATTGAAATTTTATACAATTTATTTAGAAAGAAGATTCAAGAAATTTTTGGAATTGATTTTTTGTATGAATTACTTCGTTGTGTTCCAGTTGTGATTCAATTATAATAATTCTGCTTTGATTAAGATCATCAAGTTCAAAATCATCGTCATCAATTACTTTATGATTAAGCTTCCAGCCTTCCAAACAAAGTATTAAATTTTCTGATTCCGATTTTGTTCCACCATTTTGGGTATAAATATTTATGAATTTTCCATTATAATTGTCTAACCAATAAGTAAATTTTTCAGCATCATTATAAAGTGCATCAAAAAGAAAAACATTATTAATTTTATTAGTAATTCCACCATTCAATAAAATAAAAGCAATTATTCTGTAAGCTCCGCTGTGTCCTGCCAATGTAATATTTCTAATTTTGATTTCATTATTAAATATATCATTCAATTCTTCATTTATATCTTCAACTAATTCACTAAATGTTTCCTTCTCTTCTAATTTTCCTCCGTATGAATCGGGAGAGTTTTTTGCTGTTTCCGGCAAAACTAAAATTGCATTTTTTTTACTTTGGTAAAACTGTTCAATAAGATTGAATTGAGTTATAGATGAATCAATATTATTATACCAACCATGAAAATAAAAAACAAGATCAACAGAATCTTTAATCGTAAAATTATTTGGAATAAAAATCATTACATCAGAATTACTATAATGTTCATCAGCTTTGTAGTGCGTGTTTTTATATGTATATCCACCTTGCCTGTTTTTATGAGGAAAAGATGAGTGAGACGATTTGAATTTTAAAATTTTTCCGTATTTCGCGATTTCATTATTTTGAGAATAAATTAAAGAGGACAAAATAAATATTAAACTTACAATAACTTTAAACATCTTATTTACCTAATGTTTTAAATGCAATTGCAAATAATTGAATTTGTTTTAACATAGCTCCCAAACCGTTTTTACGAGTTGGAGAAAGATGTTTATCAATTCCAATTTCATTTAGGAATTTTGGCGGTGATGAAAGAATATCTTCCGGTTTTTGATTTGAATAAACTTTAATTAAAAGTGCAACTAAACCTTTTACAATCATCGCATCGCTATCGCCAACAATTTGCATTTTACCGTTTTCCAATTTTGCATGCATCCAAACTTGCGATTGACAACCGGATATTTTGTTTTTATCAATTTTAATTTCCGGATCTAACTCACCAAGTTCTTTACCCATTTTAATTAATAATGAATATTTATCTTCCCACTCTATTAGATCAGAAAATTCTTTTACAATTTTATTTTGCTCATCAATTACAGACATTTGAAAAACCTAATTAAATATTAAAGATACGATCTTTTAAAAAGATCGTATCATTTTAAAAATTGATTCAATTGAAATATAACCAAATAATTATTTTTTATCAGAATGGCGTTTTTGAAGATTTGAAATTATTTCGGAAAACTCAATTCCTTGATCGGCTAACATTACAAATAAGTGGAATATTAAATCTGATACTTCATTAATTATTTCTTCCTTATCATTATTCTTCGCTGCGATTACTGTTTCTATTGCTTCTTCGCCAACTTTTTGAATTATTCGGTTTGGTCCTTGCTGAAATAATTTTGTAGTATAAGAATTTTCCGGAAGTTCAACTTTTCTACTTTTTACTAATTTATACAAATAATCTAAAAATTGAATGTTATTTTTATCTACTTCTGCAAAACATGAATACGAGCCGGTATGACAAGTCGGTCCATCTGGCTTTGCATAAATAAGTAATGTGTCATTATCGCAATCGGAATTTATGGAAACCACATTTAAATAATTTCCGGATGTTTCACCTTTAAGCCAAAGTTTATTTTTTGTTCTGCTAAAAAAAACAACTTTTTGTTTTTCAATAGTTTGAGTTAATGCATCGTTATTCATAAATCCGAGCATTAAAACTTGATTAGTTATTTCATCAATTACGATTGCGGGAACTAATCCATCAAGTTTTGAAAAATCAATATTTCCAATGTTTATCATATTCTTACATTTATATTATTTTGATGTAAATAATTTTTTAAATCTGCTATTTCTAATTCTTTATAATGAAATAAACTTGCCGCTAAACATGCATCAACATTTGCTTTTTCAAATACTTCAAGAAAATGTTCCTTTGTTCCCGCTCCGCCGGATGCAATAATTGGTATAGTCAATTCATTAGATAAATATTGGAGTAAATCAATATCGTAACCGGATTTTGTTCCGTCTTTATTCATTGAAGTAAGCAAAATTTCTCCAGCTCCAAGTTCTTCAACTTTTTTACACCAAGGAATTGTTTCCAATTGTGATTCTTCTGTTCCGCCTTTTATATAAACTTTATGAATATCTCCAATTGTGCGAGAATCAATTGCCGCAACAATTGCTTGGCTTCCAAAATTTTTAGATGCCTCCGATATTAAATTCGGATTTTTTACAATTGATGAATTTAACGAAACTTTATCGGCACCGGCATTTAGTAATTTTTCAATATCTTCTATTTTAGATATTCCACCTCCAACTGTAAAAGGTATCCTAATAACTTTCGAAACTTCTTCAACAAGTTCAACTAAAGTTTTTCTTCTTTCTAAAGTTGCAGTAATATCTAAAAATACTAATTCATCTGCGCCTTCACTATAATAACGCTGCGCAAGCTCAACTGCAGAGCCGGCTTCACGAAGATTAATAAAGTTTGTTCCCTTTACAACAATTCCATCTTTTACATCTAAACATGGGATAATTCTTTTACACAGCAAGTTTTGCCAACTCCTCTAAATTTATTTTATTTTCATAAATAGCTTTACCAATTACAACTCCCCTAATTGGTAATTCAGCTAATTTTATTATATCATGAATACTGCTCACTCCACCGGAAGCTGTTAATTTTATCTTTGGATACTTCGCAAGAATTGATTTATATAAATTGTAATTTGGTCCGGTTAACATTCCATCAACGGCAATATCGGTGCATAAATAGTTATCAATTCCCAATTTGTTGCAATATTCAATGTGGTCAAAAAGATTAACATTTGAGTTTTCTGTCCATCCTTTAATTCTAATTTGATAATCTAAAACATCAGAAGCAATAATAATTTTATCTGGAATCACTTCAGTAAATATTGACTCAAACTCTTTTTTATCAATAATGGAAAGAGAGCCAATAATTATTCCATCAACCCCAAATTTGTTTAATTCAACAACATCTTTCTTTGTTCTTATTCCACCACCAAACTCAATTTTTAGATTTGTTTTATTTTTAATTTCTTCAATTATTTTTTGAGTATTTATTTTTCCATCTTTTGATCCGGAAAGATCAACCATATGAAGCCACTCAAAACCAAGCACATCATATATTTTAGCTTGCTCAAGCGGAGTTTTACTATAGCTTACAATCGAATTGTATTCTCCTTTTGAAAGCCGAACAACTTTTCCATCTATTATATCTATTGCCGGAATTTTTAACATAATTCAATAAAGTTTTTTAATAATTGTAGCCCAATTTCACCCGATTTTTCGGGATGAAATTGAACTCCGTAAAAATTATTTTTATTAATTGAAGAACTAAAAACAATATCATATTCAGTTGATGCAATAGTATATTCTGTAATTGGAACGTAATATGAATTAGCAAAATAAAATGTTGCACCGTTTTCAATTTTTGTAAAAAGTTTATTTTGATTTTTATATTCAACTTTATTCCATCCCATATGAGGAACTTTAACTTTTGATGAATCAAATTGTTTGACTACAACTTTTATAACATCTAAACATTTTGTATTTCTTTCTTCAGAAAAAGTTGCTAGCAATTGCATTCCAAGACAAATTCCCAAAAGCGGTTTCTGAGTTGATTTTATTGATTCAACTATATTTTTCTCTTTTAGTTTAATCATTGCTGAAGTTGCTTCACCAACTCCAGGGAAAATAATTTTTTCAGCTGAATTTATTTCTTCACTATTATCTGTGATTATATATTCTGCATTGAGATCATCTAAAGCATTCGCAACTGATTTTAAATTCCCAGCACCGTAATCAATTAATGCAATCATATAATTCCTTTTGTGGATGGAATTCTTCCATTATTACGTTCGTCTAATCTGCAAGCCTCATTTAAGGCTTTCGCAAAAGATTTAAACATTGCCTCTATTTTATGATGATCATTTTTACCTTTTACTTTTATGTAAATATTTGCTTTTAATCCGCTTGCCAAACCTCTAAAAAATTCTTCAACTAATTCTGTAGGAAACTCTCCAACTAATTCTCTTTCGAAGTTTGCTTTAAATTTTAGATAAAAACGTCCTCCCAAATCTATTACACAAAGTGCAATTGATTCATCCATCGGCACATAATACCCATAACGTTGAATTCCTTTTTTATCTCTAAGTGCTTTTAGTAAAACTTCACCTAAAGTAATTCCAACATCTTCAACTGTGTGGTGTTCATCAACATGTAAATCTCCATCGACATGAATATCCAAATCAATATTTCCATGCTTTGCAATTTGTTCAAGCATGTGATCAAAGAATCCAATTCCGGTATTGATCTTTGATTCACCGGTTCCATCAATATTTACAGAGATATTTATTTTTGTTTCTTTTGTTTCACGAATTGCTTCTGCCTTTCGTTGAATTATAATTTTCTTTCTCATAATATTTCTTTTAGTTTTGCTAAAAATATTTTGTTTTCTTTTGGCGTACCAATTGAAATACGCAAACAATTTTCTAAGTTAAATTGATTGCTTCTGTTTCTAATTATCACACCTTTAGCAGCTAATTTATTATAAACATCAGTTGCGTTTTTAATTTTGAATAATATAAAATTTGCATCACTTGGATAAACTTTTTGAACTTGTTTAATTTTCTTTAATTCAATAACTAATTTTTCTTTTTCTGAATTTAACTTTTTTACAAAATAGTTTTTCTGTTTTACGTTTGATAAAGCATCCAAAATTGCATTTGCGGTTAATTTATTCAGATTATATGGCGCTTTAATTTTAAATAATAAGTTTGTAATAAATTCATCAGCAACTGAATATCCACAACGTATTCCAGCCAAACCCCATGCTTTTGAAAATGTTCTTATAATTACTAAATTTTTATTTTTTTTAAACTCGTCTATGAATGATTGATTTTCATTAAAGTCAATGTAGGCTTCATCAATTACAACAATTCCATTAAATTTATTTACAATTTCTAAAACATTATTTTTTGAAAGTAAATTTGCAGTTGGATTATTTGGTGAACATAGAAAAATTATTTTTGTATTTTTTTGAATGGCACCTAAAGTTGTTTTTACTTCAACTTGAAATTTTTTATCAAGAGGAATTGAAATAGTTTCAACATCATTAACATCACATGCAACTTTGTACATTCCGTAAGTCGGCTCCGGAATTAAAACCGAATCCTTTTTCGGTTTGCAAAATATTCTTATTAGCAAATCTATTATTTCATCAGAGCCAACGCCGAAAAATAAATTCTTTGCAGAAACATTTAGATATTTAGAAAGTTTTTCCCGTAATTTATTTTGTGCCGGATCGGGATATCTATTCAATTGCAAATTGTGTTCATCTTCAATTACACTTCCTAAACTGTTTTCATTTGCATCAAGTAAAATTCCTTCTTGAAAAGAATCTCTCGCAGAAGTATATGGTTTTAAATTTAAAATATTTTTTCTTACCAATTTTTCAATCATTGTTCCAGCCTTATTTTTACTGCATTTGCGTGAGCTTGCAATTTTTCTGCATTAGCTAATTCAATTACTGTTTGTGAAATATTTTTTAATCCGTCTTTGCTCAATTCTTGAAATGTAATTCCCTTCATAAATTGTTCAACAGAAACTCCGCCAATTGATTTTGCATATCCATATGTTGGAAGTGAATGATTTGTTCCGGATGCATAATCTCCAACACTTTCCGGTGAATACTGTCCGACAAATACAGAACCAGCGTTTTTAATTTTTGATAATTTTGTTTTTGCATTTTTAAAATTTAGAATTAGATGTTCCGGTGCATATAAATTACTAAATTCAATTGCTTCGCTTAAATTTTCAAAAATAATTACAAATGAATTTTCTAATGATTTTTTTACAAATTCTTTTCGCTCAAGTTTTTCAGTTTGAATATTTATTTCATCAATAACTTTTTTGCCAAAATTTTTACTTGTTGTGCAAAGAATTACTTGAGAATCATTTCCATGCTCTGCTTGGGAAAGTAAATCCGATGCGATAAATTTGGGATTTGCAGATTCATCAGCAATAACTAAAACTTCACTTGGACCAGCAATCATATCAATTGCACATCCGTTTGGATCAATACTGACAAGCGCTTTAGCCGCTGCAACAAACTGATTTCCGGGACCAAATATTTTATCAACTTTCTTAATTTGATTTGTACCATAAGCCATTAATCCAATTGATTGAGCTCCGCCAACTTTGTAGAATTCATTTATTCCTAAAAATTTTGCAACATACAAAACTTCAGCGGTAATATTTTTATTTGTCGGAGAACAAACTACTATTCTTTTACATCCGGCAATTTTTGCTGGAATTGCCAGCATCATCAATGTTGATGGAAGTATTGCGGTTCCGCCGGGAATGTATAGTCCAACATTTTCAATCGCTCTAAATTCTCGTGAGCAATTTATTCCTTTCATAGTTTCGATAGAATATTTTTTAGGAAATTGAAATTTGTGAAATTTAGTAATATTTTTTACCGCAATTTTTACTGCTTTTTTAAATTCATTTGAAACTAACTTTTCATTTTGGATAAATTCACTTTCGGTAACTTTTATATTTTTTCCGGAAAACCCATCAAACTTTTTTGCATAACTTAAAACACTTTTAACTCCGTTCTTTTTTATATCATCCAAAATTGGCTGAACAATTTGATACGTTTTTGACATATCAATTGATGGACGTTGCAAAAGTTTTGTTTTTTGATTTTGAGTTAGTTTATTAAATATTATTGTTTTCATATTTAATTTTTGTTTTCTGGATTTCCGAGAAAAGTCTTCGGAAATGACAACTTAAAATTTTCAGTCATTGCGAACGAAGTGAAGCAATCTCAAAATCTATTTAGATTGCTTCGGAATAAGTTCCTCGTAATGACGAATGCACAATTACAAAATTATATTCTCAATTGGTAATGATAAAATTCCAGAAGCACCGGCTTGTTTTAAATCTTCGGTAATTTCCCAAAATTTATCTTCCTTAATTACTGCATGAACTGCGTAAAGTCCTTCATCAGAAAGCGGTAAAATTGTTGGGCTTTTTAACGAAGGAATTATTTTTATAATCCGTTCTAAAGAATCTTTTGGTACGTTCATCATTATGTATTTTGAATTTCTTGCATTTAGTGAAGATTCTATTCGTACCAACAGTTTGTTAAAAATATCATTTAGTTCAAAATCATTTTCTAACTTTTTACTTTTTATTAAAACTGCTTGAGAATCTAAAACTTTGAATGATTTTTTTAGTTTATTCAATTTCAAAGTATTTCCGGTAGAAACCAAATCGCAAATAAAATCAGCAATTCCAAGAGTTGGAGCAATTTCTACAGAACCGCTAATCTGAATTACTTTTGCCGAAATTTTATTTTCATCTAAAAAGTTATTTAAAATATTTGGATATGAAGTTGCGATAGTTTTATTTTCCAAATCATTTATACTTTTTAATTCTTCCTTTTCCGGAATTCCCAACGATAATGAGCATTTTCCAAAACCCAATTTTTTCACGAGTTCAACATTTAATCCTTTTTCAAGTAAAACATTTTCTCCAACAATTCCAATATGCGCAACGTTATCTTGAACATATTCCGGAATATCATCATCTCGCAAGAAAAGAATATCCAAATTAAAATTTGATGCAGTTACAAATAATCTATCTTGAAAATTTTCTATATCAATTCCGCAACTTTTCAAAAGTTGCATTGATTTTTCATGCAATCTGCCTTTTTTCTGAACTGCTAACTTTAAATTTTCTGCCATAATTTCCTCAAACAAAAAACCCCAACATTTGTCGGGGTTCTTTTATAAAATTTTTAACATCTTATTTAAATTTCACCGACACTCACAAATTGTAAGTTATGGTGATGATGATTTATTAAAGAAATGTTTTTCATAATTGCTTCAAAAATAGCTATAAATATTTTAAAATCAACTTAGTAATATTTGTAAAATAATTTAAAGATATTTAAATGTAATTTTATTCATAAAAGTGTATTTATTAAAATTTACTTAAAAAATACGGAAGCATATTTCTCCAAGTGGGCCAATCATGTTTTACATCAAATCCCCAAAGATCAAGCCAATGCGGAATATTTTTTGAATTTAAAATGTTTGATAATTTTATAGAAGAATTTGGATCTTCAAAATCACCCTGACCAGAAGCAATTACAACTCCCATATTATTTCTCATTTGGTTGAGATAATTTTCATCATACGAATTTGGTAAAAAATCTATCGGCGAATTAAAATAAACATGATCATCATAATAACCTTTGGCATAATACTTTAAATCATAAACTCCGCTCATTGCAATTGTTCCTTTAAATACTGCGGGAATTCGGAAAAAAGTATTTGCTGCATGATAAGCTCCAAGCGAAGCTCCGGTAGTAATAATAGGAACTTTTCCGTTACAATTATTATAAATAAACGGAACAACTTCTTCAATTATATATTGATTATATTGCCCGTGACGCAATGATTTATGCGGCGGATAAATTGAATTATTCAGCCAAGATTCATTATTTATACTATTTATTGAAAAAACTTTAAACTTTCCTTCATTTATGAACCAAGAAATTGAATCAATTAATTGAAATCTTTCATATTCCAAAAAATCTGCGCCGGCTGTTGGAAACATTAATAACGGAGTTCCATAATTTCCATAAACAGCAATTTCCATTTCCTTAAATAAACTTGGGCTATACCACTTGTGAATTTCTCTTTTCATATAATTTTAATTTATGTTAAATAATTGTAAAATTATTTCATACTTAATGAAAATTCAACTTTTTAAATTTATATTTGTAAAAAATAAGTTTGTTTGATTATGTTTTAGAATTTCTAATTATATTATAAATAAATAATTTAACTGATTTGAGGAATCTATGAAAATTAAAATACTTTTGGCCTTAATACTTATTGCTATTAGTTTAGCCGGCTGTTTTTCATCAAGCGTTAAGGGAAGTGGAAATTCTGTTACAGAAGAAAGAACTTTAGATTACGTTAGCAGAATTGAAGTTGACGGAAATTTTAATATCGAAATTACAAGTGGTGAAATTTCCAATCTAAAAATTGAGGCGGAAGATAATATTATTCCGCTTATTGAAACGAAAGTCGATGATGAAAAATTGACAATCAAAATGAAAGAAAAAATTACAAATCTTAGAGAAGTAAGAATTAAAATTTCAACTCACGATTTAGTTGAATTGGAATCCGAAGGAAAAAGTAATATAAAAGTTAAAGGTTTGAATACCGACGATTTTGAACTTTCTAGCGATGGCGAAGGTGAAATTACAATTGAAGGAAAAGTTGATTACTTAAATGTTACAATGGATGGAGAAGGAAAACTTTTAGCAAAAGATTTGCTTTCCAAAAATGCAACAATTAATCTTTATGGCGATGGAAAAGCTGAAGTGAATGCCAGAAAATTATTGAAAGCTAAAGTTAAAGGTTCCGGTTCGGTTGATTATTACGGTGATCCGGAAGAAATATCAATTGATACTTCAAAAGGCGGTGCAGTAAATAAAAAGTAAGTTTTATTTCTTGATGTCATTTCAATTTTATTTATCTTCAAATATTGAAATGACATTTTTATTTTAAACCGATATGAATAAGTTTGAATTAGTATCTTCATATAAACCTTCCGGAGATCAGCCCGAAGCAATTAAACAACTTACGGAAGGAATTATTTCCGGTGAAAAACATCAAGTTTTGCTTGGCGTTACCGGAAGCGGAAAAACGTATACAATCTCAAATGTTATTGCAAATATTAATAAACCAACATTAATAATTTCGCATAATAAAACTTTAGCCGCACAATTGTATTCTGAGTTTAAATCTTTTTTCCCAAATAATGCCGTTGAATTTTTCATCAGTTACTATGATTATTATCAGCCGGAAGCTTATGTTGTAAAACGCGATTTATATATTGAAAAAGATTTTTCCGTAAACGAAGAAATTGATCGACTCAGATTAAAAGCCACAACTTCATTAATTGAAGGAAGAAATGATGTAATAATTATTGCAAGCGTAAGTTGTATTTATGGTATCGGAGCGCCGGATCAATATGCTCAGCAAATTATATTTTTGAAAAAAGGTGAAATTATTGAGCGAAAAAAACTTCTGCGTTCTTTAATAGATATTTATTATGTAAGAAATGATATAGAATTTACACGCGGAACTTTTCGAGCAAGAGGTGATGTTGTAGAAATAATTCCAGCATATCAATATGAAGAAGCAATTCGCATTGAATTTTGGGATGACGAAATAGAAAAAATTTCTTTAATTGATGCAATAACCGGAGATTTTATAAAAGAAGTCGATTCAATTCCGGTTTATCCCGCAAAATATTTTGTAACAACAAAAAGTCAAGTTACCAACGCAATTAAAACAATTGATGAAGAATTAAAAGAAAGATTAAAGTATTATTGGGCAGAAGAAAAATATCTTGAAGCTCAAAGAATTGAGCAAAGAACTCGTTATGATATTGAAATGATGAGGGAAATTGGATATTGTGCCGGAGTGGAAAATTATTCCAGACATATGGATGCAAGACCTCCGGGTTCACGTCCTTCTTGTTTATTTGATTATTTTCCGAAAGATTATCTTCTAATAATTGATGAATCTCACGTAACGGTTTCGCAAATTAGAGGAATGTATTTGGGGGATAAATCCAGAAAAGAAACTTTAGTTGAATTTGGTTTTCGTTTACCATCTGCACTTGATAATAGACCACTGAAGTTTGAAGAATTTGAGAATTTAACTAACCAAATTATTTACGTAAGCGCAACTCCAGGTGATTATGAAATGACAAAAACCGGCGGTGCGTTTATTGAGCAAATTATTCGTCCAACCGGACTTTTAGACCCGGAAATTGAAGTTAGACCAATTAAAGGTCAAATCGATGATCTAATCGGTGAAATTCGAAATCGCTCAATAATGGGTGAACGTGTGTTAGTTACGACTTTAACAAAAAAAATGGCTGAGGATTTAACAGATTATTTAGATAAAATAAATATAAAAGTTCGATATATCCACAGCGATATAGATGCATTGGAAAGAGTGGAAATAATTCGTGATTTAAGAATTGGCGATTTTGATGTTTTGGTCGGAGTAAATTTATTAAGAGAAGGCTTGGATTTACCAGAAGTTTCACTTGTTGCAATTATTGATGCAGATAAGGAAGGATTTTTGAGAAGTGAACGCTCGTTAATGCAAACTGCCGGAAGAACTGCAAGAAATGTGAACGGAAGAGTAATTATGTATGCCGATGTTATTACAAATTCAATGGCAAAAACAATAAAAGAAACTAACCGAAGAAGAAAACTTCAACTTGAATATAATAAGGAAAATAATATTACTCCTAAAACAATATATAAAAGCAGAGAAGACATTTTAAATTCAACTTCAATTGCAGAATTAAGAAAAAAAGAACCGGGAAAAGAAGCAGCGTTTGCAAAAGTTGCGGAACCGGTTTTAAAATATATGACAAATGATCAGAAAAAAGATTTAATTGAACAACTTGAAGAAGAAATGTTAAACGCAGCTAAAGATTTGGAATTTGAAAAAGCCGCAGGATTACGTGATGAAATTGAAAAACTTAGAAAAATGATTAAATAAATTAAAACATCAAATTATATTTTGTAATCAATTCAGCTGCTAATTCTTTATACGCTAAAGATGCTCTCGATTTGGGAAGAATTAAACATAACGGTTTTTTACTAAAAGTCGCATTCATCATATTTACATCTTTCGGAATTGACACATTCATCATTAAACTTGGATATTTTTTATACAATTCTGCTTTTACTTTAAATGCTGCTTTGATATTTCTTTCATAAACTGTTAGAAATATTCCATCAATTGTTAAATTGTTGTTGTATAAAGTTTTAACATATTCAACTCTTTTCGCCAAAGTTTTAATAGCATCTAAAGAATATTCATCTGTTCTAATTGGAACTATTACGGAATCTGAAGCAATTAATGCAAGTGAGGTGGTTCCAAATAAATATGGCGGGCAATCAAAAATTATAAATTCAAAATTTGATCTTATACTATTGATAATATTTCTAAGCAAAAAATTATTTGCCATCAATCTGTTTTGTCTTCCTTCTTCAATTGAATTTAATTTCATTTGCGGAATGCAAAATAAATTTTCAACTTCAGTTGGATGAATAACTTTATCTATTGTTTTGGAATAGCTAAAAACATCGAAAACATCTCCAAAAACATTTTCCTCATTAAATCCCAGTGAAAGTGAACAAGAAGCGGTTGGATCCAAATCAATAAGTAATGTTTTAAAATTTCGATTGGCAAATTTTATGGCGAGATTTACCGCAGAAGTTGTTTTACCAACTCCGCCTTTCGGAAGAATAACAGAAATCACTTTTCCCAAAGAATTGGTCCCCCTAACCAATTTCTACAAAATACAATATTGATGCGAATAATAATTAATATTTAGATGAGATGGTATGATTTACATCAAAATTTAGGAATGAATTTAAGAAAACTAGAAATATTTTATGTTAATTAAACATTAAGTTTTGATTTACTATCCACATTTTAAATATTTTTCACAGATTTTTTGCATTGCTGAATTTGCCGAATTAAATGCCCAAATTATTGATCCGCCTTTTTGTCCCGCACTTAAATCACCAATTAAAAATAATCCGGAAACATTGGTTTCATATCCTTCTTTAAGAAATGGCTTGGGACCTATAAATTCTATTCCGATAGTTTTAAGGAAATTCTCCGGCGTACTTCCGCCTAAAGCATAAACAATATAATCAAATTCAATACTTCCCAAATTTTCTTCTGCAAAATTAGCAATTGGTTTATTCTCTTTTGATGTAACAGAATTAATATTAGAGTTTAGAAGTAAATTTACCTTTCTATTTTCGGCAAGAGTTTGCAAACTTTGCTTATTTATATTATTCATTCGCGAAAATTCATTCTTTCTATAACTTAAATAAACTTCGTTATTTTCAATATCTTCAGATAAAAATTGGCAATATTCGGAAGCGGAATCTCCGCCGCCGACTACCAAAACTTTTGAGTTTTTTATTTCAAAAGTTGTTAAATCAAACAAAACTTTTTCTTTTAATTCGGCGGGAATTTTATAATCCGGTTTATTTGGTTTTCCTAAAATTCCAACAGCTATTGCAACAATTCTTGATCGATAAATATTTTTATCTGAATAAATTTTGAACGAGCTATCGGATTCAATTTTCTCAATTTTGTAAACAGTTTCAATGTAATGAACATTTAATTCATTTTCTTCAATCGCTTTATCCAAATACGAAATTGTTTCGTGTTTTGTTGAATCCATTAAACACATTACTCCCGTACAAACCGGCGTAAAACCCTTATAATTTGCGGTTACTAATTTTTTATCAGGATAATATTTTTTTATTGTAAAAGAATGTTCCGCAGATTTTTCTATTATTAGAATTTTTTCTTTCGACACACCAAAATTATGTGCTTCAACACCCAAACTAATTCCGCCGGGACCGGCACCGATTATTATTATTTCGTACATTTTATCCTTATTTTTTCAAAATATGATGTATAAAAAATTTAACGGATTCAATTTTGCATTTTCCATATCGAAAATAAATTATATAAAATTGAATATAAAATGATTTCCTAAATTTGACAAATAAATTTTTATGAGCAAACTTCTAAAAATACTCTTCGCAAATATTTTACTCATTTCAATAAATATTTTTGCACAATATGATTCTCTTTATCACAATGAAATTTGGCGAACTTATTTAACTCATCTTCCGCCTCAATATAATTCAAATGAAGATAAAGAATATCCGCTTGTCTTGGTTATGCATGGTGGATTTGGAAATGCTTACAATATTGAAGAACAATCACAATTTAGCAATAAAGCAGATACGGCAAAATTTCCTTTCATTGTTGTTTATCCGGAAGGAGTGAAAAGTCCGATAAACATTACAACTTGGAATGCCGGAGGCTGCTGCGGATATTCTGTAAATACAAACATTAATGATGTAGATTTTATTTCAACATTGTTAGACAAAATTGTAAGCAAATATAAAATAGATAAAAATAGAATTTATGCAAGCGGATTATCAAACGGCGGAATGATGAGTTATAGATTAGCTGCTGAATTAAGCAATAGAATTGCGGCAATCGCTCCGGTTGCTTCAGTTATGGTGAATGAAAATATTTTTGAACCGGTAAATTCAATTCCTATAATTCATTTGCATTCATTTTGGGATGACAGCGTTCCGATTGAAGGAGGTTTGGGAGACGGCGCCGCAAATTATGAATATCCACCTTTAGATTCGGTTTTAAATATTTGGGCTAATATTAATAATTGTATTATAATTGATACTATTTTTAATGAATCCGGAAAATATCTTTATAAAACTTGGACAAATTGCAATGATGAAAAAAATATTGAGTTATATATTACTTATGATGGCGGACATTCTTGGCCCGGAGGAACAGCTCCAAGAATTGGCGCAGATCCGGTTTCTGAACAGATAAATGCGACAAATTTAATTTGGGATTTTTTTCTAAAACATCCGAAAGAAAATCCGACAAATATTAATTTGGATGAAAAATTAATTTCAAGTTTTGAACTTTATCAAAATTATCCGAATCCGTTTAATCCTACAACAACAATAAAATATTCTATTCCATCTTTTTCTGTCATTTCGAACGAAGTGAGAAATCTCAGAGATTTCTCGTCGCAAGTTTACCAGACGCAGCTGGCTCCTCGAAATGACAATGTGAAAATAACTTTAAAGGTATTTGATATTTTAGGTAACCAAGTTTCAACTTTAGTAAATGAAAAACAAAGTTCCGGTAATTATGAAATTCAATTTGATGGAAAAACTTTACCAAGCGGAATTTATTTTTACAGATTACAATTCAATAATTTTTCTAAAACAAAATCTATGTTATTATTAAAGTAGAGATTTGATTTATCAAATCTCAAAAACAAATCTCTACCAAATTTTTCTTAATACAAATCTGCAATGGATAAATATCTTTCGCCGCTATCATAATTAAAACCAATAACGGTGCTGTCTTTCGGGATTTCTGATAATTTTTTATTAATTGCCGCCAAAGTTGCACCGGATGAAATTCCGCCGAATAAACCTTCTTCTTTTGCAGCTCTTTGCGCAAACTCAAAAGCTTCTTCTTTTTCTATTTGAATTACTCCATCCAACAAATTTGTGTTCAAATTTTTTGGAATAAATCCAGCTCCAATTCCTTGAATTGGATGTGGACCGGGTTTTCCACCGCTAATTACGGGGGATAAAACTGGTTCAACAGCAAAAACTTTTAAATGAGGAAATTTATTTTTTAAAACTTGCGCTACTCCGGTTATATGTCCGCCGGTTCCAACTCCGGTAATTAAATAATCTATTCCTTCCGAAAAATCATTTAATATTTCTTGCGCCGTTGTTCTAATATGAATATCAATATTGGCTTGATTTTCAAACTGTTGTGGAATCCAAGCATTGGGATTTGAGTTTGCAATTTCTTTTGCTTTTTCAATTGCGCCGTTCATTCCTTTTTCTTTTGGAGTTAGTTCAAATTTTGCACCAAATGCCGACATGATTTTTCTTCTTTCCACACTCATTGATTCCGGCATTACTAAAATTAATTCGTAACCTTTAACTGCGGCAACCATTGCTAAACCAATACCGGTATTGCCGGAAGTCGGTTCAACAATTATACTATTTTTTTTTAAGATTCCTTTTTGCTCAGCATCTTCAATCATTGCAAGAGCAATTCTATCTTTTATACTACCTCCGGGATTTGCTCTTTCCAGTTTTATCCAAACATTAATTTTATCGCCAAATAATTTATTTATTTTAAGGTGAGGTGTATTTCCTATGGTTTGTAATATATTTTGTGCTTTCATTGTGTTCCCCTTTTTAATGTCATCCCCGAATGTTTTTATCGGGGATCTAAAAGATTAATAATTATGGATTCCCTCTTTCGAGGGAATGACAAGTTATTTCATATTATAAATTCCAGCGGTTCCGGTTCGCTTGATTTTCTTAATCGAACTTCACTTTTATGATAAACTATTGAATTTTCCGAAACACTTTCGGTCAACCAAACATTCCCGCCAATTATGCTATTTTTTCCAATCACAGTATTTCCGCCTAAAATTACGGCTTGCGCATAAATAATTACATTATCACAAATTGTTGGATGTCTTTTAGTCTGCGCTAAATTTTTATCAACACTTAACGCACCCAAAGTTACGCCTTGATAAATTTTTACATTATTTCCAATTTCACAAGTTTCACCAATTACAATTCCGGTTCCGTGATCGATGAAAAAAGAATGACCAATTTTTGCTCCGGGATGGATATCAATTCCAGTTTCCTGATGTGCATATTCAGTTAAGATTCTTGGTAGAATCGGAACTTTTAGATTGAATAAAATATGCGCAAATCTATAAATTGCAATTGCTCTAAATCCCGGGTAAGCTAAAATTACTTCATCAATATTATGCGCAGCGGGATCTCCTTCATAAATTGCTTTTGCATCATTCCACAATTCTGAATTAATATCATAAATTTTCTCGAAGAAATTATCACATATTTCATCAATGTTTTCGATGGAATTATTGTTAAGCAAAATTAAAAGTGATTTAAGATTTCGTTTTAGTAAAGTTAATTTGCTTTCAATATCTTGTTCAGAATAATAAATATCGGAAGCAAAATGAGGGAAAAGTAGTTGCATCAAATCGTTTATAAATTTTTGTGCTTCAACTTTTATTGGTTTTATAACTTTATGTTCTTTCCGAATTTCAATTAATGTTTTTGAAAGTTTGCCAAAATTTGTTTTCATAATAAAATAAACTCCAATTATTCAAAAGAATAATTCTTAGGATTTTTAAATATTTGTGATTAGTTAGAAAATATTTGAAGCATCAACAGATGCAAGTAGAATGGTATCCGTGTGTTAGGTTTGTGTCTTTTCTAAACGATGATATTTGTTTTAAATTTTTCACAAATGAATTATATGTAATAAAAGATTTGTTGTCAACTTATAAAATTTGGGATATTCTTATTTTTATAAAATTACCGCAGACTAAAGCTTGCCTGCCGGCAGGCTGGTCTGTGGCTACGTATGTTAAATCAAATTTGCAATTTTATCAATATTCGAGCTTACATTATCTCCCAAATGAATTGTAATTACTTTTCTATTATTATTTAATAAGGCTTGGCGGTCTCCCATAAGCTGGGCATCAATTAAAACTCCAAATGAAAATTCAGATTCATCTTTACCAATTTCTTTTGGAATTGCAACTTCTTCTTTTCGATTTGAAGTAAATTGTATGAACAAACCGTTTCCTCCATCACCTTTGTGTAATTGTCCGGTTGAATGTAAAAATCTTGGTCCATATCCAATAGTTACAGCAGCTTTGTACTTTTTCTGAATTTTTGTTCTTAAATTTTGCAGTGTATTTTTTGTATTTTCAGCTGGCTTAACATACGCATGAATTGAAACATAATTATATTTTTCTTCATTCAAATTTTCTAAAAATTCATTTATAGCATTTTTTAGATTTTGCTGATTTGTATTTCCGCTTAGTTTAATTCCATTTTCTTCAATTGCAAAATTTAATTGAGGAAGGTCACCTTTTTCTAAATAATTATTAATCATTGCTTTTGCTTCAATTTTTGCAGATTCAACATTTGGTTGATCAAATGGTTGAATTCCCAAAACCCAACCGGAAACTGCCGTTGCAAATTCCCATCTGAAAAATTCACCGCCTAAATTATATTCATCATTTAAAATTATTTCAATAATCGGATGACCGGCATTTTTAAGTTTTTCTATTTTTTCAGAATTTGAATTTTCGTTATCAAAATGTGTATAAACAAAAACTCTATCATTTGTATAAAATTCTGGAGATTTCAAACTTTTACTTTCGATTGGTAAAATTCCAACTCCATTTTTTCCGGTGCTTTCTGCAATTAATTGTTCAACCCAAGTTCCGAATGAAATTATTTTTTCCGAATAAACAAAAGTAAGTTTGTCTCTTCCTAATTTTGCAAGCTCACCGATAATTACTCCAATTTCTGCACTTGTGTTTTTTTCATTTTTAGAATCTTCAACGACAAGTTTTGCATTTCCTAAAAATTTATTCAAATCAATTCCAATAAGTGCGGCGGGAACCGTACCAAAAAACGAAAGCACGGAATATCTTCCGCCAATATTGGGATTGTTCACAAATATTTTTCTGAAATTTAATTGCTGTGCCATTTGTTCAAGTCCGCTGCCCGGATCTGTAATTGCAATAAAATGTCTGCTTACCTTTTCTGTACCAAGTTTATTTTGGCAAAAAGTAAAAAAGTATTTGAAGAAAGATAAAGTCTCAATTGTTCCGCCGGATTTTGTTGAAACAATATATAAAGTTTTTTCCGGATCTAAATTTTGCGTGAAATTAAAAATTGCATCGGGATCAGTACTGTCTAAAACTTTCATGATTAGAAAATTTTTTTTAGTTCCAAATGAAAATGAAAAAACTTCCGGCGCAAGACTTGAACCGCCCATTCCCAATAATAAAGCATGTGTAAATCCTTCTAATTTAATTTCGTTTACAAATGAATTTATTTCTTCAAGATGTGATAAAGTTTCGTCTGCGCTGAATAACCAATCAAGTCTATTTGTAACTTCTTTAGGTGAGTTTGACCAAACTGTAAAATCTTTTTCCCAAATTCTTTTTACAATTTTCTCATCAACCAATTTTTGAATTGATTTATTTATTTCTTGATCATAATTATTTAAAAAATATTTTACTGAAGCATTTTTCATTTTTATCTCACATTATTTTTTTGTTCTTCAAAAATATAAAAACTAAATTATAGTTTTTTCATTGATGTTGAGAAACTTATAAATTTATTATTTCAACAAATCAACAAATCAACAAATCAACAAATATTGTTTATTAAAATTTCACTTGTTATTTTAAGGTTATGAGAGCACTAAGAATATTACCATTTTTATTTTTGCTTTTATCTTGCGATAAAGGTTTATCACCCGAAATTGCCGATCAGAAAGCTGGCTTTGGGGGAACTGTAACATTTATCGGGAACTGGAATTCCACGGCGAAGCAGACTTACGTTGTGGCATTTAAAGATCCGCTTTTATCAATTAGTGATTTCAGCATATTTAATTTAAAATTTGTTAGCGATTCAATTCCGTTTGGTTCAAATAACTTTAATTATTCTACAAATAACGGAAATGCTGTTTTATCGAATATTGAATTCGGCGATTATTCTTATGTTGCCGTTGCGCAAACAGTTAGGGACACTCTTTCTTTAGATAGAAATGATTGGATTGTTGCGGGAATTTATACTTCAAATGATGATTCTACACAACCCGGAATTTTAAATATTCCGCAAGGTTCGTTTGTAGAAAATGTAAATATACTTTGTGATTTTAATAATCCGCCTCCGCAACCACCAAGTGAAATTCAAAATTTATTAAAATCTTTTTTTGAATTTAAGAAAAGTGACGAATGAAAAATTTTTATTTTCTAATAATATTGTTAGTTTCAGAAAATTTATTTGCTCAATTCGGAAGCATAAAAGGAAAAGTTACTGATAATTCAAACCTTCCGTTGTTGGGCGCAAATATTATTATTGAAGGAACTTTAATTGGAGTTGCAACTGATGAAAATGGATTTTTTAATATCCCCAAAATAAAAAATGGAAATTATTTTTTAACTGCAAGCATTGTGGGATTTACAAAATTCAAATCAGAACAAATTTTTGTTAACAATAATACTTTTGAAATTAATATTAAACTTACGCCAACGAGTTACCAATTCGATCAATTAATAATTTCCGCAAATAAATTTGGACAAGATTTACGAGAAATTTCATCAAGCAGTTATATTCTTGATTCAAAAATTTTTGCCGAAAAAAATTATCAAAAAGTTGATGATGCATTTCGTTATGTCCCCGGAATTACAATGACGCAAGATCAAATAAGCATAAGGGGATCAAGCGGATACAGCCGCGGTGCCGGAACAAGAGTTCTTGTAGCAATTGATGGAATTCCCGTTTACACTCCGGATACTGGGGAAATTATTTGGGAATTAATTCCCGTAAATGAAATTGAGCGAATTGAAATTCTTAAAGGTTCTTCAAGTTCGTTATACGGTTCTTCTGCAATCGGAGGAATTATAAATATTATCACAAATAAAATTTCTACAAATCCATTAACATTAATAAAATTAGAAGGTGGAATTTATTCTAGTCCTTCACATGATGAATGGAAATGGACCAATAAAACATTGAGCTTTAACCGGCAATCAATTTCTCACTCAAGATCAATTGGAAATTTAAATTTATCTGCGTCACTTTCTAGATTTGAAGATTTGAGTTACAGAAAAAATGACGATCAAATTAGATATTCTGCATTTCTAAAAGCCGATTATAATTTTTCCGAAAATACTTCTCTTTCATTTTGGGGAACAGGATACACACGCGAAAAAAGTACATTTATTTATTGGAAAGATTTGCAAAATGCTTTAGTTCCGGCTGATGCAGATTTGGGTCAAGCAGTAAATTCCGATCGAACAATTGTCGGCCTAAAATTCAATCACATTTATGATGAAAATTTATCGATAAGTTTTGTACCAAGCGCATACATTAGTTTCTGGAAAGATCAATCGGAAAGCAGCAATAAATCTTCAAGCCAATTATATAGAAATGAATTAAGAATTAATTACAAATTTTCTGATGCAATAAATTTGGTTTCCGGAGTTGAACATCAGTATAATAAAGTTGGCTCAACAATTTTTGGAAACAGAACTTCAAATTCATTTGGAATTTTTTTTCAATTAGATTTTAAATTATTTGAAAGATTAAATTTATCAACGGGATTAAGATATGATAATTCCAAACTTGAAAATTTAGAAAACGAAAATTCTCTTTCTCCAAAATTAGGACTGAATTATAAAATTGATGATAATACATTTGTCAGAGCTTCATTCGGGAAAGGATTTAGAACACCTTCACTCGCGGAAGCTTTTACTTCAACAACCACAAGCAGCGTAACGGTTAAACCGAATCCAAATTTAAATTCCGAAACAAGTTTATCTTTTGAAACCGGAATAAACACAAATATTTTTGATCCGATAAATCTTGATTTGGCAATATTTAATAATGAATATTATGAAATGATTGAACCTTCATTTGATAGCTTCGGAGATATAATTTTTAAAAATCTCACTCGGGCAAGAATTCAAGGATTTGAAATAGTTTCTTCAACAAAATTATTTTCGGAAAATTTGAGTTTGAAATTTGGTTATAACTATTTGTGGGCAATCGATATTGAGAATAATGAATTTTTAAAGTACAGACCTAAAAATTCTATAATTGGCGGAATAGATTTTAAAAAAGATTTTTTTGAATCCGGAATTGATTTTAGATATTTGAGCAGAGTTGAAAAAATTGATAATGAGTTTGTAGATTTAGGCTTGGCTCCCGATGGCGACAAACGAGTAGAAATTTTTGTAATTGATGCTCGGGTTGGAGTAAATCTTTTTCAAATAAATTTACCCGGCAGAATATTTTTTAGTATATCAAATTTGTTGAATTATAATTACGTGGAGCTAATTGGTAATTTAGCTCCAGTAAGAAATTTTTCTTTAAGCACAGAAATTATTTTTTAGTAACTATTGTTTTGTAAATTCCAAAGTTGCATCAATTTCAAAACCTTGATATGGAACAGTAGATTCAAGTGTTGCAACATTTCCCTCAACTACATAAGGCGAAAATTCCGGTTCTTCTCCGTTAATTGTTATTGTAAGTGTGCCGTCTTTTGTTCCCCAAGTTCCGGTATCAACGGTTACAGAATCACTTTCTGTGGTAGTTGATTGGAATGTAAGATCATCTTTAAATATTGCCGTAACTGAATATCCCGCTTGTTCCGGAGTTATTTCTAAATTTGAAGTTCCGAGTTTTGCTATAATTTTTGTTAAATCCCAAGTTCCCACTAAAGCTTGATCAATAACTAATTCCGGCTCGGTTGATGATTTATCATCACTGCACGAAATTATTATTATTGCGGCAAATAATAAAATTAAAATGTATGTGAAATTTTGTTTCTTCATTTTTTCCCTTTCTGTTCTTTGATTTATTTGATAAAATAAAAATAATATTTCGTAAAGTAAAATTTCTCAATTTCTTTCAAATTTTTTAATCAATTTTATAAACAGAAAATATTTATTTAAAAAACATATGAGTGAAATTTGAAAGTATTATTTATTGGCGGAACCGGAAATATAAGCACAGAAGTTAGCAAACTATGTGTTGAAAAAAGAATTGATTTATATTTATTAAATAGAGGTAATTCCGAAAATAAAATATATGGTGCAAAAGAAATAATTTGTGATATTTCTAATTTTGAACAAAGTGAAATTTTATTAAAAAATCATTCTTGGGATGTTGTTGTAAATTGGATTGCTTTCAACAAAAATGATGTGGAAAAAGATATTAAACTATTTTCCGGAAAAACTAAACAATATATTTTTATTAGTTCTGCATCGGCTTATCAAAAGCCGCCGGCTTCACCAATTATTACTGAATCAACTCCGCTAAAAAATCCTTTCTGGCAATATTCAAGAAATAAAATTGAGTGCGAAGAAACATTATTATCTGAATATAGAACGAATAATTTTCCGGTTACAATTGTGCGTCCTTCTTTAACTTACGATACAGTAATTCCAGTTCCTATTGGCGGATGGAAAGAATACACAGTTGTTGATCGAATTAAAAACGGACAGAAAATTATTGTGCACGGAGATGGAACTTCGCTTTGGACAATTATGCACGCAAAGGATTTTGCAAAAGGATTTGTTGGATTATTAAATCACCAACAAGCAATCGGCGAGGCATTTCATATTACATCTGATGAAATTTTAACTTGGAATCAAATTTATGAAGCGCTTGCCGAAGCTGTTAATCAAAATCCAAATATAATTCATATTCCTTCGAATTTTATTGGTAAATATGATGAACATCTAAAATGTAGTTTATTGGGCGATAAATCTTACAGTGTAATTTTTGATAACACGAAAATCAAGAAATTTGTGCCGGATTTTAAAGCTACAATTCCGTTTAAAATTGGAATTAAGGAAACAATAAATTGGTTTGAGGAAAAACAAGAAAGGAAAATTATTCAACAAGAAAGTAATAATTTAATTGATAAAATTATTAATGATTACGAAGAAATTTTTTTGCGATAATTTCACAATATATAATTGGAGTTGCCATGTACCAAATTAAAAAGTTCGATATTGGTTCCGTTGCACTTTATTCATTTATACTTTACCTCATACTTACTTTTATAATTCTTCTCCCCATTGGATTGTTTCTATCTTTTGTATCTAATTTTATTCCAAATAGCGATGAATTAGAAACCGGAGTTTTACCTTTTATAAGCGGAATATTCATACTCATTCTTCCAATTTTTTATGCAGTAATTGGAACTGTAATTAATGTTATTGTTGTTGCAATTTATAATTTGATTTCTAAAAAGTTTGGCGGTATAAAATTTGAATTAGAAAATGTTAATAAAAATGAAGGGTTGATTTAAGCTAATCTTAGTTGTAAATAAAATTAGTTCGTTCTAAAACTCTATTTATATAAATATTTTAACACTAAACAAGTTATATCATCGGATTGCTCATTTCCATTTGAAAAGTTTTGAACTTCTGAAATGATACTGTTTACAATTTCCTTTGCATTAAGTTCATTCTTATTTTTTAAAGTTTGAATTAATTGTTCTTCTTCAAATTCTTCATTATTTTCATTAAAAGTTTCGGTAATGCCATCTGTATATAGAATTAGACTTTCACCTGGTTTAATTGAAATTATATTTGATTGGTATTCAACATTTTTAATTGCCCCCAATAAAAGCCCGCCAATATTTTCAAGCTGTTTTACTTCCCCATCGTTAGAAATTAAGAATGGCAAATTATGTCCTCCGTTTGTATATTCAAAAGAACCGTTTCGAGTATCAAGAATACCGTAAAAAACTGTAACAAACATTCCCGTTGGACTTTCGTTTACCAAAATATTATTTACTTCATATAAAATATTATCAGTCGGAATACCATTTAATGCCGTTGCCTTAAGTAATGTTTTGCAAACCGCCATCATCATTGCCGCTGCAATTCCTTTGCCGGAAACATCGCCAATAATTATTCCTAATCGGTATTTATCAATTAGAAAAAAATCATATAAATCACCGCCAACTTCTTTTGCCGGAATCATTTTTGCATAAATATCAAATTCGGTTCGTTGAGGAAATGCTGGGAATGTTTTGGGAAGTATTGATGTTTGAATCAAAGTTGCAATTTCCAATTCTTGTTGGAATGCAATTAATTTTTCACGAGATAAAATTGCTTGCTTATATAATTCTATCTCATTTAGTGATTTCTCAATTGTGATTTCCAGATCTTTTAGATTAATTGGTTTTGTAATAAAATCAAACGCACCTCTATTCATAGCAGTTCTAATATTTTCCATATCTCCGTATGCGGAAACAATTATAGATCTTAAAATTTTGTTTTGCAATTCATTTAATTTTGAAAGAAGAGTTAGACCATCCATTACCGGCATATTTATTTCTGTTAAAACCAAATTTATTGTAGAATTATTTGATATTATATTTAAAGCTTCCACACCATCTTTTGCAAAATGAAATGAGTACTCGTTTCCGCTAATTTTTTTTCTAAATTTCTGCAAAATTAAAAGTTCTAAATCGGGTTCATCATCAACAACAAGTATATTAACTGGCTGAAAAATATTATTAGTCATTTTAAGCTACCTCAAGTTGTGTTAATCTTGTTTTTAATTCATTAAATTCCAAAGGTTTTGTAAAATAATCATCCGCTCCCAAATTTTTTGCAAGATTGTAATTTTGTTCATCACCATAGGCAGTAATCATAATTACTTTTAATTTGGGATATTTCATTTTAACTTTTTTCAAGAGCTCCAATCCGGTCATTTCCGGCATATTAATATCGGTAAGCATGCAGTATTCATATTTATTTTCAATTGACTCAATGAGATTTAATGCCGATATTCCATTTAATGCAAAACTGATTTGTACATTACCGGATTTTATTTCTTTTCTAAACTTTTGTTGAAATAAAAATTGAACATCTTGCTCGTCATCAACAACTAATAATTTCAAGCTTAACTCCTTTTAAAATTAAATTCGTTTATTTTATTTATTAGGTAAAGTTATTATAAACTCCGTGTAATTATTTTCTTCGGATACAAAACTAATTTCACCGGAATGTTCTTTAACTATTATATCGTAACTAAGTGAAAGTCCAAGCCCCGTACCTTCTCCAGTTGGCTTAGTTGTAAAAAATGGATTAAATAATTTGTCTTGAAACTTGAGTGGAATTCCATCGCCATTATCTCTTATTATTATCACAACTTTGTTACTTACATTTTTTGTTGAAACTTTTAGAATTGGTGAAAAATCTTTACCAACTTTTAATTTTTTCTGATTTGCTGCATAACATGCATTGTTAACAATATTTAAGAATACTCGACTTATATCTTGTGGCACAACATTTATTTTCTGAAGTAATTCATCATAATCTTTTTCAATCGTAATGTTAAATTCTTTATTCAGTGCTCGCATACCATGATAAGCAAGATTAACATCCTGTTCAAGAAGAACATTTATATTCGTTAAAGTTTTTTCTCCTGAAGTTCCTCTAGAATGCAAAAGCATACTCTTAACAATTGAGTCTGCACGTTTTCCATGATGATTAATTTTCTCAATATTTTGTTTTAGAGTTTCAGCTATTGCTTTTACTTCAGTTGTATTCTCCTTTTCAAATTCTTCAAGCATTTCTGCAATTAGATCATTGCTCACTTCCGAAAAGTTATTTACAAAGTTTAAAGGATTTTTTATTTCGTGTGCTATGCCGGCAGTAAGTTCTCCGAGCGATGCCATTTTTTCGGAATGTATAAGTTGTGTCTGTGTAGTTTTAAGTTCTGTATATGCTTTTTCAATTTCTTTTGCCTGTTCAAGATCTTTTGTCTTTCTATCATTTTCAAGCTGAAGTAACTTTTTATTTTCTATTTCTTTTCTTCTATCAAGCTCAAACCTTCTAATTCCCCCAAGTATTCCTATGAATCCTAAAAAATAAAAAGTATATGCCCACCAAGTCTGCCACCAAGGTGGTAGAATTTTAAGATTTAGTGTAACTCCTTCTTCATTCCAAACTTCATTATTGTTAGAAGCTTTTAGATGAAAAACATACTCGCCATGCGGAAGATTTGGATAAATTGCACTTCTTTGATTACCAACATATCTCCAGTCATCTTCATAATTTTCTAATTTATATGCAAATTGATTTTTCTTAGGATCAACAAAATGTGCGGCGAAATAATCAAATTCAATATCATTTTCGTCATAGTTTAACGTCAAATTCTGTATTTCATAAATTGGTTTTCTAAGTAAAGAGTTTTTGCCTGGTTTAATCGATTTACCAAATAATTTTAAATCAGTAATTGAAATTTTGGGAGGAATAAGGTTATTCTGTATTTCATTAGGATTAAAAACCGTAATCCCATTTGATCCTCCAAAAATAAATAAACCATTTGATGTCTTTAATGCAGAACCATCTGCAAATTGGTTTGAATGAATTCCATCAACAATACCAAAATTGCTGAATTTTTTTTTCTTCAAATCAAATCTCGAAATTCCATCAAAAGTACTTAACCATAAATAACCATTTTTTTCATCAGCCAAGATTCCCTGCACAGAATGTGATGGTAATCCATCTTTTTGAGTAAATGATTCTATATATCCGGTTTTTTGATTGTATTTATTTAAACCTCCTAACCATGTTCCAATCCATACGGTATTATCTTTATCGATATATAACGAATTTACATCTTGAGTTGTTAAAGAGTTTGAAGCATCTTTTGAAAACCCAATTCTTGAATACAATTTTGTATTAACATCATATTTAAATAAACCGTTATTTGTTCCAATCCAAATGTTGCCATCTTTACCTTTAGTCAAAACTGTAACTGAATTACTTGTAGCATCACCAATTCCTAAAACCTCAAAATTTATATTAGTAGTTGTTTCATTTAATTCATTGTATATATTAAGTCCAGTAGCTGTTCCGAACCAAATTGTATTGTTATTTACCTCTAAAGCAGTTAATACCAAATTATTACCCATATCTATGGGTAATCTTAATTTTTCAAATTTCCACTTAATCGGATCAACTTCATAGAATCCATTACTTCCTCCCAAAAGAATTTTACCTTTCGATGTTTTTATGATATTGAATATTTCAAAATTTTTTGGAAGTACCTCTCTCTTAAATGTTCCTTCATTAGGATTAAATTTTACTATGGTTGCTCTATCACTTTTAAGCCATATTTCATTTTCTTTATATTCGAATATTGTACTAACCCATCCTGGTGATATACTATTATTATCGTCAACTTTTCCGGTGTGTGCTTGGAAATTATTTTTTACAATATCGTATTTGCTAATTCCGGCATCACCATTTGCTATCCAAATTGATCCTGAATTATCTAATATGACATCATTAATATTGGGTGAATGTAACGCTGAGTTGTTTTGCGGATTTACTTCAGAAACCGATAATTCTTTTGTTTTAATATTAAAATACATCAATCCATAATTAGTTGCTAAATAGAGATTTTTTTTCTGATCATAGGTTATTTTATTAATATCGAAGGATTTATTTTCATTCAAATATTTATTAAATACTGAAAAATCTTTATAAGTACTGTCTTTAACATTATAATAAATAAGTCCATTATAATAAGTGCCCAACCATAAATTATCATTATCATCTTGTAAAAAAGATATTACAACGGTTTGCTCTTTAAATGGATACCATTTAACATAATTTTTGCCATAGTCATATTCTGCAATTCCTTTTTCACCTGAAATCAAATACTTATCGTTCCCAAGTACTGAGATTTGAGCAATAGCTTTTGTTGAATCATCATTAACCGGTTGAATTTCCTTTACTGAATTGGATTTTGTATCAATCAAGAATAAACTATTCTTTAGACTTAAATAATGAAAATCAATTGTACCGCATAAAATATTCCCGTCCGTAGTTTCCACCATATCAAAAATTGCAAACAGTCTTTGATATTTTTGTGAAAAATTAGAAAAGCTAAATAGTCTAAATGAATTTTGGGTCCGATCATATTTTGTAACTCCTCCTACAGAACCGATCCATATATTTCCTTTTGAATCTTCATATAATGAAGTAGTTAACGGTTCCTGTAAAAAATTTGTATCCGTTGGTACAACTGTAAAATTCTTAAATTCATAACCGTCATATCTCGTAACTCCATTAGAGGTTCCAATCCAGATGTAGCCAAGATGATCTTGCATTATACATCTTACAACATTAGAAGAAAGTCCGTCCTGTTCTGTAAAATGAGTAAACTTATCTTTTATTTGTTGGCTATATAGTTGAGATATTATAAACCAAATTATTACAATATATTTTTGGGATTTCAAGTTGCTTAAACTCACTATTTATTATTTCAAATCTTTTTATTATCAATTATTTCTGTTACCGACAAATCTTAATTTTCACGATGACTTGAGCTTATTAATTTTTATATTTTTAATGTTATCTTATTCTAAAGGTAAATGAATTATAAACTCTGTGCCTTCGCCTTGCTTTGTTTTTACGCCAAGCTCGCCACCGTGTACTTTTTTTACAATATCATAACTAAGTGACAATCCCAATCCTGTTCCCTCTCCGGTTGGCTTTGTAGTGAAAAATGGTTGGAAAATTTTATCTAAAATGTTTGTAGGTATTCCATTTCCGTTATCACCTATTCTAATTTCAATTTTATCCTTTAAATTCTTTGTTATAACTTTTAATATTGGAGAGAAATCTTCTCTGCTCTTTTTCTTTTTATCATAAGCTGCATAACAGGCATTGTTAATAATATTCAAAAAAACTCTGCTGATATCCTGTGGAATTACATTTATCTTTTCCAACTTTTCATCATAATTTTTTTCTATTGTAATGTTAAATTCTTTGTTTTGTGCCCTCATTCCGTGATAAGCAAGATTAACATACTGATCGAGCAAATCATTTATATCAGTTAAAGTTTTTTCTCCTGATGATCCTCTTGAATGCATTAACATTCCTTTTACTATGGAATCTGCACGTTTTCCATGCTGATTTATTTTATCTAGATTTTGCATTAAATCATCTGCTATTGATAAAGCTTCTCTCTTATTATCATTATGCAATTCTGATTTCATTTCTTCAAGTAATTCCTGACTAATTTCAGCAAAGTTATTTACAAAGTTTAATGGATTTTTTATTTCGTGTGCAATGCCTGCCGTTAATGCACCTAAAGATGCAAGTTTCTGCTGCGTTACAAGCTGCTCTTGTGTTCTGATAATTTCTTCATTTTTTTCCTGAAGAGTTTTTATTAACTGTGCCTTCGAAATTGCAGATACGGCGTGCTCACGGAATTTATTAAGTATTCTTGCAGTTGAGGGATCAAATGCATTTTTATCAGCGAAGCTGTCAAATACCACATAAGCCTCAAGATTATTATCCCACTCTACTGCCATTGCAAGCATTGATTTCGCTTTACTAAATGCTGAGAGTCTTTCATCACCGAATAAATTATCGGTGTTGCTAATGATGTAAATACCTTTCTCAATTTCCTCTGAATTATCAGCGTATCTTTTTTTCAAATCTTCAGGAAAGAATGTTATTTTTTCCAAATCATTTACCTGATACCCAGTTGTAAAAGCAACATGAAATTGATTGTCTTTATGGTCAAGTAAGAAAACTGCTGCTTTCTCTGCCTGAGGAATAAACCTAACGGTTTGCTCAAGCAGTGAATTAAATAATGTCTCAAGATCTTCGGCATTATTAATAACGCGTACTAACTTATCAACGGTTTCAAGCTCTTCAGCTTGTTTTTTAATGAGTTCAGCTTCACGTAATTTTGCTTTATTACGTTCTATTTTTATCAGCCTTTTACGTTGGATTCTATCAACAATAAAAATTCCCAATGCAATAATGAAAGAATAAAAAAGAAATGCCAACCAAGTTAAATACCAAGGCGCTAATATTTTGAAAGCGAATAAATCTTCCTGTCCAATTTTTCCGTAAATGTTTTTAGCCCGAACATGAAAATTGTAATTGCCATTTGAGAGATTTGTATATACTTTCTTTGTTTCATTAGCCCAATTAGACCAATTCTCATCATTACCTTCAAGAAAATATTGATATTGATTAAATTCGGATTTTTCGAAACTCAGTGCTGAAACTTCAAAGGTTACATTATTTTTTGAAAATGGAAGAATATTATTTTCGTGTAATTTACTATGTGTTCCTTCATAAATAAGTGAATCATTATTTATCTGTACTTTACGTATTAATGTTTTGAATTTATAATTAATATCTCTATGCAGAGAAGGATCATAAATTATCAATCCTTCGTCATTACTTATCCATAATATTTCTTTGTTTGATGTTGAGTCATAATCAGAATATATTTCAATAATGGAATTCAGATCAATTCCTTTGAGCTCAGGTATCGGCTTCCAAACATATTTGTTTATTTTGTCCGGAATGGCTTTTCCCATTTCCAATTCGCCATTTATTTCTGCGACCACCCATAAATTATTTTCTAAACCATTTTTTATATACTGAATTGTCGTTGTTGAATTTGATAATGTTCTACCAAGCGTAGAATCTGGTATAAATTTTTTAGAAATCGCTGAAAATGTAAATGTTCCTTGATTAGTTGTTAAAACCATTTTATAATTAATGTCATATATTTCCCATGAATCAACTTGAAAGCCAGTATTTTCATCAAAATATTTATAATTTAATTTTAGATTTGAGTCCGTTGTTAAATTTTCAATATCACTGGTAATATGTATTATTTTTCCATGAGCACTCCGCAGCCACAAACTGTTTTTATTATCTTCAACAAGCGAGTATATTTCTTCATCAACAATTGGCGTTAGCAAAATTTTATATTTTCCATTAAAGTTTTTTTGGAGAATTGAAGTACCGGTTCTGTGACAAATATAAATTCGATTAGGAAAGTATTTGGATTGTACTAATTTATATGAATCATTTTCTGTTAACATTTTGGAAAACTTTTCTTTATCAACTATTGCAAGTCCCATATTTGTACTAGCCAAAAGATTACCATTATCAATATAAAATGAATTGCCAGGTTTGTTGCTGCCATTTACAAGTTCAAAAGCTGCGTTCTTATTATTAAAATACATTATGCCCATACTGTTTGAAGCATATATTCTATCTTTAAAATTCACAACAGAATTAATTGAGGTATTGAAAAAAAATTTAGGAGAAATAAAATAAAATGGAGCATTAATTTCACAAAGTGCAATTCCATTATCTGCAGCTATCCATAATCCATCGTCAAAATCCGAATAAACATCAAACACAACATTTGTCGGAAGTTCGGAGTTTTGATTAATTATTTTGATTAATTCACCTTTGTTACTTACAACTACTACTCCACCACGTTGTGTTGCAAAAGCTATTGCTCCGTTTTTAAGAATGCAAGCATTATAGATTTGGTTATTAATTAAATATTCATCAACACTTGTTTTGAAGTTCGATACGGTTTTTCCATCATAAATGAAAACTCCGTTAAAATTTGTTGTTATAAGAATTTTATTAATTTGTTTTGAATTTTCATCAGTAAAAAGAAGCATATCAAAAACACCGATTGATGAAAAATAATCTCCATTAGAAATTAATCTTAATGAATCACCCTCAATTTTCATTAATCCAACATCTTGATTTCTTGAATATATTTTATCATCAATATTATATAATCTGAATGCATAAACTGAATCCCAAGATGTAATTTTATTATTATCCCATCTATAAATTTTATTTTTAGTTTTGAAAAAGACACCTTCTGAGTTTACTGCAACATCCCAAATCTCATCATTTTGTTGATATTGATTTCCGAATGATTTTAACAAAGATTTGAACTTCATTTTTCCTATTGAGTCGGGTTCAAGAAAACCAATATCAGTACCGGCAGTAAGATATATTTTGCCATTATTATCTTTAACTATTGCTCTAACTATTTGCGATCGCGGAGTTTTTATATTGCGCCACGAAGCACCATCAAATTCCAGAACGCCTTCATTATTTCCAAAATACATTACGCCCCTATTATCTTGAACAATACTCCAATTCGCCGGATTTGATTTGTATTCTTTAGGGCTGTAATATTTTAGAAAAGGTTGTGCAATTGAATATAATTTGTTACTTTCATTTTGACCGAATGTTGTTAAGAATAACGGAATAATAATTAGTATTAAATTTAGTAAATAACGTTTCTTAATAATCATTTACTTCTCAAGTTCTATAAATTTGATTGGAAGTTTACAGTAATTGTTTTTTTGTAGAAAAAAATTAAGATGTCACCTCAAAGTAAAATGACATCTTTATTAAGTATTAAATTTATTTGCTCAAAATTATTTCAATGGTTTAAGAGTTATATCACGGAAATATTTTGTTCCGATATAAGTTCTCATATCAAACCGCATATCTGTCATTTCACGCATTTTTTCTTGATCGGAAGTTTTATAATGCATTTCACTTATTTTATCCATTTTATCCTCGTCGGCTTGGTTATAATCAAGTGCAACACCAAAATTCTTGTACAATGCTGCAAATGCAATATCCCAATCTTCAGGACTTGATGGTGTATTTAGAAGAATATAATAACCTTCAAGTAATCCTTGCTTTTTTGCTTCTTCCTGAACTGGCAAAAAGTGAGTGCGAAGATATTTCATGTAGTTATCAAACTGCCCAGGTTTTGTTCTATAAAAACTTACAACACGTACATTGCCCTCTGTATAATGCTCTTGACCGAATAAACTAACGGAGAATAGAATCATGATTAACGATAGTAGAGTTAAGATATTTATTTTTTTCATTTTTTCCTCTTTGTGAAATTTTTAATTAATTACGATTAAGAATTTTTAACAAAATTTAGTTCAACATTATTGTGTTTTAGATGTTCTTCCGCCATGATCACCTATTAAAAGCCATCTACCATCTTTTTTCATCAAGATGTCTGTCCATTTTCCCGCAGTTGGTTCTTCCTTTCCGGTCTGGTTATTTTTTTCAATTTGTGAATAAAAATAATTGGCAAATGCAAAATCACCTTTGACCCAAATAGTTACCGGTGTTAAAGTATATAGTACAGTAGTATTATTTTTAAATTCATTTGTTATCCATTTAGAAGTATTAGATTTATTTTGAGGAACAACTATTTGATAGCTCCACCCAATATAACTTTCATCAAAATATGACAGAAATCCTTGGGCATCTCCCTTTGATGAAACTTCCCAATATTTTTCTACTCCAGCCCAAACATCTTTTTGCTCCGAAGTCCAAGATTGTCCATTTATACTACTTATAATTCCAATTAAAAATATGCTTAGTATAATTATGCTCTTTTTCATTTAATTTCCTTTAAGATATTTTATTAAAATTTCTATTTACTAAATTTTACTTCTCTATATATTTCATCCGAGTGTTTACCAGTAAAATATTTGTTATATGCTTTGTTAAATTTTTCTCGATCTTCTTTAGTCGTCCAACTTTCTTTAAATAGTTCTTCTAATTTCTGCATTGCTTTGGGTATATCTTCCCAAGTTTTTATTTCTGTTATTTCTAATATGTCTCTGTTATTATCACCCCACCAATGTCTTATAGTTTTGTGACTAATTACATAGGGGTTTTTATCCCAAACCTTTGTCTGAAACAGATGTGTAAGTGAATCAAACTCGGCAGCAGTTCCGTCTTCTGGGAAATCTGCTTCAAGGTTTTGAATAATAACAGCATTACCGGTTTGTTGGGCAAATGTTGATTTACTCGAAATTGAAATAAGTAAAAAAAGAGTGATTGTAAGAATGTGTTTCATAGAACTATCTCCTTTATTTTTTGGATTTTTTCTGAATTTGTTTATTGCTTGCATCTAATCTTTAAGTTTAATTGATCCATTTGCTAATTCAATATTTCCATCATTTTTATATAAAATGGAATGCGTGTCACCTTGATAGAAATCTGCAAACATAACAACTAGCGTATTATCAACTTCTAACCAAGACTTTAATATTGTTTTATTATCAATATGAATTGTTTTGGTTTTTTCATTATTTATTTTTTTACTTTTATAATCCTTCCAAGAAAGTGTTGAATCAGTTGTGATCATTATTTCTACAGTAAATAGGTCATATTCAATAATCATTTCTTTGCCAATTATATTTTGATATGTCAAACTCAATTCTTTGTTTTCTAACTTTTCAATTGAGTTATTTTCCTCAGCTATTGCATCATAATATTCCCATTCAAACTCAGTATTTTGTTTATAGAAAGGTTTTCCAAACATTAGAATTTCGGCTAATTTTCTTTCATCGGTTTGTGCAGATAAAGTGGAAAATATTGCTGTGATTACAAATATTATGAATAAAGTTGAATTAACTAATTTCATTATTGTACCTTTCGTATTATTTCTAAATATTTATTTTAAGAATTTTAATTACCGCTTAACCACTGCTCAAAACTTTTATTTGTTTCACCAAAAGAATAACTCCAGTCCGGCAGAAGTCTTAAACCGGTATTACTTTTCCAAATAAAATTTACAGCTTCATTAATATCTTCTGTATTAACTATTTTGATTAAAAACATTTCAAATTCAGATAGATTTTCATTTTTCATCTCACAATTAATATTTTGAGCAACTAAAGTATTTTGGATTATCTCAGCTTGTCGTAAATCATAAGTCGCCCAAACAATGCCATTATTTCCGTTTAGATAATCTTTTTCATTATAAGAGATAACAAGTTCTATTTTACTGCCAAAAGGTAAAATTGGCGGATTTTCATTACTAATTGTTTTCCATTCAATTGATTTTTGAGAATCAATTTTAATATTTCCGAGATTGCTGTAAATTCCATTGATTGTAATTGATTTCACAATTTTCTATCGATTCTAGGATTTTTGAATGTTGGAAAACTCATTACAAAAGTAGCTTGAAATATTACGGATATCTTGTACTATTTACGCAATAGTTTGGATTATTTGTTCAAATAGATTGTTTTGGGAAAGATTCTCAGTTTGAAAGGAAATTTAATTCAAATGATTTAATTCGATATTTTTCATACTGTAATTCTTTTATATTCTGATGGGCTAAAACCAAATTGTTTTTTGAATGAACGGGAAAAATATGCTTGGTCGTTAAATCCGACCATATAGCATATTTCCGCTACATTTCCGGCATTCTGTTTTAACAAATCAGCAGCTCTCTGCAAACGAAGTGATCTTATTAATTGTCCAGCCGGTTGATCAATTAGTGCGTTTAATTTTCTATTTAATTGAGAAATACTCATATTAACTTTAGATGTAATATCTTCAATTGTAAAATTTTCATTTTCAAAATTAGATTCAATAAATTTTATTACATTTTCCAAAAATTTTTGATCTACAGAAATTTCTGTAATTTCTGAAGGCTTTAGAATTGTCGATTTACTAAATTTCTTTCTTAATTGTTTGCGCTGATAAATTAAATTTTTTACTCTAACAATCAATTCTTTAGCACTAAATGGTTTGGTTAGATAAGCATCAATTCCGGTTTCCAAACCTTCTATTTTATCATCTAAAGCAGCTTTTGCAGTTAACATAATTATTGGAATATGGCTTGTTTTATCATTGCTGCGAATTTTTTTACAAAATTGATAACCATCTATTTTGGGCATCATTACATCTGTAATTATTAAATCGGGAATTTCAGCTTCAGCTTTTTTAATTCCCTCTTCTCCATTTGATGCTTCAAAAATTTTATATTCATTTTCAATTTGCTCTTTTATATATGATCTTACATCTGAATTATCATCAACAATTAGAATAATTTCTGAATTTTTATTTTGTGAAATATTTTCCAACTGTGTATTAATTATTTCAACTTTTTTCTCATTCAAATTTTCAATATCATTTTGATTTATAAATTTTGGAGAAAAATCGACCAATTGTTCTTTTTCCAAATTTAAATCGCCCATAGGAAGTTCAATTGTAAATTCCGTCCAATAATTTTCTTCACTTTCAACATTAATTTTTCCATTATGAAGTAGAATTAATTCATTTGCTAAAGCTAATCCAATTCCGGTTCCTTCAAATTCGCGAGTGTTTGAACCTTCAACTTGATAAAATCGATCGAAAATATGAGGTAAGTGCTTTTTACTAATTCCTTTTCCGTTATCTTTAATTTTTATTAAAACTATTGAATTTCCTCTTAAACTTAAACTGACCGAAACTTCGCCGCCGGATTTTGTAAATTTTATTGAATTTGAAATAAAATTATAGAAAACTTTTTCCATTTTATCCGGATCAAAAAATACTGGAATGTTTTCAAAATCAGATTTGAATTTTAAACTAATTTTGTGAGTTTCTGCAATTGATTCAAATGAATAAAACAAACTTTTTAGAAAAGAAACAATATTATGCTGTTTAGCTTCAAGTTTCATACTTCCGGCTTCAATTTTAGATAAATCCAATAACTGATTTATTAAATCAAGAAGTCTTCTTGCATTTCTATTTGCAACGTGAAGTTTTCCTTTTTCCTTGGTTTCAATATTTGAAGAAAGTACACTTTCTATTTGTCCCAAAACTAATGTAAGCGGAGTTCTAAATTCATGAGAAATATTTGCAAAAAAGTAAGATTTTAGCTGATCGAGTTCTTTTAATTTTTCAAAAGCTGCTAATTCGAGTTCCAAAGAATGTTTTTTGCGAATTCGTTTTAATTCATAATTTCTAATAAGATATAATATTCCCAAAAATATAAATGCATAAATAAGATATGACCACCAAGTTAAATACCAAGGAGGAAGAATTGAAAAAATATATGAATCTTCGGTTCCAATTTTTCCATAAATATTTTTGGATTTAACACGAAAAGTATAATCTCCGCTTGAGAGATTTGTATATTCCTTTATATTTTCATTACTCCACTGCGACCAGTTTTTTTCATATCCTTCAAGTATAAATTGATATTCATTTTGTTCAGGTTTATCAAAACTTGTTGCGGTAAATTGGAAAACCAAATCATTATTTCTAAAAGGAAAAATATTTTTCGAAGTTTTTTGATTTTTTGTACCGGAATAAACTAATGAATCATGATTTACAAATACATTTCTTATAAATGTTGCAAATTTATGTTTTTGAAATCTATTATTTTCCGGAGAATACTGAATCAACCCTTCATCATAACTTATCCATAAAATTTCTTTTTCTTCAATTGGATTGTAATCCGAATAAATTGTAAAAATTCTGCTTAAATCTAATCTTTTAAATTCCGGAGACGGTGTCCACAAATATGTATCGGAGTTTTGTTTTATAGCTTTACCGAATTCTAATCCATCTTCAGTTTTAGCTAAAATCCAAAAGTTATGAATATTATCTTCTACACAAAATTTTATTAAACTCGTTGATTTTGCAAAAGCTGCTCCCAAAATTGAATCCGGATTAAAACTTTTTGTTTCTTCATCAAAATTGAATAATCCTTTATCTGTTGCAAAAAAAGGTTTTTCATCAATTAATAATATTGATGCTAAATTTCCCGGAAGTTCCTTGTTGTTATCATAATAATCTATATTTATTTTAGTTGAATCAACAGCATCAAATAAATAAGTATCTTTGCATAAAATTTGAATCGCACCTTGGTAATAAGTTGTTAGCCATAAACTTCCATTTTCGTCTTCAATAATATTTGCAATTTCAAAAGGAACTTGAGGTAGTTTTATTAAAAGTTGAAATCTGCCATTTTTATATTTTAAAATATTTATTCCTTCTCTATGGTTTACATAAAAAATATTCGTATCGATAATTGATTTGCATCCAACCGATGCAGTTAAATCAAATAATTTCTCAATTGTATTATCATCATTAACTTTTGAAATTCCATCCATTGTGAGAACAAAAAGTGAATTGCCAAACGAAAAAAAATTATAACCGCTTGAAGAAATTCCTTTAAATGTTTTGAATGTTAATGATGTTTCGTCATAATAGAGAAGTCCGAATGAATTTGTAGCATAAATTTTATTTTTAAATCTATAAATTGATGAAAAATAATTTTTACCGGTTTTTTCAATTGGAAGAATTTTAAATGGTGAATCAATTTCAATTCTTGCAATTCCGTCTGTCATTGCCAGCCATAAACTTCCTTGTTTATCGGGAAAAACATCATACACAATATCTGTTTTAAGTCCGTTTTTAGAATTAATATTCTGAATAAATTTTCCATTTTTGTCAATTATAATAATTCCGCCTCTTTGAGTTGCAATTGCAATATTTTCATTAAAAAGTTTACACGCATTATAAATTTTATTTTGAAATAAAAATTGATCGGCTTCGGTTTTGAATTTTGTAAAATTATATCCGCTATAAAGAAATAATCCGTTTGTGTTTGTAGTAATTAAAATTTTATCATTAAAAGGAATCATATCATAGACTCCAATACTTGCAAAACTTTCGCCATCCGGAATAAATTTAACTGAGTTACCAATTATTTTTTGTAATCCGATTCCATTATTTCTAACAAATATATCATCTCCAACTTTATATAATCTGTATGAAAAAACGGAATCAATAATTTTAATATTATTATTGTGAAAACGAAAAATTTGATCTTGGGTCTTAAAATAAATTCCATTTGAATTTTCAGCAACATCCCAAACATCTCCAAAATTTGGAATGTTTGAACTAATTTTACGAAGCGAAACAAATTGAAGTTGACCAATTGAATCTGCATCTAAATAACCAAAATCAGATGATGCAGCAACATAAATTCTTCCTTTTGAATCCATACACATTGATCTGACAATTGAATTGTTGCTGGTTTTTATTAATCTCCAAGAAGTACCGTCATATTCAAGAATTCCCGAATCATTTCCAAAATACATAAATCCTTTTTGATCTTGAAGAATACACCAGTTTTGAAATCCAGAATTGTATTCATTTGGACTAAAATTTTTTACAAAAAACTGCCCAATTTTGCTTGAGTTAAAATTTTGAGAAAAGTTGGAGTTGTTATTAATTAATAGGAAAAAAATAATTGCGTAGTAGAAGCAATGCATTTGAAAATTATAAAAAAACTTTTCGAAAATTATTTTCCCCAAAAATAATTTCCTTTCTGTGCAATTTGCACTTTAAATTAATTTTACAAATACATAATGGAAAAATATTTATTCAACAAATGCGGATTCAACAAATTTTCTGAGTTGTTTAACTTCATTTTTACTTAGTTGCTGCCCAATTTTTGCAAGCATATAAACGCCGAGAATTAAAATTATTGTAATTGGAACAAGCCATAAAATTTCTGCGGAATAATCAAGACTTAAACGCGAAAGTCCCCAAAAAAGAAAAACAAAGGCTGCTAATCCAAATAGGAAAAAAGTGCCGGCAAAAGCCATCCAAATACTTTCACTTGGACCAATTACACCACGAACTTCCGTTCCTTTTTCGGTTTCATCAATTTGGAGATTTAATTGAGGAGTCCAAATATGTTTTTCATTTTGAGGTGCACAAATTACAGCATAACCTTCTTTCGCCCAGCCTTTGCATGGTGAATTTGGATCTTCAATTTTTTGTTTTATTATTTCCAAAACTTCAGTTTGACTAAGTTTAGAAATAATTTTTATTCTTGGTCGTAATTCAGCTGACATAAATTATAAAAAGACAATGTGTTTTAATAATATTAGTAAATATTTTACAAAAAGTATAATTAAATATTAAAAATCAAAATGGATTTAAGGTAAGTATTATTCTATTTGTTAATCAATTTCATGAGATAAATTATCATTCATCTTCATTCTTATCTTCATCTTCTTCCTTTAAACTAACTCCCATAAAATTCAGTTCAAAATCTTTCAGTAATTCTTTAACATCTGCCAAATCATTTTCATTTACCATAAGAATTGAAGGCTCCAACAAAGGACGAATTGACATAAAATTTTCACCGTGAAAATAATAATCTATATTTCCATCAAGAAGACTTTTGATCATTGCAATATCAACTTGACTATATGTTCTTAAAACTTCTACATAATTAAAATTTTTATCCAATTTTTCTTCATCATCTCTATGAACCATATTGGGTGAAAATGCCGGAATACAAATTGCAATATATTCTGTTTCCTCAAATGGAGTACTGTATCTTATCCATTCACCTTTTTCAGTTAAAATTGCTTCACCGGTTTTCACTTCAAAATTTTCAGATTCAGTTTCAACTTTTAAAATTCCCTTTAAAACAAAAGTATATTCGTTAAATTCCGGCGTTTGTCCGGGTTCAATCCAGCCTTGCGGACTTGTCATTTTTGCAATACTTAATTCATCACTTTCCGAATTAACTCTTCCAAAATATTCTCTAATAATTTTCGGTTTGTTTCCGGCTGATTCAATAACTGACGGTGATTTAATAATTTTTGACATTTTCATCCTTTAATTTTCTTAAAATGAATTTAATAAATTTATAAATACGCTACTAATTTTTTACTTTACAAAATAATATTGCTCACTTTAAATAATTGTTAAGTTTTCAAATACCGCTAAAAGGTCAAATTTCTTTTACCTGAATTAATTATTTTTCACTTACCAAAAACAAAATAGAAATTTTATGAAATTACAAATTATTGCTTTATACATAGTTTTAACATTTATCGCTGCTTTTGCTCAAACCGAAAAAAAACCAAAACTCGTTGTGGGAATTGTTGTGGATCAAATGCGGTATGATTATTTAGAAAAATTTTATAATGAATTTGGAAATTCGGGATTTAAAAGATTATTAAATAGCGGAACAAATTTTACAAATTGTAAAATTAATTATGTTCCAACTGTTACGGGAGCGGGACATGCTTCAATCTATACGGGAACGGTTCCTTATTTTCACGGAATAATCGCAAATGATTGGAAAGACAGAAAAACATTTGAAAATGTAAATTGCGTTACGGCTTTAAGTCCCACATACAAAATGTATGTTGAAGGAATAAGCAAAGAACTTTCTCCAGAACAGCTTTTGAGCTCAACAATTGGAGATCAAATAAAGTTAAATAATTTTGGTAAATCAAAAGTTGTAAGTCTCTCGGTTAAAGACCGTGGCGCAATGCTGCCAGCTGGAAGAAGTGCCGATGCGGCTTATTGGTTTGATGAAAAAACCGGAAAATTTATTTCTTCATTTTATTATTTAAAAGGATTACCGGATTGGGCTAAAAATTTTAATAATTCCGGAAAAATAGATTCATACTTAGAAAAAGAATGGGATTTATATAAAACTTCTGATGTTTATAAAAATTTACCAGAAGATAATTCTGTTTATGAAGAAGATGTTTTTAACGAAGGAAAAACTTCTTTTCCGCATTCATTTAAAAATGTTGATCAAGAAAAAAAGTATGAAAAATTAGCACATACTCCTTTTGGAAATCAAATATTAATTGATTTTGCAAAAGAAATTTTAGCAAATGAAAATCTTGGGAAAGGTGAATTTACTGATCATTTGGCAATTAGTTTTTCATCTCCGGATAAAATTGGTCACGATTACGGTGTGCAATCTTATGAAGTTATGGATACTTATTTGAGATTAGATCAACAGATATCCGAATTATTAAATATGCTTGATGCACAAGTTGGAAAAGATAATTATCTGCTTTTCTTAACCGCAGATCACGGCGGAATGGAAAATACTCAGCATTTAATTGATATGAAATTTGATGCGGGAGTTTTAGAAAATACAAACTTTTTTGAAAAACTTACAAATCATTTGGAAAAAGTTTTCGGAAGTAAAAATTTAATTAAAACTAGATTTTCCAGAAATTTATATTTAAATCATGATGAAATTTCTAAACTAAAATTAGATAATGTAAAAATTGAAAATGAAATTAAAGATTTTATGCTGAGTAGTTTCCCTGAAGTTGTTGAAGTTTTTACAAAATCTGAACTTGATAAGATGACAGCTTCAAGATCAACAAATAATTATTTGCTAAATGGATATAACAAAAAAAGATCGGGGGATATTTTATTTTCTCTAAAATCTTATTATTTGGAATATGAAAAAAAACAAGGAGCTCAACACGGCTCAAGACACATTTATGATAATCACATTCCATTAATTTTCTACGGAAATAAAATTAAATATGAAACTAGAAATGATGAAGTATATATTGAAGATATTGCTGCAACTATTTGTGATTTAATTGGAATTACTCAACCAAGTGATTGTATTGGAATTCCTTTATTGGAAAAATAAATTATGAATTTATATTTTTCTTAACAGATCATAAAAAATCAGCGCAACCGGCGTTCTATTTTTTTTAATTATTCTCTTTCAATTTTTAGACTAAGCCAATTTTCTAAAGTTGAATAAATTTTCTCTTTATGTTCACCTTCAAAACTTTTTATTCTTGTTTTGTGATCGCCGCCTTTTTTTATCATTTTAACTGCATTTGTATTTGGACCAATATTTACACCGGTTGCATACCATGGATCATTTTCTCCATAAATATAAAGCATATTATTTCCATGATTAAAAATGTAATCATTAATATTCTGCATTAATTTTTTATCAAACGACAAATCAACATTCTGAGGTGCAAAATAAATATTACTTGCATATTCTTCATTTACACTTTCCAAGAGATTGGAAAAATCACTTGTTTCATAATTGTAATACCCAATTTCAGTATATGCTTGATAGAAAAACGGTTGAAAATAGCTCATTGATTTTCCGTCAAAATAATCAAACGGAGAAGCAGTATAAAGATGTTTAAAAAGTTCTTCTGGCGATGAATCGGAAATTGGAATATCATCGCAAGATAAATTTCCCCATTGCCAAAATGCAAATGAATATTCCATAACAGAATATTCAAAAGTTTTTTCTAATCCCAAAGGAAAAGTATATTTCATTTCCCTCATATGATTTTCAAGCATCGGTAAAATATCATCGCGTTTTTCTAACAATGATTTTTGAAAATCTTCAATTTTATTTCTGCATTCTTCAGTTCCAACATTTTCAAGAAAATTATGAATTCTATTATCTTCTTGCTCTAAATTCAGCGGTGCAACATAAGGAACCCAAACATTAACAGCATTTGGATAATAATATTTGAAAAATATTGAAGTTTGTCCGCCTTTGCTAATTCCGGTATTTATCCATTTTCCTTTGTAAATATTTTTAAATATTTCAACAATTCTGTTATGATCTGCGGCAGCTTGAGCTGTATTTAAATATTCCCAAATCATACTATCCGGTTTCGATTCTCCAAAATATCTGTGTTCAACAATTAGTTCATTGCATTTTAATATTTTTGCTAATTCAGTTGTTCGTGCTGAATTTATTGCGTATCCATCGGTTTCAATAACCATTGGTTTGGTAAAATCCGTATGATGTAAATAAATTCGCTGAGAATATTTTGGTCCATTATTAGGATTAAGATGATCAATCGGTTGAGTAATAAAAATCTCAAAAGATTCCGCAAACTGATTATCCGATTGTAGTTGAGTAAATTTAATTTCCGGAATTTCCAAAAGTCTTTTGTGTAGTTCAGATTTAATTTCATCTTCTTGCGCAAAAAAATCTATTGAAAAAAAAAGAATAAATATTTTTGCAATGTTGTAAATATTACTTCTCATTTGTTGACTTATTGTTTTTTTCTAAAGGGTTAATAAATTTTTCTTTCGCTAATCAAAAAAAAGATTCCGTTTTTCCACAAATGCAGAAACCGGAATAACGATTAGTTTTTATTTAATTCTTAATGTTTCCCATTTCACATTTTATTCTTCTTGCATAAAAGGATATCTGTAATCCGTTGGTGGAATAAAATTCTCTTTTATTGCTCTTGGTGAAACCCAGCGTATTAAATTTAGATAACTTCCTGCTTTATCATTTGTACCGCTCGCTCTTGCGCCACCAAAAGGCTGCTGACCAACAACAGCACCGGTAGGTTTATCATTAATGTAAAAATTTCCGGAAGCATTTTTTAAAATTTTATCTGCTAAAATTACCGCATCTCTTTCTTTCGCAAAAATTGCTCCTGTTAATGCATATGGAGAAGTTTCATTACAAAGCTCTAAAGTTTCTTTGTATTTATTTGTTGGATAAACATAAATCGTAAGAACCGGACCAAAAATTTCTTCTTCCATTGTTTTAAATTTTGGATTTGTTGTAACAATAACGGTTGGTTCTATAAAATATCCCTTTGAACTATCAAAATTTCCACCGGATATAATTTCAGCATCTTTTGCTTTTTTAGCAAAGTTGATATATTCCGTAATTGTATCAAATGCACTTTTATCAATTACTGCATTCATAAAATTTGTAAAATCTTCCGGAGAACCCATTTTTACAGTTTTCAATTCGCTGATAATAAATTTCTTTAATGAATTCCACTTTGATTGAGGAATGTAGGCGCGAGAAGCAGCGGAACATTTTTGTCCTTGATATTCAAAAGCTCCTCTAATTAATGCTGTTCCAACTTCTTTAACATCCGCGCTTTTGTGAACAAAAATGAAATCTTTGCCTCCGGTTTCACCCACAATTCTTGGATATGATTTATATTTTGCAATATTATCTCCAACAGTTTTCCACATATTTTGAAATACGGGTGTACTTCCGGTAAAATGAATTCCAGCTAAATGCGGCGAAGCCATAACTGGGTCACCGACTTGTCTGCCCGAACCCGGAACAAAATTAATTACTCCCGGAGGAAATCCAGCAGCTTCAAATAATTTCATTAACCAGTATCCTGTATAAACTGCGCTTGATGCTGGTTTCATTAAAACTACGTTTCCCATTAAAGCTGGCGAAGTTGGTAAATTTCCAGCAATTGATGTAAAATTAAACGGAGCAACTGCAAATACAAATCCTTCTAAAGCTCTGTATTCCATTTTATTCCATTGGCCTGCTGGTGAATGCGGCGGCTGCTGCTCATAAATCTGCTGAGCATAATAAGCATTAAATTTGAAGAAATCTATTAATTCACAAGCTGAATCAATTTCTGCCTGGAAAGCATTTTTACTTTGTGATAACATTGTTGATGCATTTAAAGTATTTCTCCAAAATGGTGATGCAAGCAAATCTCCTGCTTTTAAAAATATTGCAGCTCTTTCATGCCAATCCATTGAAGCCCATGATTCTCTTGCTTTTAAAGCTGCCTCAATTGCCATTTCAACTTCTTTCTTTCCGGCTTTATGATATTTTCCAATTACAGTTTTGTGATCGTGTGGAATTACGCAATCCTCTTTATTTCCGGTTTTAATTTCTTTGCCGCCGATAATTAGAGGAATTTCTATAATTTGATTTTTTAATTCTTCAATTCTTTTTTTAAGTGCTGATTTTTCCGGAGAACCCGGGGCATAACTTTTAATTGGTTCATTCTCGGGTAAGTTTATCCTAAATTGAGCATTAGCCATAATAAATCTCCTCAAAACTATTTAATTAATTAAATTTTCTTATGGTCAAAACTAAGAAAATATACTCAGACCAAAAAGTGAAATAGGATAAACTCAAGTTTTATTAAATAGAATTCGGTAGCAATTATTTTTTATTTTTACAAAAAGGAATAAAAGATTTGAAAGAAAAAATATTAAGATATTTATTGAGTATTTTGTTTTTATTTATTTCTCTCAATGCTTTTGGCGGTGGATATTATGGAATGTCCGGCGCAAAAGGAGTTCCTATCGAATGGCTTGAAAATAGTCCATTTCAAAATTATTTCATTCCAAGTTTATTTCTGTTTATTATTGTTGGCGGATCAAGTTTATTAGCATCAATTTTTGTTTTTCGAAATTTAAAATTTGATATAACATTTTCATTTTTAGTTGCTACAATAATCTTGACTTGGATAATAACTCAAGTATCTATAATTGGTTACGTTTCTTGGATGCAGCCTACAATTTTTATTATTGGTCTTATCATTTTTTTTCTTTCATTGATTTTGCTCAAGCTAAGAAAAAATATTAGTTGATTTAACTTTTCTTACAATCAAAGTTTATAATGACAAATCAGAATAATTTTACTTCATTAATTGCATTTTTATTTACTGATGAATGGAATGATTTTCAAAATAAAAATTCACTTATTCTTTGGGGAATTTCTGAATTTGGAACTGTAAAATTAATTTTTAAGAACAAACCGGTTTTTTTTATTGAACGAAAAAATCAAAATATTGAAATCCCCTTTCCTCATTTAAGAAAACAAGTAAACCTAAAATCCTTTGATTTTATTGATGTTGATGCAATTTATTTTAATACACAAAACGATTTGCTGAAATGTTCGGAATATTTTGGTTCACAAAAAATTAAAACTTTTGAAAGTGATGTAATTCCCACGCGCAGATTTTTAATGGAAAAAGGAATCAATGCACAAGTTAAAATTGAAGGAAATTTTTCTCGACAAAAAAATGTTATGGTTTTTGAAAACCCTAAAATTTATTCAAATGAGTATTCTCCAAATTTTAAAATTGCATCGATTGATATTGAAACAAACCCAAACAATAATATAATTTCCTATGCAATTCATCAAACTGAAAATAATAAGGAACAAAAAATTGTTAGAATTTTAGGAAACGAAGAAATTCAATTAAGCGAAAATGTTTATCAGCATAAATCCGAAAAAATAATTTTACAAAAATTTATTGATGATATTTCCGAGTTTGATCCCGATATTATTATTGGCTGGAATGTTCTCGGTTTTGATCTAAAAATATTGGAAGAACGAGCAAATGTAAATAATATAAAATTTATTTTGGGAAGAGATAATTCAATCTCAAAAATTATTGCAAAATCCAGCGGAAATTATTTTGCAAAAATTTCCGGAAGAATTGTGCTAGATGGACCAACAACATTACGCTCGGCATTTTTCACTTTTGAAGATTATAAACTTGAAACCGTTGCTCAAGAATTATTGGGAAAAGGAAAAACCATACAAAGCAATTCCAACAAAGTTGCTGAAATAAATTTCCTTTTTGAAAATGATAAATTAAAATTAGCGGAATATAATTTAACCGATTGCATTTTAGTTTCCGAAATATTTGCAAAAGTTGGAATTATTGATCAGCTAATTATGCGAAGTAAATTATCCGGATTGTTTTTAGATCAGCTTGGACAAATGACTGCGGCGTTTGATCATTTTTATCTTCCTAAATTGCATCAGCACGGATTTGTTGCGCCAAATGTAAAAGACATAAAACAAACTCAACATTCGGCTGGTGGCTTTGTTTTTGATCCGCAGCCCGGTTTATATAAAAATGTTTTTGTGCTGGATTTTAAAAGTTTGTATCCATCAATAATTGAGACTTTTAAAATTGATCCTCTATCTAGATTGCTCTCAAATGAAAACACTTTGCAAACTCCAAACGGAATTAAATTTTCACAGACGAATCATATACTTCCTAATTTTATTGAAGAATTAATGCATCACCGCGAAATCGCAAAAAAAAATAATGATAAAAATCTTTCGCAAGCAATTAAAATTTTGATGAACAGTTTTTACGGAGTTATGGGTTCTTATGGATGCAGATTTTATCATCCGAATTTGCCGGACGCAATTACCGGAACCGGTCAGTGGCTACTTCAGCAAAGTAAAATATTTTTAGAAAAAAATAATTTGAAAGTTCTCTACGGCGATACAGATTCTTTGTTTGTAAACGTAACGACTGATTTTGTTGATGCAAATGAAGTTGGAAAAAATATTGCAAAAAATTTAAATGATTATTGGAACGAAAGAATTGAAAAAGAATTTTTACTAAAATCATATTTGGAAATTGAGTTTGAAAAATATTATTCAAAATTTATTTTAACTTCAATGCGAGGAAGAGAAGGTGGAGCTAAAAAACGTTATGCGGGTTTGCTCGAAAATAAAATTGATTTTGTGGGAATGGAATTTGTTCGATCTGATTGGACAAAACTTGCAAAGAATTTTCAAGAGGAATTGTACTTACGAATTTTTAATAATCAAGATTATGAAAATTGGATTAAAGAATTTGTTTCAAATTTACTTTCCGGAAAATTTACTAACGATTTAATTTATAAAAAACGTTTACGTAAAGGTTCGGAAAATTACACAAAAACAATTCCACCGCACGTAAAAGCTGCGCGATTGATAAATCAAGAACGTGGAACCGTAAATTATTTTATAACTAAGCGTGGACCAATTCCAGCGGAATTAATTCCCACGGATTTTGATTATCAACATTATATTGAAAAACAGTTAAAGCCAATTGCAGATTCAGTTTTGGCGCTTTTCGGAAAATCTTTTGATGGAATTGTAAAATCAACCCAAATGAATTTGTTTTGATAAAAATATTCTAAACTCTATTTTATCATAAACCAAATAATTACATAAATCACTTTTCTAATTTCAACAATGAAAGTAAAAAATCTTCAACGAAAGGAATATCTTCAAAGAATTAACAAAGTACTTGATTATATTGATAACAACCTCAATTCCAAATTTTCTCTTGATGAATTAGCTTCGGTTGCCAATTTTTCAAAATTTCATTTTCACAGAATATTTAAAAGTATTCTTGGAGAAACATTAAATAACTATATCTTAAGAATCCGACTTGAAAAAGCTGCCACAATTTTAATTTATAACCCAAATTTATCTGTAACTGAAATTGGTTTTGAATGCGGATTTTCGAATACATCAATTTTCGCAAGAGCGTTTAAGGAAAGATTTAAAATTACGGCAACCGAATGGCGAAATAAATATTCGCGGGAATTTAGCAAGAAAAGTCAAACGGTTAGCAATCAAAGTGAAGTTTCAAATTTTTTGAATGAATATTTTGGTGATGTATTTATAAATAAAACGGAGTTAAAAATGAATCACCAAATTGGTGAAGTTACACCAACTAAAGTTGAAGTAAAAGAAATTTCAAGTTTTACTGTTGCGTATTTAAGGTATATCGGTCCTTATAAAGGCAACGCAGAATTATTTGGAAATTTGTTTGGCAGACTTTTTAACTGGGCTGGACCAAGAAATTTGTGTCTTCCAACGTCAAAAGTTTTAGCAGTTTATCATGATAATCCGGAAATAACAGATGAAGAAAAATTACGTTTAAGTGTTTGTATTTCCGTTCCAAATAATACAGAAGTAACAGACGAAATTGGTAAAATGGAAATTGCTGGCGGAAAATATGTTGTGGCAAGTTTTGAGTTAACCGAGAAAGATTATCAGAAAGCATGGGATTATGTTTACAGCGAATGGTTTCCATCAAGTGGTTATCAGCCAAACGATTATACATGTTTTGAACTTTATTTGAATGATCCCAAAGAACACCCCGAAGGAAAACATATTGTTGATATTTACGTTCCGGTAAAACCACTTTAAAATTTTAATCTCAATTAAGATGCGATCTTTATAAAAAGATCGTATCTTTTTTGAGGAAGAATATCTAATTCTTTTTAACACATAATCTTTTCTTAATCTTATTCTTAATCTTATTTTCAATCGCTTTTTCAAAAAAGAAGAGTAAGATTATGATTAAGATAAAGAGTAAGAAATTAAAATAATTTGATAAAATATGAATACGATATGGATACTTGATATTTTTTCTTAATCTTATTCTTAATCTTAAACTTAATCTTTGCATTAAACTTTCTTAAAGTTTGCTATTACAAATTTCCAAGTGGAAAAATAATTCATTGTTTGTTATACTTACGAAAAATATTAACAAAGAAAGGGATGTAATGCTCACTTCACAATTATTTAAAAACAGACTTTTAACTTTATTTTTATTGCCAATTTTACTTTTAATATTTTCATCTCAAATTTTTGCTCAAATTGATTTAAACAAGGTTTTGAAAAAAACAAAAAAGAAAGCCGAGAAAAAAATTGAAAAAAGAATAGAAGATAATATTGATAAAAGTGTTGATAAAACTTTGGATGGCGTTGAAGATGGTATTGAGGAAACTGTAGAAGCCGATGAAACTTCCGAAGAATCTGATGATGAAATGCCAGAAGAAAATAAATCTGCAAATAAAAATGTTAAGGGAACCAAACCTCATCAAGTTGAAAATAAAACTCCGCAGTTAAATTGGGCAAAATATGATTTTATTCCCGGTACGGAAATTATTTTTGAAGACAATCAAGAAGGAGAACAAAACGGTGAATTTCCATCAAAGTGGGATTTAGTTAAAGGAACTTACGATAATGCAAACGTCGATGGTGAAAATGTTATAATGTGCAGAAAAACCAATGCAAACGGCGGCGGCGGTATTGTTCCATTAATTAAAAATTCCTCCGAGGATTATCTTCCCGATGAATTTACTGTTGAATTTGATGCTTATTTTCCCGATCAACATTTTTCTTATCGTGTATTTTTTGCTGATTATAAAAATCAAAAGAAAATTTTTAGAAATCCCGAGTATAATTCTGCTGAACAAAATATCCGTTTTTATCAAAATGCTGCCGATGGAAAAAATATTGAAAAAAATTTTCTGCCCGGAACTAATTATGTAACAAATATTGCAACTTGGCGACACATAGCAATTTCTTTCAATAAACGTGCACTAAAAGTTTATTTGGATGATACAAGAATTTTAAATATTCCAAATGTTGATTTTAATCCTACCGGTATTGGACTTTCTTCGCACAATCCAGATGGAAAATCTGCTGGATATTTAAAAAATATTAGAATTGCAAAAGGTGCAGTTCCACTTTATGATAAATTTTTAACAGATGGAAAATTTGTAACAACCGGAATCAAGTTTGATGTAAACAAATCAACTTTAAAACCGGAAAGTATTGGAACAATAAATTATGTTGTTAAAATGATGCAAGATCATCCCGAATTAAAATTTTCCGTTGAAGGTCATACAGATAGCGATGGAAATGATGATTCAAATCTTAAACTTTCTGAAGAAAGAGCAAAATCTGTTGTTGCAAAAATGATTGAGTTAGGAATTTCTTCTGATCGATTAACATCAAAAGGATTGGGCGAAAGTAAACCATTAACAAGCAACGATACATCAGAAGGAAAAGCTCAAAATAGAAGAGTTGAATTTGTGAAAATGTAGATTTGTTGATTTCTTAATCTTGCGCTGATAAAAGTAAAAGATTCTTCAAAGATACGATCTTTTTAAAAGATCGTATCTTTTATATACAAACTATTTAAAGCAAATAAAATTTTCACTCTCTCCGAAGAAATCCCTCTGGGATAATCTTTTTCTTAAAAACTTTTCAATAAAACTTAAAATCTTTATTTTCACATATAAAATTACTTTCACAAATCGTTATTTTTGGCACATAATAAAACGGAAATAAAAATGCATTTAGCAGAAATCCTAAAAGATTCAAATTATAAGTTGACCCAATTTGATGATGAAAAAATTAAATATTTAGAAAAACAAATATTCCTTAAAGAATCCCGTGGTAAAAATTCAGCATATTATAATTGTCCAATTAGAAAAAAAGAAATTAAACTTACTCCAGAAGAAGTAATACGCCAGCTTTATGTATTGGTTCTTACTCAAGATTTTTACTATCCAATTTCAAGAATTGAACTTGAATATTCTGTTTCATTTGGAAGAGAAAAGAAACGAGCAGATATTGTAATTTTTGATAAAGATCAAACAACTTCGCCTTTTATAATTGTTGAAGTTAAGAAACCAAAAGAAAAAGATGGAATTGAACAATTAAGATCGTATTGTAATGCAACCGGAGCGCCAATAGGGGTTTGGACAAACGGTGATTCTATTTCAAGATTTCATAGAAAAGATCCTAATTATTTTAAACCAATTCCAGATATCCCAAATATAAATCAAAAACTTACTGATATTTTACAAGAAAGATGGTTTATTGATGATTTAATAAGAGAAGATAAACTTGTAAATGAAAGAAAATCGTTAAAAGATTTAATTCTCTACATGGAAGATGAAGTTTTAGCAAACGCCGGAGTAGATGTTTTTGAAGAAGTTTTCAAACTAATCTTTACAAAACTTTTTGATGAATTAGAAAGTGGTAGAGATAAGAAAAGACCGGTTCAATTTAAAGATTATGGTTATACAGAGACTGAACTAAAAGAGACAATAAGCAGTATTTTTGAAAATGCAAAAAAGAAATGGGAAGGAATTTTTAGTCCAGATTCTAAAATAAATTTAACGCCATCTCACTTAGCTGTTTGCGTCGGTACTTTAGAAGGAGTAAAACTTTTTAATTCTAATCTTGATGTTGTTGATGAAGCGTTTGAATACTTAATTAATAAAAGTAGTAAAGGTGAAAAAGGTCAGTATTTTACTCCTCGTTACGTAATTGATATGGCCGTAAAAATGCTAAATCCCCAGCCTCAAGAAACAATGATTGATACGGCAGCCGGAAGTTGTGGTTTTCCAGTACATACAATTTTTTATGTATGGGAAAAAATTCTAACAAATGCCGGTTATAATAAAAGTCATTTGTTTACATTAGATAAAAAACCGGCAAAATGTATTGATTATGTTCAAGAAAAAATATTTGCAATAGATTTTGATGAAAAAGCTGTTAGAGTTGGTAGAACTTTAAACTTAATTGCCGGTGATGGACAAACTAATGTTCTTCACTTAAATACTCTTGATTGGGAACGCTGGGATGAAAAAATACAAGATGAAGATTGGATTGATGTTTATAATGAAGGCTGGAAAAAGTTAAAAAAATTAAGATTAGATAAAAACTCAAATAGAGATTTTAAGTTTGATATTCTAATGGCAAATCCTCCTTTTGCCGGAGATATTAAAGAAAGCAGAATTCTTTCCAAATATGAACTTGGTAAAAATCCAAAAGGAAAAACACAAACTAAAGTTGGCAGAGACATTTTATTTATTGAAAGAAATTTAGACTTTCTTAAATCCGGCGGAAGAATGGCAATTGTTTTACCGCAAGGAAGATTTAATAATAGCAGCGATAAACAAATACGCGAATTTATTGCTGAACGCTGCCGTATTTTGGCAGTAGTTGGTTTACACGGAAATGTTTTTAAACCTCATACCGGAACTAAAACAAGTGTACTCTTTGTTCAAAAATGGGATGAAAAACTTTGCCCAAAGGTTGATGATTACCCAATTTTCTTTGCCACTATGCAAGAACCAAGTAAAGATAGCAGTGGCGAAAAAATATTTGTAAGAAAAAAAGACTTTAATGTAGAGACGCAACATGTTGCGTCTAAAAACAATATTTCCGATCCGCAGCCACATTATGATATATTACCAAATGATCTTAACGAATATCTTTTAGATTCTCACGGACATTTATTTGTTAAGCATGATTTGTTTAACCATGATAATTTAACTAAAGACGGCATTGCAGAAGTTTTTGCAGAGTTTGCTAAAAAAGAGAAACTAAGTTTTTTTTAAATAGCCCTTTTAACAAAGAAAAATATAAAACTTTGTTGGAAGGGCTTGAGGCAGTGGAATTAAATTTCAGTTTTGTTAAAAGTGAAAGTTCTTACCTAAGAATAGAGAGTGAATATTTCAAAAAAGAATATAGATTTCTTAAAAGAAAACTAAATACATTACCTCATACTAAACTGTTATCCATATTATCGCAACATGTCCAAACTGGTCATACTCCTTCTATGAAAAAATTAGATTTTTACGGCGGAAATATTAAACTTATAAAAACAGATAATCTACGAGAAAATTATATTAAACCTAATTTTTCACATTATTTAACTACAAAAGGTAAATCCAGAATTTCTGACTATGTATTTGAATTGTAAGTATGGGAAAAAATACTTGCATTATCTTTCTCGCCAAATGGAACAGGTAAATTTAAATTGTAGAGAAATTGAGGAAGTCATCGTTCCTTTATCAAGTCAAGAATTTCAACTCATAATAAAAGAACAAGTACAAACTGGACATGAAAATTCAAGAAAGTCTGAAAAATTATATAAAAATGCTGAGGAAATTTTATTAAAGAATATTGGACTTAATTCATTTTCACCAAATTCAGATCCAATAAATGTTAAAAGTTTTAAGAATTCATTTGGTAAAACCGGAAGAATAGATGCTGAATATTATCAAAAAAAATACGAAGAAATTATAAAGCATATAACTGATCAAAAATTTGATAGTCTCAAAAATATTATTAAAATAAAAAAATCAATAGAACCCGGTTCTGCATACTATTCCGAAAAAGGATTACCATTTTTAAGAGTTTCGGATTATAATAAATTTGGTTTCACTGAACCGGAAAAGAAACTTTCAGATTCATTTTGTAACACAAATAAAGAACTAATAAAAAAATTAAAACCTAAAAAAGAAACAATTTTATTTTCAAAAGACGGAAGTGTGGGAAATGCGTTTATGTTAAAAGAAGATGCGGATTTTATAACTTCCGGAGCTGTTCTTCATTTAACAATAAAAAATAAGACTGAGATTATTCCGGAATATTTAACTCTTGTTTTGAATTCAAAAATAGTACAAATGCAAGCAGAAAGAGATTCTGGGGGTTCAATTATTTTACATTGGCGAGTTGGAGAAATTGAAAATGTAGTTGTTCCAATAATTGATTTACAAATGCAAAAAGAAATTGCAAAACTTATTGATGAAAGTTTTAAGCTGAAAGAAAAATCTGAAAGACTTTTAGAAACAGCAAAACGAGCGGTGGAAATTGCAATTGAAGAAAGTGAAAAAACTGCAATGGAATTTATTCGAAAAAATGAAAATAAAAATTAAAAAGTAGACAAAGTAATTTCAGCAAAATCTCATAAAAGTAGAGAATCATAAACACATTCAGTTGTTAGGTATTTCCGAACAACTGCTGCTGGTTAAAGAAAACTGAATAGAAATAATTAAAATATTTTAGTAAGTTTAATAAAAAAAGTTAGAGCTAATTATGTCAACAACAGAAATAAATGAAATAAAACTTAATCTAATTTCTTGGATAAATCAGCTTTCCGACACAAATTTGTTAACATTTCTTGACGGATTAAAATCATCAAAATCTAAAGGTGATTGGTGGGATCAACTTTCAGAAAATCAGAGAAAAATTGTATTAGCCGGAATTAAAGATGCGGATTTAGGAAATACAATCAGCTCAAAATTATTCTGGGAAAAATTAACAAATGCTTAAACATCTAGAAATAGTTTGGTCAAATTCCTCTTTGCAAAATGCTTTATCTATAAAAAATTATCTGAGAATAAATTTTTCTGAAAAAGAAATTGATACTTTTTATTTACTGCTTTCGGCATTTGAAAATGCAGTAACACTTTTCCCGGAACTTTATCCGTCAACTTCTAAAAATAATGAAATTAGAAGAGCAGTATTAAGTAGAGAACTTTCTGCATTTTACAGAATTAAATCAAAAAAAAATGAAGTTTTAGCATTAATTGATAATCGATGTGATTTATCCAAATGGCTTTAATTTTAATTCTTACTCTTAATCTTACTCTTAATCTTATTCTTAATCTTATTCTTAATCACTTTTAAAATATAGAGTAAGATTAGGATTAAGAGCAAGATTAAGAAAAGTAAAAATCAATTAAATTTATTCTTATAATCAACCGGAGACATTCCGGCAAACTTTTTAAAAACATCTCTAAAAGATTTGCTATCCGTATAACCGACATCATACATAATTTCAGAAACTGTTTTTCTTCCCTTTTCCAAATCAACTTTTGCGGCTTCAATTTTTACGCGCTGAATATATTCGATAATTGTATTTTTTGTTGCGGCTTTAAACCTTCTTTCAAAAGTTCTTCGTCCCAAATTAAATCTTTCGGCTAATTCATCAACTGTAATTTTTTCATTATAATTTTCTTCAATATAATTTTGTGCGGAAAGAATTAAACCATCCTTGTGCTCTTTTTGTCCCTTAAAAATTCTAAATGGTAATTGAGAAGTTTTTTCAGTATCGAGTAAGAAAAATTTGGATGCCATAATTGCCATTTCTTTGCTTGTGTATTTTTCTATTAAATATAAAAGTAAATTCCAATAAGAAGTTGCGCCGCCGCTTGTGTAAATTCCGTTTTGATCCGTAATAATTTTATCTTCCGCAAATTTTACGTTGGGAAACATTTCTCTAAATTGATTTGCAAAAAGCCAGTGAGTTGAGCATTGCTTTTCATCTAACAATCCCGTTGAAGCCAATAAAAAAGCGCCGATGCACAAACTTGCAATTTCTGCTCCGCCGTTGTATTGATCTAAAATAAACGGAATAAATTTTTTGTTAACTTCAATTGCGTTTAAAATATTTCCACTGATTGCCGGGACAATAATCAAATTTGCTTGTTTAGCTTTTTCAATTGTGTTATCTGTGTGAATTGCAACAGTTCCAAAATTCAATTTTACTTCTTTTGTTAATCCAATTAATTGAACATTAAAAAATGGCTCGTGACCGGCTTCTTTAAAAAAATTATTTACCGCAAAAAACATATATTGCGGATCAAATATTGCAGATGGAATTGCAGTTTCGGGAACAATTATAATTACTTTTTTCATGGCGAAAATGTAATAAAAGACATTGTCGCAATCAACCCGTAAGTTTGGCGTATTTACACATTAGAAAAAGACAAAATATCTATTATATTTGTTTAAGATTTCTGAAATTTATAATTAGTGAGAAATAGATATGCAAAAATTAAGAGTTGCAAGTTTTTCAATTTCTGTTGATGGATTTGGTGCGGGTATAAATCAAAGTCTTGAAAATCCACTTGGCATCGGAGGAACAAATTTAGCTAAATGGTTTTTCCCGACAAAAACTTTTCAAAAAAATGTGATGGGAAATGATGGCGGCACAACCGGCATCGATAATAACTTTGCCGAACGAGGATTTGATAATATCGGCGCATGGATTTTAGGAAGAAATATGTTTGCTCCAACTCGCGGACCTTGGCTTGATGAAAATTGGAAAGGATGGTGGGGAAATAATCCGCCTTATCATGTTCCGGTTTTTGTGCTTACAAATTATCCACGTAAACCTATTGAAATGGAAGGCGGAACTACTTTTTATTTTATTACAGACGGCATTCATTCTGCACTAAAAAAAGCTTTTGATTCTGCAAATGGAAAAGATGTTAGGCTGGGCGGCGGTGTTAATGTTATTCGTCAATATTTAAAAGAAAAATTAATTGATGAAATGCATATTGCTGTTTCTCCGGTTTTTCTTGGAGCCGGAGAAAATCTCTTTTCAGAAATTAATATTATTGATTTAGGATATAATTGTGTGGAAAATGTTTCAACAGAAAATGCAACTCATTTAATTATTAAAAAAATATGAAAGGAAATAATTATGAAAAATATTCATCCGTACTTCAATTTTAACGGAAATACAGAAGAAGCGTTTAATTTTTACAAATCTGTTTTTGGCGGCGAGTTTAATGGTGTAATGAAATTTAAAGATTTACCGGATGCTCAAAATTTTCCCGCTGAAGTTCAAGAAAAGATTATGCACATTTCTTTGCCGTTGTGCAACGGAATTATTATGATGGGAACCGATTTAATTGAATCTATGGGACATAAATTTGTACCCGGAAATAATATGCACATTATGATTACTACAGATTCTAGAGAAGAAGCTGATAATTTGTTTAACCAACTTTCTGTTGGCGGAAAAATTGAAATGCCAATGGCTGATCAATTTTGGGGTGATTATTACGGTAATTTTACAGATAAATTTGGAATAAATTGGATGATTGATTTTTCCAAAGAACAACAATAATCAGCAAAATAAGGAGTATGAAAATGGCAAAGGAAAATTCAGATTTATTAACTGCCGGAAAAATTGCTGCACAGCTTGGTGTATCGGGATCGGTTGTTTCAAAAACTATTAAAACGCTAAACCTCAAGCCGGATTTGGTTAAAGCCGGTTGCAATTATTTTGGAAAAGAAAATATTGATAAAATTAAAAAGGCGTTGAAATAATTTTATTAATTGTCATTTCGAATCCCTATGTTTTTATCGGGAGAGAAATCTCAGAACTTAAAAATTTTTGGTGAATATTAAACTTTGAGATGTCTCATCAAAAAACGATTCGACATGACAGAAATATGCAATTGTCATTTCGATCTCGATGCTTTTTATCGGGAGAGAAATCTCAGATTAAAATTACATGATGAAAGAAAACAATGGAAATTTTAACTTCAAATCCAGAGCAAGAAATAATTACTATTAGAGAAATTAATTTTCCGATTGATTTTGTTTATCAAGCATTTGAAAATCCTAATCATCTGAAAAATTGGTGGGGACCAAAAGGTTTTACAAATACCTTTAATTCATTTGAATTTAAACCCGGCGGAAGATGGAGTTTCATTATGCACGGTCCCGATAGAGGAAATTATGTTAATGAATGTGTATTTATAATCGTTGAAAAAAATAAATTAATTGTCTGGGATCGTATTTCAAACCCAATATTTTATGTGATTTTTCAATTTCAAAAAATATCAGAAACTATAACAAAAATAATATTCAGACAATTATTTGATTCAGTTGAATTGTGTAATAAAATTAGATCATACACTGTTGGGAAAAACGACGAAAATTTTGATCGGCTTGAAGAAGAATTAATTAAAATGAGAAAGGATACAAAATGAATTCAATAACACCAAATTTGTGGTTTGATAAAACCGCTGAAGAAGCTGTAAACTTTTACACTTCACTATTTGAAAATTCTAAAATTGGAAACTCGCAAAGATACGGCAAAGAAGGATTTGAATTTCATCAAATGCCGGAAGGCACAATAATGACAATGGAATTTGAATTAGCGGGACAAAAATTTCTTGTATTAAACGGCGGACCAATTTTTAAATTCAGCGATGCGGTTTCATTTTATATTTATTGTAAATCAGAAAACGAGATTGAATTCCTTTATGAAAAATTAAAACAGAATGGAAGTATTGTTTGGCAATTGGGTAAATATGATTGGAGCGAAAAGTATGCTTGGGTAAAAGATAAATTTGGAGCTTCTTGGCAGCTTGATATTGATAAAATGAATTCACCACAAAAGATTTTACCAACACTTTTATTTACAAATGATAAATTTGCACAAATTAAGGAAGCGGTAAATTATTACACAAATATTTTCCCAAATTCAAAAATTAACTTTGAATTTCCTTATCCGCCTTCTGAAAATATTCCGACCGATGCCTTGTTGTTTGCACAATTTAGTTTATCAAATTATTTATTCAACGCAATGAGCAGTACGCAAAAACATGATTTCGATTTTAACGAAGCAATTTCATTTATCGTAAATTGTGATACGCAAGAAGAAATTGATTATTATTGGGAAAAACTTGGTGAAGGCGGAGATCCCAATGCACAGCAGTGCGGATGGCTTAAAGATAAATTTGGAGTTTCTTGGCAAATTGTTCCTTCAAAACTTGGTAAGTTATTAAGCGGTGGAAACAAAGAACAATCTTCTTCCGTAATGAATGAATTATTAAAAATGAAAAAACTTGATTTAAATATTTTGGAACAAACATTTCAGAAAAATTCATAATATTTATTAAAATATTTCGAAAGGATTAAAAAGTGGAAAAGTTAAAATTTAATATTCATATAAATGCATCAAAAGAAAAAGTTTGGAAAACTCTTTGGGATAATGAAACATATAAAAAATGGTCTTCCGTATTTTCAGAAGGTTCGAGTATGGAATCAGACTGGAAAATTAATGGCAGAACATTATTTGTTGATGGAAAAGGCAACGGAATGATTAGCACAATTGCCGAATTAAGGGAAAATGAATTTTTATCATTTAAACATTTGGGTTTTATTAAAGACGGCATTGAAGATTACGAAAGTGAAGAGATAAAAAAATGGTCGGGGATTTTTGAAAATTATACTTTAAAACCTAATGGAAATACAACTGAATTAATTATAGAAATGGATATGAATGATGAATACAAAGATTTTTTTCTTAAAACATGGCCCGATGCATTGAATAAAATTAAAGAATTGAGTGAATGAAAAAGTGAAATGTTAAACGTCAAAAGTGAAAAGAAAAATTTTTCGTGAATTGATGGCTAAACGAAAATTAACTTTTATTTTATGAATTATGATTTGTAATCAAAAAGAAGAATGGAATATTTAAATGAATAAAACTAAAATTACAATCGAAACAATTGTTTCGGCAGATGAAAAAAAAGTTTGGGAATATTGGACGAAGCCGGAACACATTACAAAATGGAATTTTGCATCTGACGATTGGCATTGTCCAAGTGCAGAAAATGATTTGCGAATCGGCGGAAAATTTAGTTCAAGAATGGAAGCAAAAGACGGAAGTTTTGGATTTGATTTTTGGGGAATTTATGATGAAGTTATTCCACATAAAAAAATTTCTTACACATTGGGAGACGGGAGAAAAGCAATTACAAATTTTGAAGTACTTGGTGATAAAACAAAAGTTACAACAATTTTTGAAGCTGAAAATGAAAACTCAGTTGAAATGCAAAAGGGCGGATGGCAATCAATTCTTGATAATTTCAAAAAGCATGTTGAAGCAAACTAAGAAGTATTAGAGATTCCCGATAAAGACATTCGGGAATGACAAACTTGATTTCATAATTATATATAATAGGAGATATAACTATGTCAAATATAAATCCAGTAGTACATTTTGAAATGGCTGCCGAAAACGGAAAACGCATGTCCGAATTTTACACAAAGGTTTTCGGATGGCAGACACAACAGTTAGGACCGGAAATGGGAAATTATATTATGGTCCATACAACTGAAACTGATGAAAATGGAATGATACAGACTAAAGGAGCAATTAACGGAGGATTTTATCAAAAGATGGAAGATCAAAAAATGAATCAGCCTTCAATTGTAATTTCTGTTGATGACATAAAAGAATCTATGGAAATGATAAAAAATGCCGGCGGCAAAATTTTAGGTGAACCAATGCCAATTCCCGGTGTGGGTGAATTTGTTTCTTTTTTTGATACCGAAGGAAACAGATGCAGTATTTTACAACCAATAAATATGTAGAACAAATAAAGTAGATGAAATGAATCCCAAAGTAGATAAATATTTAAGCCAAGTTGGTAAGTGGCAAAGAGAATTAGAAAAACTTAGAACTTTAATTCTTGATTGCGGTTTAATTGAAGAATATAAATGGATGCATCCATGTTATACTCAAAATAAAAATAATGTATTATTAATTCATGAGTTTAAAGATTATTGTGCAATTTTATTTCATAAAGGTGCTTTACTAAAAGATGAAAAAAATATTTTAGTTCAACAAACCGAAAATGTTCAATCTGCAAGACAAATTAGGTTTACCAATATTTCTGAAATTGAAAAATTAGAGACAACAATTAAGGAATATATATTCGAGGCAATAGAGATTGAAAAATTCGGATTGAAAGTTGAAATGAAAAAAACTTCCGAATTCAACATGTCGGAGGAACTAAAATTAAAATTTGAAATGGATCCGGATTTTAAAACAGCTTTTGAAAATTTAACACAAGGACGACAAAGAGGTTATCTGTTACATTTTTCACAACCAAAACAATCTAAAACTCGCAGTGAAAGAATTGAAAAAAATATAGAGCGAATTCTTACGGGGAAAGGGCTTCAAGATTGTATTTGTGGACATTCAAAAAGATTTCCTAGTTGTGATGGTTCACACAGTAAAATAGAGTAAAAAATTAAGCTTTAAGAATGGTTAAATTGCCATATTAATAATTTTCATATTTTAATAAATACTTATTAGAAAATTTTATGAAAACCGAAAAAACAGAATTTAAAAATATTGATGAATACATTTTAACTTTCCCGGATGAAGTTCAAGAAAAATTAACCGAACTTCGTAAAACAATAATAGAATCCGCTCCGGAATCTATAGAAAAAATATCTTATCAAATGCCGACATTTTTTCTCAATGGAAATTTGGTTCATTTTGCTGCGTATAAAAATCATATTGGTTTTTATCCAACTCCAACTGGAATAGAACAATTTAAAGATGAACTTAAAAATTTCAAAACTTCTAAAGGGGCGGTTCAATTTCCAATTGATGAAACACTTCCGATAAAATTAATTTCCAAAATTGTGAAATTTAGAGTGAATGAAAATTTATCCAAATCAAAAAAAGGTAAATAAATATATCTAAGGAATTTTATGAATCGACCACAAGCAAATGAATATAATCCGTATTTCCTAAAATATATTGATCTTGTTGAAGAAGGAAATTTTTTTCAAATATTTACAACTGATACCGAATCAACATTTAATTTCTTTATAAATATTCCTGAAGAAAAACATAATTATAAATATGCACCGGAAAAATGGACAATTAAAGATGTTCTTATGCATGTAATTGATACCGAAAGAATTTTTTCTTATCGTGCATTGGTTTGTGCAAGAGGAGATGATAAAACTTTATTACAAAGAGCAGATGAAAATTTATTTGCAGCAAATATTGATGTATCAAATAGATCTATGGAAAGTCTGCTTGAAGAATTTTTGGTTGTAAGAAAAAGTATGGAATTTTTACTCAAAAATATTAGTGAGGAAAAATCTAAATTTTTAGGTAATAACGGAGAATTTAAAATTTCCGCAAGAGCTTTGGGCTTTATTTCTATTGGTCATACTAAACATCATATAAATGTTATTAAAGAAAGATATTTGTAATTTCATATATTCTACGTCAACAATTTATTTACTAATCAATTTTGAAATAATTAGAAAACAAATTTTTTGGAAACTATTTCATCTCAAAAATCTATCTGGCATGAATTAAAAGAAGCCATCCAAGGAAGTGAAGCTGATTACACTCAAATTCCTCTTGGTAAAGCAATTTTTCTTCTTGCTATCCCAATGATTTTAGAATTAATAATGGAATCAACTTTTGCAATTGTTGATATTTATTTTGTGGGTTCGCTTGGAGCTTCGGCTGTTGCCACTGTTGGATTAACAGAAACTTACATGTTTCTTCTTTATTCTATCTGCATGGGTTTGGCAATGGGTGTAACCGCTTTAATTGCAAGAAGAATTGGTGAAAAGAACAAAGAGAAAGCCGGAATTACTGCAGTTCAGTCAATATTTATCGGTGTTGTGGCTTCCATTCCATTTTCAATTGCGGGAATTTTTTACAGTAAAGAACTTCTGGAATTAATGGGCGCTGATAATTGGATTCTCGGTCATGGTGTTGGATATGCTCAATGGATGCTTGGCGGAAATTTAGTAATAATGTTAATCTTTGTTATTAATGCAATTTTTAGAGGTGCCGGCGACGCAGCAATTGCGATGCGTGTTTTATGGATTGCAAACGGAATCAATATTATTTTAGATCCGCTTTTAATTTTTGGCTACGGTCCTTTTCCCAAATTAGGAATTGAAGGTGCTGCTATTGCAACAAATATTGGAAGAGGCGTTGGAGTTTTAATTCAGTTATGGTATTTGTACAAAGGTGTAAAACATATTAAAGTTGAAAAATCACAAATTGTTCTAAATTTCAAAATTATTTCTTCAATTATAAAAACTTCTTTGGGTGGAATTGGACAAAACATAATTGCTATGACGTCATGGATTTTTATTATGCGAATTTTTGCCGAGTTTGGAAGTCACGTTGTTGCCGGAGCTACAATTTCAATAAGAATTATGATGTTTACAATGATGCCGGCTTGGGGCTTATCTAATGCGGCTTCAACGTTGGTAGGGCAAAATCTTGGAGCAAATTCTCCGGATCGTGCAGAAAAATCCGTATGGAAAATTGGAACTTATAATATGATTTTTTTAATCGGCGTTTCAATAATTTACTTTTTCTATAGTGAGAAATTGGTTTCTATTTTCACAGATGATTTGGGAGTAATTTCGGTTGGAACAATGTGGCTAAAAATAGTTTCATATTCCTATTTTGTTTATGGATGGTGGATGGTATCAGTGCAAGCATTCAACGGTGCGGGTGATACGATTACTCCAACAAAAATTAATTTTATATTTTTTTGGTTGCTGCAAATTCCATTTTCATATTTAACTTCAAAAATTTTGGGGTTTGGTTACGAAGGAATTTTCTGGACAATCTTTGCAACTGAAACAAGTGTTGGAATTTTTACTTTGTGGCTTTTCAAAAAAGGTTCATGGAAAAAAGTTACGATTTAATTTGAGTATAAATGATTGATAATAAGACATTGCGCATTTGTTCAAAGGGACATAAATATTATAAAATCAGTGATTGCCACACTTGTCCAAAATGTGAAGAAGTGATGAAACCAAATGAAGGATTTTTATCAAAAGTTTCTGCTCCGACAAGAAGAACTTTGGAAAATAAAGGAATTTTAACACTAGAAATATTATCTAAATTTTCCGAAAAGGAAATTTTAAATCTGCACGGAATTGGACCGACATCAATTCCAAAATTAAAAGAAGAATTAAAGAAAGAAAATTTATCATTTAGAAATTAATTTTTTGTTAGATTTTTTGTGGAGTATCAAATGGCAAAGATTATTAACGTAAATGAATTCATGAAAAATTTGGAACATCCTTTGAAAGAAGGGATTGAAACATTACGTGAAGTAATTAAAAGTTCAAATAAAAATATTGTTGAAGAAATTAAGTGGAATGCACCGAGTTATAAATTAGAAAATCATTTTGCTACTTTTAAATTATACCCGCTAAAAAACATTCAAATAGTTTTACACACCGATACTAAAGTGAAAGAAAATCCAAAGCAATTTCATTTAGATGATCCGCATAAAATAATTAAATGGGCAGCTTCGGATAGATGTGTTATAACAATTAATTCAAATGAAGATGTAATAAAATTAAAAAATGAAGTCTCAAAGATTATTAAAAGCTGGATTAAGCAATTATAAATTTTTAAATATAAACCACATTTCACAATTCTTTCATTTAAAAAATACTTGTTAAGTTTTCGGTAGCGAAGAAAATCACATAGATATATTTTGCTGATATCAATTTTTGAAAGGAAAAATAATGATATCGCAATATGAAATTTTTACACAATTACATAAATCAGACAAACCACTTTTACTTGGAAATGTCTGGAATGTGCAAAGTGCAAAAGTTTATGAAAAACTAAAATTTAGCGCAATCGGAACTTCAAGTGCGGCAATTGCAAACTCACTTGGTTATGATGACGGAGAAAATATTTCGTTTGAAGAATATTTTAATTTGGTAAAGAAAATTTCTAAAAATACAAATATTCCTTTATCGGTCGATTTAGAAGCTGGTTTCGGAAATGATATTGATACAATATTTTCTAATATTAAAAGACTTTCAGAAATTGGAATTGCCGGAATAAATATTGAAGATTCAATTGTGAAAAATTCTAAAAGATCAATTTTATCCTCAGAGATATTTACTGAAAAATTAAACCAACTTTGTAAAAAACTCAATGCAGAAAAAATAAATATTTTTGTTAATGTTAGAACGGATACATATTTATTAAATCTTGAAAATAAATTAATCGAGACAAAAAAAAGAATCCACATGTATGAAAGTGCTAATATTCATGGGATTTTCATTCCGTGCATAATTAATATTTGTGAAATAGAAGAATTAGTTAATTTAACAAAATTGCCGATTAACGTAATGTGCATGCCTAATTTGCCGGATTTCAAAACTCTTAATGATATTGGTGTTAAAAGAATTAGCATGGGAAATTTTATTAATGATTTTGTTTATACCCAAATGGAAAGTAAAATGAATGAAATAATTTTTGATCAAAATTTTAAAAGTTTGTTTTAGGATTTAATTATGGAACTTACTCATAAAGTAATGTATAACGCAGCTGTTAAAAAAGATGTTTCATTTGAAGGTATATTTTTTACAGCTGTAAAAACAACTGGAATTTTTTGCAGACCGACTTGCACGGCTAGAAAACCTAAAATAGAAAATGTGGAATTTTATAAAACATCAAAAGAAGCGATATTGAAAGGTTATAGACCTTGTAAGGTTTGTAATCCTTTAGAAAAATTAAATGCGACACCAATTGAAATAAAAAATATTTTAAACGAATTAAATGAAAATCCATCGCAAAAAATTAAGGATTTTGATCTAGTAAAAAAAGGGATTGAACCTAATAAAGTTAGAAGATGGTTTTTAAAAAATCATGGAATTACATTTCATGCTTACCAGAGAATGTTAAGAATAAATAATGCATTTAAAAAAATTCAAAATGGAAAAAGTATTACGGAAACTGCTTTTGATTCGGGTTATAACTCTTTAAGCGGATTTAATGATTCATTTAAATCTGTATTTGAAACTTCGCCGAGTAATAGTAAAACAAAGAATATTATTGAACTTAAAAGAATAGAAACAAAATTAGGAACCATGATTGCATGTTCAACAAAAGATGGAATTTGCTTGCTGGAATTTTCTGATCGCAAAATGCTTGAAACTGAATTGAAACAAATTTCTAAATATTTCGATGCAAAAATATTACAAGGAGATAGCAATCATTTAACAAATTTGGAAAAACAGTTACATGAATATTTTGATGGAAATAGAAAAGAATTTACAATTCCGATTGCTACTTCCGGAACGGTTTTTCAAAATATTGTTTGGGAAAAACTGTTGCAAATTCCATTTGGAAAAACAAAAAGTTACAAAGATATTGCAGAACAAATCGATAAACCAACGGCAGTAAGAGCTGTAGCAAATGCAAACGGAATGAATAAAATTGCAATTTTAATTCCTTGTCATAGAGTTATTGGATCTGATGGAAAACTTACCGGTTACGGCGGTGGACTTTGGCGTAAAAAAGAATTGCTTGATTTGGAAATTATAAATAAAGGTTCAAATAAATAACAGCATTAAATCCTTCAAATTAATTTTAATTCACTAAAATATTATCTCTGCCGCTTTACAATTTATAACAAAAATATTAAATAGTATTACACTAATTTTAAGAATATTTATGATGAACAATATTGAGTTACCTCAAAATTTATTATCAGTGATCGGGAATGAAAATATTGAATTTTCAGTAAAAGCAAAACGTGATAAACCAGTAAAATCTTCATTAGGAATTATCATATTCGGAACAATTTGGACGGCATTTACAAGTATTTTTGTATTTGCGTTTTTAGGTCCTCTATTCATTGGCGAAGAAGTTCATTTTACCACAAATGGAACACCATCTGTTGCAAGTCCGGATAATTTGGGTCCAATTACTTTACCCGCAATAATAATTGGATTTTTTGTTTTAATCGGCATCGGAATGTTAATCGGCGGTTTTTATTCTCTTCTAAAAAAAGGCGGATATTTTGTTGGAACTCCATTACGATTAATTAGTTTTCAAAATGGAAATATTAGATCAATTGATTGGGAACAATTTTCCGGTGATATTCAAGTAAACGGAAATGAATTGGAAGGAAATATTTCGCTTCAATTGAGAACAGGGAAAATGGTTAGCAGAAAAAACAGCGGAAGTCAATATGTGCCCGATACAATTTATATTTCCGGCATTCCAAATGTTTTTGAGATTGAACAAATCTGCAGAAAAAGAATTAAAGAAAATGATCCAACTCCGCCAAATACACAAACTCAAATACTAAATTGAATTTATGAGTTTATTAAAAGATTTATCCGAATTAGTTACTGCAAATATTATTTCTCAAGAAACTGCTGCGAAAATTCAGAATTATTATAACGAAAAAGGAAATAAATCAAATAATAAAATTCTTTTAATTTTTGGAATTCTTGGTGCGCTGCTTATTGGACTTGGAATTATTTTAATTATTGCTCACAATTGGGATAATTTTTCTAAAACCACAAAATTAGTATTTTCATTTCTCCCACTAATCATTGGACAAACTCTTAGCGGATATTCATTGATCAAGAAAAATGAAAGTGACGCTTGGAAAGAAAGCAGTTCAACATTTTTATTTTTCGCAATCGGAGTAAACATTTCTTTAATCGGACAAATTTACAATCTGCATAATGAACTAAGTTTGTTTGTCATCACTTGGATGCTGATTTTTTTTCCAATTATTTATTTATTAAAATCTTCAACCGGTTCGCTACTTTATATAATTGGGATAACATTTTATGCATGTGAAAATGGCTATTGGGCTTTTCCCACAAGCGAATCAATAAATTATTGGATTTTAATATTGTTAATTATTCCATTTTACTATTTACTTTATAAAAGAAATCCGCAAAGTAATTTTTTTAATTTTCACAATTGGTTAATTCCTCTTTCAATAATTATTTCTTTAGGAATTATTACAAATAAATTTGATGAATTTTTGTACATCGCATATTTCAGTTTGTTTGTTTTATTTCAAATAATTGGAAAATCAAAATTTGCTCAAATTACAAATTCAAAAATAAATGCTTATACTTTTTACGGCTCACTTGGAACAATAGTTATTCTATTAATTCTAAGCTTCGATTGGTTTTGGAAAGATTTGCAAAATAAAACTTTTATTTTCAGCGAAATAATTTTTTCTCCGGAATTGATAACTTCAATTTTAATTTCGGTAATCGCAATAATATTATTCACCAAAAATTTTACTAAAGATAAAAATTGGTTTCAATTAACATTTGTAATTTTTATTATCATTTTTTTAATTGGAATTCATTCAAGTTTTGCTGTAGTACTTATAAACCTATTCACATTGGCAATTGGAATATTCACAATTAGGCAAGGCACAAATCAAAATCATTTGGGAATTTTAAATTATGGTTTATTAATAATTACTGCTTTAATAACTTGCAGATTTTTTGATACGGATTTATCATTTATAACTCGCGGTATAATTTTTATAATTGTTGGTATTGGATTTTTTGTTACAAATTTTTGGATTCTTAAAAAGAGAAAATTAAATGGAAAATAAAAAAATCATTTTCTCAATATTTTTGTTAGTTGTATTTGTACAATTATTTGTTCCGGTTAAAATAATTTATGATAGTGAAGAAATTATTTCTAACGGAACTGAATTCAAATTTAGAACTGCTCCTATTGATCCAATTGATCCTTTTAGAGGGAAATATATTTTTCTGCAATTCAAAGAAAATACAGTAAATGTTGAAAGTGAAAAAGATTGGAAAATTGGTGAATCGATTTTTGCGCTAATTGAAAATGATAAAAATGGATTTGCAAAAATTAAATCTATTGAAAAAACAGAACCTTTAGAAAATCTCAATTTTGTTAACGTAAAAATTACATCAATCTTTCAAAATAAAATTATAATTCAATATCCATTCAACAGATTTTATATGGAAGAGACCAAAGCCGGCAAAGCTGAAACAATTTATAACAATTCAATATTTGATACAACTAAAATTACTTACGCTTTAGTTTCCATAAAAAATGGAAATTCAATTATTCAAAATATTTTTGTGGATGATGTTCCAATCAATAATTTTCTTCAAAAATGATTTCCATAAAAAAAATACATGAAGCAATTGAATTAACACTTCCTCGAAGAGTTAAAAAATATATAATAATATTTGTTACTTCCGGAAAGTTGCAAATTAAAATTGATGATAAAGATTTTACTCTAAATGCAAATGATATTATTACAATTACTTCCGGTCAATATCACTTTGTAAAAAGTATAAAAAATGTTAAGGGTTTTGTTCTGGATTTTACATACCATTTTTTTATTAAAGATGATGCAGATATTGAATTAATATTTCAAAACGGACTTTTCTGCCATTTTGATTTGAATGAAGTGAATAAAATTTCGAATGCAAAAATAGTTGAAAATTATTTCAAAGATATTGCTGAAGAATTATTGAATCAACCTTTTCAATATTTTACGGCAATTCACTCAAAAGTAAAACTAATTTTAATTGAAATAAATCGTGCAAGAATTTTAAGCGGTTACGAAATTTGGAAACCAGATGCAATATTTCTAAAATTTCTTGAATTTGTCCGAGCTAATTTTGATAAAAATTTACAATTAAGTGAAATTGCAAATAAATTAAAAACTACCGAATTGAAATTAAATGAATTATCAAAAAAGTTTGCGGGTAAAACTGCACAAAATATTATTTACGGATTAATTACTTCCGAAGCACAAAGATTATTGATTTATGAAAATTTATCAGTTAAAGAAACTGCTTTCCGGCTTGGCTTTAACGATCCTTTTTACTTTTCAAACTTTTTCAAAAAGCAAACGAAACTTTCTCCGCACAATTATCAGAAGAAATTTCATATCTAAATTTTACATTCTTTTCTTAAGATTGTCTATTCTTTATTCAAAACTCCTTAAATAATTTTACAAAAAAAAGGAGAAATAATGTTAAGTACAAATATGAAGGATTACATTGTTAACACAAATAATACTGAATGGAAACAATTGTATGAAAATGGAATAAATACAAATGGACTTTATTTTAAAGTTTTACGATTTGATGAAACAACAAATAGACCGCCAAGTTTTTTATTAAAATTTGATGCCGGAGCAAAATATCCTTATCATAATCATCCGGGTGGTGAGGAAGTTTTTGTTTTGGAAGGTTCGGTTTTTTTTAACGATACCGAACTTTTTGCGGGAGATTATTTATATACACCGAAAAATTTTAAACATTCTGTTCATTCAGAAAATGGTTGTGTATTACTTTTTAATGTTCCGGAAGAAGTGGAGATAATTTATAATAGAGAATCTGCCCCTATAAACTATTGAGTATTATATTTTCATTTTATTTTTTTATGAAATTGATTTTAAGATAAATTTTTTGTTATTTGTAGTGTACGTTTGTTCACTATTGATAATAATAAAAAATGCCTTTAAATAATTTGTTTATTGATTTTAATTCTTATTTCGCTTCTGTAGAGCAGCAAATTAAACCAGAATTTCGGAAAAAACCACTTGGGGTTTTGCCTGTAATGGCAGAAACGACATGCTGCATTGCTGCTAGTTATGAAGCCAAAGCTTTTGGGGTAAAGACAGGAACCATGGTTTCAGAAGCAAAAAAATTGTGTCCAAACATAAAATTTGTTCAAGCAAATCATAGAACTTATATAGAATATCATCACAAAATTGTTGAGAAAGTAAACGAGTGCCTTCCTGTTGATAATGTTTTATCGATAGACGAAATGGTTTGCAGCCTTATTGGCAAAGAACGAATTCGAGAAAATGCTATTAAAATTGCTCAACTTATTAAAGAAAAAATTAAAAATGATATAGGAGAATATATTCGCTGTTCTATTGGTATTGCACCCAATCAATTTCTTGCAAAAACCGGAACTAATATGCAAAAGCCTGATGGACTTGTAGTTTTAGATGAAAAAAATTTACCTCATTCACTTTATAAAATAGATTTAAAAGATGTTTACGGTGTTGGAAGAAAGATGTTAATACGTCTTAATCGAAATGAAATTTATACCATGAAAAATCTTTTAGATGCAAATAGAATTACATTACAACGTATTTGGGGCGGAATAGAAGGGGAAAGAATGTATGATCAACTACGGGGGAAATTTGTCCAGCGCCCGCCAACTCATCGTTCAACGGTTGGTCATTCCCATGTTCTTCCACCAAAATTAAAAAACAACGAAAGTGCTTACGCAGTATTAAACAGATTGCTTCAAAAGGCAGCTATGCGTTTACGTTATCTTGGTTATTATGCCGGGGCTGTTGGAGTAATTGTAAGATATAAAATTTCGCTACAATCAAAAGTTACAAATTCACTTTATCCAAATATTTATCAGAAAGATAATTCTAATTATAATATGGGGAATTCGAAACAAATTAAATGGAAAAAATATTCAACTTTTATTCATACACAAAATACTATTTCGCTTTTAGAAACATTTAGTTCTATATGGGAGGAAAATCCCTATTTAAATAAAACATATACTCCTACTGCTGTAGCTGTTGTTTTGTTTGATCTAGTACATGAAAATTATTCTACTTTACCAATATTTGAAAATTTTGAAAAAAATAAATTGCTATATGGTGCAATAGATTCACTAAATAAACGTTATGGATATTCCTCAATATATTTTGCTGGGGCACATACTGCAAAAAATTCGGCGCCTATGAGAATAGCATTTACACAAATCCCAAATCTTGAAATTGAGAATGATAAAAAAACATTATAACATATTTGGTTTTAACAAAAAGGAAACTGTATAAAAAGCATAATGTTTTCTTAAATTATTATCTGAAAATTTATTCCTATATCAACCTACTATAATTGAAAAATATTATATTTTTTAAAACTGTATAATAAAAATATTTGATTATGAAAAAAATTAATCTTTGTTTTTCTATTTTATTTTTCATTGCAACAATAGTTTTTATAATATCCTTATTTTCATCTCAATCATTTTTAGAATGGGCATTTGAACGTCATCAAAATCAATTGAGCTGGTATATTCGTCCGTTATTTTTAATTCCATTTTCATATTTCGCATTTAAGAAAAATTTATTGGGAATTTCGTTAACAATATTTTTACTTTTTACGAGTATGATTTGGTTTGGAAAACCGGAAAATGTTAATCCTCAAATAATTGCTTTTTTAGAATTTGAAAAAAATTGGTTAATCAGTGAATGGAATTTTAATAAAATATTTTTTGCTTCACTTGTCCCAATTTCTTTTTTCCTTTTAGGATTTGCATTTTGGAAACGCAGTTTACTTTTAGGAATTTTAATTTTAGTAATAATTGCAATCGTAAAAATTTTGTGGAGTTTAGTAAACGCCGGTAATTCTGCAATGAGTATTATTATTCCAGCAATTACGGGATTGATATTGTGTATTGCAATTATTTATTTCTTTTGGAAAAAAGAACATAAAGACTATTCATAGCTGATATTTCTCGAATAACCTTTGTCTAAATCTTTTTCTAAATCTTACACTTTATCATAATCTTAATCAAAAATCAAAAGAAGATTTCTAGATTAAGTGTAAGATTATGATTAAGGAAAAGATAAAAAATAAACAACTAAGCTGTGATATAATTATGAACATACTCCGCTGTTTTTCTTCCTTCATTAATTGCCCAAACAACTAATGATTGTCCCCGTCTCATATCACCCGCAGCAAAAATACCGGGAATATTTGTCATTCTGTGTTCATCGGTTTTTATATTACTTCTTTCATCTAATTCAACATCAAGTTCAGTAATTAACTTATTTTTAGTTGGTCCGGTAAAACCCATTGCCAGCAATACTAAATCTGCATCAATAGTAAATTCAGAGCCGGAAATTTCACTCATGCTTCTCATTCCGGTTGCCGGATTTTTCTCACCAAATTGCAATTTTGCTAAATGAAGTTTTTCAACTTTATTATTTTTGCCGGAAAATTTCTTTGTCATAACCGAATAAATTCTTTCTGCACCTTCTTCAATCGATGTAGAAGTTCTTTCGATAAAAGCCCATTGCGGCCATGGATTATTTTCACTTCTAACTGTCGGAGGCTGTGAAAGTAATTCAAGATTTGTAATTGATTTTGCACCTTGTCGTTTAGCCGTTCCAATGCAATCAGAGCCGGTATCACCGCCGCCAATTACAACAACATTTTTTCCTTCCGCATTAATTCTATTTCCGTTAAAAGTCTGACCACAATTAGCTCTATTTTGTTGAGTTAAATATTCCATTGCAAAATAAATTCCATTTAAATTTCTTCCTTCAACCGGAAGATTTCTTGGTTGTTCAGCACCGCCGGCTAATACAACGGCCTCAAATTTTTCAACTAATTCTGAAAGCAAAATATCTTTCCCAATTTCGGTGTTGGTTTTAAATATTACTCCTTCTTCTTCCATTATTTTTATTCTTCTTTGAACAATAGTTTTATCAAGTTTAAAGTTTGGAATTCCGAGAGTTAATAATCCTCCGATAAATTCATTTTTTTCAAAAACAGTAACTTCATGCGAGGCTTTATTTAATTGGTCGGCACAAGCAAGTCCAGCTGGTCCCGAGCCAACTATTGCAACTTTTTTTCCGCTGCGAACTTTTGGAATTTGTGGTTTTATCCATCCTTCTTCAAATGCTTTTTCAATAATTGATAACTCAATATTTTTTATTGTTACTGCATCTTTATTGATTGCAAGTGTGCATGAATTTTCACAAGGAGCTGGGCAAACTCTTCCTGTAAATTCCGGAAAATTATTTGTACGCGATAATCTGTTGTAAGCATCTTTCCAATTATTTCTATAAACCAAATCATTCCAATCTGGAATAATATTATTAATTGGGCAGCCAGATTGACAAAATGGAATTCCGCAATCCATACAGCGCGCACCTTGTTGTTTTAATTCATCTTCGGTTAACGGAATTACAAATTCATTCCAATGATTTACACGTTCATCAACTTTTTGTTTATAAAAATCGTTTCGCTTATAATTGATAAATCCTTTAACTTCGCCCATGGTTAATCCTTGCTTTCAATTAAAACTTCTTCAAATTTATTTTCATTATTTTGTTTCGCTAAAACTTTTTGATAATCCTTAGGAAATACTTTTACAAACTGCGGTTGAACTTCCATCCAATTATCTAAAATGTTTTTTGCAACTTTGCTTTTTGTGTATTGATAATGTTTAATAATTAAATTGCGTACCTCATCTTTATCTTCTTGATTTACAACCGGAAATAAATCAACCATTTCCATATTGCATAAATTTTCAAATTGATTTTCAACATCCCACACATATGCAATTCCGCCGCTCATTCCCGCCGCAAAATTTCTTCCGGTTTTACCAAGTACAACAACTCTTCCACCGGTCATGTATTCACAGCCGTGATCGCCAATTCCTTCAACAACAACATTTGCTCCGCTGTTTCTAACCGCAAATCTTTCGCCGGCTTTTCCATTTATAAATACGTCTCCTAATATTGCGCCGTACATTACAACATTTCCAACAATTATATTTTCTTCCGGAATTAGTAGAGAATCTTCTTGAGGTTTTATAATTAACTTACCTCCGGAAAGTCCTTTGCCCACATAATCATTTGCATCACCTTCTAAAAAGAAAGTTACACCTTTGCTTAAAAATGCGCCAAAACTTTGTCCCGCTGATCCTTCAAAATCAATTTGAATTGTATCTTCCGGCAATCCTTTTAATCCATACTTTTTTGCAATTACTGAACTTAACATTGTTCCGACGGTTCTATTTCCATTATTTATATCGCAACTAAATCTCACCGGAGTTAGTTTCTGGATTGCTTTCTTACATGATTCAATTAATTTGTTATCAAGTGAATTTTCAAGATTATGTTTTTGTGATTCTGAATGATGAACTTTCATTTTTATTGGAACATCTGTTTTATGAAGTACACTTCTCAAATCTAAATATTTAGCTTTCCAATGATCAATCTTTTGTCTCTTTTCTAACAATTCGGTTTTACCAATAAGATCATCAAAATATTTAATTCCTAATTGCGCCATAAGTTCTCTAACTTCTTGGGCAATAAACATAAAGTAATTAATAACATGTTCGGGTTTTCCTCTGAACTCATTTCTTAATTGAGGATCTTGTGTTGCAATACCAACCGAACAAGCATTTAAATGACATTTTCTTAGCATTACGCAACCCATTGAAATAAGTGCAGAAGTTGCAAATCCAAATTCATCTGCTCCAAGTATTGCGGCAATTACAACATCTCTTCCGCTTTTAAGTTGTCCGTCAACTTGAATTCTAATTCTTCTTCTTAAATCATTAAGTACTAAAACTTGCTGAGTTTCCGCAATGCCTAATTCCATTGGCAATCCGGCATGTTTAATTGAAGTTAATGGAGATGCACCCGTTCCGCCTTCATATCCGCTTATTAATAAATGATCCGCTTTTCCTTTTGAAACACCAGCTGCAACAGTTCCAACTCCGGCTTCCGACACAAGTTTTACACTTACTTGTGCTGCCGGATTAGATTTTTTCAAATCGTAAATTAATTGTGCTAAATCTTCTATTGAATAAATATCATGATGCGGAGGCGGTGAAATTAATCCAACCCCGGGGGTTGTATGTCGTGTCTTTGCAATTTCTTCGCTGACTTTTTCACCGGGTAATTGTCCGCCTTCACCGGGTTTTGCGCCTTGCGCCATCTTTATTTGTAGCTGATCCGCATTTACTAAATATTCAATTGTAACACCAAATCTTCCTTGTGCAATTTGTTTAATTCTGCTTCTTTTTAAATTTCCATTTTCATCAATTGCATATCGCTCGGGATCTTCCCCGCCTTCTCCGGTATTTGAAAATCCGCCCATTCTATTCATTGCGATTGCTAATGTTTCATGGGCTTCTTTTGAAATTGAGCCATAACTCATTGCACCGGTTGCAAATCTTTTTACAATATTTTCCACCGGTTCAACTTCTTCAATTGGAATACTTTTTCTTTCTTTGAATTTTAAATATGAACGAATCAATCCGTAATTTTTTTCTGTATCATTTACAATTTCAGAATATTTTTTATAAATGCTAAAATCATTACTTCTTACTGCATGCTGTAAAAGTGCAATTGTTTCCGGATTCCATTGATGATTTTCACCTTCTGCCCGCCAGCTATAATATCCGCCTTCTTCTAAAACATCTTCACAATTATTATTTTCACAAACTTTAAGAGCTGCGGCATGTCTTAAGTTTACTTCTTTTTCAATCATATCAATTCCCAATCCGCCAAGACGTGAAATTGTTCCGGTAAAATATTTTTCTATTAATTCATCTTGCAATCCAACAGCTTCAAATATTTGTGCGCCGCAATATGATTGAATTGTAGAAATTCCCATTTTGGAAATAACTTTATACAATCCAACTGAAACTGCTTTTAAGTAATTTTGTTGGGCTTTTTCAAAACCGATTCCGTTTAACTCATTATTTTTAATTAGTTCTTCAATGCTTTCAAAAACTAAATATGGATTTATTGCATTGGCTCCGTAACCAATAAGCAAAGCAAAATGATGCACTTCTCTTGCTTCGCCGGTTTCAATAATAATGCTGACTTTTGTTCTTGTTCCCTTCTTAATTAAGTGATGATGCAATCCGGAACAAACCAATAAACTTGGAATTGGAATATTATTTTCATCGGAATATCTATCAGAAAGTATAATAATTGTTTTTCCATTTTCAATTGCTTTATCGGTTTTGATAAACACATCCGATAAGGCTCGCTCTAATCCGCCAACTTTTCCTTTGGGATAAATTGTCGGAAATGTTTCCGCGCGCAAATCAACTCGATCTAATTCTTTTATTTTCCAAAGCTGCTCATTTAACAAAATAGGTTTATCAATTTTCAATCTTCTGCAATGCTCTGGAGTTTCTTCTAATAAATTTTTTTCCGGACCAAGCATTACTTGTTCGCTCATAATTATTTCTTCTCGAATTGCATCAATTGGCGGATTTGTAACTTGAGCGAATAATTGTTTGAAATAATTAAATAATAATTGAGGTTTCTTACTTAGCAATGCAATTGGAGTATCTGCACCCATTGAGCCAATTGCTTCTTTTCCCTCAATAGCCATGGGCTTAATAATGAATTTAATATCTTCTAAAGTGTAACCAAATATTTTCTGTTTTGTTTTAATTGCAACTTTACTTGGGATAAACTTGTTTTGCAATTCCGGTAAATCATTTATGTGAATTAAATTATCTTTAAGCCATTGTGTATAATTTTGCTGATTGCAAATTTGATTTTTAATTTCTTTGTTTCGTAAAATTTTTCCTTCTTGAGTATCAACCAAAAATATTTTTCCGGGTTGAAGTCTTCCTTTTCTAATAATTTCAGCTGGATTAATTCTTAATGTTCCGGATTCTGAAGCCATTATAACTTTATAATCTTTTGTAATCCAATATCTAAGCGGGCGTAAGCCGTTTCTATCTAAAACCGAACCAATATATCTTCCATCGGTAAAAGAAATTGCGGCTGGTCCATCCCAAGGTTCAATTAAAGCGGAGTGATATTCATAAAAAGCTTTCTTAAATTCCGGCATGTTTTTATCACCGGAAAATGCTTCCGGAATCATCATCATTATTGCATGAGGCAAAGATCTCCCCGATGCAACAAGGACTTCGAGCACATTATCAAAAGCTGCAGAGTCACTTTTACTTGGAGCCAAAAGCGGCATTATTTTTTCTAATTCATCACTAAAAATTTTACTTTGAAATTGTTTCTCTCTTGTGTTGAACCAATTTTTATTTCCTTTTAATGTGTTGATTTCTCCGTTATGTGCAATAATTCTATAAGGATGTGCCAAAGCCCAAGTTGGAAATGTATTTGTGCTGTATCGCGAATGAACTAACGCTAATGCCGAAACGAAATCCGGTTCTGATAAATCCGGAAAAAATCCTTTTAACTGCTCAGCCATAAGTTGACCTTTATACACAAGCGTCTTTGAAGATAAGCTGCAGATATAAAAATAATTTTTTTGTGATAAATCAGTGCCGCGAATTTTTAACCCAATTCTTTTTCGAATTATTAAAAGTCTTTTTTCAAACTCTTCTTTTGGAGTTTGCTCACCTCTGCCTATTAAAATTTGTTTCATTAGAGGCATTACGGAAAGTGCAACTTTTCCTATATCATAATCATTATAAGGAACGTCTCTCAATCCTAAAAAATTTTGATTTTCATCAATTGTAATTCTTTCAATAATTGCTTCAATTTTATGTCTGTCTTCGGCAATTGTTGGAAGAAAGACTAAGCCAACTCCGTAATCACCAACTTGAGGAAGTTCAATATCAATATTATGACAAACTCGGCGTAAAAATGTATCCGGAATTTGCGTCATTATTCCGGCACCGTCTCCGGTTTTGGAATCTCCGCCGACAGCTCCTCTATGTTTTAAATTTTCAAGAATCTCAATTCCGTTTGTTACGATTTCATGAGTTTTGTCGCCTTTTACATTTGCAACAAATCCAACTCCACAGCTTTCATGTTCAAAATCTGGATTGTACAAACCTTGTTTTCCGGGCATAATATTTTGTCCGCTCATTTTCTTTCCTAAAATTTATCTTAAAATAAATCGGCAATCGATTGGTAGTTTTTAATATTCCAATTTACAATTCTAAGATCATTAGATTGTAAGCTCAGAGTACTTCAAATGTTTGAGGGATCATCCTCTTAGATAAATGAAGTTTTAATAACCCAAAAAGATAAAATTTTTTTGAATAATTACAACATATTAATTCGGAATTTTTTCAAAAAACAAACATTAATTAAAATTTATCCAATTAAATTGTATGTAATTTCTGTGTTATGCCTAATTTTATTTAATTATTTTTACATTTAGTATCACTTATTAAGAATAATAAAATATTTCTATTTATAAAAAATCCCGAAAATTTATTGGGTTCTAAGTTTAATTTTCGGGACTTTTATAAATTGGTAAAAAATACTTTTACATTCCTAAACTTACTCCAAAAATTAAGTAACCAACTTCTTGATTTGGATTAAGAACATAACTTGTAAAAATTGGTAATGCAAAATCTTCTGTAATTTTAATATCTTTAGAAACTTTTGCACCGATATTAATTAAATTAAATTCTGTTGTTCCATAAAAAGCATTATCTCCGCCCGGAGTTCCGCCAACAAAAAGATCTAAACCAACTTCACTAACGGAAGTTGAATAACCGAGCTCAAAGTAAATTGAATTATCAGAATCATTAAAAACATTAACAAATGCCGCAAGCGAAAGTGGAAAGCTTTCTGATCCGGCATAACTCAATCCAACTTCAAGAGTATGAGCTCCATTTTCGTCTTTATAACTTCCATATTTTCTTCCACTTTTTGGAAAGTAATAATCTGTGAATATTAATGAAAAATCTGAAACCGAATAACTTGCATACAAATCCATTTCTTCTGCACCCGTTGCATCGCTTGTGAAAGGATATGATCCCCAGAAACCCACTTCAAAACTTCCCGCAGCTAAAGAAAGAGTTGGCTGAATGCTTCCGGAATTACCAAAATCTAATCCTCGCCAAACATATCTGCTTACAAAATCTGCACCGCCGGATAAAGTTGTTTGAGCAAGTGAAAATGATGATAAAAATATAATTATAAAAAATATGTTTTTAATTGATTTCATGATTTCTCCATAAAGATATTTTATATTATTTTTAATTAGTTACTTTTTCAAATTCCGGATAAGCTTCCATACCATGCTCTCCAATATCTAAACCATCTAACTCTTCTTCTGGTGTAACTCTTAATCCAATAGTTTTATCAATTAACTTAAATAAGCCAAATGCTAGTGGAAAAACCCATAAAAATGCAGCTGCAACACCTATTAGTTGAGTACCGACAACACTTAATGAAAACCCTTCAACACTAAAAACACCTGCTGCTATTGTTCCAAATGCTCCACAAACTCCGTGAACAGAAATTGCACCAACTGGATCATCAACTTTTAATTTTCGTTCAATAAACAGAACACTAAATACAACCAATATACCAGCTAATAATCCTATTATAACCGCGCTTAATGGTGAAACGTTTGCACAACCAGCAGTTATTGCTACCAGACCTGCTAGGGTACCATTTAAAGTCATGCTTGCATCTGGTTTTCCTAAAGTAAGCCATGCAGTGAACATTGAACTAACTGCTCCGGCGGCGGCGGCTAAATTTGTTGTAACAGCTATTAATGCAATATCTGTGTTTGCTGCAGTTGTACTTCCAGGATTAAATCCAAACCAGCCAAACCACAATATAAAAGTCCCTAAAGCAGTTAAAACTAAATTGTGACCTGGAATAGCTTTTGGTTTTCCATCTTTACCATATTTGCCTATTCTTGGACCCAATACAATTGCTCCAGCTAAAGCAGCCCAGCCACCAACTGAATGAACTACTGTTGATCCGGCAAAATCAATAAATCCCAATCCTTCTAACCAACCACTTCCATGAAATAAACTTCCCCAAGCCCAACTGCCAAATATTGGATAAATAAAAGCACTTATTACAACACTATATATGAGATATCCGACAAACTTTGTTCTTTCAGCCATAGCTCCAGAGACAATTGTAGCTGCCGTTGCGGCAAAAACGACTTGAAACATCCAAAAAGCATAAAGCCATGGATCTCCTTCTTTTGCAAAATCGCTAAAAAGAAATCCAGTAGTTCCAAACCAACCTGTTGCATTTACTCCAAACATTAATCCAAAACCTAAAATCCAATAGGCCAAACTACCAAAAGCAAAATCCATTAAATTTTTCATCATAATATTTGCGGCATTTTTAGCTCTTGTTAAGCCAGTTTCAACCATTGCGAAACCAGCTTGCATAAAGAAAACTAAGAAAGCGGCAACTAATGTCCATACATAATTTGCATTTGTTTGAACTTCTGCAATTGCGTTCGCATTTGATTCAACAGTTGGAGTTGATTCCTCAGCAAACATTAAAATAGGCGATATTATTAATATCAAAAGTAAAATTTTTAGTAACCGTTTCATTTAAATCTCCATTTTATATTATTTAATTTTAAACTGCTGATTCACCGGATTCTTCGGTTCTAATTCGGATTGCATCTTCTATAGGAATGATAAAAATTTTACCATCACCTATTTTTCCGGTTTTACTTTTTTCAATAATTATCTGGATTGCTTTTTCTACAGCGTCATCAGAACAAATAAGTTCAACTTTAACTTTGGGCACAAATTCAAGATTATACTCAGATCCTCTGTAAATTTCTTTATGACCTTTTTGTCTGCCATAACCTCTAACTTCCGTAACTGTAATTCCCGCAAAACCTTCTTCTTGGAGAGCAGTGTGCAGAATATCCAATTTTCCGGGTCTAATTATTGCTTCCACTTTTTTCATTTTATTCTCCTATTTGATAGATATTACCATAATATATATGTTGTAATTTATATTTCGACTTAATAATTTAGAAATCTACCCGCAAATATATAATAAATTTCTATTTTGTCAAATTTTAATCTAATTTATTTTTGTATAATTTGATTTTTGACTTATATATTAGGTTAGATTTCTTATTTTACCTTAATAATTATTACCATCAAATTGAACGTATTTGTTTTATAAGGAAATTATTTGGGTTTTTATGAATATTTTAAATATAGATGTTTGTAGAAAGAGTTAATGGATTTGAAAAGAGAGATGCGATTTGGAGTTTTAATAAAATGTTGTCACTGAAAATCAATGACAACATTTGAAAGAATTGCTGTTACTTATTCAACTGCAAAAGCTAATTTAACATTTGCTTTAAATTGCACAATTTTTCCGTCTTCAACTTTTGCACTGTGCTTTATAACTTCAACACCGGTAATTCCCTTTATTGATATTGATGCTTTTTTAACTGCTTGATTTACGGCATCATCAAAACTTTTTTCTGAAATTCCAATAATTTCAATAACTTTTATTGCACCAGAATTAATGTTTGACATTTTATACCTCTTTCTTTTTTAGTTAAATATTTTTTGTCCGGCAATTTCTTCCAATCTTTTTATTCTATCTTCAGTTGAAGGATGTGTAGAAAATAATTTTTGCATTCCGCCAAAAAATGGATTGATTATAAACATATGTGAGTCGGATTCCCTTCCTGTTATCATAGGAATTTGTTGAACACCATTTTGCAATTTGTAAAGTGCCGTGGCTAAGCCTAATGGTTTTCCCGAAATTTCTGCTCCGCCTTTATCTGCGGCAAATTCTCTAACTCGTGAAATTGTCATTCTAATTACCATTCCGGCAATCGGAGCTAAAATCATCATAAATAAACCAGCCATTGGATTTTCTCTTCTATCAGAACTAAAATGTGCAATTTGTCCAAGTGTAGCCAAAGCTCCTGCAAAAGTTGCGGCAATTGCGCTTGTTAAAATATCACGATGTTTTACATGAGCTAATTCGTGAGCCATAACTCCTTCAAGTTCATCTTTAGATAAAATTCTTAAAATTCCTTGAGTAGCAGCAACTGCAGCGTGCTGGGGATTTCTTCCGGTTGCAAATGCATTGGGAGTTTGTTCGGGAGTTATATAAACTTTTGGCATTGGCAATTGAGCGTTGTTAGCTAATTTTTCTACCATTTGATAAAGTCCGCTTGGATGGTCTGGACCAATTTCATTGGCTTTATATCTGCTTAAAACCATTTTATCGCTAAACCAGTAGCTGTAAAAATTCATTCCAGCAGCAATTATTAAAGCAATTATTGATCCGGTTTTTCCTCCAACAATTCCGCCAATCCAAATAAATAGAAGCGTTAAAGCCATCATTAATAAAAAAGTTCTAAAGTTACTTTGCATAATTAAACCTTTATTCTTTTGGTAATTTTTAAAAAATTAAACAATTTTTAAGTGAAAAAGTATAATAAAATTAAAATTTAAACTCGAAGAAAATTTAATCATACGAAAAAATATTTTATTCTACGAATTAATTTCCAGTACAAAATTTTATAAAAATTCTACAATCAAATTTTTCTGAAGTTTCAAAATAAGTTGATTTTGGAAAATTTATTTTGATTGTTTTAATTTGAGCTGAGAAATGATCTTGAAAAGTTATTTCTTTTTTAATACAATTAATTACGAGTTGTAAAAAAATAAGGAATAAAATATGTTAATGGTAAAAGATGTTGATTTAACACCAAATCCCCAAGCTTTAAAATTTATATTGAGTGAAAAATTATTAAATAGAGAAACAAGAAGTTTTAAATCAAAAGTAGAAGCAGAAAATGATCCGATTGCTAAATTAATTTTTGAATTACCCGGCATTGTTTCTGTTTTTTATATGGATAGATTTATTACAATTGAAAAAGAACCAAATATTAGCTGGGGAAAAATTCAAATGCCTTTTGTAAATCTTATTAAAAATTTTGATAAGAATTTAATTCCTCAAGAATCAGAAAATATAAATTCTTCTGCAAATGAATCTGAAATGCTAAAGCATATTAATGATCTTCTTGATAAAAGAGTTAGACCCGCACTTGCCGGAGACGGCGGAGGTTTACAAGTTTTAGATTTACATGATAAAACTTTAACAATTAGATATCAAGGAGCTTGCGGAACTTGTCCAAGTGCAATTCAAGGAACATTAGTAGCAATTGAGAATTTATTGAAGCGCGAAATTGATCCTTTTATGGAAGTAGTTAGCGGATAAATATATTAAATTATAGGGGAAATTACAGCCCAGCTTTTTTCAAAAGTTGGGCTGTAAAATTTTTCAATTCAAATGATCTTCAATAAACCTTTCTTCTTTTTCTGCAATCATATTATTTAATTCTTCATCAAAGAAAAATTCTTCATTTCCAAATGCCGGTGTTAAATGTGTAAACCAAGTTGCTGTTGAATCAAAAGAAGCAAAAAACGGTTTTTTTACCCAATCGGGATTTCTTGCTTGAAGTAAATTTAGAACAAAAACTTTTTCATTATTAACTTCTGCAATTCCTTCAACCGCTACTTTTCCTGGCAATGCCGACATAACCGGTCCTCTTGCAGTACGGCTTAATCCAGAAACATTTTTAAATGCTTTTTTATATATTTTAAAAACTTTCATAATTGGTATTTCAAAATATTTTTTTGCTCCAGTGTTTCTTTCAACAAACATGTAATATGGAATTAAACCAAGCCTAACTTGTTCTTTCCACATTTTTTCCCAAATTTCTGATTTATCATTTACATGTTTTACAACCGGTGACTGAGTTCTAATCTCCACACCAATATTTCGTAGTTTTTGAATTGCTTCATTAACAATTTTTGTTTGGAGTTCATTGTAATGACTAAAATGAGCCATAATTGATAAATGTTTTCCGGATCTTATTATTTTTTCAAATAATTTTAGTATTTGATTTGAATCTGAATCTGTAATAAATCTATAAGGCCAATATGCTAATGACTTTGTTCCAATCCTAATATTCTGAATATGTTCAAATTGATGTGATAAAAATGGTTCAATGTAAGTTTTCAATTTTTGATATTTCATAACCATTGGATCTCCGCCGGTAAAAAGAATATCCGTAATTTCTTTATGTGTTTTTATATATTCTTGAAATTTTTTCGATTCATCTGTTGCAAATTTTAAATTATCAATTCCAACAAATTGAGCCCATCTAAAACAAAAAGAACAATAAGAGTGGCAAGTTTGCCCACCTGAAGGAAAAATCAAAACCGTTTCTTTATATTTATGCTGTAATCCTTTTATCGGAAAGTTATCAAGAAACGGAATATTTGCGGTTAACTGTCCGGCTGGGTGAGGATTTAATTCTAACCTAATTTCATCAGAAATTTGTTTTACCATTCTGTTCGGTAAATTTCTTTTTAATGCATCAGCCATTTTTATAAATTGCGGCGGACTCAACATTTCTTTATGCATAAAAGTTAATTGAAAAATCGGATCTTGGGGAATGTTTGACCAATCAATTAATTCTTCTAAAACATAATTATTTACTCTAAAAGGTAATACATTTGCAACAACTTCCATATTAAAAATCTCATCTTTAGGAAGTGCCTTTAGCTGCAAAATGTTATTTAAGTCTTTTAGTTGAAATATTTTCAGTTTTGGAGTAATCATTTTTTCCTCCTAACTTATTTTAGATTCAAATAAAAATTATTAACAGTTTTTGAAGTATTGATTTTTAGGAAAAAGATAAGGATTTAATTATTTAGGAATATTTGAAAATGGAATAAGATAGAAGCGGCAAAAGCCGCTTCATTTATTTAATGGTATTTACTTTACTGATATCGTCTATTTTAACAAAACTTTCTTGAAATTTATAACTTCCTTTATCAGATTTTAATGTTTTTACAACTTTAACATTAATATCAACTTTTTTACCAGTATTTTTTGCTTTATCAGCAAATGTTTGCTTTTTAGCCATTGTTAATTTCTCCCTTAATTTTATTGTAAAATTACAAAAAAAAAGTCAAAGATGAAATGCGATAAATCTCATCAAATCACTAACCTTGTTTTTGTAATAAATCAACCAAAATACGACCACTTTCTTCCAAAAAAGGATCTTCAACTTTTAAACTTTTTTTAGTTACTTCTTTTTTATCAATTATTTCAATCTTATTTAATTTTTCCCGTTCTTCTTCTCTTTGTTTTCTTTTAAGTTCTCTTTCATCTCTTTCTTTTTTTCTTACTACTTCGTTTAAGGAAAATTCAATTTTATTTTTATTTTCTTTGTATTCTTCAATGTCTTCCAATAAATAATTAAACTCAGGTTCCGTTAAAATTCTTTCATGATGTTTTTTAATCAGTTTAGGAAGAATTGAAGTAAAATCTCCATATTTTTTAAACTGACTTGTTTGAATTTGGTCCCATTCAAGTGCGCTTGGCATTGAGCTTTCTCCATATTCATTTGGATCAACAGCAGTTGGAAATTGAACATCCGGAATTACGCCAAGATTTTGTGTACTGCTTCCGTTAATTCTATAATATTTTGCAATTGTGAGTTTTAATTGTCCGCTTTGATCTCCGGCAGATGGAACAAATCTTTCTAATCCAATTAAATTTTGAACTGTTCCTTTTCCATATGATTGTTCGCCTAAAACAATTCCTCTTCCGTAATCTTGTATTGCACCGGAAAAAATTTCCGAAGCTGAAGCGCTGTATCTATTTATTACAACTGCCATGGGTCCATTATAAATAATTGCCGGATCCGGATCTTTCTCAACGGTTATACTTCCGTTTGATTGCCTAACTTGAACAACCGGACCATCTTTAATAAATAATCCAGTTAGTTCAACAGCTTCATCAAGAGCACCGCCGCCATTATTTCTCAAATCGACAATTATTCCATCCACATTTTCTTTTTTCAATTCATCTAAAATTTTAGCAACATCTCGGGTTGTACTTCTAAAATCGGGATCGCCATTTCTTTTTGCATCAAAATCTACATAAAAACTTGGAATTTCAATTACGCCTAATTTATAATCAACATTATTTTCATTTATTGAAATAACTTTTTTCTGCGCAGCTTGTTCTTCTAATTTTACTTTATCTCTAATTATTGAAATTGTATCCGGTTTAGAATCAATTCCATTTTTTGCGCGTAAAACTGTTAACCTAACTTTTGTTCCTTTATCGCCGCGGATTAAATCAACAACATCATCAATTCTCCAGCCGATTACATCTACAATTTCTTCATCGCCTTGTCCAACTCCGGAAATTAAATCATCTGCATGAATATTATCAGCTTTAAATGCGGGTCCGCCCGGAACAATATTTACAACTTTTGTGTAATCATTATCTGTCTGCAAAGTTGCGCCAATTCCTTCTAATGAAAGTTTCATTCTTATGTTAAAATTTTCAGAAGTTCGCGGAGCTAAATAATTTGAGTGCGGATCAATTGCATCTGCAAATGAATTTAAATAAAGTTGCAAAACATCTTCGGATTTAAATTGTAAAATTGCTTTATGGTAATTTTTGTATCGCTGAATTAATGTCTCTTTTGATTTCTCCCATTCTTTACCGCTTAATTTAAGATTCAAAGCTTCGTTTTTTAATTTCTGTCTCCATATTTCATCAAGTTCATCATTATTAATTGCCCAAGATTCTTTTTCTCTATCAATTATAAAAGTTTCATTCTTTGTAAAATCAAATTCTTTGTTTAATCTGCCAAGAACGTATTTCATTCTTTCGTTCATTCGTGTTTTATAAACATTAAAAATTTCATACGCGGGCAAAAGGTTTCCCAAGTGAAGATTTTCATCTAAAGCAAATTTATATTTTTCAAAATTGTCCAAATCAGATTTTAAAAAATACGACTTGTTGTAATCAAGAGAATTTATATAATTATTAAAAACAACTGATGAAAGCGAATCATCAAGATCAAATTTTTTATAATGATAACGCGATAAAATTGTTGTTACCATTTTATTTATTTCCGGATAAAAATCTAAAGGCTCAACAACTTTATTTGTGTCTACAATTTGATTTTGAGCATGTAAATCTTCAGAAATATTTTTTTGACAATTATTTAAAATTAAAAACGCCGATAAGAGAATTATATATTTCTTCATTAAAATAATCCTATTTTTAAGGTAAGGTTTGTTACAATAAAATTTAAATAATGTTTCATTGTGAATTTTGGAAATATAAGAAATTTACATTCTTAAATGAAAGTTATTGATTTGGAATTAGAAAAATTACGAGAATACTGCTTAAATAAAAATGGATCAAAAGAAGATTTTCCTTTTGATGAAGAAACTTTAGTGTTTAAAGTCGGAAGCAAAATGTTTTGTCTTGTAAGTATGGAAACTCCATTAAAAATTAATTTGAAATGTGAACCGGAAGATGTAATAAATTTGATTGAAGAAAACGAAGAAATTATGCCCGGATATCACATGAATAAAAAATACTGGATTACGATAAATCTTGATGGAAAATTAAGTAATAAATTTGTTTTTAATTTAATTGATAACTCGTACAAATTGGTTTATGAAAAGTTGCCGAAGAAAGAAAAAGAGATAATTGAGAAAAGTTTTAGATAATTGACCGAGGATTTTCCCCGGTCAAATTATCTTGCATTCATTAACTAACAGAAGTCTATACCCCCAACTCGAGTTTATTTTTTAATCCGCTGACCACTTCGTTAAGTTGTATATCTTCAGAAGTTAATTTTTCAATATTACTAAAAGCATGAATTACCGTTGAATGATCTCTTCCGCCAAAATGAAGACCTATGGTCTTTAATGAAGCTTTCGTTAATTTTTTAGATAAATACATTGCAATTTGTCGAGCTAAAACAACTTCTTTTTTTCTATTTTTTTCTCTAACCTTATTTTCCTCTACTTTAAATTCTTGACATACAATTTTTGTAATACTATCAATTGAAACATTTACTTCTTTTCTTGTAGAAATTTCATTAACGGTTTTTCTTGTTAATTCAAAATCAATTTCTCTTCCGCTTAATGAAGAATTTGCTAACAATTTAATTAAACAGCCTTCCAATTCTCTAATATTTGAAGTAATATTATAAGCAATGTAATCCAAAATTTCGTTAGAGAGTGAAATTCCGAAACTATCGCTTTTATTTTTCAAAATTGCAATTCTTGTTTCAAAATCCGGAGCTTGAACATCGGCAGTTAATCCCCATTGAAATCTTGAAATTAATCTATCATTCATTCCCTTTAAATCTTTTGGCGGTCTATCGCTTGAAAGAATAATTTGCTTTCTTGCCTGATGAAGAATATTAAAAATGTGAAAAAACAGATCTTGGGTCTTCTCTCTTCCGGTTAAAAATTGAATGTCATCTATAATTAAAACATCCATATTATTGTAAAAACTGGAAAAATCCGCAACATTGTTTGATTGAATCGCTTCAACAAACTGGGTTGTAAAAATATCCGCCGAAAGATATATTATCTTTTTATTTGGATATTTACTTAAAATATTATTTCCGATTGCCTGAATTAAGTGAGTTTTACCTAAACCAACTCCGCCGTAAATAAACAATGGATTAAAAGAAGTTTCGCCGGGATTATCTGAAATTGCAATTGCCGCAGCGCGCGCAAGTTGATTTGATTCCCCTTTTATAAAATTATCAAATGTGTAACGCGGACTAATATTTGATTCAAAATTCAACTGTTCGGTTTTTGCAGTTACTTTTTTTGTCTCAACAACCGGCGGATCAAATAATTGCAGATCTTCTTTTTCTTCTTCGCTTATTATATAAATTAATTTTGCTTCCGAACCCAATACTTGATTTAAAGTTTTGTTTATTAAAGTATTATAATGTTCTTCAATCCATTCTATAAAAAAATTATTTGGTACAGAAATTCTAAGAGTTGTTCCGTCGCAATCAAAAGGTTTAATTGGTAAAAACCAAGTATTGTATGTTATATTTGATACGTTTTGCTTTATCAATTTTAAACATTCCTTCCAAATTGGAATAGAATTGTTGTCTTGCGATTTTGCCAAAGTGTTTATCGAAATTTTTAAGTTATCCACAGTTTTTAACAAGAAATTAGATGAAATAAAAAATATTTAGTGTATGATTTAGATTTCTTCAATTTATTTTATTAACAAATTATCCACATTCAGAAACAATTTCTAACTCATTATATTTTAATGAGTTATGGACTTAATTTAATTCTTAATCACAAACAATTACTGTAAATTGAGAAAATTTTATTGACCTTTTAAGGTATGAAACGTTTCACGATTTCAATTTATCAACAAGTTATCAACATTGGTTTGGGTGTTCAACTATGAATTAAAATATGTTTAAAAATCCTTCCGTACAAATTAATTTTTCAACAATTTTCTAATGCATTGTTATATAACAAAATAAAATTTTTATTTAATGTTGCGAGTTGAAAGAAGTCAGAAATATTGATAATTAAAAGGAATAAAAATGGTTATTTAAGTTATTTTATAGCCAAACAAATTATTAACTTGCTGCTTCTGATACACTCAAATTATTGCAAATATTTTTTTTGAACAAATTAATTATTTACAATTTCCGTAAAACATTATTTTATAATAAAATAAAATTTGTAAGATTTCGATAATAATTACAGCCGAAAGAAATTTTAAAAAGTCAAAGTCGATAATATTTCCGTTAATTTATTGTTTTATTTGTAGTTACCGAGAATTATGCTTTTAGAATTTTATGTAGTTTTTTGAAAAATATTTCACCTAATTTGTAAATATTTAAACAACTAAAAATTGTTATCTTTTCTAAGAAAATTTAAAACTATGAGGATATTTTATGAAAATTGTTGTAACCGGCGGTGCGGGATTTATTGGAAGTCATATTGTGGAATATTGGTCAAACCAAAATGCAGAAGTTCATGTTTTGGATAATTTACGCAGCGGATTTGAAAAAAATATCGCCGATTTTAAAAATGTAAATTTTAGAAATGGAAGTATAACCGATAAAAATTTTGTTAACGAAGTTTTGGAAACCGCAGATTATGTTTTTCATCTTGCGGCATTAATTTCTGTTCCGGAATCTCTTGAAAAACCTGATGAATGTTTGGATATAAATGTAAAAGGTTTGTTAAATGTTTTGGATGCTGCAAAATTACACGGAATTAAAAAAGTTGTTCATTCAAGTTCTGCCGCAATTTATGGTGATGATCCTCGTTTGCCGAAAGATATAGGCATGAAACCAAAACCTCAAACTCCGTACGGAATTACAAAACTTGACGGTGAATATTATCTTCAAATGTATTTTGAGCAATATGGTTTACAAACAACTTCTTTAAGATATTTTAATGTTTTTGGTCCGCGACAAGATCCTAAAAGTCAATATGCGGCGGCAATTCCGATTTTTGTTTATAAAGCGTTAAAAAATGAGCCAATAATAATTTACGGTGATGGTGAGCAAACCCGCGATTTTGTTTACGTTAAAGATGTGGTTCTAGCAAATGTTTTGGCGGCAACTACTGAAAATGTAATTGGAGTTTTTAACGTTGCAAACGAGCAAGCAATTACAATAAATGATTTGGCAAAACTAATTATCAAAACTACAAATTCAAAAAGTGAAATAATTTATCAGCCAACGCGAGCCGGAGATATTAAACATAGTTTGGCATCAATAAAAGAAACGCGGGAAAATTTGAAATTTAATCCTTCGCACGATTTAACTTCTTCTTTGGAAACAACAATAAAATATTTTGAGAATTTGAAAAAATAAAAAAAATGAAAAAGAAAAATATTTTAGTTGTATTTACGGGCGGAACTTTTTCAATGAAAATTGATAAAGAAACCGGCGGAGCAATTCCGTATTTCCACGGTGAAGAATTAATTGAAATGATTCCAGAAGTAAAAGGATTGGCAAATATTTCAATTTACAATTTTGGAAATTTTCCCGGTCCGCATATGACTCCGGAATTAATGTTAAATCTTTCTCAAACAATTCAAAAATTCATAAAGAAAAAAAATGTTGATGGAATAATTGTAACACACGGAACCGATACGCTTGAAGAAACCGCATATTTGCTTGATCTTACAATTAATACCGAAAAACCAATTGTAATAATTGGTGCAATGAAAACAAGCACGGAACCGGATTGGGACGGACCAAAAAATTTAATTAATGCAATTAGTATTTGTAATAATGAAAACAGTAAAAGTTTGGGAGTTTTGGTTTGTCTAAACGGAGAAATAAATGCTGCAAGCGAAGTAACAAAAACTCACACGGAAGATATTGAAACATTCCACAGTTTGGATTTTGGCGCATTGGGTTTTATTGATAAAGGAAAAGTTTGGTTTAATCGTTTGCCGAGAAAATTAGAAAAAATTGAAACTGATAAAATAAACTCGAATGTTGATATAATAAAAGTTTATGCCGGAATTAAAGAAAATATTTTTAAACTTATTGCCGATACAAAAATTGATGGATTAGTTGTTGAAGCGCTCGGAGTTGGTAATGTTCCGCCGCCGGCATTTGAAGGAATTAAATATGTGTTGAGTAAAAATATTCCGGTAGTTTTAGTTTCTCGCTGCCCAGCTGGAGAAACTTTAGATATTTACAGTTATGAAGGCGCCGGGAAATGGTTAAAGAAAAGCGGAGTTATATTTTCAGATTATTTAAACGGGCAAAAAGCTAGAATAAAACTTATGCTGGCTTTGGGAAAAGGTCTGAAAAACATAGAATTGAAAAAAATATTTGAGAATTAAAATTTTTTAAATTTGATTCTCAAAATGAATTATGTTTTAATTTTTTTCAAAGTTGATAAATCAATGAAATTAATTTTCTAAAAAGTTGAAAATTCTATTTAATGTAATGTTATTAATCTCTGCCGAAATTATATAAGTCCCACTCGATAAAAATTCTAAATTAAGATTATCTGAATTCTCATAATTATTTTTTGATCTTGAAATTTTATACACTTGCTGACCAAGAATATTAAATATTCTAATATTTAATTCACCCAACTGTTCATTCTTAACAGAGTATTTTAAATTTCCGTAAGAAGGATTAGGATATACTTCAAAATTTGTTTGGGATTCATGTTTACTGCTTTTAACAGAAGTTGGATTTCCTATTAACTGTAAAATTCCATAATCATCACTATTCATCCAATGGTTATTATAATTTTCCTCCGTTACAAAAACTGAACCGAAAAAATTATCTCTTAACTTTGGAGTTTCGTTTGGATCGTCATTATCACAATACGCTACTGAAAGTCCAATAATATCATTTTGTTTTAATATAACTCTTGATGCTTCTGGACTTTCATTATCATAAGTATTATCAAAAACCTTCAACGAAAATTCCCAACAGTACTTATCACCGCTTTTACGCAAAGCTAATTCTGGAAAATGATTTGCATAATTTATTATTAAATTATTTGCCCAGCCAGTTCCGTCAAAATCTAAAGCAACAAAGTTTGAATTGACACTATCTTCAGAAGGAAAATCGATTGAAATATGATAGGAAAATGCATCTTCGGAAATAGTTCCAACAACTTTATCATCAAATATATGAACCCCACCAGAATTATCTTGATCAATAAAAACTTCAATTATGTCATAATTATAACTTTCGTTGCTTCCATTAAATTCAAATCCATCAACCCAAACATCATCATAAATTTCAAACAAAAAATACAGAAGGTTTTTTTCGGGTGACCAAAGTACTTTGTAGTTTCCATAATAATCAGAAGAATCAACATAATCTCCCCAAGGAATCCAAACTTGATCAATACTTTGCCAGGATGTTTCATTCCAAGCGATATCATTACTTATTCCGTCAATTACGGGAACTTTATCTGATTGCATAACTTTTACTGTATCATCTTGCTTAGCAAAAACACATAAATAACTAATTGTTAGAATAATCAGAAATATGATTTTCTTCATTTATTTTACTCTTACTAATAATACTGATTTTAATATTTTTTAAGATCTTAAAATTATTTATTTCATAAGTATCTTAAGAATTTAGAATTACCAAATTTAAATTTGGAATTACAAATAAATATTTTGAGTTAAACTTTCCCAACCATATTTTCCGGTGCGAGTAATTTATCTAATTCTTCTTCAGATAATAATCCTTTCTCTAAAACCAATTCGTAAATTCCTCTATTATTCTGCAATGCTTCTTTTGCAAGTTGTGTGCTTGTCTCATAACCCAAAACTGGATTAAGCGCTGTAATTAATCCGATGCTATTTTTTACTAAATTTAAACAATGATCGGCGTTTGCAGTAATTCCATCAATACATTTATATTTCAAAGTTGTCATTCCATTCATCAACATGGAAATTGATTCGAAAATACTTTGCGTAATTATTGGTTCCATTACGTTTAATTCAAGTTGACCGGCTTCTGCTCCAAGTGTAACGGTTAAATCATTTCCAATAACTTTAAATGCAATTTGATTTACAACTTCGGGAATTACGGGATTTACTTTTCCCGGCATAATTGAGGAGCCCGGCTGCATGGGAGGTAAATTAATTTCGTTAATTCCAGTTCGCGGTCCGGAAGATAATAATCTCAAATCATTAGAAATTTTAGAAAGTTTTACAGCTAATCTTTTTATTGCAGATGAATAAATTACAAAAGCTCCGGTATCTTGAGTAGCTTCAACTAAATTTGTTGCACTAACAATTTCTAAATTTGTAATTTTTCTTAAGTGCTCAATGCATTTTTCTCTATATCCAATTGGAGCGTTTATTCCCGTTCCTATTGCGGTTGCACCCATATTTACTTCTAAAAATAAATTTGCATTTTGCTCTAATCTTTGAATTTCTTCTCCAAGTGTTACTGCATAAGCTTCAAATTCTTGTCCTAAAGTCATAGGAACCGCATCTTGTAATTGCGTTCTTCCCATCTTAATTATATTAGAAAATTCTTTTCCTTTTTCTCTGAAAGATTCAATCAACTCCTTTAATACAAATATTAAACTTTCGTTCGATTTTATAATTGCAATTTTCACTGCTGTTGGATATGCATCATTTGTAGATTGTGAAAGATTTACATGATTATTCGGATGACAGTATTTATAGTCTCCTTTTTCTCTATCTAATAATTCCAAAGCTCTGTTTGCAATAACTTCATTTGCATTCATATTTGTGGAAGTTCCCGCACCGCCTTGAATCATATCAACAACAAAATTTGTGTGAAGTTTTCCATTAATGATTTCATTGCAAGCTTCAATTATTGCATCGGCAACCGGTTTTGATAAAAGTCCCAAATCATAATTAGCTTTTGCTGCAGCCATTTTTACAATTCCCAATGCAGAAACTAAATTTGGAAATGTATTTATACTTTGTCCGCTTATATTAAAATTTTCCAAAGCTCGTAAAGTTTGAACTCCATAATATCTTTCTTGCGGAACATTTCTTTCTCCCAAAAGATCATGCTCTTTTCTTGTTCTTCCGGATTCATACTGATCGCCAATATTTACTGCATTAATGTTTGTCCTTTTCATTCTTCGGGAAATTACGCGAGAAATAGTTGAATAAAGTTTTACGGCAATTTCTCCATGTTTGTTTGATAAGTTTGTTAATTCAGCTTTATCAATAATTATAATTTTTGTATTTAATAATGTTCTTGCGGATGTTGAATGAGGAGAATCATCAATCAGAGAGCCTTCGCCGAGAAAATCATACTTTGAAAAAAATGCTAATCTTTTTTCTTGTCCAAACGGAGTTCTTTTAAATAACTCAACTTCACCTTCATAAATTATAAATAAAACTTCATGCGGATTGTTTTCACTAAATAAAATTGCATCTTTTTCATAATCTACCAGTTTCATTTTTTCTGCAACCAAATTCAGTTCAGAATCAGAAAAACCATTAAATAATTCAACCTTTTTAACAAATTCCTTAATTTCTGCAACACTCATAAAATCTCCTAAAATTTTTCAAAATATTTTGTAACAATTTGTTATTCTATTTCGTCTTTATGTATAGAAACTATGTTAACTGATACAAAATACAATTTTTTAGTTCAGCAATACAAGAGCAGAATTTACAATTATTCTGTTTACTTGTTAAAAAATAAAATGGATGCTGAAGATGTTACTCAAGAAGTTCTAATTAGAATTTGGGGAAACTTGGGAAGCTTTAATATTCTTTCGGCAAAAACTTGGATTATGAAAACTACACACAATTTATGTTTGGATTATTTGAGAAAACGAAAATCAGAATTTTCTAAAAACCCTTATTCTATTGATGATGTGAGTGATTACATTGAAAATAATGATGAAGAAAATCCGATGTTGAAAATTGAAAATGAAATTCAAACGGAAAATATTAAAAGTAAAATTCAAGAACTTCCCGAAAATTTAAGAAGTGTTTTTGTTCTGTACGAATTGCAAAATATGAAATATAAGGAAATTAGTAAGTCGCTTGATATTCCAATAAATTCAGTAAAGGTTTATTTATTAAGGGCGAGAAAGCAATTACAAGAAAAGCTCAGCAAATTAAAATTGCAAGAGGTGGCTTAAGTGAAAGAAGAATTGTTAAACAAAATAATTGATGTAGCATACGGTAACGCTTCTTTATTTGATAAAATAAAAATTTATTTGATGTCGTTGAAAAATTCTGAAATTAAAAATTTGTTGCACGAATATAAAAATACAGCATCATCAATTAAAAAATTAGATTTGGAAGATTGCCCGGATCATATTATTGGTAAAGTTTCAAAATCAATTCATTCGGAAAATATAAAATCCAGTTCAATGCTTTCTGACATTTATACAATTTTATTCGGAAGACCTTTACTTTCCGGTACTTTGGCAACGGTTTTTATTTTAGCAATAATTTCAACATTTATTTTTAAGCGACCCGAAATAAAACAACATTATACAAAACAGCAAATCGAAATTGCAGAAAAACAAACCAGAGAAACATTTGAATTAATTGCAAGTGTTTTGAATAAAACAAAAAATACGGTTGAACAAGAAGTGCTTGCAAAACGCGTAAGCAAACCAATTAAACAAAGTTTGAATTTAGTAAATGATTATTTAGAAGGAGAAAATACAAATGAAAACATTAATTAAATCTGTGTTAATAATAATATTCTTTGCAGCAATAAATATTTCTGCACAAGAAAATGATTATTCAAAATATCCCGGTTTTGTAAATTTTGGAGATTTAAATTCGCTTCAAGATGGTGAAGAAGTTACTGAAATTTTAATCGAGGAAAAATTATTGAAAATGGTTTCCAAATTTACAGATGAAGATCCGGAACTTTCTGATTTGGTCGGCGGATTAAAATTAATTAAAGTAAATACTTTTGAAGTAACACCAAGTAATTCGACTGATTTGATGAAACGTGCGCAATCAATTGATAAAGATTTGATGAATAAAAAATGGGATAGAATTGTTAAAACTAAATCAAAAGGAAATGTAGCAAACGTATATTTAAAAACTGCCGGCGATGATGAATTTGTTGGATTAACCGTTGTTACCGTTGATGAAGGCGGAGAAGCAGCTTTTGTAAATATTGTAGGAAATATTAATATGGACGCTTTGGGAAAATTAGGTAAAAAGTTTGATATTCCCGGTTTGGATGGAATTAAAAAAGAATAATCATTATTTCAAAATTACAAGATTTACAAGATTTACATGATTGCAAAATTAAAATCGTGCAAAATATTTTGATTGAGTAATCTTGAAATCTTGTAATTCGTAATCTTGCAATTTTAATGAAATGTGAGGATGAAATGAAAATTAAAATGAAATATTTAATTCTAATATTCGGAATTGCAATTTTAAATTCTGGTTGTATAGGAATTAACAGAGAATTTAAAAATATCCGCTCACAAATATTAGAAAGTATGAATGATGATTTTGATAGAGAAATAGAATTCTCAGTTGGTCCCGTTGGATTTTTTATCGCAAGCCAATTTGTAAAATTTGCCGATACAGAAGAAAATGTTGACGAAATGCTTTCCAAAATTAGAAACATACAAATTGGAGTTTATAATAGATTAAGTAATTTTTCCAATCCATCTTTCGAAATTTTAAATAATATTTCTCATTCATTTGATGATGTTGAATGGAAACCAATTGTTAAATCAACTCACGATGGTGAATTGACCGGAATATTTTTAAAGGAAAATTATCTTGATGAAATAAATGAGTTGTTCATTGTAACATTAACCGAAGAAGAATTGATCTTGGTTAAATTGCAAGGAAACCTAAGTTCTATAATAGATATAATTATTAGAGATTATGGTCACGAAATAAAAATTGCCGGAAATAATTAAAAACTTTTTATCTACAAAAAAAATCTAAATTTGCAAAACGATGATTTTTTCATCAGCATTTATTTCTGCTTACAAATTTTTTATAAAATAAAATTTGACACAACTATTTTTCATTTCGCAAGTCTAAATACAATAAATCTAAATCAAATCCGTTTACACAATTAAAAAGGAAATTTTATGCTGAGATGTGTTTTACTTATTCTAACAATTTTTTTAATTTCGGTAAATACATTTTCGCAAAAATTACCTTCACAAAACGAAGTAAAAGCTTACAAAACTTCTGAAACAATAATTTTAGATGGTGAATTATTAGAAAATGTTTGGAAACAAAATCCAACCACATATTTAATTCAAAAAGAACCGCATGTAGGAAAACCGGCGACTCAAAAGTCAGAAATTCGTGTAGCATTCGATAACGAAAATTTATACGTGAGCGGTATGTTTTATGATACAAACCCCGATTCTATTGATAAAAGTTTGATGAGAAGAGATAATATGGTTCCTTCCGATTGGTTTTTTCTTTTTCTTGATCCATATAATGATGACCGAACCGGATATTATTTTGCCGTAAATCCCGGAGGTTCTATAAATGATGGAATTTTATTTAACGATAGCTGGGATGATAATACTTGGGATGGCATTTGGGAATCTAAAACAAAAGTTCATGAAAATGGTTGGACTGCCGAAATGAAAATTCCCTTTTCCCAATTAAGATTTAGTGAAAACGATAAAATGATTTGGGGAATTAATTTTAACCGCGATATAAAAAGAAACGGCGAAAATTCATTTTACATTATGGTTCCTCCAAGTGAAAGCGGATTTGTTTCCAAATTTGCAGATTTAGTTGGATTAGAAGGAATAAAGTTTAAACAGCGATTTGAAGTTTTGCCTTATATAGTGCAAAAAGCCCAATATCTAAAGCATGATTCAGGTGATCCATTTTATAAAGGGAATCAATATCAAACTTCTATTGGCGCAGACTTTAAAGTTGGAATTGGAAGTAACTTTAATGTGGATGCAACTGTAAATCCAGATTTTGGACAAGTTGAAGTTGATCCCGCAGTAATAAATCTTTCTGCATTCGAAACATATTTTCAAGAAAAGCGACCGTTTTTTATTGAAGGTCAAGATATGTTTTATTTTGGAATTGGCGGCGCAAACAATAATTGGGGATTTAATTTTGGAAGTCCGGAACTATTTTATTCGAGAAGAATTGGAAGAGCTCCGCAAGGGAATTTACCGGATTATGATTTTGTAAATTATCCAAAAGAAACAAGAATTTTAGGAGCTGCAAAATTAACCGGAAAGATTGATGAGAGCTGGTCACTTGGTGCAATTAATGCAATTACAGAAAGAACTTTTGCCACAATTTCTCTAAACGAAAAAAAATCAAATATTGAAGTTGAGCCATTTTCAAATTACGGAGTTTTACGTACACAAAAACAATTTAATGATAATCGTCAATCAATTGGTGCAATTTTTACATCGGTAAATAGAGATTTGGGAACTGCCGATCTTAAAACTTCATTAAGCAACCAAGCTTATACTTTTGGTCTAGATGGATGGACGTTTTTAGATTCCGCTAAACAATATGTAATTACAAGTTTTTTTGTTGGTTCTTATACAAGCGGTTCAAAAGAATATATGACTTTACTTCAAGAACAACCGTATAGATATTTTCAAAGACCCGATGCAGCTTATATGAAACTTGATTCAAACAAAACAAGTATTGCCGGTTATTATGGCAGAGTTATGCTGAATAAACAAGATGGAAACTTTTATATCAATACAGCATTGGGTGCAGTTTCTCCCGGTTTTGAAAATAGTGATTTAGGATTTCAATGGATGGCTGATAAAATTAACGGACATTTAGTTTTAGGTTATCGCTGGTTTGATCCCGATAATATTTTTAGAAGAAAATCTATTTACATGGCTCATTTTAGAGATTATGATTTTGAAGGAAATTTGCTGAACAATGGCATAATGCTTTATTCAACTTTACAGTTTTTAAATTACTATAATATTTTCGTTCAAGGATTTTACAATACTGAAGAATATTCAAGAAATTTAACTCGCGGTGGACCTTTAGCAAAAAATCCCGCACAAAAATCACTTTCTATTAATGCTTCAACTGATTCAAGAGAAAAAATAATTTTAGGATTAGAAACTTCATACTATGATGATGAATTTGGAAGCAATGCATTTGATATTGAATTAGAGTTAGAGTGGAAACCTATTACTCAGCTTAGCTTTAGCTTTGGTCCTAATTATTCTATAAATAAAGATAAGCGTCAATGGATTGGAAGTTTTGCAGATGTTAATGCAAATAATACATTTAATAATAGATATGTTTTCGGTGAACTAAATCAAAAAACAATTTCATCAAATATAAGATTTAATTGGACAATTACACCGCAAATGAGTTTTCAACTTTTCTTGCAGCCATTAATTTCTGTAGGGAATTATGATAATTTCAAAGAATTGGCAAAAACAAAATCTTTGGATTACAATAATTATTCGGAAATTGGTGAAGTAAATTATAATTCTGAAAATGATGAATATTCAATTGATCCAGATAAATCGGGATCTTCGGAACAATTTACTTTTAGTAACCCAAATTTTAATTTTAAATCAATTCGTGGAACTTTAGTTTTTCGTTGGGAAGTTTTCCCCGGTTCTATTTTCTATTTGGTTTGGTCTCAAGATAGAGATAATTACAACAATCCCGGCGATTTACAATTTGGAAGAGATTTCAGAAATTTAGTCTCGGCTGAATCAAATAATATCTTTCTTGCAAAGTTTTCTTACTGGTTGGATATTTAGAAAAATTAAAAGTCAAAAATAAAAAATCTTTTTATAAAAACTTTATTTTGAATTTTGAGAAATTCTTAAAAACTAAAAACAAAATTGCCATTAATACATTTACCACAATTGTAAAAATCATTGATAATTCTTTTGTCGGTAAAATTATTATTCCCCAAATGTGATAAAAGCTCGCAGTAAAAACTATTACAAAATAAATTGCAATAAAAAATAGTTTAAATTTTCTCTCTTCAGTTTCATGGAAAACTATTTTTAATAAATCGAAAAGGAATAAAAAATAAACTAAACTTAACGGAGCCATTAATCTTTCGGGTTCACCAAAAAATGAAAGTGCCATCACAGTTATAGAAAAAATTAAAAAGTAAAAATGTTTTCTGAAAAACAAAATAGTTTCTCTAAAGAAAATAATTGGAATTAATCCAAATGGTGTGAACGGAACTATAAATCTTTTAATCAACAAAATTGGCTTCGAAAAATAAATAACTTGTGTTGTATATTGAACATACAAACTTTCTCCGCCTTTTGAAAATATTATCATTCTAATTAAAACATATATCAGTATTGAACTTAAACTTAGAAAAAAATAAATAATATAATTTTTTGCAGATGTTTTTTCTAAATATAAATAAGCAAATCCCGCCGGAAGAAAAAGTAAAACATATTCTTTTATCAAAACACTAATTGGAAAAATTAGAAAAAGTAAAATCCAATTTTTACGTTTCAGTAAAAGAAAACTTAAGAATAAAATTCCAAGCGAAATAACATCTCCAACTTGAAAATAATTCCAAGTATTGTATAGAAAGAAATATCTATTAAGCTGAAATGTTAGTGTGAGAAAAAATGATAATTTTACTCCAACATTATTATCCAACAAAAATATGAAAACGGAAAATGCTAAAAATATTAGTGCAATATGATTTAGTAAAACAAAATTATTTACTGTTGAAAAAGGTAAAATTCCGGCAAACCAAGGAATAACAATTCTGTAAACAAATGGGCGAATAACATCTTGAGTAATTTGCGGCGAAACTTCCGCCATTGCTATGTATTTATTAAAATCTGAATTTGAGTATAATGGATTTGAGTAATCAATTTTATTTGTTAAAAGAATCAGAAATTCAGTTACAAGAAATATTGTAATTAAATATTTCCGGTTTTGTTTAACGAGTTTTGAAATTGGAATAATATTTTCTTTCAATTTAAAACCAATAAATCAATTTGCAAATTGCTTAATCCAATAATTCGGATTTAATTCTTCTCCGGTTGAATGCTTGATAAGCTTATCCCACTTGAATAAAGCTCCGTATGAGAAAAATAAATTAATTAAATATTCTCCGACTTCCTTTTTGCCAACGAATGAAATTTTTTCAGATGAATTATTTTTTAAAACTTTTTCCTTAATGTAGAAATAAAGCTGCGATGCTAATAATTCTCCAAGCATATAATTTTGATAATATACCGGATATAGTGCAATGTGAATTTTTGAAGCCCAGTCTGGTTCATTTCTGTTTTCCGGTTTTTTCAAACCTTGATATTTTTCTGCTAAACTCCACCATAGAGAATTTAAATCTTGATCCGGATTTTCAAATAAAGCTTTTTCAAATCTGTAAATAACTTGTACCCAGCGCGAAAAAATTATTTGCTCAAGTTGAAGTGTTTTAAAACTCTTTTCGGAAATTTTATTTTTTTCTTCTTTACTAATACCAATCATTTCTTCAAGCCAATTTGGATTGGGTGCAAATCTTCCGAATAACATTGCAATTGCTTCCGTTGTAAAAATATGCGCATGTTCACGTAAAACCCACGGTAATTTTGGACTTACATATTTATCATAAACTGCGTGACCAAATTCATGAAGCATTGTTGACATCCATTTATAATTTGGTTTGATATTACACAAAACTCTTACATCACCTTCTTTATCTATTTGCGTGCAATATGCATGCTGATATTTTCCTTCCTTTTCATACAAATCACTTTTTGCAAGCATATCTTTAATATTCAAACCAATTCCGGTATAATATTCATCGGTTAGTTTTTCAATATTTTTGTCTTCAAAATATTTATCGAAATCAACATCATAAATACTTGGTCCTTGCTGAAAAAATTTATCTTGATAATGCCAAGGCATTAATTTTTCTTTTTCAATTTGATAATGATTTGATAAATAAATATCTATTTCATTTTTAATTTCCAAAAATTTTGGTCGTGTCAATTCATCAAGTTCATTAAAAAGATTATCTAAAAATTCCGGTTCAAGTTCGTTCAGCCTCAAACTCATTTCATGATAATTTTTATAACCTAAATTTTGTGCGGCTTCATTTCGTAATTTTACTAAATCAATTACATCATTACTAACCATTTTACCAATCTGCTTGCTTGCCTTCCAAATTTCTTCAAGCTCAATTATATTTTTAGACTTTTCTAAAATTTTATCAATTTCATTGTCAGTAAATTTCTTTCCATTTACTTCTGCTCTGTATGTTGCAAAAGTTTTTTCAATCTTATTTGATAATGAAATTGTTTTTGCAATAAGATTTTCATCAATCTGGTAGCTAGCATAAGTGTTATATAGAATTTCAATTTCTCTCTGATTTACCGAATCAAAATTTTGAATTGAATTCTTAAACTTTTTTAATTTTTCAAAATCCTCTTTATTTGAAAATATTTTTTTTAGTTTTAATTCAAGTTCGGCAGTTTTTTCATAATCCTCCGGTTTGCCGGAAATTGTAGCATTGAAATTTGAGAGACTCAATTCTTTGCTTAGATTTACAACTTTATTTTCAAATGATTGTACGAATTCTAAAAATTCTTTTTCCATTTTTATCCAATAGCCTCAACCTTTAGCTTGAGGATTATTATTAAAAAATCGCAAACTAAAGTTTGCGACTACAAAAATATTGCGTTGAGAATTGGCTGAATGTTAATTAAACAAATCTTCTTCTCTCATTAATAGAAGAATTGCCGATTGTGGAACGATAACAAGTTTCTGTTTATCAAGTTCAATATCAATTGCTTCCTTGCGAACAAAAATTGCAAAGTCGCCTTCTTTCGCTTGCAAGGGAATATATTTTGTATCTTTATTTTTTTTCCAAGGTTCATCTTCGTCAATTGCAGAAGCAACCGGATAACCCGGACCGGCTTTAATTATATATCCGCCTTGAACTTTTTCTTTTTCTTTAACTCCGGGCGGAAGATAAAGTCCGCTGTTAGTTTTTTCTAAATCATCTTCTGGCTTAATTAAAACACGGTCGCCCACAATTATTATTTTTTTTGTATCAATCATTTTTCATCTTATTTTAAAATTTATTTTCAAAAATAGCAAAGTTTGTATTCTATAAAAACTAACTAACAATTAAACTATTATCTTTTTTTAACATTGGTTTTGGAATTACAGAAATTATTTCAGATTCTAATGCATCAATAAGTTGTTTTTTTAAATGTGCACGATGATAAATTATATTCACTATTCTTTTGGGAACCGGCGATTTAAATTCCCTTACAAAATGAATTTTATCTGATTTATTTAATTCCAACGTTGCAAGAAACGGAAGTAAAGTCATTCCGAAATTATTATCGACAAGTTTCATTAAAGTATCTAAAGTGCCGCCTTCAAAACTAAGCTGATTTAAACTTCCAGTCTTTTTTCTCTCAATTGTATTACATACTTGTATTACATGATCTCGCAAACAATGTCCTTCTTTTAAAAGCCAAACGTCTTCAACATTTAAATATTTTGCATTTATTTTTTTCTCGTTATAGAATTTGTGATTTGGTGAAACGTAAGCCACAAAAGGCTCGTAATACAATTGCTTTTCAATAAGTTCTTTTCTAAAACTTGGCGATGCAATAATTGCAGTGTCTAATTCATCTTTTACTAATTTCTGTATTATTTGATCTGTTTGAAGTTCGTCAAAAATTAATTCTACTTTTGGATATTTATTTATGAAGTTTACAAGAAATAACGGAATAAGATACGGAGCAATTGTTGGAATTATTCCAATTTTAAATTTTCCGCTTAATTCACTTTTTTCTTGATCGACTAAATCCAAAATCCGTTCGTGCTCTTTGAGTACAATTCGTGCTTGCTCAATTATTTTTTTACCAATCTCTGTTGCTTCAACCGGCTGTTTACTTCTATCAAAAATTATTGCGCCTAATTCTTCTTCTAATTTTTTAATCTGCATACTAAGCGTTGGTTGAGTAACATAGCAATGATTAGCGGCAGTTGCAAAATTCTTGTAATTATCTATTGCAATAATGTATGAATATTGGGTTAATGTCATTATAAATTTTATTTATGATAATATCAAAAATATCAATTTGATTTATAACTTATCAAGGAATAAGTTGAATATTATAAAATTTATTTAATAAATGAAGAAAGTAATTTTCAAAATATTAGGAATCTTCTTTGTAGCAATTGGAGTGATAGGAATTTTCATTCCATTGTTGCCAACAACTGTTTTCTTACTTATTGCTTCGTATTTCTTTTTAAAAGGCTCACCAGAGTTAAATACTTGGCTATTGCAAAATAAATATTTGGGTATATATCTTAGGAACTACAAAGAAAAAAACGGTGTTCCGCTAATTGCAAAAATTAGTTCAATGTCATTATTGTGGATTTCAATTTTATACACAATTTTTTTTCTGATCCAAAACGTTTACTTACAAATTTTTCTTTTACTCGTGGCAATAAGTGTTTCAATACATATTCTATCAATGAAGACTTTTAAATTACAATCAAAAACAAATGATATTTAATTAAAACGGAGAACAAAATGAACGAAAAAAAATTAACAACCGCACACGGACAACCGATTGGTGATAATCAAAATTCTTTAACTGCGGGGAAACGCGGACCATTATTAATGCAAGATTATCAGCTTCTTGAAAAAATGGCAACATTCAATCGTGAACGAGTTCCCGAAAGAGTTGTTCATGCAAAAGGTTCCGGTGCATTCGGAACATTAACAATTACAAATGATATTACAAAATATTCTAAAGCAAAAGTTTTTTCGGAAGTTGGAAAGAAAACAGATTTATTAATTAGATTTTCAACAGTTGCCGGAGAACATGGCGCAGCTGATGCAGAACGCGATGTTAGAGGTTTTGCAATTAAATTTTATACCGAAGAAGGAAATTGGGATATGGTCGGAAACAATACGCCGGTTTTCTTTATTCGCGATCCGTATAAATTTGGCGATTTCATTCATACTCAAAAAAGAGATCCCAAAACTAATATAAGATCAAATACTGCAATGTGGGATTTCTGGTCACTCTCGCCGGAAAGTTTGCACCAAGTTACAATATTATTTAGCGATCGAGGTTTGCCGCAAAGCTTTAGATTTGTTAACGGCTATGGAAGTCATACTTACAGTTTTATTAATTACAACAACGAAAGATTTTGGGTTAAGTTTCATTTTAAAACTGTACAAGGAATTAAAACTTGGACTAATAAAGAATCTGCAGAAGTAATTGGCAAAGATAGAGAAAGTTCACAACGCGATTTGTTCAATGCAATTGAAAAAGGTGATTTTCCAAAATGGAATTTCAAAATTCAAGTGATGACAGAAGCGCAAGCAGAAACTTATCATATAAATCCATTTGATTTAACAAAAGTTTGGCAGCACGGTGATTTTCCATTGATTGATGTTGGCGTAATTGAGTTAAATAAAAATCCGGAAAATTATTTTGCCGAAATTGAGCAAGCTTCATTTGAGCCATCCAATATTGTTTCGGGAATTAGTTTCTCTCCGGATAAAATGCTTCAAGCAAGAATTATGTCATATGCAGATGCTCATCGATACAGAATTGGAGTTAACTACGCATCGCTTCCGGTTAATAAACCAAAATCTGAAGTTAATAATTATCACAGAGATGGAAATATGAGATTTGACGGAAATAATGGCGGAGCCGTAAATTATGAACCAAACAGTATGGGCGGACCAAAACAAAATTCGGCTTACAATGAACCGGCATTAAAAATTTCTGGAGATGCATATAGATTTGATCATAGAGAAGATGAAGATTATTTTTCGCAGCCGGGAAAACTTTTTAATTTGATGAATGCTGATCAGAAAAATCAACTTTTTAATAATATTAAATGTGCAATGGATGGAGTTCCGGAAAGAGTTAAAGTTCGCCAGCTTGCGCATTTTTATAATGCAGATTCTGAATACGGAAAAGGAGTTGCAAAAGCTCTTGGTATGGAAAATATTGATTTGGAAAAATGGTCATCAAAAACATTTACAGATTTAGTAGAAAGTACAACTGAAGAAAATTATAAATAATTCAATCATATTTTTGAATTAAAAATTTTTTTTTCTTTCAATAATTTAATAAACCCCAAATGTTCTTGGGGTTTTTGTTTATATAAAAAAATTCATCCTTAGGAAAATAATTTTTTCACAAATTTATTAGCTAAATTTAAGCATGAAAGAAAAATGGAATAATAGATATAGTTCGGAAGAATATTATTTCGGTAAAGAACCGAATGAGTTCTTTAAAGATGAAATTAAAAAATTAACTCCCGGAAATGCTTTATTTATTGGCGATGGCGAAGGACGAAATTCGGTTTATGCGGCAAAGCTTGGCTGGAATGTTGATTGTTTAGATATAAGTGAAAACGGCAAAGAAAAAGCTGAAAATTTAGCGAAAGAAAATAATGTAAAAATTAATTACAAAATTGCAGATGCAATTGAATTTAATTATCCCGAAGAAACTTACGATGCAATTTTTGTTATTTACTTTCATGTTGATGAAGAACTGAGAGAAAATTTTGATAATCAAATTATTAATTCTCTAAAACAAAACGGTGTTGTAATAATTTTAGTTTATGAAAAAGATCATCTTAAACTAAATACAAACGGACCTTCCTCATTAAATCTACTTTATTCGCTTGATGAAATTGTTGAAAATTTTATTGATCTGGATTTTGAAATTCTGAAAAAGGAAAAAATCTCTCGCGTTAAAAATGGAATTCCTCAAGAAGCAATTGTAATTAAGTTTGTCGGAAGAAAAATATAATTAGATAAAGTCCATTTCAATTAATTTTTTAAACATTAATAATTAGAAAACAGAACACTGATGTCACTGAGTTATAATGATTTTTACAAATTTAAAATTCCAAAATAATTTGTGTTTCTTCTTTTTTCCTTATTTCAAACATTATATTAAAATTAAAATTTTAGATTAAAATCATTTTTTCATTTCTTATATTTCATCAATAATTTACTTCAATTTGAGTAGCCAATGCAAACACAATTGATTAATGAGAATTTCAATATTTACAAATACAAATTAATTGATTTCTTAAAAGAACTTCATCAGTTTACTATTGATGCCGGAAATTCGGATTTCCAAAAAATTATAAGCGATTTAAGATCAAACATTAATGAACCATTTTTATTTGTGGTTGTTGGTGAAGTTAAATCCGGAAAAAGTAGTTTTATAAATGCATTATTAAATGATAACATTTGTAAAGTTGATGCTGCGCCTTGCACAGATGTTGTGCAAAAGTTAGAATATTCGGAAACGAAAAACGAAACTCAACTAAGTGAGTTTTATAAAAGAATCGGAGTTCCTTCAGAAATATTAAAAACAATTGCAATAGTTGATACACCGGGAACAAATACAATAATAAAAAATCATCAAGAAATTACGCAAAAATTTGTGCCCAACAGCGATTTGGTTTTATTCGTATTTCCCGCAAAAAATCCTCACACACAAACTGCGTGGGACTTACTTGATTATGTAAGTGAAGAATGGAAAAAACGCGTTGTGTTTATTTTGCAGCAAGCTGATTTAGCAAGACCGGATGAACTTTCTACAAATATTGAAAAAGTAAAAGAATATGCAATTCAAAGAGGAATAACTTCGCCGATAGTTTTTACTACTTCTGCAATTTTAGAAATAGAAGGAAAAGAAAATTCCGGCTTTCCGGAAATTAGAGATTTTATTCACAACACAATTACTGGAGGAAAACATTTAAAGTTAAAACTTCAATCAATTTTGGAAACTTCCGATCAAGTAATTATAAAAACCAATTCAAGTTTAGATCAGCTAAAATTAACTTTGGAAAAAGATTTATCATTTGCAGTAAAAATTAAATTGAGATTAGAAACCGGCGAAAAACATTCAACATATGAAATTAAAAGTTTGGTAGATAGATTAGTTGCAAATTACGATCGCGTTTCCAATGAAGTTAAAGAAGAATTTGAAGAAGGATTGTCGGTATTTTCATTATTCAAAAGAACATTTGGAGCAATATTTAATAAAGAAAGTTCAATTAACAATTGGATAAAAGAGCTTCAGAAAAGATTTGAAAATAAATTACATTCTTCGTTTGAAGAAATTGCCGATGACGGAGCTAAACATTTTCTTAGCGGAATAAGACAATTATTACAAACATTAATTGATGAATTAAATTTCAAAGAGCAGCAAAGAATTAATAGAGATGAACTTTATGTAAAAATTGGCGAAGAACGTCTTCATGTTATTCAAGATGTAAAAAATAAAGTTAGTGATTTGATGTCCAATGATTCTTTTACAACTTTCTTAAATTCGAATCCTTCAAATATTGCCCCAACGGCAATGGGCGGCGGATTGCTTGCAATTGTTGGCGCAATTATTTTATCAACAACTCAAGTTGCGTTTATGGATATTACCGGTGGAATTTTAACTGGTGCCGGTTTAATAATTGCCGGCGGAGTTTTAATTTTTAAGAAATCAAAAATTGTTAAAGAATTTAAAGAAGGTTTAAATTCCGGAAAATCAAAATTTGAAAATGAGTTAAGCAGAAAATTAAATTCAAAATTAAGTCTCATATATGAAGATATAAATCGTACTTTTATTCCGTTTTACGAATACACCGAAAGTGAAAAGAAACGGCTTGATCCACTGTTTGAAAAAATAAAATTGGTTAAAGAAAATTTTATAAAATTGAAGAATGATGTGAATTCGAATTGGTAATCATAGATGAAAGAATTAAATTTTCAGCCGGCAAAAACGAAAGAAGATTTTCGAGAAAATTATAAATTACACGATTTAGCAGAATATCACGGAAAAAATTTGTTTACTCAATGGGGAATTAAATTTGAAGAATTTGGAAATGACAGGCGATATGAAAAAGTTTGGGAAAAAGGTGAAGATAAGCCGGATATTATTGCAGATTATAATGGAATTAAATTTTTAATTGATTGGAAAAGTAAAACACAAACCAGTTATTGGCTTAATAAACGCGCAGCAGAATCCTATAAAAAATGGAGTGCTAAGTTAAATCTTGAAGTTGTAATTTGCTTTTTTATTTTTGATAAAAATTATTATCTGACTGAAAGAAAATTTGCAGTTCTTTCAAAACATAAATATGAACTTTTAGGCGACAAAGCTTGGGATAAAAATGAAGTTGTGGGATTTAATGAATTACCAGTTCTTAACAAATTTAATTTATTAAATAATTTCAATAATAATATCCAATTGTAAAATAAAACATAAATGGTCCACGACTAAGAATTCTTTCCGGCGAAGTATCTTTCAAATATAAACTTCTTCCAACCGAAAAATCTGCCGGTCCAATCGGTGTATCTAAAGAAAGAGATAAACCTAATCCATGTTTTAAATCATTAAACTGAATTTGTTCTTGTTTATTCCATGATGAACCTAAATCATATCTTAATTTTAAGTATGTATCAACATAAATTTGAATTGGTAATTTATATCTGTATTCAAGAGATGAAATAAAAATTTGTCTTCCTCTAAATTCATATTCTCTATAACCGAAAAAATTTTTCTGTCCGCCAAAATCAAATTGCTGACTTAGCGGAAGCGTTTCATCCGCAAATCCAAATATAAATCTTGGTTTAATTGTATGATTATTAATTGAAACATATCCCGAATAATCAAAATTAAATTTTGCAAAACTTATGTCTCCGCCAAGAATTTTTTGTGCGGTTTCATAAAAAGTATTTATATATAATCCTTTTGTTGGGAAAGGATATTTATTTTGAGAATCTATTTGCAATCTTAATTTAAGACTCGAAATATCAATTTTATAAGTTTGATCGGAAGAAATTGACGTAACACTTTTTATTTCATCAACTTGATATTTTCCTTCTGCGGTAAGAGTTCCTAATTTTTTTAGATGCGCGCCAACTCCAACAAATCCGCCAAAAAATATTTGCCTATATTCCCCAACTTCTGATCTACTAAATTTATATCTGTTTTCAATATCATCATCTGCGTAAACTTTTACATCATTAAAATTATAAAATACTTGGGCTTTGTAAGTAAGATATGTGTTAAAAATTCTATTTGTTTTATGCTCAATTAAAAATGATCTATTTCTAATTCCACCCGATAAAGAAAAGCCAAGTTCGGATCCGGTTCCAAATAAATTTTCATTTCTTAAATCAACAGCAAATTGCGTAAAATTTTCGTTATCAATTCTTAAACCCAATCGTAAAACATTTGGCAACTTTTCTTGAAGTTCAATTTTAATTTTTTTCCCCAATCCATTGTTAACGAAACTTAATTTAACATTATCAAAAAGATCGGTTGCGGAAATATTTTCAAGTCCTTCATCAAGATTTTTTTTTAGTAAAAAATCACCAACATCAGAAGCAAATTCTCTTGTAACTACTGAGTTTAAAGTTGTTTCGTTTCCTTCAACTTCAATTTCTGTAATTTGTCCTTCGTTAATTGTAACATATAATTTTTCCAAATCGGAACTAAAATAAATCAAGTCAATTGTGGCAAGGACAAATCCCAATTTTCTATACTGCTTTATTAATTCTAAAGAAGAATTTACAATTTCATCGGCGGAATATGGTTTATTTAAAATATTATCAAAATGTTTGAGCGCGTTTTCTACGGGAATTTGTGTTATGCCAATTAATTCAAAATTTTTTATTTTGGAATTTATTTGATAATTAATATTTATTACTGTTGAAGAATCCGTAACATTTGAAACTGCGGAAAGATTATTATAAATTCCTCTTTCTTGAAATTTATAAAGATCGCATAAAATATCAGTTTTGCTAAATGAATTAGCTTCTTTATATTTTTCAAAAATTTCTTTTTCTAAAATATTAGGATCTTCCGGAAGCGAAATGTTATGGAAATATTTTTCATCTTTAGATAGTTTTTGTCTGAATATTTTTGTCAATTCATTCTTTGTGCTCAATAACAAATATTTTGCGGAATCGAAACCGGAATTAATAATTTCATCGAGGTTTTCAAAATTATCATTTTTTCTATCTTTAAGATTTTGTTTGATGAGAATATTTGCTTTGGAAATGTTTTCTTCCCAAATTATTCTTGATGGAATTGTAACCAATTGATCTGCAATTTCCCAAGGATATTCCAACTCGTTTTTATTTCTTAAAGAACTTGTTGCGTCGGAAGCAATAATAAAATCGGGATTTAATTCTTCTGCTGTTTTTATCGGAAGATTATCAACCAATCCGCCGTCAACTAAAATTAGAGAATCTCTTTTTACGGGTGGAAGTAAAAATGAAACGCTTGAGCTTGCGCGCATTGCTTCACTTAGCAATCCATTATTTATTACTGTTCTTTTTCCGCTTACTAAATCCGTACAAACAGCTCTAAATTTGTAAAGTAAATTATCAAAAGAATCCGAATGATTTATTGGAGCATTAATTGTTAAACTTGTTAAAAAGTTGCTTATTTTTTTTCCGGTATTTATGGAAGTAGGAATTGAAGGCTTAAATCCGTTAAGCCTTACAGTAAGCAGTGATTTATCTTCCGTAATTTTTTGATCGACAAATAAATTTCTTCTGTCTGCATCAATTAAAGAAAAAAATTCATCCCAATTTGTAACTTTTACAATTGAATCCATTTCTTCAATAGTGTATCCAGCAGAATAAAGTCCGCCGATAACGCTTCCCATACTTGTTCCAATAATTTGATCTATTGGAATTTCTAATTCTTTTAATGCACGCAGAACTCCAATATGGGAAAGTGCTCTTGATCCGCCGCCGCTTAAAACTAAGCTAACTTCCGGTTTGTCTTGCGGAACAAGTTTTGTAATTCCGAATGGTAATTTTTTTTCTTTAAGGAAAAGCTTTAATTCTAATGTTTCTTGAGGAAACACAAATGTAGGAAAAAATAAAAAAAGTAAAATCAGCTTATGGAGTAAAGCCTTCATGAAGTAATTTTATAATTTCCTAAATAATTTAATTTTATGAAAATTCTTTTAAAATATTCTTTTACTAAGTATTGAGCATAAAAAAAATATCAAATCTATTTTACTTTTTCTTACCAATTTGTTTGTGAGACTTTTGCTGTTGCTCAGCAGCTTCCATCATTCTTTGCATAAATCCGGCTTTCTTTTTAGGATTTTCAACTGGCACTAACTCTTCACCATGTTGATGATTGATATAATATTGCTGCGCAATTGAAAGTAAATTAAACATAAAATAATATAAGTTCAATCCAGAAGATAATGGCATAAATATAAATATCATCATTACCGGCATCATATAAACCATTGCTTTTTGTGCTGGATCTTTTACGGTCATTTTTTGTGAGAAAAACATTGTTATTCCAAGAAGCGGTGCCAATCCGGTAATAATATCAATTCCGAATAAAGGAATTTTAAATGGCAATTTATAAATAACATCCGGTGATGAAAGATTTGTTATCCACCATAAAAATGGCTCATGTCTTAATTCAATTGCAACATTAAAAAATGTATAAAGAGCAAATAAAATTGGCATTTGCAATAACATTGGCAAACATCCGCCAGCTGGATTTATTCCATAAGTGGAATATAATTTCATCGTTTCTTTCTGCACTTTTTGTTGATCATCTTTATACTTTTCTTTCAACTCAGCAATTTTGGGCTGAAGCTGAGACATTTTTTTCATCGATTTAAAACTTTGTTTTGTAAGCGGAGATAAACCGATTTTAAGAATAATTGTAAATACAATAATCACCCAGCCGTAATTTGGAATAAATTTATGCAAGAAAACAAACAGCGGATGTAAAATATATTCTGATATTGGTCGGGTTATAAATGATAATCCAAAGAAACTTCCAAAATCATACATTGCTTGATAATTGTTATTTTTAGATTTTAAAATTTCATAATCAAGCGGACCAATATATAATCTAAAATTATCTTTTTGAACTTTTTGATTGTTAAACGGAATTCTTAAACTTGCGGAATAATATTCTCTATTTCCAAGTTGATTTAAAACATGTTCACCTTTAAAATCTGCACCGCCTTCATTACTTGGATTTTGCGGAGCTAAAATTATTGTGAAATATTTATTCTTAATTCCAAGCCAATCAATTTTTCCGTTCATTACCTTTTCAACCGGTTCATCAACTGAGCTTGCATCAATAACAACTTTTTCGTCTGCCGTAAAAGCAGCCGCGCTTGAAAAATTTGCTTCATCAACAGAATTTTGTTCAACAAAATTAATTCCGTTTGACCATTCCAAATCATATCTGTAACTGCTAATTACGTCTTCAAGATTATTAAGAATTATTTGAACTTTTGAATTGTAATCATTTCCGTAAAAAGTAAATTGTTTGGTTAAACTTTTATTTCCTTCAATATTAAAAGTTAGATTGAGAGATAATGAATCACCATCTTTTATTCTGTAATATGATTCATTTTTATCAGATTCGAATTCTAAATTTTTAGAATTTATCAGCTGACCTTCTTTTGTAACAAATACAATATTAAAATCACCACCGTCTTTATTGTAATTTATAAGTTGAACATATGAATTATAAAAATCGTTTGAATCAACTTCATTGTGGTACCAAGTTTTGTAATTTTTCAAGTAGAACTTTTTTAACCTTCCGCCTTTTGATGTAAGTTCCAATAAAGCTAAATCAGTTTCAATAGTAATAACTTTTTCTTGTAGAATTGGTTTATTAAAATTTGAAGGAGGAATTAATTTTTCATTTTCTTTGGCTTCGGTAAGCTTTGTATCTTCTAACTCAACACTATCCTTTTGTGTAACAACATTAGTGCTATCTGCTTTTTGAGGTTGATTTACCGGCGGCTGCGGAGAATTTAGATATAACCAAAAAACTAAAATAACTCCAATTAAAATAAATGCTATTGTTGACTGTTTATCCATAAAATTTGTACCAAATATTTATAAATTAAGCGGGATCATAGCCGCCTTTATTAAACGGATTACATCTTAAAATTCGCCAAATTGCTTTAGCTCCGCCTTTGAAAACACCATATTTATTAAATGAATCAATCGCATAATTTGAGCAGCTTGGGTAAAATCTGCAAGAAGGCGGAAACATTGGAGAAATTATTTTTTGATAAAACTTAATTAAATATATAAATGCGTTACTCATGTTTTTCTAATTTTGTTTTTACTTTTTGCAAAAGTTCAACTAAATCATCAATAATATAATTTTGATTTAAAATCTTGTTCTGTTTTTGATTTATAGTTTTAGGTGAGAATATTAAATAGAGCAAAAAATTATTAACCACACAGTATTCTGCAAATTCTAACTTACTAATTCTATAAGCAGCCCTCAGAACTCTTTTAAATCTATTTCTCCAAACTGCATTTCCAAACTTCTTAGAAACTACAAAAGCAGCTTTAATACCACTTTCATTAACGCTGCTTTCAAAATAGTAATTAACTTTTAATTTATTTTGTGCTGAATTTAGAAGTTTTCCCTTTAAGTAAACTTTTTGAAAATCTTTTTTTGTCTTAATCTTTCTTTTTTAGAAAAAGAATACTTCTTCAAAACTAAAATTCATCACTTACTGTTAATTTTTTTCTGCCTTTAGCTCTTCTGCTTGCAAGAACTTTTCTTCCGTTTTTAGATGCCATTCTTGCTCTAAAACCATGCTTATTTTTTCGTTTTCTATTACTCGGCTGATATGTTCTTTTCATCTTTTTATTACCTCTAAATTACAAAGAACACAAAGTTAAATAAATTCAGATAAATAAACAATTTTTTTAAAATCATACAAATATTCTTAACTAATTGTTATTTAACACCTTAACTTATATTTGTATTTGCTTTTCAATAAAGCTTTTGATTGTTTTACTCAATTCACATCAAAAATTATCAATAAAAATTAAACATTTAGCTTATTTTACTTAAAGTGAAATAATTGTAAATTATGCATAAACTTGGTATATTTCCATATTAAAAAACTTTTCAAATTTGAGGAATTTTATGGAGTTTAAGGTAAATAGTAAAGAATTGGAAAAACTGCTCTCTAAAATTATTCCGGCAGTGCCAACCAGAACACCAATGCCGATTTTAGAAAATTTTCTTTTCGAAATTAAAGACGGGCAGCTTACGGTTTACGCAACTGATCTTGAAATTTCATTAAAATCATCACTAAAAATTGTTGCTGATGAAAATGCAAAATTACTTTTACCCGCTAAACTTTTATATGATGTTATAAAATCTCTAAATGATACTACTATCCGTTTTGAAATTTTATCAAACGGAAAAGTAAATTTATTAACTGATCAAGGAAAATATAATTTAAGTTATTTGAGTCATGACGAATTTCCGGAAATTCCGGATTTTCCAAATGATACTTTGGATAAAGAAGAACTTAATGAAATTTCGATGAACGGTAGTGATTTAAGATTTGCATTTGAAAAAACTTCATTTGCAATGAGCAAAGAAGAAATGCGCCCGGCAATGATGGGAACTCTGTTTCAATTTACTGAAGAAGGATTAAGATTTGTTACAACAGACGGTCACCGACTTGTAAATTTACTTTACAAGAATGTTAAAATTCCAATTGATTCCCAATATGTTTTACCGGAAAGAGCTGTTTCTGTACTTCTTAAAATTTTAGATGAAAAAGATGTAAAAGTTTATTTCAGCAAAAGTCATATGTCGTTTAAGCTAAACGAATATGAATTAATTTCAAGATTGATTAAGCAAAAATATCCGGATTATTCAAGTGTAATTCCTTTGGAAAATGAATTTGCTTTAGAAATTGAAACTAAAGAATTGCATAACGTAATTAAAAGAATGATGTTGTTTTCAACATCAAATACAAGACGTGTAAAATTTTCAATCAAAGAAAATAATTTGGAAGTTTCTGCGGAAGATTTGGATTTAGGTGCTTCCGGAACCGAAAATATTTTATGCAAATATAAAGGTGAAAATCTTGAAATCGGATTTAATTCATCATACGTAAATGATGTTTTAAATCATCTTGGCTCAGAAAAGAAAATTAATTTCAAACTTCACTCGGCAACAAAAGCCGTAATTATTTTACCGATTGACGAAAAAGAAAATTATGAGCTTATGATGCTGCTTATGCCGGTTCGCTTAAACAATTAATTATGATTTTGAAATCTATTGAATTAAAAAATTTTAGATTACACACGCATACGAATTTAGAATTTTCAAATAACCTCAACTTTGTTGTTGGTGGTAACGGACAAGGAAAAACATCATTATTAGAAGCAATTTATTATTTGTGCACAACTAAAAACTTAAATCAAAATTCTGATATTGATGCGCTAAATTTTAATAAAAACTTTTTTGAAATTAATGGAATTTTTTCTGAGTATTCTACAAATAAAGTAAGAATATTTTTTGATGAATCCGTTAAAAAGAAAAATGTTTTTTTAGATGATAAACAAGTTTACAGAGCGGCTTCACTTATAGGGAAATTTCCAGTTGTTGCTTTATTGCAATCTGATCATGCAATTACGCAAGGAGCTCCATCTGAAAGAAGGAGGTTTGTAGATTCAATTATAGCTCAATCAAGCGAAACATATTTAAAGCTCTTACTTGATTATAATAAAATACTTCGTAACAGATCCGCTTTGCTTTCAAAAATCAAAGAATTTAACTCGCCGGAATTATTTGACCAGTTAGATGCATGGACTTTTTCGTTAGTTAAAATCGGTTCTGAAGTTATTAAACATCGTATGACTTTCCTTAATGAGTTCAATGAGTATATTCAAAAACCATATGAATTTATTATGGGCAAAAAGGAGTTTCCTGAAATAAAATACGTTTCATTTTCATCTGAGATTGAGAACACAGAAAATTTATTTCAATCAAAAATAAATGAATTAAAAAATGAGGAATTTAAAAAAGCGAGAAATTTGGTTGGACCTCACATTGATGATTTTGATTTTTTTATTGATGGGCTTGAATTAAAAAAATTTGGTTCGCAAGGTCAGCATAAAACTTTTCAAATTGCATTAAGATTTAGTCAGTTTTTTTATTTAAAAGATAAACTAAAAATTACTCCAATATTTCTAATGGATGATGTATTTGGCGAGCTTGATTCGTTCAGAGCAGAAAAAATTAGCAGTTATTTAAAAAGCATTGGACAAGCTTTTATTACAATGACAGATTTTTCCAAATTGGAAAATTTAAATGTTACAAAAGATGATATTGTAATAAGTGTAAACAACGGAGAAGCTGTTTATGCTTAATTCATTTAGAAGCATAACTGAAATAATAAATAACGAAAGTGCTTTTGAAAAATTCAGAAAATCTGCAAAGGAAAATGAAGTTGTTGATAAATTCTATTTAATATTTCCCGAATTAAAAAAAACAGTTTCGGTAAAAAGTGTAAAAAAACAAATTCTTTTTTTAACTGCAGAAAATTCAGTTTTAAAAAACGAACTTTTTCTAAACAGAAAATTAATTGTTGAAAAAATAAATAATTACTTCAAAGAAAAAATTATAATTGATATAAAATTTTAATAAATAGGATTATCCGTGACAAAAGAAACAGCACAAAAAAACTATACTGCAAGTAATATTAATGTTTTAAAAGGTCTTGAAGCAGTTAGAAAAAGACCCGCAATGTATATTGGCGATATTGGCGTAAGAGGTTTGCATCATTTAGTAAATGAAGTTGTTGATAATAGTATTGATGAAGCTTTAGCCGGTTACAACGATACAATTGTAGTTATCATAAATAAAGACGGAAGTGTAACTGTTGAAGATTATGGACGTGGAATTCCCGTTGATATTCATCCAATAGAAAAAATATCTGCTTTGGAAGTTGTTATGACAGTTCTCCATGCCGGTGGAAAATTTGATAAAGACAGTTATAAGGTTTCCGGTGGATTGCATGGAGTTGGTGTTTCTGTTGTAAATGCGCTTTCAGAATGGCTAAAAGTTGAAGTGCGACGAGATGGAAAAATTTATTTTCAAGAGTATAAAAGAGGCATTCCAAAAGCTGATGTTAAAGAAATTGGAAAGAGTACTAAAAAGGAATCTGGAACAAAAGTAACATTTATGCCGGATCATGAAATTTTCAAATCCACAAAATTCCAGTTTGAAATTCTTACTGAAAGAATGAAAGAATTGGCATTCCTAAATAAAAATGTTACAATAAAAATTACAGATGAAGTTGAAAAAGAGGAAGAAACATATCATTACAAAGGCGGAATTATTGAGTTTGTAAAATATCTTGATGAAACCAGAGAGCCTCTTCACAAAACAGTTTATATTGAAGGCGAAAAAGATAATACTCCCGTTGAAATAGCTTTTGAGTATAGCGATGCTTATTCTGATAACATTCACACTTATGTAAATAACATCAATACCCACGAAGGCGGAACGCATCTTGTTGGATTTAAAACAGCACTCACAAGAACATTCAACAATTATGCAACAAAAAATAAACTCATTAAAGAAAATAGTAAAGTTACTTTAACCGGTGATGATTTTAGAGAAGGATTAACAGCTGTAATTTCCATAAAAGTTATGGAACCGCAATTTGAAGGACAAACAAAAACCAAACTTGGAAATAGTGAAGTTAAATCAATTGTTGAATCAATTGTTGGAGAAAAACTTGCTGATTATCTTGAAGAAAATCCCGCTGTTGGAAGAAAAATAATTGATAAATGTTTACGGGCTGCGGAAGCACGCGAAGCTGCAAGAAAAGCAAGAGATTTAGTAAGAAGAAAAAGTGCCTTGGATTCAATGCATCTGCCGGGAAAACTTGCTGATTGCTCAATTAAAGATCCCGAACATTGTGAAATATATATTGTTGAGGGAGATTCTGCGGGCGGTTCTGCTAAACAAGGAAGAGATAGAAGGTTTCAGGCAATTCTTCCAATTAAAGGAAAAATTCTAAATGTTGAAAAAGCGAAAATTAATAAAGTTCTTGAAAACGATGAAATAAAAACCATGGTTACTGCAATTGGCGCCGGAATCGGAGCCGACTTCAATACAGAAAAAGCTAGATATGGCAAAATTATTATTATGACGGATGCCGATGTTGATGGAAGTCATATTAGAACTCTTTTACTAACATTCTTTTATCGACAAATGAAAGATTTAATTACATCCGGACATGTGTATATTGCGCAGCCGCCGCTTTATAAAATCAAAAAAGGAAAAGAAGAAATTTATGCTTATGATGATCAAGAAAGAGATAAAATTTTAGCAAGGATGGGAAACGGATCTTCAAAAAATGTTGAGAATGAAGAAAGCGATAGCAATTTACCAAAGGGTGTAAATATCTCAAGATATAAAGGTTTGGGAGAAATGAATCCGGAACAATTATGGTCAACAACAATGAATCCTGAAACAAGAACAATATTACAAGTAAACTTGGAAAGTGCCGCAGCTGCCGATAAAATATTTGAAACTCTAATGGGCGATGTTGTTGAACCAAGAAGAGCTTTTATAGAGAAACATGCAAAATATGCAAATTTAGATATATAATTTTTTAACAAAATAAGTGTTGAAACATGACTACAATTTTTGAAAAAGTTTTACCCGTTGCTTTAGAAGATGAAATGAAATCGTCTTACATAGATTACGCAATGTCTGTAATTGTTGCCAGAGCATTGCCTGATGTTAGAGATGGATTAAAGCCCGTTCACAGAAGAGTTTTATTTGGAATGCACGAATTAGGTGTGGCGTATAATAAACCGTATAAAAAATCTGCGAGAATAGTTGGAGAAGTTCTTGGTAAATATCATCCGCATGGAGATTCTGCAGTTTACTTAAGTATGGTGAGAATGGTACAAGAATTTTCTCTTCGCTATCCGCTGGTAGATGGACAAGGAAATTTTGGGTCAATCGATGGTGATTCCCCCGCAGCAATGCGTTACACCGAAGCACGTTTGGCAAGAATATCCGAAGAGATATTAAAAGATCTTGATAAAAACACAGTTGAATTTACATCAAACTTTGATGAATCTTTGCAAGAGCCAACGGTAATGCCGTCTTATTTGCCAAACCTTTTAATAAATGGTGCTAGCGGAATTGCAGTTGGTATGGCAACAAATATTCCTCCACACAACTTAACTGAAGTTGTTGATGGTTTAATTGCAATGATTGAAAAACCGGCAATTACAAATGAAGAATTAATTAAATATGTAACTGCTCCGGATTTTCCAACGGGCGGAATAATTTTTGGCTATGAAGGTGTTAGAGATGCTTATACAACCGGCAGAGGAAAAATTATTATTCGTGCAAAAGCTAATGTTGAAACCCACAAGAATGAAAGAGAAAGTATAATTATTACTGAACTTCCATATCAAGTGAATAAAGCAAATCTAATAGAAAAAATTGCTGAATTAGTTAGAGATGATAAAATTAGCGATATCTCAAATATTCGTGATGAGTCCGATAGAGATGGAATGAGAGTTGTAATTGAAACAAAAAGAGGCTCCCAGCCGGATGTAATTATTAATCAGCTTTTTAAGCACACGCAAATGCAAGTTACTTTCGGCGTGATAATGCTTGCTTTGGTTAATGGCGCTCCAAAGGTTTTAACATTACGCGAAACCATGGAACATTTCTTAGCTCACCGAATGAATGTATTGATTAGAAGAACTCAATATGAATTAGATGCCGCAGAAAGAAGAGCTCATATTTTAGAAGGCTACATAATTGCTTTAGATAATATTGATGAAGTTATTGAAACTATTAAAAAGTCTAAAGATGTCGAAACCGCAAAAAATAATTTGATTAAAAAATTCAAATTAAGTGAAATCCAAGCAAAAGCCATACTGGATATGCGTTTGCAAAGATTAACCGGACTTGAAAGAAAGAAAATTGAAGATGAATATAAAGAAACAATTAAATTGATTGAAAAACTTCAGGGAATTCTTGAAAGCGAAAGAAAAAGAAATACAATTATTAAAGAAGAGTTGCTTGCAATTAAAGAAAGATATGGCGATAAACGAAGAACAGAAATAATTAAAGATTTTAAAGAATTTTCTCTTGAAGATATTATTGCCGAAGAAGATGTCGTTGTTACAATATCCCACTCCGGATTTATAAAAAGATTTCCAGTTAGCGGTTATAGAAAGCAAGGTCGCGGCGGAAGAGGTGTTACCGGTGCCGGTACAAAAGACGAAGATTTTATTGAGCATATGTTTATTGCATCAACTCATCATTATATTATGTTCTTTACAGATCAAGGAAAGTGTTATTGGAAAAAAGTTCATGAAGTACCGGAAGGCGGCAGAGCTTCACGCGGAAGATCTTTGCAAAATTTAGTTGAAAAAGAAAAAGATGAAAAAATAACTGCATTCGTTACTGTTAAAGATTTCGCTGAAGATAAATTTGTGGTAATGGCAACAAAACACGGAACTGTTAAAAAGACTGTTCTTTCTGCTTATGCAAATGTTCGCAAAGGCGGAATAAATGCAATAAACGTATTAAAAGGTGATGAATTAATTGAAGTGAAATTAACTGATGGTAATAATGATTTAGTAATCGGTACAAAGAAAGGTTTGGCAATTCGTTTTAATGAATCCGATGTTAGAGATATGGGAAGAACCGCAACCGGAGTAAGAGGAATTAGATTGGGTGCCGGTGATCAAGTAATCGGTGTAATAGTTGTTCGTACAAATACTTCTCTATTAGTTGTAACCGATAAGGGATTTGGAAAAAGAAGCAATATTGACGATTATAGAATTACAAAACGCGGCGGAAAAGGAATTATTACAGTACGAACCGGCGAAAAAACCGGAAATCTAATTTCTATTAAGGAAGTTAACGATAATGATGAGTTAGTAATAATTACTAATGGCGGAATGGTAATTAGACAAGCTGTTAAAAATTTACGAGTGATGGGTAGAGCCACGCAAGGTGTAAAATTAATTAATTTAAAAGATGGTGATATAATTGCAGATGTAGCAAGAGTTGTTAGTGAAGAAGTTGATGAAACCGAAGAACAAACAAACGAACAAACTGAATTAGACAATATCGAAGAGTAAATATTTTGAGCAAAAATAAAAATTTACATATTGAATCAAAATGCGTTCATGCCGGAATAAAAGAATATGAACACGGACCGGTAGTTCCACCAATTTATCAAACATCAACATTTAAATTTGAATCTGCGGATCATGGCGGATCTTTATTTGCTGGTGAACAAAAAGGATACATCTATACTCGCATGCTTAATCCAACAATTGAAGCAATGGAAGACGCCGTTGCCGAGCTTGAAGGCGGTTATAAAGCTTTGGGTTGTGCAAGCGGAATGGCGGCAATAAATACTGTGTTTACAGCTTTATTAAAAACCGGCGATCATGTTGTATGTTCCAAATCAGTTTATGGTCCAACATCAACTTTGCTTGCAACGGTTTTCAGCAAATTTAATGTTGAAGTTACATTTGTAAATACTTCAGATATTTCCAAAGTTGAAAATGCAATAAAATCAAACACGAAAATTATTTATATAGAAACTCCCGGAAACCCAACTTTAGAAGTTACAGATCTTGAAGCAGTTTCAAAAATTGCTCAAGAAAATAATGCATTGGTTGTTGTTGATAACACTTTTATGAGTCCCGTATTGCAGCAGCCGTTTCAATTTGGAGTTGATATTGTTTTACATAGTATGACAAAATTTTTAAATGGTCACGCTGATGTAGTTGCAGGAATAATTATTGTTAAAGATGAAGATACATATAAACATTTTAGAAAAATACTGAATCAAGTTGGCGGAGTTATTGATCCATTTAATTCTTTTCTAGTACATCGCGGATTAAAAACTCTTTCTATTAGAATGCAAAAACATTCTGAGAATGCTATTAAAATTGCAGAATTTTTAGAAAATCATCCTAAAGTTGAATGGGTGAGATTTCCAGGATTAAAATCTTTTCCAAATTATGAAGTTGCACAAAAGCAGCACAAAGCTCCGGGTGGTATGATTTCGTTTGAACTTAAGGGCGGAATTGAATCCGGAAAAATATTAATGAATTCTGTAAAACTTTGCCAGCTTGCTGTTAGCTTAGGCGGAGTTGAAACTTTGATTCAACACCCGGCAAGTATGACGCATTTAACAATGGGAAAAGAAGCAAGAGAATCTGCCGGAATAACTGACGGATTAGTAAGACTTTCTGTTGGGATTGAAAATGCTGATGATATTATAAATGATATTTCTCAAGCATTAGAACATATATAAAAAAATCCCACCGAATTGATGGGATTAATTTTGCCACTAATTCACGAATTTATTTTTTACTTTTCACTTTTGACTTTTCACGTTTTACTACTTCATCAACATCATTTTCTTTCTTAACAGCTCTGTTTTATTTCCATTTTTCATGCTTAATTGATAGATATACATTCCGCTTGCTAAATTTGAAGCATTCCATTCAACTTTATAATAACCTGGTCTTTGAAAATCATCAACTAATTTTGTTACTTGTCTGCCTAAAATATCATATATAAATAAAAGAACTTCTGATGTTTCAAGTGTATTGTTTGCCGGAATTGTATAGCTTAATGTTGTGGTTGGATTAAACGGATTGGGATAATTTTGATTTAATTCAAATTTCTCCGGTGGAAGAATTACTATTCTTATTTCCTTGCTCCAATTTTGATCATTACCTGTTATCTCAAATTTTAATTCCTTTTCTTCCATTACTGTTGCTTCATTATCAATATCAAATTTAAAAGAAACAATTCCTTCTGATTTAGAATTTAATAAACTTATTTCAGTTTCAATATTTTTTAAATTTATCCAGCTTGGAAAATCTTTTGCAGATATTTGAACATTGCTTAAGTTATTTTCAGAATCATTATAAATAGATAATTCTATTTCATTTCCTTTTGATGCAAATGGAATTTCATATACTGTTTGTGCCAAAAATTGACTTGTTAATAAAATAAAAATTAAAATTATTTTCATTTCTTTCTCCTAATTAATTTTGCTACAAATACACGAATTTCTGTGTATTCGAGTTGAATGTTAATTTTTCACTTTTGCCCTTTCACTTTTCACAAAATCACAATCTTTCTATTATATACCCAGAATAATAATAAAGAAATTTATATCCTTCATCGCTTACATATTTTGGATAATTTTCTTCTGCATTTTGATAAACCATATCTACACTGATTTGAAATGCCGTAACTTCTGTTTTGCAGTTTAATGAGTCTCCTGCATTTAAGTAATTTTCTGCATTTGTAAGTTTGGTTAATAATTCATTTTTGTAAGTTTCATCTTTTAACCATTCATAACCATAACATTGGTTTGTGTAGGAAGTAAGTGTATCTAGTATTTTCGACATACTAATAGTACTATCTATTGGTCCGATGGGCATAAAATGAGTTAAATCAGATTCAATCCATTCTTTCATTTCAACATCTAATTCATTTGGTTGATAATCTTTAACAAATTTATAATCTGAAGGTGTTCCGTAATACTTTAAAAGGTGTTCTGCAATTTCATATCTATTATACCCATGCCCGTCCTCATACAATCTTTGTCTTAACAAATTATTTACTTGTGTACTTTTATATTTAGTTAAAAAATCATCCAAAATAACTAACCTAATAGAATAATCACCTGCTGAAACAAACAAATCTAAATAATAATCTATCATTGATTCACCGTAAACTGTATCAATGGCAAATGCTGCATACATTTTCTGTAAATCATGATCAGAATTTTGAATAAATTGAATTAGTTCATTTTTTGCTCTTTCCTCATGTTCCGGATAACGCCAAATAATTTCAGGTAATAGATAAATTGCACCATATGCTAGTTCCGGTTTTGCTTCATTAATTCTATCAAAAACTATTTGGTATTTTTCATAGTTGCCCAAATAGAACAGAGTTTGAACGACTAATAATTTTAATTCTAGTTTCGTAAAATCGCGCTCCTTTACCTCATATGTATCTATTGAATCAAGTAGAGCTAAAGCCATCATTTCAGTTTCTTCTGCTTCTAATTGATATAATGCATCTATAAATCTGGTTTGATAATATGGGCCCTGTTTCCAAATATGTTCAATAATTACGGGTATTGCTTCGTATATTTCATATTCAATAACTGCTTCTATTGCATTTCCACCATAGTGAACCGTTAAACATGAATCGAATGTTGTGATTGATAAGGAGTTTATTATTTCTTGTTTATATTCTTCTGATATTCCTTGTGAAAATAAGGTATGTGTTGAGAAATAAAAAACAAGAAAAGGTAATAATTTTATAAGTTTCATTTTTTCTCCGTAATTATTATTTACAGTCAACAAATGCGACATTAGGGTAAATGGTTTTTAGTTTTTTTACATATTTTTCTATAATATAGCCCACTCTTTTTTGTGTTTTTTCTTCATAATCACTTCTTTCTTTGCTACCATTTTTTCCCATATGTGATATTAATTTTTCATTTAGATAATTTCTAAACTTTTGTAGACCCCCTTTTATATGTTTTTTACCTTCTTTCTCTGCATCAGCATAGTTGTTTATTTCGTTACAATCGGGTTTGTAACCAACAATTACATCTGGCAATTTCCAACTATTTGAATATTCTTCAACCCAATCTTTCAAGTCTTGTACATGAGTTTCTTCATGTTTAATGGTTACTTCAACAATGTAGTACTTGTTACCACTACTTCCGCCATATGGTTTTTGTGCATTAAAGTTCTTATATGCAATGCAAGCGTCTTCCATAGGAATATTTGAAGTGTTAACATCATTTAAACTAAATAATAATTCCGGATATAGATTCCTTAAATTATCCATACAAATTGTTTTCTGATACTCAACATTTATTGAATTATCTTCAATTTCATATTGCCATTTATTTTCATTTTTATTGAAACAAGTATTAACCTTGTATTGGCTGTACAGTGATTTAAAGTTAGGTTTTACATTCCCTCTTCTCGTAGATTTATCACAAACAGTTTGATCAAAAGTAACTTCTTTGGTTGTTATAATTGGTTTATCAGGTTCTCCATCACATTCCGGTGCACCGGTGCCACATTCTTCCGGTATGAGTTCAAAAGTAGCAGTTTTTGTATAACCATTTACTTCAGTTGTTATTTCTGCATCATAATCATTAGTACCATAATATGGTGTATCATATTTTAAAGTTGCGTACAAACCATTTATATTTTCATTAAATGAATCGCCAATGGATAAACCACTAACTGCATCATAGAATGATAAATATTCACTTCCTTTTGTTATTGTAGTTATTAAAAAGTCTTTTTCTAAATTTCCAATAATTGCTGTGCATAAATTTTCATCACCTTTCTTGGCGCTTGTCGTAACTGCATTATTAAAACTTACTCTTTCTGTGGTTGTATGTCCGCTGTTTAAGTAAACTTTTCCAAACCATGGGTCAATTGGTATTCCAGTACTTGGCTGTGAAATTGTCCACCTTGTAGTATAATATTCTCCATCAACATAAACTGAATAAGCTTGGTCCGGTATATGATATGTTATTTGACCATTAGGTTTTACGGTTTTCCCTCTAATACCAACACCGTATCGCGTTGGTCTTGGAGCAGTTATTGTAAAACTTAAATTACCGGAATTATCCCATGGTGAAACAAATGTTAGTTTTGAGCATCCAGAGTTAACTGCTGTATAAAGCGTACACTGTAGAGAATACGTGCCTCCATTATTGGGTATAACCGGATCAAAAGTAATTCTAATTTCCAGGGAGTTGGCGCCTTTATTTAAAACAATATTATCATATAATATTTCTGTTTGTTCGTTCAATTCCACTTTCTCTTTTATTTTTACTTGTCCGTAATTTAAAGTGAAAATAGAAAAGCCAAAAGTGAAAAGAATGAATAATATAAAACGAAAGACGAAAAACAGTGAAAAGTTAGTAAAGCTGAAGCTCAATTGATTGATTGATTGATTGATTGATTGTAAAATTTGCAAGGTTTCAAAACTTTTCTGTTGTTTTTGGGGCAGAATACAAGAATGAAAGATTGATTTTAACTTTGGGATTTTTAGCAACATTCTTCCTCCAGATATTGTTTTTGTTATTGTCCTTTCTTCATACACCCCCTATTTGCATGAAATTTTTTTTTACAATTTAAATCTCAAATATTTTTACTTAAGTAGCAAATTATTTTTTTATTAGATAATAATAAATAAAGAATTATCGTATCAAAGCTGATATCTTATTTCTCAGTAAAATGTTTTATATTTTTCAAACAAAAAAAATTCTATCATTTTTTTAGGTCTTTCATGAAAAAAATATTTCAGATTATATATTTTATAAATCTCATACAAATTTTTGGCAACACAAATATTATAGAAAAAGACAATGAAATTTACTTTTCTGATAGAATCATTTTAAAATTCAAAGAAAGTTCATCACTATATAAAATTTCAAATTCTGTAATTCAAAAATTTCAAGAAAGTGAATTGACACAAACTTTTAAACTTTCCAAAGGAAATAATTCATCATCAAAAATTTTACAAAATATATTTACATTAAAATTTAAATCTCCATTTGATATTAATTTTGTTCTAAAAGAAATTTCATCTTTGCCGGAAATTGAATGGGCAGAACCTCATTATTTAAGCAAAATTGATTTTACACCAAATGATCCGTCTTTTCAAACTTCTCAGCATTATTTAAATGTGATTAAAGCCCAAGAGGCGTGGGATGTTAATACCGGAAGTGAAGAAATTATTATCGCAATTGTAGATACCGGAGTTGATTGGGAACATCCGGATTTATCAGCAAATATTTGGAATAATATGGATGAAATTGATAACAACGGAATTGATGATGATGGCAACGGATTTATTGATGATATCCACGGCTGGGATTTTGGCGGAGTTGAAGGAACTTCTGATAATAATCCCAAAGAAGATCGCGCAGATCATGGAACATTGGTTGCTGGATTGGCAAGCGCAGTTTCAAATAATGAAATTGGAATTGCATCTATTGGTTTTAAAAGTAAATTGTTGGCAGTAAAAACTGCCCAAGATAATATAAGAAGCGAATCCGGACTTGCTTTAGTAGCATATGGTTATGAAGGAATTATTTACGCAGCGGATAATGGTGCTAAAATAATTAATTGCAGTTGGGGAAGTAATAATTTTTCAAACGCGGCACAAGCGGTTATTGATTATGCAGTTTCGAAAGGTGCGCTGGTTGTTGCTGCTGCCGGAAATGATAATAACGATGCCGGTTTTTATCCGGCAAATTATAATGGAGTATTATCTGTTGCCGGAACCGATAATTCAGATATTAAGGCAAGCTGGTCAAATTATGGGACTAAGGTAGACGTTTGTGCGCCGGGCGTTAATGTTTATTCAACTTGGCAAGATGATCCGTTTTATATTTCAGCAGATGGTACTTCTTTGTCTTCGCCAATTACAGCGGGCTTGGCAGCGTTGGTTGCAAATCAATTTCCAACTTACACACCTTTGCAAATTGCCGAACAAATAAGAGTAAATTGTGACAATATTGATAATCTTAATTTATTATATAATTTTCAATTAGGTGCCGGAAGAATTAATGCATATAAATCCTTAACAAATACAAATTCAAAATCTGTCCGAATTTCAAATTTAAATTTTTCTGAAATTGGAGACGGAGATGGAATTTATGAATCGGGTGAAACAATTAATATAAGTCCCACATTTACAAATTATCTTACATCACTTGTTAGTTTAAATGTCAATCTCGAAACAGATAATTCAAATATCCAATTATTAAAAAGCGGCGGAAATATTGGCTCGATTGCCACTTTACAATCAACTCAAACAGAAAATGATTTTTTTTCAATTAATATAAATTCAGTTGCGGCAGAAAACATTGATATAAATTTGAAATTAACTTACACTGAAAATAACTATGAAGATTTTGAATGGATTACAATTTCGATAAATCCTACTTATGAAATCCAAACAAGTGAAAATTTATCTATAACTTTTACGAGCAATGGTTCAATTGGGTTTGATGATTATCCAACTAACTTAAAGGGAAATGGTTTAAGATATAAGGATGGACCAAATGTAATTTTCGAAAGTTCATTAATTTATGGAACTTCTTCAAACTCAATTGTGAGCAGCGCAAGAAATTCTGACGGAGATAAAGATTTAGATTTTTCTATAATCACACCAATAAAAGTTAATGTAAATAGTGATATTTCAGAAAAAGAAGGATATGCAGTTTTTAATGATGTTGTGGCTCAACCAAAAAGTTTGGGAATTGAAACCGAGTTTTACACATATTCTTTTTCGGAAGTTAATTCAGATTTTATGTTTGTTAGGTACACATTGTTTAATAAAACAAACGAAGAAATAAATAATTTTTATATCGGACAATATTGGGATTTTGATATTGACGATACAAGTTATGATGATGATATGATTGCGTACGATTCAACAAATAATTTTGGTTATGTATTTGATGATAATGCTGACCCCGTTTCAACTCATATCGGGCTTGCTATTTTATCGGATGGTCGAAAAAACTTTTTTGCAATGAATGATAAAGGAACAAATAATCCAACAATTTCTTGGGATGGTTTTACAGATGAAGAAAAATGGACTTCGCTTACAAACGGAATAAAATATAGTTCAACCGGACCGAATGATATTTCACTTGTAATATCAACCGGACCTTTTAATTTACAACCAAATGTAAAACATAATTTTGATTTTCTTATTGCAGCCGGAGATGATTTAACAAAGTTAACTCAAACTGTTATTTCAGCGAAACAAAAGTATGGAGAAGTTTTAACCTCAATTGATTTTACGGAAGAAACTGTGCCGGATAAACTTGAACTTTTTCAAAATTACCCGAATCCTTTTAACCCAACTACAATAATTAAATATTCAATTCCGAAAAACGAAAAACGTGAGACGTCAAATATCAAACTAATGGTTTATGATGTTTTAGGAAAAGAAATTAGAACTCTATTAAATCAGAAACAAAATCCGGGAAATTATGAAATTAATTTTGATGCTTCAGATTTATCATCCGGCATTTATTTTTATAAATTGACTTATGGTAATTTTATTTCAACAAAAAAAATGATTTTGTTACGCTAAATAATTTTATTTAAATTTTAACTAACCTTTTATGGAATCTAAATGAAAATTTCAAAATATTTTTATACAATTATTTTTGCGTCTTTTTTTAATTCATGCAATTTATCAAATGAAAAAAATACTGTTAAATTTAATTTGGTAGAACCTCAAAACAATATTTATGAAATAATTAAAAGTGATGTTGAAGAAAAAGAAACCAAAAATAATTTTCATGAAAAAATTTCATATCATAATAATAAACCCATAAGAATTGAGCGTTGTGATAAAAATGGAAAACTAACCGACGAACTGTTCGCTCCGGCAATAACTTTGTTTGAATATGACAAAAATGAAAATGTAAGACTTATCAAATATTTTGATAAATCTTTTAAACCATTTACAAATAGAAATTTTGGATTTGCCTCGATAGAATATGTGTATGATGAATTGAATCGTGTGCGTATAGAAATTTACAGAGATGACAAATTTAAATTTCTCCAAATTCCTATTGATACAACCGGAAGCGTTGCAATGGTTGATTTTATTGCTCCAATTTTAGTTTATGATTATTTTGATTTCCAAACTAAAATAAAAGCATTTGATCAAAATTTTAATTTGCTTAAAGAAGTTGTTGGAGAAAAACCTTGCATTCCTTTTATTGATTGCGGAGACTAGATCTATGAAAACAATTGTTCGGGAATATCAGCAAAATGAATTTTTAATTTCAACTGATTCAACAAAATTACAAATCGATGTAATTCATGATTTTTTAAAACATTCTTATTGGGCTAAAAATATTCCCATTTCCATAGTAAAAAATTCGATTGAAAATTCTTTCTGTTTCGGAGTTTATCTTCAGCAAAATCAAATTGGTTTTGCAAGATTAATTACAGACTTTTCAACTTTCGCATATTTAGCCGATGTTTTTATTCTTGATGAATTTAGAGGAAAGGGATTATCAAAATGGCTGATGAAAACTATTATTGAATTTCCCGAAATTCAAGGATTACGAGGTTGGATGCTTAAAACTTCAGATGCGCATGGACTTTATGCAAAGTTTGGATTTACTTCACCAAAATTTCCGGAGAAAATTATGGAACTTTCCCAATTACCAAATGGTTACTCAAATTAATTATCAATTTATTTAGAAAAATTATAAATGAAAATTCTCGTCGGTTCAAAAAATCCGGTAAAAATAAATGCGGTAAAAGAAACATTCTCATTATATTTTGAAGATATTGAAGTTGTGGGAATTTCAGTTCCTTCAAATGTTCCGGATCAGCCTATAAACGATGAAACATATTTTGGTGCGCAGAATAGAGCTTTGGCTTTACAAAAAATTAATTCCGATCAAAATCTTAATGCAGATTTTTTTGTTGGAATTGAAGGTGGAATTCAACAAACATTTGGTAAATGGTTTGCATTTGGTTGCATGTGTGTAATTCATAAAAGTGGAAAAACTTCTTTTGGGACTTCCGCTCATTTTGAATTGCCGGAAATTGTGACAAATCAATTATTGCAAAGAAAAGAACTTGGTCACGTAATGGAGAAAATTATGAAACAAGAAAATACAAAACAAAAAGGCGGAGCAATTTCATATTTTACAAACGGAAGGATGGATAGAAAAGAATTATATATTCCCGGTTTAATTAGTGCTTTAATACCTTATATAAATTCAAAAATGTACTTTAACCTGGAAAGTAGTTTGTTATAATCAATTCTTTTACTTTTTTACGTTCTGTTTTACAGCTAACAAAACGAGTCTTTTCTAATTCAAAAATATTCCAATTATAATATAATTCGCGAATTTTAGGAGTATCAGCATTACTGATCATAATGTAACAATTCTTTAATGACAACTTATTTGCAAATTCATTTAGTTTTTCCTGATCCCTATACGAAAATCTATCTATTGTATAATGTGTAAAAAATGAAGTCCCATTTAAAGGTGGATAGGGGGGATCTAAATAAATAAAATCATTTTCTTTAACCTGCTTATAAATCTGTGAATAATCTTGTGCAATAATATTTTTCCTATATAAAGATACACTAATATTTCTTAAATCATTTAAAGAAGGCAATACTGGATATGCAATATAACCATAGGGTACATTAAACTTTCCAATTTTATTTACTCTAAAAATACCATTATATGAAGTTTTATTTAAATATAAAAATCTTGCTGCTTGTTTTGCGGAAGGCAAAGATTTGTTGTATTCATCTCTTTGTATATAGTAAAATGATTTTGATGTTTTTTTAGCTAATGACGACAAATATTTATGTACTAATTCAGGTTGTTCTCGAATGTATAAATAACAATTTATTAGATGAGAATTAACATCAGAGAGTACAGCTTTCTTTGGATTTAAAGAAAAAAAAAGAGAACCTGCACCCAAAAATGGTTCGAAGTATTTATCGTATTGATCTTTTGGAGGTACAAAATTTAAAAGTGTATTTATAAACTTTGCTTTACCACCGACCCATCTTAAGAAAGGTCTTATTTGTTGTTTATGGTTCATAAATTTCAATTTTATAGGTGAAGGTGTTTCTTTAATTGATCATAAGCTTTTTTTGCTTGAGAGTACTGTAATTTATCAGTTTGTGTCATCTCGGCATATGTCTTATTCTGTCCATTTGGGATAAATATTGGATCCCACTGAAATCCACCATTTCCAAGTTTTTGAGATGAGATTTCACCTTCTGTGCGTTCAATAAATTTATAAATCTGTTTACCATCGCAATAAGCTACTGCAGAACAAGCAAATGCCTTTCTTGAAGCATCTTTAGGAATCAATGTACATATCTTTTCATCCAATAAATCCCACATAGGTTTAGATAAAGCCCCAGGGAATTTATTAAGATATTCAATTTCTAATGCACCATGTTCCACTACAATTGGTACCTTTGCTTCTTTGTAAGCTTGAAGGGCTTTATTTTCAATTACTTTTTCTAAGTTTTCAGAGAGCAATTCATAAATTTCGTAACTCAGAAATTTAATGTCACATTGACAAGGCTTAAAAATTTCGTCTATTTCTTTCTTTTTTGTATTGTTTATTGTATTAAAATATATCTTCATATTTTACTCTTTTATTTTATTCAAAAATTCAGCTAAACTCTCAAGAATATTTGAAGGATCAAGTTCAATTACGTTTATATTCCATTGTTCTAATAAACTTGGCTGTACATGACCTGCACCGAACGAAACAAAATATGAAGGCCTCAATTTTTTTTGATATTTTCCCTTTGCAAGTAATAATGAATAAAGCTTGTACCAGATATATCTAATATTTGGATCTTGAAAACTATAGCCCATAAAAAGAAAACTATTACTTAGAATGTCAGCTCTCAATTTTTGATCGACAGGAGAATCAAGAGACATACGTTCAAAATATTCGCTTTCAGTTAAAACAATAGAATCTGTTTGATTAAGCGTACCATGAAATTTAATTACTTCACAATTTCCACTATTTTTTTTATCAATAAAATCATCAAGAGAAGCTTTTATAACTGGATTTTTACAGTTATCCATTAAGCAACCTTCAATATGACTATCATAATTTGTGGTGTAAATCAAATTTAAGTCTAAATTTGCAAGTGCTTTATGAGTTATTGAAGATTTACGTCTTTCAACAATTTCAGTTGTTTCAAATTCTTTGTACATCTTCATTTTAAATTCATCATACTTTTTTCTATTTGTTATTTTTAAATATTCAGCCAATTGTTGCAGTGTTCCATGTAAATAAAAAAGTTCTTTTCTAAAACCCAGCTCTAGGGCGATTTCATCAATCAACTCTTTCCATGAGGGTAAGCCTAAAGGTTTTGAAAAACCTGCACCAATAAATGGCACGAGTCTCTTTTCACTATATATTGCTTTAATTTCAGAGATAAAAATTGAAGTATTTTCACTCATATTTTTCTCGCTATAATTCTCACAATTGAATGCTGATGTTCTATTTTAGATGTAGGGTGAACTTCTGTTATTATATCATCGATTACTTGAATTATTTGCCAATCAGAAAATAATCCTTGTATTAGGCCAACTTGCACTAATGCTTTTTCCTCAAGGTAATTTTGAAATTCAGGTACTGGAATTTGATTTGTAAAAGTTGCTCCCACGAAATATCCACCTGGTTTTATCCAATTTTTAATTTTTTTAATATAATTTATTATTTCTAACTTTGTACTAAGGCAATGTAATATTCCATAAGCAACAACGATATCAAAAGTACTTTCATCAAAAGAAATTTTCCTAATATCTTGTATGAACTTAGTTATGCTCAGATTAACTTTACTATAATTTGGTTGCTGTTCAAATCTGGATAATGCAAGATCGGAAATGTCAACTGCAATTATTTTTGCACCATATTGAGCTAAATAAACTGCATTCTTTCCTTCGCCTGCTCCTAAATCAAGTATATTAAAATTTTCTAAATTATAGTCTAACAACGAGCACAACTCTTTTACATATTTGGCAGGAACTTTTCCCCAAAAACAATTACTATTTTCATACTCTTCTTGATATTTATATTTCAACATTTAATTTCCACCAATTATCTATTGCTTTAAATAGTGAGTTCTTGGAACCTCCATTAAAAATAATTACATCTGCCTTTCGTTTAAACATTTTCACTTCTTTTTCAACATTATGTTCTAAACGTTTTCTGTATTCTTCGACAGTTGTGTTAAATCCAAGTCGATTTTTAAAGAATTCAAATCCTTTATCTTTTGGGGTATCAATATATAATAATGTATGTTTCCCAATTTTTTTAACTAACTTTTCATATACAGTAATATTTCTTAGTCCTTCTACTATAAAAATTCTATCTTTGAATTTATTTGTTTCAAAATATATTGCATTAACAAACTCATTCAGCCCTTTTATTGATTTAACAAAACTATCTGTTTTATCCTGAAAATTTTCTCTATCAGCTTCATCAAAAGTTGGCAAATTTAATAGCTCTGATATTAATTTACTACTTGATATAATAGCAATATTGTATATATCATGTAAATATTTGCAAATTTCGCTTTTACCACTGCTAATTGATCCAACTATAATGAGAGGCACATTTTTAGTTATTTTCTTTTGAAGATTAATAATTATTGATTCTGTGCCTCTTGGTATTTTTATTAGTTTTCTTGCAACTAACATAGACCAAAACTCAAGTTCATGAAAATTTTTCCAAAGTTCTTTTTCTGTAACTAATTCTAGTTTGTTAATTGATTTTTCAGTGGACCAATTTTTAACATCAAAATTTTGTGGCAACTCTCCTGTCATAACAAATGCTATATGTTTTATACCTAACGTTGAAGACTCATCATTAATAATTCCAATAATTTTTAGATTATTAATATATATGCTTTTAAGTTCTTCGTTTATTTCTCTTCTAGCACAAGAAATAATAATGTTTTCAAATAAATTTTCATCCTTTATCTCTAAATGGCCACCAAATCCTATACATAGCAAGTTAGCTAATTGTCCTCTCAGTTTTGTATAATGTCCTCTTTTAAAAACCAAATATTTATCTTCAAAGTTTTTCAAAATAACATAAGTTACTATCTGTTTTAAATTAAGTTTTCTATCAGCTTCAGATCTTTTTATAATTTCCCAATTATTCTTATTATCTACGATTTTAATCGATCTTTTAAAGTTCGAATTAAAACCAAAAGTATTAAGTAAACTTCCAAATTTTTCACGTGGTATTGTAATTAATGTTTCGTCTTTTTGACTATCTAAAAATGATCTGGTTTTATACTCATGTATATTATCATTGTCTATCCAAACTCTTAAACCAAACTTATTTGGTCCAACTCTTATAAAAATAGAATTCACACCATTGGTTCTGATTTCCTCAGCTAGTCTTGCTCGCATTGTATTTACGGGTGTCTTTCCTTTACTATTTAGAAGTTTTTTTTCACTTGCAGTATTATATATATCTTCTGCATTTAATGAACTTTTATATTCCTCTAAAACAGATTTGGCGGCTTTTAAAAAAAGATGATTACTAATATTCATTAATTACAAACTCAAAAATTATAACTATGGTTATCAAATTAATAAATTAAACATAAATTTTACTTAAAGAATATTCTAGGTTTGTAAGTTTAATGTAAGGTGTAAATTTATTTTTTAATTGCAGACTTCATTTCTTATTTTTACAAATCATTTTCCAACAAACTTTAAAAACCATGAGACTTAGCAACGCATTTATTCCAACATTAAAAGAAAATCCAAGTGACGCAGTAATTAAGAGTCACATTTTATTAGTACGAAGCGGAATGGTAAGAATGCTATCCGCGGGAATTTATTCATACCTTCCGCTTGGTTACAAAGTTATGAAAAAAATTGCCGAAATTATTCGCGAAGAAATGGATGCAATCGGCGGACAAGAATTTCATCTTCCGGCTTTAAATCCAAAAGAAATTTGGGAAGCAACAAATAGAGTTGAAGCTTTTGGCGATACACTCTTTCACATAAAAAACAGAGATTACGTTTTGGCTCCAACCCACGAAGAAATAATGACATTTCACGCTAAAGGGGTTTTAAAATCTTATAAAGATTTGCCGCAAATTTGGTATCAGATTCAAACAAAATTTAGAAACGAAGCAAGACCGCGAAGCGGCATAATTAGAGGAAGACAGTTTTTAATGAAAGATGCTTACTCGTTTGATTCATCAAACGAAGGATTGGATGTTTCCTATGGATTGCATGATAAAGCTTACAGAAAAATTTTTGATAGATGCGGATTAAATTATTTTGTGGTCGGTGCATCAAGTGGAGCAATGGGCGGAAGCAAATCAGAAGAATTTATGGTTAAATCTGATGCGGGCGAAGATTACGTTGCTTATTGCAGCAGTTGCGGTTATGCCGCAAATGCAGAAGTTTCAACATCTACATTACCCAATATTCATAGGCATGAAACCAGCAAAGATATTTATGAAATAAGCACACCAAATGTAAAATCAATAGATGAACTTTGTACTTTCTTAAATATTAGTGAATCTGAAACTGCAAAATCAAGAATTTATATTTTTAATAATAATCCCATCTTAGTTTTAATGAACGGAAATGATGAAGTTAACGAAACAAAACTTCAAACAATATTGGGCGGTGACGTTCGTCCCGCACATCCCGATGAATTAAAAGAAATTTCCGGAGCTGATGCCGGATCAATTGGACCAATAGATTTTAAGCACAAAATTATTGCAGATTTAAGATTGAAGAATGAAAACAATCTTTTCAGCGGTGCAAATAAAAATGATTATCACTTGGGCGGAATTGATTTGCAGCGCGATGTTCCTCTAATTGAATATTTTGATTTACGATTAGTTGCCTCCGGCGAACCATGTCCAAAATGTTCAAAACCAATTGAAGTTTTTAAAGCAATTGAACTCGGACATATTTTTAAACTTGGAACAAAATATTCTGTTGGATTAGATGCAAAGTTTTTGGATGAAACCGGTAAAGAAAATCCCTTAATTATGGGAAGTTACGGAATTGGTTTGGATAGAGTTTTAGCTTGCTACATTGAGCAAAATAATGACGAGAACGGAATTATTTGGAAAAAGCCTTTAAATCCTTTCGATGTACATTTGATTGGATTAAATATGAAAAAAGATGAAGTTGTGAATGCATGTGAAAAATTATTTAAGCAACTGAATGAAGAAAATATTGAAGTTATTTTTGATGATAGAAATAATGTTCAAGCCGGATTTAAATTCAGCGATGCAGATTTATTAGGAATGCCTTTGCAAATAATCGTTGGCGAGCGCGGATTAAAAGAAAATCAAGTTGAAGTAAAAGTTCGTTCAACCGGTGAAAGAATTAATGTTAAACTTGATGAACTCTTGGTAAAAGTAAAAAATTTACTAGAAAGAAATTAATTAAATATTTTATATTGAAGTAGCCGCAACTTTCAAGTTGCGGCTTATGGTAATTGCGCAAGCTGAAGCTTGCGACTACTAAAAAAATTTATGCAGCCAATACTTTACATAACTCCAACTCCAATAGGTAATTATGAAGATATCACTTTACGCGCATTAAAAGTTTTAAATGAAGTCGATATTATTTTCTGCGAAGAGCTAAAACCGGCAAATCGTTTACTTGTATATTTCAAAATATCCAAAGAATTAATTTCACTAAACGAACACAATGAAAGAGAAATTGCAGATGAAGTTATTTCTAAATTAATTGAAGGGGGAAAATCAGCCGCTTTAATTTCTGATGGTGGAACTCCCTTATTTTCTGACCCCGGACATTATTTAGTTGAGTTATGTATTTTAAATAAAATTAAAATTGTTCCTCTTCCGGGAGCAAATTCTCTAATACCCGCTTTGGTTTCATCGGGATTGGATATTGAAAAATTTTATTATTACGGCTGGCTCTCACCCAAAAGTGATATTAGAAAAAATGAATTTCTTAAATTAAAAAAGCTGCATGAATTAATTATCATTTTAGAAACTCCATATCGTTTAAAAAGAATTCTCACCGATGTCATTTCAAATTTTGGTGCAAATCAAAAAATTGTTTTGGCTTTTAATCTCACAATGGAAGACGAACAAATCTTTAGAAATTCTGCATCCAAAATTCTGAAAATTATTACTGAAAAAAATCTGAAGGGTGAATTTGTTCTGCTTTTAGATAACAGATAAAATTAAAGATTTTAGATATAAGCTTTTAGAAATTTAGATTAGATAAAAGTACCTTCTTAACCATTTTATTTTATAGTTATAAAATAATTTGCTCTCTTTCAAAAAGTTTTATATTTTAATATCAAATCTTGCAATAAAATAAAAATCATAAAAAAGGAGGAATCAAATGCTAAAAAAATTGGTTATAATTTTATTAGTTGTTGGTTTTCTTTGGGGATGCAGTCAGCAAAATATTGTTAAACAATTTTCAGGTGAGGAGCTAAAATCTGAAATTAATTCCTTAAATAACACAATGGCTAAAGCCGTAATGGAAGGCAATTACGAACTAACAACAAATATGTATAAAGAAGATTGCATTTCTTTGCCGAGTTATCAGCCAATGTTAAGAGGAAAAGCTGCAATAATTAAACAAGCGGAAATGGAAAAACAAAATGCAATGAAAATGGAAAATTTTGTTTTAACTTCGACTGATATTTGGCAAAACGGAAATTTAGTTGTTGATGTTGGAACTTATAGTTTTTCTATGGATATGCCGCAAATGCCCGGCGGAGTTTTTAAAGATCAAGGAAAATATATTACAATTTATGAAGTTCAAGCAGATGGAACTTTATTAATTAAAGCTGATACTTGGAATACCGATACAAATCCATGGATGCAGATGGGTCAAAATTAAGGTTAACAACATTAATTTTAAACTTAAACAAAGAAAGTAAAAGAATGACAAACGCTATTAATTGGTTTGAAATCCCAGTAACAGATTTCACAAGAGCAAAAAAATTTTATGAAACAATTTTAGGGGCAGAAATTATAGAAATGCCTTTTCCGGGCGGGAAATATGGTATGCTGCCGGCGGATATGCAAAATGGTGGAGTTGGCGGCGGACTTGCACAAGGCGAAGGCTTTGAACCTTCTGAAAAAGGTACCGTTGTTTACTTAAATGGCGGAGAAGATTTGAGCTTATCTTTAAACAAAGTTGAACAATCCGGCGGAAAAATATTAATGCCAAAAACTTCCATTGGGGAAAACGGTTTTATGGCACATTTTATTGACACCGAAGGAAACAGAGTTGCACTACATTCAATGAAATAATTTTATGGCATATAACGAACAGTTGGCAAATAGAATTAGGCAGAAACTTTCAGACTTACCCAATGTTATTGAAAAAAAAATGATGGGTGGGCTAACCTTTATGTATAACGACAAAATGTGTGTCGGGATATTAAAAGATGAGTTAATGTGTCGTATAGATCCTGCGTTACATGAAGAAAGTGTAGAAAAAATAGGTTGTAGAACTATGGACTTTACAAAACGACCTATGAAAGGGTATGTTATGATTGACGAAAGTGGAATGAAATCACAAGCTGACTTTGGCTACTGGTTAAACCTCGCAATTGACTTTAACAAACAAGCAATATCTTCTAAGAAAAAAGTAAAGTGAGAAAATAAACCACAATCACTAACATGCTGAATTGTGAACCGATCTACGAAATTTAAAATCCGGAATTATTAAATAAATTTTTCCGGATTTTTTATTTTAAAGATTTTGCAAAATCTTCTGTCTGCTTCCAAACTCTTAACATATTTCCGGAACAAATTTTTTCAATATCACTTTCCGAATAATTTTTCTTTAGTAACTCGTAAATTATATAAGGATAATATGAAGCATCTTTTAAATTTTCCGGAAGTGTGTTTACTCCTTCAAAATCCGAACCCAAACCGACATGATCAATTCCTACTAATTTTACAACATGATCAATATGATCTGCAACATCTTTAACAGTTCCGGGTTTCATTGGATCATCTTTCAAATAATTATCAACATAATTTTTCCCTTCCTCACTTCCTCTTGAAAGATTATGATCATTTAAATATTTTTCAATTTCTTCAGATTTTCTATTAAAATCTCCGCTTATAAAATATGATCCAAATGTAATTTGAATTACTCCGCCTTTTTCCGCTAATTTTTTTATCATTTCATCACTCATATTTCTTTCAAAATTTGGAGTGTAAAATCTGCAAGAAGAATGTGTTGCAATTACCGGAACTTTAGAAATTTCTACAGCTTGATAAAATGCATCATCGGAAACGTGTGAAATATCAACCATAATTCCGAGTTTATTCATTTCGGGAATTAAAGATTTTCCAAACGGACTTAAACCTTTCCAGCGTTTGTTTGGATCATAAGAAGAATCACAAATGTGATTTGATTTTGAGTGCGTTAAAGTTATGTACCTAATTCCTCTATCATAAAAATGTTTTAACTTTTCAAAACTTCTGTTTAACGCACTTCCATTTTCCATTCCCATTGGAAATGAAATAATTCCTTTTCCAAATTGATTTTTTATATCTTCCGTTGAAACAGCAATTGCAAATTTATTTGGATAAGTTTTTGTCAGATATTCAACCATATCAATTAAAGTATCGGCAAGTTCAAAAGCTTCATTAGATTCACCCAAATCTGCGGGAATGTAAATTGACATAAACGCAGCATTCAATCCGCCTTGAGTTGCGCGCTCATAATCAAAATGTCCGCTGTTAGTTTTAACAGAAATATCTTCCCAATGATGTTTTAATCTGTACGGAATATCAATATGTGTATCAATTATTAAAAGTTTTTTACTTAACTCAACTGCTCGGTTAAAAAGTTCATCATCGGTTTTAGTATTACCTTCAGCATTTAAATTCATTAATCCACCAAATAATATTATAAATAGAAATTTGTTCATGTTAGAAGTCTCCAACAATATTTTATTATCGAAAAAGAATATAGTATAATTTTAAATTTATTCATTTTTTTATAAATGTGATCTGCATCACTAAATAATTTTTCCCATCGTTCGAAAATATTATTAACTAAAAAAATTGAAAATCAAGTGGCAATCTCAAACATAATATTAATTTTTTTTCTCTTATTCTTTACACTTTCCAGCATAAAAACCGTAAGAAAGAATAACAAATCTAACATATAAAATTACGTATGATACAAATCACTAAACTTAAAGTGATTAAAACCGAATCTAACTGGGAATAATTTTTAATTGTAAAATTTTTTGAAAGGAAGTTAAAATAAATAGGAAACTAAAATGAAAAAAACATTATTACTTATCAGCTTAATCATGCTTACATTTATTGCATGCAATGATGATAATTCAATAGTTAATCCATCAACAAATTCTTATAGCGAAAATTTATCTTTAGCAAAAATTGTTGGAGATACTACTATTGAGACTGTTGATACTACTTTTTTTAAGGAAAAACATTCACAATCATTATCAGTTAATGGTGAAAAAGGCGGAAAAATTTTTGTAAAACATATGTTTAAAAACAAACGAAATAAAATTTTAAAACTTGATGCCGTGTTAACAATTCCAGATAGTGCTTACAAAGGTGATTTAACATTTGATATTATTTTTGATTTGGAAACTTTGGGAGCTGAACTTTATCCTTCACCATTTACTTTTGATAAACCGGTTATTCTTGATTTGAAATTTATGAATGCTGATTTGAAGGAATTTGAACTGAAAGATCTTACATTTGATTATCTGGACGGAGAACCGGAAAATTTGAAATATGATAATATAAAGTTTGATTTAGAAAAAGGACTTCTTGAAATTACCGGAGCACAAATTCCACATTTCTCAAGATACGGTTGGACAAGAACAAAATAATCTCTATTAAATATTTGCTTAATTAAAATCTGTTGGCAATTCCGACAGATTTTTTTTTGCCATTTTGTGAATTATTCTTCTTATTTGCTTCTATTTTTTTCAATCTAAAATGTGATTAAAATCACTAAAGTTTAAGTTTAAATTACCGAAAATAATTCAAGAAAATAAAATTTGAAATTCTATACTTTTAAATATTATGTTATTCAAAAATGAAGTCTAAATAAAATTATTTCGGAGGTTCAGGGGGGAACCAAAGAAGTCTGTTAGGTGCTTTCAAAAGTACTTAACAGATTTTTTTTTGGTTTTATTTTAAAAGAATTTTTATCTCAAATAAATTTGTATGAAACCTTTTACCCATCATTATAATTTGTAGTCTCAAGCTTTAGCTTGAGAAAAAGTAAGTTCTAGTATATTTAGATTTAAAATTAAAAATGTAATCTTCAATAAAATGATAGAATTTCTTACGCAGCGTATTGAATCTTAATCGGGAAACTAATTATAAAAGTAGTTCCTTTGCCAAATTCACTTTCCACATCAATATTTCCGCCAAGCATTTCAATATATTTTTTAGTGATTGACAAACCCAAGCCACTTCCTTGAAAATCTTTAGTAAATCCTTCGCTAAGTTGTTTAAACTCTTTAAAGATTAATGGAATTTTATCCTTCTTAATTCCAATTCCGCTATCTTGAACTTTTAGCACAAATTTAGAATCAATAAAATCATTTTCTATTGATGTGGAAATTCTTATTTCCCCTTTTGAGGTAAACTTAAATGCATTATTAATTAGATTTTCTAAAATTACTCTAAACATCGATTGATCCATATTCAGCATAAATGAATCCGAATGTAAGTTAATGTCAAATCCAAGTTTTTTATTTGAAAGCGCACCCTTAAAACTTGCACAAGTATCTTTAATTTCTTGAATTATATCAATTGGCTGAAGATTTATTTCCAATAAGTCCGATTCTAATCTTGCTAAATCCAAAACCATACTTAATGTTGAAAGAAGCCTTTTACCCGTTCTATTTATTCCATCTGCCATTTCAATTAAATCCGGATCGTTAATCACTCCGCGCATCAAATCCGAATAACCTAAAATTCCGACCAAAGGAGTTCTAAGTTCGTGACTCATATTTGCAAGAAATACAGATTTTGAATTACTTGCAGCTTCGGCGGTTTCCTTTGCAATTACCAAATCCTTTTCAATTTTTTTTCTTTCTTTAATTTCAGTTTCTAATTCTTGAGTCCTTTCAAAAACAAGCTGCTCAAGTTGACCTTGATAAATTTCCAATTGAATTTTTTTTGATCGTAAATTTTTCTCGGTTTCCACAAGTAATTTATTTTGTTTCTGTTTCTTCCGATAAAAAATATAAATTGTAATTGCCGTAGAAAATCCGATAAAGAAAAATCCAAATAAACCAAATGCAATAAGAGTTTTCTTTTCATTTTCCTGATTTAAAAGTAGAATTTCACTTTCTTTCGATTCGAGCTGCTGTTTAATTTCTAATTCGGCAATCATTTTTTTGTTGGAAGTATTATTCAAACTATCTTGCAAATCTTTTGCTAATGAATAATTTTCAAATGCCGATTTGTAATTTCCGTTAGATTTATGAACTTCGGCTAAATGCAAAAGTTGTGTTTTTTCTTCATCAATCATTCCCAATTTGCGAAAACCAAGTACGGATAATATGAAGTTTTCTTTTGCTTCAAGAAGGATTTCACTAAGCTTTTCTCCACTTGCAAATTTTTTATTTATGTTATAAATTTTAATTTTTAGTTCGCCAATATTTCCGTGAAGATAAGCAATTCCGTAACTGTCATTAATTTCTTTGGCAATTTTTAGAGCATTTTTATAATACATTAACGCTTCGGAAAATTTATTTAGTTCAGCATAAACCAATCCAATATTTCCCAAATAAATTGAGTAATTATATTTATCCTCAATTTTTTTGAAAATATTTAATGCTTTATTGTAGAATGAAATTGAAAGCTGATAATCTTTTAATTCGAAATAAGTCAATCCAATATTTCCGTATTGAATTGCAGTATTTGGCAGATTATTAGTTTCCTCGTAAATTATTAACGCATTCTTAAAATATTCCAAAGAGCTTTCATATTTTTTAAAAGTGCTGAGAAGAATTCCAATTTTGCCTAAGTTGTCTGCAATTCCTTCACGCAAATTTAATTTTTGATAAATTTTAAGAGAGCTTTGAAAATTTTCCAATGAGTTTGTAAAATCGGAAACATTGTAATACGAAGTTCCAATATTACTTTTTGTTCTTGCAATATTTTCTTTCGATTTTATATTTTCAAAAATTGATAAAGCGTAATTATAATTTTCTATTGATAATTTTACATCTCCTTTAAATCTGTAAATTTCGCCAAAATTATTATAAGCGTCTCCGGTTCCTTTTTCAAATCCAACTTCCAAGGAAAGTTTTTTTGCCATTTCAGCATATTTTATACTCTCATCAAAATTTGTTGGAGCCAAATACCAAGCAATTTCGTTAAGCAGATTTACTTTAACAGTATCAATGGATTGCTGCGATAATAAATTTTTTAAACTGTCTGATTTGGATAAAGCGAAGGAACTATCAAAATTTTGATGAGCTGCAAAAATTTGTGCAAATTCAAAAAATAGAATTGTTACCGTAAAAAATATATTTCTTATAAATTTATTCATTTATTAAATAGCACAAATTGGTATTAATAATTAATATTATTCAGTTTATCATCGAATAACATTTAATAAGTTTTAAAACAGAAAACCCGCAGAATTTGCGGGTTTTGAAATTTTACATTTATAAAAAATTAATCTATTTGTCCATCTTTATTTTGATCGCGGTAAGCATTTTTAAAATTATTTTTTATGTTATTATCAATTTTATCATCATTTCCCGCGTCGTTTGGATTTAGGAAATTTTCGTCTTCATAAAACCAGCTATTTACATCAACTTTAATTGTTAAATTCACATTTTCATTTTCGTCAACAATAATATCTTCTGCTAATTTTACATCTTGTTTTGCGGATTTTTTTGATTTATAAATAAATTGCTCACCATTTAACAAACCTGTTACAACTATTGAATATCTTAAAGATTCTTCATTTCCTTCTTTAAATACTGCATCGGGAGGATTTTCCGAAGCCTCGAGTTTGTGAATTTCAAACTTAACTCTATCATAATTTCCTTTGGGAATATCCGAAACAGCAAATTCCGTTAAGTTTCCATTTAGGTTTAAGTTAACAACATATGGCCCGGTCTTTATTTGTAACGAATCTTCATCAGCTTGATTTTTAATTTTAATATTTCGTAATAATATTTTCACTTCTTGAATTTGAAAATTGTTTTCTGCTATTTTGGGAATTGCTGAATTATTTGCAAAACTTAATGTAACTGTGGATTCATTATTTTCTGTTGAATCACAATTTGTTAAAATTAAAACCATAGCAAAAATCAGAAACACATTTAATAATTTTTTAGTTTTCATTGTCTTCTTCCTCTTTAATATATGATTCATTTGACAATTTTCATTCCAAAAAAATATTTTAATTACTCAACTTTTATTGCTTCAAAAATCGCACTTATTACTGAATAGGTAAAATTTACCTTGTAATTATTACCATTTTGATACACATCACACAAAAATCGTGCATTTTTATGAGTTTTTTTGGCTCACAAATTGAGTAACGAACCGTTACATTGGGGGAAAATTTATGAATACCGGACAATCATTTTTATCATTAGGAGCAATGGTTCTTGTAAGTTTAATTGTTCTGCAAGTTAATACGGGATTTGTTTCAACAAGTTCAACATTGCTTGATAATAAATTAAATATTTTAGCAATATCCTTAGGTTCCTCTATAATTGAGGAAGCCAGTGGAAAAGCTTTTGACGAAAAAACTATAACTGATGCCGCATCTACAACAAATGATTTAACATATGCAAATAGTTTAGGTCCAAGTTATACGGAATCATATCCTAACTATAATGATTTTGATGATTTTGATGGATTAACAATAAACAACACTTCAATACCAAGCGCAAATTTTACAATAATAAGTGAAGTGAGTTATGTAAATGCAAATAATCCGGATGAAGCAGTTACATATCCAACTTGGCATAAAAAAATTACGGTTTACATTACAAGCAAATCTCTTCTTGATGAAAATGGAAATCAAGATACAGTTGCTGTTTCGTCAATTTTTAGTTATTGGCATTTTAGGTAAAAAATGGGTTACTCAACAATAATTGATTTAATTGGCTCAACACTTGTCGGTGGATTTTTGCTTTTGCTTTTATTTCGTTTAAACGATGCAAGTGTGGAAAACAATTTTGTTTACGGCGGAGAAGCAATTGCACAATCAAATTTGGTTGAAGTTGTTCAGTTAGTAGAAAATGATTTTAGAAAAATTGGATATTGCAAAGATTGGGAAAAAATTCCGGATCCTTCAAAATCAGTTTTAAATGCATCGTTAAATAGTATTAGATTTTTAACCGACGAAAATAATGACGGAATTATTGACACAATTTACTACTATTTGGGTTCTGCTCAAGAATTAACACAAACACCAAATCCAAACGATAAAATTTTATATAGAGTTGTAAATAACTCAACGCCAATGGGCGCAAATTTAGGAGTTACACAATTCGATTTGTTTTATTATGATGCTTTGGGAAATCAATTATCATTTCCCATAACAGTTCCAAGCGCTATTTACACAATGCAAATAAATATTAAAGTTGAAGATGTTTACGGATATGATAGAGTAAATGATGACGAAAAATATTCAAGCGCATTTTGGCGACAAGTAAGATTAGCTTCCAGAAATCTTAAGAATAGATAAGGAAAGAAAATGGGTGGTAAAGGTACAATATTAATAATTTTAGGATTTACAATTTCCTTTCTCGCATTCGGAAGAAATTTTTTAAATCTTACCAAAAGATCATCTGATAATGTTTTTGATTATTACAGCAAATCAAAAGCTCACAATATTGCAGTTAGTGCCGCAAACTTAGCATGCAATGAACTATATTTTGATAAAAATTGGGATAAAGGATTTGATGATATTGATTATCAAGATGGAAATTTTTCCGTGGAAATTATTGATACATTAGTTGACAGCAAAATTATAAAAGCCACCGGAAAATACAACGGTGAAAGTGATATTGTAAAAATTATTCTACAGCCAAGCAGTTATGCTAAATTTGCTTGGTACACCGGAAATATGAGTTCTAAAATTTTTATAACCGGAGATACTGTTTGGGGACCATTTCATACACAATCACAATTAAATATTGGCGGCGATGCAGTATTTTGGGGAAAAGTTACAACTTTAAAAGGATTAAATCTTACGGATAAAACAGCCTCACCTAAATTTTTTGGCGGAATTGAACACGGCGTTGATATTCCTCTTCCTGTAAATTACCAATTCGATAAAGAAAGAGAAGCCGCAATTGATGGAGTTGATTGGCATGGCGGTTCATCATACTTTGAAGGTACAGATTTATGGCTTACCTTTTTTGATGATGGATATGTTGAGTATAGAGTTGGTACCGGTTCTGATAGTTCAACTTATTCTTCCCCAACAAAATTAAAGCTTACGGAATTTGCTCCTAATGGAGTTGTATATTTGAAACAGGGCAATATTTATATGTCCGGAACATTAAAAGGTAAATTAACTGTCGGAAGCGGAGAAAGTTCAGGAACCGGAAGCGGAAATATTTATTTAGTTGATGATCTGATCTATCCGGATGACCCAATGGTTTGGGATAATACAAAAGAAAAATATGTTCCGAATAATAATTGTGAAAATATGCTTGGATTATTAGCTACAAATAATGTAATTATTTCTGATAATGATGCTAATGTAGCAGATAAAGATATTCATGTAGATGCTTCAATCTTTTGCGCTCAAGGTGGATTTAAAATGGAAAACAGTACAATTCCACCAAGCGGAACTTTATATTTGAGAGGTGGAGTTGTTGCCGCAAAAGAAGAGATTTTAGCTCTTACAAAACAGGATGCTTTAACAAGCGGCTATAAAAAATTTGTAATTTTTGATGAAAGATTTTTACTTAACATTCCTCCAACATTTCCAAATACCGGTAAATTAGAAGTAATGTCTTGGCTTGAATAATTGTTTATAGTAATTTTATTTTAGTAAAATCATTCTCTGAGTTTTTGTTAATCTACCCATTTGAAGAGTATAAAAATAAATGCCACTCGGTAGATTACTTCCGTCAAAACTAATTTCATAATTCCCGGGGTTTTGTTTTTCATTAACTAATGTTGAAATTTCTTTTCCAAGAACGTCAAAAACGTTAAGACGTACAGACGTTAGAGCAGATGTATTGTCATTCTGGTCATGTGCCGGAATCTGATACTTTATTGTTGTAACCGGATTAAACGGATTTGGATAGTTTTGTGATAAATTAAATTCTTCCGGAGCGGAAATATTTACTTCAATTTCATCAGAATATTCATACTTTCCGTCAATATCAATTTGTTTTAATCGGTAAAAATATTTTCCGGCAATTTTTAATGATTGATCTTCATAAAAATAATATTTTGGCGAATTACTATTTCCGCTGCCTTCAACAAATCCGACTTTTTCCCATACTAAATTTTTACTACTAACTTCCGACTTCTGTTTTTCAATTTCAAAACCATAATTATTAACTTCTGTTGCTGTTTCCCAATTTAGAAGAATTTTATTTCCCTCAACATTTGCAGAAAATGAAGTTAACTCAACCGGAAGCGGCGATGAGCTTTCAAAAATTATTGCTCGCATTTCATAATCTTTTGAATAAGCACTCCAAGTTGTTCCGTTAAATGAATATGATCTTCCATGCGAAACATTGCTTACAACCATACTAACCGAGTTTACCGGAACTGTGTATCCAATAAAAAAATCATTTTGTAAATCATGCAATTCCGTATAATTTCTTAAATCAATTCTTGTAAACGGAAATGGATTATCTAAAGTTGCTTCCGGAGTTACGGAAAACGGCGTTATTAAATCTGTTCCGGGAACTCCATTATTATTGCTCCAAACATGAAAAAGCATATTTGAATTTGATAGATTTGAATCTCTGTAATTTCTTATTAATGCGTAAACTAATCTTCCGTACATATTTGTTGAAACTGAAATTTTAACTGCCACTGCAGCGGTTCCGGTTGTTGTTGCAACGGCATCAACAATTCCATCATCATAAGCTAAATAAGTTCCGGAAATGTATTTATATTGTGTCGCAATTGAAGTATCTGTCTGATTTGGAGACGACGCATTATCAACAGCTTTAATTTTGTAAGAAATCATTGAACCCGGATTTTGTGCGGGAATTGTAAAAGAGTAATTATTGCCACTTGTGTTTATTCCTGTAACTGAATTTGGTCCAACTCCATCAACATTATAGAATAGAGTTGAAGAATTTATTCCGGAAACATCTGTAATTTCTGCAATTACGATATTATTGTTTTGCGTTCCTTCATAAAATTGAGGTCCATCATGTACAATTAGCGGAGCAGAATTATCAATTGTTGAACCTAAAATTTCAACATCATCTATGTAAATTCCATCAGCAACAATATATTGATCGCTGTAAAATCTAAAACGAATTTTAACATTCGTATTTCCGGCGAAAGTTCCAATATTAAAAGTATATTTTTGCCAAGTTGATGAAACTCCGGTAAATTCCGTTAGTTTTACAAAACTTGTTCCGCCGTCTTTAGAAATTTCAACATAAACATAATCAAATGCATTTTCTAAATTATATTTTGCCCAAAAACTAAATTCCGCACCTTGATAACTGCTTAAATCAATATTTATGGATGTTGCGGAAGTACTTTGTATATTTGTATAATCACCACTTGGACTTTCAGCCAATGAATTTGACGCAGAATAATAATTTGAAGTTGTTAATCCCCAATTTCCGGTTAACACCCAATTTGTTGTTCCGGAACTGAAATTATCCGTAAACACTTGGGTTTGTGCATTTATTTTTAAAGCAGAAATCAAGATAATTATTATCAAGATTTTACCAAATCTAAAAATTTTGTTTAGTGTTTTCATATTAATTCATTTGATGTTAAAATATTATCAACAATTATTGTACCAAATAAAGATTTAGAAATATGCGTTTTTGAAAGGAATTTAATTGATTTGATTGGAAATTATGTAATAAAATGAATAATGTGTTTCAAATCACAACACAAATGATTACGAAAATTTTGCGGAATGATTAGTAAAATTGCCGGATTTGCTGACAAGTAAGCCAAATAAAATAATTCAGTTAAATGTGATTTTTATCTAAGAGAATGAAATTTTCAATTAATTCATGAAATTACTTTTTAAAAATGAAGTACACTGCCAAAACCAAAAATACAAATCCAATTATATGATTTGTTCTAAATGTTTCTGTTTTAAATAAAATCAGTGAAAAGAATGTAAATACAACCAGCGTTATAACTTCTTGCAAAACTTTTAATTCTACCAAACTAAAAGATCCGCCATTTCCGTTGTAACCAATTCTGTTTGCCGGAACTTGAAAACAATATTCAAAAAATGCAATTCCCCAGCTGATTAAAATTACAGCAAAAAGTCCGAGATTTTTAAAACCATCAATTTCTTTAAATTTTAAGTGACCATACCAAGCAAATGTCATAAATGTATTTGAAGCCGCAAGTAAAAGAATTGTATAAATGCTGTTCATTGTTTTCCTTTTTGAATTGAATAAAGATTAATTTCGAAATTATTTCCGTAAAATTAATTGATCAATTATATTTTAGTCAACTTTAATATTTTTGAAAACAAACAACATTTCAATTCCAATTTGCTCAAATCGTTCTTTATATTTTATTTCTTCTAAATCTGTATTATCAAATTCTTTGGGATCATTATATCTAATCGGGAATCTTTTTTCTGCACCAAATACAACGGGACAATTTTCATCTGCATCTGAGCAAGTCATTATTGCTGCAAAATTTTTCTGCGGATTAAAAGAATCTGAATAAACTTTTGAAAAACATTTTAAAGGATTTGCATTTTCGGAAAAGTGAACTAAATAAATTGGATTTTCTGATTCATCTAATTTGTCAATTTTAAATCCATATTCTTTAATAGCCTTTACAGCTCTTGGGTTAAAAGCTGTTGCTTCAGTTCCGCCGGAATAACATTTAATATTTGGAATATTATAAAAGTGTGTTGCCGTTTGAGCCCAAATTTGACTCATATGACTTCTTCTTGAATTATGTGTACAAATAAAAGTCAAGTTAACTTCTTCATTGTTAGAAATTTTGTTTGAAATGTATTCTGCAAATTCTAACAAAAGTTGTTTTCGTTCATCATTTATTGTATCAATATTTTGTTCAAGTAATTTTATGTTGTTAATAATTCTATCAAACATAATTAGTGAATCCTTTCTTAAAATGTTGTGAATACTAAATAAACACCGCCAAGAATAACTAATACTCCGCAAACTTTTTTTATCCAAAGTACTGCTTTAGATTCTTCAGACCAATTCAAATATTTTTGAACTTTTCCGGTTAATGTTCCCGCACCAACAATCACCGAACAATGTCCAATTCCGAACGCTAATAAAAATAATATTGCATGAAAATAATTTGTCTGTGCTGTTTGAAAAACAATTCCCAAAACCGGCGCCATATATGCAAAAGTACACGGTCCCAAAGCAATTCCAAACAGTAATCCTAATATTAATGCTGAAACTAAACCTTTGGTTTTTGTTTGTTTAAATCCAAAATTATTCCAATCAATTTTTATAAAATCTAATAAATATAATCCGACTAAGAAAAAAATAGCGGCAACAAAATAATTTCCGTAAACACCTACATCACCCATTAATCTTCCAAGCGATGCAGTTACAATTCCGATTAACGCAATTGTAATTAAAATACCAACGGAGAATATTAATGAGATATTAAATGTTCTTCCTATTGATATTTTCCCTTGCGAACTTATATATCCTACAACTAATGGAATACTTGATAAATGACATGGTGAAAGCAGAATTGATAAAACTCCCCAACCAAATGATGCAAATAATGCAATCCAATAATTTTCATAAAGTGAATTACTTAAAAATGTAAATATTTGCTCTATCATAAAATATTCTATTTCTTTTGTGTCAATCCTTTACTTAACAATAATTTATCAATTTCACTTTCCGGATAAAATCCTTCATGTCTAAAAAATTCTTTACCGTTTTCATCTAAAAATACTTGTGTTGGAATTAATTTAATTCCATACTTTGATGCATAAGGTTTTCCTTTTTCTGTCCAGACATCGTAAAAAATAACTTTTACTTGTTCACCAAACTTTTCTTCAATGGCTTTCATTACCGGCTGCATTTGCTTACAAGGAATACAATTCACCGAGCCAAGTTCAACAAAAGTAACTTTTGTTTTTTTTAATTCATTTTGTGCGTTAAAACTTGAATAAGAAAAACAGAGAATTGTTAATGCAAAAATTAGATTTTTCATTTTGTTCCATTTTATTTAATTGAGTTAAAAAAATTCTTTGCTTTGCCACCACGTAAATATTCTGCAAGTCCGGTTAAACCTTCTGATAAAAATTTACTTTTAAAACCTTTCAAAGTTAGAAAATGTCTTGCAAGTGCTGATCTTGTTGAGTGCGGACAAACTGTAATAATTATTTTTTCTTTATCTAATTCATTAATTCTGTTTGGCAATTCATTTATTGGAATTAATTTCATAAATCCAAACGACCATGTTTTATTTTCTTCAATAAATCTAATATCAATAACTTCTGCTTTTTTATCTTTAACAAGTTGAAGCATTTCTTCAATTCCTATACCCATTTCAGCAACTTCTTGATAATTATAATTTATTAAATAGTCTGAAAGTTCCGTCAATTCTGATTTAGTAGTTTCTTGCGCAAAATAAAATGAACTCGAAATCATTAATGCTAATATTACTTTTTTCATTTACTCTCCTTTAACCATGTTAGTATTTGATCATCTTTGGGAATAATTCCAAAACTTTTTACTTGTTCATTAATTATAAGTCCGGGCGTCATCATTATTCCATAATTTACCATTTCTTGAATATCGGTTACTTTTTCAACTACTGCATCAATATTATTTGAAACAACTAATTCTCGTACTTTACTTTCAAGTGTTTGGCATTTTTTACATCCGGTTCCAAGTATTTTTATCGATACCATTTTAACTCCATTTTCAATTATTTATTCTGCTTTTTGCCTATAACAGTTATACTAAAAATTCCAATTTCACTTTTTCTAAAAGTTTGAATTTCATCTTCATTCAAATATTCAGACAAAATATTATTTGGTAATTCAATCACTTTAGATTTTTTGATTTCAATATTTTCAAAACCGGTTAGCTTAATAATTTCTAAATATTCATTTTGCTGAATTGCACCCGAAACACAGCCGGCATACATTTCCGCTGATTTTTTTAATTTATCGGGCAAGTTTCCTTTGGTAACAATATCCGAAACACAAAAATGTGCGCCGGGTTTTAAAACTCTATAAATTTCTGAAAAAGCTTTTTCTTTATTCGGAACTAAATTTAATACACAATTGCTTAGTACAACATCAATAAAATTATTTTCAATCGGCAAAGATTCAATTTCGCCTAAAAGAAATTCAACATTTGTAAAATTTAATTTTGATTTATTTTGATTTGCTTTCTCTATCATTTCTTCGGTAAAATCCACTCCAATTACTTTACCAAAAGGACCAACCAATTTACTTGCGATAAATACATCATTACCGGCGCCGCTTCCAAGATCAAGCACAGTATCATTAATTTTTATTTCCGCAAATTCTGTTGGAATTCCGCAGCCCAAACCCAAATCAGCTTCTTCAAAATGACCATCGATATTTTTGTATTCATCGCCAATCATATTTACTTCATTCTGGTCCGAACCGCATCCGCAGCTGCATCCGCAATTACTTTCTTGAATTGCAATTGAGGCATATTTTTCTTTTACTATTTGTTTTACATCTTTATTTATATTCATTTTTTGTCTCCTTATAAACAAACATTTGGTGATTTAATATTTCCTTCTTTTACTTCATCTTTGAAATATTTTTTCTGAAAATACAGCGCAACATTCACAAGTGAAATTAAAACCGGTACTTCTACTAATGGACCAATAACCGCCGCAAATGCTTCTCCGCTGTTTATTCCGAATACTGCTATTGCAACCGCGATTGCTAATTCAAAATTATTACTTGCTGCCGTAAATGATAAAGTTGTTGTTTTAGAATAATCTGCACCAACTTTTTTACCCATATAAAATGAAACGAAAAACATTATTACAAAATAAATTATTAGCGGAATTGCAATTCTTACAACATCAAAAGGAATTTTTACAATATATTCTCCCTTGAGTGAAAACATTACAAATATCGTAAACAGCAATGCTATCAAGGTTATTGGAGATATTTTAGGAATGAATTTCTTTTCGTACCATTCTTTATTTTTAATTTTCAGCAAAATATATCGTGTTATCATTCCGCCGAAAAATGGAATTCCCAAATAAATTAAAACGCTTTCTGCTATCTGTCCGATTGTAATATTAACTGCAAAAGTTTGAAGTCCAAACCAAGAAGGCAGAATTGTTAAAAACACATACGCATATATTGAAAAAAATAAAACTTGAAATATTGAGTTAAATGCCACAAGTCCGGCGGCATATTCCGTATTGCCTTTTGCTAATTGGTTCCACACAATTACCATTGCAATACATCTTGCTAAGCCAATTAGAATTAAACCCGCCATATATTCCGGAAAATCTTGCAGAAAAATTATAGCAAGCAGAAACATTAATATTGGTCCAATTAACCAATTTTGAATTAGAGAAAGTATAAGTACTTTTACATCTTTGAAAACATCCGGTAATTCTTCATACTTAACTTTTGCAAGTGGTGGGTACATCATTAGTATTAAGCCGATTGCAATAGGAATGTTAGTTGTACCTATGCTGAATGAATCCCAAAATTTCGCGAACTGCGGAAATAAATAACCCGAGAAAACTCCCAAAAACATTGCGAGAAAAATCCACAACGTTAAATATCTATCTAAAAAAGAAAGTTTTTTTGTTAAACTACTCATATGTTTCCTTTCATTTTAATAATTGCATATTATGAACTTTTTAATTTCGTCAGCTGACGGCATTCCTTTAGGATAAACTCTGCATAATGGTCCTTCGATTTCGCACTTAACTTTTCCCATTAAATCTCTTCCATTTACAAGTAAAGAAGGACAACCAAAGCCCTTAACATTCATGTGTTCTTCATCCAAAACATTTTCAACATATTCAAGTTCAAAATCCAATTGAGAGATAGCCGTCTTAATGTTTGAAGCCATTTCTTTTACTCTGGGACATTTACTTACATATTGAAATTCTACAGTCAGCATAGAAATTTATTAGTTTTGTTGTTTTTTAATAAACTCAATTACCTTAGTTTTTATTTCATCTCTAATTTTTCTTGTTTCAATTAAAATATCTTCTTTTGTACCTACTAATTTAGAAAGATCTTTAAAACTCCACTGTATACTATGATTTGCACCTGGGAATATTGGACATCTTTCCGCAGCTTCTTTATCACATACTGGTATAACATATGAATAAAATCTTCCTTCTTTAAATAAATCGAAAACTATCTTTGTTTTATTGTTAGAAATATCAATTCCATCTTCATGCATTACTTCAACTACATTAGGATTTAAAATACCAGCTTCCAATCCTGCACTTTCTGCTATAAAATATTCTTCACCAAATTTATTTAAATATGCTTCTGCCATTTGGCTTCTTGCACTATTGTGAACACACACAAAAAGAATTTTTATCTTGCTGCTCATTATTATTACCTTTCTTAAATTATATCTTAAATATTATTTTTTAACCAATGTTCTAATGTAGATTTTGTTGGAATTTTCCCGCTCGATAAAACTTTTCTGTTTACAACTAATCCGGGTGTAATCATCACTCCGTAATCCATAAATTTATCGCGATTTGTAACTTTCTCAATTGTTGATTCGATATTATTTTCTTTTACAACTTCCTTCACAAGATTTTCCAGATTAAGACAATTTGGACATCCTGTTCCTAATATTTTTATATCCAACATTATTCCTCCATATATTTTTATTTCTTAAAAAAATTCTCCGAAAATAAATCCGCTTATTGTTGCCATCACAATTACCAGCGAAACAAAAACAATTGTTTTTTGTGTTCCCATAACACTTCTAATTACAAGCATATTGGGAAGTGATAAAGCCGGTCCCGCCAATAACAAAGCTAATGCTGGACCTTTTCCCATTCCGCTTAATAACAAACCTTGAACAATTGGAATTTCTGTTAATGTCGCGAAATACATAAATGCTCCCGTAACCGAAGCAAAGAAATTTGCAAATAATGAATTTCCGCCTACCAATTTTGCAATCCATTCATTGGGAATAATTCCATTTGGATTATTTTGCGAACCCAATAAAAATCCGGCAACTAAAACTCCCGCGCCAAGTAATGGCATAATTTGTTTTGCAAATCCCCAACTTTCACCAAGCCATTGATTTGGTTCGTCTTTAGAAAAAGTTAAGATAATAGAAGTTGAAATAACAGCGGTTATAAAGGGAATTAAAGGATTTGAATAAAACAAAATTGCAGAAATAATTACAATTGCAGTTCCAAAAATTACAAATAGCTTTTTTACTTTGATTATATATGCCAACGAAAGTGTAAAACCAACTCCAAATAAACTTGTGATAAACCATTTATTTGCAAACATTAAATACCAGAAGCCTTCTGGGTTATCTGATTTTCCCCAATTAACAAAAACTAAAATTGCAACAAGTATGAAAAAGTGAACTGCAGTTTGCCAAATTGGTCTTTCTTCCGGAACATCCGGCATCGCAAGTTGGGCAGATGCTTTTTCCTTTTCTTCCTTTCGATAAATAAATGACATTATCAAACCAATAATTATGCTGAAAGAAACTGCTCCTATTACACGAGCAATTCCAAGTTCAAATCCTAAAATTCTTGCAGTTAATATTATTGCAAGAATATTTATTGCCGGTCCAGAATATAAAAACGCAACAGCCGGACCCAATCCAGCACCGCGTTTATGAATACTTGAAAAAAGAGGCAAAACTGTGCACGAACATACCGCAAGTATAGTTCCCGAACCGGCCGCTACGATATACGCAACCCATTTTTTAGCTTTTGCACCAAAATATTTTACAACAGAAGCTTGACTTACAAAAACTGAAATTGTTCCGGCAATAAAAAATGCTGGGACTAAACACAAAAGCACATGTTCTTGTGCGTACCATTTTGCTAAAACAAAAGCTTCATTTAATGCAGATTTAAAATTTGCATTTTCTATCGGCATGTAGTATGCAAATATGAAAAATCCTAAAATCCATAAAAAACTTTTATACTGCTCTTTCCAATTCATTAGAATTACCTTTTTCAATTCGTTAAATAACGAATCATTGATTCAAAAAAATTTTATCTTGAGCAAACTATATTACGATCAACAATTTTTACTTTTTGCTTATCGTATATAATTTGTTGATCATCTGCTATCCAGAAATCCAAAGTTGAAAGAATGGAAGAAATTCTAGGATCAGAAGGATGAATATTAATTTGATAATTTACCCATTTACCATCTTTAATTTCAGTAATAAAGCCGGTCTCTTTTAAAATACTTAAATGTTTAGAAACGGTGGAAGCGGCTAAATTTAATACATCGGTAATTTCACAAACACAAAGAAGTTTACCTTGAAGCATTTTTAAAATTCTTAATCTATTAGGATCAGACAAAGCTTTAAATATTTTTGTATTATTTTTCAGCATAACTCATTTCGTTATTTATCGAAATATAAGTTATCTAAATTTACTTGTCAATAAATAATTATTTGTAAAATTTACTTATGAAAGGTTTTTCCCCAGCCAAAAACCAAAGTTGAGATTATCTTCAAATCCGTCGGACTGAAAAATTACACCTAATGATGCACCTATTGTGCAGTTCTGAATTAATTGTTCATCCATTAAATTTAAATTTGTTTCTACAATTCTTCTGCAAATTTTAACAATTTTAGAATAACTGGGTTTTGTGTAATCATCTGAAAGTTTTGATAAAATTCTCCAATCTTTTTCGTTAATCAATAATTTTCCATTATTTATCAAATAATTGGAATAATTACTTTTCAGCAAATTTTTAAGGGAATAAAACCTAAGTTTATTCATTAAAATAAATTCATCACTAATTTTTAATGCTGTTTTTAATTTTAAGAGTGAATCCAAAGTCGGATTTGCGGTTCCATTTTCTATTGTGGAAAGAACTGGTCTGGTTATTTTAGTTAATTTTAATAAATGTTCGTGATTATAATTTAGAGATTTTCGCGCAATAAAAATTATCAACGCAATATCTTCTTTAATTTTGCTATTTGAGGATAATATAATATCCATAATGTAAATTATATTTTACTTTTTAATAAAATTTAATATAAAGAAATTATTTCAAACAATTAAATAATATATTAGACAAAAAAATATATTTTTCAAATTGAATTTTTATTAAGTAGAAATGGATTGTAACATCTGAATATTTGCTGAATAATTTTCTTTTCAAATATTTCAGAAATTTTTATAATTATTTTTAATTTAATTATATATTTTATAAAATGTAAATTATATTTTACAATATTTGGATTATCTTAACATTTATATTCAATTTAAATAATATATATAAAATTTTGAATGTTACTTTTTAATAAATCATAAAAATTATGCTTTACAAAATCGAAATAAAATTGCATCTTAAATCTCCAATAAAAAGGGAGAAAAAATGAAAGAATCCATTTTTAAAGATGCGCATAATCATAAAATTGAAAATGAACAATTTGAGAAATACAGAAAAAATTTGAAGGAAAAAGGAAGACGTTTCAAAAATCATTTCCCAATTGAAACTTTTGATGTAAAGCAAGTTTTGGAATTAATTTCTAAAAAAAGTGTAGTTAGATTAGGAGTAGTACAAGGTTCAGACGAGAATGGTCAAAAAGTTTCAATGTTGGCTGCTTATAATTCAAGCGGTGTAATGGTTGGCAAAGGTTTACAAACCGGCGATCCTTGTCCCCCGCCAAAATGCGAATAGGAAATACTAATGCCTGAATATTTGTCTTTATTACGTGAACTAAGTGTTTATTCTATCTATGCGCTTTTTTTATTGGTTCTTATATTGGGTCTCTTTAATGGAAGAATTAGAAATAAAGAATTTATTTTGGTTTTTTATATTTGGCTTCCCATTGCTGTGGTTACGCAATTTTTTATGACGTATTACAGAGTAAATTTGGGCAAATCAAATCTTCCAATTATGAATATTTATTTGATGATAGAATTTACACTGCTCGTAATTATACTTTTAAATATTAAGAAAAATATTAAGGGTAAAAAGATTAATTACAAAATTTGGAGTTTTATAATCTTAATTGGTTTGGTTGTTCATTTTATTGATAAACTTGATACAATTCATGCTGCTGCAATATTATTTATTGCAGTAGTTTATTTTCAGCTTTCTATAAATAGTATTGATTTGGAAAAAATTGATGAATTGCTAAAAGATCCGTTTACAATTTTAAACATAACAATATTTGTTAAGGCTTTCGGATATTCATACTTTTTGATATACCAGACTGATTATACTTTTCCTCTCAGTATTTACAGCGGCGTAAATTTTCTTGTGCAAATATTATTTGCAGTAACTTTGATAATGTATTATAAAAATCACAATAAAAATTATAACATTAATACAGAACCAAATTGACGGATATTTATAATGTTAACAGAATTATTGCCGAATATTTTTTGCATAATTTGCTGATATTCTTTCACATTTTTTTGAGGAAGAAAAACTTGAATTGTTCCGGCAAATCCGCCTCCGTGAATTCGGCAAGAGCCTTCGCCGATTTTATTTAAATAATTTTCCGTAATTGCCAAAGCCAATGAAGTTGGCTGTTCTTCAATATTTTTTGTTGAATAAATATTTTGAAGAAATTTATAAGATGAATTTCCGGATTTAGTGACCAAACTTAAAAATTGATTTAAGTCATTATTTTCTAGCGAATTTATTTGTTCATCAACTCTAATATTTTCCGTCAAAAAATGATAAGCACGCAAAATAGATCTATCATTTATAGATTTTCTTAATTCATTAATATTTGCTAAAAATAAATCGAGATTAATTTCCGAACATTTTTCTTTGTTAAAAAAGTTTGCGACTTCTTTCATCTCTTTTGGAATTGCCGCATAATCATCTGTTAAATTTTGATGAGTTCCGCCGGTATCAACAACAATTATTTTATATTCAAATTCTTCTAATTTAAAATTAACTTTTTGAATTACCGGATTTTTATTATCGGCAAAATCTATTTTAATAATTCCGCCAACTGCACAAGCTGTTTGATCCATTAGTCCGCAAGGTTTTCCGAAAAATTTGTTTTCTGCAAATTGACCAATCTGCGCAATAACGTGAGCCGGAATTTCATTATTGTTGTATAGAAAATTTAAAACCGAACCAATTGCAACTTCAATTGAAGCTGATGAACTTAACCCGGAACCTTGTAAAACATTGCTTGTAAGTGTTGCATTAAATCCGCCGATTTTATATCCGCGATTTACAAATTCCGCAGCAATTCCGCGAATTAAAGAATTTGTTGTTCCAATTTCATTTTCTTGCGGAGAAAGATTGTTCAAATCAACGTTGAAAATTTCATCATATTTGTCAGATTTAATAGAAATTACATTTTCTGATTTTGCAAAAGCAATTACCGTATCTAAATTTATGCTTGCGGCTATTACCTTTCCACCGTTGTGGTCTGTGTGATTTCCGCTTAATTCAGTTCTTCCGGGCGTGCTTATAATTGAAATATTTTTTTCTTCACCAAATGTAATTTCAAAATTTTCTAATAGTTTTTATATCGCTCTGTTTGATAATTTATTTCATCAATATTGTTTTCATAAATTTTATAAAAATTATTTTTCAAATCTTTAAGAATTTCAAATTCCATTTTAATCCAAATTTATAATTATAATTTTCTTAACAATTCTGCAGCACTTTCCGCTGTGATATCTCTTTGGGGATTTGCCAACATTTCATATCCAACCATAAATTTTTTAATTGTTGCCGAGCGTAATAACGGCGGATAAAAATGCATGTGTAAATGCCATTCTTTGTGAAGTTTTCCATCGGTTGGCGATTGATGAATTCCCGAAGAATATGGAAACGACACATTAAATATTTTATCATATTTTGTAGAAATTACTTTTATACTTTCCGCAAAATCTGTTTTAGTCTGTTCGTTAAATTCAAGTAAATTGGTTATATGATTTTTTGAAATTATCATTGTTTCAAATGGCCAAACCGCCCAAAAAGGAACAACAATTATAAAGCTGGAATTTTCAAAAACTATTCTCTCTTGTTTTTCAATTTCAATTTTTAGGTATTCTTGCAGAATTGTTGATTTGTGAACTTCGTAATATTTCAGAAAATTATTTTGTTCTTTTTGCGGCTCCATTGGTATTGTATGCTGCGCCCATATTTGTCCGTGCGGATGAGGATTGCTTGCGCCCATTACCGAACCTTTATTTTCAAAAATTTGTACATAATTTATTTCACTATTTTTTCCAATTTTATCATATTCATTTTGCCAAGTTGTAACCACATTTTTTATTTCATCTAAATTCAGTTCAGTTAAAGTTTTATTATGATGTGGAGAAAAACATACAACTTTGCAAATCCCATTTTCACTTTCTGCTTTAATTAAATTATTAATATTGAGATTTCCCTTTTCGCTATTCATCGTAAGCGAACTGAAATCATTCACAAATACAAATGTGCTTGTGTAATCTGGATTTTTTTCACCATTTGATCTCGTATTATTTGGACACAAATAACAAGTCGGATCATAATTTGGTTTTTCTAAATTTTGCTGAGTTTCGTTTTGTCCTTGCCAAGGTCTTTGAGTTCTATTTGGCGAAACAAGAATCCACTCATCTGTCAATGGGTTATATCTTCTGTGTGTATTTTTCATGTTAATGCCGGAAATTAAAATGTGTTTTGAAAATCTCAAAATTTTATGATGAAAATATAATTTTATTTCAACTAAGATTGAGGAGAAAACTTTGAGAGATTTTGAGAAATGTAAAATTCAAACTTTCATTTTTTTGATTAACAGAATTTCCGTATTTTTACCCCGCATCCTTAGCTCAGTTGGTAGAGCAGTTGACTCTTAATCAATTGGTTCGGGGTTCGAGTCCCCCAGGGTGCACATTAAAAAAACCCTCTTTTTTGAGGGTTTTTATTTTCATGATAAATCGTCTTGTAATGCACTTATACTTCTGTTATCTCCAATTATATAAAGAATATCGCTATCTTTAAATACAAATTCTCCATCGGGAATTACAACTCGCTCGGGAATAATTTCACGTACCATTGAAATTTGAACTTTGTATTTTTTTCGTAAATCAACTTCTTTTAGTTTTTTGCCAATCCATTCTCTTGTTGGGCTAACTTCAATCAAACTAAAACCTTCCGTAAGCGGAATAAATTCTAAAAAGTTGGGAGATGCAATTGTGTGCGCCATTCTAATTCCCATATCTCTTTCGGGAAAAATAATTCGTGTTGCACCAATTTTTTCTAAAATTTTTGCATGATCTTCATTTATTGCTTTTGCAATAATTTCGCTTATTTTTAATTCTTTCATGTATAATGTGATTAAAATACTTGTATCCATTTTACTTCCAACGGAAATAATTACAGTATCAAAATCTGAAATTCCAAGCTGCATTAAAAAATTTTTATCTCTTGCATCACCAATAACAGCTTTTCTAACAAATGGCTTTACTTGATTTACAAGATCTGGTTTAAGGTCAATTGCCATTAAATTAAATCCGTGTTCATTAAGTGCTTCACACAAGTAATAACCAAAACTGCTTAAACCAATAATTGCTATGTTTTTCATTTAATTATCCTACTAAAATATTATCTTCTGCGTATCTAATATCTACAGCTTCTTTAGATCCAATAATTGATGCAATTGTTAAAGGGCCAACTCTTCCGGCAAACATTAGAAAAATTATTAATGTTTTTCCAAAAATAGATAATTCGGCTGTTATTCCGGTTGATAATCCAACTGTACCAAACGCCGAAACAACCTCAAAATAAATTTGCAAAAATCTTTCTCCATGTGCATTAAATGGCAGATGTTCCATCTCTATTATTGTTAAAAGAAATGCCGAAACTACAACAATTGTAATTGCAAAAACCAAAATAACAATTGTTTTAGATATTACTCTAAAAGGCAAGGTGTTAAATTTTATGTTTACGTTTCTAGAATCTCTAACTCTGGAACGAATAAAAGAAATAATAACTGCAATTGTAGTTGTTTTTACTCCACCGCCGGTTGATGCCGGTGAAGCACCGATAAACATTAAACTTATTAAAATAAATAAAGACGGCATCGAAAAATTATATATATCAATTGTATTAAAACCAGCGGTACGTGAACTTATTGAATGAAAAATTGACGCAATAATTTTTGTTGGTAAATCCATTTCTTTCATAGAAACATCATACTCAAAAATAAAAATAAATATTGCTCCAATTATAATTAAAGCTCCGGAAATTTCTAATACAACTTTAGAATGTAAAGATAATTTTGAAAACGAAAATCTTTTCCCAAACATATTTTTTAATTCATATAAAACAATAAATCCAATTCCTCCAAAGAAAATAAGTAGTGAAATAACAATGTTTATAAAATAATCAGACCGGTAATCAGCAAGATTGTTTGAAAAATTACTGAATCCGGCATTACAGAATGCAGAAATTGAATGAAATATTCCGGCAAACAAAGCATCTTCAAATGGCAGATAAAAAAGAAATCTAAATGTTAGAAGTACTGCTCCTATTGATTCAATTGTAAAAGTAAAAATGAAAACAGATTTTAATAGTGAATTAATATCTATCGTATTAAAGAATGAAATTGTTTCTTGAATTATTTCTCTGCTTCCAATTCCAAATTTGCCTTTTAGAAAAAAAAGGAAAAGTACGGAAAATGACATTACACCAATTCCGCCAATTTGCATTAAAAATAGTAAAATGATTTTTCCAATTAAGGAAAAGTGTGTGCTGGTATCAACAACGGTTAATCCCGTTACACATGTTGCAGATGCGGCAGTAAATAATGAATCAATAAACGAAATTTCTTTTCCTTGTAAAGAAAACGGCTGCATTAATAAAATACTTCCAACAATTATAGCCGAAAAAAACGAAAAAACTAGAAAAGCTTGCGGGCTAAATCTCTGGGTTATTTTATTATATAATTCTGTGATAAATTCCATTAAATGCCGTAAAATTCAAAAATATCAACTATAAAATTAAATGTTATCATTATAAACAAATCAATAATTGATAAAATAGTGAAAATATTTCTCTAAAAAATTTTGATTTTATATTTTTAACTTTTGATTTTAATTCAACCCTCTTTTGTTAAGCAACGGATTTATTGATGGATCGGAACCTCTAAATTTTCTGTATAATTCCATTGAATCTTCCGAACCGCCGGAAGCTAAAATAAATTGTCTATATTTATTTGCTAAATCCGGATTATAAACATTTCCGGAATTTACAAAAGCATCAAACGCATCCGAATCCAAAACCGCCGACCAAATATAGCTGTAATATCCGGATGAATAAGATCCAGAAAAAATATGTCGGAAATATGTACTTCTGTATCTGGGAATAATTTCTCCAATTAATCCAATTTTATTCATTGATTCTTTTTCAAATTGATCAACATTAATATTTTTTTCTTCAGAAATTGTGTGCCAATCCATATCCAAAAATGATGCGGCTAAATATTCTACTGTTTCAAATCCTTGATTAAACAATTTTGCATTTTCTAATTTATTAATTAATTCATCCGGAATTGTTTCTTCGGTTTTAAAATGTTTTGCATAAGTTTTTAAAACATCTGGATGCAAAGCCCAATTTTCCATTACTTGAGATGGAAACTCTACAAAATCTCTCGGAGTTTCAGTTGCCGCAACTGATTCATAAGTACAGTTTGAAAGCAATCCATGAAGCGCATGACCAAATTCATGAAATAATGTATTAACTTCATCCAAACTTAAAAGCGCCGGTTTGCCGGAAGTTGGTTTAGAAAAATTTCCAACATTATAAATTATCGGCGAAATCATTTTTCCATCTTTTTTAAATTGTCTGCGGAATTCATCCATCCAAGCGCCGCCGCGTTTGCTTGCCCGCGGAAAATAATCCGTGTATAAAATTCCAATATGATTTCCATCTTTTTCTTTCACTTCAAAAACTTTTACATCGGGATGATATTTTGGAATATCATTTCGTTCCTCAAACTGAATTCCCCATAATTTTGTTGCTAATCCAAAAACTCCGTTAATTACATTTTCCACTTTGAAATACGGACGCAATTGTTCTTCATCCAAATCATATTTTGCTTTTTTAACTTTTTCCGCATAATACCACCAATCCCAAGCTTCCAACTTAAAATTATTTCCTTCCGCAAAAATTAATTTCTGCATTTCGTCTCTTTCAGTTGTAGCTCTTTTCAATGCCGGTTTCCAAAGTTTATTTAGCAAATCATAAACATTTTCGGGAGTTTTTGCCATTTGTTCTTCGAGCACATATTCAGCATGATTTTTATATCCAAGAATTTTTGCTCGCTGCAATCTTAAGTTTGCAATTTTTATAATTAAATTTTTATTGTCAAGAGAATCGTTATTATCACCTTGAGTATAATATGCTTTGTAAATTTTTTCTCTAAAATTTCTTTTTGTAGAATATTGTAAAAACGGAATCATGCTTGGCTTTTGAAGTGTAAAAATCCATTTATTTGGTTTACCATTTTCTTTTGCGGTTTCTGCTGCTGCGGAAATTACACTTTCCGGAAGTCCATCCAAATCATTTTTATCTTCAATTATTAATTCAAATTTATTTGTTTCCTTTAAAACATTATCTCCAAATTTCAGATTTAGCAAAGCCAATTCTTCATTTATTTTTCTGAATTCAATTTTTTGTTTTTCATCTAAATTTATTCCGCCGCGAACAAAATCTTTGTAATATAATTCCAATAATTTTTGCTGTTCTGTATTTAAATTGATATTTTCTCTGTTATCATAAACCTCTTTCACTTTTGTAAATAACTTTTCATTTAGATTAATATCATCTTCATGTTTTGCTAAAACCGGAGTAATTTCTTCAGATATTTTTTGAATTTCTTCGCCGCTCATTGATTCTTCCATAGCAGAAAAAACACGATTCACTTTTTTCAGCAATTCACCGGATTGATCCAAAGCAACAATTGTATTTTCAAAATTTGGTTTTTCGGTATTATTAATAATTTGTAGAATTTCTTCATCGTGAATTTTTAAAGCTTCTTTATACGCCGGTAAATAATGATCATTTTTTATTTCATCAAATGGCGGAGTTCCAAACGGAGTTTTCCATTCGGTTAAAAATGGATTTTCTACTTTCTCTGTTTTTGTATTTTGATTGCACGCCGAAATTAAAAGTATTGAACTAAGAAAAATCATAATTCTCCCAATAAACATTTTTGCCCCAATTTTTTATTTATTATTTTTTTATGCGGTTAAGATAATCAATTATAGAGAATTTTAAGAGTTTCAAAAATGAACTTTTAATTTAGAAAATTGAATTATCTGTAAAATCACATAACATGTTTCATTAAATTACATCATTATGAAAAAAATTTATTTTATGCTTTTCGTTTCTGCACTTTTGTGCAAACCTTTATATTCAAAAAGCTGGATTAGAATAAACCAATTGGGATATAAACCAAATTCCGTAAAGGTTGCGGTGCTTTCCAGCAAAGTTGAAATTGAATTTGAGAAGTTTGAAATTATAGAATTGTTAACTGAAAAAGTTGTGTACACCGGAAATAAAATTAATAATTTTGATGAGTGTGCGGCATTCAAAAAAAATTACAGATTATATTTTTCTGATTTCAAAGAATCCGGAACTTTTTATATAAAAGTAAATGAAATAACTTCACCAAATTTTGTGATTGGTGAAAATATTTATAATGGTTCCGCAGATTTTATTTTGAAATATATGCGACAACAAAGATGCGGTTACAATCCATTTTTAAAAGATTCTTGTCATGTTCATGATGGATTTATTGTTGATCATCCAAATTTAGATTCTACTCACATTGATGTTATCGGCGGCTGGCATGATGCTTCCGATTATTTGCAATATGTTACAACTTCTGCAAATGCAACTTATCAAATGTTATTTGGGTATCAGCAAAATCCAAAAGTATTTAAAGATGAATTTGATAAAAATGGGAATCCCGGGAAAAATGGAATTCCCGATATTTTAGATGAAGCAAAATGGGGATTGGATTGGCTCGATAAAATGAATCCCGAATATGGAATTATGTATAATCAAATTGCCGATGATAGAGATCATAGAAAATTTACTTTGCCGACTTTGGATTCCGTAAGTTATGGAAAAAATTTGGAACGACCAGTTTATTTTGTTACCGGAAAATCACAAGGTTTAGCAAAGTACAAAAATAGAACAACGGGAGTTTCATCAACCGCCGCAAAGTTTGCATCATCATTTGCGCTTGGTTCAGATTTGTTAAAAAAATATTACCCAAAATTTTCTGAAAAAATAAAACAAAAATCTATAGATGCATTTGAGTTTGCGAAAACAGATTTAGGCGTTTGTCAAACTGCATGCAACGTTTCACCATATTTTTATGAAGAAGATAATTATGTTGATGATTTGGAACTTGCTGCAGCTCAATTATCAAAAACTTTTTCAAGTAATAAATATTTAGATGAATCAAATTATTGGGGCGAAATTGAGCAATTTACTCCATGGATGGGTGCAGATACTGCTCGGCATTATCAATGGTATCCGTTTGTAAATTTAGGACATTTCCTAAACGCAGAATTGCAAGACAGTATTTCAAAAAATAAGTTTATCAATTTTTTACACAAAGGAATTGAGAACATTTATCAAAAAGGAATTTCAAATCCATACTTTTTCGGAGTTCCGTTTATTTGGTGCTCAAACAATTTGGTTGTTGCAATATTAACACAAATAAATCTTTACAATAAATTAACCGGAGATAATTCTTACGAAGAAATGGAAGCTTCTTTAAGAGATTGGTTATTTGGATGCAATCCTTGGGGAACAAGTATGATTGTCGGTTTTCCGAAATATTCCGATTTCCCCGCTGATCCGCATTCTGCATTTACTGCCGCATTTAATTATAAAATAGATGGAGGTTTAGTTGATGGTCCGGTTTATACTTCAATATTTAATAGATTGCGCGGATTAAAATTATATGCTGAAGATGAATATTCAGAATTTCAATCAGACTTAGCTGTTTATCATGATGATTACGGAGATTACTCAACTAACGAGCCAACGATGGATGGAACAGCAAGTTTATCATATTATTTGTCTTCAATGGAAAACTTAACTGATTCAAAAAATCAAAATTATATTTATGATAATGGTGGAATAATTCGAGGTGATACATCAAATAAAATTATACATTTAGTTTTTACCGGTGGTGATTATAACGACGGCGGAAATTTTATTGCTGATTTATTGAAGCGAAATACAATTAATGCACACTTCTTTTTTACCGGAGATTTTTATCGAAATCCCGAAAATGAAAATCTGATTTACAAATTAAAACAAAATGGAAATTATCTCGGCGCTCATTCCGATAAACATTTGTTATACGCAGATTGGCAAAACAGAGATTCGTTATTAATAACAAAAGATGAATTTATTTCTGATCTAAAAAATAATTATGCGGAAATGGAAAAATTTGGAATTACAAAAGAAAACGCAAAATTGTTTTTACCGCCTTATGAATGGTATAATTCCGAAATAAGTAAATGGACAAATGAACTTGGACTTACTTTAATAAATTTTACACCTGGAGCTTATTCAAATGCAGATTACACAACTCCGAATATGAATGAAAAGTATTTTTCAAGTGAGCAAATATTTAACAAGATTTTAGATTTTGAAAATAAATCTTCAAATGGATTAAACGGTACAATTTTATTATTTCATGTTGGAACTCATCCGGATAGAACCGACAAATTTTATTTCAATTTGGATGAACTGATAAATAAGTTAAAAGAGAATGGTTATTCGTTTCGGTTAATAGAATAATTTTAGATTTATTGGAAAAATATTTTTATCAAAAATTATTTTGCCAAAGCCTTTTTATATAACTCAACATATTTCTTTGCAGAAGTTTCCCACGAATAATCTTTTATCATTCCGTTCATTTGTATTTGATGCCAAACGGGTTTATTGTGAAAATCATTTATTGCTCTTTTTACCGATTGAATTAATGCGTTTGCAGAATATTCATAAAATGAAAATCCGTTTCCAATCGGTTGACCAAATTCATTATATTCATTCCAATCTTGAACAGTATCTGCAAGTCCACCGGTTTTTCTAACAACTGGAACTGTTCCGTATTTCAATGAATAAATTTGATTTAATCCGCAAGGTTCATATTGGGAAGGCATTAAAAATATATCTGCACCAGCTTCAATTTGATGTGCAATTTCCTCACTGTAAGCAAAATATGCTCCTATTTTATACGGATAAAGTTGAATTAAATCTCTAAAAATATCTTCATAATATTTTGGTCCACTTCCTAAAAGAACAAATTGTGCATCCATATTTAATAATTGCGGCAGTGCTTCTACCAAAATATCTACACCTTTTTGAGAGACCAATCTTGAAACAATTCCAAACAAAGGAATATTTTGATTGAACGGTATTCCTAATTTATTTAGCAGAAATTCTTTGTTTTTAATTTTACCGCTCAAATCATTCATCGAATATTTATGCGGAATATATTTATCAACTTCCGGATTCCAAACTTCGTAATCGACGCCGTTTATTATTCCGTAATAATCATTATATCTTTGCAATAAATAATTATACATTCCGGCACCGTATTCCGGAGTAAGCAATTCCTTTGCATAAGTTTCACTGACCGTATTTATTACATCCGAATATAAAATTGCTGCTTTCAAAAAGTTTGAATCATTTTCGTGAATCAAAATTCCATTATTTTCGTACAGATGTTTCGGTAATTCTGCGCGCTTGTAAGATTCAAGTGAAAATCTTCCTTGATAGCCAATATTATGAATTGTAAAAACTGTTTTTGTTTTGTGAAATAAACTATCCCAACTATAATTTTCCTTTAGAAAAACCGGAAGCAATCCGGTTTGCCAATCATTTGCGTGAACAATATCCGGCGCCCAGCCGAGCTTTTGCATAATTTGAATTACGGCTTTTGAGAAAAGAATAAATCGTTCATCTTCATCCCAATCTTCCGTATATATTTTACTTCTATGAAAATAATTTGGATAATGCACAAAATATGCATCTACATTTGAATGCGGAAGTTTACCATAAAAAACATGAACGCTATGCTGATAACCGCTCGTGGAAATTTTCATTTCTCCAATTAAGCTATCATAATGATGACCATATTCGTGTTCATTCACTTGATAATATTTCGGCATAAAGACTTTTACTTCATGACCTAATTTTGCTAATTCAATTGGCAAAGTTCCGCTTACTTCTCCAAGTCCGCCGGTTTTTGCAAACGGAATTATTTCACTTGATGCAAATGCTATTTTCATAAAATTATCTTTTTGTGTTTTGCAAAAATAATGATTTGAAACTTTTAAAAAATATTTATTTGTAAAAACGATTTTTGTAAATAAATATTTTAAAAATTTATTACTGTTACTGCAAATCCAACTCTTTTATTTTATCTTTTATTTCACTCGTTGATGGTAAATATTCCTTTAAATTTTTAGGCAAGCGATTTGTTATTTTATATTCGGAAACACCAATTGGCTGATTATTATCTTTCAAAGCATAATCAACAACTAATCTGTTTTTTTCTTTACATATAATTATTCCAATTGATGGATTTTCATCTTGAAGTTTTACTTTATCATTTAACACAGATAAATAAAATTGCATTTTGCCGGCATATTCCGGAATAAATTTTCCAATTTTTAATTCAATTGCAACCAAACATTTAAGTTTTCTATGGAATAAAAGAAGATCAATAAAAAATTCTTCGCCCCCAATTTCCAATCTATATTGATTACCAACAAATGTAAAATATCCGCCCATTTCTATTAGGAATTTTCTGATATTGTTTACCAAAGAAGTTTCAAGTTCGTGCTCGGAATGCTCTTCAACTAATTCGAGAAAATCAAAAGTATATTCATCTTTCACTGCCAATTTAGCTTGGTTTTTATATTTTGTTGATAAGGTTTTATCGAAATTTGTTTGGTTGGTTAAATATTTTTCATACGATTGATTTTCAATTTGGTGAATTAAAACATTTTTAGACCAGCCAAATTTTTTAGTCATTTTAATGTAAAATTCTCTTTCCAACGAATCTTTACATTTTTCGAAAATTACGATGTTTTTTGTCCAACTAATTTCTCGCACTAATGGTGCGAGAATTTCATCATCTTTATATTCAATATAAAATATTCTCATTCTCCAAAGATTTGCAGCCGAGAATCCATTAAGTCCCGGATACTCCGATTGTAAATCTAACGCAATATTTTCAACAATTGATTTTCCCCAGCTTTTCTTTTCTTGCTGCTCAACAATCATTTTTCCAATATCCCAATAAAGATTTATTAACTCTTTATTAACGGCTTTCAGAGCTTCATATTGAGCCGAACGAATTCTATCTTTCAAAACAATAATGAAAGATTTGTAATCATTTGTGGAATAAATTTCATTCATATTTTCAACTCAAAATAGTTTAATTGAAGTTTATTTTATTGCACAAAACCAATTCTTACATCAACTGCAAATAGATTATTTTGTTCATCAACAATAATTGGATTAAAATCAAACTCTAAAATTTCTTCATTTTCAATCAACATTTTTGCAGATGCTGAAATTATATTTTTCAACTTTTCTAAATCCAAACTTTTTTCACTGCGCACACCTTTTAGAATTTTCCCGATTTTTGTTGCCTCAATTATTTGGTTTAAATCATTTTCATTTAAATATGCAGATTTAATTTTCGTGTCTTCAAAAACTTCAACGTACTTTCCGCCGAAACCAAATATTATTATTGGTCCAAATGATGAATCTCTAAATCCACCAATTAATATTTCATGTTTGGTTTTTATAAATGGCTGAATTAAAAACTTTTCAACTTCAATATTATTTTTTTGGAATGATGATTTTATTTCATCAATTGCAGATTTTAATTCATCATAATTTTTGATATTTAACTTTACTGCGTTTAATTCAGATTTGTGAATTGCCTTATCGGATATGCCTTTTATAACAATTGGGAATGAAAATTTAGAAGATACAATTTCAGTTTCGTTCAATAATTTTTGTTCAACAATAGGAATATTATATTTTCTGCAAAGTTCAGAAATTTGATTCTGATCGAGAAATTTTCTTTCATCAAATTTATTTAAATAGTTTATATTTTTTTCGGCAAAATTATATTTAACATTTTTCTTTTCTTCAAAAAACAAAATGTTGGAAATTATTTCAACCGGATCTTCCGGATTTCTAAATATTGGTAATTTTGTTTGAGATTCAGATTTATACTTTTCCCAAAATTCCGGCAAAGGCATGCAAACTTGATAAATTGGTTTTTCTGACTTTATGGAATTTACGGATTCAATAACTTCAAATGCATTTACCATTACTGGTTCTACAAAAATTGAAATTACCGCATCTACATTTTCATCTTGAAGAATTATTTCAATTGCACTTTTATAAATTTCCGGATTACCGCCGGGCAGCAAATCTATTGGGTTATTTACACTTCCTTCCGGATGAACAATTTCTCTTAATTTACTTTTTGTACTTTCTGAAATTTGCGCGAGATTTAAATTTCTTTCTTCTAATTTATCAACAGCTAAAATTGCGGGTCCGCCGGCATTTGTAATTACAGCAATATTTTTTCCTTTGGGAATAGGAAAGTTTTCAAATCCTTTTGCAGTGTTGAATAATTCATTTAAATTTTTTGCTCTAATAATTCCAAATTGATTTAGAAGTGAATCAACAATTTTATCATTACTGCTCAAAGCTCCGGTGTGCGAGCTTGCGGCTTTCATTCCGGCTTTGGTTTTACCGGCTTTTAAAATTATTACTGGTTTTCTTGCTTTTGCAGAATTTAAAATATTTAGAAATAGGAACCCATTTTCAAAACTTTCCAGATACATTGTGATAACTTTAACATTTTCATCCTCCAGCCAGAATTGAAGAATATCATTTTCAGAAATATCAGCTTTGTTTCCAACACTTATAAAATGAGCAAATTTAATATTTGTTTCACGCAAAGAATTTAGAACTGCTGCACCAAGCGCTCCGCTTTGCGAAAGAAAAGCAATGCTTCCGGTTTGAGGTTTTTCTGCAACGAACGTAGCATTTAGCTTTACATTTTCCAAAGTGTTGATTAAGCCCATACAGTTTGGGCCAACCAATCTTATATTGTTTTCTCTAACTTTTTTAAGAATTATTTCTTCATGAATTTTTCCTTCTTCGCCGGTTTCTTTAAATCCCGCTGTAATTAAAATTATTGATTTAACTTTTTTCTGAATTAATTCATCAATTGAATTTTCAACAAATATTTTTGGCATAACAATTATTGCCAAATCAATATTTTCGGAAATATCAGAAATTGTTTTATAACATTTAAATCCTAAAATGCTTTCTGATTTTGGATTTACCGGAAATATTTTACCGGTATAATTATTATCCTTTATCGATCGCAGAATTTCATAACCAATACTTTTTTCTTTAGATGAAGCTCCGGCAATACAAATTGAATTTGGATAAAAGAAATTTTTAATTTCGGGATTCATAAAATTTTCTATGAATTTATAATTGATTGAATTTTATCTAATCTGATTTTTACATTATTTACTGACAAAAACTCTGCTTTGTTTTCGGAAAATATATTTTGAATTATTCCTTCAATTTCTTCGGTTATTTGATTTTCGGTAAGATATTTTATTTTAACTTTTGATTTTGATAATGCAAGATTTTCCAATCGATCAAATAAATTGCAGCTTATTCTTTGATATTCCACAAGCACTCCATTTTAACTTTTTAAAGTTATAAAGAGTATTTGTATTTAGCATATTATTTGTTTTGATTTTACTGTCTATCTATATGGTAATATATATTTAAAGTATATCAAGTGGTCGAAGAAATCATAATGATATAATTCATAAAATATAATAGACAATCTTTGTGCTATTAAAATTTTATCTTCTACCTATTGTTATTATTGCTTTTACTTTATCATCAATATAATTTCCTACAAAGCAAACTATATTCTCTTTTACTGATACAGATAAATAATTTCCGTAAAAATTTGGAACTCCATCATTTTTATAGGTTTTCCAGGTAACACCATTAAAATGAACAATTTCTCCTCCGGCACCTCCAATAAAAATGTCATTAACATCGTTACCTCTTATTGTATGCATATAGTAAGAAGAAATATTATTATTTACATTTTTCCATGTTTTATTTGCAGAATATGGATTTTGAATATATATACCATCCCCAACAATATAGGTTTTTAACTCATTTTTGAACCAGACTGAGCTTATGCTCCAAGGTAAACCTTCAAGCATTTGAGGTATAATTAAATTATTTTTAATCTCGTAAACTTCTGGGCCATGTCCCTCATATTTGTCTGAGGCAACGCATAAAATTTTAAAATCATTTTCTTTAATCTTTTTACTTCCCCATATATCTTGAAAAGGCAGTGCAGTACTAGTTTCCGTTTTCTCCCAATAGCCATTATAATGTGCAATTGGGCTTCCATTTCCTACTGCATATATATCTTTATTTGATGCTCCCCAGAGTTTGTTAATCACCATCGAAAAAGGAAGACAAATTTTATCTATTTGACTTATTCCTTTAATTCGAACTAATTGTCTACCTCCGCCTGCAATCCAAATATCATTATCACTAAATGCAAATATTGTATTAGCTGGATATGATGATAAACTTAATTGCCCGCAAATGGTGTAAAACATTGTCCGTTTTAATTCCCAGCTCCGTCCATCCCAATGCGCGACGTTGTAAGCGTGGGGGTCAGAATTGCCAAGCGAGTCATTCATATAAATTTCACCAACAGCCCAAATGTTGTTTTCATCAATAACTGCGACATCATAAAGAACACTACTAGAATGTTCTCCAAATAAAAATGTTTGCCATGTAATATTATGGCTTGTTGTATCTAATGTTGTTACTTGTATTTTGTTACTTAAACCCAATTGCTTTTCAACTGTTGTATAAATATTATACGTTTGGTTTGGCAGTAATGAATCTACATATAATACTGTATCAACTTCATTTAATCTTATTGTTCTCTTATTCTTTTCATTAACAAACAGATTTATATTTGCTGGTATTTGTAAATTATTTGTTTTAAGGGTAAGCCATACTTCTGTACAGCTTGCATCTTCAAGCTGCAGTTCAAGAATTGCTTTATTTGGTTCGGTTGTGTCACAATTGTAAATAATTAATAAACTTCCAATTAAAATAAAAATTAATATAACTGTTTTTCTTAACATGTAATTTCTCGTTAAACCTTATTCTTTTAATCAAAATTATGGTTAAAATAACTTAAATGAAATAGATAAAAATTAGATTATATATTATTCTTTTAAAACTTGATGTGAAAGTGAATATTATTACAGGAACTTAATTGTTATCAATTGGTCGATACAAGTATAATAAAACATATTTAGCATATTATTTGTTTTGATTATCTTGCAAATTAAAATTTCGAAAAAATAATTTGAGAAAAATATGTTAAGAATTGGAAAATTTCTTTTACTAACAATTATAATTTTTCAAATGACAAACTGCTCAAACAATAGTAAAATTGCGGATTTGGTTTTGTTGAACGGAAATATAATTACTGTTGATTCCGCAAATACTATTTCTCAAGCAATCGCAATTTCCGGCGATACAATTTTTGCAATTGGAAAAAATGAAGAAATAAAAAACCTAATTGGCTCATCAACAAAAGTAATTGATATAAAAGGACAAACAGCAATTCCCGGATTTATTGAAAGTCATGCACATTTTATTTCCACCGGTGAAGCTTTATTGGAATTGGATTTATCAAGCGCAAAAAATTGGGATGAAATAATTCAGCTTGCAAAAAATGCTGCGGAAAAATCTAAAATGGGTGAATGGATTATTGGAAGAGGATGGCATCAAGAAAAATGGAATTCAATTCCCGAAGATGCTGTTGAAGGCTTTCCCACACATAAAAAATTAAGTGAAGCTATTCCAAATAATCCAATAATATTTTCTCACGCAAGCGGTCACGCAATTTTTGCAAATGCAAAAGCGATGGAAATTTCCAATGTAACAAATGAAACTCAAAATCCAGCTGGTGGAATAATAATAAAAGATAAAAATGGTTTTCCGACCGGAATATTTTTAGAAGATGCAGAAAAATTAATTACAAAAAAATACAATGAAGATTTGAACAAAAAATCTAAGCGAGAATTAAAAGATGAAATTAAAAAAGCAATAAAATTAGCAAATGATGAATGTTTGAAAAATGGAATTACAACTTTTCATGATGCCGGAGAATCTTTTGAAAGTTTGAACATTATAAAAAACATGGTTGAAAATAACGAAATTGATATTCGTTTGTATGTTATGCTGGGAGAAAATTATATTGCACTAAAAGATTCTTTAAGAAAATATTTTACAATCGGTTACTCAAATAATCATTTAACTGTCCGCTCAATAAAACTTTATATGGATGGCGCCTTAGGTTCGCGTGGAGCTTGGCTGTTTGAACCTTATTCGGATATGCCGAATCAATATGGAATGAATACAACAAGTTTGGATGAAATAAATTCAATCTGTAAAATTGCCGCAGAAAAAGATTTTCAAATTTGTACTCACGCAATTGGTGATAAAGCAAATCGTGCCACTTTAGATGTTTACGAAAACATTTTTAAAAATTATTCACATAAAACTTTTAGATGGAGAATTGAACACGCTCAACATTTACATCCAAATGATATTTCAAGATTTAATAAACTCGGAGTAATTGCGGCAATGCAAGGGATTCATTGTACATCCGATGCACCATTTGTTGAAAAAAGATTAGGAAAAGATAGGGCAGAATCCGGAGCTTACGTTTGGAAATCTTTAATAAATTTCGGAGCAATTATTTGTAACGGAACAGATTCGCCGGTTGAAAAATTAAATCCAATAAAAAATTTCTATGCAACTGTAACTAGAAAAACAAATGATGGAAATTTATTTAATGAAAATCAAAAAATGAATAGATTGGAAGCTTTAAAATCTTACACAATTAACGGAGCTTTTGCAGCTTACGAAGAAAATATAAAAGGAAGTTTAGAAATCGGGAAACTTGCGGATATTGCAATTTTATCTCAAGATTTGCTAAACATTTCTGATGACGAAATTCTAAATACTGAAATTATTTACACAATTGTGGGCGGTAAAATTTTGTATGAAAGAAAATGATATTTACGAAATAATCGAAAAAAATATTACTGAAGACGCAACCGTATTACAAAAAATTGAATTGCCGAATATTCAAAAAAATGTTAATGTATTTTTAAAACGCGAAGATTTAACACATCCGGTAATTTCCGGAAATAAGTGGAGAAAATTAAAATATAATTTAATTTACGCTAAAGAAAATGAATACAAAACTTTGCTTTCGTTCGGCGGAGCTTATTCAAATCACATTCATGCATTTTCTAAAGCGGGAGAATTATTTGGATTTAACACAATCGGAATTATTAGAGGAGAAGAAACTTTACCTTTAAATTCAACACTTTCTTCAGCAAAAGAAAGCGGAATGAAAATAGAATATGTTTCAAGAACTGATTATAGAAAAAAACGTGAAAGTGATTTCATCGAAAATCTAAAAGAAAAGTTTGGCGATTTTTATTTAGTTCCCGAAGGCGGAACAAATAATCTAGCAATTAAAGGTTGTACGGAAATTATAAACAATATTAATATCGATTTTGATTATGTGGTTTCGGCATGCGGAACCGGAGGGACTTTATCCGGTTTAATTTGCGGATTAAACGGCAATAAAAAAGTTTTAGGAATTCCGGCTTTAAAGGGCGCAGATTTTCTTAACAATGAAATTGAAAATTATGTTTATAATTACACCGGAAAATATTTTGATAATTGGGAATTAAAATTGGATTTTCACTTTGGCGGTTTTGCTAAAATTGATAAACCTTTATTCATGTTTATGCGTGAGTTTGAAAAAATAAATCAAATTAAAATTGAACCAATTTATACCGCAAAAATGTTGTTCGCAGTAAAATCATTAATTGAAAATAATGAGATTCCGGAAAACTCAACGGTTATTGCTTTACATACCGGAGGTTTGCAAGGTAAATCCGGAATGCAGCAAAAAATAAATAAAATTTTATCATAAATTATATTTGCAAAAAATATTTTAAAATCTAATTTGGAAGAATAATGAAACACTTAAATAAAATTCTGATAATCTTCTTTTTGTTCGGTTTAACAATAATTGCACAAAATAATCCGCCAAGATTAAGTCCTAAATGTTATGTGGGACAAACAATTGGTTATACAAATGTAGAGATAAAATACGGATCGCCGGGAGTTAAAGAACGTAAAATTTGGGGCGAACTTGTTCCTTATAATAAAGTTTGGAGAACCGGCGCAGACGAAGCTACAACTATTGAATTTGAAAATGATGTAATTATAAAAAATAAAATAATTCCCGCCGGAATTTATTCATTGTTCACAATTCCAAATGAAAAAGAATGGACAATTATTCTTAACAAAGTTTATGATCAATGGGGAGCTTTCAAATATGATCCGAAAGAAGATTTTTATCGATTTAAAGCAACTCCAAAGCAAAATGAATTTACCGAAAGATTAAAATTTAGTTTCTATTATAAAGAACCTTATATTACTGAAGTTAGTATCAGATGGGAAAAAGTAAAAGTAGCGTTTGAAATTAATTCAGAAATAAAAAAGTAAATGAAAAATTTTGAAATTCCGGTTTATTATAAAAGTTCAATAATTCAAAAAATTAAGGAACTGAGAAAAAGTAAAGATCATTACAAAAAAGATTTTAGCCCAACAATTTTAAAATTTGAAAATATCCAAATTTATTTAGCACGCCATTTCGGATTTTGTTACGGCGTAGAAAATGCTATAGAAATTGCATATAAAACAATTGAAGAAAATCCCGGTAAAAGAATTTTTCTATTAAGTGAAATGATTCATAATCCCGGAGTTAACGCCGATTTACAAACCAATGGAATTGAATTTATTCTTGATACTTATGGAAATCAAATTATAGATTGGGATGAAATAACTGAAAATGATATTGTAATAATTCCCGCTTTTGGAACAACTTTAGAAACAGAAGAAATTTTACGCAAAAGAAAAATTGATACTTTAAAGTATAACACGACTTGTCCCTTTGTAGAAAAAGTTTGGAAAAAATCTCATCAATTGGGAAAGGAAAATTACACCGTAATAATACATGGAAAAGCAAAACACGAAGAGACAAAAGCAACTTTTTCACACGCAAAAGCAAACACGCCAAGCGTAATTATTAGAAATATTGAAGAAACGAAAATTTTATCAAAAATAATTTTAGGTGAAATTGATAAAACTGAATTTTACAAATATTTTGAAGGGAAATTTTCTCAAGGATTTGATGTTGAAAAAGATTTGTTAAAAATTGGTGTTGTAAATCAAACAACAATGCTGGCTTCAGAAACACAAGATATTGCCGATTGCTTAAAAGAAACAATGATCAAAAAATACGGAAAAGAAAATATAGATTTTCATTTTGCAGATACGAGAGATACTTTGTGTTATGCAACAAATGATAATCAGCAAGCCACAATTGAATTGTTAAAAGAAAATGTAGATTTGGCAATTGTCGTTGGCGGATACAACAGCTCAAATACATCCCACATTGTTGAATTGCTTGAAGAAAAATTTAAGACATATTTTATTTCGAATGAATCAAAATTAATTTCAAAAAATTTAATTCATCATTTTGATTACGGTACCAAAACAGAAATTTCTACCGAGAATTTTTTACCGGAAAAAGAAATGATAAAAATTATAATTACAAGCGGCGCTTCTTGTCCGGATTCTGTTGTGGAATCTGTGATGTTGAAATTATTAGGTTTCTACAAAATTGAAAATCCTATAGAAAAAATATTTTCTCAATTTAGTTAACAAAAAAGACACAATAAAAATTGAGTCTTTTTTATTAAAATTTATTTGCCAAATAATTATTCCCAATCTAAAAATTTATCTTCATGTAAAAGTTCTTGAATTCTTCTATTTATAATTTCATTTTTATTTTGCATTCTAACTTGTAAAGATTGTTTTAATTCTTTTAATTCTTGCTCAAGTCTTGCAACTTCTTGTTTTCGTTCTTCTTCTTTCTGATTAAATAATTCTGTTAACTGTTGTTTCAAATCATTTTTAATTTTTTCTTTTTCGGATTTATTTGCAGAATCATATTTTGATGCAAGAGATTCGGTTTTAACTTCCAACTCAAAAATTTTCTTTTCTCTATCTCGCGCTTCTTTCTCTTGTTTATTTACGAAAGGGAAATTCATATTCTTAAATTGAGATTCCCTTAACAAATCAAAATATCTGTTTTTATTCACATTCTTAATATTCTTCAATTCCCTTTTTATTTCTTCTCTAACATTTTTTAATATTTCTTTTTCTTCTTCTTCGCTTATTGTATTAAAGTTTTGAAAATCGAAATCAAAATCATATACCGGCGGGGCTGGCGGCTCCGGTGCTTCTACTTTTTCTTGTGCAAATAAATTTACAGTTATAAAAATTATTGCGATAAATATTATTCTTTTCATTTTATACCTCATATTTTATAATTCTTTACTATTGATTTCTTTTTTAAGTTCATCAATATTGTTTCCAATATAATTTAGATTCTTATCAACATTTTCTGATGCAAATCCATATTTAGAATATCTTTTGTAATCTTCGTCTTTGGCTAACTTCAAAAGATTTTCAACTTTGTTAATTTTCTTTTCAATTGATGTCGGATTCCACTCAAGCAATTCGCTGTTTATTGTTTTGCTGAATTTATTTACCGGATTTGGTCTGTTTGAAATTATTGATATTATTACTGCAGCAACAATTAAGAAACTTGCAAATGCAATTTTTCCAAAATTGAATTCAGTTTCACTTGCAAAAATATTTGAGAAAATCTGCTTTGCTTTTTCAACAAATGATTTTTTCTCAATTGCTTTTTCTATCATTAAATCAAATTTATTTTCATCAATATCAACTTGATTTGAAAATTTATATTCATTGGAAATTGATATGTATTCTTCCATATAATTTTTGAGAGATAAATTATTTTCAATTTTATCATCCCAAAATAATTTACGTTTTTCGTCAAGTTGATTATCAAGATATAACCAAACTTCTTTTTCAAAATCTTTATATAACTGATCTTCGTTGTGGTTCATCTTCTTTTGCCAATTGTTTTTTAATTTTTTTTACTGCATAGTGCATGTGACTAATAACTGTATTTAACGGTTCATTTATTGTTTCCGCAATTTCTTTAAATGTTAATTCACCATGTTGGCGAAGTAAAAAAACCGATTTTTGTTTTTCTGTTAAATTTTCTACTGTACGATTTATAATTTCAATTCTTTCTTTTTTTACAAAATCTTCATCCGGTCTTGCAAAACTTTCCATATCATTGTTTTCATTTATTGCCAGAATATTTGTTTCAGTTTTTCGTTTTCTTAACGAATCCATTGCAACATTGTGCGCAATTGTAAAAAGCCATGACGAAAATTTTTGCTGATTATTATATTTTTTCAAACCTTTCCAAACTTTTATTAATGTTTCTTGAAACATTTCTTCGGCTTCAAATCTGGAACTGCTGAAACGCCATAAATATCCAAACAGTTGAACGCGATAGATATTTATCAACTGTTTAAAAGCTGTTCCATCGCCAATTAAACATTTTTCTAAAAGTTCATTTTCCAGCATAAGTTTTTCATCTTTCTGCTTATGTAAACGAATTAAATTTGTTTTTATTGTATTGGGATTTAAATTTTATGTAAAATAACCAATAAGTGAATTTTGTGAAATAGAATTGATATTTTAAATATTTCCGAGAAAGCATGTAAAAATTAATGATGCCATCTTTTTAAAAATGACATCTTTTATAAGTGATCTCTATTCCAACAAAAATCTTCGGATTTGAAATGACAAAAATGTGTCATGTCGAATGTTTTTTAGGAGATATCTCTATAAAAATTAGTTGGATTTACTTTTTCTTAAAACCGTAATGATAAGTGTGCTACCACTTCCAGCTGTTAATTATTAAATTTTAAACAGTAACTCCTCCTTATTTTTTTAACGTGCCTTTATATACTAAATTTAAACCATTATTAAAATCATTGGCTAAAAAGAAACCTTTCTTTTCAAATAATATTCCTTCTCTAACGTTTACATCATTATCATTAACAAGGTATTCTAAATTATTTCCATCATAATGAGCAATACCATCTTCCATCCTAAAAAATACATCCTTCATAGTCCTACCAAAAATCTGTACCCCGAAGTTTAATTCATTAACATTATAGTATTTTAGAAATTGATTTTTACTAAACCTGTTCAGTGAATACCCAATTACAAAAATCATTTCTCCATCAATATTCTGTATAAAATTTGTCTTATCTTGGATATCGGGTGCAGAATAAAGCTCTGTTAGTTTTTCGCCATCAAACATAAATATTTTTGTTGTATCCATTTGCCAATCATCTTCAAATATACCTCGTATAAAGTAATTGTTACTTGTTTTTAATCCTCTCTTTATTCTTGTAAGTGTTGTTTTAGTATGTTGAATATTAATTCTTTTCCACTCGATACCATCATAATGAAATATTATTCCTTTCCTACCATCGGTACTATCAACAAATCCAACCGCATAAATATCACTTGATTTGTCACCGTAAATATCCATAAAACCACTGTATAGAAATTGTGGATGAGGCAAACGCAATCTTTCTTTCCACTCAACACCATTGTAATGCCAAATTCTTCCTTCTAATCCGCCAATCCAAACATCATTATGTCCAAAACCGCAAATTGAAATAGGTGAAATACCTCTTGAGATACCATCAGTATCCCATTTTCCACCATCAAAATGATAAATTGTATTACTTAAATCTCCTCCTGGACCAATTGCCCAGACATCATTTTCACTACTACCCCATATTTTATCTAAAGAACTAAAAAAAGGCATTTTAAGCGTATCAATTTCCCAAACATAATCTCTTCTTCCTGGTTCTATTTTGGGTTCGGTTGGTCCTTCATCGCAAGAATTTAGGTAAAATATACTAATTGCAAATACAGTTATAAGCGTAATTGTTATAAATCTTACTTTTGTGGTTTTCATAGAATTTTATTTTAAGTTTCTAATAAAGTATTTAAATTCAAACTTTTTTAAATGCGACATCAATATATGAAAAAAAATACGTTTCAAGTTAAATAAATATTAAACTATTTAGACAAAGATAAATAATGTATTGCTTATTATTGTGGCTTTATTAACGAATGTTAAAGATGCCACCTTGGGAAAAGGTGTCATCTTTTTAACTTTAGATATTTCCCTTCAGATAAAAATCATCGGATTCGAAATTACAAAAATGTGTCATCTCGAATGTTTTTTAAGAAACAATTAATAAAATTTAGTTGCTTGTTTGAACATTGGCAGCAAAAGAATTTGTCAAATATGAAATAAATTTATTTTGATTTACTTTTTCTTAAACCCGTAATGATCTTTATATTTATAAACATGATAAGCGGCTAAACCAATTGCGGCGGCGGCATTTGTATATCCTAAAATATCACCAACAACTCCTAAATCATTTTTGATCATTCCTTGTCGGTAAATCTGCAAACTTTGATTAATATTATTTCTTAACTTCATCATTGAAACTGCTTCGGTCTGCGGAATTTGTTCTTCAAAATTTGGCAAAATTAATTGGGAATATGGATCTTCATAAATTGGCATTTTAAAAGAGAAGAGCGGAGAAATGTAAAGTGAATTATCATTTAGTCGAAGTTTATATTCTGATATATTTTTTATTGAATCTTGACTTGTGCTGTTTTGTGCAAAGGAAATTAATGATGAAAAAAATAATATTGTGAAAATCAATTTTGATAAATTCATATAAGACTTCATGCAATTTATTTATTTTTTTCAACATTATACATTTCAAGAATATTTTTTGATCCCGCACCAAGACTAATAATTGTTTTCATTGCTAAATCAATTGGATAATTAATTTTATGAACATATTTTGCCGGAAGATGATATGTAAATCCCGCCGTTGGAGCCGGTCCCGATGGAATAAAAACCGTAAACCATCCGTTTGAATGTTCGTCTGTAATAAATGCGGTTGTTAAAGTTTCATTTCCAAATAAATTAATTAACGCAACTCCGGAAAAAAGATTTTTTTGACTTCCGAAAAGTTGAACAATTGTTTCCTTAATTATTCTGTAACCCGGAACTTTTTTAAGAATATTTTCTTCAAATAAATTGTATGCAAAATTTCCGTAACGAGTTTTCACAAATAATCCGAGTAAAAAACAAATTCCTAAAAAAATTATTATTGAAATTAGAAGAGCCAAATATTCGTGAATTTTTGTTGTTTGAACAAGTATTGATGAGATTGGATTTAAGTTTTGAGATACAAATTCAAAAATCCAATTTATTGTAATTGCTAAAATTACAAGCGGAAGAAAAATTAAAAATCCTCCGATAAATGTTGTTGAAATAAATGATTTTACTCTAATCACCAAACACCTCAAGAAAATATTTTCACATTCTTAAAATATTAAATTATCACCTTTGCATTATTAAAATATTGATTAATAATTTAATAATTTTTATTATGATTAATGAATTCAAAATCAAAATTATTTGGACTATTTATTTAAATTACTTATCAAATATAAATTATGAAATCAAATAATATTTTAACTGTTTTATCAGAAATTACAAGTAAATCAGAAAAGCAAGGTTTTGAAACTCCAATAGAATATTTACAAAAGTTTTTAACAAATCTGTCAAACCTTTTCAATACTAACGAATTGATTTTTATGAATGCCCAATATTTGTATCTCGATGATAATAAATTCACACCAATTAAATTTAATAGAATACCATTCACACCGGCAATTGTTAATACAAAAATCGCCTCAAAAGAATATTTAATTCAAAAATTATATGGTGTTTTGGCATTTTTTAAATCAATGCATGTTAAAGGTTATCTTGGTCGTTTGGATTTTGGATTGCCGGAAAGTCTACTTAAAAAAAAATTCGTTTTAGAAACTATTCTTGATGATAAGATCTGCCTAATAAAACCGCTTGAATATGATTCGGAAGAAAATCGACTTAGAATAAACTGTCCAAATTTATTTTTTGAAAAGAATTTTGATAGATGCTTCAATAACCTTGATGAAAAAATTATTGGAAGTATGAATCACTTAAATGATGTTTATGATATAATAGATGGCGGCAAATTTGATACTTTAATGTTTGAGATTATAAAAAAGGATTTTTCAACAGAGTTTTTCTTAAAGATAAGTAAAATTTTTAAGCAAGAAAATGTTGTTAAATATATTGATACTTTTAAAGTTTTTTATAGGAAAAATTATATCAATCAAATTCCTTTTGATTCTGAAAACGATATGGAAATGTTAATAGAATCAGCATTGTTTCATTCATATTTTAAAGGAATTAAATATTCATATCAAATCCCATTTATGAGCAATAGAAAAGATAAAAACTACTGTGATCTTGGAGCTTTATTTTTAACCACAAAATGTAAATTGTCAAAAGAAAAGATTGATGCAATAAAAATTGCTTTTGAAATTGCGATTAAAGATTTAAGGGAATTTACTTTGTCTGAACACATTATTAGAACTCAAATCAAAGAAAGTAAATCCAGTGAAAATAATGGTTTGGATAAGGCACAAATTAATTTATTAAAGATTCTCAGAGAAAATAAATTTAACATTTCTCAAACAACTGAGTTACTAAACTCAAATGGTGATAGACCAATTAGAAGAAAAACCATAATAAGATATACAAAAGAAATGTTTATTTACTATTTAGCTAAGAATAATTGGGATTTGGAAAAAGCTGTGCATTTAATTTCTAATGGACAAAATAATAGAAACCACATTGTTCAAAAATATGCAGATTATTTTCTCGGAAATAAAGGAATAATTCCAACTTTGATAAATGGGGCTGAACAAGATAAGTTAACTTTAAAAAAATCAGTGAGAATTAAATACCATAAATATTTAAGTAGCTTTGAAAAACACCTAAAAGAAAAAGTAACTAACAAAAATATTTTTGAGAAACAGTTAAACAATTATCTTCAATAATAATTGTGAACTGTGTCAAATTAGACATTGCCTCCTCTGAGTAAAATTACACAGTTCACTTTTAGATAATCAAACACAACTCTAAATTAAAAATAGACTTTAAAAGAAAAGTAAATTTAATAACAGAATTTATTTATAGGCAGCTTGGCTATTAATTGCGATTGAAAAACGAAAAATATAGATAATAACAAGGAAGAAATATGAAAAGAATTTTAATTTCTATTTTGCTGCTTACTACACTTATAAGTTGTGGAACTACATCTTCGATTGATTCAATTCATGAATTACCAAATATAACAATTGAATTAAATAATAATGAAATTGTAAATGGAAAACTTGTCCAAGATAATTATGATAAGTTAATAATAATTAAAGAACCTGAAAATTGGGAAATCGAATATTTAAAAAATGAAATTAAAGAAATAAAAGTTGAAGAAAACAATAACAAAAAGACAAATGAAGAAAAGAAAATGGAAATGATGAGAGATATTGTAAGAAATACTAGTAGAGCCGCTACAAATACTGGATTACTTCTTACAATTTATACTATTGGAATAATTGCTGCAATTGCAAGTATTGCTTCAAAATAGATACAAAATTTTTTCAATATCGGGGTTGGTTTAGAGTATCATTATTTTGAGACATAAACCGGGATGAAATGGGTTTTTCTAATTTGAATTTGAGTTTTGTTTTCTGATTTAAAGTGATAATAAAATACTTCTAAATAATTGAGATATTAATATGAAACAGATAATTATTATAAATGTTTTCACAATAATACTTATTCTTTTTATAAATGCTTGTTCAGATTCAAATACTTCATCACCAACCAAAGAGGAAAATCAAGATGAAATATCAACAGTTTGCACGAATCCTCAATTTGAAGGAACTTGGATAAATGAAGATGAAGAGACTCGTGGTATTACAAAAGCAATAATTTGGATATATAATGATATGTATAAAATCCATATGTGGGGACAATGCCATCCGGAAGATTGTGATTGGGGCATAAATTCGGTGGATATTTCAGACGCAGCAGATTGTACTTTAAATTTAAAATGGGAACCTGGCTTTGTCATTGAAACACAAAAAATAATTTACTTGACAGATGGTAGAATGAAGATTGAAGGACATAATCATTATATAGATAATTCTGGAAGGGATGATTACGATTACATCTATTATTTTTTAAAATTATAACCATTTTTTATCCATAACAATTAAAAATAAATTTTATAACGAAGTAATGTAAACAGTAAGGAGAAGTCCATGAGGCAAATTTCACTAGGTAAATTTCTTATTTTAATTCTTTTTTTGTCATCTTGCTCGGTTATACCAATTGGATATGAAGCTTCCTCTGTTCCATTAACAAATGAAAATGGTGATAATATCAAATATGAAGTCCTGGGGCAAAGTGAAGGAAGCTCAGGGTATTTTAGTCTGTTCGGAATAATTCCATTTGGAAGTGTTGATTCAAAAGCTGCTATTAATGATGCGGTAGCCAATTTAAATGGTGATGCTTTAATCAATCCAAGGTACTGGACAAGGACCTCGTTTTATTTTATTGGCACTTATACTAATGTTGAAGTTAAAGGTGATGTTGTAAAAATAAAGGGAGGAAAATAATATGAAAACTATAATCCTAATTATATTTTCATTTTCCCTAATTGGTTGCACTACAATTCCTCAAGGAATTTCGCCAGCCGCCAAACCTTTGGTTAATGATAATGGAGAAACCATAAAATATGAAGTATTGGGAAATACTGAAGGAAGTGCGAGCCACTTTTCACTTTTTAACTTTATCCCTTTTGGAAGAGCAAATATTGATGACGCAATAAACAATGCAATCTCTACGTTAAATGGTGATAACTTAATTAACTCTCATTACTATGTTACTCAAACATTTTTATTTATTGGCAGCTCTACCTCAATAAATGTTAAAGGAGATGTAATTAAATATACGGGTACACTTGAATCAAAACAATTAAGCACGAATACAATAGATGACAATGTTGATACACTTGGAAATAAAACTCATTTATCAAATAATAATTATAAAAACAATTCAAACAACTACTCAACAAGTTCATCTAATTTTTTTAAGGATGTTCAACATAAAGTAACATTAGGTAGTGCTGTTCAAGGATTTGCTTTTGATTATACTTTAATTAAGCCTTTAAATGATTTTTTCTTTTATTCATTTGGAATAGGATATAAAAGTGTGAGAGAAAAAAATACTTATACTTATGGATTTGGTGAGTATAATTACAAATCGACATATACAAATGAGTTTGAAGTAATACCTCTTACAATAAATATTGGAGCAAATGGTAAAAGAATACTGGAGAAAGAGAATATTCCTGTTATACCATATGCTTCATTTGGCTTAGCCTATTTACCTCCAAATGATTTTGACCAAATTGGATTCAATCTAAATATTGGTGCAGTTTATAAAATTCCAAATTTTTATGATATCGGGGTTGGTTTAGAGTATCATTATTTTGAGTCATTAACCGGAAGGGAAATGGGTTTTTCTAACTTGAATTTGAGTTTTGTTTATAAACCATAAAAATAGTTAAAAAAAGTTTTATAAATCTATAGGAGAAAAAAATGCCTACAATAACAGTTACAGTATTAAGAAATGATGAACCAGTTAACAATCATCGTGTCACTTTAGAAGTAAATGGTTTAGCTGGTGGAATGAAAGGTCCTGAATATACAGATACACATGGAGTTGCAGAATTTGATGTTGAATATGGACAAGAAGGTGACATTTTTGTTGATGGCAACAATGAGGGCAGTTGGGGATCATACGGTGCTACAGATGTTACTGTAAATTTATAAATGCATTTTTCAGAAAAACTTAATGGAGCAATTATGTGGTTTTTAATAATATTTTTACCGTTTGTTTATTTGTTTTTAAAACAAAAATGGTTTGCAGGAGTTATTAATCTAATCCTTTGTATTATATCAATATCAACAATTCTTTTATTTGGAATAGGTATTTTATTTTGGCTTTTAGCAGTTGTCCAAGCTTCGTATCACTATAGGAAATATGAATTGAATGAGCATGCAAAAGATATTGCTAGAGAAATGAACAAAGGAAGAAATATTTAAGAAATTAATATTGATCAGGAACTTAGTATGAATAAATTATTAAATTTGTTAAAAATACAACATATTGCCGTTTACTTAATGCTAATTGTTTTGTCATCTGCACAAACTACAAAAGCACAAAACCACACTCAATTAGATCTATTAAACAAACTGCTTCTCGATGGAAACAAAAATGATTTTTGTTTAAGTATTATTGACATTAATAATGATAAATTTAATGATTTATCTGTCGTAAGTGGTGATTCTTTGCGTGTTTATGTTTGGTTAAATAACAACTATAAACTTATTCTTAATGGTATATATTGTCATGGTAATCATCCGAAAATATTACCTGTAAAAACTAATGGTTATCACGATTTAGAAGTAAATTGGGTTTTTAGAGGAGCAGAAACTAAAGTTTATTATAAATTTAATGGGAAAAATTATTATGAATATTCTTGGAAAGATGAACCTTTTTAAATTTATAATATTTTTTTCTCTAAAAGAACAAAATATTGGATTTCCAAATCAAAGAGAATTTAGAGTAATTTAATTATCACTTAATAAATCCCATATTTTCTCTTGGAAATTGATTTGTTAAGAAAATAAAGTCATAAAAGAAATCGTTGATAAAGCTAGAATGGATTTAGATTATCAACAAACCCACTTAAACAATGGCGGACTTCGGTCCGCTTTTTATTTTATACAGCTTCTTTCAAAAATCCGCTGACATATTTATGTAAAATACTTCCAATAAGTGTTTGGTATGGAATTCCTTCTCGAGCAGCTTTTCTTTGCAGTGCAGTAAGGTCGTTTTCAGATATTCTAATATTAATTTTTTTATTCTTCTTTATAGTATTTTGGGCAATAGCTTTAAAATCTGTTTGAGATTTAGTTGGTTTTAGCTTCCCTCTTTCAAACGCTTCCAGAATTTCATTTTCAAATTCATCAAGTATTATATTTTTATTTGTCATTTTTTTCTCCAAGATATTTTTTTGTTGCTTTCCTGCTGGGAATAATTGTTTTAAGAAAATATTCATCTTTCTCTTTTACATAAGGAATTAAATACGCATACCCATCCACGTCAACAATTAAAATTTATTGGTTTACTAAGTAAACATCATTTTCCTTTACGGAATCCGGAATATGTTTATCGCCGACAATTACTTTGTTTAATTTTTTATTGCTCTCAATATTTATCGAAATTGAATGATTTCCATCTTTCCAAACATTTGCAGATTTTTCAATTGTTTCATTTTTTCCGTCATCAAATTCAAAAACAACTTTTACGTTTGTGGGAATGTTTCCAAGTCTCACAACTTTAGCGGAAATTTTTCCATAAAGATTTTCTACATTTTCAATTGCTAAATCGGGATAACCAAATTCATAAAACCAAGGTTTCCAAAACCATGTTAAATCCTCTTTTGCTACTTCATTAATTGTATTAAAGAAATCCAACGGAATCGGATGTTTACCAAACCATCTGTTTATATATTCCAGAATCGCTTTTTTGAAAAGTTCATCTCCTAATAATTCTTTTAATTGATAATATGCAACTGATGGTCTATCATAAAATCCAGTTCTTGAAAATGCAGTTAAGTGAGAATATGAAACAACCATTGGCGGAAGCTCTGCTTCTCTTCCCGAGGTATTTTGAAATCCTTCAACTTCACCTTTTAAATAATCATGATCGGGAACATATTTATCAACAACATCTTTAGGTAAAAACGATGCCCAGCCTTCATCCATCCACGCATATTTTCTTTCGTTTGTTCCCATCATAAACGGAAAGTAATTGTGCGCAATTTCATGGAAAATTAATCCAACATGATTTGCTAATTTTTCCGGCGCTCCGTCATTTGCCATCATCGGAGTTTCCATTCCGCCGCCTTTATTTCCGTTACAGAAAGATGTTACGTGAAAATAGGGATAAGGAAATCCCGGAAATTCATGTGATAAATATTTAATTGATTCACGAGAATATTGTGCGGCGTTTTCATAGTGAATTGTTCCGTCTTTATAAACAACATCGGTTAGAGCTCTTCTTCCGGTTTGATTATCTACAATTACGCTTGCACCATCCCAATTATAGCTTTTGCTTAATGCGAATGAAAAATCCGTAACATTATTTGCAACAAAGTGCCAAATATTTTTTTCATCTTCTGAAGTTACTAATCCTTTTTTATAATCTTCTTGTGTAACAATTCTGATTGTTTCATCAGAAATTTTTGCTTTTTCATATTTATCAAAAATATCTTTTCTTAAAACTTTATCTGCATTTTGAAGTTCACCGGTTGCCCAAGCTAAATATCCCGCGGGAATTTTAATCTGAATATCATAATTATTAAAATCATTATAAAACTCAACCGTACCTTGATAATCTTGATTATCCCAGCCATCAATATCATCATAAACTGAAATTTGCGGATACCAATATGCTACAAAGAAATTTCCGTCTCCGTAATTTCCCATTCTAATTTTAAAATCATTTGGAATTACAAACTGCCATTTAATTTCTATATTCAATTCGGAATTGGGCAAAAGAATTTCATCTAATCTTACATTTAAATTTGTTGAACCTCTAAAAACATTTTTACTTGTATCACTCAAATCATAAGATTTATTATTTACAATTAACTCTTTTAATTCAACGCCATTATTTAAATGTTTTGCATTTACATACCAATTTCTTGAGGCATTTGTTTTTGCAATATCTTGATAAAGTCTTATTACAATTCTTTTTAGTGAATCCGGACTATTATTATAATATTTAATTTTTTCCTCGCCGATAAGCAAACCGGTTTCCGTATTTACTTCAACATTAATTTTGTAATCACTTTTATTTTGCCAATAATTTTTTCCGGGTAAACCGCTTAATGTTCTCGTTTCATTTTTAATTGCATCTTTAATCTCAAACGGAATATAAAGCGAATTTGTTTGCGAATAAATTTGTGAAATAAAAAATGTAAAAATTAGAAGTAACTTTTTCATCGAATATTTTTCCTTGAATGATATTTTATAAACTATATTTTAGAATTTCCATCAGACTAAATGAAATTGTTTTGTGTATTCACTTTTCTATTTTAATAGATTCCGGTATATTTCGATAATCCGTTGGCTAACGGACAGCAACCGGAATGACAATTTTTTTTTAACTTTATAATTTCTTTACGTCTCAACGCATTTATTTCAATCAATTTTCAATTTGTGATCAAGATTAGAAATTGCGTTTGTTAAATTTTCTAACAGATTTACCATTTTTACAATTTTATTAAAATTAATTTTTTCAACATCATCTGTAGTTTTGTGGTAATCTTCATTCATATAATCATAAAAAAATGCAATGGGAATTCCTTTATTTGCATAATGAATATGATCGCTTCTATAATAAAATCTATTTGGATCATTCGGATCATCAAATTTGTAATTCAAATAAAATTGTGCTGAATTTTTATTTGCTTCTTCTACAAGAGTTCCAAGTTCTTTGCTAAGCTTACTTGCACCAATGCAGTAAATGGAATCTTCACTTTCTCTTCCAACCATATCAATATTTATGTAAGAAATTATTTTATCAACAAAATTACTTTTGCTTGTTAAATACTCAGCACCTTTTAATCCTTTTTCTTCTCCAGTATGAAAAATTATTAACACCGGTCTTTCATTATTTTTTGACTGAGCTAATTTTCTTGCAGTTTCCAAAATTGTTACTGTGCCGGAACCATTATCATCAGCTCCGTTATAAATTTGATTTCCCTTAATTCCTTCATGATCATAATGCGCGCCGATTGCAACAATCTCATTTTGTAATTTGGGATTATTTCCTTCAATAATTCCGATTACATTTCGCGCAATTTTTTTCTCGCTAATAATTTTATAATTAAGTTTTACTTTAGTTTTAAGTTCAAAATTAATTGGAGTTTCCAAATTATTTTTTAGAAAATCAAAATTATATTTTTCATTTGCCAATAATGTTTTTGCGGAATTTTCATTTAATATAATTGCTGGAATATCTTTTTCGTTCTCAGAAAATATTTCTTCTTCAACTAAAAATTTTTTTGATTTCGACATTTCTCGGATAAAATTCCAATACTGTAAAATTTCTTCATCCGGTAAAACTACAATTCCAACGGCGCCTTTTTCTTTTGCAATTTTACTTTTTGAATTAGATCTTTCAAATTTCCTCACTGCACTTTCACTTAAAATTTCTTTCCCATCTTTTTTAGGAGTTCCGGATAAAATCAAAACTACTTTTCCGGTAACATCAATATTTTTATAACTATTATAATTATCTTCTTCCGATTCAATTCCGTAACCCGCAAATATTATTTCATACAATTTTTCCGCAAAATTTTGCGATGGAAATGTTCTAGAAAGAAATACAATATCGGTTCCGCTTTCATAAATTATTTTTGAGCTGTCTTCAAATTGAAATGCAAGATTTGCACCTTCTTCAAAACTTTCTACAACAATATTGAAATTTTGAAAATAAGTTCCGCTGTCTCCAAAAGGTTTAACGCCGTATTTTTCCAATTCTTCCGAAATAAATAACGATGCTAATTTTTCTCCTCTTGAACCAAATTCTCTTCCTTCTAATTCATCAGAAGCAAGAAATTCTAAATTTGATTTTACATAAGTGTAAGAATTTGAATTTTTATTTTCTGTCTGCGAAAAAATGAAAGATGTAGAAATAAAAAATAATAGAAATGATTTTATTATAATTTGAGATTTCAATTTAGCTCCGTTAAGAAAAGATTTTCAAAATTATTTTAAGGCTTTAATTAAAAAATTATTCATAGGCTGAGCTGCAAAGTAAAATTTCATTAAATCGTTTGTTAATGTTTTGCTTAATAATTTACTCTGCGGAAGTTTTGCAAAATAATAAAATTGTTTATTTGCAATCAGCGGTTGAATTTTAGCGGTTTCTTTAAATTCCGCAGAAAGAATTTTATTTTGTTCACCTTTAATTGTTCCAAAATATTTCTTAAAATTTTTGTCTGCTAAAAGTTTATTAAATTCATTTAGATGAGAAACAATATAATTTCTTGTGCTAATAATTTGCTCTTTATTCATTTCATAAATTCCGCTGTAGAAATTTAATTCATTCGATTTAATTTCAATATAAACTCCGGGATCTCTAAAATTTTTTCTTCCGCCGTTTGTGATAATTGCAGAAACATGGTTTTTATACGGAGTTTTATCTTTGCTGAATCTTATATCGCGGTAAATTCTAAAAATTGCTTCTTCCGGAGTAATAATTAAATTTTCATCAACTTCTTGAAATTTATAAATCATATGCTGAACAAAATGTTCAAAAGGAATTTTTACAAATTTTTCATATCTTGATTTGTTAGACGTGAACCACTCGCGATTGTTATTTTTTTCTAAATCGCTTAAGAATTCTATAAACTCTTTTTCGAAAAATATCATGTTATTCTCTCAATAAATCTTTAATTTGGCGTAAAAATGAAACATTGCAACTTACAAAATTTTATTATCAGCTCAATATGAAAAAAAATTTGTAAAAACATTTATTCTCATTTTATATTTGAGTTAATGAATTTCTAAGAAATTTGTAAATATTAACGATAATAATCTAAGTTTTTGTTCGGATTTGAAATTTTCATTTACAAAACTATCTTGTTTAAAATGAAACCTAATGAAATGATTATTAATAAAATAGATTCATTCTCTCAAAGTGAGCTTAAAGAAAACTCTTTAAAACTTCAAATTACGCCAGAAATTTATACTAACAGTTTTGACATTATTAAGTTAAATGAATTTAATAGACTTATTGTTGAAAATTCACAAGATGGAATAATGATTATTGATGACGAATTCAAAATTGAATATGCAAACAATCGCATTTTTGAACTTACCGGATTAACAAAAGAATTAATTATAAATCAAGATTTTACAAGTGTTTTTAATTCAATTGATTTGGAAATGTTTTTTAACAATTTCAATTCGGATGAAAATAAAAAATTTCTTAGTTCGATTTTTGAACTGCCGATTTCGGTTGATAATAATCAGCAAAGAATTATAGAGATCAGCAATACTAAACTAAAAGATTCTGAAGGAAATGCGAAAATTTTATCTCAAATTAGAGAAATTAACTTTCAGAAAAATACCGCCGAAGAAATTAAACAATCGGAAGAAAAATTTAGATCAATTGTAGAAAATTCTCATTTGGGAATTGTAATAATTGATATGGATTATAAATTCGAATATGTAAATGATCAATTTTGTAAAATTCTACATTCAACAAAAGAAAAGTTAACCGGAACGGATTTTAGAAAAATTTTATCCAAAGATTCTGCTGAAATTGTTTCTGAAAGATATATCAAACGTCAGCAAGGAATTGAAACTCCATCCGAATATGAAATAAAACTTGTAAGAAACGACGGCGAAGAACGGAATGTAAAGTTAAGTTCATCAATTGTAAATTTTTCCGGTAAAATAAAAACCATTGCACAGATTTTGGATATTACTGAATTTACAAGAAAAGAAAAACTTCAAAGTGCAATTCTTAAAATTTCTCAAGCAGTAAATGAAGTAAATAATCTTAGAGATTTTTTAAAAATTGTTAGGGAAGAACTTTCAACGATTTTAGATACAACCAACTTTTATGTAGCGCTGTATGATAAAAACACCGACGCTTATACTTTCCCATATTTTGTTGATGAATTTGATAAATATGATGAACTGACTCAATTGGAATTAAAAGACAGTTTAACAGATTACGTTCGAAGAAAAAAAGAAGCAATTCTTGTAAATAACAACATGCAAACCATTTTGGAAAGTGAAGGTGAAATTAAAGGAATTGTTGGCAGTAATTGTCCAGTATGGCTGGGCGCTCCGTTAGTTGTAAATAATCAAGCTGTGGGCGTGGTTGTTGTGCAGAATTATTACAATGAAAATACTTACAATGAAACCGATTTGGAATTACTAAAATTAGTTTCGGAAAATGTTAGCTCTGCAATTTGGAAAAAACAGATTATTGATAAATTAACTGAAAGTGAATTACGTTACCGCGATTTTATTTCCAGAAGTTCAGAAGGAATTTACAGAATTGATTTTGATCCGCCGATTCTCACAACTTTATCAGATGAAGAACAAGTTGCTCAAATTTTAAAATTTGGAAATATCGGCGAATGCAATAATTCTTTTGCTAAAATGCATGATCAACAAACATATAAAGATATTGTTGGAAAAAACCTTAACATTTTCTACGGCAATAAAATAACGGATCAAACATTTAAATATTATTTGGATTTCGTAAACTCCAGTTACAAAACAATAGATAGTGAAACGACAAAAAATTCAGCAAATGAAGAACAAATAAGTTTTCTTAATAATTCAATTGGAATTATAAAAGACGGATTTTTGTTAAATATTTGGGGAATTCAAAAAGATATAACCGAAAGCAAAAAATTACAAAATATACTTAAACAAATTGCAGAAGGAGTTTCTTCTTCAATAGGAGATACTTTTTTTAGATCGTTAGTTAATTTTTTAGGAGAAACGTTAAAAGTCGATTTTACTTTTATAGCAAAACTTTCTGAAGATAAAAAAACTGCCGATTCTCTTGCATCTTGGCAAAAAGATAAATTGGTAGATAATTTCAGCTATAAATTAAAAAACTCTCCGAGTAAATTTATTTTAGAAAGAAATGTTACAACATTAATTTCCGATGTTCAAAAAGATTTTCCCAACGATGAATCTTTAAAAAATCTCAATATTAAAAGTTATATGGGGCGGCCTTTAATTGATTCAAAAGGTAAAATAATTGGCATAATAGTAATTATGCAGCAAGGGAAAATACAAAATGTAGAATTTACAAAATCTGTTCTCGAGATTTTTGCTTCAAGAAGTTCGCAGGAAATTGAAAGGTTGAATTATGTTAAAGAAATCGTTGAATCAAAAGAACAAGCCGAAAGATCTAATAAATTAAAATCGGACTTTTTGGCGCAAATGTCCCACGAAATTAGAACTCCGGTTAATACAATTTTAAGTTTTGCATCTTTGGTAAGAGAAAGTTTAGAACATCAGCTGGATGAAGATCTTAAAGATTCATTTAAAATAATTGAAAACGGCGGACGAAGATTAATTAGAACTATTGATTTAATATTAAACGTTTCCCAAATTCAATCCGGAAGTTTAATTCTAACTCCAACAAAACTAAATTTGGTTACAATACTTGAAGATTTAATTGCTGAGTTTAAACAATCTGCAATTAAAAAAAATCTGGAACTTATTTTAGAAAGCAGTCATCCAAAATTAAATCTTTATGCCGATCTTTATACTTTAACGCAAATATTTGCAAATTTAATTCACAACGCAATAAAATACACAAATAATGGTTCCGTAAGATTGGTTGCTGTTAAAACAGATCAAAAAGAAATTATTGTTGAAGTTATAGATTCCGGCGTAGGAATGAGTGAAAAATATTTAACCGAATTATTTGATCCGTTTTCGCAAGAAGAAACCGGTTATACAAGAAAGTTTGAAGGAACCGGATTGGGATTAACATTAGTTAGAAAATATTGCGAATTGAATAATGCCGAAATTATCGTTCAAAGTAGAAAAAATGAAGGCTCAACATTTACAATAAAATTTAAAAAGTAACCTCAATTATTTTTTAGAACCAATCATTTTACACAAATTAAGATAAATTGACCTTCCCAAAAAATTCCAACTTTTGATAAATCAAGATCACATCTCTTATTTTGAGATGGGATCTTTTTAATAAAAAGTACAATGAATAATATATTTTAGAAATGATATTTCGGTTAAAATTATAATCTGGATTTTAAATAAACTGCTATTTTCATCAAACACAGTTCAAGTTATTTGTTTTTTTTCAACGGCGGATATAATTTTAAAATTGCTTGTTTTATTTACTGAAAAAATCTTTTGTTTGCGGATAAAAAATATTTTGCAAAATTTAATAGTAATGAGTAAAAAAAGTCCGTATTTTAGCTATGAATATTTAGATATTCATTTCTAAGAGCAGTTACGAATAATATTCCAATCATATTAAATATTTATCCTCAAAATAACTTAGAAGATAAATACCAAATCCGAGTTAATTACAAAAAAATTTTATACCATAAATCAAAATTTATAACTTATATTTCTGTCTCAAAAAAATATGACTTGGATATCGTAATTATTTTAAACCACTAAAATTTATGTAAATATAATTTTATTTAGGATGTAAAAAAGGAGTATTAACCATGAGCGTTACAAAAGAAGAAGCACTTAAGTATCATTCTGAGGGACGAAAAGGAAAAATTGAAGTTATTGCTTCTAAACCTTGCTTTACCGCAAGAGATTTATCATTGGCATACACACCCGGCGTTGCAGAACCTTGTTGGGAAATTGAAAAAAATCCGGATGATGTTTATAAATATACGGCAAAAGGAAATTTAGTTGCTGTTGTAAGTAACGGAACAGCCGTTCTGGGCTTGGGCGATATTGGTCCGGAAGCCGGAAAACCGGTTATGGAAGGAAAAGGAGTTTTGTTCAAAAGATTTGCTGATATTGATGTTTTTGATATTGAATTAAAAACAAAAGATCCTAAAGAAGTAATTAGAGCAGTTCAATTATTGGAACCGACATTTGGTGGAATAAATTTAGAAGATATCAAAGCTCCCGAGTGTTTTGAAATTGAAGAAGAATTAAAACGCACAATGAACATTCCCGTTTTTCATGATGATCAACACGGAACCGCAATTATTTCTTGTGCTGCGTTAATTAATGCCGCAGAATTAGCAAATAAAAAACTTGAGGATTTGAGATTAGTTGTCTCCGGTGCCGGAGCCGCAGCAGTTTCATGCTGTAAACTTTACATTAGAGCCGGAGTAAAAGTTGAAAATATTGCAATGTTCGATTCTAAAGGTCATATTCATAAAGGCAGAACCGATTTAAATTCGCAGAAAAAGGAATTTGCACAAGATATTCATTATGCAACGTTAGAAGACGGAATGAAAAATGCTAATGTGTTTATTGGTTTGTCAAAAGCAAATGTAGTTTCTAAGGAAATGATAAAATCAATGGCGCCAAATCCAATTGTGTTTGCAATGGCAAATCCAGATCCGGAAATTACATATGAAGATGCAGTTTCAGTAAGAACAGATATTATCATGGCAACGGGAAGAAGTGATTATCCAAACCAAGTAAATAATGTTTTGGGATTTCCGTTTATCTTCAGAGGAGCTTTGGATGTAAGAGCGAGCGCAATTAATGAAGAAATGAAAATGGCGGCAACAAAAGCATTGGCAAGTCTCGCAAAAGAAAAAGTTCCGGATGCTGTAATTCGCGCTTACGGTGGAACCGATTTTGAATTCGGCAGAAATTATATTATTCCAAAACCTTTTGATGCAAGAGTTCTATGGAAAGTTGCTCCGGCTGTTGCAAGAGCAGCAATGGAAACCGGCATTGCCCGCATCCAAATTGAAGATTGGGTAAAATATGAAGAACAATTGAAAGAACGACTTGGATACTCAACAGAAATAATTAGAATGATGATTCACAAAGCACAAAAAAATCCAAGAAAAATTGTTTATGCGGAAGGCGAAGAAGAAAAAATTATCCGCGCTGCAAATTCTGCGCTTAATGATAATATCAGCATTCCAATTTTAATTGGGAACAAACAAATTATTGAACAAAAATTAGATGAGCTTGGATACAATAAAAATAAATTTGAAATAGTTGATCCAAATAATTTTGCCAAACATGATGAATATGCAAATGAGTTTTACAAATTAAGGCAACGAAAAGGGTTAACATTAAATGAAGCAAAAGATTTAATTAAACAACCAAATTATTTGGGTTCCATGTTAGTGTTGATGGGCGATGCTCATGCATTAATAGGCGGATTGGGACACAGTTATCCCACAACAATAAAACCAGCTTTAGAAACAATAGGCGTTAAAAAAGGAATGAAAGTTGTTTCGGGACTTTATATTATAATTATAAAACGAAAAGTATATTTCTTAGCTGATACAACCGTTAATGTTAATCCGAATGCTGAACAGCTTGCGGAAATTGCAATCAGCGCCGCAGATACAGCAAAACAATTTGATATTCAACCAATTGTTGCAATGCTTTCGTTTAGTAATTTCGGAAGTACACATTATCCAGAATCCACAAAAGTAAGAGATGCCGTAAAAATTGTAAATGAATTACGACCGGATATAATAATCGATGGCGAAATGCAGGCAGATACGGCAGTGGTTCCGGAAATATTAGAAAACGAATTTCCGTTTGCAAAAATTAAAGGCGGAGCAAATGTTTTAATTTTCCCAAATCTTGATTCGGGCAATATTGCATATAAACTTTTAGATAGATTAACAGAATCAACCGTAATTGGTCCAATTTTAATGGGAATGAAAAAACCAGTTCACGTATTACAGAGAGATGTTTCTGTTGATGATATAATTAATTTATCAGCAATTGCTGCCGTTGAAGCGATGAATAATAAATAGCAAATAAATATTTCTATTATTCATGTCCCAATTCTGATAAGATAATTTTAGAATTGGGACTTTTTTGTTTCATATCACAAAATAAAATTATAAGTAATTTAATTGTAAGGGTGAATTTGTTTTAATTTCAAATTTATTTTAAGTTAATAACACGCTTTTATCTTTTTATTTTAATATAAAATCTTGAGGAAATATGAAACACTTTTTATTTATATTGATATTTTTGGGGTTTTTATTCGCTTCATGTAAAGATGATATAACAAATAATATTTACACAAATGAAAATGAAGAAAAATTAGATGTTAATATTATTTCTGCAAAGTATGAATTAAAAACTATTCACTCAAGTCATATTGATACCTTAAATTATTCACAATACTATAATACTATTTCGTTTGAAATTAAAATAGACAAGCCGGAAAACAGAAATAAAATAAGTAAACTTATAATAAAAAGTACACAAAATACTGGTTGGGAATTTTATCAAGAAGATTTAGAACAATTTTATTCAGATTCTCTTGGTGGCTATAAATTGGATAATTTGATTTTAAAACTAGAATCAAATTATTCTAATCAAACAGATTTATTTTTTAATTTAAAATTAATTGGGAAAGATTTTTCTGAATCGAATGAATTAGAGTCTGTGGTTAAAAAGGAATTTTTTAGCCCAATAAATTTATCAAACTATTGGGAGACAAAGGAAATTTTAAAAATAACAACTTCTCCCTATTATTTAACTTATTTCCCAGATGAAACAAAACTCGTTTGGTTAGATAATTTAGGAAATAATATTGGATCAGTTGGAATTGAGAAAAGTATGTTTATCAATTCAGAAATTTCAATAAATAATGTGCCGGAAAATGCCGTAAAGTTTTTTATATATAGGCATGAAATTTATAATTACGTATCGCGAAAAGATTTCTCAGAAATTTATATGATTCAAAATAGGTTTGAAAATTATGTAAAATACCTAAATACTTTTGATTTTATTGATGATTCGTATCATATCAAAACTTCTAACAAAATAGCATTTTTAGATAAAACAAACCGAAACATTAAAATTGCAGATTTTAATAGTTTTGAAATCGAGCAAGAATCAAAAATATATTTTGAGCCAACATGTTTTGAATATGATGAATCAAAACAGTCGTTTTATATCGGACATAGGGATGGTAAAATATATTCATATAATGTTTTGTCTAATCAATTAAATTTAGAGTATTCACTTAATCGCCCAATTTCATCTTTGTTAAGTTTAAATAGTAACTTTTTTATCGCTGCAGCACAAGAGAGTTTATACGTAATTAATACAATCAGTAAAAAAGTAATTAAGAGTTATTATAGCTATTATGGTAGTGTTAGTAAAATAATCTTCAATCCGGAAATAAATGTTGTATATGGATACATGGGAAGCTACTCAAATGTGCTTAGAATGACAATTGAATTATCAACTGGAGAAATAACTGAAATGAATTCAAAGTATCTAAATTATGACTACTTAACTTTACCAGTAATTCTATTCCCTGAAAAAGATAAATTTATTTGTGGAAACGGAGCAATTTTTCGGTCAACTCAAGATATAAATTCAGATTTAGTACATGTGGGTTCGCTAAACCAAAAATTTGCATCCGCTGTATTTAGCAATGATAATTCATACTTTATTTCGGTTACTGACAACAGCAATAATTATAATGATCCCATTTCTAAATTAATAATTTACACTCTAGATTTTTTTGAAATAAAGAGCATAATTACCTTTCCCAATATGGTTCCATTATTTGTTTTTAATAATAATGATATTATAAAGGTTATCTTAAAGAATAATAAAAATAAATATTTAGTAGTCGAATACGGTATTTCTGAACTAATTCAAACCCAAGCTCTATTTAAGTCAACAAACTCAAAATATTATTTTCAAAAAAAATTATAAATTTAAACAACAGTAACTCATATTAGATTTGGGTTACTGTTGTTTCTAATAATCTTTTATTGAAAATTTCTATAAACAGTTTGGCTGCGTTCCATCAACAGTGCTGTCTTTATAAGTTCTAAAATATCTATTTCCGTTTAGAAAAGTTTTTTCTCCCTCAAATGTTAAAACATAATCATGCACGTTTCCATCGGAAAAATTTAGTTTTAAAATTATCTGCTCTCCATTTTGAACAACATCCCAATTTCCCGAACCATTTTTTTCACCGGCAGAATATCCGCTTACATCGTCTGTGCTCATAACAACCTGACTTTCATCATAATAATTAAAATATCCTTGAGCGCATAAATCAATCATTATTTTATCTTGAATTCCGCCGCCGCCAAAACCGCTGTTATAACTATTCATATAAGTTAATCTGCAATTATATAAAGCTTGTTTCCATTCATCTACCAATGATGATTTAACTCGTTCGGAAAAGTTTACACTTTCGCAAATTTGATTAACAATAATTTTATAATTTTCAGAAAAACTTTCGGATTCAACAAAAGCAAATACAGAAATTCCCCCGCCAAACGGTGATAATAAACTTTTAGCAAATGCTGTTGCGGCTTGTCCTTCTAAAAATCCTTTAAATATTCCGGAAACGCTATTTTCATTTATTTCTAAATTATCCGTAAGCGTTAAATATGTTCCATTGTTTTCGGTAATTCCCATTTTTGCATTTTCAACAATTTCATCAACACTATTAAAATTGTGAGGAGTGATTAAAACAAATCCTTTATCAACATCAGATACAAAAATATATCCTTGAGGAATTTTTTCACCTTTCCAATTTTCTGGAACTTTAAGTGAAAATCCCAAAATTGAATCTGTAAATTTTCCAGAAATTGTTTGAGAAATTAAACTTTGAACCACAAAAAAATTTAAAAAAATGACGAATAAAATTTTCTTCATAATTTACCTTTGGGAACTTAACTAATTAGAAATCTTTCTGAAATTATTTTGAATTGGGTTTAAGTAATTTGTTATAGACTTTTTTTACAGCCCACGTGAGAAATAGAATTATAAGAATTCCAATAAAAATTGGGAATAAAATTGCAAGAATAGAAATACCAAGTGAAGCTCCGGCTTCTGTGGTAGAAACAACATGGTTTCCAACTCCGCCGGTTGTTGCGGTTGAAGCTCCGCGCGTTATTGATGTTAAACCTTGAACTATTCCGGCAGCGCCGCCTCCGGCAATAATTGCGAGCGCCCATTTTATTAAAGGATCCAACTCAACTATTGAAGAAGCCATTACAACTGTTCCGGCAATTACTGCGGTTGGTGAAGAAATTGTATCTAAAAAATTATCTACAAATGGAATGTAATATCCGGCAATTTCAAAAAGTGTTGCGGCGCCAAAAATTACCAGCGCCGGAATTGTTCCAATCCATTCAAATCCGGATGAAAGATTTAAATAACCAAATAAAGAAGCAATGCTCATTACGAGTAATGGAACAAAGACTCTAAATCCAACTGCAGATGCCAGACTTATTCCTAAAAATATACTAATTACGGTTTCAAAATTTATCATGTCAATTAAATAATTCTATTAACTCTTTTGTTCCAAATTTTGCTTTGTTAGAAAGATTGCTTAAAATAATAATTGTTTTCTTTTTTCCCAATTCTCTAATAAAATAAGAACGGAATCCTTTCCACCAGCCGGCATGATAAACAATTTTATTTGCAGAATCTTCTGCATTAATTCTCCAGCCGTAACCGTAATTATCATTTATAAAAAGTTTTTCGTGTGCGGGTTGAAACGCTTCGTTGATAATTTCCACTTCTACCGGATTACCTTTATACAAAGCTTTATCAAACTTTAACAAATCTTCCACGGTTGTATAAACTCCTTTGTCACCAACAACACCATTAAGAAATGTATCCTGCGCTTTTATTTTTTCTCTTTCGTAACCGGTTGCTGTATTTTTAAATTCTTCAAAGCTGGAAGGATTATAAATAAACGTATTGTGCATTTCCAAAGGCTGAAAAATTTCTTCATTCATAAATTCTTCAAAATCATCTCCGGTAATTTTTTCAATAATTGCAGCAAGAATACAATAATTTGTATTTATGTAATTGTACTTTTTATCCGGCAAATAATATCTGTTGGGAAATTTTTCAATCATAAGATTGATTACGTCTGTATTTGTGATTGGCGTTTTTTTATCTTCCCACAATTTTTCCGCAAAATAAAAATATTCCGGCAAACCCGATTTATGAATTAATAATAATTTTACAGTAATTCCTTTATAAGGAAATTCCGGAAAATATTGCTGGATCGAATCCTCTAAACTTAGTTCATTTTTTTGCTTAAGAAGCATTATTGCATAAGCCGTAAATGGTTTTGAAACTGAAGCAATTTGGAATTTTGTATCTATATAATTTTTCTTTTCGGAATTTAAATCTGCATAACCGAAAGAATTTTCATAAATGATATTTCCATTTTCGGCAAAAAGAACATTTCCGTTAAATCCGTTAACTTTATTTTTATGTGAAAAATATTTATGAATTTCTTTTGATTTTAAAATTTGTTCGTTTGTTAATTCAACTTTTACTAAATCAGAATCTGAAATTCTATCTTTGTTGAAAACCGTACTTTTAAAAATGAATAGCAAAATTATAATTACAACTAAAATAACAGAGGGAAAAATATATTTATTAAGCATGAATAAATAGAGTCATATTTTTTATAAAATGATTTCTGAAAATAAATTTTTATTAAATAAAAAACCCAGTTTATTTTGTAACTGGGTTTTGAAATATAAAAATATTTTTATTACTGTTTATTTAATAACAGATTTCAAAGATGCTATCTTTTGAAAAGATATCATCTTTTTAAACCACTATCATTTGCTGTCATCGACCAATCGATGACAGTTGTAAATACGCCACTGTTTGGATAGTGGCGGCAAAGACTGGATTAAATAAATTACAAAGCTTCACATTTTACTTTTAATGTTTTTGCTCCGTCTTCAAAATTTTTACCAAGAAAACTATCCATCATTAAACCCATGTATCTTCCAACCGGAAAATCAGCTTCACCGGTAATTGCCCAGCTAAATTTTGTGGAATTTCCGTTTGCTTCAAATACAAAATCAACAATTCCTTTTCCTTGCTGTGGTGTTAAAAATTCTATATCGGCTTTTATCAAATCATAAGGATGTAATTCGGTAAATACCATTTGCCCGGAACCAATAATTTCTCCTTCCCAATAATATTTTTGTCCGACAGTTGCAGAATCTCCGGTTACTTCAACCTTATGTCCGGGTTCAAACGGGCTCCACGGATTCCAATCCTTAAAATTTCTAAAATCTGAAACATAATTAAAAACAACATTTGCCGATTTATTTATTTCTATGCTGCGTTCAACTTTATATTCGGAAGGAAGAAATAATGCTATTACAAAAAAGAGAACTATTATAGCAATCACAATTTTGAAAATGATTTTTAATATTTTCATATTGCCTCTCTATGTTTATTGTATTTTTGGTGTGGTTAAATTTTTCAATCCGGAATGTATTTCTTCATCTGAAAAAAAATGATCTTTTAATTTACCATCAAAATAATCTTGATAAGCGCCCATATCAAAATGTCCGTGTCCGCTTAAATTAAACAATATTGTTTTTGATTTTCCTTCAACTTTAGCTTTATTTGCTTCGCGTATAACTGCTGCAATTCCGTGAGTTGATTCCGGTGCGGGAATAATTCCTTCAGCATTTGCAAATTTTACTCCAGCTTCAAAACATTCCAATTGTTGAACAGCAACTGCTTCAATTAATTTATCCTTAAGAAGTTGACTTGCCAAAGCACTTGCTCCGTGATATCTTAATCCACCCGCATGAATTGGCGCCGGAACAAAATTATGTCCTAATGTATACATTGGAATTAGCGGAGTTAATCCAACTGAATCTCCAAAATCGTAACGGAACTCACCTTTTGTTAATTTAGGACAAGAAGCCGGTTCCACTGCGATGCATCTTGTTTTTTTACCATCAATAATATTATGATGAACAAACGGAAAAGAAATTCCGGCAAAATTTGATCCGCCGCCTAATGGTGCAATAACAATATCCGGATAATCATTTGCTAATTCCATTTGCTTTAAAGCTTCCAATCCAATTACGGTTTGATGTAAAAGAACATGGTTTAAAACGCTGCCTAAAGAATATTTTGTTTCGGGATCTTTTGCGGCTCTTTCTACAGCTTCGGAAATTGCAATTCCTAAACTTCCCGGGGAATTTGGATCTTCTGCTAAAATTTTCTTTCCGGAATCTGTTAAATTTGTGGGTGAAGCAAAAACTTTTGCTCCCCAAGTATTCATCAATAATTTTCTGTATGGTTTTTGTTCATAACTAATTCTAACCATGTAAACTTCTAAATCAATTCCAAATTTTTGACATGCATAAGCTAATGCGCTTCCCCATTGACCCGCACCGGTTTCTGTCGTAATTTTTTTCACGCCTTCCATTTTATTATAATATGCTTGAGCCACAGCAGTATTTGGTTTGTGGGAACCAGCCGGACTAACACCTTCATATTTATAGTAAATTTTTGCCGGAGTATCTAACAATTTTTCCAATCCATAAGCACGTACCAAAGGTGTAACACGCCATTCCTTATAAACATTTCTTACTTCTTCGGGAATTTCAATCCATCTTTCTTTTGTAACTTCTTGTTTTATTAATTCCATTGGAAATAACGGAGCTAAATCTTGAGGCCCAACCGGCTGCATTGTTCCCGGGTGCAGCGGCGGAAGCATTGGATTCGGCATATCCGCTTGGATATTATACCAATGTGTGGGAATTTCTTTTTCATCAAGTAAATATTTTTTCTGATTATCCATAGTTATCCTATTTTGATATTATTTTAGTTATTAACTGAAAGAATAATTGGAATAGAAAATATTACTATAATTTAATTGATGCAATGTGAAAGTAAAATTTTTACATTTTTTATTAAAATCTAGATGTGTTTATCTATTTTACTGAGAAAATATTCATTATATAAAATTGTCAATTTTATTCGAATGAAATCGTTTCACCGACTTTTATAATTCCCTCATTGTGACAAATTACATTTTGTCCGAACATAATTTTGTTATCAAAATTTCTGTACGTATTTAATGTTGCAAGCGGTTCTTTACTTTTATTTCCGCTTTGCTGATCGATTGTTGTAATAACGCATCTTGCACAGGGTTTAACAACTGTGAAATTTAGATTTCCAATTTTAATATTTTTCCAACTATCTTCATCGTGAGGATTTCCACCGGAAAAAACAAAATTGGTTCTAAATTGATTCATGGAAATTGGATTTGATAATTTTTCATTTAAAAATTTTAAAGATTCTTCTCCAATCATTAAAAACGGATAACCATCTGCAAAACTTACATTTTTACTTTCCGGATAATATTTTGTTGATGTTTTTCTTTCTGCAGAATTTGGCATGTAAACTAATTTACAATTAATATCTAACGCTTCGCTAAACCAATCGTTTATAATTTTTTCATATTCTAATGAATTACAAAAATCTTCCCAAACTTGAACTTTTATTTTTTTATCCGGAAAAACTTTTAGAGAAATTTTGAGCGGTTCTATATTTTTTCTTTTGTGATGAAATACCAAATTGTCGTTTTCAATTTTTACATCTATGAAAATCATTTTGGGGAAAAGTCGTTGAGTGATAAACATATTTTCAGAATCTACAAGCATCCATCTTCTATCAAATTGCAATCCTCTTTCTTCTACTAACCATTCTTGCAATGAAATTCCCGATAAAGATTTTACCGGGAAAATGTTTATTTGTGTTAAAGTGTATTCATTCATATTTACGTGTAAGATGGCTTCTCTTTCTGTGAGATGACATCTTTATAAAATTTAACAAACGTTTAGCTTCCCTAATTAAAAAGATCCCATTTTAAAAAGCAAGAGATGTGATCTTCACATAATTTTAATTAAAATTCACTATCATAATTATCATTCTTAGTTTATTTGAAATCTTCGGAGATAATTTATTTGTCCTAAATGATAATTAAGATGTGTGATTAGATGAAGTAAAAAATATCCAACCTCAACATCGCCGAGAGAAATTTTTTCTTTATAAATTTCGGAAAATCTTGATTCATCAAAATTGGTTAATGTTGAAATAACAATATCTTTTGTTTCTTCAATATTTTTTATCAATTCCAATTTAGAAATGTTTTTAAGTGAAAATTCTTTGTCCCTTTCTCTTATATAGTTTGTTCCGCCAAGATTATGTCCAATAAAATGTTTTAGATTTCCGCATAAATGAAGCGCTAAATTTCCGGCTGAGTTTTTAATATCGCCTTTAACAATCCATAAATTTTCTTCATTTTCAAAAAGTTGAATTTCTGAAATTAATTTTTCTAAATCTCTATCAAAGATTTTTATTAAAGATTCTTTTAACATTTTTTAATTTCTTTCATACTAAATAGAACGAAGATTATTTTTTTCTAAATAATCACCGTTCTATTAAATTATAAATTTATATTTCACCTTCGTATTTAAGCCATTCTTGTGTTCTGTGGAAAAACAATACGTATCCGCGAACTTGCAATTTTCCGTTTTCAACCCAAAGTTTGCAATCGTAAACTTTACCTTTTTTAGGATCAAGAATTTCTCCATCTTCCCAAACTCCGTCATCACCTTTTTCCATATCGGTTATGATTGTCATTCCCAATATTTTTTTATTTTTTCTCGAATCATCGTCATCGCATTTATCACAAACCGGATCTGGATCTTCTCCTTGTTTTCTAAATAGTTTAACAATATCTCCGAAAACTTTTCCATCTTTTACATAAACTTTAACAATAGATTTGGGCTGACCGGTTTCGTCATCAATTGTTTTCCAAAGGCCTTCAACTTTTTCATTTTGAGCATAAATATTTGCGCTAAATAAAAATGCCGCAATAACTACAAATGCATAAATAATTTTCTTCATTTAATTCTCCTACAAGTATGGTTATCAAAAATTAATTCAATTCTTACTACAATGCAATTAAATATTTATCAAAATTTAATAACCTTATTTTTTATTTGTTGTAAAATCATTTAATGGTATCGTTCCAGAGAGGGAAATTTTTTCTGCACTTGCAATTGTTAAATGATTTCTATGTTTAATAACGATGTAGTAATTTCCCGCCGGAGCATTTAAAGGAATTGTTGTACTTCCATCTTCAAGGGCAAGCCATCCATCATTTTTAACAAAAACACTTTTGGAAATTATTGGTTCGTTATTTAAATCTTCATAAAGCTCAATTAAAATCCAATCTGTAATTGATGCATCAATATTAGTAACTGTTATTAAATCTTCAGCAAATGGAGAAGTAAGAAGTAATTCCTCACTATCATTTAATGTTGTATTCATTAAATGTAATGATGTATTATATGCTCCTTCCAAAAATACTTTTGTTTGAACCGTAACACCTTCTACCCAAACCGAATAACTTTTAGGAGGCAGTTTAATATTTATTCTTCCATCTACGGTAACGGTTAAATTTTTTAATATTCCATTTCCAACTACATCAAACAAGTGACTATCGGTTCCTAAACGATTTCCATCTTCATTTACGCCAATCCACATATCCATTGGTAAATCAGAAAAATTTATTGCAACAATTACATCACTTCCCGTTGCTTCATCCATTAATTGATAAACTAAAGCTTCATCGGTTTCGGCAGTTCCCGGAACAGAATAGGGGTTTCTTATTGAATTGAAATTTGAAAGATATTCTTTATTTGATAACCCTGTAATATATTTTTTATGAACACTAATAAGCTTATCAATTTCATTTTGATTACCGATTGTTGGAAAACCTTCTACGGTATAATAATCCGGATAAAACACGCAAGGCAACCCAATTTGATTGTTTGTTAAAATATATGCATATGCCAAAATTGAATTGTTTTGTATATATTGACCTTCATCCCTAAAATCATGATTACCGACAAATGTTACGACATTAAATCCGCTTAATCCAGTAGCATCAACAATACTTGAATTAAAAATATTTCTAACATCACTACTCCAGTCACAAGCATCTTTTAATGATTGCCTTAATGAGAAATCAAAAATGCGCGGGATAATATTTTGTTTTGTATCTTCATCCATATTTAAATAAACGTTTTCAATCCATTGTTTTAGAATATGTGGATTCGCTTCATAAAACTCTCCAACTGTAAGTTGCGGATTAATGTTTTCATCGTGAAGATAATCAAACAAATCTCCAACAAATTCGGGTGGAAAATGTTTTACAGCATCCATTCTTAATCCGCCAATTCCTACATCTTCCCAAAGCCATTTTGTCCAAGAAAATAATACGTTTTTTGTAGATAGAACATTTTGATCATAATCATAGAAGAACCAAGGCCAATCCCAATCACCATCCAGTTTTGTTGCATTTGTAGAATTGGGCTTAAAATTTGAATAATTCATTAGTCCTTGGCCGCTCGGCAAATTTGAAAAATCCGTATATGTTTGATATTTTAATTCATCTACGATATCAGAATTTCTCGGTCCTGACCAAATTCCATAGATTCTCATATCTGAATAATCACTGGCTCTTTTACCAAAATAGATAAATAGAGTGTCCCCTTCGGCATCAAAATCAGCTGAGGTTAAATTCAGGTGAAATTCGTCAGTTCTACACGTTATCGGATCATCAACCTCGGCATTCATGTTAACACCTAAATGAATGTTATTATTACTCTGTCCGCAATCTCCTCCTCCATTAGGTTCAGATTCTATTTCATCGGGTAAATTTTGCCAATTAATTGTTGTTGTTTGAATATAAATATTGTATTCATAATTATTAAACTTAGAATGTCCTGAAGCTGAACTTACTTTAAAATAATAATCTCCCGCTCCATTTCCCGATGTCCCTCCAAGAAGAATGTAACATCTAAATCTATCATATGGGAAAGGATTATAACCTTCATTTACTTTTGAATTATAATAAGTTTCGATATATTCTTCAACTGCAAGATTATCCTCGGCTTCTCCTCCATCTCTATGATTAAAAACAACATCAGCAATGGCATTAATTCCCACATTGTTAAATTCCAAAATTAAATCATCAACATTTTGCCTTGTCCCAAATCCCGTTGCGCCTAATTCAAATTCCCCCAAATCATATAAATCCTTTGGATCATAACCATTACTACCATTACCAAAACTTGCACGTGAAAGCGGAGGAAGCCATAAATATGTAAAACCGGCATTGGATAATTCTTGTGCTTTATTTGTTAAGGTATCAGCCCAGTTATATCCATTGATTGTTTTTGGATAATCCCAATACCATGTTTGCATTAAAAAATCTTGAGAAAAAAGTAAGCCTGCAGACATAAAATAAATTGCAATAATAACATTTTTCATAGAAAACCAAATATAATTTTAGCCAATATAAAAAAAGAGCGATTAAAAATCGCTCTTTTATATCACAAATAAATTTTAATAAAATTTTATTTTGCAACAATCATTTTCTTTGTTTGAATAAAATTTTCCGTTTTAATTGTATAAAAATAAATTCCGCTATTTAATTCCGAAGCATCAAAAATTATGGAATATAATCCTGCTTCTAACTTTTTATTTAACAAAGTTTCAACTTTTTCACCAATAATATTATATACAGAAATTGAGATATTACTTATTTCTGGAATTGAAAATTGGATGTTCGTTTTGGGGTTAAAAGGGTTTGGATAATTTTGTTTTAATTCAAAAATTAGTTGGGTTTCTAAAGTTACTTCTTCGGTTTTTGAATATTCAAATTTTCCATCAATATCAATTTGTTTTAAGCGATAAAAATATTTTCCGCTAAAAGCCGTGTTATCAGAAAAAGCATAATTTTTTGGTGAATTACTATTTCCATGACCTTCAACAAAACCAATTTTCTTCCAATCTCCAGTTTCCGGTTTTCTTTCAACATCAAATCCGTAATTATTAACTTCTGTTGCTGTTTGCCAGTTTAATTTAATTTCTTTTTGATTAGCAAATGCTGTGAAGGTTGTGAGTTCTACAGGTAAAACATCAGAAATTGTGTATACAAAACCCGTATACTCAAATCCCCCTTGAGAAACATCTCCATAAACGTTTAATTTACTTGCTTCGAAATCAACTTGTCCGTTACTGGGCAATCCTGAAACTACTACATCAAAATTTGTATAACTATCTCCATTTCCTCTTTCATACCAAACACCTGAAACAAATCCAGTATATGTATAAGGAGAACCATATCTTGCTTGTGCTTGAACTCCTTGACCCGAAATTGTATTAGCGTAAACATGGAGAGTTACAGTTCCAGCAATTACTTGTGTATGGCTTTTTATTTCAACCGTAGCAAAAGATAGTGTACTAAGAAAAAGAACTATAAGAGTTGCTGTAAAAAATTTTTTCATTGTTCCTCCCAATAAATCATCTTAATATTTTTTAAGACTTTTTAAAAATATAATTAATCATTCTTTATATCAACTTAATAGGTCATATTTTAATTAATTTTTATTCATAGTTTTTAGAAAGTTTAATAACCGAAATTTCCGGAGTTGCGTTATACCTAACCGGCGCAAGCGACATTCCTAATCCTTTTGTTACAATCATTAATGTTTTTCCAAAATTAAATTCACCGCGCATATATGGAGTTTCAATCATTGTTGGTGAAAGATTATAAAACGGAAACAGAAATGTTATTTGTCCGCCGTGAGTGTGCCCGGCTAAAAATAAATCATATTTTTTTTCAATTGCTTTTTCCAGCAGAAATTCTCTTGGTTGATGAGTAAGAAAAATCCTTAAGTCAGATTTTCCGTTACTGGTTGAAAGTGAATCCAAAACTTTATCGCTTATGGTTTCAACATAAGTATTTGTAACAAATGTAACTTCAATATTTGCTTCTCCAACTCCCAAGTAAAGTTTGTTGTTATTGATCATTGGAATGTTAACTTTCGATAATGCATTTGTAACTTCGTTCAAGCTTCTTTCATTATCGCCTCGGTATGCCCAATTATCATGATCGCCAACGCAAGTGTAAATTCCATATTTTGATTTCAGTTTACTTAATTGATTTGCAGAAAGTTCAATAAAATCCGGCGTGCTGGTAATCATATCACCAGCCATTAAAATTAAATCGGGATTGGTTGAATTTACTTTTTCAATATAATTTGATAATCTTTTTTCATCGGTATATCTATCTGCTTGAATATCCGAAATAAAAACAATTTTAAATCCCTCTAAACTTTTAGGTAAATTTTCTTTTGTGAATTTGATTTCATTTATTTCAACTGTGTTGTAATCATAAATAATTCTTGAAGGAACGTAAATTACCGCAACGACAAATATTATGAAGAACAAAAATGTTTTCGTTCGTTTAATTTTCTCATTATAATTTTTTAAAAACAGAGCAATTATTAAACTTAAAATTTCTATAATTAGAAAAAATAATGTTGATTGAACAATAATCATTGTTCCAACCCAAAAAGGATAAAGAACAAAATAGTCAAAGAAAATATTTTCCGGCGGCTGAAAGTACCCTATTTTATTGATGAAAACATAAACCCATGCAAAAATTGCAATTATTGGATAAATATTTACAATTGTTAAAATTATCCATTTGCCAATTTTTAATTTCTTTTTAGAAATTTTAGGAAAGAGATTTTTGATTGAAGCAATTACTTTTTTTACAAAATAAAATTCAAGAACGAAAACTGAAAGAAGTACAAGAATTACTTTAATGGCAAATGACATATATTTTATTATGTTTCCTTTTTGAAGTTTTGAATAAATTTTTTTGTGAAATCCGATAGAACTAACTTACCGCTATTTTCTGCTCTTTGCTCTAACAATTTATCCCAATGATCTGTTCCTTCCCAAAAAATTTGTTTTAACTGAGCTAATGCTTCGGGACTTCTTTCGCTTAATTGTTGAACAAAACTTTTTAATTTTTCATCAAGTAAATTTTCCAAATCAAAAACTTCGTTGTAAAAGCCATGTTGCTTTGCCCAATCAGCAGAACGCCATTCACAATCCAAAGACATTTCTATAAAAGCTTCTTTTCCAATTTTTCTTTCAATCGGTGGACCAACAACAAACGGACCCAAACCCAAAGCCAATTCACTTAATTTTAATGAAGATTCTTTTGTTGCAAAAGTATAATCGCAGACTGAAACTAATCCAACTCCGCCGCCTACAACTTTTCCAATAATTTTTCCGACGACAATTTTTTTACATTTTCTAATTGAATTAATAAGGTTTGCAAAATTCATGAAGAATTTTTTACCGTCTTCAAAATTATTTATTTCAATTAATTCATCGAAAGATGCGCCGGAACAAAAAGTTTTATCACCTTCACTTTGCAAAATTATTACATTAATATTTTCATCAACAGAAAGTTGAGTAAATATTTTTATCATTTCTTTAAGTAATCCAGAGGGAAGAGAATTGCTTTTAGGATGATAGAAAGTAATTGTTGCAATTTTATTTTGTGTTTCGTGTTTTACAAATCCGTTTCGTGTTTTCATAATTGTTATTATAATTATTTTGTTGATTATTATTGTATGAGATTCCGGTCTTTTGTAAAAAACACAAAAACCGGAATGACATCAAAATTTAGATTAAATCAATAACTTCTATCAAATCATTTATAAAATAATCCGGATTGTAAGTTTTTAATTCTTCTAATTTTCTATAACCGTAAGCAACAACTGCGGTTTTTGCCCCGGCATTTTTTCCGCAAAGAATATCTAATTCCGTATCTCCAATCATTAAAGTATTTTCCGGATTAACATTTAATTTATTACAAATTTTAATGAGCTGGTGCGGCGCCGGTTTAATTGGAATTCCAATTTTTCGTCCCTCAATTACATCTAAATATTTTGTTAAATCAAAATGAATAGAAATATTTTCTGCTTGATCTTGAGCTTTTGTTGTTAGCAATCCGGTTTTAATATTTTGTGATTTTAAATTTTGGAGTAAAAATTCAACGTTATTATAAAGGTGCGAATCATCAATAAAATCAAAGTAAACTTTTTTATATTCGTTAATAAAATGCTCAATTTCGGGAACATGAATATTGCATCCTTCAAAAATATCTTTAAAATGATGTCCCAATAAATTGTAAAATATTTCTCTATCAACATTGGTTTGTAAATTTAATTTTTCCAAAGTTTTTACGGCAGCTTTGTAAATATTTTCATGTGAATTTACAAGAGTTCCGTCTAAATCAAATACAACACATTCTATCATTGTAACTTTTTTCCTTTTCTTAATCTTACTCTTGTTCTTAATCCTAATCTTTTTGTTCTGCACTCTTAAAAGCAGAGTAAGAAAAAGAGTAAGATTATGATTAAGAGTTTTCCGAATAATTATTTATTTCATAAAAACTTTGTTTTACGAAAGATTCCGGTATTCCGCAAAAAACTGCGAAAACTGGAATGACAATTTATTTACTAACGTTATTCTTTAAGTCTTATAAAATCTTCTTAATCTTACTCTTGTTCTTAATCCTAATCTTTTTGTTCTGCATTCTTAAAAGCAGAGTAAGAAAAAGATTATGATTAAAAACAAAAAATGTTTTCTAACTAAAATAAGAAATCAAAATCCATAAATTGTAAAACCGCCATCCACAGCAATTGTTTGTCCCGTTATATAAGAAGCTTTATCCATACACAAGAATGCCGCAAGCGATGCAACTTCTTCCGGTTTACCAATTCTTTTCATCGGAGTTCTTTCAATTACAGCTTTCAAATATTCTTCATCTTTCATTAAATTTTCAACAAGCGGAGTATCAATATACCAAGGCGCAATTGCGTTTACGCGAATGTTTTCTTCTGCCCATTCAACAGCTAAATTTTTTGTTAATTGAACCATTGCGGCTTTTGTCATTGCATACGGTGAGCCGGTTCGCAGATGGGTTAATCCCGCAACCGATGTAATGTTTACAACGCTTGAATTCTCCGACTTTTTCAACATTGGATAGAATAATCTCGATAATTCAAAAGTGGAAATTAAATTTGTGTTAATTACTTTTTCATATTCTTCAATTGTAAAATCAATAGTTTTTTTGCGAATGTTTGTTCCAACATTGTTGATTAAAAAATCTAAATTTTCCCAATGATTTTTAACTTCATTTACTAATTCAATTCTTTCTTCCGCCGCACTTAAATCTTTTGATGAACTTAAAACTACGTAACCGTGTTTGCTCCATTGAGATAATTTTTCTTTAAGCAAATTTTTTGTGCGTGCTACAATAAAAATATCTGCACCAAGTTTTAAAAATTCTTCGGCAATTGCCAAACCAATTCCTTTTGTTCCGCCGGTAATTAAGGCTTTTTTACCTTGTAAGTTCCATTCGCTCATTTATTCACCTTAGTAAATAATTATCCAGCAAAAGATAACACAATTAAACTTTTATTTAAAATGAAACAAAAAGTTGAACAAATTTTTATTTAAGTTTACGATTGTAAAAAAATTTTATATAATAATTATTTGGAGATCAGAAATGCCAGTTGTTGATTATAAGAAATATTGCCAAATGCTTGATAACGCTAAGAAAAATAAATTTGCATATCCGGCTATTAATGTTGTTTCCGAATCTTCCGCAAACGCAGTTTTACAAGCTTTGGCTGAAACAAAATCTGATGGAATTATTCAAGTGAGCACGGGCGGCGGCGAGTTTGCTTCGGGTTTAGCCATTAAAAATGCGGCTTTAGGAGCAATTTCAATTGCGCAGCACGTTCATTTTATTGCCGAACAATATGATATAAATGTTGCTCTTCATACCGATCATTGCCAAGCTAAAAAGGTTGATTCATTTTTAAAACCGTTAATTGAAGAATCAAGAAAAAGAGTTGCAAAAGGAGAAAAACCTTTATTCAATTCACATATGTTTGATGGTTCAGAACTTCCGCTAAAAGAAAATATGGATATTGCTGTAGATTTACTAAAACAATGCCAAGAATTAGGAATTATTTTAGAAGTTGAAGCTGGCGTTGTTGGCGGTGAAGAAGACGGTGTTAATAACGAAGGCGCTCCGGCAGAAAAACTTTATACAACTCCGGCAGATATGTTATACGTTTACGAGAGATTATCCCAAGTAAAAGATGCGCGTTATATGTTTGCCGCAACTTTTGGAAATGTTCACGGTGTTTATAAACCCGGCAACGTAAAATTAAAACCAATTATTTTGAAACAAGGTCAAGATGCAGTTGTTGCAAAATATGGCGAAGCTGCTTCATTTGATTTGGTTTTCCATGGCGGAAGCGGTTCAAGTTTGGAAGAAATTAGAGAAACTCTTGAATACGGCGTTGTAAAAATGAATGTTGATACAGATACACAATTTGCTTTTACTCGACCAATTGCTGATCATATGTTGAAAAATTATGACGGTGTTTTAAAAGTTGATGGCGAAGTTGGCAACAAAAAACATTATGATCCAAGAAGTTATATGAAGAAAGCCGAAGAATCGATGAAAAATAGAGTTGTGGTTGCCGTCAAAGATTTGCGTGCGGAAGGAACAACTTTAGGAAAATAATTTTAGTTTAATTTTCACAAACCCAATTTTCAAAAGAAATTGGGTTTTTTTATACCACAACTTTTACGTAATATTAACGTCAAAAGAAACATTATATCCTTTAATTATTATGAAAGAAAATTTATGAGCAAAATTATTCAATTTGGTGAAGATGTAAAAGGTTACAATATCCGCGTTTTAAATGAGAGAGAAATTAGAGCTGCGGCTGGAATGCTTTTCGTACTAATGTTTATTGCAATTTTAAAAGTAATTTTTACGGCTGATTTTACATTGCTAAAATATGCAATTGTAATTTTCCTTACTGATATGCTAATTCGCGTTTTTATAAATCCCAAATATTCACCAACATTAATTATTGCAAGATGGGTTGTAAATAATCAAACTCCGGAATACGTTGGTGCGGTTCAGAAAAAATTTGCTTGGTATATTGGAATTGCTCTCGGAATTATAATGTTAGCTTTGCAAGTTATAGTAAACTCATATAGTCCAATTACCGGAATGATTTGCCTTATTTGTTTAATTTTTCTTTTTTTCGAATCTGCGTTTGGAATTTGTTTAGGATGTAAAGTGTACCCAATATTTTTTAAAGATAAAGTTCAATATTGCCCCGGAGAAGTTTGCGAAATTAAAGATCGTCATGAAATTCAAAAAACAAATTTTGTGCATTTTGCAATTTTATTGGGATTTGTAGCATTTATCATAATTACAGTTTTTCTGTTCGATGAAAATTTCAGCAAAAAACCGTATGATTTATTTGGAATTGATAACAGAACGGAAGTTGTAAAAAATTAAATTTGTTTTTCATGTTGATGAAGATCGGCAACTGAGATTCCGGATAATTACTACGTAATTTCCGGAATGACAACTATCATTTTTTTTCAATTTTTTCTTGTCACGTTTATACGTCTTTTGTTTTTACCTTTGACTTTTCATTTTTTCCGTTAGCTAACGGATTTTAACTTTTTTATACCAAGCTTACATCAAAAACCGACGCGCCTTTAATTTCTTCTTTAATATTAAATTCACGGATAATTTCTTTAATTGTTCTGATTTCAGTTTCGGCCATATATAATCTGTGTTTAAGCAAAAGTAAACCGGTAAACGCAACCGATCTTTCTCTTTCCAAATGAATAATTTGAGTTTTAATTTCGTAAGTAGAAATCTCCAAATTTTCCAATTTAATTTTCAATTTTTGAAGAATTTCATCTTTACTTAAGTGATGTAGTAAAACCAGCGCAATATCAAATTTTGATCCGTCCGGATCATTTTCTTCCAAATAATTTGAAATTGTATTGTGAAGTTCAAACTCGCCTTCTGCAGTAATAGCATAAATAGTTTTTTCGGGAAAACTTCCCTCGCGGTGTGTTTCGCCTTTAATAAGACCTTGTCTTTTTAATGTGTTTATTGTTGCGTAAACTGTAGAATCTGCAATGTTAAACCATTTTCTTAAATTAAGATTGTTCAACATTTTTGTAATTTCGTAGGGATTTCTTTCCTTTTCGTAAAGAACTCCTAAAATTAATGTGGAAATTTTTGATAACATTCTTTCTCTCCTAATTGCTCAAAATTAAGAAATAAATTGCTTTTCTAATAGTACTTTTTTGAATTACTCTAAAACAATAGAACAAATTAGGATATTATCTCTTTAAGTAAATTTTCTTCGGAAACAAAATCTTCAAAGGCAAGATTTACAAATCTAATTTTCTCTGCAATTGCCGAATATTTGTTCTCTAAAACTGCGGCTTTTTTACTATTTACAACAATAACTTCCGTGGTTTTTCTTAATTGTTTTTTGAAAAGTGCTTTTATGTGAATATCCGCATCCGATAAAGAATATCCGACAAAAATTATTTTTTTTGCATCTCTTATTTCACGCGAAGCTTCGCTGAAAAGCTGTGAAATTACCGGCTGATTTAATGATTTAAGATACGAGGGCGGCATTATTAATGTTTGAAATTCTGTAGAATCAAGCGGACATAAATACTCATATTTTTCGTTATCGGGATATTTGAATCCCAAAAATTTTCCGCCTTGCAAATCAATTGTTCTATCCCAAGGAGTAAGTAAAGTTTGATTACAGCAATTGCAGTATTTCCAATTTAAACTTCCGTGAAGTTTTAAAATTTTTATTGCAAACGGATTTTCATTTTCATTAGCTAAAACCGGTTCGCGAGGATTTATCCAAAAATTAAAATTCTTTAATTCGGCTAATTTATCATAATTCATTAAATGGAGACAATAATCAATATAGCCGGATTTTTTGAAGAGAAAATCGAAAGATTGCTCAAGAAGCGTATCATAATTTAATGTTATGATGGAAATATTTTTGTTGAATTTATCAACAGCTTCCCAAAATAAATTATAATATTTACTTTGTTTGTGCGTTCGTAAATTTACAATGTAATGAATGAGCTTGATGAGATATTCTTTTAATTCAACAATTTTATTGTGTGTGTATTTTGCATTCAGACTTTCATTTTGCTGAATGAAATAATCTAGAAATCCAAACACAGCTTCGAGCTGCGGATACTGCTTGGTTTTATGATCATACTTAAAATTATCATTTATAAATTCTATAACAGAACTTCCGATTTTAGAATCTTGAATTTCTTTTTGTTTTTCGGAAAGTATCATTGGAAGAATATCTTTCTGTAACGGAACTCCGTCCGGCTGAGAAGCTCCGGCTCCCAATACAAAAATTACGTCTCTTTGCGGTAAATAATTTAGATATTTTTGTTCGCAGTCTTTCATTTTTTGAAATGATAATTATGCGTAAAAATACGGAATTTTTATAAAGGAATTTATATGATGAAAAATTTTTGTTTGTTTAAAGTTTTGAGTGAATTTAAAATTTGTGTAGAGACGCAATATATTGCGTCTCTACAATTAAAATTATTTCATTAAAATCATTTTTTTCGTTTCAATAAAATTTCCGGAAATTAATTTATAAAAATATATTCCGCTGTTTAATTCGCTTGCATCAAATGTTACTTCATAATTTCCCGGATTTTGTTTTTGATTTACTAATGTTGCAATTTCTTTTCCCAAAATATCATAAACCTTTAAAGTTATTTGCACATTGTCATTTCGAGGAGCCAGCCGCGTCTGGTAAACTTGCGACGAGATATCTCTGAGATTTCTCACTTCGTTCGAAATGACAGAAGCAGATGAAACAGAATATTTTATAGTTGTTATTGGATTAAACGGATTGGGATAATTCTGACTTAATTCAAATTTCTCCGGAACAAAATTATTTTCCAAAACTATTCCCGTTGCTTTTGCTGATTCAAGAATTGTTACATAAGGATCATTAGCCCAAAGACTTCTATCATTTGAATAATTTGTAAAAACGTATTCACTCAATCCGTCTCCATCCATATCGTTTGCAAGTGCGCCGTAATAAAGTCGGGGAGTTAATTTTGCGGCAACCGTATCAACAACTTCTGTAAGCGCGTCTTCAAAAACATCATAAGCAACTGTTAAATTCCAATTGTTTTCATCAGCCAAATCTCCGCTTCCTTTATATTCCAAATCAAAAATTTGTCCGTTTTGCTCGCCGGCAATTATTAGACTTTTCAAACCGTCTTTATCTGGATCTCCAATTACCATATTTCTAAATTGTCCCAACGTTAAACCTCCATCCGGTTTTATTTTTGTCGGGATGTGAGTTAATTCAACTATATCACTTTCCGTAATTTGAGATATGTCTGAAATATTTTGAATTATAAATACAGTATTTGCATCTTCTGTTCCGGCAATAAATAATTCATTTTTTCCATCACCGTTTATATCATCAATTTTTAATCCATCCAAAGCACCGTAATCAATTTCTTCATCTGCATAAATTTGTTCCAAATCGTTTACATGTTCATATTGGTTCGGGCCGGTAACTTCAAACATTCTTAAAGTGAACATATTCCAAACCATTTCAAAAATTTCCGTATTGCCGTCGTTATCTAAATCACCAATTGCCGTGCAGTAATTTGAACCGCCTTCTAAATTTTGATAATTATATTCAATTACATATTTACCAAAACCGGAAAGTGTTCCGCCCGTAACCGAAGCAACAACAACTTCTTTTTCTCTTCCGCCGGATCTAATTCCGATAATCAATTCATTTACATTATCTTTATCAATATCTGCAATTAACATACTAAACGGATTCCACTCGGTGTTATCCGGCAAATCAAAATTTGTTTGGTGAGTTGGTCTAAAAGTCCCATCAGTATTTTTTCTACCGTAAATATTTTCTCCGGTCACACCGCTCCATTCAAAAGTAAAAATTCTTGGGGGATTAACATCGCCGGCGTTAACATCAGAGGGCCATCCGAGAACAATATCAACTTTTCCGTTATTATCAACATCGCCAACGGCAACACCAAACCAGCCCGTTCCGGCAACAGGAAATTCAAAAGACCAAACCAACTCATAAGTATTATCGCCGGTGGCTTCATACATTAATGCATGATTTTTTTCAAGATCGGAATTTCCGCAAATAAATTCTCCCCAGCCGTCGCCGTCTGTATCAAAACCGGCAATTACTTTGGTCAGTTCCGAAGTTATGTCTTCCGGCTGAAACGGCATTTGCTGCATTGTCCAAACTTTATTCCATTCTGTTTGAGAAAATAGATTAATCGAAAAAGTAAATAAAATTATAATTGTTAAAAATATTTTCATTTTGCCTCCTTAAAGGATTTCAAACTATCTTATTTATTGAAGATAATAACAATTTATTATTTTATTTTTCTTCAATCAACAAATTGTTATACTCTGTAAAATAATTTTATTACAAAGTGAATAAATATTAGAAATTATGAAACCTTTGATTATTGCACATCGCGGTGAATCTTTTAAAGCTCCGGAAAATACTTTAGCTTCAATTAATTTAGCTTGGAAAAAAGGCGCAGATGCCGTTGAAATTGATGTTCATTTAAGTAAAGACAATCATGTTGTTGTAATTCACGATTCAACTTTAAAAAGATTCTGCGGAATAAATAAAAAAGTTAAGAATCTTACTTTGTCTGAATTAAAAAATTTTGATGTTGGTTTGTGGAAAAGTATTCAATTTGAGAATGAGAAAATTCCAACTTTAAAAGAAGTTTTATATACAATTCCAAATAACGGAAAATTAATTATTGAAATAAAATGTGATTCGAAAATTCTTCCACATTTAAAGAAAGACCTCGAATCTTCAAATGTTTCAACTTCACAAGTAGAAATTATTTCTTTTAAATTTCGCGTTCTTAAAAAAGCTAAAAAAATAATGTCACATTATAAGATTTTGTATCTTGTTAATTTTGATTACAACTTATACACAAGATTATTGGGAATTTTTCACAAAAAGTTAATTTCGAAAGTGAAAAAGGCAAATCTGGATGGTTTTAATGTGTGTGCCGGAAAAATTTTAACTCCGGATTTTGTTAAAAAGATTAAATCAGCAAATTTACTTTTGTATGTTTGGACGGTTGATGATCCGGAATATGCAAAAAAGTTAAATTCTTTTGGAATTGATGGAATTACCTCAAACAAAGCTTCTTGGATAAAAAGTATTATTTAACAAAAAAATAATATGTCATCAAATTACTTTTCTTATATAATCTAAAATATTTCATATAAATTTACTGTTCGTTTTTTTTCTTTAAGATATTAATCAAATTTTATCTTCATCGCATAGCTTATAGTTTTTGGGGAGGAAACAATGAGTTTATTACCAGAAGGTAATGCAATAATTTATTCCGAAAAAGTATTCAATACTCCGGCTGGCAAAACAGCTAACGGTCTTGTAAGATTTACAGAAAGATATAAAATTATTTCGGTAATTGATTCTAATTACGCTGGACAAGATTCCGGAATGGTTTTAAATAATAAAGAAAATAATATTCCAATATTTGCATCATTAAAAGATGCTCTTTCGGAATCTGCAAACTCCAAATTAAAACCTACTCATTTTATTGTTGGTACAAATCCCAAAGATGGAAAACTTGATGACGCAACAAGAGACGTTGTAAAAAGTGCGTTGAAAAAGGGATTAAATGTTGATTCCGGATTGAACGATTTTTTATCGGAAGATAAAGAATTGAAAACTTTGGCAACACAAAATGAAGTTTCAATTAGAGATATTAGAAAACCGGCTCCCAGAAGCGAACTTCACTCTTTTGCGGGAAAAATTGAAGAAGTTGACTCTTTCATAATTGCGGTTCTCGGAACGGATTCTACGGTTGGAAAAAGAACAACCGCATGGCTTTTGGTTCATGCTTTAAGAACGGCCGGATATAAAGCCGAATTTATTGGAACCGGACAAACGGCTTGGATGCAAGGCGCAAAATATGGAATTATTTTAGACTCGATTGTAAATAATTTTGTAAACGGTGAACTTGAAAATGTAATTTACAAAGCGTGGAAAAATGAAAAGCCGAACTTTATTGTTATTGAAGGTCAAGGCGGATTATTAAATCCCGCAAACCCAAGCGGATTTGAAATTTTAACTTGCGGAAGACCGGCCGTAATTGTACTTCAGCACTCGCCAACAAGAAAAGAATATATTGGATTTCCGGATTATTCAATTCATCCGCTATCAAAACAAATGAAAGCAATAGAAGTTATTTCCGGTAAACAAATTGCCGCAATTACAATTAATCATGAAAATTTGAATGGAAAGGAAATTGATAAAGTTTGCGGCGAATATTCAAAACTATATGACATTCCCACTTACGATGTTTTAACTCACGGCGCCGATAAATTAGTTAAAACAATTTTAAAGCATAAAAAATAAAATTTATTTAAAAAATCTTTGTGGTTGGAAAATAATCTTTCCGCAAAGATTAATATTCAATTCACCATCATTCATATTGAAACAACATTTACTTTCCGTAAATTTTACTTAAGCGTTTTTTTTCTTAATCATAATCTTACTCTTTTAACTTTTACCTAAAAATGTCTAAAATAATTATTGGAATTCACGGACTCGGAAATAAACCCAAGAAAGATATTTTATCTAAATGGTGGAAAGAATCTATTGATGAAGGATTGAAAAATATTGGGAAACCAAATCTTCAATATGAATTTGAATTAATTTACTGGGCAGATATTTTAAATGAAAAACCTCTTGATGAAAATGAGAAAGATAAAAACAGCAAATACTATATCGCTGAAAAATATTTACCCTCTGATAAAAATTTCGTTCCAAAAAAAATTGAATTAAACTCTTTGGTTGATCAATTCTTATATAACCAATTTGATAAAATATTTCTCAATCCGGATTTTGTAAAAAATCACGAGTTGATTTCCGAATTTATTGTAAAAAAATATTTTAGAGAGCTGGGGATTTATTATTCATCCGAAAATGAATTTAAAGATTACAGAAATATTATTATTTACAGAATTTTGGCTGAACTAAAAAAACATGAAAATAAAGAAATTTTATTAATTGCTCATTCAATGGGCTCAATAATAATTTATGATATTTTAACTTTATTTACTCCAAATTTTAAAGTAGAAAAATTTCTTACCATTGGCTCTCCGCTTGGACTTCCGGTAATTTTAGAAAAGATTAAATCGAACTTAAACATTTCCGAAAATCCAAAAACTCCGGATGGTGTAAACGAATGGATAAATTTTGCGGATGAAGAAGATAAAATTGCCGGGAACTCAGTTTTTTCAGAATATTATAATACGAATATTTGCGGAGTTGTTCCACAAAATTATTTTATTACAAATGATTATGAAATTAATAATCAAAGAAATCCGCACAAAGTTTACGGATATTTGCGCGCAGCAAAATTTTCAGAAATAATTTATAAGTTTTTATCTCAAAAAGAAAAAAGCTGGTTTCAAAAGCAATTGGAAAAATTCAAAAATCAATTATTACGTTTGAAAGGTGAAAATAAAATATTTACTTAATTAAGAAAATTTAAATTAAATGGCTTAGCTTTGTAACATTTCGTTATTTTATTTCGTCTTTTAAATAAATAAAATTGGAACCTTTATTTATGAAACTTGCCATTATTTTTTTGTTGATATTTTCAGTTATTCAAGCTCAATCTTTTAATCTTTCCGGAATAATTACTGATATTAAAACAAGCAAAAAAATTCCTTATGTAAACATTGGGCTGCTCGGAACGAAATATGGAACAAGTTCTGATGAAGTTGGAGAATTTAAAATTGTTTTACAGAAGGGAATTCACGTTCTTCAAATAAGTTGTATTGGTTACAATTCAAAACAAATTAAAGTATCAATACCTTATGAAAATTCATTAAATATAGAATTGACTCCAAGTGTAATTAATTTACCGGAAGTTTTGGTAAATGCTGATGAAAATCCTGCATATTCCATTATTAGAAAAGCAATTGAAAACAAAGCAAAAAATAAAAAGGGATTGAAGAATTACTTTTATAATTTTTACTCAAAAAATAAATTGCTTTCGGGAAACGATATTGTTTTCTTAGAGGAAGATGTTGGAGAAGGATTTAATGCGATTCGTAGTGAGATAAAAGAATACAAAACGAAAATTACAAGTACGGAAAATATTTCCAAAACAACTTTTAAAACTTTTGATCTGGATTTTTTTGAAAATAAAATAATTGACTTTTCTAACGATTCATTAATTCTTGGCAAGTTTGTTTTTCACCTTCCTATCTCTCAATTTGCCTTTGACTATTATGATTACGAACTATTGGGAATTAAGCAAAATAAATCAAGAACTTTTTATCAAATAAAAGTTATTCCTTATTCTAAAATTAGACCAACTTTTAGCGGTGAACTTCTAATTGATGATTCCAGTTATGCGTTGGCTGGGTTAAATCTTACACTTGAAAATAGAAATTTTATACCTTATACAAATGTTAAACTCTCAGTAATACAAAATATTGAAAAAATTGATAATTATTGGTTGCCTATATTTTATAGTTCAACAATGGAAACTAATTTCAATTATAATTATTTGTTCATTCTTGATAGTGCAATTACATCTTTTGTGAAAGTAATGAATAACCACAAAATAAATTTAGAAAATAGTGATCCTTATTTAACGAATATAAATCGACTTGACGACACTTCATTTAACAAAACACCAACAGTAATCAATTTTGATATTATGGATTCTATCAGACTATTCCCGGTTTCTAATATTGAAAAAGAAGCTATTAAAAATATTGATAGTAATAAAGAAATTGTTTCGTCTCTCAAATTAGGCGGTATTGGCGGAGAATATTTTAAAAATGTTGATTTTAAAGAAAATAATTCCCAAGACAATGGTTTCAATTTTGGGAAAATTTTCAAATACATTAACTTTAAAAATAACAGGGTTGATGGCATTGCTCTGGGATTAAAGTATTCAACTAAAAGTTCTGGTACCTTAATTAGCTTGTCCGGAAATATCTTATACTCATTTGCCAGAAAAGCAGTTGACACACACATTTCATCATATTTCCCATTAAAAAATAATTTTTTAGACGGTATTGAGCTTACAGGAAATTATGGTTCCGTTCCATTTAGTAAGTTTCGTTTTTACTCTGATTTATGGAATAGCATAGGCGTTTCAATTGGATTTGAAGATCAATTTAACTATTTCCATTCAATTTCTGGCAAATTTGGATTTGATAAAAAAATCAATAAAAATATTAACTTACAATTTGGTTATACTTACGAAAACCAAAAATCGCTTGAATATAAAAAATATTACAGTTTGTTTAATTTAAGAACTATCAATAGAATTAATCCAGAAATTAAAGATGGAATAGATAGTAGAATCTTCCTTAATCTTCAAAGTAAAAAATCTCCTTTTGAAATTAGTTTTATAGCAGAAGATGGGTTTATCTCTGAATTCGAATTTTCCAATAAATATTTTGGAAGTAGTTTTAATTATCTCAGTCTTTTTACTGCTTATCAATTTTATTTTGATACTTTTTTTGATGAATTGTTCTTCTCTCCCTATCTTGGCGTTTTTATAGAAGGCTCTGCAATTTTGGGAAAGTATGATATTCAACATTTATATACTCCACAGACTTCAATAGCTTTTTTATCTCCTTTTGGAACTTTTAAAAGTCTTATGCCTTATCAATTAACCGGTGATAAAAGTTTGGCAATTCATTTAGAACACAATTGGAGAAAAACGTTTTTTGATATGCTGGGAATTTATTTCCCGGTAGCATGGAATTTTGAGTTTGTAAATGGAGTAAGTGCATTAAATCTATGGAATAAAAATACAAATAAATTTTACTGGGAAATTTATGCTGGAATTTCGGGTATTTTGGGAGTTCTAAATTTCAATATTGCTTATAACAAATATAACGAGACTGTTTTTCGTCTTGGATTGAGTAAATTTCTAAATCCAAAATTTTAATTATTATTTTTAATACATAATTGGTAAATCTATTTTATACTTAATTTCTTAACTCAATTCCATGTGCGTGAAATCCATCTTTCCCCGACATATGTCCGGTAATTACCATTGTTTTCGAGTCGTCCATTCCCGGCGGAAGATTTTCTAATCCGCTCACAAAAACTTCTTTATTGTTTTTATCAACTACATAAAAAACATAAGTCCCGTCTTGTGTTCTTTGAACGCCTTTTTCTTTTACAAGTTTTACAATTATTGGAAGCGATGCATTACTGTTTGGTTCAAATCTGGTAAAATCCCCAAGTTCATCGCTTGAAGCAAAATAACTGAAATATAAAATTGCAATTATTATAATTACCAGAAGGGGCAAAACAAGTTTTTGTATTTTCTTCATATATATTTTAATTTATATTAGTAAACAAGTTTGAAATAATAAATTTACTTATGCGCGATAAAAATTTATTAATATCACAAATTGAATTTATAAAAATAATAAGGGAAAATTAACAATGAATAATCAAAAATTTTCTTTTTTAATTGCAATATTAATTCTCGTTTCATCTCAATTATTATTTTCTCAAATTGAAAAAGTTGCGGAAGGATTTCAATTTACCGAAGGTCCCGTTTGGAAAGACGGCGCAATTCTATTTAGTGATATTCCGGCAAACAAAATTTATAAATGGAATGAGAAAGACGGACTTTCAACTTTTCTTGATCCTTCGGGAAATTCAAACGGATTAGCTATTTGCAAAGATGGAAATTTAATTTTAGCTCAGCATGGAAAAAGAAGAATGGCAAAATTATTAAACGATGGAAAAGAAATTTCTCTCGCAGATAATTTTTACGGAAACAAATTAAATTCACCAAATGATCTCGCCGTAAAATCCGATGGTTCTATTTTCTTTACCGATCCTCCTTATGGAATTAAATCCGAAGAAGAAGAATTGGGTTATTATGGAATATTTAGATTATCAAAAAACGGAAAATTAAAATTATTGGATAATTCGCTTCATCGCCCGAATGGTATTGCGTTTTCGCCCGATGAAAAACTTTTATACGTTACAAACTCGGGAAGTAATGAAGTTTACGTTTGGGATGTAAAAGATTCAACAATTACAAATAAAAGACTTTTTGCAAATATGCAGCCGGATGGATTTGGCGATGGAATGAAGGTTGATAAAAACGGAAGATTGTTTATTGCCGCAACAAAAGGAATTTGGATTTACGAAAGTAACGGAACTTTATTAGAATCTTTTGAAGTTCCCGGACAAACCACAAACTGCGCTTTTGGTGATGAAGACGGAAAAACTTTATACATCACTTCGGGAAACGCCGTTTATAAATATCGCTCAAAATTAACAACTTATGAAAAGTAAAAAAATGAATCATAATGAAATTCCAAAATATAAATACAACGGTGCGCGTTCACTTGTTTTATTGCACGAAAAACATTTAACAAATTTTCTAAAAACTTGGCAAGAAGCAAAAAAATTAAATGTAGAATTACCAAAAACCGATGATCCGGATTATCAATCGTTGGAAACTTTATTGTTTCATGTTTTGCGTTCTGCGCGTGGTTATATGACGTGGATTTGTGAAAAATTAAATTTACCTGATCCGGAAATAAACAATCCACCGGAAATAAATAATATTGAAAAAAATGCAGAACAATATTTATTAAATTTATTTGGAAGATGGCGTTTGCCATTAATTGAAATTGAAGAAGAAAACTTTCACTCCCCGACATTTAAATCACGCTGGGGAGTTGAATATTGTATTGATGCAATGCTTGAACACGCAGTTATGCATCCAATTCGACATGAATTTCAGTTGAGGAATTTGATAAAGTTAACGTAAAAAATATTTATTTTATGATAAAAAGTAGAAAAGCTAATCGATATAAACTTTATGATTATTCTACTCCGGGTTATTATTTTGTTACGATTTGTGTTGAAAACATGAATTGTGTTTTGGAAAAAGTTGAAAATGAAAAAGTAATTTTAAATTTATTAGGTGATTTAGTTGAACGGTTCTGGAAAAATATACCTAAAATTTATGGCTTAATAGAAATTGATGAATTTATAATTATGCCCAATCATATTCATGGAATAATAATCATTAACGTAGGGGATGCAAATCTTGCATCCCAAAATATTATTAACGGGAACGCAAAATTTGCGTTCCCTACAAATAGTGATGACCGAACAAAAATGCTTCTTTCAAAAGTAATTCAACAATTTAAAAGAGTTTGCACAATTGAAATTCGTAAAACCAATTTAAAGAATTTTAAATGGCAAAAATCATTTTACGATAGAATAATTCGTAACGAAAATGAATTATATAATATTAGAAAATATATAAAATACAATACGCTAAAATGGAAAATTCCAAATTTTAATTAGTTTCGTCCTTTCCCATCAATCAGAACTTAAAAATTAGTAATTTCACGTCCTATCCCTTTGAAAAAGCCGATTTTGTTTTTCACAAATTATAAGTTTGCTTCAAAAAATTTTTCAATAATTCTGAGGCAAAAATGTACAAATTACTTTTTCTGATTTTTTTTATTTCAATTTCAATCTCGGCACAAAATAAACCTACCGGAAATTTGGAAGGAACTGTTCTTGATCAAAGCAACAAATCCAAATTAATTGGTGTAAATATTTTTATACAAGAAAATGAAATTGGTACCATAACAAATATTGATGGAAAATATAAAATCTCTAATCTTCCCGTTGGAACTTATACAATTAATTTCACTTACGTTGGTTACAAAAAAATTACAAAAACCGATGTCATAATTCGTTCCGATAGGACAACTTATTTAAATATAGAAATGTTTTCTTCAACTATTGAATTGGAAAATGTTGTTGTGGAAAGCGGGTTTTTTACAGAAGTTGAAAATAAACCAATCGGAACTGTAAATTTTTCTTCGGAAGAAATTCGACGTGCGCCCGGTTCTGCCGGAGATGTAAGCAGAATAATTTATGGTTTACCATCACTTGCAAAAGTTAACGATTCGCGAAACAGCTTAATTGTCCGCGGCGGAAGTCCAATAGAAAATAGTTTTTTTATAGATAATATTGAAATTCCCAACATAAATCATTTTCCCGTTGAAGGTTCTTCCGATGGACCAATAGGAATTTTAAATGTTGATTTTATTGAAGATGTAAATTTTTACTCGGGTGGATTTTCTCCAATTTACGGAGATAAACTTTCTTCAATTATGGAAATCAGATTTCGCGAAGGCGCAAAGGATAAAATTCAATCGCAATTAAATTTAAGTATGCAAGGAATTGGCGGAGGAATTGAAGGACCTATTTTTGATAAAGGCTCTTACTTGTTTTCCGGAAGCATTTCTTATTTGGATTTGATAATTGATGAAAGTGAAACCGGCGGAGCAATTCCCCATTACGGAGATGCGCAGACAAAAATTGTTTATAATTTAAATGAAAAAAATAAGCTCACTTTGCTTGATGTTTTTTCTTGGGATCAAATTAATTTGGAATATGAAAATGCGCTCGGCACAGATTTAACAAACGTTTACGGAAAAACGGATGGAGTTACAAACTCAGCCGGATTGAACTGGCAATTTGTTTGGGGAAAAAGCGGTTATTCAAATACTTCTATTTCGCACACTTATTTTGGTTACAAAAGAGATTATTCGGAAACAAAATCTAAAAATCATTTATTCACAAATAATTCTGCGGAAAATAATATTCGCATAAGAAATGTTAATTATTTCAAGCAGAATAATTTTAACAAATTCGAATTTGGTTTTGAAGGAAAATATAATTTCAGCAAGTTTGATGTTCTTTACGAAGCTTGGGAAGACAATTACGGAAACCCAACTCCACGGTTGTATATTAATAAAAAGTTTGGAACAACCAAATTCGCAATTTTTGCACAGCATCAATTAAAATTTTCTGAAAATTTAAATTTTGAATACGGAGTAAGAGCAGATTTTTTTGAGTATAACGATCATTTAAATTTTTCTCCGCGGTTATCAATTTCATATAATTTAAATAATGGAATAAATCTTTCTGCAAGTGCGGGAATTTTTACTCAAGAAATTCCGGAAAATTTTCTCATTCAAAATGATGAATTTATAAATTTAAAAACGCCGATTTCAAATCATCTAATATTTGGAATTAGTAAAATGCTTGGCGAATCAACAAAATTAAGTGTTGAAGCTTATTACAAATCTTATAAAAATTTTCCAATTGATCCAACTCAGCCGAATATGTTTTTGTTTGATCAATCAATGATTGACGGAATATTTTTAAATCATGAAAATTTGGTTGATAAAGGAGAAGCTTTTTCGCGCGGAATTGAAATAATGATGCAGAAAAAATTAGCTTCGGATTTTTACGGAATGACAAGTATTTCATATTCCAAAACAAGATATAAAGATTTAGAAAATACTTGGCGCGATAGAATTTACGATAATGTTTTTAATTTTAATATTGAAGGCGGTTACATTCCGAATGATGAATGGGAATTTAAACTTCGCTGGATTTACGCTGGCGGTGCACCTTATACTCCTTTTGATATTGAAAAATCTGCAGAATTAAACAGAGGAATTTGGGATACGGAAAATATTAATGAAAAAAGATTACCGGATTATCATTCGTTAAATATTAGAGTTGATAAAAGATTTTATTTTTCCGGTTCAAGTTTAATAATTTATCTTAGTGTTTGGAATGCATACGGCAGAGAAAATATTGCGTTTTATGATTGGAATGAACAAACAAAAAAAGTTACTGCGCAAAATCAATGGAGCACTATGCCTGTTTTGGGAATAGACTATAAATTTTAGTTCAACCGTAGAGACGGGATATATCCCGTCTCTACAATTTACTGCGAAACTGAGATGGAGTCATATTAGTAAATTTTTTAAAAGCTGAATAATATGCTGATTTAGATGAAAATCCCGCTTCAAATCCGTGAGCAAGTAAATTGTATTTTCCTTCTTTATCATTAGAAATTAATTTCTTTACTTCTTCAACTCTATAACTATTTACGAAGTCATAAAAATTTTGTTCTAATTTTGTATTAATAATTTCTGAAAGATTGTGTGTTGAAACTCCAACCAAACTCGCTAAATCAAGTAAACTTAGTTTTTCATTTTTAAATGGTTTCTGCTCATCCATAATTGTTAAAAGCTGTTTTAAATATTTATTCGCTTCGTCTTCTTTTAATCCACTTTTTCTGTATGGCTCACTATTTTCAGATTTTGTAAATTCATTTTGGAGGGTCTCGTTTTTCAGTTCGGGCTGCTGCAGACTTTTATATGCAATTGCATAAATAAAAATTGAAATTGCTAAATAACTTCCCAGCTCAGGTTTAAACTCATTATCAAATATTAATTGAATTGTGGTTAAACTTATTGCTGTAATCCACAAAATAACTGCACCGGTTATTAAAAAATTTATCCAAGATAAATTATTTTTATCAATACTTGAAAAGTTTTCTTTCAGTTTTTTATTGAATTTATAAACTTCATAAATTGCACGAACCAAATAATACGCTCCATATATTGGGGTTAAATATGAAATAAATAAAACGTGCCAAGGCAATTTATTTTCTACATAAACTAAATTCAGTTGATATGATGTCGGTTCAAAATAGAAAAAGAATATTGCATAAATTTGTACTAATAAAAACGGAAGAAAATGAATTAAATATTTTATGCTGAACTTTTTAATTCCATGTGTAATAAAACAAACATACAAATAAAGTGCTGGTCCATATAAATATGGAAATGTCTGCATTAACCCAATCAGAATTGGAGTTTTTCTGATCTCACCAGTTACAGCAAGAGAGTTTAAAATTAAATCCAATGAAAAGATTATCATTGTTACTGCCAAAATTCTATTAGCGGTTTTATTCTCTTTTTTTCTTATCAAAAAAAAAGCGAGCAGAAACCCTTGTGCGGAACCTATAATAAATGCGTATGTAAAAAATGTGTTCAAATTTATTTCAATAATTAATGTAAGTTTAAAATAAATTCAATTTCTATAAATTATTTCTAAATTGTGCAGGAGTTTTTCCGGTAAATTTTTTAAATGCAGAATAATATGCTGATTTAGATGAAAATCCCGCTTCAAATCCGTGTGCAAGCAAGTTATATTTTCCTTCTTTATCTTCAGTAATTAATTTTTTCACTTCTTCAACTCTGTAACTATTTATAAAATCATAAAAATTCTGTTCTAATTTTGTATTTATAATTTCAGAAAGATTGTGTGAAGAAATTCCAACTTTATCAGCAAGATTATTAAGACTTAGTTTTGTATCTAGGTGTGGTTTATCATCTTTCATAATTTCTAATAAATTCTTCAAATATTCATCGGCTTTGTCTTCGGTTAATCCGGATTTTTTATATGTTTCTGTTTCATAATTTATCGTTTCAATTTCTGGTTGTTTATAACTTTTTATGGCTAGTGTATATAAGAAAATTGAAATGGATATATAAATCAATAAATTTGCTTGAAATCCTTGTCCATAAATTACATCCAACAAATATGAAAGAAAAACAATAAGCCAAATTATAACTGTTCCATAAACCAAAAATAAAAGCCAATTGAGATCAATTTTTTCAATGTTGGAAAATTTGTTTTTTATTACTCTGTTATATTTTAGTGTTATAATTACTGTTAAAATCAAATAAAGCAATCCAACGAATGGAATTAATGTACCAACTAAAACAATGTGCCAAGGCGGTTCTTTTGAAAAATCTATCAAACTCAGTTGATATTCCGAACCTTCAAAATAAAAGAAAAATATTCCGTAAACCTGAACAATGAGAAATGGAATAAAATGAAGAAAATTATTTGTTTCTATTTTTTCTTGTTTGTGAATTAGAAAAATTATGTAAAGATAAATTAATGGTCCGTATAAATAAGGAAGTGAATTGTTTAATCCCAAAAACCATGGAAAATATTTTATATAACCGCTCAGAAATAAAACGCCTCCCGAAAGATCAACGGCAAAAACAATCATTGTGATTGCTAAAAATTTATTTGCAAAGTTGTTTTCTTTTTTCTTCCATAAAATGAAAAACAAGAAAACTGCTTGTGCGGCACCAATTGCAAAAATGTAAGTAATTATATTTTTAAATTCTAACATGAAATAATCTTTTGTTAATTAAAGATAAAACAAACTGAGAAGTTCTCAAAAATAAGTTTACAATAAGAATAATTTTATTTTTTACCATAACGCTATTTCAGAATTAAACTTTGAGATGACCTATAATAAAGCTAAATTTGAATTGTAATTATTTGTAATGCTTCAGTCACATACCTTTGTTTGTAATTCTTAATAAGATATTCATTCATCCTCAACTGATCCAGAACACAATAAATTTTAGAAACACGATTTTAAAGGAAATACAAACTGATGTCATTCGCAAAAATTAATCTTATTAAACCAATTCAAAAAGCTTTAGCCGAAGAAGGATATAAAATTCCAACTCCTATTCAGAAACAGGCTATTCCGGTTATACTTACTAAAAAAGATTTGCTAGGATGTGCGCAAACCGGAACCGGCAAAACCGCTGCTTTTGCAGTACCGATTTTACAATTGCTTTATAATAACCAAGAAATTGGTTTTAAGAGAAGAAGAATTCGTTCTCTTATTGTAACTCCAACAAGAGAACTTGCAATTCAAATTGGAGATAGTTTCTCTGCATACGGAAAATATTCCGGACTCAAAAATGCCGTTGTTTATGGCGGAGTAAACCAAAAAGCTCAGACAGATAAATTGTTATCCGGTGTTGATATATTAATTGCTACTCCGGGAAGATTATTAGATTTAATGAACCAAGGTTATATTTATCTTAACCGTATTGAAATATTTGTGCTTGATGAAGCCGACCGAATGCTTGATATGGGTTTTATAAATGATGTAAAAAAAATAATTGCAAAATTACCATCTAAGAGACAATCATTGTTTTTCTCTGCAACAATGCCGGATGAAATTGTAAAACTTGCCCGAACAATTTTAGAAAAACCAATTAAAATAGAAATAACTCCAAAATCATCAACGGTTGAAACTATTAAGCAAAGTGTGTATTATGTTGATAAATCCGATAAGAAAGATCTTCTAATTCATTTATTGAAAGATCCAAAAATTATTTCCGCACTTATTTTTACAAGAACAAAACACGGCGCCGACAAAGTGACACAATTCTTAAATAAAGCGAAAATAAATTCCGATGCAATTCACGGCAACAAATCGCAAAATGCAAGACAGCGTGCATTAAACAATTTTAAAACCAGACAAACTCGAGTTTTGGTAGCGACTGATATTGCTGCACGGGGAATTGATATTGACGAACTTTCACATGTAATAAATTTTGAGCTTCCAAATATTCCAGAAACTTACGTGCACAGAATCGGAAGAACAGGTCGTGCCGGATTAAGCGGGGTTGCACTTTCGCTTTGTGATAATGAAGAAAAATTTTTTCTTAAGGATATAAACAAACTTATTTCAATACCAATTCCTGTTATTGAAAATCATCCTTTTATATCTACCGGCAAAATATCTGATAAACCCAAAGAGATTTTACAAAAAACAATAAATGAAAAAACATCTCATAAAAAACCCGCAAATTCAAAAAGTCCAAAACCAAGATATTGGAAAAGTGATAGAAAAAAAGTTTCGATGAAAAAAGGAAAAGATTAATTCGTGGAATCAAACATTAGAAAAAATATAACACAAGGTTTGCATGTTGAAATTGTTGAAAAAGAAAATCAACGAACAAATAATTTTACAGAAGGTTACGTAAAAGACATTTTAACAAAATCACCAAATCATCCTCACGGAATAAAAGTGAGATTAGAAACCGGCGAAGTGGGTCGAGTTAAAAAAATTCTCGAATAAATTTCAATTCGCTTTTAAATATTTATAGCTTGTGCATGATAAACTTTTAAATGAATCTTTTTTATTTCTTCATCGTTCAAGTATTCGTCAAAAGTCATACGTTTATCAATAATTCCGGTTGGAATAATTTCAATAATTCTATTTGCAATTGTATGAATAAATTGATGATCGTGCGAACTAAATATTATTGTTCCGGGAAAATCAATCAAACTATTATTTAATGCAGAAATTGCTTCCAGATCAAGATGATTAGTCGGACCATCCAGCAAAAGTACATTGGGATTTATCAACATCATTTTCGCAAACATGCAACGCACTCTTTCGCCGCCGGAAAGTACACTTGCTTTCTTCAAGGTTTCTTCGCCGCTAAAAAGCATTCTTCCCAAAAAACCACGAATATATGTTTCTTCTTTTTCTTTGGAAAATTGACGCAGCCAATCAATTAAATTTAGGTCAACATTAAAATACTCGGCACTGTCTTTTGGAAAATATGCAACTTTTGTTGTAACTCCCCAAACAAAATTTCCGCTATCTGCTTTCTCTTTTCCATCAAGAATATTAAACAAAGTGGTTTTTACTAAATCATTAGGTCCAACAAGTGCAACCTTATCGCCTTTTTCAACTCTAAAAGTTAGATCGTTTAGAAGATTTTCTTCTTCTGAATTTTTTGTAAGATTATTTATTTCAAGCAGATTGTTTCCTGCTTCACGCTCAGATTTAAAAGCAATATAAGGCATTCTTCGCGAGGAAGGTTTTATATCTTCCAAAGTAAGATTTTCCAACTGTTTTTTTCTTGATGTTGCTTGTTTTGATTTTGATGCATTTGCGCTAAACCGTGCAATAAATTCCTGAAGCTCTGCTCTTTTTGCTTCTATTTTTTTATTTGAATCCTTTGCTTGTTTTGAAGCTAACTGACTGCTTTCCAGCCAAAAATCATAATTGCCCGTGTACATTGTAACTTTACTATAATCAATATCGGCAATGTGTGTACACACTTTGTTTAGAAAATGTCTATCATGCGAAATTACAATAACTATATTTTTAAATTTCTCGAGAAAATCTTCCAGCCATCCAATGGAAATAATATCAAGGTGGTTGGTCGGTTCATCCAGAAGTAAAATATCTGGGTTTCCAAATAAAGCTTGAGCCAACAAAACTTTTACTTTTTCGTTTCCGGTCAAATCTTTCATCAATTTTGTTTGATCTTCATCATTAATTCCCAAACCATTTAAAAGTTCGGCGGCTTCGGATTCTGCTTCATAACCAAAAAGTTCTGCAAATTCTCCTTCAAGTTTGGCGGCATTAATTCCGTCTTGCTCATTAAAATCGGGTTTTGAGTAAAGAATATCCCGCTCTTCCATAATTGCAAAAAGTTTTTGATGTCCCATCATAACCGTTTGCAAAACTTGAAATTCATCATACTCAAAATGATTTTGTTTTAAAGTTGCAAGTCGGTTTCCCGGTGTTACAATTACGTTACCTGAGCTTTGTTCAATTTCGCCGGAAAGAATTTTTATAAAAGTTGACTTACCGGAACCGTTTGCGCCAATTATTCCGTAACAGTTTCCGAGTGTGAATTTTAAATTTACATTTTCGAACAATGTTCGTTTGCCAAATCTTAATGCTAAATTGCTTGTACTTATCATTTATTCCATTTTATTTTTTTTGAAAAATTACAATTTACTGCATAATTTAAAGCCATAAATACCATTGAAACTTTTTGCAAATAAATTATCGCAAAGAGAATAAGATTGGTTAGGCTTGGTCAATTTTGAAAACTAAGAGGGAAATACTACTTTTTCGCTTACGAGTGCTCTAATTCAAAACTTTGACGTAAAAATACGAATTATTTTAATCTGTAACAATTGGGTTTGTGTTGATTTATAAATTCTGCAGCCAAAAATTCTTGAATGTTTTCTACATGTTTTGATTAAATATAACATCTAAGTAATTTGATCTCGTAAAATTTTAAACACCAAAAACCAGAACACCAAATTCGCTTTTATGGAAACATAATGAACGTAAAAAAATTATAATACCAAATTTTGTACTTCTATTCACTTTACAATCATACTCTTACTCAACCGAGTAAAGTCACAATAACATGATGTAACCATCTTTTGTGTTTGTGGTTCAATAATTGACGAACAATGTGATAGTTATATAATTGAAGTAGTAGAATGGTCTCAACAAAATAATACTAATAATAAAGTTTATTATATTAACGTTGATGTAAGCAAACTAAGTATGTCAGACTGGGGTTCTGATTGGCATCCAAATATTAACGGACAACAAAAAACTGCTGATATAATATTGCCAATAATAAAAGACAAAATGGGGTGGTGATATTATTAAGAGATTAGAAATATTTTTATTGATATTTGAACTGTTTAGATTTATAATTGTTATGAAAATATTTTATTTAAATATACAAAATTAATATCTGTGGGAATTATATTTACTAAAATTTCTACATATATTCTTAATATATTGACGGCTAATAAATCAACAAATTTTATCCGATGAATCGATCTCGATACTTTAATTATATTGAAGAGAAACTGAGTGTCCTTGCTTATAGAATAAACATCAAGGGCAAATTAAATATCTTAGACTTACATATGCATTCAGAAGATTTTTATCTCCATTTCTTAAATAAGTTATATTGTTGGGAACTTATAAATATGAATAAAAAACTTCAAAATGTAGAAGCTATTGATCTAATTGATGATAATAACAAGATAATAATTCAAGTTTCTGCAACCAGTACTAAATCGAAAATTGAGTCTGCATTGAAAAAGAATATAATGCAGTCTCTAACTGGTTATACATTCAAGTTTGTTTCAATTTCGAACGATTCTAGCAAACTACGCAAATTAGTTTATGAGAATTCAAGTGGAATAAAATTCGAACCAGCAAATGATATAATGGATCCATCTTCTATACTTGATGAAATAAAATCTAAAGAAATCCCCTTTCAAAGAATTATATATTCCTTTATTAAAGATGAATTAGGGGCCGAAATTGATATAATAAAATTGGATTCAAATCTTGCCACAATAATCAATATATTATCAGAGGAAGATTTGAATAAATTTGATACGGATTTGAAACTCAACAGTTTCGAAATTGATAGAAAAATTGAATTCAATAACCTTGACATATGTAAAATTATAATAGAGGATTACAAAGTACATTACAATCGTGTCAATAAGAAATATGAAGAATTTGACAAGCTAGGTAAGAATAAAAGTAATTCTGTATTGGCAAGCATTAGAGGTGAGTATATTAAAAATATAAAAATGGACAATGACGATGAATTGTTTTTTAAAGTTATAGATAATGTTCTGAATTTGGTCACTCAAAGTGCGAATTATATTTCAATTCCATCTGATGAATTAGATCAGTGCATCAATATCTTAGTGGTTGATGCGTTTATTCGGTGTAAAATATTTAAGAATCCAGAGAATTATAATTATGTTACTTCCTGATAACATACATCCAGAAAATAGCGTTTATTATAATGGTGCTAAAGTGCTACAATGTCTACAAAAGCAGAATAATCAAAATATGTTGGACTTGTATCAAAATGTTAAACAAATTACAAATATTTCTTTCCCAGTTTTTATATTATGCTTAGACTGGTTATTTTTAATTGATATCGCTATCCTTAACAACAATGGTAATATCGAATTATGTTCATAAAATCATTAACCATTCTTAGTGATAATGGAATCATCCGAGAAATATTTTTCAGAAAAGGAATCAATCTAATTGTTGATGAAAGCCTAGATCAAATAACCGGAAATAATGTTGGCAAGACAACAGTTTTAAAACTTGTTGACTTCTGTTTAGGGGCTAATCAAAGGAATATATACGTCGATCCTGAATCAAAGCGTGATGAATATACTTTGGTTAAGGAGTTTTTAATTCAAAACGAAGTTATAATTAAATTATTGTTGACAGATAATTTAGATGATAATGGTGCAAATCAAATATTAATTGAAAGAAACTTCTTATCTCGCTCAAAAATTATAAGAAGAATTAATGGTGATAATTTTACAGAGGAAGAATTTGAAAGAAAATTGTTATATCTTATTTTTCCAGATCATTTTGCTGAAAAACCAACGTTTAGACAAATCATTTCACACAACATTCGATACAAAGACGAAAGTATTAGCAATACATTAAAAACCCTTGATAAATATACATCAGATGCAGAATATGAGACATTGTATTTGTTCCTATTTGGTTGTGAATTTACAAAAGGAAATACCAAGCAAGAAATATTATTAAATCTACGTCAAGAAGAAAATTATAGAAATAGACTAGAAAATAAACAGACCAAAACTGCCTATGAAGCCGCTTTAGCAATTATTAATGATGAAATTACTGAACTCTATGAAAAAAAAGCCAAATTGAATTTAAATGAAAATTACGAGGCAGATTTAGATAGATTAAACGATTTAAAATATAAAATAAATCGAACGAGTTCAGAAATAAGCAAGCTTAATATCCGGAAAGAAATTATTAGAGAAACTGAAAATGATCTAAAATTAGACAAATCAATTATTGACTTGGATCAACTTAATATGATATACCAACAAGCTACTTCTATGCTAAGTAGTATTCAAAAAACATTTGAGGAATTGGTTCAATATCATAATACAATGATATCTGAGAAGGTAAAATTTATATCAAGAGAGCTACCAAGTTTAGAAAGTAACATTAAAGTCAAAAAGGAATATCTAAACTCATTATTAAAGGAGGAATTTGAGTTATCATCAGTCATATCAAAAACCGATACATTTGAAGAGTTAGAATATTTAATTAAAGAATTGAATGACAGATTTAGAAATAAGGGTGAGTACGAGAATATTATTCAACAATTAGAAGAAGTTGAGGGTAATATAAAAGAATATACCAAACAGCTGAATGAAATTGATAATGAGTTGTTTTCAGATAACTTTGAACAGTCTGTAAAGAATCAACTTAATAAGTTTAACAAACATTTTTCTTCTATATCAACAATATTATACGATGAAAAATATGCACTGAAACATGATATTATTACAAATAGAAAAAATCAACGCATCTACAAATTCAGTGCATTTAATACCAATCTCAGTTCCGGTAAAAAACAAGGTGAAATATCTTGTTTCGACATAGCATATACATTATTCGCAGACGAGGAAAATATTCCCTGTTTACATTTTCTTTTAAATGACAAAAAGGAACTCATGCACGATAACCAATTGGTGAAAATCGCTGAACTTGTGAACAAGAATAATATACAGTTTGTAGCTTCAATTTTGAAAGATAAACTTCCTGCAGAACTAAACAACGAAGAGTATTTTATCGTTATGCTTTCTCAAGAAGATAAATTATTCAGAATTGAATGATATCTGTAATATTTTTTACAAGTCATTATGTGAGTCCAACACTTAACAAAGTTCAACTAAAGGAATAATTAAACGCCTGTAAAAATTTTACTTAAAATAAAATGTCTATACTACTATTCAACATCTCTTTGGTCTTTTTAATCACTCACGAAATGGACGCTGTTAGATGTAAAGAATGGAGAATTTTTCCAGTCTTATCTTTACTAACCGATAAATTAGGTTTCACAATATTTTCACTTGCACATATTCCTCTTTTTGGGTTGCTTGCATTTTATTTACTCAACTCTAATAATATAGATTCTCTAATTTATTATTTAGAAATTTTCTTTATTGCTCATTTAATTTTGCATCTTCTGTATTTGTGCCATCCGAAAAATGAATTTAAAGATTGTATTTCCTGGATATTGATAATTACACCGGCTGTCTTGGGTTTTACAGATTTAGCAATAGTTTAAATAAACGCGGTTAAAAATATTATCAGAGGTGAAAGATTTATCAACAAACATATTATAAAGAAAAAACTGTTTTTGAAGATATATACAAAACTTACTTTTATTGAAAATACCGTTTAAAAATATTCAATATATTAAGGTTTTATTTTAATAAAATTGGAATCAATTTATGAAAGCCGTTTTACTTCAAGATATTAGAAAATTTGATGTTCAAGAAATTCCCGTGCCGGAATTGATTAACGATGACGATGTTTTAGTAAACATTAAAATGGTTGGTGTTTGCGGTTCGGATATTCATTATTTCACAACCGGAAGAATAGGATCACAAATTGTAAAGTTTCCATTTATCACCGGACATGAAGCTGCCGGAATTGTTGAAAAGGTTGGGAGCAAAATTACAAAATTAAAACCGGGACAAAGAATTGCTATCGATCCAGCCGTGTCTTGCGGCAAATGCGATCAGTGTTTATCCGGAAGAGAAAATACTTGTAGAAAATTGGTTTTTATGGGCGCTCCAAAACAGAAAGAAGGAGCAATGTGCAATTACGTAATTTTAAAAGAGCATAATTGTTTTCCGATAAATGATGAAATGACTTTTGAACAAGCTGTGCTTTCCGAACCTTTGGCAATTGGAGTTTATTCCGTTGATCAATCTAATCCTAAACCAAATTCAAATGTTGCAATACTTGGCGTTGGACCAATTGGAATTTCTGTATTTCATGCACTTCAAACAATTCATGTTGGTAATGTTTTTGTTACAGATAGAATTGATTATCGTTTAGATTTTGCAAAACAATTAAATCCAAAGTATGTGGGAAACCCAAACAAAACAAATGTGGTGGAAGAAATAAAAAAAATTGAGCCTCTGGAAATGGATATTGTTTATGAATGCAGCGGCGATCCCGATGCTTATAAACATGCAATCGAATTACTAAAACCCGGCGGACTTTTTGTAATCGTGGGAATTCCGGAAGTTGATGAAATTGCGTTTCCTATTCACGAATTAAGAAGAAAGGAAATTACAATTTTAAATATTCGCCGACAATCAAACAGCACACAAAAAGCTTTAAATTATTTATCAAGCGGAAAAATAAATATGGATAAGCTGGTAACTCATCATTTTAAAATGGAAGAAATTAACGAAGCATTTGAGTTGGTTTCAAATTACAGAGATGGCGTAATGAAAGCTATGATTACTATTGAATAATCTTAACAAATTTTGATTAATACTTTTAATGCAGAAAATAAACTTTCAAAATACAACAAATCTTCCAAGCGGATATGAAGAACGGGAACACAACGAAATGCGGTTTGGATTGTTCGTTCCGCCAAATTATAATGAGGGAAAAAAGTATCCACTTATATTAGCTTTGCATGGTAAACTGGATTTAACCTCATGGAATTTACCTTGGTACAATGAAACGATTGTTTCTAAAGATCCATGTGTTGTTGTTACACCAAAGACTTCAAATCCAAATCTGGCTTGGGGAAACAGCAATAATGAAAATCATACTCCGGAAATGTTAACCGTTTTAGAAATTCTAAATTTATTAAAGAAAGAATTTAATTTAGATGAAAATAGATTTTATGTTCACGGCGCATCTATGGGCGGATTTGGAGTTTTTAATTTGCTTGCGAAAGAACCAAAAATGTTTGCGGCAGCAATTGCTATTTGCGGCGGTGGTTCGCCATCTACGGCAAATATTTTAAAGGAAATTCCTTTGTGGATTTTTCACGGTAATGCTGATCCAATAATTTCCGTTGAGCAATCAAGAAAATTATATAAAGCAATTTTGCTCGAGGGTGGAATAAAAGTTAGATATACGGAATATTCAAACATTGGACACGATTCGTGGGTTAATGCTTGGAATGAATCGACAATTTTGTATTGGTTTCTTTCGCAAAGAAAAAATTATTCTTCACGTTCACCAAAACCTCCGGAAAATTTCAGATATGAATTTATTGAAAAAGGAAAAATAAACCTGACTTGGAATTCTTCTAAAAGTAAAAATATTTGGTATTATAAAATTTTTAGTAATAACAAGCTGATTGCCGAAGTTGACAACAATATTCAATCTATTATTGTTGAATACAACTCAGAAATTTTAAATTATTCAATAATTGCGGTAAATTATTTTTTCAAGGAATCTGAAAAAATTGAACTGAATATTTATCCTACTTTATTCGCATAATTTTTATTCAAAATTATTTCATACAATTTTATATCTTATTTATAACTTAAAAATGTTTTGTAGAAAGGAAGTTTATGAAAACTTATAAATTAATTTCATGGAATGTAAACGGAATCCGTGCCGTTGCGAAAAAAGGATTTCACGATTGGCTCAAATCTGAAAATCCCGATATTCTTTGCATCCAGGAAACAAAGGCGTGGGAAGAACAATTAGATGATTCACTTACAAAAATAGATGGTTACAATTCTTATTTTTCTCAAGCGGAAAAAAAGGGTTACAGCGGAACGGCGGTTTATACCAAGGAAAAACCTTTAAATGTGCAAAAAGGAATCGGGATTACTGAGTTTGACAGCGAAGGTAGATTTGTAATTGCAGAATTTAAAGATTTTGTTTTGTATAATATTTATTATCCAAACGGAAAGAAAGATGCAATTCGTTTAAAATATAAAATGGATTTTTATAGTGCTTTTCAAAATCATGCACTTGGTTTAATAAACAAAGGTAAGAAATTAATAATTTGCGGCGATGTAAATACCGCGCATAAAGAAATTGATTTGGCGAGACCGAAAGAAAATTCTAAAGTATCCGGATTTTTACCGGAAGAAAGAGAATGGATTGATAAATTTTTAGCAGATGGATTTATTGATACTTTGCGAATGTTTAATGATAAGCCGGAAGTTTATACTTGGTGGGATCAAGTTACTCGCGCACGAGAAAGAAATGTGGGCTGGAGAATTGATTATTTTTTCATAAGCGAAAATTTAAAAAATAATATTACCAATGCTTTTGTTCTACCGGAAATTATGGGTTCTGATCATTGTCCCATAGGAATTGAGATGAAATTTTAGATAAAAATTAATTGAGGAAATTTGACGCAAGTTCAAAAATATTTTCAAAATTTACATTAACAATTTCTCTTTGATTTTTATCTGCCGGAAAAGGTGTTTCATGTGAATAATTATATGGAAAATCCGTAATCATTGTTCTAATTGGAATTTTTCTCTGTGCCCCATTTAGAGTATTTATTACCGATTCCGGAGGAATAACTTTGTCTTTAATTAATGAAATTGCAAAAATTCTATTTTTCAACTCAAGCAATCTTTCTTCCCGTATGTTTCTTAATCCATATTGAGATAAGAGACTTTTAAAATATTTTATTTCGGGAAGTGAATTTCTATCAATCTTTCCTTTATTTAAATAATCATCAAATAGTTTAAAAAATTTACTCATTGATTCGTAAGCTTTACTATCTAAAATTGCTCTGGCAACAGGAAACATTATATCAAATGTTGGTCCGCCGCAGAAAATAAATAATTTAGATTTCTCAAAATAATTTTTAGGATTTGCCATTAATAAAACTTCTGCCAATAAAGCTCCAATTGAATATCCAAAAAAATCAATTGAGCAGTCATCATAAATAAATTTATTTTCTCCGTCTCTAATTTCACTAATAAGCTTTGTCACGTCAGTAAATGTTTGAAATCCCGATGTAAAAAATCGGGATGGTTTGCTGTGTAATCTCATACTCAATGCTGCATTTGCAAATGTCGAATTCTGAATTCCATTGTACATATTAATTCTGTATTCCGACATTTTTTTCATTAAGCGCGGATTGCTCCATGTTTCCGGAGCCCTGTTCATATGAAATGCAATTGGAAAAAGTATAATTGCTTTTCCGGTTAATTTGTTTAATTTAATTGCCCAAGGAAGATACTTATCCCATATTCTTTCGTTTAATCCATGAAATAAAAAAATCACATCTTTTGCTCTTTTTAGAGAATCACTTTTTACAATGATGTAATTAAATTTATTATTTTCTTCAATTGTTACGTCGTCTGTATTTGAAAAAATTGAGTTTTCAAATTCCGATACATAATAATTATTTGGAAAATCTATTTTAAATTCATCAATTCCTTTTGAATAAAACGGATGGTTGTAAATTACTGCGTTAAAAACACTTAAATCAATTTTGGGATTATTGATATCAAAATGATTTTTCAAATATATATTTTGATCAAAGTAATCCAACTATTCATCCTTTTCATTTGCGGTTAAATTTTTTCTTTTAGAATTTTTATTTTTAATTGTCTGTATTTCTTTTTGCTTTGTTTTAAGAAGATTTTCCCATCGTGCAATTCCTTCTTTAAGTAAATTCATTTTTGAGAAAAGCTGTACAATAGCGCTGCTCATTGCATCAAGCCGCTCTTTTGTTTCTAATTGCTGGTAATGATTCAAGTCGTTGCTAATTAGTAAAAAATCTCTAAAATAATCGGATATTGTTTTAATTTCTTCGAGTGAATAATTAAACAACTGAAGATCTTTTATAAGTTTGCACATGTAAACATAAGTTTGCGAGTAAAGTCTAAATCCACCCGAACTTCTCATTTCTGATTCAATAATTCCTTTTTCTTCCCAGTGTTTAATTGTTCTTGGACTAACGCCGGCTTGATCTGCAAGACCACTAATAGTTATAAACTTTTCTATGTTTTTTTCATCATGCAGAATTTTAGAGTTGTTGGGGAGCCCAATTTTTTTAACAATTTTTTGCAATTCCGGAATAGCATAGCCCATATCCAATAATGATTTAAGCATTAATGCTTGTTCAACAGAACCTTTTGTATAGAAAACTGTTTTATCTTCTGTAATTCCTGCTGGTTTTAATAAATTATTGGTTTCAAACTCATGAAGGATTTTTTCTGATATTGCGACTTCTTTAAGAAAGTCTTCTCTTAGAAATATATTATTCATTATACCTTTACGTTTATTTTACTATAACCTATACGTTTACGTATATGAATATAATTGAAAATTATAATCCTTGCAATAAATATTTTAATGTGTGAGATATTTTATTATACAACTCTTGTTCAAAAATTCCACCACATCTTTCAGCAAAAATAACGATTCCCATTCCGCCGCTGGCAATTTCTTTAATTAATTTGTAATTGCCAATTTGCTGTCCGACGAAATTTAATTTTTCTTCCATGCTTGGCTGTTTTTTTTGATAGAGATTGTGTTCATTTATAACCTTTCTAATAAACCTATGTGTTTATTACCTTTAAGAATGAATTTATTTTTATGGTGGTTGTTTAGTAAAAATAAATTTCTATTTTACATGCCCGGTTTCAAAAAAGGAACCGGTTTTTTGTTTATACAAATCACTATTTTTATAATAACAATTTTATAGAAAGAAATTTTTATGTTACAAAAAAATATAGAAGTTATGGCTCCCGTTGGTTCATGGGAAGCGTTAAGTGCCGCAATAAAAGCAGGGTGCAACTCAATTTATTTTGGTGTTGAGCAATTAAATATGCGCGCACGCTCATCAATAAATTTTACAGTTGAAGATTTAACAAAAGTTGCGGAAATCTGTAAAGAAAATAAAATTAAATCATATATCACGCTAAACACAACTTTGTATGATCATGACATTACATTAATGAAAAATATAATGGATGCCGCAAAACAAAATGGAATTGATGCCGTAATTGTTTCAGATCATGCGGCAATGAGTTATGCAAAAAAAATAAATTATCCGGTTCATATTTCTACTCAATCAAATGTAAGTAATATTGAAACGGTAGAATTCTATGCAGATTATGCAGATGTTATTGTAATGGCTCGCGAGTTAAGCTTACAGCAAGTAGCAAGCATTGCAAACGAAATTGAAAGAAGAAATATAATTGGTCCATCCGGAAATTTAATTGAAGTAGAAGTTTTTGCCCATGGTGCGCTTTGTATGGCTGTTTCCGGAAAATGTTATTTAAGTCTGCACTCTCATAATTCATCGGCAAATCGCGGAGCTTGCATTCAAAATTGCAGAAGAGAATATACAGTTATTGATAAAGAAGAAGGAATTGAACTCAATATTGATAACGAATACATAATGAGTGCAAAAGATTTGGCAACAATTGATTTTCTTGATAAAGTTTTAAATGCCGGAGTTAAAGTTTTAAAAATTGAAGGTCGTGGAAGATCAGCAGATTATGTTTACACAACCGTTAAATGTTACCGCGAAGCTGTTGATTCAATTTTAGAAGGAACTTACACAAAAGAAAAAATTGAAGATTGGAAAACTAGATTGGCAACTGTTTATAATCGCGGCTTCTGGGATGGTTATTATCTTGGCAGAAAAACTGGTGAATGGAGCGATGCTTATGGATCCAAAGCTACAACAAAGAAAATTTATGTTGCAAAGGGAATAAAATATTTTTCTAAAATTAAGGTCGGTGAATTTTTGTTGGAGGCGCATAATTTAAAAAAAGGCGATAAAATTTTAATTACGGGACCAACTACCGGAGTAGTTGAAACAATCGTTAATGAAATTAGAGTTGATGATAAAAATGTTGATGAGGTTACACAAGGAGAGAATTTCTCAATACAAATTGATGAATTAATTAGACCATCTGATAAGTTGTATAAAGTTGTTGAAAATAATTAATTACTTTTTCAGCCAAATTTCCTTGTAATTCTTAATCTTAATCATGCTCTTAATCTTAATTTAAAAAATTGTGTAAATTAGAGTAAGATTATGATTAAGAGCAAGCTTAAGAAAAAATAAAAAATGATTTCAATTTCATATTTCAGAAATAAATGTATTGGCTGCAATGCTTGTGTTGAAGCAGATCCAAATCGATGGCGTGTATCTAAGAAAGACGGTAAATGTAATTTAATTGGCAGCAAAGAGAAAAAGGGAATTTATTTAATTCATGTTGGCAACGAAGAAATTGATTCTATTAAAGCAGCTTCAAAAAATTGTCCGGCAAAAATTATTAAGTTTACAATTAAATAATTAATCATACAGTCATTCCCGAATGTTTTAATCGGGAATCTATTATTTATCAACTTGATTCCCACTTTCGAGCGAATGACAAACTTAAAATTATATGAAACAAAAAGTAATCAATAAACAAAATAATTCTAAAATGTGTTTTGTCTGCGGAATGGAAAATAAGCTTGGTTTAAAAGCTTCATTTTATGAGATGGAAAATGAAGAATTGGTTGCCACATTTACACCTAAAGAAATTCATCAAAGTTACCCCGGAAGACTTCATGGTGGAATTGCATCAACAATTTTGGATGAAGCAATTGGTCGTGCAATACTAATGAAAGATGAAAACATGTGGGGTGTTACTTTAGAGCTTAATGTCAAATTCAAAAAACCCGTTCCTTATAATGAAGAACTAAAAGTAATCTGCAAAATAACAAATGAAACTTCCCGTACTTTTGAAGGCGAAGGAAGAATTGTTTTGCCAAATGGTGAAGTTGCGGTTGTTGCACAAGGAAAATATTTTAAAATGCATGTCAATAAAATTACTGATGTAGATTTTACTGCCGATCAGTGGTTTAATGTAAAAGATGAAAAAGATCCAAAGGAAATTGAAATAATTTAAAAATTTTTTGTGGCATTTTTGTTTTTAATTTTACCAGAAGGTGTAAGAATGAAACATCCCTTTGCGCATGTGATGATCCTTTTTTTATTCCCATTATATTTTGCTTCTGCCCAAGTTAAAAATGATTCTATCGGAATTTTTGAAAACAGCGTCGATGTTGGAAATGTTTTAGTAGCTGGTTCTGCGGTTTTTAATTCAAATAAAAATTCTTACAAAATTAGCGGAAGCGGTGAAAATATGTGGTTTGATAAAGACGCATTTCACTATGTTTGGAAAACAATCTCCGGTGATTTTTCGCTTTCTTCAGAAATAAATTGGATTGGTACCGGCACAAATCCGCATAGAAAAGCTGGAATAATAATTAGACAAAATTTAAATGCCGGTTCTGCATACATTGACGCTGTAATTCACGGCGACGGATTAACCTCCCTTCAATATCGTGAAACAGAAACCGGAACAACTCGAGAAATCCAATCAAATATAAAATCGCCAAATAAAATTAACCTTGAAAAAATTGGAAATGATGTACACTTATCAACTTCAGAAAATGATAAAGATTTTCAATATTCCGGGTGTAGTTTCAAAATTAATTTCGATGAGCCTTTTTATGTTGGAATTGGCGTTTGTTCGCATGATAAAAATATTCTTGAGACTGCAATATTCTCAAATGTTGAACTCAAAACATTTAATCAAATTGCCGATGGAGAAGAAATGTTAGAAAGCTCTTTAGAAACTATCAATATTGAGTCGAAAGATAGAAAAGTAATTTATCATACAAAAAATCATATTGAAGCGCCTAATTGGTCTTTGGATGGAAAATATTTTATTTTCAATAGTAATGGATTGTTGTACAAACTTTCGGCAATCGGCGGAACTCCGGAAAAAATAAATACAGACTTTGCAATTCGATGTAATAACGATCATGGTCTTTCACCGGATAATAGTCAAATAGTAATTAGTGATCAGTCCGAACAAGATGGAAAATCAAGAATTTATACTTTACCCGTAATCGGAGGAACTCCGAAATTAATTACAAAAAATGCACCGAGTTATTGGCATGGCTGGTCTCCAGATGGAAACACTTTAGTTTATTGTGCAGAAAGAAATGGAGAGTATGATGTTTATTCAGTTTCGATAAATGGCGGAGACGAAACCCGACTTACTTATGCAAAGGGATTGGATGACGGTCCGGAATATTCACCGGATGGAAAATTTATTTATTTTAATTCTGTAAGAACCGGCAAAATGCAAATTTGGCGAATGAATTCCGATGGAAACGAACAAACTCAAATTACAAATGATGAATTCAACAATTGGTTTCCCCATCCTTCGCCAGATGGAAAATGGATTGTTTTTTTAACTTATGAAAAAGATGTTGATGGACATCCGACAAATAAAGATGTTATGTTAAGACTAATGTCTCTTGAAACCGGAGAAATTCAAATTCTTACAAAATTATTTGGCGGACAAGGAACTATAAATGTTCCGTCTTGGTCGCCCGATAGTAAGAATATTGCTTTTGTGAGTTATAGAATAACTTGGTATTAACAATTTTAAAATTGGTATAAAATGTCAATCAGACCATATGTTTTATCAGAACTTAATTGGAAAACTGTTAAAGAATCAGAATACAAAGTTGCTATTCTGCCGTGGGGCGCAACCGAAGCCCACAATTATCATCTTCCTTATTCAACAGATTCATATCAAAGTGAATATATTGCAATTGAATCTGCAAAAATTGCTTCCGAAAAAGGAGCGAGTGTAATTGTGCTTCCAAATATTCCATTTGGAGTAAATACTTCGCAGCTTGGAATTAAGCTAACTATAAATATGAATCCATCAACACAAATATTTTTGCTGAAAGACATTGTTGATTCTTTAGTAAAACACAATATTGAAAAGTTGGTAATTTTAAACGGACACGGCGGAAATGATTTTAAACCGGCAATTAGAGAATTACAGAATGTTTTTCCAAATGTTTTTATTGCACAAATAAATTGGTTTCAAATTTTAAATCATTCAAATTATTTTGAAGTTTCCGGTGAACATGCAGACGAAATGGAAACCAGCAATATGCTCGCAATTAAACCGGAATTAGTTTTACCACTTGATGAAGCCGGTGATGGAAAGTTAAATAAATTTACAATTAACGGTTTTAATGAAGGCTGGGTTTGGGCTCCAAGACTTTGGCACAAAGCTACAAATGATACCGGAATTGGAAATCCAAAATTAGCAACTGCCGAAAAAGGAAAAAAATATTTAAATGATGTTACAAATATAATTGCAAAATTTTTGATTGATCTTTCTGAAGTTTCTATTAATAACCTATATGAAAACCATTAATCCCTTGTTTGTTTTTTTAAGTTTTCAGCAAAATTTTTAATTCCTTAACAATTCATTAATGATAATTTTGTAACTTCAATTTATAATTTCACAATCTATTAAATTTAGTTCGGACAATCGATGAGCATTTTATCTAAATCTAAAATTTTAATAATTTGTTTTATTTTATTAAGCTTAAATGTTTTTGCTCAAAAACCAGCAAGAACAGATGCCTTGGTTTCATTTGCAAATAACGGAGCTCCAGAAAATATAATTCTAACCTGGAAAGGAAATACTTCAACTTCTCAAGCCGTAACTTGGAGAACTGATTCAAGCATAGATTCCGGATTTGCAGAAATTGCTCTGGCAGATGCGTCTCCCGATTTTCTTCAATCTGCAATAAAATATTTTGCAATTACAGATTCACTCACAACCGAAAATGGATTGAAATATTATCACTCGGTAAATTTTGAAAATTTGAATCCAAATACTTTGTATGCTTACAGAGTTGGAAAAAGTGAACATTGGAGCGAATGGTTTCACTTCAAAACTGCTTCAGATAAAAATGAGCCTTTCAGCTTTATTTATTTTGGAGATGCACAAAATAATATTCTCTCGCTTTGGTCAAGAGCAATTCGATCCGCATATTCAGAAGCGCCAAAAGCAAAGTTCATGATTCATGCTGGGGATTTAATAAACAGAGCAAACGAAGATCGTGAATGGCGTGAATGGTTTGATGCTGGCGATTGGATTCATGCAATGGTTCCATCAATTCCTTCTCCCGGAAATCATGAATATGCAAAAGATGATTTGGGAAATAGATATTTAAGTAAATTTTGGAAACCGCAATTTACACTTCCGGAAAATGGTGTTGCCGGTTTGGAAGAATCCAACTATTATATTGATTACCAAAATGTGAGAATCATAAGTTTAAATTCTAATGAAAAACATGAGGAACAAGTTGCTTGGTTGGAAAATATTTTAAAAAATAATCCGCAAAAATGGACAGTTATAACTTATCATCATCCGTTATATTCCGGCGGCAGCGGAAGAGACAACAAAGAACTTCGCGATTTGTGGAAACCTATTTTCGATAAACATAATGTTGATATTGCTCTACAAGGTCACGATCATACTTACGCGCGCGGAAGAAATTTATTAAGCGGCGTAAATGTTAAAGATGAATCTGGCGGAACAATGTATGTAGTTTCCGTTAGCGGACCAAAAATGTACAAAATTAATGAAGAAAGATGGATGGATCGCGCGGCTCAAAATACTCAACTTTTTCAAATAATTAACGTTGATGGCGACACATTAAATTATAAAGCAATTACCGTTACCGGAAAAGTCTATGATGAATTTGATTTGGTGAAACAAAAAAACAAACCGAATTTATTAATTGATAAAAATCCCGGTCCGCCCGAAAGAGATTTTAATTCTAGGGATTAAATAATGCACAATCTAAAATAATTTAATTAACAATCGTGATTATTTAATATGGCAAGTAAGGCATAATTTACTTTTTTCATTTGAAATGATTAACATTTTTGTATCAGACCTTGTTTCGTGTGGATTATGACAAGAGGTACATTCCATTTTTCCATCAATCAGCAAATCGTTCCTAATTGTATTTCCTAATCCGGATGGTGTGGTTTCGGGAATATAAAGTTCTCTATCTTTTTGGGCTAGTAAAAAATCATAAGTAAACGAAATTGGATGATTGTAATTCATTCCGGATCTAACAATATTATAAGTTTCATTGGTTATTCCGCTATTATCATCGGATGCAATTGTTCCATCGTGACAACTTAAACACATTTTTGAAATGTTGCTTGGCTGGCCCACATTTGCATCTAACGAGCTGCTTTCATATGGAATATAATATTCCTCAATTAAATTATTTGTCCACAAAGGTTTAAATGCGTCTTCACTTATATTATTTTGATTTACGTGACATATTTGGCAGTTGTTTTTGAGATTGGAATGAAAATTATTTTCTGTAAAATATTTTTGCGTTGTGAAAATTATAAAAATAATTGTAATTAAAATTCTAAAATTACTCATTGATGAACTATTTTCTGTTTTTAAATATTATCGCATAGAACCTCCTTTTGTTTTAGATAATTTGCTGAAATAAATTTTTAAAACAAAAAGCACCAAGTGTGGTCGGTGCTTTTTAAACTTACTGACTAAAATTAATATTTACTTTCGTGAGTATGAGAACTGTGCGTGGCAACCAGGAAGACATGATCCGCCAATTTCGGAAACTTTATAATTTATAGGCATTTGCCAATTTCCAAAGTAAACAAAATTGCCAAGAATATGCTGATTATCTGCTCCATGCATATCGTGACAGCTTTGGCAACTAATTGACTTTTTCTTCATTACATGAACGTAATGCAAATTTTGAGTCCCATTACGAAAATTAGTTTCGTTAGTAATTGTTTGACTGTTTAGCATTTTTGAATCGTGACAATTAAAACACAGCTCAAAAGATTCTTTTTTAGGAACAGTATAATTTCCCTTGGGAAATTTTGCAGATAGCAAACTTGTGTTTGGTGAAACATGGTGTAAGTGGCAATCATCACACTTACCGTTAATTAATGGTTTGTGTAAATATTTTTTGCTCATCGTTCCTAGAATATCAATATATTTTTCCTTGTTTTTTGTATTCTCACTATGGCATCTAAAACATAACGCTGGCTGCTCTTCAAGTAAAAGTTTACTAATTTCACCAGCGTGTGGTGTATGACATGATATACATTGTCCATCTTGTTTCAAAGGATCGTGAATAATTTTTGCTGTGGAAATTTCCACTTCAACATTTTTATGACAGCCAAAACATAAATCATTTTTTCCGCTAACTAACAAGTAATTTGAGGAAGATGAATGCGGTAAGTGACAATCTAAACATCCTTCTTCATAGACCGGATGTACGTTTGTAGATTTTAAAAACTCCTCTTTTTCTTGATGACATTGAAAACATAATCCGGGATCTTCTTTAACTAACAGATTTTTAAAATCCGATTGGTGAGATATGTGACAGCTTGAACATTGATGACTTACAAACGGACCATGCACAAACTTATGATCTTTGTTTTCTAATTTGTGACATTTGCTGCATGTTTCTTGCTGCGTGTTTCCTATTAGAATTCCTTTTTGTTCTGAGCTATGCGGCGAGTGGCAAGAAAGACATTTTCCTTCGTTAAACGGAGTATGAACTGTTTTTTTTATTATTTCTATATTATGGCACATTTTACATAGATTTTCATTTTCTTCAACTAAAACAAATTCGTTTCCAATTTGGTTTGGATGATCCCCTTTTACTTTTTCATGACAAGTTAAACATCCTTCTTTAATTGGTGAATGAACATATTGCTTTGTTAAAAAATTGTTGTGGCATTCTGCATTTGTACAATTTGTAACGTTTGACTTTTCTTGCGAAAATATTATTTGTGTGATCAAGAAAAATATTACTATTAATAATTCAGTGTTTTGTTTTTTCACTTTTAATCTCCTTAAAATTTGCGTTGTAATCTTATAAATCCGCCGATATAGTTTATTTTTTCTTCTATGAAGTTTCGATTATAGCTTTCTGCACCAAATGAAAAATAAAACTCTCTATAATTGAATCTTAATTCTCCTCTAAAAATTCCCAAATCTAAATTCATTCCCATGCCTTTTTGTACTCTATGGTTTGTCTCTAATTTCAGATCTAAATTTGATGTCAGTCTATAATTTATCATACTGTTTATATCGTGAAATTCCTGTTCATTTTTATCTTCTAATAATTCGACAAATTTTAAATTTCCCGTTATGCTTAAACTTAAATTATCGAATAACTTTGAACCTGCTCTTAAGTAATATCTTTTGGATTTTAAAGGAACTATATTGCTTTCGTAATTATCCAATTCAAATCCGGCAGTTATAAATTTGTAGTTTATTTTAATTCCAAAAACTTTTTGCGAAGTGATTTTTAAAATGTTTGCATAAGTGGTATTAATGTTATAATAATTATTACTTAATAGACGAAAGTAAAACTCAAACAAATTTTCTAATAAACTTATACTTGAATAAAACGTACTTGAATATGAATCATACTTGTATGATGGTTGTGTTTCTGCTCGATAATCTACAAAAACTTCAGATCCGTCTTCTATTAAACCCCCTGGCAGTCTTTGAACTTCCAGAAAATTATCTCTTCTAATTAATATGTAATCAATATTTTCTCTATAGATTATATCGTTAGTTAAACTTTTGATAATTATACTATAAACGTCTATAAATGGATTTGAAAGTATTGTAATTTCCGTATTCGTTAAAACTATTTTTTCGTTTAATATTAATAAATTATTCTCAAAATTTTTCTTTTCAACGTTTTGCTTACTATAATTGTACGAGAGCGTTAAAATTCCTTTAGGAATTTTTTTGCTATATAAAACTCCGCTACCATAATTATTTAATTGTTCATTAGAAAACGATTGATTGTTTCGTATATTTTCAAAAAAGATATGTGACTTAACACTTTTAAAAAGCTCGTGTTCTAAACGAAAATTTATGTTTTGCTGTGAATTTATAAACTCTGTACCAACCATTTTATTATAATTAAAATTTCCCAAAAGCTTTAATTTTTTTTCTAAAAAGTATAAAAAGCTTTCCGCCAATTGATATTTTTCATAGTCGATATATCCTTGATTTTGTGAATAAAGAATGTTTGAAAATATTTTATTTTGGGCCGAAGAATCTAATTTAAGCACTGTGTTAAATGTAAAAGTGGAAATGTTACTGCTAATCTTATGTAAATTCGAGTATTCGTTTTTATAACTATCAAATGAAGCGGATAATTTATTTTCATCCATTTTAGAAAATTCAAAACTTGAGTTAAGTTTAATGTTGGTTCTATCGTTTAAGTATTTTCTATTTGTTCTTAATTCAGTTTGACTCATTTTATTATCTTGAAAACTCAAGTTTATTGGAGCAACTTTGTTTCTATAATTAAAAATTCCACCATAGGAAAAATTGTTGGATTCTAAATCCGTGGTATATTCACGGTTTGTAAAAATGTGGCTATACTGAGAAAAGGCCGAGAGATTTATTGGCAGTGATTGTAAAAATCTAACGTTTCCTCTTACACTTTCTCCAATTACAATATCTGTACGGTCCGGAATTACTAAGTAAATATTTTTTCTCGTTCCGGGATTAAATTGAAAGTTTGTTTCTAATGTTAGAAGATTTGGGTGATAAAAATAACTTTGTGTGTTTAATATTAATTGTCCCGTAATGGTTGAGTTTTTTAATTTATCTTTGTAAGAATTTCTTAAAAAAATATTTTGATATTTATATTCGCCTTCTGTTCCAATTAAACCATTTATCATTTGTATATCCCAAAATCTAATTGGATAATTATTCTGCTGGCTGTTTGCATTGACTGCCGCAATTAAATATAAAGTAGTAATTAACAATATTTGATGTTTGTAATTCATTAATCATTTAGTAAGTAAAAATCTATCCTTTCCACTATGCGGATCGTGGCAATCTAAGCACTGATATTCATCTGTAGCAAAATGGTGCTTGTTTTCATAAACGTATGTTGATTCATGACAATGCAGACAAAGATTCCTGCCGGTTCTTATAAGCAGAAATTTGTTCTCTGCAAAATGAGGACTATGACAAACTTTACAGTTTCCCATTGCAACCGGACCGTGTAGAGAAGGATTTTTTTGTGAATAATTTTCATGGCACTTATAACATAAAGTTGGAACCGCCAACACCAACTGATTACTTAATTCTAAATTATGACAATCTTTGCACAATCTATTTTTAAATGGCGGATGATAGATGTATGTTTTTTCTATAACATTGTTTTTTTGAGTTTTAAATTCAACGGTTTGTTTTACTTTTAATGAGTCAGTTTTTTCTTTTGGTTTTTCATTAGGATCATTTACTCCATCAAAGAATGTAGAAAGTATTTGATAATTTGTGCTTGACGAACAAGAATACGAAAGTAGAATTATTAAAAATAGTATTATAAGTTTTTTTCTATTTTTTTTTTCTGCTGCCATTCTATTATTGCTGTGCCTAAGCTCTATTTTTTTTTGGTTTCTACAAATCCATAAATATTTATTTTATTAGGACCATATTGATTTGTTACAAGTATTAAGTATTTTAACTTGAATTCATTGTGTACGTATTTTTGGAAGTATTCCAAATTTTCATAATCTATTATTACTTTTGCCGGAAGCCACATATCTCCAGCCTCCTTGTAACTTCCCCCAAAAAACATTAATAATTTCCCTTCCTTATTAAATATTTGAACGTTTTCAAATCCGGCATCTACTACATATAAATTGTTTTCTTTATCAACCGCGATTCCTTTCTGTCTTACAAATTGCCCCAAGTTTCTTCCATAACTGCCTATTGTTCTTAGATAATTTCCGTTTGTATCATAGACTTTAATGTTAAAGTCGCCAAAATCACTAACATAAACTTCTTTATCTGTTACAAATAAATTTGTTGGTGAAAGTAATTTTGAAAGTGAATCAGTAGTTGTTTTAGGAAATGAATTTTTATATGTGAAATCATTTTTGTTATATAATACAACTTTGTTATTCATCAAATCGGTAACCCAAATTATATTCTCTTTTACAAATATATCCGTCGGCTTTATTTGTTCTTCTAATCCAAAACAATTCAAATAATTTCTGTTTTCATCAAACACAACTATTTGCTGTCTTTCCGAATCGGCTACATAAATAGATCCCTCTCCATCCACAAAACAGTTAATTGGTTTTTTAAGTTCTCCAAATCCTTTGGGAATAAAGTATTCAAATGTTGAATTCTTTAAATCAACAATTACAAGTCCGCCAAGCATAGTATCACAGATATAAATAATTCCTTTTCGAATTGATATGCCATATGGTTTAATAATGGTTCGTTCTTCTTTTTTTCCAATAATTGATTCTAAGAATTCAGATTGCCCGGTTTCAATATCATTTGAGGTACTAATAGAAGTTAAATATTGAATTCTTGTCTTTTCCGGTGGTGGTGGATACAAAACCAAAGTTTTTTGTTGTGTAATTTCCTTTGTTGTTGAACAGCTTAAACTTATCAATAACAGAATACATAAACGGCTGATTAACGGAATTGTTTTCATAACTAATCGTATTATAAATTGAGATACCCTTTTTTTAACAAAAAAAAGAAGGCGACCTAAAAATCGCCTTCTTTTAATTTATCCTAAATTTAAATATTATTTATCGTGGCACGTTAAACAAAGAGCGCTTCCGTCATTTCCTTTTAACAATAATTTTGATATTCCCGAACCATTGTGTACATCATGACAACTGCTGCATTGCATTTTACTATTTTCAAGCATATCTGCATGAATAGTTCCGCCCAAACCGGAACTTGTGGAAGTTGGACTAAATAAATCGCCATCATTAGTAGCAAGATTCGCATCATAAACAAAGGAAATTGGATGATCGTTACTAAGATTATTACCTAAATTATCACTCCCGCCCAAAGGCGTTTCTGTGCTGGTGTGTCCTCCATAATTATCAACGGCAATGGTTCCATCGTGGCAGCTTAAGCATAATTTTGATGAACCGTCTGGTTGACCTACTGTGGCATCCATTGAATTTGTGTTTGTATAAATCGTATATGGGGTGGCAGATAACTCATGATTCCACAGTGGAGTCATGCCCGCTTTGTTATTGTGAGGAGCGTGGCAAGGCAAACATATTTGACCATTGCTCCATCCTTCATCTGAAAAATCATGAACAGATCCGGTAATTTGTCCATAATTTAAGTTACATACTATAAAAAATACGATAAATAAAACTGTGTTTCGGGTTTTCATTTTTCCCCCGCTGAAAAATTATTTAAATAAATTTGGATAATAAGAGATTAAGTTTTTCTATAACAACAATAAAACTTAGTATTTAATTATTAGTGTAATATTAATGAATTAACTGTGCTGGCGGAATAACCCAAAGGGTATAATTTTAAATACCCCAAAAGGAGTATGTCGGTTAAATTATTTGATGTGTATATGCATAACTTACTACTTCGGTAAAATTTTTTAATTCTAATTTATGAATTATGTTTTTTCTATGTTTAATTACAGTAAGTTCGCTTAAATATAATTTTGCTGCTATTTCTTTACTTGTTAAGCCGGTAGCAGCTAATTTGATTATTTCAATCTGTCTTTTGGTTAGAATTAATTCTTTGATGCTGTTTTCCTCATCAAGTTTTCCTTTGGCTGCAATATGATTTAATATTTTGTTTTTAATTTGCTCATTAAAGTATCTTTCACCAGAATATACTATTTCAATGGCTTTTAATAATTCCCTAATGCTTGAATCTTTATAAACAAATCCGTTAATGTTACTTTTAAAAGCATCAAAAACATATAATTCGTTATCAAGCATTGTAAGTATTAGAATTTTTATTGAATTTTTTATCTTTTTAATTTCCTTGGCAGTACTTAAACCGTCCTTTCCCGGTAAATTTATGTCCATTAAAACAACATCGGGATTTTTATATAAAATTTGCTCAATTGCATCAACACTATTTCCAGCTTCTCCAATAACAAACATATTTTCTTCTGAATTTAATGCCAGCTTTAAACTGTCCCTCACTATAACATGATCATCAACAAGAAATATTTTAATTTTGTTCATTGCTTTTTTCAATCCTTGGTAATTCAATAAATATTTTTGTTCCGTTATGAAGTGATGTTTCAATTTCCAAATTCCCTCCTAATATTTTTGCTCTTTCGCTCATTGAAATTAAACCATATTTTTTTGATTCGCCAAAAGTTTGTTCTAAATTAAATCCTATTCCATCATCTTGAATAACGCACAGAATTTGTTTTTCGAAAAAAGTAATACTGCTTTTAACAGAATTGGCTTTTGCGTGTTTTGTAATATTACTAAACGCTTCTTGGAAAATCCTATAAATTCCCAATTCTATTTCTTTCTTAAGCTGTGTGTAATTTCCGTTGATTCTAAAATCTAAATTATAATTTCCTATTTTGCTGCAATTATTAATTCTCGATCTAATTGCTTCAACTAATCCATACTTTTTTAATTCTGGCGGATAAAGTGCATAAACAATATTTTTTATATCGGCATTTGTATTTTGCAGATATTTAATTATTTCATCAAATTTTTCTGGAATTATATTGCATTCTTTTTTTAATAATTCAAGATGTAGTTTTGAAATCATAAGTTTTTGCCCAATTTCATCATGAAGTTCATTTGCTAATCTTGCTCTTTCGGTTTCAAGAATATCAAAAATTGTTTTCATTGAAATTTTATTGATTTCAAGTTCTTTGTCTGATTCATATCTTTTTATTCTATCTGTAATATCTTCAAGATTGCAAACTATTTTTTCAACATCGTTTTGGTTATTTGTAATTGGATATATATTTAACGTTAAAATTTTATCTAATTCTTCAATATAAATTGATTCGCTTTCAAAAGGTTTAATTTCGTTTCTTACCGAAAGAAAATTGTTTTCTAAACCTAAATTTGCAAAGTACTTGTTATCAAATAAATTTGATCCGGTCATTATTGATTTATCAAAATTGAAGTATTTGTTCCACGAAAGATTGGTTTCACTAATTTCAAAATTCTTGTTCAACAATGCTTTGGCAAAGGGTGATTGTGAAAATAAATCGCCAAATTCCTTTGTGCGTTGAATAACCATTTCTTCTAAGTGTTCATTTATGGTTTTAAGTTGATTTTCATACTTATTAATTCTCTTTAATAAAAAGACAATTAAAAAACTGAATGAAGTAAGCGTGAAAATCAACATAACTCTCATATAAAATTCATGCGAGGAAATGTTGGGAATAAAAACTTCCAGTAGTTCTTCTTCATAGAAAAACAAATAATCAATTACGGCATCTATAAACGCACCAACTATTCCGAACGCAATGGAAATGATTACGATGGAAAACGGACGTTTTTTTATTGTTTCTAACAGCTCAGTAAGTTTTTGGTGCATGAACTCTTCCGTGACAAGTTAAATAACAACTTCCTGTAAAATTACCATTATCTACAAATTCAAGTATTCCATTATGCGGCTCAGCTTCAGACAAATCAAAATTTATCAAGTTAGAATTATTAACTAAATTCCCTTGTGATGCATCAATTCCATGCGGATCATGACAAAAATTACATGGAATATTTGCAATAACAATATGCCTTCTATGAACTCTGTTTTGAAATCTGCCGACACCATTTATAATTTCATCTCTGTTGTGGCATTGATAGCATAGCTCGTAACTTAAGTATGACTCTGCCGTACCATAAATTTTTGAATAATTATATTTTAAAATTTGCGGATTTGAAGAGCCGTGCGGTCCTTTCGGAGAATTGCTGTCATCGCTTGAATGACAATTTGTGCAATAAATTAAACTTGTTTCCGTTAAAGGAGATACTAAACTTGGAACGCTGCTATTCTTACCCGTTCCTTCTATTGGATGAAATGATGGATTATTTATATCAAATTCCAATCTTGTGTTGTTCTGCTCAATTTGTCTAATTGTAATACTACCCGGTTTGTTTGGACTGTCTGCGTGACATCTATAACATAACTCATACTCATAATCAATTTGTAATTTTGAAATCCCTTCGGTATCTATTCCTTTCACACCTGAAATAAATCCGTTTGCAAATGGTGCATTTGCTGTACTGCTATTTAATTTATGTGGATTGTGACAGTCCGCGCATTCAACGTGCGCTTGAATTATTTCACTTGGTTCTATTGGATCATGAATTTGTGTGTAATTAAAAACATCATGTTTATATGGTTTATTCATTTGGGATAATATGTCGCTATCGGCAACATTACCATTGTGACAAGAAAGACAATTTATTTCTTCATTTTGAAACTTCATCAGTCTTTCTTTTCCTTCTGCATTATGTGGAGTGTGGCAGTTTTCACAACCATTTTGTGCAACGGTGTTGAGGGCACTGTTTGGCCATGGGTCGGTACCTATCCCGTTCCAACTTTTGATTGCCGAGCTGTGTGTTGATGAGTTCCATCCGTTTTTATCATGACAATTTATACATAATTGAGAGTACTCTCTCGTTTCGACTAAAAACTTTTCTGTTAAATTTAAATGCGGATCGTGACAAGAAGTGCATTGTAGTTTTGAGTTTTCTAACCTTACATTATTAACTAAGGAATTTGGATTTTTTAACTCATCATTCAAATCAGAAAGATGTGAGCTGTAAATTAAAGAAATTATATGATCATCAGATAAATCTGTTTCTAAATTCGTACTTTCGTTTGTTAAAGTAATCACATTGCCTGTAAAATTAATAACACTTTGTCTGCTCCAGAGAAGTCCAAGAGCAATTGTTCCATCGTGACAAGATAAACACAAGATTGATGATCCATCGGGTTGACCCGGACTTGCGTGAATTGTTGAACTGTTATATAATGTATAATTAAATCCGGTATCATATTTATTCCACAGCGGTTTTCTTGGAGTGCTTTTATGTGGCGTATGGCAAAAAACACATATTTCACTTTCTGTTGATGCTTTAATAGTTCCTGTTCCCGAAACAGAAAGATTATGTGCCGTACTTGAAATTGATTGAGCAAAATTCAAATTGAGGAATGAGAAAATAAAAATTAATAAAAGTATTTTCTTATACATTTCTATTCAAACACTAATTGAAAGATTTGGATTCTTGAGTTATAACTATCTGAAACATAAATTTTATTATTTTCATCAATAAAAATTCCTTGTGGCAGCCAAAATTTGTTTTCACTTTTTCCTTGGCTTCCAAATGAATTTAAATAGTTTCCATTAATATCAAAAATTTGTACCGAATGAAACAGTGCATCAACAATATAAATATTTCCAAATGAATCAACAGCAATGCCTTTAGGGCTTGCAAGATAACCGGTTGCATCGCCTTGTTCTCCAAACATTTTTATAAAATTTCCGTCCAAATCAAAAACCTGAACTCGATAATTCATTGAATCTACAATGTAAACATATCCATTTGAGTCTATCCAAATATGGGTAGGAAAATTAAACTCCCCGTCTCCTGTTCCTCGTAACCCTAAACTTTTCTTAATATTTCCATTTTCATCTAAAATCAAAATTGTGTGATCTCCTGTTTGAACACACCAAACTTCCTTTTTAATTTCGGAATATGCAATACCGGTCGGTCTGTTTATTCTGGGAGAATTGTTAAATATTTTCATTTTTTCTGCTTCTATTTCATAAAAATAGATTGCATTTTTTTTTGAATCGGAAAATAACAAACTTGAATTGTTTATTCTACACAGCCCAACTAAAGAGTTCAGTTCCTCAGTAAAAATTATTTTTTCAAAAATTTTATTTTTTATATCTACGGTTATTATCGTTTTCAATTGTTGATCTAAAATCCAATAATTGTTTGAATCAATTACTGTGGTATTTACCGGTTTAATTAAATTTTGTTCACTTTGTCCAAAAACGAAATCGGACACGACGTCCATTATGTCGGTTTTGAATAAATCAGATTTGCTTGAGACAGTTGTGACAAATTTTATTTTAAAATTTGGGTTCGGTGTCCCTTTTTCTTGCGAATGCGTTTTAAAAGAAAAGTAAGTGAAAACTAAAATAAATATAATTAAAGATTTCATATCGTTAAAATTTTAAAACGATTTGTTTGTCCACATTTAATTTAGTGAATTCAATTAATAAAAACTATATCCATATGCTTTGTATAGTTTTTTTATTTAAAATATTTACAGTCTTGACAAAAAGTACTTTTTTTATTATATAGCAATATGATATCACTTTAATATCACAATTATTTTTCTTTGGAGGAAAAATGAGCAAGGAAATTACAAAATCTGAAATGAGCGGCTGGACAGTTTTATTTTCAAATATTATACTTTCGCTTATTTCAATTGCACTTTTTATTTATGGAATTGTTATGTTATCGCGTTGGCACACCGATGGTGGCGGATTTGTTTTGGCTTTAGGAATTTTTCTTTTTCTACTTTCCTTTTTACTTTACTTTGGATTTTTTACTGTTGAACCAAATGAAGCTATTGTTTTAATACTCTTTGGGAAATATGTCGGAACCGAAAAAACTGTTGGTTTCCGCTGGGCAAATCCATTTTACACAAAAAAGAAAATTTCACTGCGCGTGAGGAATTTTGACAGCGAAAAATTAAAAGTGAATGATCAAAAAGGCAATCCCATTGAAATTTCTGCTGTTGTAGTTTGGAAAGTTGACGATACGGCAGAAGCTGTTTTTGAAGTCGATGATTATTTAAATTATGTTCACGTTCAATCCGAATCTGCAATTAGGCATTTGGCAACATCATATCCGTATGATAATTCTGAAGGTAATGAACTTAGTTTGCGTTCTTCAATCGATATTGTATCAGAACATCTGCAAAAAGAAATTCATGAAAGAGTAAGTGCCGCCGGCGTTACTGTTTTGGAAGCAAGAATTAATCATTTGGCATATTCTCCGGAAATTGCACAAGCAATGCTGCAAAGACAACAAGCAGAGGCAATTATTGCTGCACGACAAAAAATTGTTGAGGGCGCAGTAAGTATGGTTGAAATGGCTTTGGAAAGATTGAAAAAACAAAATGTAATTGAGTTGGATGAAGAAAGAAAAGCTAATATGGTGAGCAATTTAATGGTTGTTTTGTGTTCTGATAGAGCAACTCAGCCCGTAATTAATACCGGATCTTTGTACTAAAATAATAGAACACTGATAACACAGAAAAGTGGCTATTCACAAAAAAGTTGATCGAATTTTATAATGGCACAAAAAAAAGCAGTAATATTAAGAATTGATCCAAAACTTTGGAACGATTTAAATATTTGGGCAAAAGATGAAATTAGAAGTCTTAATGCACAAATTGAATACGTTCTGCGCGAAGCCGTTAAAAAACGAAAAGGCGAAAAGGAAAGTGATGGTTTATAAAAGATGCACTTTTTAAAACATCTAATCTTTCTTATTTTTGAAAAATTTTCTCAAACAGAACAAGGTCTGACCGATTATGAAAAATATATTAGATTTAGACAATATAAATTTTATTATTAATAGAATTAATTCTTTATCCAATGACACCCAAAGACTTTGGGGCAAGATGACGGTTAATCAAATGTTATGTCATTGCTCGGATCAGATAAAAATGGCTTGTGGAAAAATAAAAATTTCTTCTACTGGAAATTTTTTACAAAGGAGAATTTTAAAACACTTAATTCTTTTAGGATTGCCTGCACCAAAAGGAAGGGTTCAAACATATAAAGAGCTTGATCAAAATTTTAATGGAACAAAGCCAACCGATTTTGAAAAAGATAAGGAGTTTTTGATTAATACAATTCAAAATTTTAACCAATGTTATCCTGAGAATTTATTATTAACTCATTCAACTTTTGGAAAGATGAACAAAAAACAATGGGGAAGATTAATCTATATTCACTTGGATCATCACTTGAGGCAGTTTGGCGTTTAATCTCTGTTCTAGAGATCCGATCTTTTGAAAAGATCGGATCTTATAAGTTATTTTACTTTAATTTCAACTCTGGTAGTTTTCCCGGAATTGCTGGAGTATCTAGATTTTCCAATTTCATTTCCAAATTAAAAATATCAACCTTGGAAATATTTTTTATTTTTTCATAAACTTGCGGAAATTCTTCTGCCAAAACATCGTAAGCAACTTTTTCTTTTTTTGTAATTGGCTCCGTTGATCTATAATGCGTATATCTTAAAACATCGAGTCTTTCATTTATTGTAACCGGAGACGGCGGATTTTCTTCAGTGCTTGGGAAATTAGTTTGACGACTAAATTTTAGAGAAATATCATTTAACTCATTTTTTATTTTATCGACTTCATTAAGTAATTCGTATGATGTTCCAGGAGTTAATAAAATTACTTGTTTCATTTTATCAACTTTTGAAATCATTTCTTTCAAAAAGTTTTCTGTTCCCGTAATTGTTCTAGAAAGTTCGTTTACTTTTTTCTGAAACGAAACCAGTTCTTTTTTTTCCGCAGAAGCTTGATTTTTATCAATTGGAACAATGTTAAATTCCATCGGCTCGGAAAGAATTTTCTCTCCTTCTCTTGATATAATCGAAAGCGTAGCTTTATATTTTCCTGGCAGAACCAAAGTACTGCTTCTTGGTTTTGCATTTGGATCAAATTTATCTTTTTCGGTTAAGGGATTTGGACTTTCATATCTCAAATTCCAAACTTCTCTGTTAATTCCTTTTTTTGCAGATTTAGAAATTTTTCTAATTACGTTTTTGTTTTCATCAGAAATTGTAAAAATTAAATACGGTGAAATTTCATTTTTCTCAATCAGCAGTTCGTCATTTGTCGGCTGAGGGATTTTCTTTCCGTCTTTAAATAATTCTTTCTCTTTTTCCTTACGAATTTCTTTTAAAGTTTTTGGAACTTCTTTTAAGTAATAAGTAAAAGTTGCACCAATCTCCGGATTTTTAGCTTTGAAATATGTGGTTCCTTGTCCGTATCTTCCGCTTCCTTCTATAAACCACAAAGCATCTTTTACCGGAAATAATTTTGCTTCATTTTTAAGTGTGTTTTCATCAACATTTCTTAAAACGGAATAATTATCAAGAATATAAAATCCTCTTCCGAATGTTGCGATAACCAAATCATTTTCTCTTTTTTGAATTGCAACATCTTTTACAGAAATTGTTGGCAAATCTCCTTTTAATTGATTCCAACTTTTTCCACCGTCGTTTGTGAAAAAGAATCCAAATTCGGTTCCGACAAATAACAACTCTGGATTTACAAAATCTTGCTCAATTGTTTGAACGGCTCCATTTTGGGGAAGATTGCTGATTATTGATTTCCAAGTTTTTCCTTTATCCAAACTTTTAAAAATGTATGGTTTAAAATCATCTCGTTTAGTATTATTAAATGATGCAAAGACAATATTCTCATCAAATTTTGATGGAAGAATATCGCTCACATAAGTAAATTCCGGAACTCCTGAAACTTGAGAAGATTTTCGCCAAGTTTTTGCATCTTCCGTAATTTGAATTAATCCGTCATCCGTTCCGGCGTAAAGCAAATTTTCTTTTATTGGTGATTCGCTGAGAGAAATTATTGTTCCCCAAAGCGATGTTGATTTATCTTTTGCAACGCCATCCACGCTCCAAAATTTATCCATAACTTGCCAAGAATTTCTATCGGTTTGGGTTGTTAAATCATCACTAATTGTTTCCCAGCTATTTCCTCTGTCTTCACTTTTAAAAACTTTATTTGCTGCACAGTAAATTCTTGTTGATTTGTGCGGACTTATAAATAGCGGCGTATCCCAATTCCACTTATAAGTTAATTCATCCTTTCCGGGTTCCGGTCTAATATCAACAGCTTCTTTTGTAATTTTATTATAACGAACCATGTTTCCATATTGTGCTTCGGCATATACTGTGTTTGGATCATTTGGATCAACAGCAGTCCAAAATCCATCGCCGCCGTTTGTAATAAACCAATCGTCATTAATAATTCCATCGCTGCTAATTGTTCTTGATGGTCCGCCCATACTGTTATTATCTTGAGTTCCGCCAAAAACATTGTAAAACGGATAATCATTATCAACGTTCACTCTGTAAAATTGTGTGATTGGTAAATTTTCTTTGAAGTCAAAAGTTTTTCCATTATCAAAAGATTCGTAAATTCCGCCGTCTCCGCCAATCATAAAATGTGAATTATCATTTGGATCAATCCACATCGCATGATCATCAACGTGTCTGTTTTCAATTCCAATGTTCGTCCATGTTTTTCCTCCGTCAACCGTAACTTTTGAATAAACATCCATTAAATAAACTTTTTCGGGATTTATCGGATCGCAATAAATTTCATTAAAATATTGTCCCGAAGAAAATTGATCACTCATTTTTTCCCAAGTTGCTCCGCGATTTGTTGATCTAAAAAATCCGCCTTTATCATCTGCGGCTTCAACACTTAAGTAAATGTATTCCGGATTTGCTGGAGAAATATCAATTCCCATTCCGCCTATATCTACCTTGGGTAAACCTTCCATAATTTTTTCCCAAGTTTCACCGGCATCAACAGATTTATAAACTGCCGATTCTGGTCCGCCCCCAATTTTTGTAAATGCGTGTCTCCTTCTCTGTTCCGATGTTGCATACATTATATCGGGATTCTTCAAATCCATTATTACATTATTTACTCCGGTGTGTTTGCTGATATCCAAAACTTTTTTCCAAGTTTTTCCGCCATCAGAAGTTTTGTATAAACCTCTGTCTCCGCCCGGTCCCCAAACAGAGCCTTCCGCCGCAACAAAAACAATATTTGTATTTCTTGGATCAATTGCAATTTGTCCTATTTGGCGAGAATCTTTCAATCCCATATTTTTCCAAGATTTACCGCCATCAATGGTTTTATAAACTCCATCGCCATAACCAAGCGCACGCTGGTGATTGTTCTCTCCCGTTCCCGCCCAAACTACATTTGGGTTTTCAGGATTGATTGCCAAACATCCAATTGAATATGCTCCGTATTTATCAAAAATTGGTTCAAACGTTGTTCCCCAATTTGATGTTTTCCAAATGTTTCCGCTTGCTACTGCAACATAATATTCGTTTTTATTTTTAGGATTAACTTTAATATCCGCAATTCTTCCCGACGTAAACGCAGGACCTATACTTCTCCATTTTAATCCGTCAAAATTTACTTTGTTTGTGTCTTTGCTTTTTTCACTTTCTTGTGCAAAAAATGTTATTGAAAAAATTAATAAAATTATAATTGTTGATGTTTTTTTATTCATGATGTATTCAAAATAAGTTAGAAAAATGGTTAATTATTTTTAACCTTTAGATGTATTAAAAATAAAAATGTTTATAAAAAAATCATACTTAAGATTATGTAATTTTTTAGTTTGTGTTTCTTCTAAATGTTTAATTTGAAAACATAAAAATTTTAATGGTGAATTATGATTCATAAAAAACTTGCAATTGTTTTATCCTTGTTTACACTGGTTGTTTTCTTACGATGTGATTCGTTTGCATTAAATACAATTTCTGCAGATAATCCAAATTTTCAATTTACCGGAAGAATGGATTTTTCCGATTCCACAAAACCAATTATGTATTGGCCCGGAACTTATATCCGTACAAAGTTTGAAGGAAAATATTTAATGGTGATTTTGGATGATCAAACCGGTGAATCTTTTTATAATGTTTTCGTTGATGAAAATTATGATATTCCCATAATTATTGATTGTGACCCCGGACAAAAAAGTTATTTGGTTTACGCAACTTTAAAAGATACGGTTCACAGTTTATTAATTTTCCGAAGAACAGAAGCATCAACCGGTCCAACAAAATTTTTGGGAATTCAAATTTTAGATAATAAAAATATTTTTCCGCCAGCCGAAAAACCAAAACGAAAAATTGCATTTTATGGAAACTCAATAACGTGCGGAATGGGAAACGAAGCTGCCGACAATGCCGACGATGATAAAATGAAAGATGAAAATAATTTTACAGCATACGGCGCAATTACTTCTAGAATATTAAATGCAGATTATATGTGTACTGCAAAAAGTGGAATTGGAATAATGATCAGCTGGTTTGATTTGATTATGCCGGATTATTATTACCGATTAAATCCGGATGACCCAAACATTCATTGGGATTTTGAAAAATATATTCCCGATGTTGTGGTTATTAATTTATTTCAAAATGATAGTTGGTTAATTAAGAATTTAAACCCCATTCCGGATTCTTCTCAAATTGTTGAAGCCTATGAAAATTTTGTTAAACAAATTAGAACGGCGCATCCAACATCTTTAATTATTTGCGCTTTAGGAAGTATGGATGCAACAAAAATCGGTTCTCCTTGGCCCGGATATATTCAGCAAGCGGTAGAAAATCTTCGCTCTGAAAATGATTTAAATTTGGAAACGTTCTTTTTTCCTTTTGATGAAAATTGGCAGAAGCATCCGCGCGTTCGGCACCACCAAGAAATGGCAGATAGTTTATCAAAATTTATTAAACTAAAAATGAATTGGGACGACGAAGAGCCGGTAAACATTGGGTTAAATGAAAATCCGACAAATCCGGAAAAATTTATACTTTACCAAAATTATCCAAATCCGTTTAATCCGGTTACTAAAATTAAATATGAAATACCTCTTAATTCCGTAGTGAACGAAAATTTTCGTTCACTACAAATAAAGATTTATGATGCCTTGGGAAAAGAAATTTCAACATTGGTAAATCAAAAATTGCTTCCCGGAAACTATGAAACTGTTTTTGATGCAAGTAGTTTGTCCAGCGGAATTTATTTTTATAAATTATTTTCTGAGGATTTTTCTATCACAAAAAGTATGGTTTTACTTAAATGACTTGTATATTTTATAAGCTGTAAATTTTAAGTTTTTATTTATTTAGATTTACTGCTTTTCTTACGAAGCCATCCGTTTTTTCTAATCTTGATTTTGCTTCTTCAAAACTTACATTTGCTAAAATCATAACCAACGCAGATTTAACATGATAATTTGAGGCTTCTAAATGTTTTGTTGATTCTTCATAATTCAAGCCGGTAATTGTCATAACAATTCGTTTTGCCCGCTCAATCAACTTCTTATTGGTCATTTGCAAATCAATCATCATATTTTCGTATGTTTTTCCAAGTCTAATCATTGATGTTGTTGTAAGCATATTTAAAACTAATTTTTGAGCTGTTCCACTTTTCATTCTTGTAGATCCCATAACAACTTCGGGACCAACATACGGACAAATTGCAATGTCAACTTCTTCAATATTAAAAGTTTCTCTTGGTGTACAAGTAATATAAAGCGTAGTTGCTCCCAATTCTTTTGCTTTTTTAACAGCGCCAATTACATACGGCGTTCGCCTGCTTGCCGCAATTCCGCATACGATGTCTTTTTTTGTAACTTGTGCAAATAAAATATCTTTTGCTCCGTTTTCTTCTAAATCTTCCGCGCCTTCTTGCGCCACAAACATTGCTTCCTTTCCACCAGCAATAAATCCTTTAATTAATTCCGGATCGGTTCCAAAAGTTGGCGGACATTCTGAAGCATCAACAACTCCCAATCTTCCGCTTGTACCTGCGCCAAAATACAAAAGTCTGCCCTCGTTTTTTAATGCTTCGACTATTTTTTCAACTGCTTTTTCAATATACGGAAGTTCCTTTTCCACAGCTTGCGGAACTAATTTATCTTCTTCGTTTATAATTTTTAAAATTTCTTGGGTTGATAAAAAATCAATGTTTGTTGATTTTGGATTGCGTTGTTCGGTTGCTAAATTACTTATTTCTTGGAAAAGTTTGGAATTGTCTAAACTCATTTTGTAATTTCCAGTAAAACAAGCTTTTTTCCTTTTACGTTTCGCAAATTTGATGGTTTATATGCAAGTTCAAAAACCGTTGATTTTTTAACATGAGGTTTATACTTAAGAATTGCCGTGTTAAATTCTTCTTCGATATCTCCGCCTTTAATCGCAAAAATGTATGCTTTTTCTTTTATTAATGGAATAGAGTATCTGAATAAAATAATTAGTGGAACCGTTCCCCTGCTAATTATTAAATCGAATTTATTATTATACTGCTTTTTAAATTCCTCGTCTTCAACACGCGCATTTTCCGCAATAACGTTACTGAGTTTTAATTTGTTGATAAATTCTTTTACTGCGTCTATTTTTTTTCCCGTCGAATCAGCTAAAACTCCCTTTAACATTGGCTTTGCAATCGCAAGTGGAATTCCCGGAAATCCGCCGCCGGTTCCAATATCTAAAAAATTACTTACGTTTTCCGGAAGATATTCTGTTACAAACCACGAAATAAAAATATGGTTTTCGATTATATTTTCTTCATCTTTTCTAGAAACCAAATTTAATTCTTGGTTTTTCTTTACCACCTGCTCTGCAAAGTGAGCAAGTCTTTCAATTTGATAATCGCTTATACTAAGCTGGTTTTCCCAAAAAAGAGTTTTTAATTCTTTTGTGTAATCCTTTCTTGTTTTCAAGCAACACCTAAATTTTAACTTTTTAAATATACTAATAAAACAGAAATATCAGAAGGCGAGACACCCGAAATTCTTGATGCCTGCCCCAAAGACCTTGGTTTTATTTTGTGTAATTTTTCTTTTCCTTCGGTTGAAATTGTTTTAAGTTTTAAGTAATCAAATTCTATGGGAATTTTCAAATTCTCCAACTTTTCCATTTTTGATATTAAGTCATGTTGTCTCTGAATATATCCTTCATATTTTAACTCAGTTTCAATTTGATTTAAAATCTCATCGTTTCCCAAAATTGATTTGATAATTGGATGTTTTTCAGAATCGGCAAAAAGAAGCAAATCTTTTAAATTCAATTCTGGCCGCTTAACAAGTTTGTTTAATGTTTCTCCGTTTTCCAATAATGTTGAATTTTTATTTTTCAAAAGTTCATTTACCGAACTTGGTGTAAATTTAATTTCGGATGCCGTTTCAATTGTTTTAGAAATTAAGATTTCTTTTCTCTCTAATTCCTTAAGAAATGCATCTTCAACCAAACCAATTTTATGCCCATATCTTAAAAGTCTTCTATCCGAATTGTCTTGACGTAACAGCAATCTGTGTTCGGCTCTGGAAGTAAACATTCGGTACGGCTCATTTGTTGATTTTCCAACTAAATCATCAATTAAAACACCAATATATGATTCACTTCTTTTTAGAATTAATTCTTCCCTTTTCTGAATTTTTAAAGCTGCGTTGATTCCTGCTAATAATCCTTGTGCCGCAGCTTCCTCATATCCGGATGTTCCGTTTACTTGTCCGGCAAAATATAAACCTTCAATTAATTTTGTCTCAAGAGTTAAATCAATTTGATACGGTGGAAAATAATCATATTCAACTGCATATGCTGGTCTAACCATTTCGGCGTTTTCTAATCCCACAATTGAATGTAACGCCTCTAACTGAATTTCTTCCGGAAGTGATGATGAAAAACCATTTAAGTAAACAAGCGGATCGTTTAATCCTTCCGGCTCAATAAATAGTTGATGTCGAGGTTTGTCTGCAAAGCGTACAATTTTATCTTCAATTGATGGACAATATCGAGGACCAACCCCGCTTATAAGTCCGGTAAAAAGCGGAGATCTATCAAATCCTTTTTCTAAAATTTTATGAACTTTTTCATCTGTGTATGTAATATGACAACTAACTTGAGGAAGTGTGGGAAAGGTTTTTCTATCTGTTCTCATAGAAAATGGTTCGGGATTTTCGTCTCCCGGTTGTTCTTCGAGAATTCCAAAATTAATCGAACTTGCTAAAATTCTTGGCGGTGTTCCGGTTTTTAAACGATCTGATTTAAATCCTAAAGAATTTAAATTTTCTGTTAATCCCGTTGACGCGTTTTCACCAAATCTTCCGCCAATTGTTGAGTTAAAACCGGTATGCATTTTACCATTTAAAAAGGTCCCAGCGGAAACAACAACCGCTTTACATTTTATTTCTATTCCTATTAAAGTTTTAACACCAACAACTTTTTTATTTTCAACCAAAACTTCAACAACGGAATCCTCAATAATTTCCAAATTCCCCACTGAATCAACAATCTTTACCGCTTCTTCGGAATATAATTTTCTATCGGATTGACAACGTCCCGCCCAAATTGCAGGACCTTTTGATTTATTCAAAGTTCTGAATTGAATTCCGGATCTATCGGCAATAATTCCCATAACACCCCCAAGAGCATCTATTTCATGAACGAGATGTCCTTTTGCGCTTCCGCCGATTGCAGGATTACACGACATTCTTCCTAACGCATTTTTTTCCATTGTTATTAAAGCAACAGAACTTCCCGTTTTGGCTGGAGCGATTGCAGCTTCAATTCCGGCGTGTCCACCACCAACAACAATTATATCAAATTCTTTCATATATTTCTTTCATAATAATTCTGATTTTTGACACCAGACTTTAGAGTTGTATACCATTTTAATCTTTTCAAGCGTTTCACGTGAAACAATTTTCTAAAATTTATTGTTTTGGTTTCACGTGGAACGTTTTTTCAAAAAATTATTTTCCAATACAAAATTTTGAAAATATGTTATTCAAAATGTCTTCTGATGTGACTTTTCCAATTATTTCACCAAGTGCGCTTTCTGCGTTTCTTAAGTCAACCGAAATAAACTCTCCGCTTAATTTTTCATCTATGGAATCAATAGATTTAAGCAAATGCTCTTTTGTTTTTTCTAAAGCAGTTTTGTGTCGGAGATTTGAAACAATTGCGCTTTTCTCGCTAAAGGTTTCGGATCCAAAACTTTTTTCTTTTAGTGTTGACAAAAATTTTTCTATTCCTTCGCCCGTCTTTGCAGAAATTCCTATTTGTTCGTTGTCTTCAACTTTTTCATTTAGATCAATTTTGTTTAACACAAAAATTATTTTTTCTTCTGTGGTAATTAATAAAAGCTCGTTATACAAATCCTTTGGAAACTGAGAATTAACATCGGAAATTAATACAACTATGTCCGCGTTCGAAACAGCATTTCTGCTACGCGAAACTCCTTCCTTCTCGATTTCATCTTCAGAAATTCTTATACCGGCCGTATCGAAAAGCCTAAATAAAATTCCGTCAATCGAAACCTCTTCGCGAATTACGTCTCTCGTTGTTCCCGGAATGTGACTTACAATTGCTCGCGATTCTTTAACAAGATAATTTAACAAAGAGGACTTTCCAACATTTGGCTTTCCAACAAAAACAACGTTTATTCCATCAACCAAAATCTTTCCGAATTTATAACTATCAATAAGTTTTTCAATTTCATAAACAATGTTTTTTATTTCTTTCTTAACATTATCAAACGAAACAAACTCAATATCTTCTTCCGCAAAATCTAACTCAAGTTCAATTAACGAAGATGTGTTAACCAAACTTTGTCGTAAACTATCTATTTTCTGCGAAAGTAATCCATCAAATTGATTGCGCGCGCCTTTTAAAGATGCGTTTGTTCTCGAATTTATAATATCAATTACAGCTTCCGCTTGGGATAAATCTATTCTTCCATTCAAAAAAGCTCGCTTTGTAAATTCACCGGGTTCTGCAAGTCTTACGTTTTCTTTAATCAGTCTTTCCAAAATTTTGTTTGTTACTAGCGGACTTCCGTGCGTGCTAATTTCAACAGAATTTTCTCCGGTGTAGGAGTGCGGATTTATAAACACCGAAACCAAAACATCATCTATTTCTTCGTAGTTATTATCAACAACATTTCCGTAATGAATTGTGTGTGATTTTGCACTATTTAAATCTGTTTTTCCCTTAAAAATTTTTGAAACCGAAACGATGCTTTCCGGGCCGCTTACACGAATAACCGAAATCGCTCCTATTCCAATCGGTGTTGCAATTGCGGCTATTGTCTCTTCATTAGAAATTAACATATTTTCATGCTGTTTAATATTTTACAAAATTTATTTAAACAAGGCAGTAAATTTAACATTAATAATTTAGAATAACAATTGCATACGCCTTCTAACTTATTATATTTAAGTGAGTTACAGATGTTGTTGTCTGAAAAAACCTTTCGTTTAAGCTTAAATTAAGTTTGCTGAAACTTTTTATTTAATATTTTTGTTAGATGAAAAAATGAAATTGTGAGGAAAAAATGTCTTTTAATTTAAATAAACTAACTATTAAGGCTCAAGAGGTTGTGCAAAATGCCGTTGAAATTGCACAAAATTATAATAACCAAATTGTTGAGCCGGAACATATTTTGGCTTCGATGCTGCAAGAAAACGGCGGCGTTGCGGAATCTATGATTCAAAAAACCGGTTCGAATGTTTCTCAAATGAAAATTAAAATTGGTGAGTTTTTGGAAACTTTGCCCAAAGTAACCGGAGCGGGAATTGGAAATCAGCAATTATCACAAAATACTGCTCGGCTTTTTGATCGTGCTGTAACCGAGGCAAATAATTTAAAAGATGAATTTGTTTCAACCGAACACTTGCTTTTGGCTCTTGCGGAAGATTCGGGAAAAGTCGGTGATTTGTTAAAGAAAAATAATATCACAAAAAATGTAATTCTATCGGCGTTAAAAGATATTAGGGGAACTCAAAGAGTAACATCTCAAAATGCGGAAGATACTTACGAATCGCTAAAAAAATTCGGCAGAAATTTAAATGATTTGGCTCGCTCCGGTAAGCTTGATCCGGTTATTGGTCGTGATGAAGAAATTAGAAGAGTTCTTCAAGTTTTATCACGAAGAACAAAAAACAATCCCGTTTTAATCGGCGAACCCGGGGTTGGAAAAACTGCAATTGCAGAAGGTCTTGCGCACAGAATAATTTCCGGTGATGTACCCGAAAATCTTAAAACTAAAAATATAGTTGCGTTGGATTTAGGGGCGCTTGTTGCTGGAACTCAATACCGCGGGCAGTTTGAAGAACGTTTAAAAGCAATAATTAAGGAAGTTCAAAATTCAAACGGAGAAATAATTTTATTTATTGATGAAATACATCAGTTGGTTGGCGCGGGAAAAACAGATGGTGCAATGGATGCGGCAAATATTCTTAAGCCGGCGTTGGCTCGCGGCGAGCTTCATGCAATTGGCGCAACTACGCTTGATGAATATAGAAAACATATTGAAAAAGATGCTGCGCTTGAAAGAAGGTTTCAACCCGTGATTGTTTCCGAGCCAACCGAGGAAGATACTGTTTCTATTTTACGCGGATTAAAAGAACGATATGAAGTTCATCATGGTGTAAGAATTACAGACGGAGCAATTATAGCCGCGGTTCAACTTTCAAACAGATATATTACTGATAGATTTTTACCGGATAAAGCAATTGATCTTATTGATGAAGCAGCATCAAAATTAAGAATAGAAATTGATTCAATGCCGGAAGAATTAGACGTGCTTGAAAGAAAAGTTAAACAAATTGAAATTGAGCGAGAAGCTTTAAAAAGAGAAAAAGATCAAGAGTCTATTCAACGATTGGAAGAACTATCTGCAGAATTAAGTAATCTTCAAGAAGAAAGAAATTTATTGCGATCACATTGGAATTTAGAAAAGAATAAAATTAAAATTATTCAAACTTTAAAAAGTGAGGTTGAAAATTACAAGATTCTTTCTGATAAATATGAGCGCGATGGAAATTTGGGGAAAGTAGCAGAAATTAGATATGGAGTAATTGCTGATTTAGAAAAGAAATTAAAAATAGAATCCGAGGAACTTTCTAAAATTCAAAAGTCGAGTAAAATGTTAAAGGAAGAAGTAGATGCCGAAGACGTTGCTGAAGTTGTTGCAAAGTGGACGAGAATTCCCGTTAGCAGAATGTTGGAAAGCGAAAGAAGTAAACTGATCAGAATGGAAGATGAACTTCACAAAAAAGTTGTTGGACAAAACGAGGCTGTTTATGCTGTGGCAAATGCGATAAGACGATCTCGTGCCGGTTTACAAGATTCAACAAAACCAATTGGCTCTTTTATTTTTATTGGTACAACCGGTGTTGGAAAAACAGAACTTGCCCGTGCCTTAGCAGAGTTTCTTTTTAATGATGAACACTCAATGATAAGAATTGATATGTCGGAATATATGGAAAAACATTCCGTTTCCCGATTAGTTGGTGCGCCTCCCGGATACGTTGGATATGAAGATGGGGGACAATTAACCGAAGCGGTGCGAAGAAGACCATATTCCGTTGTGCTTTTGGATGAAATTGAAAAAGCACATCCCGATGTTTTTAATATTTTGCTCCAAGTTTTAGATGATGGAAGATTAACAGATAACCAAGGAAGAACTGTTGATTTTAAAAATACAATAATTATTATGACCTCCAACTTGGGTTCTCATTTGTTTCAAGAAAAACTTCACGAATTTAACGAAGAAAATTATGAGGATATTTTAAGCGACTTGAGATTAAAACTAAGTGAACTTTTAAGAAGAACTATTCGACCGGAATTTTTAAATCGTATTGATGAAATTGTTTTGTTCAAACCATTATTAAAAAGCGAACTTAAAAATATTATTGATATTCAACTTCAAAAAGTGGTAATATTGCTTGCGGAAAAGAATATAAGCTTGGTTATAAAAGACGAGGTAAAAGATTTTCTGCTTTCTATTGGTTCTGATATAACCTACGGAGCACGACCACTTAAAAGAACAATCCAACGTCACTTGATAAATCCACTTTCTACTGAATTATTAATGAATAAATTTTCTTCCGGAGATACGGTTTTTGTGAATTATTTTGGCGATGGAAAAATTAGTTTTGTAAAGGATGAGTAATTGTAAAGACGTTGAAACGTAGAAACTTTTTTGTAGGGAATGAATATTTTCACTCCCTATTTTTTATATATCAAAGATGGCAACTTTTAAACTCTGACCAATCTTACTTTATTAACCTTAAAATTTCTTTTCTGTTTTCATCTAAGTGCGGCGGTGGAGAAAGTTTAAAGTATTTTTTGTTATCGATTTTTGATGCGTTGGTTCTTACTCCAAAATAAATTTTACCATTTTTTTTATCACTTAAAATTAATTCCTTCGCTTGTTTTTGCTCAAAAACTTCTTTCATGTTTTTTATTATTGCTGCGGGAATTTTATTTTTATCTAAAATTTTTATTGTTTTTTTTGAATCAACTTGGCATATAATTTCAGAAATTATTTTTGATAATTCCTCTCTAAATTTAACTCTCTTAAAATTTGTTGAGAATTTATCTAAATTGATTTTATAATTTTTATCAAACTTTTCGCAAAATGTTTTAAACTGCATGTCGTTTCCAATTGCAAGCAGAATGTGTTTTTTATCCTTTGTTAAAAATATTGTTCCATATGGAAAAATATTTGGATGGTTTGAGCCAACTCTTTCTGGAATAATTCCAACATTTAAAAAGTTTGATGCTTGGTTTGCTAATGAAGAAATTCCCGCATCCAAAAGTGAAACGTGAACAAAACTTCCTTTTCCGGTTTTTTGTTTTTCAATCATCGCCAAAAGAATTGCTTCTTTAATTTGATGTGCAGCTAAAATATCAATTAGCGCAACGGGCATTTTTAGCGGCTCGGTTTCGCGTAAGCCATTCATATACATAAATCCGGAATATGCTTGAATTACAGCATCAAACGCTGTTCGTTCGTCGTTTAATCCAAATCCGGTAATTTGCGCATATATTATTTTGGGATTTATTTTCTTAATCGATTTGTAATCTGCCTTAAGTTTTTTGTCATCACCAAATTTAAAACTTACCGTAATTATATCAGAAATATTTACAAGCTCAATAAATATTTTATAATCTTCTTTGTTTTCTAAACCAAGAGAAATGGATTTTTTTCCCCAATTAACGGAGCAAAAGTAACTTGATAAATCACTTTGCTGATTTTCTTGCGGGAGTTTCCAACTTCGCGTTACATCGCCGTTTGTTTTAGGATTTTCTACTTTAATAACATTTGCGCCAAGTTCTGCAAAAAACATTCCCACTGATGGTCCGGCTAAAACTGAGGAAATTTCTAAAACTCGTAATCCTTTAAAAATTTTCATGTGTTAATATGTTGTTTTAAAGTGTTGATAACTTGAGAGTATTTTGTTAGTAAGTTTGACTTATTCTAACGTTTGTTGAAATACTATTCTTATCTGTAATTTATTAACAATATGGTTGTTAAATTTCTTTTGTTTTTATAATGTTTTCTAATGAATTTGGGGTTATCCACATATTAACAGACTTATTATTTATTATTGTTTAAAATTAATTAAAGGAATTAATAATATAGTGTGTTGATAATTTTATGTTTTTCTTCTTCTTAATCATAATCTTTCTCTTAATCTTACTTTGCTTTTTTTAAAAGAAATAAAAACTGAGTAAGATTAGGATTAAGAGCAAGATTAAGATAAAAAATTATTTATATAACTCAACAACCGAACTTTCACCGCTTTTTCTATAACCTCTAAACATTCCATCTGTATTAAACGACATTACAATATTTCCTTTATTGTCAATTCCGATAATTCCGCCAAGAGCATTTTGTTTTTTTAACTTATCATTAATTACATATTCTGCAGATTCGGAAAGTGAAAGTTTTTGATATTCCATTAATGCGGAAATATCATAAGCCACAACATTTTTAATAAAATATTCTCCTTGTCCGGTTGATGAAATTGCGCAAGTTTTATTGTTTGCGTAAGTTCCGGCTCCGATAATTGGAGAATCGCCAACGCGACCGAATTTTTTTCCACTTAATCCACCGGTTGATGTTCCCGCAGCTAAATTTCCTTTTTTATCAATTGCTACACAACCAACAGTTCCGTGTTTTGATTTTTCAGTTTCCTTACTTTTATTATATTCATCAACATTTTCTTGAGTTTTGAAATAAGAATTTTCAACTTTTTCTAAACCAAATTCATCAGCAAATTTTTCTGCTCCATCACCAAACATTAAAACATGCGGCGAGTGTTCCATTACAAAACGTGCTAAAGTAATTGGATTTTTAATATGCTTAATTCCCGCAACACCGCCGGCGCCAATGTTTTCACCACTCATAATTGAAGCATCTAATTCTACATTTCCTTCATTATTTAAAACTGCACCCTTGCCGGCATTAAATAACGGAGAATCTTCCAAAATTCTTATAGCGGTTTCTAAGGCATCAACCGAGCTACCATTCTTTTCCAAAATTTTATAACCTTCGTTTAACGCCTCTTCTAATTTTAAAATGTATTCTTTTTCTTGCTCCGGAGTATATCTTCCTTTATAAATGTAACCGGCTCCGCCGTGAATAACCAAGGCAAAGTCTGTTTTACTTTTTTCAGATTCTTCAACATCATTATTTTTAATTTCTTTTACGCAAGAAACCCAGAGAAGCGAAAAGACAAAAACGAATAATATTTTATAATTCATAGGTTTGTTCCCAAAAAATTAATGCAAAATTGAATATGTGAAAATAAATATTTTTATTTTATCATAAGTTGAAAATAAATTTTAAATGAGGCAAACTTGAAAAAAATAATTTTTATAATTCTTCTATCCTTTACATTAATATTTGCACAAGAAAAACAACAATTTAAGAATTTAGAAATTTTAAAAACCACGCCGGTTAAAAGTCAAGGAAACTCGGGAACTTGCTGGGTTTTTGCAACAACTTCTTTTGTTGAAACAGAATTATTAAGATTAGGTTTTGAGGAAACAGATTTATCGGAAATGTTTACGGTAAATCATAAACTTTTATCAATGGCAGAAAATTATGTAAGATATCACGGGAAAGCTAATTTTGGCGAGGGTGGACAAGCTCACGATTTACTAAATGCCGTAAAAAAATATGGAATGGTTCCGGAAAATATTTATTCGGGAAAAAATATTGGATTGGAAAATCATAATCATTCTGAAATGACAAACGTTTTGCAAGGAATGTTAGACGGAATTTTAAAAAACGAAAATGCAAAATTAACTTCAAAATGGAAAGAAGCCGTAGAATCAGTAATTGATACTTATTTAGGAAAAACCCCGGAAACTTTTAAGTTTAATGGAAAAGAATATTCACCAAAAACTTTTGCCGAATTAACAAAATTTAATCCGGAGGATTATGTTGAAATTACATCCTACACAGATGCGCCGTTTTATGAAAAAATTATTTTGCCTTTGCCGGATAATTGGACACACTCAGAATATTATAATATTCCAATAGATGAAATTATTGAAACTATTGAAAATGCAATTAAGAAAGGTTATTCTGTTTGCTGGGATGGAGACAGCGGAAGAGATAATTTTTATAGAGAAGAATGTTATGCAGTAATTCCGGATGAAAAAATTAAAACAGATTCTCTAACTCCCGAAGTTGAAAAAGTTATAACCCAAGAAATGCGACAAACAGCATTTGAAAATTTTGATGTAACGGATGATCATTTAATGCATATTGTTGGAACAGCAGAAAATCAAAACGGAAAAAGATTTTATTACACTAAAAATTCTTGGGGAACGGAAAAAAGAAAATTTGATGGATTTTGGTATATATCGGAAAATTATATTAGACTAAAAACCGTTGCGATAATTGTGCACAAAGATTCAATTCCTAAAAACATTAGAGAAAAAATGGGAATTTGAATTAGATAAAAGAAAAAACAAATCAAAAAAATAATCATATAAAAAGCGCGTAAACACCCCAAAAATTAAACTTTTTACAAATCGGCGTTGTCTAAATATCAAAAAGATACAGTTTAAAGGGAACAATTTTGCTCTTTCGAAAGTCTATATGTTATATAATTAACAAAACTAAGAAAGGTTTTACTATGAATACAACAAACATAGAAAATCCATTATCAGAATTAATTAGCGACGAGGTTTATTCTGTTTTAGAAAGCCGCGGATTAATTAATCAGAAATCCGTTCGAGATTATCTAATTAGAAAAAGATTTGATAATCTTAGAGAAAAAGAAATAAGCGCCGGCGATGCAATAGAAAAAATTCAAGAAGATTATCCATATCTTCAATTTGATTCGATTAGAAAAATAATTTACAACAAACCGCAAGCATAACTCTAACCTAAATTAGATAGATTCTCCGGCAGAGGCAACTCTGCCTTTTTATTTTAAATAAAAGTTTTTGATAAAACATTTACCAAAGTAATTCATTTCAAAGAGTTAAGAAAATATTTTTAAATCCAAGCAAATCATAAAAAACACAGAAAAGATATTTTAGAATCTAAAATAAAATTTGTGCATCAAATCTTAAAAAATTTCAAATATATAATTTAGAAGGATACAAAATGACACTACAAACCGGATTAAATCACATTGCAACAGCAAATGAGTTAACAAAAATTATAAATGAAAACGATAACGTTATGGTTTGCTGCGGAAGAATGGGACCAATGTGCGTTCCAGTTTACGAAGTTATGGAAGAAATCCAAGACCAATATTCACACGTAAAATTTTTTGATATGGCTTTTGATAGTCCCGAAGCCGGAATAATTAGAAATCTTCCCGAGTGCAGAAGCTTTGCCGGATTACCGTTTACAGTTTATTACAAAAATGGAAAAGTTGCAAAAGCTACAACAAGTATTCAAAATATGGATCAAGTTACAAGTATTTTAGATAAGGAATTTAAAAGCTAAATGGAAAACAATTTTGATGTAATTGTTATAGGCGGCGGTCCGGCTGGATTAACAGCCGGAATTTATTTATCGAGAGCAAAACAGTCAACATTAATTTTAAATGAAGGCGCAGCTGGCGGACAAATGGTTTTAACTCACGAAGTTGCAAATTATCCCGGAATAGAAAGTATAAGCGGATATCAACTTTCCCGAAACATGCGCAAACAAGCAGAAAAATTTGGATGTAACGTTAAATCAAATATAAAAGTTACAAATTTAAATTTGCAAAGCGATTTAAAATCTGTTGAAATAAACAACGTCGAAACATATTTTGCAAAATCTATAATTCTTGCAACCGGTGGAAAATCAAGAACTATCGGCGCAAAAGGCGAAGACGTTTTTAAAGGTAAAGGAATTTCATATTGTGCAACTTGCGATGGAGATTTTTTTCAAGATAAAAATATAATTGTTGTCGGCGGAGGAAACTCAGCACTTGAAGAAGCTGTTTCTTTAACGAAGTACGCAAACTCTGTAACCGTTGTACATCAGTTTGATCATTTCCAAGCATTTGAAAGCGCCGTGCACGAAGCGAAAGAAAATCCCAAAATTAATTTTATTATGGAATCCGAAATTCAAGAGTTTATAGGAAACGATAAGCTTGAGAAAGTTATAATTAAAAATATGCGAACGAATGAGATTTTCGAAAAAGAAATTGACGGCGTATTTATTTTAATCGGATATGTTCCAAACACTGAATCGTTAAAAGGAATAATAGAGTTAAATAATCGAAACGAAATTATTACCAACGATTTGATGGAAACAAATATTTCGGGAGTTTTTGCAGCCGGAGATTCTAGAGCAAAAAGATTTCGCCAAATTACAACATCGGTAAGCGATGGAACAATTGCCGCACTTAGTGCTGCAGAATATGTTGAAAAATTAAAACACGAGATGGCATTATAGAAAAAACCCGCTTTTAACATCGGGCTTTCTACTAAATTATTACTAAACTCTCTCCGTGATTCAACTTAATTTTCTTTAAAACGCCATTTATTTTAATGGTTGTTTCACCGCCGGTTTGAGAAAATATTTTACAATAAGTAATGCTATAGTTTTTCCACACGAAAGAAATTTCGAAACCACCACGGGCTTTTACACCAAACAGTTTACCCGAACTCCACACAGTGGGCAACGCGGGTAAAAGTTCTATGTTGTTTTCATCAGACTGAATTAGCATTTCTAAAACACCGGCAGCACCGCCAAAATTTCCATCAATTTGAAACGGCGGATGAGCGTCCAACATATTTGGATAAGTTCCGCCACCGTTACTATAATTAGTGCTTACGCCCGATGGATCAACAAAGGATAAAAGTTCTTGATATAATTTATATGCTCTGTTTCCGTCTTTTAATCTGGCCCACAAATTAATTCTCCAGCCTTGTGACCACCCGGTGCTTTTATCTCCTTTAATATTTAAAGTAGTTTTACAAGCTTCCGCCAATTCCGGAGTTTTTTCAGGTGAAATATGATGTCCCGGGTGCAAACCAAATAGGTGCGATTGGTGTCGATGTTTAGGCTCAGCATCTTCCCAATCATAATACCACTCTTGTAAATTTCCTTTCTTCCCAACTTGATATGGATAAAGTTTTTCTATTGCGTTTTTTAACGAATCAGAAAAAGGTTTATCAATATTTAATATTTCAGAAGCGCGAATTGTACCATTAAACAACTCGCGAATAATTGCCAAATCTGCCGTTGCGCCATACAAAGTTGCGCCGTTGTAATTTTTATATAAATATATATTTTCCGGTGAGGTTGAAGGAGCCGTAATTAAATTTCCGTTCTTGTCTTCAACAAGCCAGTTTTTACAAAAATCAGAAGCCCCCTTTAGCAACGGATAACCATAATCTGTTAAAAACGTTTCATCTTTTGTGAAAAGATAATGTTCCCATAAATGTGTGCTTAGCCAAGCACCGCCCATATTCCAATTTGCCCAAACGGGATGCCCAGTTCCAAAATCACCAACCGGGTTGCTCATTGCCCAAATATCTGAATTATGTGCCGCACACCAGCCGGAATTAACACCGTAAAAGTTTTTAGCGGTGATCTTACCGGTATTAGATACGTTTTTAATAAATTCCAACAACGGTTTGTGCAATTCCGAAAGATTTGCTGTTTCTGCCAGCCAATAATTTTCTTCAACATTAATATTTACAGTATAATTGCTGCTCCACGGCGGACGTAAATATGGATTCCAAATGCCTTGTAAATTGGCCGGAACGCCCGGCGTTCTTGAGCTAGAGATAAGTAAATATCTTCCAAAGTGAAAATAAAGTTCTTCTAAACCCAGATCTGTTTTTCTATCGATAAAATATTTTTTTAATCTTTCATCTGTTGGTAAAGAGCAACTATCAGATGTTTGCAGTTGAAAAGTTAATCTATTAAAAAACTTGTGATAATCTTTTAAATGATTTTCCTTCAATTCTGAAATAGATTTTAAGCTTGCATTTTTAAGTTGTTCGCTTGCAATTTTAAAATTGTCAAGTCCTTCTGTGGCGGGATTTTTATCATAACCATTAAAACTTGTAGCAATGGAAACCAAAATCTCCGCACTTGAAGCACCAGAAACTTCTAATGTCGAATCGGTTTCAATCACTTTTCCATCACACGAAATTAGTTTAATAATAGTAGTAAATCTTGTGCCTCTGTTTTTATCAAACAACACAGCATCTTTAATATCACCTTGATAATTTGGTTTGGCAAGGTAAGGAGCATATCCGTTTACAGTTATGGAGTTATTGCCGGTTTTGAGATCATACTTAAGCAGACTATTGAAGAAAAGAGCAAAATCCATTGATTTTTTATGGGAAGCATCCAAACGTATTGCAAAAACCTTATCCGGATTAGAAACAAAATATTCTTTGTTTACTGAAATATTATTTACAAGATAATTAATTTTTGCTACGGCATTGCTAATATTAAGCTCTCGGTAATAATTGGTAACGTTCTCTTGGTATTTATGTTTAATAAATAAGTTTCCCAAGGGAGCAAATGATTGAGAAAAAGAACCTTGAACAAATTTATTTAACGAGTCTGCCACTTTGTAATTTTCTTCAAACAACGCCCTTCTAATTTCGGGAATGTATTTATAAGCATTGGGATTCATATTTGGATCAACCGGCTCACCCGACCAAAGAGTTGCATCATTTAAAAAAATTGTATCCGTTTTGGTTCCACCAAACACAGTTGCACCAACCGTTCCGTTTCCTAAAACAAGCGCATCTTCAAAACAGCTTGCCGGTTTGTTATACCACAACTTATAATTTGAAGAATCAATTTGATTATTATTTTGAGCGTGCAATAAAAAACCGATACATAATATTAAGATTATTAATTTTTTCATGGCGTTGTTTTATTGTTTTTGTGTAATTGAAAAGATATATAAATATTCTGAAAAAGTATGTAAAACACGGGTCCCAAAACAGCAAGCGGACTTATAAAAGTAAGTGCAACCCAAACAGTAAATCCATTATTTTTTTGTCCCAATGATTGAGAACCTTCAACTTTTAAATTCTTTGGAGAAATAAGCCAGCCAACAAAAAAAGATAAAATGCAAATCAGCAGCGAAACACCAGCGATTTGATAAATAATTAAATCTCCAAAATTCATTTCTTCACGAATATAATTACTTGCTTTTGCGGTTCCCAGATTGATGTTTAAGATTAATATGTAAAAAACGTACTTATTAAATTTTTCAAAAAAACTTTTTAGCGGGAGAAAATACTTTTTAAGAAGAAGAGAAAAAAAGTAAGGAATTAGAAAAATTTCGGCAACGGGAAAAAGTACATCTGTAAATGTAATAGACGAAGAACTGTTTAAAATTTCCGGAATTAGAAACGGTAAAAGAAACGCAATTACAAAGTTTGTTAACAAAATAGAAATTACAACGTATTCAATTTTTCCTTTAAGCAAGTTTATAATTATAGGAGAAGCAATTGCCGTTGGCGCAATTCCGGTTATAAATGCAATCTGGGCAAGAAGTTTATTTCCGGAAAAATAAAGTGTTGTGTAAAAAACAAACGGAATTATTAGATTTACCAAAACCAAAAGAATATGATTTTTTTGAAAATCCTCCTTTCTGACTTCCATTTTTAAAAAAGAAAAAAATAACATTATCATCAAAAGGTATTTTATTAAAAAGGAAAAAGAATGGGTGAATGGAAAAATAATTCCCAATAAAATTACGGAGAGAAGCAAAAGAGTTTTCATTTAAAGATTTCTTATAAATTATAGAACAAACATTAAACACAAGCATCTAATATGTACGTAAATTTATCAAATATTTGCCGCCATATTTAGTAAATTTATAATGGAAAAAAAACAAAGAACAAAAAAGAAAGATTGTGTAAATGTTTGATTTTAAAAATCTGCAAAAATCACATCAAGAAATTTATTACCATAAAATTATTTTGCATATCAAAACAGATTATTTTTTTCTGAAATAATTTCAAAAAAAAGAAAGATTTCACAAAGATTTTTATACAAGAAAATTTATAAATAAAGTTAAGTTAGGTAAAAAATGAACAAGCAAAAATTAACGATAATATTAGTCGGAGCGGCTATAATTATTTTTTCATTTTTCTCAATGAAAATGATTAGCGGATTTAAAGAAGAGCCAAAATTAAAACCGGCGGAAGATATTGTAAGATTTGTAAAAGCGGAACCGGTTAAATATTCTGATGTTTCCGCAAATCATATTACAAACGGCAGAGTTTATTCGCAATCCGAAATTACACTAAGCGCCGAAGTTACCGGAAAAATTCTTGAAGGAAATGTTGCGTTTAAAGAAGGACAAATATTTAAGAAGGGTGATTTACTTTTAAGAATTTATGATAACGAAGCCGCGCTAAATTTAAAAGCAGAAGTAAGTTCTTTTTTAACTCAACTTGCGGGAATTTTACCGGATATGAAAATTGATTTTCCCGAAACATATCCAACTTGGTATAAGTTTTTTGAGCAAATTGAAATTGATAAAGACTTGCCAAATTTGCCGGAAATAAAATCTACCCAAGAAAAAGTTTTTCTTTCAAGCAAAAGTATTTTAAGTAAATATTATACTTTAAAAAGCAACGAATCAAAATTTAAAAAGTATGCAATTTATGCACCGTTTAACGGAGCAATTTCTCAAGTAAATTTGGAAGTTGGTGCAATTGCAAATGCCGGAGCAGCTCTTGCAAAAATTATAAACACAAATATTTTGGAAGTTGAAATTCCATTGGAAATTGAAAATGCAAAATGGATAAACGTTGGCGATAAAGTTTCTTTAACCGATGAACTAAACGAATATAAATGGTTTGGAAATGTGATTAGAAAAGCCGGCGACTTAAATCAGCAAACGCAATCAATTAGCGTTTACGTTCAGCTTGCAAACAATAATCACAAGCCGGTTTATCGCGGGCAATATTTGAAAGCAACTTTCTCAAACATTCCTTTAAATAACGTTATGGAAATTCCGAGAAACTCTGTTTTCAATTCAAACGAAGTTTTCACAATTGAAAATAATGCTCTTGTAAAAACAAAAATTAATGTTGTAAAAACCAATGATAAAACTCTTTTCTTCAACGGATTAAACGAAAACACAAATGTTGTTGTTGAGCCATTAATTAACGCTGCAGAAGGAACCAAAGTTAAAATTATAGAATAACAATTTTTGAAAAGGAACTTTTGGAGAAAAATTAATGAAAAAACTTTTAACAACTTTCGTAAAATATCCGTTTTATGCAAACATAATTATTGCCGCAATTGTAATTGCCGGAACGTTAAGTTTGCTTTCAATGAAAAAATCTTTCTTCCCGGAAAGATCATCGCGATTCATAAATATTACGGTTGCATATCCCGGCGCATCGCCAAAAGAAATGGAAGAAGGCGTTACTTCGCGTGTTGAGCAAGCGATTAGAGGAATTGTTGGAATTAAAGAATTTACATCAACATCCTCGGAAAATTTTGCTCGCGTTCAAATAGAAATAATTACGGGATACGATATTGACGAAGCTTTAATGGAAATTAAAAACGCTGTTGATGGAATCAGCTCGTTTCCGGTTGATGCAGAACGACCGATTGTTTTTAAACAAAGAGAAACAACAAACGCAGCAAATTTAGGACTTTCCGGCGAAGTAGATTTAGAAACATTAAAAAATTATGCTTACGATATTGAAGATGATTTTCTTAACTCCGGATTAATTTCTCAAATATCAATCAGCGGTTTTCCGGATTTGGAAATTTCGGTTGAAGTTCCCGAAAATGTTTTGCTTAGATATAATTTAACTTTCGATCAAATTGCAGCAGCAATTGCAAACAATAACAGAGATATTTCCGCGGGAGAAATAAAATCGGAAGATGAGGAAATATTAATTCGTGCGCGTAATCGTTCTGTTGATCCAAGTATAATTGGAGATATTATTCTTCGCGCAAACACGGACGGAAGTTATTTGCGAATTAGAGATATTGCAACCTTAAAAAGAAAATTTTCCGAAGTTGTTAACAAAGGTTACATAAACGGAAAACGCGGAATTTTCTTTAACATCTCAAAATTAGATACGGAAGATTTGGGTGAAATTTCAAAATTTGTAAATAATTATGTTGATGAATTTAACGCAAAACATAATAATGTAAAATTAGAAATCACTTATGATTTTCTAAACATGCTCAACAGTAGATTAAATTTGCTTATCAACAATGGCGGCTCCGGTTTAATTCTTGTAGTAATTTCACTTGCATTATTTTTAAGCTTGCGTGTTTCGCTTTGGGTTGCGTGGGGAATTCCTTCGGCGTTTTTAGGAATGTTTGTAATCGCAAATCTTTCCGGAATTACAATCAATATGATTTCTTTATTCGGAATGATTTTAGTAATAGGAATTCTGGTTGATGATGGAATTGTAATTGGCGAAAATATTTTCACACATTTTGAATTGGGAAAAAGTCCTCGCCGTGCCGCAATTGATGGAACGATAGAAGTAATTCCATCTATTATTACTTCTGTAACAACAACAATGGTTGCCTTTTCTCCGCTTTTGTTTTTAGTCGGACAAATGGAAATGATGTACGAAATGGCATTTATTGTTGTAGTAAGTTTAGGGGTTTCATTAATAGAAGCCATTTTTGTTTTGCCCGCACATTTAGCTAACCCACATGTTTTAAAGCGAAACGAAAAACACAGCAAATTTAAAAATGCAATAGAAAACATCATTGATAAAATAAGAAACAAAACTTATGCAAAATTGTTAGTTATAATTTTAAAATGGCGATGGATTGTGGTTACAATTCCGGTTGCGTTAATTTTAGTTACTATTGGTTTAATTCAAGGAACAGTAATTAAAACAACCTTCTTCCCCTCGGTTGCTTTTGATATGTTCTCGGTAAACATTGCATTTACACCCGGCGCCGGCGAAAAACAAACCACAGAATACTTAGAAAAGTTTGATAAAAAAATTCAAGAAGTTGAACTTCAACTTGAAAAAGAATTTGCCGATACAAATAAATTTATTACATATACTTTTAGATCAATCGGGTCTGCGTTTCAAGGACAAGAAATAGGCTCCCACGCCGGAAACATAAACGTTATGATGCGAGATATGGAAGGCGCACCAATTACAACTTACGAAGTTGCTGAACGCGTAAGACAAGCAATCGGTGAAATACCCGAAGCGGAAAAGTTTACGGTTGGTTCAATAAATCGTTGGGGAGCGCCGGTTTCAATAAGTTTATTAGGAAAAGAAATTTCCGAATTGGAAAACGCAAAAAAATATTTGGAAGCAAAACTTAGAGAATTCACGGAACTTCAAAATATTACAAACAATAATGCCGAAGGAAAACAAGAAGTAAAATTAAAATTAAAACCGCAAGCATATTTTTTGGGTTTAACACTAAACGATATTACAAATCAAATTAGGCAAGGATTTTACGGCGGACAAGTTCAAAGATTGCAGCAAGGCAAAGATGAAATTAGAGTTTGGGTTCGTTATCCGCAAAGTGATAGATTAACAATCGGACAAATGGAAAAAACCAAAATTAAAACAGCTCTCGGAGAATATCCGCTTTCAGAATTGGTTTCATATAATATCGAACGTGGTCCCGTTAGCATTAAAAGATATAATGCAGAAAAAGAAGTAAGGGTTGAGGCTGATTTAATAGATCCATACGCATCGGTTCCTCCTATATTAGAAAGGGTTGCCACACAAGTAATTCCACAGATGAAAGCGCAGTTTCCCGGAATTGATGTTGAGTATCAAGGTCAGCAAAAAAATAGCGACGAAGCCGTTGTAGATTTACAAAGATTATTTGCGATAGCGTTTGCCGGAATAGTTCTTATTTTAATATTACACTTTAGATCAATGTCGCACGCGGGAATTATTTTAATGATGATTCCGCTTTCCTTTCTTGGAGCTGTTTGGGGACATGGAATTCACGGGCAACCAATTTCAATTTTAAGCGCGTGGGGAATGGTTGCGCTTTCCGGAGTTATAATTAATGATGCCGTTGTCTTTCTTTCAAAATATAATCAAAATCTTTTGGAAGGAATGAATGTTCACGATGCGGTGTTTGATGCCGGAAAATCAAGGTTTCGCGCAATAATGTTAACATCAATCACAACCGTTGCGGGTTTATTTCCAATAATTTTAGAAAACAGCTTTCAAGCGCAATTTTTAATTCCGATGGCTATTTCATTGGCTTACGGCGTTTTAATTGGAACCGCATTTACATTGTTGTTCTTTCCGGTTTTAATTTATACACTAAATGATATAAGAGTTTTTAAAGCAAAATTGTTAGGAAGAGGAAATCTAACACCGGAAGATGTTGAACCGGTTATAATCAATAGCAAAATTTCTGTAGATTAATTTTTAGGAAAAAGTTTAATGAAATTTCAAAAATATATTTATGTAATAATTTTATTTTCGTCAATTAATTATTTTGCTCAAGAAAAACTTACTCTTTCAAATGCAATAAAACTAGGGCTCGAAAATAATTACGATGTTAGAATTGCAAAAAAAGATTTGCAAATTGCCGATGAAAACAATTCGTGGGGAACCGCCGGAAGATATCCAACAATTGATGTTAGCCTAACTTCGGTTAATAGATTTGACGATACCGGAACAAATGAAGTATCGACAAACAGCTTGGTTCCATCGGCAACATTAAATTGGACGTTGTTTAACGGCTTCAAAATTTATAACACAAAAGACAGATTAGAAAATATTTATAATCTTACCGAAGGCAACGTAGCTTTTCTTGTTGAGAACAGAATCCAATCAATTATTCTTGGTTATTACAACGTACTTCTGCAAAAAGAAAAATTAAATGTTTTTGAGGAGGTGGAAAAATTATCAAAAGATAGGTATGACCGAGCACAATTAAGCAAAGAAATTGGCAGCTCAGTAAGTTATGAAGTTCTTCAAGCAAAAAATTCTTGGCTGGAAGATAGATCAAATTTTCTATCTCAAAAATTAATTTTAGATAATTCTGTTCGTTCTTTGAATTTACTTATTGGTGAGAAGAACGATAAAACATATGATTTTATTGATGATTTTTCGGTTTTAGAAAATCAATATTTGTTTGATGATTTAAAAAACAAAATGTTGGCGAACAACAGAACTCTTAAAAATCAATATATAAATCAAATGATTTCCGAAAAAAATATAGATATTGTGCGCGATGATTTTTATCCAACACTGCGATTAAACGCCGGCTACGATTATGAAAATTCGAATCAGACAATTAATAATCTTCCCAAAGTAAATACAAAAGGATATGATTATTACGCAAATTTAGTTTTAGGCTGGAATTTGTTTAACGGCACGAACACCAAGCGGGCATTGGAAATTGCGAAGATTGAAAACGAAATTAGTAAAATTGAAACCGAGCAAATTGAACATTCTTTGACAAACACACTTTCGCAGCTTTTTGAATTATACAATATTAGAAAAGAACTTTTAATTGTTGCGGATGAAAATTTGGAAGCCGCAAAATTAAATTTGGAAATATCTCAAGAAAAATTTAAAAATGGTTCAATAAGCTCATTCAATTTTAGAGACATACAAATTATTTTTCTAAATGCATCTGTTCAAAAACTAAACGCAATTTATAATTTAAAAGAAACCGACACGGAATTAGCAAGAATTACCGGATCAATAATTTCGGAAAATTAAATGAACAAATTATTAAAGACAGCCAAATACTTAAGCATTTTTACAATTGTTTATAATATTGCCGAAGGAATTGTCTCTGTGTTTTTCGGAGCGAACGAAGAAACTTTAACTCTGTTCGGATTTGGTTTGGATAGTTTTGTGGAAGTAATTTCCGGCATTGGAATTCTTCACATGATTTTACGAATGCAAAAAAGTGAAGTTAATCAAAGAGATAATTTTGAACGAACCTCTTTAAAAATTACGGGAATTTCATTTTATGTTTTATCGGTGGGATTAATAGTTGGCGCAATTTTAAATTTAATTTATCAGCACAAACCGGAAACAACAATTGCTGGAATAATTATTTCCGTGATTTCGATTTTCACAATGTATTTTTTGATGAACGCAAAATTAAAAATCGGGAAAGAATTAAACTCAGATGCAATAATTGCCGATGCGAATTGCACAAAAACATGTTTTTATCTTTCATTCATTCTTCTTTTCTCAAGCGCATTTTATGAGATTTTTCAAATTGGATATTTAGACATTTTGGGTTCTTTGGGAATTGCCTACTTTTCTTTTAAAGAAGGAAAAGAAGCGATAGAAAAATCTAAATCACAAAACCTTTCTTGTTCTTGCGGATGTCATAATTAATAGAAATTTCAGACTCCAAAGTTTTTATTTGTAGATTTAACATTAAAACAAAACGTAATATCAGAAAACAAATCGAAAAGACACAAGCCAATTTTTGTCATTTCGAATCCCGATGATTTTTTCGGGTGAGAAAGCTCAAAAATAAAATACATCCGTTAACCAACGGATTGGAAAATTTCAAGATAGAAAGAGATCTCTCGATCATTACCTTCCTTCGAGATGACAAGCCTTGTCCTTTCGACTTAAAAAGTATCTCTAAAACAAATCATTCCACCATTGACAACATCTAAAATCAAAACAAATCCATTATATAATTAAATATATTTTCACTTTTCTGAAAATATATGTTGCAACATTAAATGTTATAACGTATATTTGAATTACAAACAAGACAAATTATCTTAAACATAAAAGAAAGGGTACAAAATGAAAACAATAAAAATAGCAGTAATGGTTTTTCTACTTGCCGGAATTAGCTTTGCACAAACAAATTGGGGATTAGATAAATCTCACTCAAAAATTGGTTTTAGCGTAACGCACATGATAATTACCGAAACCGAAGGACAGTTTAATTCTTTTGACGTAAAAGTCGTTTCAAAAAATGATAATTTTGAAGATGCGCAAATCGATTTTTCTGCAGACGTAAACAGTATTGATACGGACAATGAAAAAAGAGATGCACATTTAAAAGGTGATGATTTTTTCAGCGCAGAAAAATTTCCCAAAATGACTTTTGTCGGAAAATCATTTAAGAAAGTAAGCGATAAAAATTATAAGTTAGTTGGTAATTTAACAATCAGAGACGTAACCAAAGAAGTTACTTTAGATGTTAAATATAACGGAACAGTAAAAGATCCTTGGGGAAATACAAAAGCCGGATTTAAAGTTTCCGGGGAAATTAACAGATTTGATTTTGGCTTAAAGTGGAACGCAGCTTTAGAAACCGGCGGTCTTGTTGTTAGCGAAGACGTAACTTTAAACATAAATCTAGAACTTAACAAACTATAATTTATAATGAAATTAGAAGAAGAAATTAAGCAGAAAAAGTTTAAATCAGATTATCAAAAGCTAGCCGTGAATATTATTTTTACTCACGGCTGGTTAATGAATTATCAGAAAAAATTTTTTGATAAATATGATATCACCGGAAATCAATTTAATATTTTAAGAATTCTTCGGGGACAGCATCCGAAACCAGTTTCGGTAAATATTTTAAGAGATAGAATGCTCGATAAAATGTCTGATGCATCAAGACTTGTTGAAAGATTACGAATTAAAAAATTATTAATTCGAAATATTTGCAAGAATGATAGAAGAAAATCAGATATAAATATTACCGAAAAAGGATTGCAAGTTTTAAGCGAACTTGATACAATTGATGATGAATTTATTAAACTTTTCAATACTTTATCAGAAAACGAAATTGATACTTTAAATACATTGTTAGATAAAATGAGAGGATAAATTGGAAAAAACTAAAATTACAATTATGCCAAACGGTCCAGTAATGATCGAGGGAAATTTAAGCGTAAATAAAAGTACCGGCGAAACAATAAAGGAAGCAGAGAAGATTTTTCTTTGCCGATGCGGACAATCATCAAACAAACCATTTTGTGACGGAACACATAAAAAAATAGTTTTTATAGCAGAGTAGTAAAATGGATATTGAAATAGATTTTTCGCTTTTAGAAAAACTAACAACTGAAACAAAACCCAATTGGGGAATAATGACTGCGCAGCATATGATTGAGCATCTTATTCTTGCAGTTAAAACAAGTAATGGAAAATTTTCGATAGATAAATGTTTAAGTCCTCCCGATAAATATCCAATTTTAAAAAGATTTCTACAAAGTTCTAAACCGTTACCAAAAGATTTTGTAAATCCGGTTTTGGGCGAAGGATTACAGCCGTTAATTTATAGTGATTTAGATTCTGCCAAAGATGAATTGAAATTACAAATCGAAGAGTTTTATAATTACTTCAAAGAAAACCCAAGCGCACAACCGATGAACGCAACATTTGGTCCGTTAAATTTTGATGAGTGGAAAATATTTCATACAAAACATTTTACACATCACTTTACGCAATTTGGTTTAATTTAATTATGAAAAATGATATATCGGAAAAACACGTAATTTTAAATAACAACGTTAAAATGCCAATTTTCGGTTTAGGTGTTTGGCAAATGAACGATGGAAAAGAAGTTGAAAACTCCGTTCGTTATGCTTTAGAAATTGGCTACAGAAGTATAGATACCGCCGCACTTTATGGAAATGAAAAAGGCGTGGGAAATGCAGTAATATCAAGTGGGATAAAAAGAGACGATATTTTCATTACGACAAAAGTATGGAACTCGGACCAAGGATATGACAAAACGTTAAAAGCATTTTCGGAAAGTATGAAAAAATTACAAACCGATTATGTAGATCTGTACTTAATTCATTGGCCAATTGCCGAAAAATTACAATCAACGTGGAAAGCTCTTGAGAAACTTTATGATGAAAAATTAGTTAAGGCAATCGGAGTAAGCAATTTTGCAATTAATCATCTTAAAGAATTATTTAAAGTTTCTAATACAATTCCCGCAATCAACCAATTTGAATATCATCCATATTTAACGCAGCCGGAACTTGTTAAATTTTGTAATGAAAATAAAATTGTTGTTGAAGCTTGGGCTCCGATTATGAAAGGAAAAGTTAACGATATTTCTGAGGTAAAAAAACTTTCTGAAAAATATAATAAAACGCCGGCGCAAATTGTTTTAAGATGGAATCTTCAAAAAGAAATTGTATCAATTCCAAAATCATCAAGAAAAGAACGGATTTTTGAAAACGCGCAAATTTTTGATTTTGAATTATTGCCCGAAGATATTAAGATTTTAGATTCTTTAAATAAAAATTATAGATTGGGTCCCGATCCAAATGAAATTGATTTTTAGAAAACAAATTTTTTTTAATGAATAATTGAACTTAACAAATCTTTTTTCCATTCGTTTTTTAGAATATCATAAATTCCAAAACCGGCGCCAAACTCCCAATAAATTAAGCCAAACTCATTTTTTATTGCAATTTCAGAAACGGCTTTCGTCCACAGAATTCTTGAATTAAAATCAGCTTTATAATATGCGCCAAACTCACCCAAATTTATTGGTAAATTATTTTTAATTCCCCACTCTTTTACTTTGGAAAAGTGTTTTTCAATTTTTTGTATTTCGGAATTCGAGCCACTCCAAGTTCTTCCCAAAAATAAATTACTAAACTTAACCCACTCGGCGCCTTGATGCGTAAATATAAAAGGCTTGTAATAATGAAAAGTGATAATAATATTTTCAAACTCTTTTGGAATTTCTAATTTATTAAGTCCTTCAATATTATTCCATTTTGCGGGACCAACCAACAGCACACGCTCTTTGTTGTCTAATCTAATTAAAGGAATTACATTTTTTAAAATGCGATTCCAAATTTTTTTTGAAAGAAAATAATGCGGTTCATTTAAAACTTCAAAAAGTAAATACTGCGAATAATTTTTGTATCGATTACTTATTTGCTCCCACAAAACATAAAACATTCTTTCATATTTGTATGGATGAAAATAAAGCTCCCTAAAATGATGAACATTAATAATTACAATTAAATCATTTTCAAGAGCTTGCTGAACGATAGAATCAATTCGTAAGAAAAAATTTTCATCAATTGTAAAATTATTTTTATTGGAAATATGCGAAGACCAGCGAATCGGAATTCGTACCGAAGAAAAGCCGGCATCCTTAATAATTTTAAAATATTCCGGAAGAATTTTTAAGCCCCATTCGCCTTCGTTGGGAGCTTCAAGCGCATTTCCCAAACTTACGCCGCGCCCAATTTTTTTATTTATTTCGAAAGATTTTTGCATAATTTATTTTTCCAACTCGCTAAAATTACAAATTAAGTTTTTGAAACTTGAGAAAATGTTAAATAGTGTACATGTGAAACGAGAAACGTAAAGACGAAAAACGTAGCAACGTGAAGAAGAAGAAACGCAAACATAAAAGTTTGTCATTCCGAAAAATACGAAGTAATAGTACGAAATCTCATATTTTGATACTGATATAATCCGTTAGCTAACAGACAGCATGACAATAATTTTACTTTTGCAAAAATTTCTTTATTATTATTCAACATATAAAATTGAGGATTTTGTGAAATCAGTTATAACGACAATTTTTCTTTCAATAATTTTATTTTGCGCGTGTAAAACGGAAAACAACATTAAACCAGCTTCGCCGGAATATAAAAAAGAAGTTGAAGAATGGCACAAAAAAAGAATTGAGAGTTTAAAGAAAGAAAACGGCTGGCTTAATTTAGTTGGACTTTTCTGGCTGGAAGATGGAGAAAACACTTTTGGCTCAAGTGAAAAAAACAAAATAATTTTTCCGGAAAATGCTCCGGATGAAATTGGAAAATTTATTAAAAACGATTCAATAATTTTATTTGAAAGCAATCCGAATGTAAATGTTTTTTCAAATGGAATTAAAATCAATAATATTGAAATGAAAATTGACTTAACCGGAAATCCAACAATATTAGAAGTTGGTTCTTTAAAATGGTTTATAATTAAGCGCGATGAAAAATATGGAATTAGATTACGTGATTTAGAATCGGAATTAGTAAAAAATTTTATAGGAATAGAAAGATTTCCGATTGATGAAAATTGGAAAGTTAATACAAAGTTTATTCCTTACGAAAAACAAAAAGTAGTTGAAATTCCTACAATTATTGGAACAATTGAAAAAGAATTTTCACCCGGCAAATTAATATTTAAAATTGATAATAAAGAATTTGCCCTTGAGCCAACTTCAGCCGGAGAAAAATTATTTTTAGTTTTTGCAGATTTAACAAGCGGCGAAGAAACTTACGGTGCCGGAAGATTTTTATACGTTGATAAACCCGATTCAAATAATAATGTAATTATAGATTTTAACAAATCATATAATCCGCCGTGTGCGTTTACAAAATATGCTACTTGTCCTTTGCCAACGGATGAAAATAAATTAAGAGTGAGAATTACCGCGGGCGAAAAAAATTATGGCAAGACTCATTAAGAAATATTATTAAATTTAACGGTAAAAGTACTTCCGCTTCCCTTTTTACTTTTAATAAATATTTCTGCGTTGTTCATTGAACAGTATTTTTTAACAAGAGCAAGACCAAGTCCGTTTCCCTCAAACTTTCTTGAATAACCTTGTGTTTCTTGGGTAAAAGGGTTAAAAATTTGTGTCAAAAATTCATCGGAAATTCCAATTCCCGTATCAGTAACATCAATGCATAATTTAGCTTTTTCAATATTATATGATTTTATAATTATACTTCCGCTTTGTGTGTATTTAATTGCATTATCAATTAAGTTGGTAAACAATTGCCCAATAGAATACGAATCGCCAAGAACATACGGATTAGAACAATTTTTTTCCAATTGAAATTGTAAACCTTTATTTGCCGCATCAATTTTAAATTCATCAAAAAGTTTTGATAAAATGTCTTCTACCAAATTTAATTCTTGAATTATAACTTCATAAGTTCCGGTTTGAATTTGCGACATATTTAAGATTGAATCAACGGTTCTAATTAATCTTTGTCCGCCAATTGAAATTGAACGGAAAATGTCTTCAAACTGAAATAACTTTAAATCATACAACTCATCTTTCAGCAACGAGCTGTAACTTAAAATTGTATTAACAGGTGTTCTAATTTCGTGCGACATGCTTGCAAGAAATTCTGTTTTTAACCGGTTTGATTTTTCTGCGTTTTCTTTTGCGTTTATTAAATCTTCTTTAAAATTCTTTTGCTCAGTTATGTCTCTAACATTCGCAAGAATAAAATCACTTTTATCAATAGAAATTTTTGTTAGAAAAACTTCAACCGGAAAAACAAAGTTATCTTTTGGTCTTTTCGCTTTCCATTCAAACAATTGATTTTCTCCGGCAACAACACTTTTCCAATATTCTAAAGCCTTATCCATCGGACTATCATCACTTGAGATTTGACTTATGTTCATTGATAAAGCCTCATTCTTGCTGAGTTTATACATACTTAAAACTTTATCATTTACATCAATTATGTCTCCATTAACATCATGAATAAAAATTGGGTTGTATACATTATCAAAAACTTTTCTTAAAATTTCCTTAGTTCGTATTAAAGTATTGTTTGATCTTTTTTGCTCGGTAATATCTCTAAGATTTGCAAGAATGAAATCACTTTCCTTGATTGTTAATTTTGTTAAGTAAATTTCAATATCATAAAGCTGGTTATCATTTAAAGAATTTGTTTTAATTTCTATTACTTTATTTGCACCGTTTAAAACATCTTTCCATTCGGATTTTAATTTTTTTAAATTATTTGGATCTTTCACAATATCAGAAATATTTAGCGTAAGCGCATATTCGCTGGTAATATTATGAAAACTTAAAACACGCTGATTAATTTTTATAATTTTTCCGTTAATATCATGAATTATAATTCCATTATAACCGCTGTTAAAAACGGTTCTCAAAATTTCCTCGGAATCCTTCAAATTAATTTCAGCCAATTTTCGTTTTGTAATATCTTCAACAGTTCCCTCAAAAATTAGATTTCCGTTTTCATCAAAATCCTTTCTTGCACTTTCCGATATGTAAATTATTGATCCGTCTTTTTTCCTCCACTCTGATTCAAATCCTACAATATTTCCGTTAGCATTCAACAATTCAATAAAATCATCTCGTCTTTTTGGACTTACATAACCCGAGACAGCTATATTTCTCGATAACAAATCTTCAAAAGAATCAAATCCAAGCATTTTTATTAGAGCATTGTTTGCCAATAAAATTGCGCCGGAAAGCGAAGATCTGTAAAGCCCAAGCGTTGCATTTTCAAACAAACTTCTAAATCTTTTTTCACTTTCAATTAATTTTTTTTCCATTGAAGATTTAAACAGCGCAATTTCTAAAGAAGTGTGTAATTCTCTTACTTCAATTGGTTTAATTATATATGCGTAAGGTGAGGAAACTTTAGCCCGTTGCAGAGTTTCGTCATCGGCATAAGCCGTCATATAAATAATTGGAATATTAAATTTTTCTCTAATTTGATTAGCGGCGTCAATTCCATCAATTTCACCGCGCAAATTTATGTCCATTAAAATCAAATCCGGAAAAGATTTTTCAACCGAAAGAAGAGCTTCTTCCCCGCTATAAACAGCATCGGAAACAGAATATCCCAAATCCTCAAGCCGGCTTTGGATTTCCAACGAAACAATACTTTCATCTTCGACAATTAATATTTTTGGCTGACTCATGTTTCTTTTGTTCTTACTTTATTTCTATCAATAAAATTAATAACATATTCGGTTCCCACTTTGTTATTTATCTGAATTGAACCTTCAATTTGATTTACCAAACTATTTATAAGTTGAAAGCCCAACGATTTTGAAGTGCGTTTTTCAAAATCAGCAGGCAGCCCAATTCCATTATCGGATATTATTAAATTATATTTCAACTCATCAAGTTTTTTAAGCACAACGCATATTTTTGGTTTTTCAATATTGTGATTTTCCGGAAAAGCATATTTCATTGAGTTTGATACAACCTCGTTAATAATTAATCCGCAGGGAATAGCCGTATCAATATTTAACTTAACATCTTCAGAATCCACAACAGTTCTTATATGCGCATTGTTTTTATAAGAATTGAAAATATAATTTGTTAAGTTTTGAATATATTCCCGAAAGTCAATGTGGGAAAGGGTTTTTGATTGATAAAGCTTTTCGTGAACCAACGACATTGATTTTACGCGGGTTTGACTGTCTTTAAATATATTTTGAATTTCTTCATTGTTAAATTTTTTACTTTGAAGATAAAGCAGGCTGGAAATAATCTGCAAATTATTTTTTACTCTGTGATGAATTTCTTTAAGCAAAACTTCTTTTTCGCTTAGTGAAGATTGTAAAAGCTGCTCCCCCTTTTTTCTTACGGAGATTTCTTTTTCAAGTGCAGTGTTGGATTCTGCAAGCTCCGCTGTTCGTTCAAGAACCTTTTTTTCCAAATTGATTTGCGCCTCGCCCAAAGCTTCCGTCATTGTGTTAAAGGATTCGGAAAGACCCTCAAGTTCATCGCCGGATTTTATTTCAGAACGAACGGATAAATTTCCTTGCGTAACTTTTTTTGTAACTTCATTAAGATGATGAATCGGTTTACTAATTTTTCGCGCAATTAAAATAGAAGCAATTAAACCAATTAAAATAGACACAATAGACGAAGTTAAAGTTCTTAAATAAATTTGTTTGATTCCATCATTATAGTTTTTTAAACTCAAACCAATATGTATCCAGCCCCAATCAATTCCCGAATAACTAAACGGATATTTGTAATAAAATATTTCTTCATTTATTAACGGTTCAAAAATAAATAATCCTTTTAAGCTATCTACATTCTGCTCAATCCATTTTCCGTTTAAAGTATCAAGACTCCAGCCGTTATCAAGAATTATGAGAGAAAAGCCATCTCTCTTTGTAATTATCGTAAACTTAATTGATTTACTTTCTTGTACAACATTTAAACAATGTTCCAAAGCAAAACTGTAATCCTCTGAAATAATAGCCGTAGCTGTAACTTGACTAATCGAAGAAGCAATATCGCGCGCTTCGGAATTCATTCGTTCAATTAGCATTTGCTTTTGAAACGGAATTGTAGAGAAAATAAAAATTGCAAGAGTTACAATAATTAGTAACCAAGAAAGAAGAGCAATTCTAAAAAATATGGTTTTTCTTGTTTTCATTTACCTTTCAATTTTTGATAATCATTAAAAAGATTATTTATTCCGGCAAATGCAGAATCGCTGTAAGTATATGAGCCAAGCGATTTAAGAATTTTTCCTAACTGATTTATGTTTGGTAATTTCTCGTAGTTTATTGAAGCATTAAGAATTATTTCTTTTTCTGATTTAGAGAAATCTTTTGGAAGACAAATCATTTCATTAACTAAGTTTTTCCTTTCGTAAATTTTTGTTAACGATTTGGAAATCTGCGGATTCATTTCTTGAATAGAAGCATAAGAACCACTGCTAATAACACAAACATCCGCTTTACCAAAAAAAACAGGTAGGACACCCTGCATTGGTTTTTCAGTAAACTCAACCTTTTTGAAAAACTTATATTTATCCATTTCTCCGTTTTGCAAACATAACAAATCAAGCCAAAGTTCATTAATTACTTTGAATTTTCCACCCTGAACCATTATGATTTTGTCTTTAAAGTTTTTAAAATTTGTAAATTTATTTTTAGAGTTAGTAAATAAATATAAATCAAAATTTTTGTTGCTACCGGTATTTAAAATTACAAGAGGCTCCAATCCATATTTTTCGTCCAAATTATTTGCTTTAAAAACCACGCTGCTTGTATAAATAATATCTACATCTTTTTTCGCAATTGCATCAACCAAATCAGAAGATTTGCTAAACAGCATTACATCAATTTTTTCAACGTCTTTAAAATTTTGTCTCAACATTTCTGTCCAAATTTCTAAAACAGCACGTGCATCCTTAACATTTACACCTTCCAGCAATTCTTTAGACATTCCCAAAGTATAATGTTTCTTTAATTGAGTTAAGCTATCCTTCAGAGGAATAATTGATATAAAAAACAATAAAAGAAATCTATTTTGTAATATTTTGAAAAAATTGTTCATCTTACTTTTTATTTTTTAGATTATTGTAACTTTCCCAAAGTTCTACGGTTGGCGCAAGATCAGACTTATTTATTAGATATGATCCATCAATTTTAAATATTTTGTAAACTTGAGAAGTTTTTGGATCTGCATCTACTTGATTTCCAAAACCAACCGCTTTTTCCTTTTCGTTTTCGGGCAGATTATTTCGGAAACAAAATAGATCATTGGTTAAATTTTCTTTTTTATTTAAAATTCTTAGTGAATTTTTCACTTGTGGATTCATTTCGGACGTAATCTCAAAAGTGCTGCTTGTAACTATGCACGCATCGGTTTTTCCAAAAAATGTACCTAAAATTGTTTTTGATGCATTATCTTCATACAGAATTTTCTTAAAGAATTTTTCTTTTTCTTGCACACCATTTTTCAAGCATAAATAATCAAGGAATAAATTCCCCATCGTTTCAAATCTTCCACATTGGATTGCAATTGTGGAATTTTTTAATTCACTAAAACTTTTAATGTTTTTATCTATCCCAATTATTAAGTAAAGGTCGAAATATTTTTTCTTATTAACCAAAGTTCCATAGTAAGGTTTTAGTTTTAGAGACGATTTATATTTTAAATATTGGGGAACATTTAGAAAAACATAGTCAACTTTTTCGTCATTAATATCTTTGATTAATTTTTGAATATCATCATAAATGAACGTAGTTGTCTTTACATCATTTGAAATTTTTTCGTGAATCATTTTGGTCCAAATTTCTATTATTGCTTTTGCATCTCTAATATTAACATCGGAAAACATTTCCTTTGTAATCCCCATATTTGATTCGGGTTTTAATTCAACAACCTGTGTAAAAAGTAAACTATTATTTATGAAAAACGTTAAGGTTATTGCTAAAATATTTTTAGAAAAAAATTTTTCCATAAAACTAAATCATACTATTATAAATTACTTTTTCGCCTTTATTATTTTAGAATATTTTTCATTTAATATTTGAATTTCTTTAATATGCTTTTCTTCAAAAATTATTACGTCTTCAGATTTAAATAAATTTAAAATTTGTTTTCCGGATGGAGTTTTCCCAAGTTTTGAGGCTGCTTGGAGCAGAGATTTTTTCAAATCCGGTTCAATACTTTTATTCAAACACATTAATCCATTTACTAAAATGGGACTTGTTTCAATTATCACAAGTTCTTTTTTTAGCTGTGGATTCAGTTCCAGCATTGTGTTATATGACATTGATGGAATTACGCAAACATCCGCTTGATTGAAAAACACCGGTAGCAAAGCTTGCGATGGTTTATCATATTCTTTTATTTCTTTAAAAAAATTATCAATGTTAATTTTCTTTTCATGTAGAAAAACCGTAAGCCACATTTTTGTTAAATTGCCGGTTATTTTAGTTGGGATATTTACTATGGCATTTTTCAAATCTTGAAGTTTCTTAATATTTTTATCTTTTCTTACAACTACTATAAAATCGTAACCATGTTTTCCGTTTATAGAAGTAATTAAATTTGGTTCAATATTAGCCTTGTTTCTAATTTCTAAAAAATCAAGTGTTGGCAAAGCAATTAAATCAACTTGATTTTTATTAATTGCAGAAACCAGATCAGCACTATTTTCAAAAATTTGAGTTTCCGGTGTAATTGTTGAATGCATGTTTTTTAATAATTCATTTCCCCACATTTTTATTGCTGCTTCTGCATCTCTTATATCAACATCATTAAAAAGTGAAATTGAAAAACCCACGAAAATTGGTTTAAAATTTTTATTTTCTTTTTTAGGCTGAGAAAAAATTATTTCTGCAAAAAGTAAAAAAGCAATCAAAAGTTTCAATATTGAATTTTCCATAAGAATTAATTTATATTTTTTCCAATTGTAAACTCTAATTCTGCCAAAGATTCATAATATGTAAATTGAGCTTTATAAAATTGCACTTTCATTATTGCTTCAAACAACTGCGCTTCTAATAAATCTTTTAATTCCACAAGTTCACTTTGATAAGCTCTATCATTTAATTCACAATTTTCCGTTGCAGAAATCATTGCAGATTTTAATGATAATAATTGATCCGAAGCCGATGTAAATTCAACTAAATTTTTCTTAACCAAAATTTCCAAACCGTTTTCCAATAATTTTTTTTGACTCTTTATTTTTTCCAATTTATAATTTGCTTCATCAACTTCGGAAGAAGTTCTAAATCCATTGAAGATAGGAAGCTGAACTCCAACTCCAACCGTCCAATTAAATTTATTTCTGTTGCTAACCAATCCGTATTTATATGAATTTTCTATTACACTTAACGAACCCATTAAACCAACTTTTGGCAAATGTCCGCTGTAAGCTTCATCAACTTTATTCTCAAAAATTAATTGTGCAATTTCCAAAGTTTTCCAAGTTGGATTATTTTGATATGCCGTACTTAACAATTCATCAAAATCTAAAATCATATTTTTATTTTGAAGTGAATCTTTTGTAACGGAAACATTATATTTTAAATTTTCTCCCATTGAATTTAACAGCGCAGATTTTGCCAGTTCCAAATTGTGTTTAAAGGAAAAATTTATTGATCTAACATTATCAACTAAAATTTTATTTTTAAGAAAGTCTGTTTTTGATACTGTGCCGGAACCATTCAAATATAAATTTTCGGTTAATTCTAAAGTAGTTTCTAATCTGGCTAAAGATTCTTCACCAATTTCAGTTAACTGCTGAAGGAGGTAAACCGCATAAAATCTTTTCTTAACATCGGAAATTATTTGAAGCTCATTTTTTCTTGCTTCTTCTTGAGCAAGCAGCAAAGCACTTTCCGCTTGTCCTATTAACGAAGAAACATATCCGCCGGTATAAAGCGGATATACCAAATCAAGAGAACCCATAATCATTGTTTTATCAAACAGTTTAATGTTTTGTTCGGGAATTTCAATTCCGCCAAATTCTAAACCGGGAATTTCTAAAGGAATATCAAAAGTTGATGCTGGAAAAATAAAATTGGGAGATTCATCCATTGTGGAAATTGAAGCCGTTAAATTTATTTGCGGAAAGTATGCCGAGTTTGCTTGGTTAAGTTGAGATTCAGAAATTCCGATTGAATTTTTGTTTACAGAATTCATAGGATGATTTTTTAATGCGTGAGAAATGCAAGTTTCTAAATCTAATTCTTTATCAAAAATATTTTCTTGAGCAGTTAAACAACCTACAAAAACTAAAACAAACAGAACGGTAACTTTTAATTTATTGATAACCCTTTTCATAGCTTTTCCGAGTAATTTAAATAATACCCGACTATCGAAAGAATTAATAGAAAATTGAAAAATAGAATTTTGTTAAGAAAAGTCAGATTAGAAAAGTTTTATTTTGCCCGTGCCAGTTTTACGATAAACGTACTTCCAACACCTTTTTTACTTTCAACGGAAATTATTCCGTTATTCAATTCCAAATATTTTTTTACCAAAGCAAGACCCAATCCGTTTCCTTCAAAAGTTCTGGTATAACCCATTTCTTCCTGAAAAAAAGGTTCAAAAAGTGTTGGTAAAAATTCCTCAGAAATGCCGATTCCCGTATCGGAAATTTTTGTAGTTACGTATTCACCTTCATCATAAATTGTAATTTGTATTTTTCCTTTTTTCGTATATTTTATAGAATTATCAATCAGATTTATGAAAAGTTGAGTTAAAGTGTATGAATCGGCGTAAACTTTTGTGTTTTCCGAATTTAAAATTAACTCGAAATTTAAATTTTTCAACTCTGCAACATGTGTAAACTCTTGATAAAGAGGTTTGATAATTTCCTCAAGAGAAATTAATTCAATTTTCAAATCATAAGACCCGGCTTGTAATTGCGACATATTAATTATTGAATCTATTGTTCTAATTAATCTTCTGCTTCCGCTGTCTATCATTTCAAAAGAAGAGACGATGTCTTCGTTTACGTTTTCGCCCAAATCAGATTTAATAAGAGAAATGAAGTTTAGAATAGTATTTATTGGAGTTCTGATTTCGTGAGACATTCCGGCAAGAAAATCGGATTTAATTTTCTCTGATTTTTCGGCTTTTTCCTTAGCTAAAATCAGCGCAATTTCAGAATTTTTCTGATTTGTTATATCTCTAACATTTGCAAGAATATAATCATTTTGATTTATTGAAATTTTTGAGAGAAACACTTCAACATCAAAAGTAAAATTTTCAAAAGGTCTTTTTGCCTTCCATTCAAACAAGAATTTTTCTCCCTTTATAACATTACTCCACATTTCTTTAACTTTTTCAAATGGATTATTGATATCTGAAAAATCCGGAATACTTAATTCCAACGCTTGTGATAAAGAGACCCCGTATAGACTTAAAACCTTGTTGTTTACGTTCAAAACTTTTCCATCAACATCATGAATAAAAATTGCATTATACACATTATCAAAAACTTTTTGAAGCAATTCTTTCGATTGTTGCAATTCCAATTCCGCTAATTTTCTTTTTGTAATATCTTCTACAGTTCCTTCAAAAAATAGATTTCCGTTTTCGTCAAAATCCTTTCTTGCACTTTCTGAAATATATATTTTTGATCCATTTTTTTTAAGCCACTCAGATTCAAATCCAATTATAATTCCGTTAGATTTTACATTTTCAATAAACTCTTTTCTTCTTTTGGGATTTACATAACCGTTTGAATTTAAATCTGCATTTTGCATTTCTTCAATTGAACTATATCCAAGCATTTTAAATAATGCATTGTTCATCATTAAAACTTTTCCACTTTCTGTGGTTCTATAAAGACCCAAGGTTGCATTTTCAAATAATCCTCTGAACCGTTTCTCACTTTCAAACAAATCTTTCTCCATATTTTTTCGCAATGTTATATCTTGTTTTATTGCTATAAAGTGAGTTGTTTTATTTGAACCGTTTCCGTTTACCGGAGTTATCACCATTTCTTCGTAATAAAATTCACCATTTTTCTTTTTGTTTATAATTTCACCAGACCAAACTTTGCCGCTTAAAACCGTATTCCACATGTTTCTATAAAACAAATCATCGTGTTTTCCGGATTTAAGAATTCTCGGATTTTTTCCAATTATTTCGTCGTGGTGAAAACCGGTTACATCGGAAGTTGCAGAATTACAAAAAATAATATTTCCAGCTCTATTTATAATCAAAATACTGTTTGCGGCAGATTCAATTGCTTTACTTTGCAGCATTAATTTTTCTTGCGCTTGATATATTACTTTTTTACTTTCGCTAATTTTTTCACTTAAATCAAAATTCAATTCATGAGTATTTTTAATCATTAATTGTTGAAAGTATTCACGTCGCGAATAATATTCTAATGCATATGCAATTCCAATTCCGGCAATATTTGCCGCAAACAAATAAAATGTGCTTATAAAATAAATTTGCGGCTCAAGATTTATGATAAAGTTTATAACAATTTCGTAAATAAAAAATATTGAAAAACCAGCAACTGCTGCCCAAAAATATTTGAGTTTTAAAAAAACGTAACTCCAAAAATAAATTAGTATTATGCCAACATAATATGAATCGTTGAGTTTTGGAAATGCGATTACAATAAATGAAATATCAACAGCGCCAACTATAATTGATGCTGTACTTAAAAGAATTTGCGCAAGAGTTGAATTTTTTAGATTGCTTGCTGTAAATGCAATTCCAACAATAAATATTGAAACAACCAGCCGAAGCGTAAAAAATTCATTGAATAATTGCGGAACCAAATACAAATCAAAAGGGAAAAAAGCAATGAAGAAAACGGAACCTATAATTGAAGAAATTTTAATTTGTAATTCGGCATTTTTATGGAAGTAGTTTAAATATTCTTTTTCTAATACTGCTGGAAAGCTTAATTTTATTGGGTTAAGTCGAACACTAAGCTCATTATTTCTATCTGAATCTTTATCGTAAAAAGTAATTGTTCCCCAATTAAAAAGTTTATCTAATATTTTAATTATAATATTCAAGAATTCTAAATTTTAAAAAAATGAAAAATGCACAATTGTTTAGCTAACATTTTAAATAATCGGCGAGTAAGAAAATTTGTTAATTAGAGCAAATTGATTTTAAGCTTAAAAAGTTTTTACAGATGCGTAAATCAAATTGATAAATTGATTAACTTTGAACTGTAATTTTTAAACAAAAAAAAACAAGATGATAAAAAAATATAAACATATAATTTGGGATTGGAACGGAACAATTTTAAATGATCTAAATCTTTGCGTAGATGTTGGAAATAATTTATTTAGGAAAAAAAATCTTCCAACATTAACGGTGGAAAAGTATAAATCTATTTTTACAATTCCTGTTATAAATTACTATATAGCTGCCGGTTTTGATTTTGAAAAGGAATCTTATGAAATTGTGGGAAAAGAATGGATGGATGAATATGAAGAGAGAAAATATGAATGTTCACTTCACGATGGATTGATTGAAACAATAGAAAAAATTAAAAGTTTAGGAATTGAGCAGTCTTTACTTTCTGCATATAAACAAGATAAATTAGTTGAAATGACAGAAAAATTTAACTTAAAGAAATATTTTTCACATATTGTTGGATTAGATAATATTTACGCAGCCGGAAAGTTGGAACTCGGAATTAATTTAATGAAAATTATTGGAAACGGTCACGGTGAAACTTTGATGATTGGAGATACAATTCATGATTTTGAAGTTTCGCAGGAAATTGGCGCCGATTGTATTTTAATTGCTAACGGGCACCAAAATGTAGAAATATTAAAAAAAACCGGAACAATAATATTTGAAAACCTAGAAAAATTATTGGAAAATATTTCATTTCAAAATTATTGAATAGTGCAAGTTATTATAATTGTAATCACAAGAAAATAATTAACAGACTTTATTAAAATCAAGAATAAATGTAGTTCCTAATCCCTTTTTACTCTCAACAGAAATAATAATGTTATTTATTTCGCAGTATTTTTTTACTAAAGACAAACCTAAACCATTACCTTCATATTTTCTGCTGTATCCGCTTTCTTCTTGACTAAATTTTTCAAAGAGATGCGGTAAATATTCATCACTAATTCCAATACCGGTATCTGAAATTTTTATAAGAAAATTTTTTTCTAATTCTTCCACAACAATCTCAATTCCGCCGGAATCGGTATATTTTATTGCATTATCAACTAAATTTGAAATTGCTTGATAAATAGTATAACTATCTATGTATGAGATACAACATTTTTCGTCTTGAGGATATTTTAAAGTTAGATATAACTTTTTATTTGCCGAAGCCGGATGAAATTCCCCAACAATCGGATCTAAAATTTTTGCAAGAATGTCTATATTTTCAAAAACCGGTTCATAAGTTCCCGCTTCTACATCGGAAATATTCAGAATTAAATCAATTGTTCTAATTAATCTTTGTGCTGATTTTTGAATGGCTTTAAAACTTCCCGCATTTTCTTCACTAACGTTATCTTCAAATTCCATTTGAAGCAATGAAGTATAATTTAAAATTGTATTAATTGGTGTTCTAATTTCGTGTGACATTTGTGCAAGAAAATCTGATTTTAAACGATCTGATTTTTCTGCATTCTCTTTAGCAATTTTTAATTTATCGGAAGCAATTTTTCTATCGGTAATATCCCGCACACTTGCTAACAATAATTTTTTATTATTTAGTTCAACAGCATCTAACCTTACTTCTGCATAGAATTCAGTTTTGTTCAATTTGCAATGGGTCCATTCAAAAACTTGTGAATTTCCGCCCAAAGCAGCTTCAATTTTTGAAATAGCCTTAGTTTTCGATAATTCTCCATCAGGTTGAAACTTTGGAGAAAAATTATATGGAGGCTGATTAATAATTTCTTCTCGTTTACATCCGAACATTTCTAACGTTCTTGGATTGCAATCAATAAAAGTGTTTCCGTCCATTAAAAATATTGCATCGTTTGAAGCTTCAAATAAAGTACGATAATGTTTTTCCCTTTCAGTAAGCGCTTTTTCTTTTTGCTCTAAATTTGAGAATGATATTTTGATTTCCTTATTCGTTGTCTCAAGGGCAAACTGTGTCTTTTCTCTAATAAATTCAATGAAATAACTGATAATTGAAACCGCTAAAAAGGAACCAACAAACCGAAGTTTAAAATTCGTAGAATAATGAAATAAAGTAAGATCAAAGGTGAATAATAATATTACAATTGTTAAGAATGCCAATATATAAATACGACCAATTTTTCTTCCAACTTGAAACATTACCGTAACTGGAAATATAAATGACCACAACGAACCCGATAAATGTAAACCACCTCTATAAATTAGAAATAACAAATAAACGCCAAAAATGTTTATAATAATGTAATTAAGGAAATTTGTTTTATGGTCTTTGAAGTAAAAAAATCGGAAGGCTGTAATAATTGAAAAAACAGTCATATCAAGAAAACCGATAATATAATTTTCTTGTAAAAATGCGAGGATGCCAAATGAAATTAAGAAAAACGATGCAACAATAATTATATAATTTGTCATCAAAGTTTTTCTTGAGATATTTAAATCTGATTCAGCCTTATAACTATCGTCCCAAAAAAAATTTTTAACGAGTTTAAGAAAACTATATTTTGTGTTCGTTTTCATACATTAGAATTATCGAATAAAAACGAAATCAATTAAAAATATAAATTGTAAAAATTAATATACTATTTCTTTCTATATTAAAATTTACTTTAGCTTCGATTCAAATACTTTCTTAAACTTCTCTACTTTTGGAGTTATAACAAAACTGCAATATGGCTGAGTTTTGTTTTGCTCGTAATAATCTTGATGATAGTTTTCAGCCGGAAAAAATTTGGTGAACTTTGTAATTTCAGTTACAATTGGATTCTTAAAAACTTTTGCTATCTCTAATTTTGATTTATATTCTTCTGCTAATTTCCTTTGTTCTTCGTTATGATAAAATATTGCAGAACGGTATTGAGTTCCAACGTCCTCACCTTGTCGGTTTAAAGTTGTTGGATCGTGTGTTTTCCAAAAAACTTCTAACAATTCCTTAAATGTAATTTCGTTTGGATTAAATTTAATTTGTATAACTTCTGCATGACCGGTTTCTCCGGTGCAAACTTCTTTGTATGTGGGATTTTCTTTTGCTCCGCCGCTGTAACCGGAAACAGCCGATTCAACTCCTTTTAATTTCTCAAAAATTGTTTCGGTACACCAAAAACATCCGGTTCCGAAAGTTGCAGTTTCAAGGTTATTTTTTATTTCCATGTTTTTTGCTTTCTTCAAATTTTGCGAAAAATAATTTTCATTTATTGCTAAAATAGTTGTTAAAAATATCACTAATAAAGTAATTTTTCTCATTTTAAAATTCTTTCTTTCAATTTTGTTTTAGTTTTCTACAATTTGTTTTAGAAAAAGTTTTAGAATTTAAAATATTGTTATAAAATTATCAAAGACACAGAGCAAAGAAAAACGGAAAACGGAAACAGAAAACCGGAAAAGAGATGTCTCATAAACAACATTTGACTTGACACAATCTTATTTTTGTCATTTCGAATCCTGATGATTTTAATCGGGTGAGAAATCTCAGAATTTTAGCAAGAGATCTCTCAGTCATTTCATTCCTCCGAGATGACAAATAATTGTCATTCCGGAAATTAATAAAGTTAATTTTCATCAAATATAAATTTTAATCCGTACGTTAAAGCTTCCGCCGGCGTTGTGAAATGTGTTCCATTTTCAAAAATTTGTAATTTAATTTTGGTTTCATTTTTTACATTTTTATGCAATTCATCAACTAAATTTTTTATTGGAATTTTATAATCAATTTCGCTTTCTAATTCACCAAAAGTGATAAAAAGTTTTCCATCAAAATTTTCGAATCCAGTTGTAATTTTTAATAATGAATCTATATCGCTTTTTAAATACGGACTTCCGGCAATATATGAAGAAAACAAATTTTTTTCTTTAAGCAAGGTGTAAGTTGTAAATAATCCGCCTAAAGAAAAACCGTTTAAAATTCTAACATCATTAGTTTTGTAATTTTTATCAACAAATGGAATTAACTCTTTTTTGATGAAATTTAAAAAATTAATACCGCCGCCGGATTGTTTAAATAAATCATTTTTGGAAAACGTATAATCACGTTCTCTAAAATTTATTTTTTCATCATTTATCATTGAGCCGTAACCAATTCCTACAATAATAATTTCGGGAACATCATTTCCGTATTGTAAATAGCGTACGATACTTGTTGCCATATTAAAAGAAATATCGCCATCCAATAAATACAAAACGGGATAATTTTTATTTTCATTTTCATAATTTTTTGGAACGCGGATATACAAGTAAAACGAATCCGAAACCTCTTGAGAATAAAATGTTTTTAGCTCAGTATATTTTGTTAAAACATCTCGCTTTTTTTCAGCAGAAGAATTTAAAATAATTGAGTTGCACGAAAGAATAAAAAGTGAAAGAAATATTAAAATTATTTTGTGATTTATTTTTATCATTGTGAAAGTCCTTTTTAAGGGAACAAAGAATTGTGTGGATTTTATAATTAACAAATATAATTAACAAAGGTTTGAAATGAGAGCGGGAATTATTTTTTTATTATTTTCAATTTTTATTACAACAAACTTTGCACAGGGAAAAATGAAATTAAATAAATTAACTCCGGAAGAACAAAAAGTTATTTTGCACAAAGCCACGGAAAGACCATATACCGGAAAATATACAGACAACAAACAATCGGGAACATATACTTGTAAACAATGCAATGCGGAGCTTTATAAATCAGATGATAAATTTGATTCTCATTGCGGCTGGCCCAGTTTTGATGATGAAATACCGGGTGCAGTTAGAAGAATTCCCGATGCAGATGGAAGAAGAACAGAAATTATTTGCAATAATTGCGGCGGACATTTGGGTCATGTTTTTCTTGGCGAAGGATTTACGGATAAAAACACACGTCATTGTGTAAATTCAATTTCTCTAAATTTTGTTCCGGATAAAAAGAAATAAAGTACCGCATAAAAGTAAAAAACATTATTTATTTTCACTTTCGCTACAATTGAAAAGAAAAACACTTGTCATCTCGAAGGAATGAAATGACTGAGAAATCTTCAAATTAATTTTTGAGATTTCTCATCCAATAAAAACATCGGAATTCGAAATGACAAATACAAAGTTGTGTCATGTCGAATCGGTTTTTGATGAGACATCTCAATTTGTCTTGGAATTTTGTAATCCTTCAATTCGTTAGTTAACGGATGTTATCTTGAAATTTTTTTTAGAGATTTCTCTTCCGATAAATACGTCGGAATTCGAAATGACAAATATTTTGTCTTTTTACTTTTACGTTTTTACTTTTCTTAGTTTTTAGAGCTTAGCATTTTTCGTTTCACGTTTCAACGTCTCTACGTTTCAACACTTTTCATTTCTTCAATTGTCTCACATTTTTACATGTAATTTTTACGTTTTTATTACATAATTTCTCAGAATATATGCATTTCATTTTAAGCCAAATTGTGATTTAAATCAAAATTCAAGCTTTTTCAAAAAAAAGAGATTTGGTACAATAATAGCATCAAACAAAAGCAAAATAATCATTTGGAGTCTTTAGAATGAAAAAAATCACCATTTGTCTTTTATTACTAAGTTCAACATTATTTGCTCAAGAAAATAATTCAGCATTTAGAAAAACGCAGTTTTTCGGCGGATTTCAAGCAGGAATGTTTAATGGAGTTGGATTTAATTTTAATTTTCTTGCAACAAATTTTGCCGAAGATTTTCCTTTTTCTGCAAAATTAAATTTTGGAATTAGTTATTTAGATGCGGGAAATCCATACGATGCGCGAAAAATTTTTATAAATGATAACACCGGGGGAACTCCTGAAAAAAGTGGAAAAACTTATGATCTTGGTTTAGATTTTTTATATAAATCTTCATTTTTAGGATTAAAAAGAAACTATTTTTATGCGGGCCCGCGTTATGTAATGTTTGTAGGAAATTTCAATTATGTTGGAGGAAACGAAGATTTCGACATTACCAGCAACCAATGGGGAATTGGAATTGGTGCTGAAAATTATTTTAGAATTATGTATTCATTAGATTTAGTAATGAATTTTGGATTTGATTATTATTTATCAGAATCTCTTTATGGACACGATACTTCTTATAGTCCCGATGGACAACACGTAAATCCAAGAGACGGATATTCTTATTCAGATGCAGATAAAGCAATTAATCAGCCCAAATATCAAATTAAAGCTTTGCTTGGGTTCAGCTACAATTTGAATTAAAATTTGAAAACCTTGTAAAATAATTTACCGGAAATCAAAATTTAAAAGTCCGACTATTTTTTTCGATAATTTTTTAGAAAAACTTTTATCAATATGAAAAAGATAGCCGGAACAATAATTTTACTTTTCACATTTATGCAATTAGAAGCGCAATTACTTCCGCAAAATGCAGTTTTAAAAGATTTTAAACCATTTTCAACTCCACGCACAAACGGAAGACCGGGAGAAGTTTATCGAATTAATGAAAACGGAATAAAATTTATTGTTCAGGATGTAACAAGCATTAAAGAAAAAGTAAGCGAAGAGGGAGATATTATTGGAAGAATGTATTTTACATCCGATGAATTGTTGACTTTGCTCAATTTAGAGTTTGATAGAATTGATGTAATTCCCGTTGAAATTAAAATTGTTAATGCAATTAGAGAGTATAACGAGCAAATTACTTTAGATAATTATTTATACGGCGATGGGAAAATTCGGGAAATAATTAAAGATCCGAATAGTAAATATTTTATAATTCGCGAAGCAATTTTAACAAAAGATATAACATTTAGGTTTAGTTTAGATGTTGTAAAAAAAATTAAGAAAGGTGCAAATTCACTTACCGAAATTAAATCTGCCACAGAAATAGATTTTCCATACGAAATACAAAAGAAGTTTAAAACCAACAAAAGGTTCTTTTACTTAGATCAAGAAATTAAAATTGATCCTTATGAAATTTAATCTCTTCTTATAATAATTCAATTATAATTAATATAATATAATATTAATTACTAAAAAATCTCGTTTTTCAAATTTTAATTAGTTTAATATAAAATTAAAAAAACTTATTCCGATAATTACCGTAAAAAAACAAAATGAATCGTTTTGGGGGAAAAAATGAGATCAAAATCACAAAGTAAGTTTTTTAATTCGTTAAAATTTAAACTGCCCGCACCAATAATATTTGGGTCTTTTCTCTTAACTATAATTTTGTTTGTTGTAACTTACAATAATCTAACAAACGAATTGGATAAGAACATTGAAACAAATTTTAAGGTTTTTGAAAAAATGTTTAACGATCAAGTTGAATCAAAAACCAAAGATGTTTCAATTGCAATGGAACTTATTGTAAGCGATAACTCAATACTTTCAAAATTTGCTAATGGTGATAGAGAAGGCATTACAAATATGCTTATTGATGTTTATGAAAGTAAACTAAAAAAAACATACGATATTGATCAGCTTCAATTTCACACACCGCCGGCTACTTCCTTTTTAAGATTACATCAGCCAAATCAGTTTGGCGATGATTTGTCATCATTTAGAGAAACAGTTGTTCTGGCTAATAAGGAAAGAAAAATTGTTTCGGGAATTGAAATTGGAAGAGGTGGTCCCGGTTTAAGAATAGTTTATCCCGCAAATTATGATTCACAACATCTTGGAACTATTGAATTTGGTTTAGGACTCGGAAATATTTTAACAAGCATCAATCACGCATTAAATGTTGAGTATGCAATTGGAATTAAAAAGGATGTTTTTGAAAAAGCTAAAAGATTTAAAGCTGAAGCTAACGATATAATTAATAATGATGTAATTTTTTATGAATATTCAAATGAGTTTGCAAAAGATTTAGTAGGTAATGAAGAGTTAAATAACGAAATAAAAAAAATAAGCAATAATGAAAACGAATACGCATCATACGCATTTCCAATTTTAGATTATAAAAAAGACGAAGTTGGTTATATTGTTTTGTATAAAGATATAACAGCACAAATTAGTGAAATGAAATCCTCTTTATTGTATAACATTTTGGTAATATTTTCATTTACGGGAATATTAGGCTTTATATTAACATTTATAATGTATAAGAGTATTTTAAAACCTATAGATCATTTAAGCAAAACAGCAAATGAATTTTCCAACGGAAATAAAAAAGTTGATTTTGAAATAAAATCAAAAGACGAAATAGGATTGTTATCTCAAAGTTTAAAAAGTATGGCAAGTAAAATAAATACACAACTTCAATATCTGGAAAATTTACCAACGCCGGTACAAATAATTGATAATGATTTTAATGTGCAATATATAAATGAAGCAGCAGCTTCTTTTGTTGGAATTAATCAAAGTGAAGCAATCGGAAAAAAATGTTATTCATTATTTAAAACAAATCATTGTGAAACAGAAAATTGCGCATGCGTAAAAGCAATGAAATTAAAAGAATCAATAACATCGGAAACCATATCAAATTCATTAAATCAAAACCGTGCAATAATGTACACGGGAGCGCCAATTAAAAATGATAATAACTTAATAATTGGAGCAATGGAATCAATAGCTGAAATTACCGAAGTAAAAGAGAAAGAAAAATATCTTGAAAGAAGTACAAGAAATATTTTAAGTGCAATGGAAAAATTTGCTGATGGAAATCTTACTGTTCATATTACACCCGAAAAAGAAAATGATGATATCGGAAAATTATTCTCCGGATTTAATCAAACAGTAATGAATATAAAATCTTTAGTTTCAAAATTATCTAATGCAATTAGTGAAACCGCAATTGCAACAACTCAAATTTCTACAAATGCAGAAGAGTTAGCTGCTGGAGCGCAAGAGCAAAGTGCACAAACTGCAGATGTTGCCGGTGCAGTTGAAGAAATGGCTATTACAGTTTCGGAAACTACTAAAAATGTAACGCTTGCTGCAGATTCGGCAAAAGAAGCCGGACTTACGGCAGCCGATGGTGGAAAGGTTATTAAAAATACAATCGCAGAAATTGAAAATATTAACAATATTGTTTCCGAAGCTGCAACAGCTGTTGAACTGCTTGGTTCAAGCAGTGACAAAATAGGTGAAATAATTGAGGTAATTGATGATATAGCCGGACAAACAAATTTACTTGCGTTAAATGCTGCAATTGAAGCTGCAAGAGCCGGCGAGCATGGAAGAGGTTTTGCGGTTGTTGCGGATGAAGTTGGAAAACTTGCCGAACGTACAATTAATGCAACAAAAGAAATTGCAGAAACAATTAAAAAAATTCAAGAAGATACTTCTAGAGCTGTAATATCAATTAGAAAAGGAAAAGACGAAGTAATAAAAGGAAAAGAATTTGCCAGCGAAGCAAGTATTTCCTTAGATAAGATAATGATAAAAACCGAAACGGTAATTGAACAAATAAATCAAGTTGCAACTGCAAGTGAAGAACAAGCTGCCGCTGCTGAAATTATTAGTAAAAATGTTGATAATATTAATTCCGTAAGCCAAGAATCAAGTTTGGGTGTTCAGCATATTGCAAGAGCAACCGAAGACTTAACTCAACTTACTGATCAATTGGCTGAATTAGTAAAAATGTTTTATTTAGGCGAAGAAACAACAACTAATAATTCAACTTCAAAAGTTCATACCACAAAAATTAAAAAAGAAGTCTATGCATAAATTTTATAGTCCGTTAAAAACATTTAGCGGACTATAAAATTATCTTTCCAGCAAGAGAATATCTTTTATATATTTCAACATCTTAATAAAACGATATCAAAGATTAGAATGAAATATAATTTCAATGAATCAATTGGTTTTATTATTGTAAAGTGCGGAAGATTAATTGAAAACCGTTTAAAAATTGATTTTGAAAAAGCCGGCATAAATATTACTCCTCAGCAATGGTCTGTATTAACTTATTTGTGGAACGATGATGGAATTTCACAACAACAATTAGCGGATGCATTTTCTAAAGATAAAACAAGCATGACGCGGTTGTTAAATAATATGGAAAAAAATAACTTAATTTCCCGCAAACAAAACACTATCGATAAGCGAAACAATAAAATTTTTCTTACTGAAAAATCTAACTTAATAAAAATTGACAGCATTAAAATTGCGGAAAAAACATTGCTTGAAATAATAACCGGAGTGGATCATAAAGAATTAAAGTTGAGCAAAAAAGTTTTAAAACAAATAAATAAAAATTTAGAAAAAAATTAAGTTTTGTTGAAAAGGACATTTTATTTTCGATAATTGAATATTAAATATTTTTAACAATTTTGTCTTAAGTTACCAAAAAAGTTAATATAAAATGAAAACCTCAAACACTTCAGCAGATGAATTAGAGTTAGACAGCACACTAAGCAATTTACAAACAAGCGAAGCAAAATTAAAAAGTATCTTTTCCGCAGCACCAATTGGAATTGGAATGGTTATTAACAGAGTTTTTGAAGAAGTTAATGATTTTTTCTGCAATATGATTGGATACGAAAGAAGTGAATTGCTCGGAAAAAACGCTAGAATTATTTATCCATCTGATGAAGAATACAATTTTGTTGGAAAGGAAAAATATGAACAAATTAATGGAAAAGGCATCGGTGCAGTAAATACAAAATTTAAAAGAAAAGACGGTAAAATTATAAATGTTGTTTTAAGCTCTATGCCTATTGACCGAGATGACTATTCAAAAGGAATGATTTTTACTGCTGAAGACATTACGGATAAAATTAGATTTGAAAATGAATTAAAACTAAGCGAAGAAAAATTTAGAAAAGCGTTTATTACAAGTCCGGATGCAGTAAATATCAATAGATTAAAAGACGGAATGTATTTATCTATAAATGATAATTTTATGAAAATGACCGGATATAAAGAAGAAGAAGTAATCGGCAAAACTTCATTAGAGCTTAACATTTGGAACAATCCGGAAGACCGCGAAAAATTAGTAAATGAATTAAGAACAAAAGGATTTGCAGAAAGTCTTGAAGCCAGCTTTAAAATGAAGAACGGAAATATAAGGTTTGGACTAATGTCTGCTTCAATAATACAGCTTGATGATGTTGATTGTATTCTTTCAATTACAAGAGATATTACCGATAGAAAAATAATTGAACAAAATCTTAAAGAAAGCGAAGAAAATTACCAGCAGATTATTCACGGAATGCGTGATATGGTTTTTGTAATCGATATGAATGGTAAAATTATAGATTCAAATAAATCAGCTTTTGAAACTTTGGGTTATTCCGAAAAAGAAATGCTCGATTTACACGTAACAGATTTTGATAATTCATTAAGCAGCGAAGAAATAAAAGGACTGATTGAAAGAATCCCTTTTGAAAAATCACAATTTTTTCAAACTAACCACTTATCAAAAGACAAGCAGATAATTCCGGTTGAAATTCAATCTACAATGATTACGTATCATGGAGAAAAAGCAATTTTAAGTATCGCAAGAGATTTAACTCATCGTAAAAAAATAGAAGAAAAATTAAAAATCAGCGAGGAAAATTTTAAAACATTTTTCCACAATATAGATTTGTTGGTTTTTGTTTTAAATGAATTCGGAAACATAATAGAAATTAATGAAACCGTTGAAAAAAGGTTAGGTTTTACAAAAGAAGAATTATTAAATAAATCGGTTTTAGAAGTACATCCCCCGGAACGAAAAGAAGAAGTTTTACAAATTGTTTCTGATATGTTAGAAGGTAAGCGGGAAACTTGTCCAATTCCTCTTTTAACAAAAGACAAAAAATTAATTCCCGTTGAAACACATGTTAAAAAAGGAATGTGGAACGGTAAACCGGCAATATTTGGAATCACAAAAGATATTTCTGCTTTAAAATTATCGGAAGATAAATTTGCAAAAGCATTTCATAATAATCCAGCAATTAGCGGCTTTAGTGATCTTGATACGGGAAAATATATTGAAGTAAATAAAACTTTTTATGATAAACTTGGCTTTTCTCCCGAAGAAGTAATTGGGAAACGGGCTTCAGAAGTTGTGAATTTAGATTTTGACTTTAGAGAAAAAACTTTATCAGAACTTGCCCAAAATAAATTTGTTGAAAACGTTGAATCAATAATTCATAAAAAAGACGGAACACCGCTGAATGTTTTATTAAATGCAGAAATTATTGAGATTGAAAATAAAAAATATAATTATACCACAGCCGTTGATATTACGGAACTTAGAAAATTCGAAAATAATTTAATTACAAGTGAAGAAAATCTTAAAACATTTTTCAATAATGTTGAATCATTTATTTTCATTTTGGATGAAGACGGACATATTATAGAAATAAATGAAACTGTCAAAAACAGATTAGGATATTCAAAAAATGAGTTAATTAATAAACATGTAACTTTTGTTCACCCGCAAAATAGAGCAAAAGAAGTGACTGTAAAAATTACAGAAATGATTGAAGGAATAAGAAAAGAATGTTTGGTTCCATTTTTAACAAAAGATAAAAAAATAATTCAGGTAGAAACGCATGTAAAAAGGGGAAGTTGGAACGGCAAACCCGCATTATTTGGAATTAGCAAAGATATTTCTGATTTAATTGTTTCTGAACAAAAATTTGCAAGAGCGTTTCATAATAATCCGGCTATGTCCGGACTTAGAGAATTTGAAAGCGATAAATTTGTAGAAGTAAATAAAACATTTTATGAAAAACTTGGCTTTCTTCCGGAAGAGGTTTTGGGCAAAACAACAAAAGAAATAAATGTATTAGAATCCGAATTTAGAGAAAAGTATCATGAAATTTTAATTGAAAATAAAAGTTTTGCAGATGTTGAAACAATTATGTTTACCAAAAACAGAAGAAAACTTAATGTTTTACTCTCTGCGGAAATAATTGAAATTGAAGAAAAAAAATATATATACTCAACATCTGTTGATATCACCGATAGAAAACATTATGAAAAAGATTTAAAATTAAGCCAAGAACGTTATCGTAAATTTTTTGAAGATGATTTAACGGCAGATTTTCTCCTTACCCCAACGGGAGAAATTTTGGATTGTAATCCCGCATTTATAGAAATATTTGGATTTAAAACAATAACAGATTCCCTATCAACAAAATTTGAAAATTCATTTTTCACAAAGAAAAATTATAACGAATTTATTTCAACAATTGAAAAAATGAAAAAGCTTTACAATTACGAGTTGAAATTAAAACGAAAAGACGGGAAAAATATTTATGTAGTAGGAAATATTATAAGCGAGTTTGATGAAGAAGGAAAACTTTTTCAATACAGAGGATATTTAAGAGATGTTACAAACTCAAAGTTGATTGAACAGCAGTTAGAAAAATATCGTATTCATCTTGAAGATTTAGTAAAAAAGAGAACTGAGTTATTAGAAAAAGAAATTACGAGAAGAATAAAAGCAGAAACAAAAGTTAAATCTGCGCTGGAAAAAGAGAGAGAATTAAATCAGCTCAAATCAACTTTTATGTCAACGGTTTCGCACGAATTTAGAACACCGCTTACTTCAATTTATTCTTCAGTTGAACTTATTGAGCGATATTCCGATAAATGGGAAAAAAGAAAAACCTCCGAACATTACACAAGAATTAAAAATTCAATTGAGCATTTAACCGAAATGCTTGAAGAAGTTCTTAAACTAAACAGAAGCGAACAAAGTAAAATTGTGTTCAATCCGGAAGACACAAATCTTGAAACATTTTGTAAAAACATTGCAAAGGATTTTGATCCGATTTTATCGAGTTCTCAAAAACTTAATTTCAAATATTCACTTAAACAGAAAAATTATTTTGTTGATAGAAATTTGCTTAAAATAATTCTGAGCAATTTAGTTTCAAACGCAGTTAAATTTTCACCGCAAAACGGAGAAATAGATTTTGAAGTTTCACATCAAAAAAGTAAAATTAAATTTTTGATTAAAGACAGAGGAATTGGAATTTCCGAAGTTGATATAGAAAAAATATTTAATCCGTTTTACAGATCAAACAATGTTTCAACAATTGCCGGAAGCGGTTTGGGGCTTTCAATTGCAAAAAGTTATGTAGAAATTCACAAAGGTACAATAGAAGTTGAAAGCAAATTAAACAAAGGAACAACATTTATTCTTTTAATTCCAATAAAAAATGTTAAATAAAATCGGTTATTATGAAATCAAAAATATTAATTATTGAAGACGACATAATTTTATCAAACAATTTATTTACACTTTTAACCGAAGAAGGTTTTGAAGTTTCACTTGCCGAAAATGGTGAAAATGGAATTCTAAAAGCAATAAAAGAACTTCCCGATTTAATTATTTGCGATATTATGATGACCGGAATTAATGGATTTGAAGTAAAAAAAGTTTTAAACGAAAACGATATTACTTTTGACATTCCCTTAATTTTTCTTACCGCAAAAGCAGAAATTACCGAATTAAGAAAAGGAATGGATTTAGGAGCCGAAGATTATTTATTTAAGCCTTACAAAGCCGATGAATTATTGGAAATTATTAATTTACGAATCGAAAAGAAAAAAAGAATTATTGCAAAAGTTATTGAGAAGAATACCTCGGAATTTAATATTACACAAAATAAAGATTCAATATTTGTTAATGTTGGAAATGAGTATAAAATAATAAAATACTCAACAATAAAAGCAATTCTTGCAAGCAATCAATACAGTAATATTTTACTCGATAACAACAAATCAATTCTTATAAGAAAGTCACTCGGCGAATGGGGAAAAATATTACCCGCACAAAAATTTCTTCGTATTCACAGATCAACAATAATTAATAATGAGTTTATTGCAAAAATTGAAAAATTTAAAACCAATATGCTGAAAGTTTTTCTAAAAAATGATGAAGAGCCTTATATTATAAGCCGCAGAAATGCCTCAAATTTAAAAGCGAGATTTTAATTAAATACAAATCACAACAAATTACATAATTTTTAGATTCAAAATATTTAAGTATATTTATACAACTCACTATCTAATAATACGAGAGCAAACATGTCTTTAGCTGAAAACTTACAGAACTCAAAAAATAGTTTAGAAGAATTCAAGGAAATTACAATTAAAGTTCTTGAATATTTACCGCACGTCATAAACGAAGAGAGAACACATCAAAATTATAAGGTTTGTTCTTCAAATATTGCGGGAACTAGAAAACAATTAAGACCATTTAATCAGCAATTATTTATTCGTGAATTAAGTGCATTCGTTGAGAATTTTAATTTAATGCAAACTATTTTGGAAAAGTTAAGAAAAGGACAAAGAGAATTTACAGAAAACGATTATTTAATTACAGATAAGACTATTTATACAATACAGCAAGCAATTGGTCTTGGTTTAGATTTACTTTGTGAAAGTAATAGCGCAAGAAAACATGTTGGGAATAGATTTGAAGAATTGATAAAAGTACTACTCTCAGAAATAAATATTTCACTAAAAAAAATAGTAATAAATATTCCTTATGAAACTGATGAAGGAATAAAATATTACAAGTGCGAAACAGACGTTGTTGTTTCTCCATTTAAAGAAGTAAAATCAAACTCTCATAATATTGATCAAGACGAGTTAATTATTTCTTTAAAAACTACGACAAAAGATAGAATGTCAAAAATATTTATAGATAAAATTTTACTGGAAAGTTTTCTGAAACATCCGGTACGAGTAATTGGAATTTCTCAAAATGATATTCAAAGAAAAGGCAGTGGAAAAATAAGTTATACTTTTGTTTCAAACTTATTTATGGTTTATACAAAATTTTTAATTCAACTTGAGGGATATTACTATTTAGATAGACCAGCAAAAGCTTTTGAAAAACCTTTTAATCAATACATTTTTCCATTTTCCCACTTTTTGTTAAATGATATTTGGAAATTACTTAGAACGTAATTTCTTACGACGTTTTATAGCATCTTCTTCGTCTTTATTTGAAGCAATTCTTTTTATTATTGATTTACTGCCAACGCGCTCTTTTATAACACTGCAAAAATCTACATCTAACTCTGTTCCTGACCATCTTCTATTAAAAGCTTCGGCTACGGCATAGGTTGTTCCAGAACCACCAAAAGGATCAATAACAAATTCACTTTCTTTTGAAGATGATAAAATGATTTTTTTGACTAATTCTATTGGTTTTTGGGTGCTATGAATTGTTTTTTCCCAAGAACCATTTGAAAGTGTTGGAATTTCTAAAACATCTTTAGGTTTTGCTCCTTTTGGATGAGGTTCCCAAATATATTCCTTACCATTTCCATTATTATATTGTGAGGTTTCGGCTTGTGGATGAACGGGATATTTTAATGTGTGTTCATTATAAGGGATTCTAATTTCATCAATATTAAAAGTATAATTTTTGCTTTTTCTAAAATGTAAAATACTTTCATGAGACCTTCCCCAGTCATTTCCTAAATTTGCTTTATTTCGATAAAACCAGACAAGCCACTTACAGCCTTGGAACAAATGACTTGCAGCCCACTTAATATCAGCAAGGATTTCGGAAAATCCACAGACAAATAAAGTTCCAGAAGGTTTTAACACTCTATGTGCTTCATTAATCCAATCCATACTCCAATCAACATATTGTTTTTGAGATTGAAAAGTATCCCATTCAGCTTTTTTAATATTATAAGGTGGGTCAGCAAATATTAAGTCAACAGAATTATCATCAATTGATTTGAAGAAATCCAAAACATCTAAATTGTACAACTTTCCTAAACTTGTTTCAAAAAAAGGTTTAGACAATGGTTCAATTATTCTATTAACTTTAAAATCAATTTGCAGGTCCTTTACTAAAGTATTTATTTTTTCAATAGAATAAACCCGATAATTATTTATTGGATGACGAGACGATTTGAATTTTCCCGTTTTGTCCCATCTCCTTAAAGTTTCCTTATTTACGCCAATTAAATCAGCAGCTTCAGTTATAGAATATAATTTTTCCATGTTTATCCAAGTTTATACAACATTATACAACTATGTACAAAAATAATTTTTGTTAATGATTTTGTCAAGAGTCTAAATTAATATTATTTGAATCTTATCCAATCAAAACAATTTTTAACCATTTACAACAAATTCAATAGAATGTCCCTTTTTATTCTCGATATTAGCTAATAAAATTTAATTTTCTATGGATACTATTTTAGTCGTTGAAGACGAAACCAATGTTAGAACAAACATTATAGAACTTCTTACATGCGAAGGTTATAAATGTTTGGAAGCACAAGACGGAATGAGCGCAATTTCCATTTTAAAAAATGAATTGCCGGATTTGATATTAACTGATTTAATTATGCCCAAAATAAATGGGTTTGAATTCTTTAAAATGTTAAAAACGATGGGATTAGAAAAAAACATTCCATTTATATTTTTAACCGCAAGAACGGATAATGAATCAATGCATTATGCAATGCAGCTTGGTGCAGATGATTATATCGTAAAACCATATAAAGCCGATGAGCTAATTCAAAGAATAAAAACAAGACTATGGAAGCAGAAATTAATTGAACAAAATTTTGATAAACTTAAAACAAGTATTTCTTTGTATGTTCCGCATGAATTAAGAACTCCGCTAATTGCAATTTTAGGTTATACACAATTATTGCTGGATGATTTTAACAATATTTCCGATGATGAAAAAAAGGAAATGATTAAATCTGTATATAGTTCCGGATTAAGAATTCACAATAGGATTGAAAAATTTGTTAATTACACGGAATACAAACTTGGTACAAAAAACATCAGCAAAAATCTTGAGTTGGAATTTGTAAATCCCGCAAAGCAAAATTGTTTAGAAAAAATAGAAAAATGTTTTGAATGCAAAGACAGATTGAAAGATATTCAAATAAAATTTTTACCGGCGCAGCTAAATATTGAACAAAGAGATTTTGAAATTATGATGCAGGAATTGGTAGAAAACGCATGCAGATATTCACCATCTGGAACTCCAATTGAAATTAAAGGTTCGCCTCAAAATAAATTTTATATAATCAGCATCAAGAATTTAGGCGAAGGATTATCAATTCAAAATGTTCATGAATTTTCAGTTTCAAATACAAACTACAATAGAAAAGAAAATGGATTAGGTTTATCAATTGTTGATATGATAACAAAATTATACAACATTCAATTAGAAATAAATTCTAAAAACAATGAAGTTTGTATAAACCTAAAATTTCCCCAAATCGGAATAAATTAGTATTTAAAAATTTATTCATCTCACATCAAAATAAAACCAATCACAACAAAGTTCCTTAAGATTTCAGCCAAACTGCCGAAGATTTATCATAGAAAAAAAAAGTTATGATTAAAATTTTCACTCAAAATTAGTATTTAAATGTTAAGGGTATTCAAATGTTAAATAATTTAAAAATTGGTATGAGACTTGGGGTGGGTTTTGGGGCAACCCTTTTTCTTATGGGAGTTGTAGTATCTTCCGGTTTAAACAGTTTATCAACAGTTAATGAAGATTTAACTCTAATTGTTGAAGATCGTTTTCCTAAAACTGTTCAAGCAAATGAAATTATTGATGCTGTAAACGACAATGACCGGACAATTAGAAATTTATTTTTAAGAAAAGATGAAGCAATGAAAGAGGAATCATACAAAAGATTCCAGCATGCAAAAGAAGTAGTTGATAAAAATTTAGCAATTCTTGAGAATACTGTAACAACAGAAAAAGGAAAGGAAATATTAGCTAAAATAAACGATGTAAGAAATAATGAATATTATCCTATTAGAAAAAAATTACTTAGCGAACTAGAAGCCGGCAATATTGAAGCTGCTACATCAATGCTTTTTGGTGAATTTAGATCTGCTCAAAGCGGATATTTTAATGCTATTATTGGATTAATTGCATACCAAAATGAATTGGTTGAAATTGCAGCAGAGGATGCACACAATTCTTATAACTCAGCAACACTTTTAGTATCCATTATTGGAGCAATTGCACTTTTGTTTGTAGTTTTAGTTGCCTGGTATCTGACAAAAGGTATTGTTAAGCCTGTAGCCATTGTAAAAGGGGGAATAGCATCCTTAGAATCAGCATGTATTGCAAATTTAGGGCATGGGTTAATTAATATGTCAAAAGGTGGTTTAGATAGTAAAGTTATTAAATCAACCCAACCCATTGTGATTAACTCAAAAGATGAATTGGGTGAAATGGCAAAAGTATTTAATTCAATGTTAAGTAAAGCACATGCTGGGATTGACGCTTATGAAATAGTAAGAGGAAAAATAAATGAGTTATCTCAAGAAGCTACAAAATTAATTGTTGATGCGAAAGAAGGTAAATTAGATAATAGAGGAGATGCAGATAAATTCCAAGGTTCGTATAAAGAAATAATCGGTGGTTTTAATGAGGTGTTAGATGCGGTCATTTTACCCGTAAAAGATGGGACAGAAGTACTTGAAAAAATGGCTGGGGGAGATCTAACATCTCGGGTCCTAAAAGATTATAAGGGTGATCATCAAAAAATAAAAGACAGCATAAACTTACTTGGTGATTCGTTAGAAAATGTACTTACAGAAATCAGTGATGCAGTTGCAGCAACAGCAAGCGCAGCAAATCAAATTTCATCAAGTGCGGAAGAACTTGCAGCGGGTTCACAGGAACAAAGTTCTCAAACTTCCGAAGTAGCAACAGCGGTTGAGCAAATGGTTGCAACAATAACCCAAACATCTCAGCATGTAGTTGGCACAAACGATGCGGCAAAAACAGCAGGTACTTTAGCCAATTCAGGTAAGGTAGTTATAGAAGATACAATTAATGTGATGAAAAGAATTGAAGAAGTTGTAAGCGATTCTTCTAAAATAATTTTAGAACTTGGTGAAAGCAGCGGACAAATTGGAGAAATTGTACAAGTAATTAATGATATTGCAGATCAAACTAACCTGCTTGCACTTAATGCCGCAATTGAAGCCGCAAGAGCCGGTGAACAAGGCAGAGGCTTTGCAGTAGTTGCAGATGAAGTAAGAAAACTTGCAGAAAGAACAACATCTGCAACAAATGAAATTGAGGAAATGGTTAGTAAAATTCAGAAGAATAGTGAAAACGCCGTTGAAGCAATAGGCAAGGGAAATGAAGAAGTAAGCAAAGGAATGGTTGAAGCTATAAAAGCCGGAGATTCAATGGGACAAATAGTTAAATCTTCAAATGAAGTTTTGGATATTTCCAGTCAAGTTGCAACAGCAAGCGAAGAACAATCTGCAACGGCAGAACAAATCAGCAAAAGTATAAACGGAATAAATACCGTAGCTCAAGAATCAGCAATTGGAATTCAGCAAGTTGCCGGAGCCGCAAATGATTTAAGTCAGCTTGCAGAAAAACTTCAAGATTTGGTTTCTCAATTTAAATTAGATGACCGTAGAAGCAGAGATGTTGTGCAAGTTAAAAAACATACTTTTAAGAAAAAACTATCACTTGTTAAATAGAAAAAAGAGAGAATAAAAATGAATGAAGAAACATTAATAAGTGAAGATACCGACTTACTGCAATTAGTAGGTTTTAAATTGGGTGATGAAGAATTTTGCATTGATATTATTAACGTTAATGAAATTATCAAAATGCAAAAAGTAACATCTATTCCTAATGCTCCGTCAAGTGTTCTTGGTATTGTGAATATAAGGGGAAAAATTATTGCCGTAGTTGATACCAGATTAAAACTCAATTTACAGAGCCAAGAATACAACAACGATACAAGAATTATAATTGTTGAATTTGAAAATAAATCAATCGGGTTTATTGTTGATGAAGTTACGGAAGTTTTAAGAATACCAAAAAATATTCTTAAAGATGTGCCGGATATAGTATCCACGGAAGTAAATACAGATTATATAAGATCAATTGCAAGTATTGAAGATAAAATAGTAATTCTTCTTGATCTTAAAAAGCTTTTATACGGAATGGATTTATAAAATTATTTAAAAAGTTTAGAATGGTTGGAAAAAAGCTAAATGATGTAATTAGTTTGAGGACTCATGATTAATATTTTGAAATCATTAAAAAGATTTCATTCATGATTAGTTTATTAAATATGATTTACGATTTCCAATTGTTTCTGAAAACACAAGTCATTTTCTGTAAAAATTAAATTTTCTGGTTAATATTGTGGCAAATAATTTTTGAGGAATTGACATTATAAAGGGAGCCAGAAGTTAATGGTTAATTCTGGCTTCCATTCCAATCAATAAATTAAGACCCCGAAACTTATAATCCTTTACAAACAAATCATCGTTAAAATAACCGAATTTAAAATAAGGTTTAAAATTTGTGTTCATTGAGTACATAAATCGCAACGCAATTTGATTTTCACTTTTTGATGGAACGAAAAAAACAGAACTTTCTTTGTTGAATGAATTAGTAAATTTTAAGTTTCTAAGTATATAATCAACAAAAAGAAAAAGTGATAAATTTTCACTTATATAAGTTCCACCAATAAATTCTAATTGATGTTCAAAAGAAGGACACAGAGTGCTATTTGAAGAATAAAGTAAAAATTTATAATTCAAATTAAAAAGAACATTTTTGTAGTTAGTAATTTTTATTTGCGGACCAAAATTCCAACCATTTATTGAAATATTATTATTTGAACTTAATTCATCATTAACAGAGAAATTTTGGACTAAAAATCCATATTCTATTGAAAAAAAATTACTAATTGATTTTGACGAAAGACAATCAAGGAAAATTAAATCGTAATAAATATTATTCCGAAGCTGGAGATTTTGATTTGAATAGCCCAAAAATAAACTTATTGGAAAAATATTAAGTTGAAAATCAGCACCGCCAATCAGTGTAAAAATATTGAATGACGAAAAAACCGAATTATAATTATAAGAATTGTAATTATAATTCAGCAAACCTTTCCAAGTTACATTTTTTGTTTGATAAAGATAATTTCCATTTGTGTTTAACTTAAAAGTGTAAACACTGCTTTTGTAAAAATCAGTTCCGGCTCGAATTAAAATAGATGATTCAGAAGAATCGTGCAAATAAGAATATTTTAAAAATCCAGCCGCATGATTCATAAAACTTACATTATTCTCAAAATTTCTCACACTATCAGAGTAAATTCCGGACTCCAAATTTAATTTTAAATCAAATTGAGAAAAAGTTTGAGAGGAAGAAAAAAATAAAAAAAATATAATAAGACTTGTGGTTCCACTAAGAAATTTCATAATTACAGATTTTTGATCTTATTAGAAATTACATTTTTATATTCTTTTAACTCCTTTTCGGCTTTTGAAATGAGTTTTAATAAATCATTAAAATTTGTGGTTTTAAAAAATTTTTCGTTGGTGTTTTTTGAAGAAAGAATATTATCATCAGAAATTTTACCAAATTCAAGTTGTGTTATAATTCCATTCATCGAAATTGTATAATTCTTTATTACTTCGCGAGAAGGCGAATTTTCAACGTCATAACTTGCGCTTTCTGTATTTTGTAAATTTTTTGTAGAAGATTTCATCATTCTGCTGTTAAATGCAATTTCATCTAAAAATTCATCTTTCTCTTTTTTGAGTTTAACTATATTTTCTATTTCAGATTTTAAAATTGCAATTTTTGCTATTTTATTATCAACTTCATTTTTGGCAGAATTGAGAAATTCATTATAAATTTTACGTTTTTTTTTATTTTTCTCTGATTTAATTTTATCGATTTTTTCCGGATTTACAGAAAGTAAATCAATTTCTTCAGCAACCAGCAATTTTCTTTCTGAAAGTTCAATTATTTTAAGAAAATTTTTCTCTCCGTTTTCATTTTTTAAGGAGTCAATTTGAATTTCATAATAAGTCCCAAGGTCATTTTTTAATTTGTTTTGATATTGCAGAATTTTATTTTTTTCAGTTTCATATTTTTCAATTTTGTTTGTAATTGTAGATGTTGAGGAAAGCAGATTTTCGATAACTGAATTATTCTGAGAATTTTTAGATTTCTCGCCATTTATTGTAATTATTTTTTGAGAAAGTAATTTATTGAGCGAATCCAATTTACTATTTATTAACTCAACATTATTAACAGATTTATAATAATCCTTTTCCAATTTTGATTGAGAATAAATTGTATTTACACCAAGCAAACAAAAGGTAATAAATAATATTTTATATATTATATTCATTTATAACAAACCAAACTTTTCTAATTTATAATACAATGTACTTGTATTTATTTTCAAAATTTTTGCTGTATGATGCTTTACATTTTTTGCTTCTTTTAATGCTTGAATTATCATATTTTTCTCAAAATTAAAAAGAGAGTCGTCTAAAGATAAATGTGAAAAGTTATAGACCGTTTGAATTTTAGGATTAAGATGATACGAAATTAGTTTATCATCAATTGTTTCCCCATCGGAAACAACGGAAAGACGTTCTATCAAATTTTCCAATTCCCTAATATTTCCCGGAAATGAATAATTTTTAAGAATATCGTATCCGTTTTCAGAAATTGTTTTAATTTCTTGATGATTTTTTACAGCTGATTTTTTAAGAAAATATTCAGTTAAGATTTTTATATCATCTTTTCTTTCTTGTAAAGATGGCAAATGAATTGGAATTACGTTTAAACGGTAGAACAAATCCTCGCGAAAGCGGTTTTCAGACATTTCTAAATGCAAATTTTTGTTAGTTGCGCTGATAATTCTAACATTTGTTTTCAATGTAATTTCGCCGCCAACTTTTTCAAACTCACCTTCTTGAATTACACGAAGTAATTTTACTTGCATTGCTGGTGAAATTTCACCAATTTCATCTAAAAATAAGGTTCCGTTATTTGCTAATTCAAATCTACCTTTTTTGGATTTTACAGCTCCGGTAAATGCACCTTTTTCGTGTCCAAACAATTCACTTTCTAACAAATTTTCATTTAAGGCTGCGCAATTAACTTTTATAAAGGATTTATCGGCGCGTAAACTTTTGTTATGTATTAATTTTGCAATCAATTCCTTACCAGTTCCACTTTCTCCGCTTAATAAAATTGGACTTTCCTTTGCTGCAACTTGATCTACCAATTTTAAAATATTTGTGAAAGATTCCGAGTTACCGATCAATTCATTTTGAAGATTCGATATCTCATTTTGTAAATATTCGTTTTCTGCAATTAGATTACGAATTTTCTCCTCTTTTAATTTTTCATTAGAGATTTTTTTAACTCGGATTCTTAATTCATCCGGCGAAAACGGCTTTGTTAAAAAATCAGCGGCACCATTTTTTATTGCATCAACTGCAGTTTGAACATTTCCATAAGCAGAAATAATTAAAACGTCAATTTTGTTATAATCCTTTTTAATTATTGCTAACAGTTCCATGCCCGAAATTGGTTCCATTTTCAAATCAAGAATAGCTAAATCAACATAATTTGATTTTAGAAAATCTAATGCATCGGATCCATTAGAAAACGAAAAAACTTTATAATTCTCACGTTTTAAACTTTCAATAATACCCAAACGCATTGTGTCATTATCTTCAACGACTAATATTTTTAACATTTTATAATTTTTTGCTAATTGTAAAAATTGTTTTATTTTTAACACTTTCTGCAGAAATTAATGCATTATTTTCATCACAATATTTCTTGCAAGTTGCTAATCCCAAACCGGTTCCGTTAATTTTTGTCGTGAAAAATGGTTCAAAAATACGTGAAAAATTTTCTTTGGAAATACCAGAGCCGGTATCTTTTATTTCAATTACAATATTTCTTTCTTTTAATTTTGATGAAATTTCAATTTCACCATTTTGATTAATCGAATCAATGCTATTTTTTAGTAAATTTATTAAAATACTTCGAAATTGACTTTTATCGAAAAATATATTTTTTTGAGCAAAATCTGTAATTACTTCAATATTTCTAGAAATTAATTCGTTTTTAAAAATTTCAATAATATCTTTTACCATTTCTTCAATTATTAGTTTTTCCGAAACTGCTGGATACGGTTTACTAAAATTAAGATACGAGGTTATTAATTCTTTTAAATTACTTATTTCATCTAAAATCTTATTTGTATATTCAGCATTTTTAATTTCATCTTTTGGCGATTCCTTAATTAAATTTATTAGTAATTCTATTCCGCCAAGAGGATTTCTAATTTCATGTGCTATTTGCGCAAGAATTTTTTCCTTTTCATTATTGCTGTTTTTAATATTATTCCGCATTAAAATTAACGCATTTGAAAGAATTTCAATTTCACCTTTGGTTTTTTCCGGAACTTCCGAATTATAATTTCCTTCTCCAATTTCATCACTGAATTCAACTAATTTGTAAATTGGATTTGTAATTGATTTTGAGACCCAAAATCCCAATAAAATTGAAAATATAATTCCAAAAATTCCGAAGTAAATTAAAAAGTTGGAAAGCTCTTCCAAACTTGAAAAATTTTTAACATTATCTTTTACAACGAGAACATAATTTTCAGATAATTTATAAAATCCCCACAAATACCAATTTTCATCATTTCCTTTGAATGGCAAAGATGTGAAAATTTGATTTTGCCGAAGTGAATGAATTTCAATTTCGTTTAATAATAATCGCGGTTCAACTTTTCCAATTAATTCACGTTTGTTGGAGTGTGAAATAACTTTAAAATCTTTATCAAAAATAAAAATTTCGGAAAAAATATTTTGCAAATCTGGTTTATTAAAAAATTCGAAAAAATAATTTAAAGTTGATTTCGTTATAATTTCTGACTGCAAAATTTCAAGTTGAACTTTGTCTATTTGTCCGAATGTTAACACCAAATTTTTGCTAAGATTTTCAGAAATTTGTGTAAGATATAAGTTTTTTATAAATCTGTAACTAAATTGAGAAAGAACAAAAACCAGAAAAATTGTAACAATTGAAAAGGTTAAAATAATTTTGTATTTGTAATATGATTTATTGAATTTTTGAAATATCATTTCAAGCAAATTTTTGTAAGAACAGATTTAAAATAGTTTCTTTTTATGTATAAATTAAAAAAATGTTTAAGTATTATTTCCCCAATTTAGAAATGTTTTCCGTATAAACAAGAATACTATCAAAATTACAATAAAAAATGTATTGATCTTTTTGCAAACCGGTTAGTTCCAAATGAATTTTATAATTGCATAAACAATTGCACAAATTAGCAGCCGTATCAGAAACCGTGACATAAATTGTATCTGATTTTATATTTTGCTCAATGATAAATCTGTTTGAATTCGGACAGCAATTTCCGTAAACACAAAAATCAATTTTTAGAGTTTCATCAAAAGTGTAATTGAAACATGAATTGTAGAAATTAATTTTCTCTAACGAATTAGAATTATTACAACCAGCAATTTGATGAGCATTAAAATTAATTTCTTCATTGTTATCTGATAAAGAATTTTCTGAACAAGAAATAGATAGAATTGTTAAAGCGATTGTGGAAAAAAAAACATTTTTCATTTTTATTCTTTGATTTAAGTTGTTACAATTCAATTACTTTACTTGAAACCTTTGGATTTTCTTTATTTGAATCATCCCAATAATAAATAATTATTGTATCACCTTTTTGAAGCATTTTGTCACCAGAATAGATTTCAGAATATTTTATATTTATTGATTTATATTTCTCCACTTTTGGACTATTAAATGATGGAGCCCAATTAATTAAGGTAGCAATTTCTTGTTCAACTAAAAAAAGATAAATTGTTTGATTGTTATGGTTAGTTATTTTTAATTTGTCGTATAATTTTTCAACGGAAATTAGCTTGTCGGTATATTCTGTTGGTGAAGAACAATAAGCAAATAAAATAATAACAAACACAAATAAAAATTTTTTCATTTTTGCCTTTCTGACATTTTAAGATAATTATTAATAATTCTATAATTCTCCATTAAAATTTAGCCACCATTGAGCAATTCTAAATGTGTGATCAAATTCCGGATCAATTAATAATCCCACTTTTAATTGTTTAGAAATTGCAACATTAAATTTAGTGAAGAAATTTGTAGAGTCTTCCGTGTATGTATCTTTTGGCGAAGTATAACGTTCAATAAAATTTTGAGCATTTTTAATTGTACCGTTATCATTAACTTCCCGCGATCTAAAATAAACATCTGTTACGCTTGTAATTTCCCAATCCTTGAAAACTCTTGCCAATCCTAACATTAAACCAAAGTTTTCACCAAACTTAAAATCAAAAATAATTGGAATTTGAAAAGTAAAATATTTGTTTTCGTAATTCCAAGTTAATTGCTTATCGGCATTTTCTTCATAATTATTTTGATAATTATTATTTGGACTTTGGTTACTATAAAAACTTGCTCTATCAGAAATTGCATTTTCTGTTGTTGTAATTAGAGATTTAGAATCACTAAAATAAATTCCGCTTAGAAAAGTAATATTTTCCGTAAGCGACCAATCAACATTTGCCATAAATTCATGAATAAAATTCTCTCTAATCGCGATACCGGTTCTATCATCTCTTGTGTATGAATTTGAATTATACAAATAAATTTCTTGCACCGAATTGTAAGTATTTACCCAGCGGCTTGAATAATTTGAAGTATCAAAAATTACGGAAGTTGTATTTGAGTTTACGTTACTTTGCGAATATTTATAATATCCCTTTACTTTATATTTTTCATAATTTTTAGAAAAATTTAAACTAAAATATTTTGTGTTTCCTTCTTGATTCCAATTTTGTGACGATGAATAAATTGAGTAATTGTGACTCCAATTTTCTGTAACATTTGGAGTTTGGTATTGATAAATATATTTGCTTTCGTCTTTGTGAATTTGATCAACATCGCCATCCAAATATCCGCCTTTAATTCCAACGGAAAAATCACTTAAATTATATTGCAAACCAAAAGCCAAATCTAAGTGAGAATAATTTTGTTCACGCGATTTTAAATCTTTACTTTCACTAATATTATTATCCAAATTTCCATAATCATCTTTGTAATCATATAAATACGAGCCGTTTCTATCGTAACTAATTGTATTAAAGAAAAGTCCGGCGTTTAAATTTTCTATCAAATTTACACCGGTGAATAAAGTTAAAAGTTTTCCGGTAAAAATCATTTCATCATTTCCGGAATATCTATCAATAACCGGAACGGCAGTTTCTTGAGAGCCTCTAACCGCGGAACCAAAAGAATCATAATAATAATTACTGTTATAAATGCTGAATTGAGTTGAATAAAAATCATCTTTGCTTTTAATATATTGAAAAGTTCCGCCGACGTAAAATTTATTTTTTAAAGATTCAATTGGATATGTAATAATTCCCAGAGAAACAATTGGTTCCGGTTCCGATCTTGTTGTGGAAATATATCTATAATCGGGATAAGGCATTCTTATGTAAGAAGCGGATTCATAATACATTGGAACAACATAATTGCTTACAATTGCTTCTTCGGTTCTATCACCTCTAAAATCCAAATAAATTTTTGTCGAGCCATTTTCAATATTTGGTAAAATTGCCGGATTTAAATATGCATTTAGAAATGGATCGTCAATCAATCCTACCGAAAGCTGTTTAATATCTTTCATTCCGTATGGATTTAGAAAGTGACTTGAAAAAAATAATGATGAACTTTCAAAATTGTGTTCTGTGGTTCGCTCTTGCCAATATTGTGCAAAAGTTAAGTTTGTGATTAAAATAAATAAAACCGCTAAATTTTTTTTAAACATTTTCACCTCAAAATTTTATAACAGACTCAAAAACAATTATTATACCATCAAAAAAAAGGGTTTATTCATTTATTTTTCAAATATAATTTGCAATCCATTTCAGATTTTTGAAAAATTTTCAAGTTTTTGAAAATATTATCTAAATGAATTTTATAAACCAACAGCTTTTCTTAATTCAAGTATTTTAAAAATTAGTTTTAAAACTTTAAAAAAATACACTAATGTCGATTATTAATTATTCTTTAAATAAAATTGAGGATAATATGGCAATAATGCAATGGAACAAAACATTTGAAACCAACATTAAAAAGATCGATGAACAACATCAAGGTTTGGTAAACATTCTAAATTCTTTACATGATTCAATGCTAAAAGGTGATTCAAATTCAGAAATGGGAAAACTTCTTGAAAAATTGGTTAATTATACCGTAATTCATTTTAAAACCGAAGAAGAATTATTTGATAAACATGGTTTTCCCGAAACCACCAAGCATAAAGCAGAGCACAATGATTTAACTGGCAAAGCTTCAAAACTTTTAAAAGATCATAAAGCCGGTGCAACAGTTGTTTCTGCCGATCTTATGTATTTTCTAAAAGACTGGTTAAAAAATCATATTCTCGGTTCGGATAAAAAATACGGACCATTTTTAAATGCAAAGGGTGTTTATTAAACAAGGATAATAATTTGAAAAAGTACGGATATATACTATCCGCTGCTTTTCTAGGATTATTGTCTTTTCTTTTTATTTATAATAATTCCTGGTTAGCATTATTATGTGGATTTGTACTATTTGCAATTAGCGTGGTATTGCTCGTTGATCTTGCAAAAGCGAATTCTTTGCTAAAATTTAATAACGAAATTTACAAAAAATATTCTCCTCCAAATTTTACTGATTATTCAAATATAAATTCTATCTTTGAACATTGGTCGATTGAAAATAAAAATCTGAAAGAAATTTTATTTTCCTTAATCGGCAAAAATATTTCAAAAAATGACTTTTCGGAAATTAATACAAATGAGATAGAATTAAGATGCAAACAACTAACTTCCATCATTAACCGAATTGATGAATTTGGAATTAAACAGCCGAATGAATCCGTAAAGTATGAAGCTAACCTGGAATCGCTTATTCAGTTTGCAAAATCAAACTATTCCTTCTTTGAAGAATTAAATGATTCGATAACAAACATATATAATCATTTTTCATTAAAATCAGAGTTACAAAAAAACAATTCGTTATTGACAAACGTAAAAAATTTACTTCCGCATTTTGAAAACAAAAATAGGTACTTTGAATTAAAAGTTAGTAATTCTGTAAAACATGAACTTCTAGTGAACTTGAGAAATGAAGTAGAATTGAAAATAAGTGATTTGATGGAATCTATTTCAAATCAAAAATCGGAAAACAATCAAATAATGGATCAATTGGGAAGTTTAACAACCGTACTTTATGATACTACAAAATATGCACAAACGGCAAATGGAATTTCGAAAAAAATATTGAATAATGTTGAAAACAATAAAAATGTAACAAACAAAATAATTGAAAGTTTTAATCAAATAACTTCGTTTATGGAAATCATATTTACATCAATTGATTTTTTAAATAAAGATTTTGGGAAAATGACAAACATTATTTCCGTTATTAAAGATATTACAGATCAAACAAATCTTTTAGCATTAAACGCATCTATAGAAGCAGCAAGAGCTGGTTCAGAAGGAAGAGGTTTTGCAGTTGTTGCCGAAGAAGTGAGAAAGTTAGCCGATAAAACTTATAAAGCCACTACCGATATTGAACAAATGATAAAATTGATTAATAGTAAAACAAACGAAGTAGTTAAAAATATAGATAATGAAAAATCAAATTTTACAAATCGAAAAACTTTTATTACTAACGAAATAAATCATTTTAATGAATTGACCGAATCATCAGAAGAAATGGCTGAAATAATAAGTAAATATTCATCCTCATCAGAAAAGCCAATTGCAATTTCCGAAGGAATAAAATTTACAATGGAAATGAAAGAATTTACGCACGATGAGATTATTCAAAAATTAGAAAATATTGCTAATATTAATATTTTAGATAAAATCGAAAATTCAATTGAAGCTGAAAAACAACTTTAACAATGTTAAACAAATCCATTTCCGCATAAACATTATATTCTCTTAAACTCTCTAATTTTTCAAACCCAATTTCCAATACTATGCTAATAAGCAGAAAATTAATAAAAATTTTTCTAAAAATAATGCATACATTTACTAATATATTATTGAGTAAAAATATCTATAGTTTTAATTTGGAAAAAATGAAAAATAAAATTAAAGCAATAATTACGGGTTCAACCGGAATGGTTGGCGAAGGTGTTTTACACATCTGCTTAAATAATGAAAATGTTGAAAATGTTTTGGTGATAAATAGAAAGCATTGTGGAGTTAGTCATCCGAAATTAACAGAAATAATTCACAAAGATTTTATGGATTTAAATGAAATTGAAAATCAATTAGTCGGATATAATGCTTGCTATTTTTGTGCTGGAGTTTCATCAATTGGAAAAAGTGAAGAAGAATATAAAAAAGTAACATATGATTTGACTTTAAATTTTGCTAAAACATTAGCAAAGTTAAATCCGCAAATGGTATTTACATATGTTTCCGGAACCGGAACAGACAGCTCTGAAAAAGGAAAATTAATGTGGGCAAGAATAAAAGGAAAAACCGAAAATGATTTATTGAAATTAGGATTTAAAGATGCTTATATGTACAGACCGGGTTATATTCAACCTATAAAAGGTTTAAAGAACGCATATAAAATTTACAAAATAACTTCTCCATTTTATCCAATTTTAGAAAAACTGTTTTCTAAACATGTTATAACTTTAGATGAACTTGGCAACTCAATGATAAATGTCACTCTAAATGATTATGAGAAGAAAATTTTAGAGAATGTTGATATTAGGAAAACTGCTAATTAAAAATCTATAAAATAAAAGGTCTAATTAGCAGTTGTAATTTTATATTGCTAGTTATTCTTTTCGAAATTCAATCTGCAGTCTGCTTGTTTCTGTACAATCGTGTTCGGTTGACCACCTGACTGAACTACGAGACGGGGTAGCGCTTGTGCTTGTTAAGTAAAAATAATTTATCAAACCACAGACACCAATCCCATCCTTTTGAAAATAAGCGAACTGATCAGCAAGAATGCCCCAAAGTTCAATATTATTTGCAATAAAGTCAAAATGTTCATTTGAGTACACACCGTTAATTTCATCTGTATAATAGTATCCTTTTTGCCAGCTTAAGTAAACAATGGTATCGTGAGTTTCATTTAAAACAATTTCAAGAGTATCCTTATATGTTTGATTACCAACAGTCTCCTCAAATATTCCTTTGAAACTACTTCCAATAAAATTACTTGGAACAGAACCAGAGACATAATCAAATTCCCTTGATCCATCCACCGGATCGGAATTTGAATATTCTGAATGTTCATGAATAACTAAATTCAGTAATGTTATTTTACATTTGTTATAGGGCAAGCCCAGTGGTTCTAATTTTGGAGTAACCTGTATTTCTAAGTTAATATCGGACTGCCCTAAATAATCATCTTGCATAATGTTGCTGTTTACCAGAACTGCTAAAAATTCGCCGGTTCCATTTTCAAAATAAGATTTCGGATCTGTTATTTCAAATTCAGCTAATTGGGTGGTTTCTATATACTCAAGTTTATTATTTATTACACTAAATAAAATAAGTGATAAATCTTTGTTATTTTCCGGACCAACCATTTTAAGTTTTAGATTCTGTGTACTATCAAGATCAGCATAATTTAGATTTATCTTGAAAATTTTAGCTGAAAGATCCTGGTAAGTTCCAACTTCATCAGAAGAAAATGTTTTGGTAACATCATCTGCAGAGTTTATTTCCCATTCAGCATGAGCATTTTTAGTAAAATAATCATCAGGTAATTCATATAATTCATTGTTAACAAGCTCTTTTAAATAACCAGGCCACCAATCATTTGCAGGTAAACCTATTGATTCTACAAAATCTTGGACCATTGTATAATAGGAATTAATATTTTTATAAAAATAGCCAACGAATCCAATTCCCAAAGAATTTTTGTTTGTTATGTACTTTACTAATGCCGACATTCCTCTACCATGAGGAATTGGATTTTCATCTTCATCCAAATCTTTATTAAAGCCATAAAAAGATTCCATTCTTTCCCATAAAAAATTTTTAGGATATTTGTAATTCGGATTGCCGTTAACTAAATCTTCTATCCAACAATAAATAGCAAACTCAATCCAGCTTTTACCTTCAAAGAGTTTTTTTTCATTAACATTATAAACAGTCTCCGGCATTCCAGTAAAACTAAATAGTTCTTGTGTGGTTTTTACTTGTATTATATAATAATCATCGGTGAACAGACTATTCTGGTTGATGTTAAAAATATTTATAAATTGCTCTTCACCATTTACAGTATTAGTAGTGGTATTTGTTGTCATTGGTTTTCCACTTGGTTTTATAACAACTAACCGATCTATGTCTTGACTAATCAAGATTTGTAAACCATCTTCAACAACAGAATATGCATCTTCAAACATTTCCTTTAAATTTGCAATTTGTTGAATAGCCGATATTGGAAATACAAACTTAAAATGATCTGAATTTGTTATGGCATATGCAGTACTAAAAACAGGTAAAAAGTCTAAATTAGTAACTTCATTTTTTTTAAGTAAAACAGTTGGAGAAATTAATGTCGGGATAGAACTAATTAAATATCCCAAAGAATCATATGCTTGATACATATTATAAACTATTGAGGTGCTTTCTTCTAAAATATCGAAGGCACTAGTTCCAATTCCAAGAAAACTTTCTCCAGATAATTCCCCAGAATACCTGGCAATAATTTTAATTGGTTTGGAATAATTATTTGGAATTCCGCTTAATTTAAAAGAAGGTGTAACGGTATTTTCACCAAAAGCACCGTCATCTTCAATTTTAATTAAAGAAACGTTGTAATTTCCATCAAATGCCCCAGCCGGAATTGAAATTTTAAAATCATCATTTCCAACAATTCCGCCCCCATTTCCAATTGTTTCTATTTTAATAATTTTTGAGACTATTAAATTAAGAGTTGTATCTTTTGTACAAACTAAATTTCTAAAAAAAGTTGCATCTAAAGAATCTCCGGAAATCTTGACAGTAAAATTAAATCTTGAATTAGTCTTAGTGGTTTTTGGAAAATTTTGTTTTGATAATTTATTATAACTAATATTACCCGAACTATTTGTCCCTCCATCTAGAAGAACCATTTTGTTTACTTTAAAATTATCTTTGGTTTTTAACCGACATAAATAAACTCCAGCCGAAACAGATTGATTATAATTATTTCTACCGTCCCAATTTAATTGATCAACTCCAGATTTGTGGAATCCACTAAAAAGTGAGCGAACTTCACGACCAAGAATATCAAAAATTTTTATTTCAATATTTTCTGAGCTTGGTAATTCAAAATAAATTATTGTTGATGGATTAAAAGGATTGGGATAGTTTCTAATAATCAAGTAATCATTAGGTATGTCACTTACAAAGTTTTCAATATCTGTAATGTTAGATATTAGAAAATTACCCGAAACGTCTGTTGTTGCAGAATATTTATTTAAAGTATCATTTTGATCAAAAACCTCCACCAACGCGTTACCAACCAGCATGTTATTTGGATCTGATATTGTTCCGTTTATTGTAATTTGTGCAAAAGTATTATTAAAAAATAGAGAAAATGATGCAATTGCAATCATAACAAATTTAAACTTGTTCATTCTAATTTCCTCTAATCAAATTTATTTAGTCTATTTTACTTTAGAAAAATTTTTTCTTAAATAGGTAATTAAACCCAAAAAACTCGGTAATGCAGTTATAAATGTTACACTTAACAATTATGAAAAAATTTTTAGAGTTTGCTGATGTAAGAAAAACAGGAAATAAAAAATTTCTATTCTTTTTTAAAACTAATATAAATATTACTATAATCATCACAAGAAGGATCAATCAACTCTTCCGTTATTGGCTTTCCGTTATAATTGTATTCATTTTTAAAGTATACTTTAGTTAAATGGCTGCAAATGTTATTATCCCAGTACATCCCACACCTAATTTCATTATCGTCTAATAAAGTTACAGGAATATCAGTTCCAGAAACTAAGTATATGCTTTTATTATCAGAGGATGGTGTATATTCAAATTTATAAGTAAAATTAGTAACCTGGGTTAAAGATTCATTTAATGTTGCTGTTATCGATCCAATAAACTCACCTGATCTTTCATTAAATGATCCAGTAAAAGTGTTTCCAGAAAAGCTTCCCTTTGCATTATAAATATACCAATTAAAACTAAGTGATTTTGTCGATTCTGAATTACCGTTTTCATCAGTTGTTTTAATTATGGCTTCAAGATCAAGCCCAAAACCACAAGTGTTGAAATCAGATAAATTATTATTTGGTTTGTTTTTTTCTATTTTTACATCTAAAGTTATTTCATGCTGTGCGGTATAAGGTTGTGAATATCGGTTATTGCTAACTAATGCAAGGAAATTCCAACCATTCTGTGTTAGAGTTTTAATATCATCCACTACAATTTTATCATAGTCAGTAGCTAAATACTCAAGAACTTTATCATTGTATTTGAATAGGGTGAGATACTTTTTGTTAGCACCTGAAACTTTAAAAATTATTTGTGCACTTGGATCTATTTCTGGATAATTTAAACTAACAGTAAAAAGTTTTCCTGAAAGATCTTGATATTTATTAGTAAAAGTTTTCAATGTATCTGTATTAGTTAAAATTTTGAAATTTCCAGTTTTAAATTTATCGGTCAATTCACTCAAACTAATATCGGAATAAACATTTCCTAGTATATATTCCTTTAAAAAATCTTCCCACCACTCAACAGGATATTCAAATTCTCCAATCCTATTTTCTTCTGTCCGACAAACCGCATCAACCGGATGTTTGCCGTTTTTTAAATCGCTGTAAATATCTATTAAAATACTTTCACCAAATTTTGAAACTAAGTATTTAATTAGAGCTGATAAACCATAACCATGAGAAATAATTTGATCATTGCTTGTATTCGGCAGAGTCTGTAAACCTTCTAAAGGAGATAATTTATTCTCTTTCCATACCTCTGGTATATAATTAATTTCGTCAGAAAATTTCTCTTCGAGCCATGCACTACAAGCTTCATTAACCCAGTGAAAATTTGATGGATATGCAGATTTTTTTATTCCATTTCTTTGATCATAAAGAAATTGAACCAGATGGAAAAATTCGTGTGCAGCAGTAACATGTGCATTTGACATTTGATTAAGCAGGTTACCACTAAAATTTATATATCCATAATTATTTCCAAACCAAGAATTGGATGTAAGACCATCTGCAACTTGTTTTAAAAAAGTTATTTCTACAGGCCAATTCGTTCTGGCATCATATCTAAATCCTAAATCATATATTTTTTGATATGCTTCTTCCAAATAATTGCCAAACTCAATAACTCTTGTTGTGTCCCAATTTGGAGGATAATAAATTTTAAAGTGATTTTCATTTGAATTCAGTGTGTGATAATCCTTCGCATGACGAACGTAAAACTCAACGTCAGTTTTTTCAGCAATTTTGGATATATACTTATTCCCAAATTCATTATCTAAAAGTGGTAATTTTGAATTGATATATCCATTTGAATCATAAGATTCAAAAAAAGAATATGTAACATTATCAGTATACCAATAATAATATCCAACTGCCAATAACTGTTCATCAGTTGAAGAATCATTTTTTTTAACAGATAATAATAATGGTTCGGAATAAGTTTGAGGAATGCCACTTATTTTATAAATTGGTGTTGAGCTATTTTCTCCAAAAGCACCGTCATCTTCAACTTCAGATACAGAAATATTGTAATCATTGTCAAATGCACCAGGGGGAATTGTGATTTTGAAATCCCCTTTTTCTACAGTTCCGCCATTAACCCCAACCGTAACCGCATCTTTTGGTTTTTCTTCTTTTGGTGATGAAGGATCTTCCGAACAACTTAAAAAAGTTAATAATAAAAGGATTGAAAAAAATAGAACGATTCTTGCAATTATTGATGTCATAATAACTCTTAAGTTGATTAAGAAATTTAATTATAGAATTATGACCGGATAGGAATTTATATATTTAGTAAAATATTATTTCTTGCAAGTGTGATTTTAAGATAATTAAAAATACTCAAAGTGCAAAATTGAAAATAATTTGAACAAATTAAACGAATTTTCCCCAAAAAATAATTTTACGTTTTTGATTTCATACCAAACAACAATCGCATCAAATTAAATCTTCTTATAAACAATTCGAAAAAAAGAAAACTTCCGACAAAAGTAATTAATAATATTGTTGTAAATTTTACGGCAATATTCCAATCCAAATTAATAATATAATAACAGAAGATAATCATAATTGTTTGATGCAAAATATAAAGCGGATAAACAGATTCGTTTGCATATGTTAAAATTTTACTTGGTTTGTTCAATAAAAATTTTCCGTAACCAAGTAATGTAAAAATCCAAGAGGGAATTAGAATCCATTTTAGTAAACCATATAAAATTTCAAAGAAAATTGTATCTTCGTTCATTATTTCAAAAGTTGGACCCCAGACAAAAATCAATAAAAATAAAATTGTGATAATAGAAATAATTAGAGATTTTTTTCTATTCGCAATAATTACTTCCCACAAACCTGAAAAAGAAGAAATAAAAAAGCCAAAGATAAAAAGAGTGAACGAAATGCTGTGATTATACCAATCATCAAAAAATCCATGTGTTGTAGGAAAAATTCCAGCTAATGAATAATAAAATGTTAAAAGTGGAATAGTTAATAAATAAATTGTGTTTGGATGTTTTGTGAAAAAAACATTTACTTTTTCTTTTAGTCGATTTGATTTTTCACTTCTTAAAAATAAAAATATTGGAAGTGCAATTACTGAATAAACAAAAATATAAAGTACATACCATAAGTGATGCCAGCTTAAACTTCCGCCTTTTGGATAAGGAATAAAATCGTAAACGGTTTTCCAGAATTCAAAATAATTTGCAAATTGAATTTCGTTCGAAATTCTTTCATAATAAATTTGCGGTGGAACAATTACCAACATTCCGAATATTAAAGGTATTAATAATCTTTTTGATCGCTCAATTAAAATTCCTTTTGCGGTTCTTTTTCCCATTGAATAAAAAATCACCATTCCGGAAATAGTAAATAATAATGGTAATCGCCATTGATTGAAAAACGCCATCCAAGTTTCAAACCATTCCAGAGTTGGATTATTTTTTATGTGAAAATCCCACGGTACGAAAATCATTCCCACGTGATAAAAAATCAAAATGTAGAATGCAATTACACGGAGCCAATCTAAATAGTATTTTCTTTCGGAGGTTTTTGAATGATTATTCATACTTAATTTTCCAGATGATTATAATAAAATTACTATGAAAAATATTCGTTTAAACGAATATAATTCGCATAAATTAGTTTGATTAAATTAATTATTCTGTTTTTTTTACATATAATAAATTAAATATGTGGCATATCGATTGTATGATAATTAAAATAAATTTATTTATTCCCGTGGAGGAAAAATGAAAAGAATGATTCTCTATTTAAGTTTGATATTTTTTAGTCTCGCGCTCCAAAATTCTCAAGCGTATAATTATGTAAATTTTCAAGCAAGGCAGCCAAACGGCTATAATTATTGGAACATTTTGGAATTTAATGAATTTGAAACCACCGTTGTTGTTGATGGATTATTTTATGAAACAACTTTAACAATGAAAGTCAGATTGGGTAATTATCTTGAATATTGGAATAATACAAAAGTTTATCCGCCGGCTGGTAATTATGAATTTATCTGGAATTTTAGTTTACCGGAAAAATCCGTAATAACTGATTGTAAAATGTGGGATGATTCAAAGAACGAATTTACTTCAGCTCAAATGATTGATTTATCCACAGCTGAAGAAAATTATGACGAGCAAAATACATCCAAACAACAGTTATTAATGAGGGAATATCGAAACAGAAATTATAATGGAACATTAGATAATTTTTTAGAATTGAAAATTACCCCTGTTGATAGTAAGCAGTACAAAAAAATACAGATTAAATTTTTAACTCCTTGTGAAATGTTTTGGGATGTAAGGAGATTTAATATTTTAACAAGAAATTTTTATCAACCATATCAAAGTTGGAACAACGTAAATTATATTTTTACTAATAATGATAAGCCCGCAGTATTTAAAATAATTGATAAAAACAATCCCAATGAAAAACCAAAAAATATAATTAATATTGATGCAAATTGGCAAAAATCCGGTGATTATTGGCAGTGGCAAGTTGGTCCCAATTTAGATTATTACCAATGGAATGAAAATGCTTTGCTTCGTGTTCCCATGGAAATTATAAATGGGGAATATTTAAAAACTTTTGATGACGGCAAAAATAAATTTTATCAGACTTCTATCTTGCCGCAAATAACAAATGATGACAGATCTTCAAGAAATGTAATTATTGCAATTGATCTCGCTAATGGGAATTATAATTCAGTTCTTGATAATCTTAAATACCCAATACAATTTGGGTTAACGGAGAAAGATTCAGTACTTTTTATTGTTAGCGATTTTAATCCCAAATGGCTTGGTGATAATTTCCAAATGAAAACAAATGAATTGATTGAGCAGAAAATTAATGAAGTTAAATCGTATGATCCAAAATTAAATACGCTTCCATTTATGTTAAGAGCGGCTGTAAATAAATTTAACCAGATTGATAAAGCCGGAGAAATTTGGTTAATTTCAGATGATGCAACTCATGCTGAAACTGCTTCCGAAGCAATGGAAATAGTTGATCAAACATTATTTTCCGCAAATAATGATATAATATTTAGAATTATGGATGTTGCGAATGGTTATAATGGAAACTATATCAACAATAAAGACTATAGAGGTAATCAATATCTTTATGAAAATTTATTTCGTTTAACAGAAGGAACATACAAACTTATTTGGGATTATCAAGATTATGATTGGGCAGATGTTGGTTTTGATGTCTTTGCGCCGGTTATTGGAGTTGTAGAAATTGATCCAATTCCGCAAAACGGATTTAGTTATTCCAGAGTTGATTTAAATAACGGAAGAAAAAGTTTTAATATGATGTCTCGATATTTTCAAATTGGATTGTACGATGGCGACATTCCTTTTGATATTTTATATAACGGATATTTTGGAGAAGAACTTTATCGTAAAAGTTTTAAAGTTGAAGAAACGGAAATTAAAAATGAATTTGATCATTTTGCAAAAACTTATTGGTATTCGCATTATATAAGAGAAAATCTTCTTGAGCAGCCGCAGACTTATGAAACTATTAAATATATTGAAAAACTTGCGGTTGAAAATAATATTATAACTCCTTACAGCGGATTTTTACTTCCGGGAGTAAATAATTATATAGGATTCAAAGCATTAACTCTTGATGATACTCTTACAGTGCCGGATTCTATTTCTACATCGGTTGAAGAAATTCCAGAAGTTCCGAATTCATATTCATTATCAGCTTATCCAAATCCATTTAATCCAACAACAACAATAAATATTGAAATGTCTAACCAAGCCGATAAAAATTTTACGGTTGAGATATTTAACATTTTGGGACAAAAAGTAAAATCATATGAATTCAATAATAATGTAAGCACCGTTAAACAAATTGTATGGAATGGTAAAAACGAATATGGAGAAGATGTTAGTTCGGGCACATATTTAGTTAGATATGTATCCAATCAACATATTCAAACAATGAAACTTCTTTTAATTCGTTAATTAAATTTTGAGGAAAAAAATGAAAAAGTTAATTTTAATATATATTCTGTTTTGGTTTTCCGTTACGATAGCAAGTGAATATTCTGTTTATGAAGCTAATTATCCGAATGTTAAAGACTATAATGTCAACATTCATGATGCAACAATAAAAGTTGTTCCGCGCGGTAATTTTATTGAGTTAAATATTTATATGACAGTCTCTTATGGATTTGACAGTTGGTTTTTCAAAAATTATAATGAACTGGAATTTCTATGGAAGTTTTCACTTCCGGAATATGCAATTATGACAGACTACAAACTCTGGATTACAGAAGACTCAACAGTTTCAGCAACAGTAATGGATAAATGGACAGCGGAATTAATGTTTAGTGATGTAAGCACGCCTTTTAGACATCCCGGATTATTGACACAATCCGAAGCAACAAGAGACGGAAAAGTAAATTATGAACTCAAAATATTTCCAATTAAGAAAGATGAAAAAAGGAAATTTAAAATTCAGTATTTGGTTCCGGGAAGACCTTCGGCAAATTCTTTAAGAGCTTGGCTTCCAACAACGGAAATTATAGCAAAGAAAACAACTAAAAATGTTAAAGATATAGACATTATCTATAATTATAATTCTAATCCCTTAGAACCAAAAGTAGTTGGTGCGGATATTTTAAGTAAAACTCATTCGGTATTGGATTCAACATGGAATTTAAAAATTCCGGTAAAGTATGATCAATTTATTGAATTTGTTATTCCATCACCAATAGAAGACAATATTTATCTAAGTTCGTATCAACACAATAATGAAAATTATTATCACTTAGCTGTTTATCCGCCGCAAACTCCCAAAATAAAAGAAAACAGAAAAATTTTAGTTTGTGTTGATCTAAATATTTATAATACAAAAAATTTTGATGGAGAATATCTTTTAACCTATTTAAAAGAAACCATTTCTCAATCAATGGATGAAAATGATTCGATAAATATAATGATTGCGTATGATGATATTGAAATTGCATCCGATAATTGGACGAGCTGCTCGGAAGCAAATCTGGATACGCTTTTTGCCAAAGTGATGAAAAGGTCGTTTCCGACATACAGTTATTTTCAGCCGTTAATGAGTAAGGCTGCGGAGTTTATAAACAAATCATCTGGAAATCCCGAAGTTGTAGTTTTCTCAAACACTGATGAAATAAATTTAGGAGTTAATGATAAAGAAGCTTTAGCTGGTGAAATTTTAGCAATGTTTAAAAATCAATCAAAGTTGCATTTTGTTGATTTGGATAATGTAAATTCATTGGTTTACAACTATAATTATAATACGGGAAACGGTTATTACGAAACTCAATTGCAATCTTTCTACGGAAAAATGAGTAATGAAACAGCCGGTAATTTGTATTATTTGCGTTATCACGATATCAAAACAATTTTAAATGCATTCTTTTATGAAAAAATTAGTCACTTTGAAAGTGTTGAAGTACAAATGACATTTCAAAATGGTTATTCTTACAGTAAACACTTAATGAATGAAAACGAAGGATATTATCCACTTAATTTTCCAATTATGCAGGTAGGTAAATTTACTGGTGATTTTCCAATTCAAGTAAAAATAATTGGCAAAAAACAAATGGAAAGTATTGATACAACATTCGTACTTAGCGAAAGTGATCTAACAATTGGTAATGAAAAAATTGTTACTTCGTGGTTTGGCGAGAATATTAATGAATTACTTAATTTTTCATATGATCCGCTTACAATCAACAGTATTATAGATATGAGCGTTGAACATAATATTCTTACTCCATACACTGGATTTATTGTAATAGATGAAAGTTTAATAAATAATACAAATAATGAAAATAATGAGTCTGAAGATGAAGAATACAAAGAAGACGATGGCGACGTAACCGATATTACTGATAATATTAATAACATTTATGCCTTAGAACTTTCAGCTTATCCAAATCCTTTTAATAGTACGGTAACTTTAAAAGTTACAATTCCGGAATCAGATAATTATACTTTAATTATTTATAATATTTTAGGTCAAAAAGTTAAAGAAATTGATCTTTCGTCATTATCAAGTGGAGTACATTATTTACATTGGAATGGTGTTTCGGATGACAATCAAAAAGTAGCATCGGGATTATATATTGCAGTTCTTCACGGTATGAATAAAACTCAAATTGTAAAATTACAGCTTGTTGAATAGAAAATTTATATAAAAGTAGAGACGTATCCGTTAGCTAACGGATTTTACGTCTCTACAAAAATATTTAAGAGATTAATTTTGCGTTTAGAATAATTTCAGTTCCCGCAAATAATCTGGAAATAGGACAATTAGCTTTTGCTTCTTTTGCCAATTGATTAAAATCTTCTTCACTCAAACCGGGAACAACTGCTTCAGAATCTAAAATAATTGAAGTAATTTTTGGACCGTTATCTTGTCCCAACTCAACCGTTGCTTTTGTTTCAATGCTGGTTGGTGTTATTCCTTTTTTAGAAATTAACGCCGATAAAAACATAGAAAAACATCCGGCATTTGCTGCGCCAACTAATTCTTCCGGACTTGTTTCGGGACCGTCTTCAAATCTTGATCTAAAATTAAAAGGTCCATCGTATCCGGTAAAATTCATTTTTCCGTAACCATCTTTTAATGTTCCTTCCCATTTTGCTTTCGCATAATGTTTGCCCATTTGTACAGCTCCTTTCGTAATAAATTAAAAAATTATAATAAATATATGAAAAATAACTAAACGACGTGTTATCTTTTGATTAAATATTATTTCATTTAAAAAATGAAATCCAATTATTAATGTTTTGCAACCTTTGCCTTTCTAATTGTAATTTCATCCCAAACTTTTCCGGTTACATAAACTTCTTTATCAAGCCAATTTTTTCTTAAAACTTCTTCATTTTCATAATCACAAAAAATAACAGAACCGTTCATATTTCCATTTTCATCAAGCAAAGCAGAAGCAAAAAGCCAAGTCCCGTTTTCAAACATTTGTGCTGCAAATTTTAAATGTTCTTCTCGAACCGCCAATCTTCTTTCTAACGCTTTCTCGTCTTTATAATCATGAGCAAAAACTACAAACTGCATCTTAATTCCTTTTTAAATGTGATCTTTAATTTCGTATTCAAGGGCTTTTAAAGTTAAGTTTACATCAGCAAATAAAAATATTGCAGATAAAATAATTCCAGCAATACTCAAAATAAAAAATGTAATTCCCAACGCTTCCAAATTAACTTGGAATAAATTCATAATTAATAAAATTGGAATAATTAAACTGCTGCTCAAAATGCTGAATGAAATTGATCCGATTGAATATTTTAAAATGTAACTTCGCTTAACTAAAATTCTAAGCTGAAGTTTTTTATTTTCAATTTCTAATTCGGTGAGATTTCCTTTTTCAATTTCGGCAACCAATCCGCGCGATCTATCAATTGTTCTTGCCAAACGATTCGTTAACGAAAGTAAAATTAATCCAACGCCGGAAATTAATACAAGCGGAGAAATCGATGATTGAAAAAATTCCACAAGAGATTTTGTAAGTTCCATAATTCCAAATAATTTTTAAATTTGATGTGTAAAGATAAGTAATACCGAAAAACTTTATTTACTAAAATAATTTTGATTTGAAAATTTAGATGTTGTTAGACAAGTAAAATACTTTTAGTCTATTTAACAAAATTAAATTGACTAAAAGTATCAAATTAAATAATTGGCAAAATTTTACAGATTTATATCATAATATTTTCTCAAACAGCTATTTGTTGCCGAACATTTTTTTTATAACTATAATAATCAACATTATCATTACTCAATTTAAATTTACCAACCATATTTTGCAATTGTTCGGTTAATTGATTTAGATCATTTGTAGCACCGGCAACTTGTTGAATACCAATTGCAGATTCTTGCGATACAGAATTAATAGACTCAAGACTTCGGCTGATTTGCTCAACTGTTGTAGATTGCTCTTCGCTGGTAACAGCAACTTGAGATGAAATTTCCAAAACTTTATCAGAAGAATTTACAATCTCCCGCATAGATTCTCCAGCTTTAACTACCTCGCTCATTCCTTTTGCAACTTCATCGTTTCCCATTTTAATAGCATCAACTGCATTATTACTATCTGTTTGAATTTTATTAACCATTTCTGCAATTTCCTTTGTGGCAACCGTTGTTCTTTCAGCTAACTTTCTAACTTCATCAGCAACAACAGCAAAACCTCTTCCATGTTCACCGGCTCGCGCAGCTTCAATAGCAGCATTAAGAGCAAGTAAGTTTGTCTGGTCAGCAATATCATTTATTACCTGCACAATTTGTCCAATTTGTTCACTGCTGCTTCCCAATTGAAGAATAATATTTGACGCTTGTTTTACAACTTTTTCGATATTCTGCATTCCTAAAATAGTTGTTTCAATTACAGATTGACCGTTTGTTGCAAGGCTTTTTGATTCTTTTGCAGCTTCATTAGTTTTTACTACATTTCTTGTTGTTTCAGAAATTGTTGCAGCCATTTCTTCCATTGCGGTAGCAACTTCGGTAGTTTGACTGCTTTGTTCTTCAGCACCAGCAGCCATTTCTTCAGTACTTGATGAAATTTGAGTTGCTGCACTTGCCGTTGCGTGTATTGCTTCGGTTAGTTGGTTTAACAAAGAATTAAATGAATCAGACAATGAATTAATACTATTTTTAATAATTTGATGATCTCCTTCATAATTACCAACAACTTTAAAAGTTAAATCGCCATTTGCCATTACTTTAAGAACATTTGATCCTTCTTGAATTGGCTTTAATACTTCATCTAATATTGAATTAATTCCGATCACTAATTCATTCCAAGCACCATCAAATTTTGAAGCATCTCCTCTTTTGTTTAATTGTCCTTTTTTTGCATCATTTACTAATTTCTTTAATTCATTTAAAAGATTTTCAATAGTTTCAACTTCTTGATTAAATGCTATTGATAATTCATCTTTTTCGGAAGCAAGTTCAACCCTTTTCAAATTTCCCATTGCAATTTCTTTTGCGGCTAAAATCTTTTCTTTTTGAGTAGCAATTAATTGATTAAATCCTTGAGCTAATTCACCAATTTCATCTTTGGATTTGTGTTTAATTACAACATTTACATTACCTTCCGAAATTGATTTTGCGGCGGAAGCAATTTATGCTATTGGATTTGATATTTTTTTGAAGATAATTGAAACAATAAAGAACACTACAATTAAAGTTATTAAACCAGTAGCTACCAAACCAATTGTTCTTGCTTCTATTATTTCATTTGCTTCTTTTTCTAATGTACTATTATTAATTACAGATTGATTAACTACTTTATCAATAAAGATTCTATGAAGATTATATTTTTCCTTCATTTCTGTGTCTAATAAAATTCTTGCGGCATCTAAGCTTCCACTCAAAACTAATGGAATAAAATTTTTATCACGGAGATCAAAAAAATCTTCTGCCGGTGAATATGATTCTTTAACCATATTTTCTTTCATTTCCCCATCAGCGAGATTTTCTAACCAAAAATTATGTCTAGTATTATATTCTTCTCTTAACGATTTAGACTTTTCAATTAATTTGTCCAATTCTGTTTTATTTGGCTCATCGAGCATTTGAAAAGTATTAAGATAAGATTCAACTATATAATTTGGCGGGGGAAGAATATCAGCAATTAAATCCTTTCCCAGTATAATCTGGTTATACATTTCACCATTTACCCGCAGTTTTTCTAATGTTAAATAAGAAACTGTTCCAAGTGAAATCATACCAATTGCAAAAAGTGAGATTATTAAACTTAATTTTGATGTAAGTTTAATATTTGTTAGCCATTTCATTGTTTACCCCCTTGAAGATGATTTTCAAAAATAATAAATTGCCGAAAGTTGTTAGAGGAAGAAAACAATTGCAGGAAATTATGAAGAAGCAAGAGATCTCTAACCCTAAAAATTTTAGGCACTGAAAATCCCCCATTTAATTTACATTATCGGATATTGTGTTTCATAATTGAGGATTGAAACAAAAAACAAAAATAAATGTTATTTATGGTGATGTGAATGAAGATTATATGAAGAAAATGAAATAAATTATTTCATCGGAATTTCAATTAGCAAAAATTTGGAATCTTCTTCTGCTGAAATTTCAAAACTTTCTATTTCCCAAATTCCCAAAGCATCTCTGCGATTTAAAGTTTCATCAGAAATCTTAATTTTTCCTTCAATATTAAAAATGTAAACACCATTATTTTCATTATGAATTTTGTAGGAAATAGTTTTGCCTTTTTCAAAATCTCCCAAATTAAAATATGCATCTTGATTAAGCCAAAGTAAGTTGGCATTTTTATCCGGCGACACAATTGTTTGAAGTTTATTTTTTCTTTCACTTGGATCAAAATATTTTTGATCATAACGTGGCGTGTGTCCGCTTCTATTTGGAAAAACCCAAATCTGCAAAAGTTCAACATTTTCAGAATCGGAAGCGTTAAATTCGGAATGAGTTATTCCCGTTCCCGCCGACATAACTTGAACTTCGTTTGGTTTTATATTTTCTTGATGTCCCATGCTGTCTTTGTGAGCCAAACTTCCATTTAACGGAATTGTAACAATTTCCATATTATCGTGCGGATGTTTACCAAAACCTTCTGCAGGCGCAACCCAATCATCATTTAAAACTCGCAATTTTCCAAAATGTAATTTTTGAGGCGAATACCAATTTGCAAAACTGAACGAGTGATAAGTTTTTAACCAACCATGATCAAAATATCCGCGCTCATTTGCCGGATGAAATATCTTATTCATAACTTCTTTTAAATAAATAATTTAGTGTTCGGAATTATATAAAACTTTTTAATAAAATTAAATGGATAAAATATCCCATAATATTATTTTAACTCCAAATTTGGTTTTAATTGCAAAATAGAAGAGTTTTACAAAACAAATTTTACTTTAGAAAATGAAAAAAATACCAATCATACTTTTACTTCAAATATTTATAATTTCTTGCGGAACAATTTCCATGGAAAATAAAATTGATAATATTTTTTCTGAATTTCAGAAAGAATTGACGCCGGGAGTTTCCGTTTCGGTTTTGAAAGATGAAAATTTAATTTATGAAAAATGTTTTGGTTTTGCGGATTTGGAAAATAAAATCTTAATTGAACCAAAAACAAATTTCAGATTAGCTTCAATTACAAAACAGTTTACGGCTTTTTCTATTTTACTTTTGGAAAATGATAGAAAACTTTCCTTTTCGGATTCGCTCACAAAATTCTTCCCGGAATTTCCGAAATATGGAAATAAAATTTCCATCAAAAATATTTTGCAGCACACTTCCGGAATTTTAGATTACGAAGATTTTGTGAATGATGATTCAATTCAAGTTAAAGATAAAGATGTTTTGCAAATTTTGATGAAACAAGATTCTACATACTTTGAGCCGGGAAAAGAGCACAGATATTCAAATTCCGGTTATGCAGTTTTAGCATTAATTGTTGAAAAACTTTCCGGAAAAACTTTTGCAGAGTTTTTGAATGAAAGAATTTTCAAACCGTTAAAAATGAATAATTCAATTGCATACGAAAAAGGAATTTCGGAAATTCCCAATCGTGCTTTCGGTTATGTGAAAACGGATACTGGATTTGAATTTTCGGATCAAAGTTCAACAAGTGCAGTTTTGGGCGATGGCGGAATTTATTCATCAACAATTGATTTGCTTAAATGGAATGAAGAAGTTGAAAATCCCACACTTATACCAAAAGAAAAATATGTACAATCTTTTGTGAAAGGAAAAAATAATAAAGGTGAAGAATTTGATTATGGTTTTGGCTGGAGATTGGATCCTTATAAAAATTATGAAAGAATTTATCACACCGGAAGCACATGCGGATTTTCAAATATTTATATGAAAATACCGGAATTGAATTTAACGGTTATTGTACTTATGAATATTAGAGATTACGATGCAAAAAATTATGCAGAAAAAATAGCAGATTTGTTTATTGACTAATTTTTTGCTTTTATTCTAAGTAGTTTCACTTTTTGAATCGTTATTGATAACAGCGGAAAGACCATGTTGTTTTGAAAATATGAGAAAAAGTTGGATATTTTGTGTAACTTTGCATAAATGAAAACACATCATAAAATTGTAAATGGTGACAGCAGATTAATGACGGAATTGCCCGACAATTCGGTACATTTGGCTATTACTTCACCTCCATATTGGCAGCTCAAAGACTACGGAACTGATAACCAAATCGGGTTTCATGACACTTACGAAAATTACATTAACAACCTAAATTTAGTTTGGAAAGAGTGTTACCGAGCCCTTCACAATGGATGTAGATTGTGTGTAAATATTGGCGATCAATTTGCCCGCTCTGTGTATTACGGACGTTATAAAGTCATCCCTATCCGTGAAGAGATTATCAAATTCTGTGAAATCATTGGTTTTGACTATATGGGTGCAATCATATGGCAAAAAGTTACTACTTCCAATACCACTGGCGGTGGCGTTCAAATGGGTTCGTATCCATATCCGAGAAATGGCATTTTAAAATTAGATTATGAGTTTGTTCTTGTTTTCAAAAAATTGGGCGATGCACCAAAACCAACGAAAGAACAGAAAGAACTTTCCAAAATGACAGCAGAAGAATGGAATACTTATTTTGCAGGGCATTGGAATTTTGCAGGTGCAAGGCAAAACGGACACATTGCAATGTTTCCCGATGAATTACCAAAACGATTAATCAAAATGTTTTCATTTATTGGCGAAACAATACTTGATCCATTTATGGGAAGTGGAACAACAGCACTGGCTTCAAAAAATCTGGGCAGAAATTCGGTTGGTTACGAAATCAATCCTGAATTTGTTCAAATCATAAAAGAAAAATTGGAAGTTCATCAAAACGATTTAAACGGAACAACATATGATTTCTCTGAACAAAAACCAATCAAAACAGATTTTGTAAAAAAGATAAAAACACAACCTTACATTTTCAGAGACCCACATACACTTGATAAAAAAATTGATATAAAGAAATTACAATTTGGTTCTAAGATTGATAAAGACAGTTCCACCAAACGAGACGAACTTTTTACGGTTAAAGAAGTCATTAGCCCAGAAAAAATTCGTTTAAGCAACGACTTAACAATAAAACTTATTGGAATCAAGGAAAACCCTATTATAAATGGAAAAGCGACAAAATTTATAGTTGAAAGAACAAAAGGGAAACGAGTTTTCCTAAAATACGACAATGTAAAATACGATAGCGAAAACAATTTACTTTGCTATCTCTATTTAGAAAACAAAACATTTATCAATGCTCATTTGGTTAAAAACGGTTTGGTTCAAGTGGACAGCAACATTGATTTTAAGTACAAAGACAAATTTTTAAACCTACTTTTAGAACAAAATGGCTAAGGAACACATATCTGGTTCGGAAGGATATAATCTAAAATTCAAACGAGAAACACTTTTAAACTACGGTATGAACCGTTGGGGTTTAAACAAAGCTCATAGTGTTGGAACTACATCCGAATTGATTAGAACATGCGCTCCTTCAAAATATGAAGAATGGGAACAGTTTTATTTTAATCAAGCAAAACAGAAGAAAAAAGACGGTCTCAAAATTACAAGAGAATATATCACAAGTCTTGGTCAAACTCTTTATGTCAAACTTTCAGAAATTGTTCAACATGAACTTGAACAGATTTCAGAAGAAGAATGTATTGATTATGCATATAATTTAGTTCTTAACCGCACCTATGAAGGCTATCGCACAGAAATAGACACAATTTACGGACAACTTGAAGGTGCAATCGGGTACAAAATTGAGCCGGCACCTGATATTTGGGATAGAACTTACGGTGTAGATTTTTTCGTAAAAATAAATGTTAAAAACATTGGTATTCAGATAAAACCAATCGCATCGGGACAAGCACTTAACCAATATCAATGGATTGAAATGCACAGAAAAAATCACGAACGATTTGAAAAAGAATTTGGTGGAAAAGTATTTTTTGTATTTTCTACTAAAAGTTCAAGCGGAACAAAAAAAATATACAACATCGAAGTAATTGAACAAATCCTTGACGAAATAAAGAGGCTGATTAAATAATACCATACCGTAAACAAATGTAAGAATCATTTATCATCCTAAAAACTTATGAAAGAACTAATTTCTTTTTTTCTAACTATTTTATTACAGATTTCGATTTTTGCGCAAGAAAATTTAACAGAAAATATTTCTAATAAATATTCCGGAAACCCAATAATTAAAGGCTGGTATGCTGATCCCGAAGCAGAAATATTTGAAAATAAATTTTGGATTTTCCCAACTTTTTCTGATGAATTTGAAGGAAATTATACTCCATCAAATTTAACTACAGAGCAAATCGAGTTACAGAAAAACACAATAAATCCGCAATATTTAAAACAAACATTTCTTGATGCTTTTTCTTCAGAAGATTTAATTACTTGGAAAAAACATTCACACATTTTGGATGTTGAAAATATTTCATGGGCGGCATATTCAATTTGGGCTCCATCAATATTTTATGCAAATAGAAAATATTATCTTTTCTTCAGCGCAAATGATATTCAGAATGATAATCAGCTTGGTGGAATTGGCGTTGCCGTAAGTGAAAAACCGGAAGGACCATATTTTGATGCAATTGGAAAACCTCTAATCAATAAATTTTATAACGGTGCTCAACCAATTGACCAATTTGTTTTTAGAGATGATGACAACACAATTTACATGTATTACGGCGGATGGAAACATTGCAATGTAGTTAAACTTAATAATGAATTAATACCTTTTAACAATGGAGAAATTTTTAAAGAAATTACTCCGGAAAATTATGTTGAAGGCTCTTTCTTATTTAAGCGAAATGGTAAATATTATTTTATGTGGTCTGAAGGCGGCTGGACTGGTCCCGATTATAGTGTGGCTTATGCAATCGGAGATTCGCCGATTGGTCCATTTAAAAGAATAGGAAAAATTTTACAGCAAGATTCAACAATTGCAACGGGAGCGGGACATCATTCATGTTTTGAAATTCCCAATACAAATGAATGGTATATTTCATATCATCGCAGACCATTAAATACTACAAATGGAAATCATAGAGAAGTTTGTATTGACAGAATGTACTTTGATGAAAATGGATTTATCTTACCAATTAAAATGACGTTTGAAGGAGTTGAAAAAAGAGTAATTAAAAATTAGATTTGATTAATTTTTTTCTTCAAAAAATTATTCATGAAAATCATAATAGATCAGTAAAATCTGCGTTCTATTCATTTTAAGATTTTTAAACTTATAACATAATTTTAGAATTAGTTTTAATAGATTCTTCAATTGCGTTAATAATTCTTACGTCTTTTAATCCTTCTTCGCCAGTAACTTTTAAAGGTTTATTATCTCTAAACGAAATTGCCATTTCATCCATTTGAATAGCTTGCTGATTTTTCTCGGTAAACTGAATTGGTCCTTTTGAACTAATTCCTTTTATTCCCCTATAAGAAGAAAATGGATTTAAACCAAACCAGCCATTTCTTGCTTGAACATAAAGATTAGAGACTCCCAATCCAAAACTTCCCATACAATTTGCAATTAATCCGCTTGGAAATAAAAGTTGGAAAGTAACGGTTTCATCAATTTCGGTTAATTCATTTGGTCTGGAATTATAACTTTGAGCAGTTACAGAAACGGGTTCTTCGCCGGTTACATATCTTGCCGCATTCAATGAATAAACTCCAATATCTTGCATTGCACCGCCGCCCATTGCTTTTTTGCCCGCCATGCATTTGTGTTTCCCATATAAAATCCGGCACCGGCATTTATTGTAACCAAATTTCCAAATTCTTTTTCTCTCGCCATTCTTATAATTTCAATTGTATGCTGTTCGTATTGCATTCTGTAACCAATTGATAGTCCGACATTATTTTCTTTGCACGCATTAATCATTGTTTGACATTCTTTTACATCCATTGCCATTGGCTTTTCGCAGATAACATGTTTGCCGGCTTTTGCTGCACGGATTGTAAACTCGGCGTGCATTGAATTCGGCAGAACCACATATACAATTTTTATTTCATCGTTATTAATTATGTTATCAAAATTTTCATAATTGTAAATATTGTTTTGCGGAATATTATATTTCTTCGACCATTCATCAGCTTTGGAAGGAGTTCCGGTAACAATTCCGGCAAGATAACATTCATTAGTTTCTTGAAGTGCCGGAGCTAAATTATTTTTACTGTAATTCCCAAGTCCGACAAGTGCAATTCCCATTTTATTATTTTTATCATCAAGAAAATTTTTACTTCTAAATAGTGGTGAAGTAAAACCTAATGAAATTGCACCGGCTCCAAGAGAAACTTTTTTGATAAAATCTCTTCTTGAATTATTAAAGGAATTTGAATTTTGGGAATTCATAATTTATCTCCATTCAATTAAAACTTATTTAAAAATAAGAATTGTTTTATTAAACTAAAGAGATAATTAAGGAAATATTAAAAGAAAAAAATGAGAGCATACAAAAATTATATACTCTCAAATTATTTATTTTGATTTAAATTTTCGATAAATGAAAAGTAAAATAATTGAACCGGCAATTGCCATTGCGAAACTTCTGAAATCAAATCCGGAAATATCTCCCAATCCTAAAAAAGATCCAATAAAACCGCCGACGAAAGCTCCGGCAACTCCAATTAAAATTGTAATTATCATACCGCCGGGATCTTTACCAGGCATAATTAATTTAGCAACTGCTCCGGCTATCAATCCAAAAACTATCCATGATAAAATTCCCATAATTTATTTCCTTTATTTTGTTTGAAATTGAGAATTACTTTAAAACCTAATTATAAGATTATAATGTTTTATCCAAAAATCAAGTTAAACATAGAAACTTTTACAAATTATAAAATTGAAAATGAAAAGTTTTTTATATTTCACTTATTAATGTTTTGGAATATAAAATGAGTAAAACAAAAAATAATAAATATACTATTGGACTTTTACAGCTTGCGTTTTCATCTGATTTGAAAGATAATACAAAGAAAACTTTATCTTGGGTTGATAAAGCTGCAAAAAAAGGCGCACAAGTTATTTGTCTGCCGGAACTTTACCGTTCGCAATATTTTTGTCAGAAGGAAGATTCATCACTTTTTAATTTAGCAGAAACAATTGATGGTCCTTCAGTTTCGGCTTTTCAGAAATCCGCAAAAAAAAATAAAGTTTCGATAATTGTACCAATTTTTGAAAAACGCGCACCGGGAATTTATCACAACAGTAATGTAATTATTGATGCAGATGGTTCAGTTTTAGGAGTTTACAGAAAAATGCATATTCCGGATGATCCGGCATTTTATGAAAAATATTATTTCACTCCCGGCGATTTAGGATTTAAAACTTTCCAAACTAAATTCGGAAAAATTGGAACATTAATTTGTTGGGATCAATGGTTTCCGGAAGGCGCAAGATTAACAGCTTTAAAAGGGGCAGAAGTTTTATTTTATCCCACCGCTATTGGCTGGCATCCATCTGAAAAAGAAAGATACGGAAAAGCTCAACAAGATTCGTGGATTACAATTCAACGTTCTCATGCAATAGCAAATGGAGTTTACGTTGCTTCTGCAAATAGAATTGGTTTTGAAAAAACCGTAAAAGAGCAAGACGGAATTATATTTTGGGGTTCGTCATTTATTTGTGATCCTCAAGGAGTTTTTATAGCCAAAGCTTCTGAGGATAAAGAAGAAATTTTATTGGCAGAAATAGATTTAAATCATATTGAAACTATAAGACGGAATTGGCCGTTCTTACGCGATAGAAGAATTGATGCTTATGACGGAATAACTAAAAGATTTTTGGATGAAAATTAATGAGTGAAAATTTAAGATATCCCGCCGAATGGGAAGAACACAAATCAACAATAATTTGCTGGCCTCACCAAAAAGAAGATTGGCCCGGAAAGTTTATGCCTATTCATTGGGTTTACACGGAAATTGTAAAATATTTATCACGCGGAGAAATTGTTAGAATAATTGTTCAATCAAAAAATCATCAAGAAAAAGTTAAAAATTATTTAACACGTGCAGAAATTTTTTCTGAAAATATTGATTTTATAATAGCCAAAACAGATCGCGGATGGATGCGTGATTCTTCGCCTTCATTTGTAAAAGTTGGAAATAAAACAAAAGCAGTTGAGTTTACTTTCAATGGTTGGGCGAAATATTCAAATCATAAATTGGATAGAAAAATTCCTCATATTTTAGCTAAACACATAAATCTTGAAATTGAATCTGCAATTCATAAAAATAAAAATGTTGTTTTGGAAGGCGGCGTAATTGATATAAATGGAAATGGAACTTTATTAACAACAGAAGAATGTCTGCTTGATGAAAAAGTGCAAACTCGTAATCCCGGTTTTACCAAAAATGATTATGATGAAATTTTCCAAAAATATTTGGGAATTGAAAATGTAATTTGGTTGAAAAATGGAATTGCAGGAGATGATACACACGGACACGTTGATGATTTGTGCAGATTTGTAAATTCCAACACTTTATTAATTTGCAGTGAAGAAAATTCATCCGATAAAAATTACAAAAATCTAAAAGAAAATTTAGAAATTCTTGAAGATGTAAAATTAGAAAACGGTTCTAAACCCAATGTGGTTAAGCTTCCAATGCCATCTCCAATTATTTTTGAAGGAATGCGACTTCCAGCAAGTTACGCAAATTTTTTTATTTCTAATTACGCAGTATTGGTTCCTACTTTTAACGATCCGAATGATAGAATTGCATTAAATATAATTAAAGAACTTTTTCCGGATAGAGAAGTGATCGGAATTCATTCCGTTGATTTAGTTTGGGGATTGGGAACAATCCACTGTTTAAGTCACGAAGAACCACTCTGATTTTTCAATTTAAAATACTATCAAGTTGTCTTTCTGTTAATTCGACAAAATCATTATAATTTGCCGGATTAAATCTATTGAGATAAAAAAGTAAAATTCCGACCGATAAATTCTTCAAGGTTTCCATTTTTAAATCTGCAATTTCCTTTGTACAAATATTGTTTTCAATGCAATGTTTCCATTCGTTTTCACAGAGTTTATCGTGAAAATTATAAATCAAATTTATTGTCTGCTTTTTTTGACCAAGATCATTTGCTTTTTCCAGAAAGAATAATTCAAAAATTCCCGGGTATTGAACGAAAAATTTCAAATAAGATATTGTAACCTTTTTAATTCGATATAAACCCCTTTCGCTATTTTGAGTTTCAAATTTCACAATTTCTTCACATTCCGATTGAAAATCCTTGACACATTCAAAAATAAGATCTTTTATATCGTTAAAATAATTATAAAGTGTAGCTGAAGAATAACCAGCTTCTCTTGCAATATTTCTTACATTAACGGCTTTTAATCCTTCGCCCTTAAGAATTTTTTTTGTCGCTTGAATGAAATATCCTTTCATTCTTTCTTCTTGAATTATTTTATTATCCATTATCGTCGTTTATATATTTATCAATGTTTATTTAATTAACAACGTTAATATAATGAACAAATATTATTTCAGCAATTTATTTTTTAGGTTTGTTTAAAACATTTAAGAATTCCTAAAATAAATTATTTGCTTAATATAAAACCGTTATTTTTAGAAAGTTTATGTGAGGCTAAACCTTTTTTAATAAGCATTTCATATTTTGCTTGCGCTTCGGAAACGGAAATTTCACCTTTTAAAGTTTCGTCAAGCTTTCCATCGGCATTATTATCAACAAAAACAGCGATTTTGAAACTTGTTAAATGAAACTTTTCTTTTATCGAAAATTGATTAAAATGAATGTTTTTAATAGATGAAAAACTTTTAATTTCATAAGTAATATTATTTTCAATAAAAGTATAAGTGGAATTTCCCAAATCAATTTGGTTTACCTTTCCTTGTTTTTCCAAATTTTCCAAACAGTAATCATAAATAGTTTGGGCTTTAGAGATAGAAATTTCGCCATTAATTACTTCATCAATTATTCTATCTTGATTTAAATCTGCCGCAACAAAATTTGATCCGATAATTTGATTACATGATTTTGGATTGTTTGGACAATAAGCAGAGCGCAAAATAAAATCTTGCCCCGAGTAAATGAATTTGAATTCAGAAACGCGCATTTCAGTTGAGCTTGCACAGCCAAATACTAAATATGAAATTAGGCAGATTAGAGAAAATGGAACTGCTTTAAGAATAAATACTTTTTTGATTTTTGAAGTTTTCATTTTATCATCTCCTATTTTAAATTCCATTTAAGGAGAGAAGTATTGTGTTTTGTTACTATGATATAATTTAACAGATTGGCAATGAAAAGCAAGAGTTTAATGTCTTTTTTAAAATATTTTTGATCCCAAAATAATTGAACTAAAAAAAATTTTTATTTTAATTCAGCACAATTGATTTTTCTGAAACTATAAATGCGCTAAAATACCCGAGCGCATTATTGTTCCAATTTGTTTCCGGATTTGCGGGAGCCGAAGATCCAAAAGGTCCGCTTCGTGCATTTGCACGGGCATTGCGTAATGTTTTAAAATAAGTATGAGTTTTTTCATCAATTGTTTGTAATTCTACGGTAATTAAATCATCTGCAATAAATTCTTCATCATCAAAATTGAAAAAGAAAAAATCAATATAATTTCCGTTTGTTAATCTATCATCATAAAGGAAAATCCCATTAAGTTTTTCATTATTCTTATAAACAATAAATCTTGCAAAATCATTTTGATTTGGATTGTCTTGAAAATGAACATGAAGTTCAAGAAATTTTTTATCTTTATTGAAAGGGCGGGATTCTAAAACATAAGAAATACTATCAATAGTTATTGGATTTGGCGATGAGGAAATTGCGGTAAAATTTTTATTGTTGTAATTTACGTCAATTCTGTATTGGTTTTCCGGCGCTGCCAAAAGATTTTGATTAAAATATTTTCCGGGGGAAATTTCATTCAAAATATAATTTGCGGAATTATTTTCTGTAATTGTTATTTCTGCACCGGAAATTAATTTATAATTTCCCGGATTGTAAAAATCTGTTGATTCGGTTATATACACAAAATTTTTATCCAATGAATTTGTAAGATTTGCTTCAATTACAATTGCGGGATCAGCAGAATTCAGATCAAGTTCAATAACTTCTTCGCAGCTAATAAAAAGAATCATGAATAAAAATATTATTAACATTTTTGCAAAACCAGATTTTGTCATATTGAGCGAAGCGAAATATCTCGATTTAAAATTCAAATGAGAATCTTCAGTTAATGCGGATTCAGAATTATATTTATTTAATATTTCTGAAATTTTCAAATAATTTATTTTCATAATTAAAATCTAAAATTAAATGTTATTGATGGAACAATTGAAAACAATGCTAATTTTATTGCTTGTGTTTTACTCGGATCATTTTCATCTTCTTCAAAAGTTATTCTAAAAGCATTTTCTCTTGCATAAACATTGTAAAGCGAAAAAGATAAACTCATTTCGCTGTCTTCCGATTTATTAAAATAGTATGTCGCTCCCAAATCCAAACGGTGATAATCGGGCATTCTATAACCATTTCGCTCAGTAAAAAGATTTATAGTCTCTCCATCAATTTGATATTTACCGCTTGGAAAAGTAGCCGCAAGTCCCGTGTAATAAATCCAATTTGCGGAAAATGACCATTTATCATTTAAGTTATAAATTCCTACTAAAGCAATATCGTGAGTTCTATCTTGTCTTGCCGGAAAGCTATTTCCGTTATTAATTTCTTCAAATTTTCTTTTAGTTGTTGATAAAGTATAACTGAGCCAGCCGGTAAATTTTCCGACTTTCTTTTCAAAATAAAATTCTAAACCATAAGCCCAGCCGCTTCCAAACACAAGCTGCGATTCAATATATTCATTAAGAAAAATATCGGCGCCGTTTTTATATTCAATTAAATTCTGCATATCTTTATAATAAATTTCAATGGATGATTCAAAAAGATTATTATTGAAATTTCTGAAATAACCCAAAGAAAATAAATTTGAAACTTCCGGTTTAATTAAAGAAGTGCTTGGCTGCCAGATATCTAAAGGGGTTGAAGTTGAGGCTGTAGATAATAGGTGAATGTTCTGAGTGTTTTTTGCATAACCAAATTTTACCGAACTTGTTTCATCTAATAAATAATTTGCGGAAAATCTTGGCTCAAGAAAATTATATGATTTTATTAATTCACCGCTTGTATAATTTTTTGTATCGGTTAAATTTCCATCGTTATCAAAAGAATAAATTTCTCCACTTCCAATAAGATTGAAAGAAGAAAATCTAAATCCATAATTTACTTTCAGCAATTCATTAATTTTCCACTCGTGTGACAAATAGGAATTAGCTTCAATTGCATAATGATTATCAATTTTTTTCGAATTAAAATTTGTATTTCCGGTTACAGAAATTTCTCCGGGAAGAAATGTATGATAAACGGCATTTAAACCAAATTTAAAAGTATGATCAGTATTGAAGTAATATTGTAAATCTTGCTCAAAATTAATATCTCGTATTCCGGAGCTTATCGTGGTTGATTGTTCCGTATCTTCAATATTTATATCATAATTATAATCGCTGTAAATTAATGTTGAATTCGAGAAAAGTTTTTCACTAAAAATATGATTCCATCTTAAAGTTGCGGTTGTGTTTCCCCAATCAAATCCAAATTCATCATTAAAACTAAAAATATCTCTGCCGTTATATCCGGAAAAAAATATTCTATCTGATTCACCCAATCTATAATTAAGTTTTCCATTGAAATCATAAAAATATAATATGGAATTTTTTAATCTGTCTTCGCCGAAAAGAGGGAAAAACAAATCGGCATAAGTTCTTCTTCCCGCAAAAATAAAGGAGCCTTCGTTTGCAGAAATTGGTCCCTCAAAAGTTAAGCGGGAAGAAATTAATCCAATTCCGCCGTACGCCGAATATTGTTTGTTGCTTCCGTCTTTCATTGAAATATCAAGCACGGAGCTTAATCTTCCGCCGTATTCCGGTCCGCTTATTCCCTTAATAATTTTAGCACTTTTAATTGCATCGGAATTAAAGACGGAAAAAAATCCCATTAAATGCGATGCATTATAAACCGGCGCTTCATCAAGAATAATTAAATTTTGATCTACAGAACCTCCGCGAACAACAAAACCGCTGTTACCTTCACCCGCAGAAGAAATTCCGGGAAGTAATTGAATAGTTTTTAAAATGTCTTTTTCGCCGAATATTATAGGCACTTTTTCAATTTCTTTTGGAACAATTTCAGATGTGCCCATTTCAGTTGATTTGACATTCTGATCAGCTTTTACATCGGTAACAACAACTTCTTCCAAATTTAAAGTCTTATCGGAAAGATTGATGTTAAGTTTAACGGAGTTTGTTAAATCAATTTTAAGCGATTGTTTTTCATATCCAACAAAACTAAACTCCACATTATAATTTGAAGATGGAACGGAGAGGGAATAAAATCCATATTCGTTAGAAGCAGTGCCGGCGCTTAATTCTTTTATAAAAACATTTGCACCAATTAATGTTTCGCCGGAATTTGCATCGTAAATAAATCCACTTAAAGTTGAATTATTGCTTTGTGCATAATTTATTTGAAATAGTAAAAATGACAATATAATTATTATGAAATACCGCAAGTATATTTAACCCATTTTTTTGTGTGTGAAGTTAGAGAATTTAATTTTAAGAAATTGTTAAATATGATGAGAGAAAAAGAATTGACCTTTTAACAATTATAAAAATAATATTTAATCGCGTAATAAAGTTTTAGAAACTTCCACTTTTTTGTTAAGTAAAACAATTGAGATTACAAATATAAAGACCAGCATTACTAAAACGCCGATTTCAATCATAAAATTTTGAAAGAATTCATGTTCGTAAGAAGTCTCAACGCTTATAATTAATATTCTTCGTATGGATGCGATTAATCCGACAATCAAAAATGGTTCTGCGCAAAGAGTATGGTTTTTAATTGAAATTCTGACTGTGTACATAATTTCAATTATCATTATAAGTAAAAGGGTTTTTGCAATAATTTCTATTATTACTTCAACGGAATTAGGAGAGTTAAAGTAATGTGAAATTGTATTTATTTCATCATAAATTAAAAGCACAGAACCGGTAATTAAAAACAAAATAATTATTCCGTAAATTATTGTTTCAACAAATTCAATTACTCTTTCCGGTTTTAACTGTTTCATTTTTATCTCACAAATTGTTGATAAAATAAATTTTATTCAAAAGAATATTTCAATCCGATTGATTTCCGAATATCATCCATAAGTTTCATATTTGCCAAAGTTCTTTCGTAAGATATTTCATCACTTTGTAATTTACCAGTTTTAATACAATTCATAGCTTCTTCAATTTGATATTCAAAACCGGTTGCGCGAAAAGGTCTTTCCTCAATAGTTTCACTTTCATTAATAAATAATGTGGCTTTTGTTGCAGCCCAAAACATACAATGAATTTTAATATGTCCTTTTGTTCCGTAAATAATAAATGAATTTTCATTTTGTGAAATTAAATTACAGCTAAATTGTGAAATTACACCATTGCCATAATTTAAATTAACCGCAGTCATTTCATCAACATTGGTTTCACCCAAATACCCGCTTGCAGAAAACGAGATTGGATTTTTTCTTAAAACCCATTGTGAAACTGCTATTGAGTAAATTCCCAAATCTATTAAAGCTCCTCCAGCTAATTGGTGATTGAAAAATCTATCATCCAAATTTCTTTCAAAGGCATAACCAAAAGTTGAAGTTAATAATTTTATTTCACCAATTAAATTTTCATCAAGCCAATTTCTTACAACTTTATAAATAGGAAGAAAACGAGTCCACAATGCTTCCATTATAAATACATTTTTCTCTTTAGCTAAATCAAATAGCTGCTTTGCTTTATTAAAATTTACAGTCAATGGTTTTTCGCACAAAACTGGTTTGCCAGCATTTAATGCAAGCTGGGCTTGATCAAAATGAAACGGGTGTGGAGTTGCAATATAAACTGCATCAATTTTAGGATCGTTTACTAATTCTTCATAAGATTTGTAAATATTTTTTATTCCATAATTATCTGCAAAGTTTTTAGCTCTTTCGTCATTTCTACTTGCAACCGCATAAACATCTGCGTTATCAATTACTTTGATTGCTTTTGCAAAATTATTTGCAATTCTTCCGGGACCAATAATTCCCCAATTAAAATTTTTATTCATAAAAGTATTTTAGTTTTATATAAAATTAATTTTCAATCATTATACTTATTTGAATATTTTATCGATAAAATAATCAAAATTACCGAACCCATAATTAAGGCTGAAAGTAAAATAAAAATTGTGTAAACCTCATCAATAAATGGATAAAAATAAAGTAATACAGATAACAAGCAAATAATTAATCCCAAAATAAAAATATATTTTCCGACTTTAGAATTTACTTCATACCAAACTTTTTCATTCAGCATTGTTTGGGGCAATCGAATTCCATACCAATTATTAATTTTAATTTTTTTAAATATTAGCGGAATTGATAAAACAATAAAAAGAAATCCGGTAATAAAAAATGTAATATAACTTGAAAGCATGTTACTTAAATATTTTTGAGAAATAAATTAAATTTAATTCGATTTAAATAAAATCAAAATATTCAGTTTTTTGAATAATCAAAATTTTCATTCCAGAATTCTTTAATCGGCAATTTCGAATCAATTCAATGTACAAATTTTTGCATCCACAATAATTCTTGAATTAAAAATTATAATAACATATTTTTTGTATCATTAAATAGCCAAGTAAACAAGCCAAAGTATGATTGCCTAAAAATAATTTTATAAGGTTTTAACCTTTTAAAATTTCCTCAGAAAATAATTTGATAGTTAAAATTAGCTATCCTTAAAGCAAACTATAATTTTGGAGAAAAATAAAATGAGTATTCATAAACTTGGCTTATCCAAGGAACAATTTAATTTATTTAGCGGTGAGAAAAATAATTTTCAAATTGCGAGGGTTATTTCTGTTCAGCGCGAAAGTTATATTATCAACAATGGAGAAAAAGATTTATTTGCAAAAATTACCGGCAATTTAATGTTCTCTGCAAATTCTGCAATTGATTTTCCAACCACGGGCGATTTTGTTTTTTATCAATCGTTTGATGAAGATTCAACGGTCTTAATTCATAAAATATTAATTAGAAAAACTTTATTAAGCAGAAAAAATCCGGGAAAGAAAGTTGACTATCAACTAATTGCGGCAAATATTGATTTTGCTTTTATTATGCAATCTTTAGATAACGATTTTAATACAAACCGGCTGGACCGATATCTCGCAATGGTAAACGAGTTTAATATAGAACCAATAATACTTTTGAGCAAATCCGATTTATTGAAAGAAGAAGAAATAAATAATAAGTTGGGGATTCTAAAAAATAATTATGAAAAAATTCCAATTTATCATTTCAGTAATTTTGAAAATAGTTTTAAAGAAATTGTAAATATTTTATTACCGGAAAAAACATACTGTTTAATTGGTTCATCCGGCGTTGGAAAAACAACTTTGCTTAATAATATTTTAGGCGAAGAAATGTTTGAAACAAGAGAAGTTAGAAAAGGCGATAACAGGGGAAAACACACAACTACGGCAAGACAATTGGTGCTACTTAAAAATGGAGCAATGATTATTGATACGCCGGGAATGCGGGAATTAGGAAACATTTCTTTATCGCAGGGAATAGAAAAAACTTTTGATGAAATAAGCAGTCTAATTGAAAAATGTAAATTTGCAGATTGTACACACACAATTGAAAAGGGTTGTGCAATTTTAGAAGCTTTAAAGAATGGTCAAATTTCTGAAAAGCGGTATAATAATTTTATGAAGTTAAAAAAAGAATCCGATTATTATGAAAGATCGTATGTTGAAAATAGAAAACGCGATAAGGAATTCGGCAAAATGATAAAATCAGTTTTAAAAGAAAAAAATAAGAGAAAATAAAAACTATGAGAAGTAATCCGTTTTTAATTTTTGCAATATTCGGCGTAATTCTATTGTTAATAGATTTTTATGCTTACAGAGGTGTAAAAAAATTAATAATTGATTTGAACAAAACAACATCACGAATTATTAAAATTTTATTTTGGATAGTTCCGGTAATAATAATTTCCGGAATGGGATTTTTTCCCATTCTCCGCGAAGAAGTAAATCCGGCAAGGTTTTTAATCTACTTTCATTTTATTTCCGGAACCTTCATTTTATTTTATATTCCCAAATTAATTTTCATCATTTTTAATTTTGTTGATGATTTAATTCACGGCGCAATTCACATTTTTTCAAGAAAGAAAAAACAAAATATTGAATCTAATAATTCCGTAAAAATTTCCAGAAGTCAATTTTTAACTCGTGTTGGAATTATAACAGCCGGCATCCCTTTTTTATCAATTATATACGGAATCGGCTGGGGAAGATTTAACTTAATCGTTAGAAATGTTAAACTTAATTTTACCAATCTTCCTAAAAAATTTAAAGGATTAAAAATTATTCAAATCTCAGATTTTCACATCGGAAGTTTATTAAACAATCCGGAGTTTGTAGAAGAAGTAGTTTATAAAATTAATTCTCTTAATCCGGATTTAATATTATTTACCGGAGATTTTGTAAATAATGTTGCTGAAGAAATGGATGAGTTTTTATCAATTTTGAAAAGTTTAAAATCAAAGTTTGGCAAATATTCCATTTTAGGAAATCATGATTACGGAGAATATGTTCCGTGGAAATCCGAAGAAGCAAAGCAGGCAAATTTAGAAAAATTAATACAGACTCAAAAAAATATTGGATTCGATTTGCTGCTGAACGAAAATAGAAAAATTAAAATTGGTGAAGAAGAAATTGAGCTTATCGGAGTTGAGAATTGGGGACTTCCGCCGTTTCCTCAATACGGTAATTTGAAAAAAGCGATGGAGAATGTTGAACAAAAATCATTTAAAATTTTGATGTCTCACGATCCGACTCATTGGGATGAGCAAGTTTTAGGTTTTACAAATATTGATTTAACGATTTCGGGTCATACACACGGAGCGCAATTTGGAATTGAAATTCCGGGTTGGAGATGGAGCCCGGTGAATATTCGTTATAAAAGATGGGGCGGACTTTATACAGAGAATAATCAACATTTATATGTAAATACCGGAGTAGGATTTATAGGTTTTCCCGGAAGAATTGGAATGCCCCCGGAAATTACGGTAATTGAGTTGGGAACAAGAATATCTTAAACTAATTATTGGCTTGCTGCCTCCGTCCAAACGGTGGCAGAGAAGATAACACTTACTTTTACAATCAAACAACAAATACTGTCATCGAGTGGTCGATGACAGCAAACTTATATATGAAAATCTGAAATTTGTTAATGCTTTTTTAAATAATCTTGGGCTTGTTCCTCTTGAATTTTAGTTCGTCTGAATTATTTATCTTTCAACTTTTCTGCAATTTCTTTATCTAATTTGGTCCCTTCTAAATCACCAATTTCTTCTTCCCAGATGCTTCTGGCTATAAAATAGTCTGGATTACTAGCATCTAAATCAATAACCTTGGAAATCATTTTTATTGCATCTTGATATTGTTTAATATCAGCAAGCACTAAAGCCAAGGATAAGTATGAATATTTATAATGTGGATCAACTTCAATTGCTTTATTGAAATCACTTATTGCAGCCCATATATTTCCTAATTCTTCAAATAAATGACCTCTAGAATAATATGTTTTCAGAGTTTCGAGCTTGTTTTCAATTAACCAATTAAAATAATTTAATTTGTCTTCATTACTAAAATCTTTAGTTTGTGTTAAAATTGTAATATGTAGAATTTTTGATAACCTAGAGTTGCTATCAAATTTCATCATTTTTTTCACTTGCTCAATAAACATTTCTTTGTTTTTTATTAAAAAATAAACTTCTGCTTTATAGTATAAAATATAAATTTTTAAACTTGATAAAGGATCTCCATATTTTAGATTTTTATAATAATTATATGTACCCTTTTGATCAATTATTTTTAAGGCAATATCCAACTCACTAATAATTGCTGGACCATATTCCTCAATAATTGGCAAATTAAGGTAATAAAGACTTTCACTATGTCCTACATAACCTAAAGCAACATCTGGGTATTTTTGTATAATTTCAATTGATTTTTTAAGTAAGAGTCTCCATTCCTTTTTGTTGATCAGATCTGTTAATTGTTCATTTAATGATTTAATATTTTTAATCGTTTCCGACTCATAAATGATTTTATCAGTAATTGATATTTTATTACTAATATTTGTTAAGTAACCATTTCGCTTTTTTATAAGTTGTTTATTCTTATTCATTATTAATTAAATTAATTTCTTCATCTAAGATTTGAATTAATTCTTGTTTCTTTATTTCAAAATAATCTGACCATTCATATATCTGATTGACCTTTAAATAAGTTTCATCATTTCTAAGTTCATTCAAACTATTCTCCAAACTATTTCTTTTTGATCTCAAAACCAATAATATTGAAAGTAATTTATTTTTTTCGGTCACATTTTCACCAACAGCAACAAAAATTCCTTTCTGAAGATTTTGGTAGATCTTTTCAACAGTCTTTATGTCGTTTTTCTCAAATGCTTTTTTTAATTCAATAAAAATCTTTGTTGCTTCATCTTTTTGAGATTCAGAAACAATATCTGGATGACATATTTTTGATGCTTTCCTAAACAATTTATCAATTTTAATTTTATCTTCCACTGAAAGATCAATAACTACATCTTTTATACTTATTTCATAACTTTCTTGATAATTTTTGTATTCTTGTTCTGAATTTTTATATTCATCTTCCATTTCTGGAATTATTTCTTTCTCTTTTTTTAATCTATTTTTTCTGAGTTCCAGTATTTGTAAAATTATATTTCCTAATAATTTATCATGTTCGACTTGAAATAAATAAATTATTTTTTCCATGTAAGCGTATTCATCTTCAAGTGAACTAATCTGTAATTCCAAAGCTTTAATTTCTAATTTTATAGCTTGAGTTTCTGGATCAATAAAGATAATTAGTGATTTTAATTTCCTTGTGAAATTATCTATTAATTCTATTGATAGACTAAAGTGTTGGTTTTCAATTTCTTCAATTATATTATTTAAATTATTCATTAAGTCATTATGTAAAAAGGAAGATGTTTGTTTTTTTAACTTTTCTAATTGATAATTGATATCGTCTAAGTCCTCGAGTAGAATAGTATTCTTAAGTGTTTCTAAACGTAATCCTATTAATTCAATATTAGGAGTTATTTCTTCTTCATAATTACTTATTAATGTATTTTTTAAATGTTCAAATTCTTGTTCAAAATCTATTGCAAGCTCGGTATTCTCCTTTATTATTGTTATGCTTTCATTATTTTTTTGTGCTTGTTTAGTCCAATTGTAACTACCACTAATTATTGTGCTATGATCAATAATACAAAATTTATTATGCATGATAGATCTTCGAGAATTTGCATTTTCAATAAGCCATACTTTGCTACCAAGTTGGTTAAGTTTATCATAATCAATATTTGAATTTTTATTTATACGGTCATTCATTACAAGTAATTCAATTGCAATCCCTTCATTAGCTTTTGAACATAATAATTCAAAAATATCATCGTCAGTAAACCAGGCAATTGCAATTTTTATAGATTTTTGAGATGTTGAAAGTTCATCAATGATTATTGATTGAATATTTTCAAAGTGGGCTTGAGTTTTCATTTTATAAAAATTTTAATATTAAAATAAATATTAAGTTACTCAATCACAAAGTTGAAAAATAGTTTGAATGAATATTTGCCTAAATTTATTTTTGTAATTTAAAGTAAATGTTATTAATTATTTCTCCTAATATTACTAGGATAATAAAATGAGGAAAGCAATTGTTTTAGGTGCCGGTTTTTCTAAGGCTATAGGTTGTTTACCCATTACTTGTGAAATGTTTAATTCATTTAGAAAAACTTTAAACATTGAGACGATAAAACAACATAGAAATAGAATTAAATGGGGAGAATCTATATTTGAATTTCTTACTAGATTAGAAGATAGATTTGCTAAACAGCCACTGTCTCGAGCCAATGATAAATCAGCTATTATTGAATCTAACTATGAAGAAAACTTTGAAGCTGTTTTGTCAATGATTGATTTGGGAATTCAGTATGAATTGAAGGCAAGAACCTCAGATGGAGTGATGACATCAAATTTAGATGGTAAACCTTTATTGTGGGATTATTCTACTTCCCAATTAAAACAATTACGATATGAAATATCAACTTATCTTTATTTAACATTGATAGATCCAAGAATTAATCAAAATTTATTAGATAGTTTTTATGAAAAAATGGTAAATAAAGACACTCATTTTATTACCTTCAATTATGATTTAATTGTGGAACAATTTCTTTATAAAAAAGAGCTATGGAAGCCCAAAGATGGGTATGGGCTCGAGTTTGATGAGTTCCCCCAAGTAAAAGCTGAAAATAAAAAGAGTTCAAGTCATTTAGTATTAAAAATGCATGGCTCCCTAAATTGGCGCGAATCCGAACTAGAGAATCGTTACAAAATAGAAAATATGCTTGATGATGGAAGCCCTATATTTCCTGATTATTTTAAAAATGAAATAAAGAGAAATTTTGAATATGAGGGTGGAATTAATCTTAAGGCTCTCAAATTGCCATCACTTGTTAAAAAATTTAATAGTTTTCAACTATTATCTATATGGCGAAAAGCACATTCAGTAATTTCCAAATCTGAAGAAGTCATTTTTATTGGTTACAGTTTTCCAGAGGCGGATACTTCTGTCTATACATTATTTAACACAATTGATTTTTCTTCCAAAAAAATAGCAATAATAGATCCCAAACCAGATGAAATTGAAAAAAGGGTTAGAAAAATTACACTATGCAATAATATACATGTAGTTAATAAAAGTTTAGAAGAATATCTTTAATTAAAATATATTTATAAACTTTCTGACAACGTCCAAACGGTTGAAGGGAAGAAGTATATTTGAAAAATAAATGCCAAAGACGTAATTATTTGTTGCCGTTGTTTTTTGATGGTGCTTACTTTTATGAATTGCTGCCATCGTCCAAACGATGGCAATAACTTTCTTTGGCTTTACAAAGTAACACTTTTATTTAGTGATCGATGAAAGCAAACAAATATCATTCAATAAAATGAGGAAAAATGTCTTTAAGAGGTCGAGAAAAATTAATTGACGAATCTTTTTTCTTTGTTACAACTTCAGTAATAAATCATTCCAGTGTTTTTATTTATGATGAGTGCTGCGATATTCTAATTTCTAATATCAAACATTATCAAACAAAATATAATTTTGAAATTCTTTCTTATGTTATTATGCCAACTCATTTTCATTGGATTGTTCAAATTGATAAATCAAAGGGAACAATTTCTGATATAATGCGGGATATTAAAAAATACAGTGCATGGGATATTATGGAAATTTTAGAAAATAAAAATCGATTTGATTTAATTAATAAATTCGAAAAACACGCATCCGATTTTGAGTACAAAGATAGAAAAAGAAAATTTTGGCAGCATCGGTTTGATGATCAAGTTATTAGAGATCAAAAAATGTTTTGGATAAAACTAAATTATATTCATAACAATCCGGTTAAAGCTGGGTTCGCAGTAAAACAAGAAAATTATAAATACTCAAGTGCAAGAAATTACATTCTGCAAGATCATTCAATAATTTTTGTAAATACAGAAATGATGGGAATTATAATTAAATAAAATTGAATTTTTTACTGTCACCGATTGCTCGGTGACTGCAATATAATGGAGTTGGAAAAAACATCTTAAATTAATTATACTCTTGACCATTAGCTTGCAGCCATCTTCCATACGATGGCAGTAATGAAAGCAAAGAGAATCTTTAATTATATCTTTCCGGATTATAAGCTTCCACATTAACAGAAGTTTTTTGATCTGAAATTATTTCGGAAATTAATTTTCCCGTTGCTGGTCCTAAACTCATGCCCAACATTGCATGTCCGGTTGCAATAAATAAATTACTATATAATTTACTATTTCCTATGTAGGGAAGCCCATCGGGTGAACAAGGACGTAATCCGTGCCAAATATTTTCTTCAATGGGCATTTCAATATTTAATTCCGGATAATATTTTTTAAATGACTCAATCATACTTTCTACTCTACTTGTTCTAACTTTATGATTTATAGTATCAATCTCCATATTTCCACCAATTCTTAAAAATCCGTTCATAGGAGTTACGGCAACTCTTTCATCAACCAATATTGATGGGTAGGTTGGGAAATTATTTTTCTGATCAATATTAAAACTGTAACCCTTTCCCGGCATTAAAGGTATATTAATTTTCATGTTCTTTAATAATTCGGAAGTCCAAACACCGGAAGCAAATAGGAATGAATCGGCTTCGTAAGTATTTTTATTGCTGGAAACACCTCTGATATGCTTACTCGAGAATTTAATTTTTCGAATAACCTCATTAGAAACAAGATTTATATTTTTAGATTTTAAATTTTCTACTAATGAAGAAATTAAGTTATTTGGAGTGAAATGAGAATCGCTCAAATAATGAACTCCACCAATTACATCATATTTACAATTTGGATCTAAATTTTGAATTTCACTTTTTGATAGAATTTTTGTTTCAATTTCATACTTATTGGAAAGTTTAGCAAGCTCAATTTCCTCTTCGGCGGTTTTTTCATTTTTATAAAGCATCAATAAACCTTTGTTTGTTAATCCAAATGAATTGCTTGATTCTTCGGAAACTTCTTTGTATAAACTACTGCTTAAAAAAGAAATATCTCTTAACGGAATTATTGAATTGTTTACATGTTTATTATTTGCATGTTTTAAAAAATTAAAACACCAAGAAATAAAATCTTTATTTAATCTTGGATAAAATGAAAGAGGAGATTTTGAATTGAACATCCATTTTATTGCTTTTGGAATTATACTTGGCGAAGCCAATGGAATAATATGGCTTGGAACAACTAAGCCGGCATTGCCATGCGAACATCCGTAATCAAAATTATACTCATCAATTATTGTAACATCGTAATTTAATTTATTTAGATAATATGCAGAGAAAAGTCCCGAAACGCCGCCGCCGATAATTACAACTTTTTTCATAAATAAAATTCCTAAATTACTTGAAATCCATGAGCGTACGGATCATCGTCATCAATAATAATTGTATTGTATCCGGTAATTTTTGCCCAGCCTTCAATACTTGGAATAATTGCTTTGTAATTTCCAACTTTTGTTTCAGCTTCAACTTTTCCAATAAATTGAGAACCGATTATACTTTCATGAATAAATTGATCACCAACTTTTAATTTACCTTTTGAAAACCACTGTGCCATTCTTGCCGAAGTGCCCGTCCCGCAAGGAGATCGGTCGATTGCTTTATCGCCATAAAATACGGCGTTGCGCGCAGTTGCTTCCGGGGATATAGTTTTTCCGGTCCATTGAATATGGCTGACTCCGGAAATAAGTTCATTTTCTGGATGTATAAATGAATATTTTTTATTTATTTCATTTCTAATTTCTCTGCTAAAACTAATTAATTGATCAGCCGAATAATTTTCTAATCCGCCAAAGTTTTTTTGAGGATCAATAATTGCATAAAAATTTCCGCCGTAAGAAACATCAAATGTTAATTCTCCCAATGCTGAGCTTGTGATTGAAAGATTTTCTCCCGCTAAAAATGATGCTACATTTGTAAGTTTTACGGATTTTACTTTTTCTCCGTCTTGATTATAATCAACAAGAACCAAACCGGCCGGAGTCTCTAATCGTACTTTTCCTTTAACCTTAGGATTTATTAAACCATGTTCAATTGCGATTGTTATCATTCCAATTGTTCCGTGACCGCACATTGGCAAACATCCGCTTGTTTCAATAAACAAAACGCTGATATCATTTTCCGGATTGCTCGGCGGATACAAAATACTTCCAGACATCATATCATGCCCGCGCGGCTCAAACATTAAACCTTTTCTAATCCAATCAAATTCTTTCATAAAGTGAAGTCGTTTTTCAAAAATAGTTTCGCCGTTTAATAATGGACCTCCGCCGGCAACAATGCGCACGGGATTTCCGCAAGTGTGTCCATCAATGCAAAAAAATGTTTTCTTCGCCATAGTTAAATTTTATTTTGTGTAAAATTGTTATTTACTAATCGCCAAATATTTAACGGATTTTCATTTTTCAATTCATCTGGTAATAGTTCATTCGGAAAATCTTGATAACAAATTGGTCGCGTAAATCTTTTAACTGCATCCGTTCCCACCGACGTAAATCTTGAATCTGTACTTGCCGGAAAAGGTCCTCCGTGCTGTATTGATGAACAAACTTCGACTCCGGTTGGAACACCGTTAAAAATAATTCTTCCTACTTTATCTCGGATAATGTCTATCAAATGATTGTTTTCTAAAAGTTCATTTTTTTCTGCAATAAAAGTTGCAGTTAATTGTCCTTTTAACTTTTTTGCAACCACTTTCATTTCATCAATATTTTTGCAAATTACAATTAAAGAAAAGGGACCAAAAACTTCTTCGTGTAAATTTGGATTATTTATAAAATTATTGGCGCTCGTAGAAACCAAAGTGGGATTACCAAAATTACTATCATGTGAAGAATATGCTTCAATCTTTATACCTTTTTCTTCCAACATTTTATTTCTTCGCAAATTATAATTTTGCGCAATTCCTTTGTTCAACATTTTACTTGCGGAACTTTTGTTTATTTTCTTTGCTAAAGATTCAACAAATAAATTTAGCTTTGGATTTTCAACAGTAATAATTAAACCGGGATTTGTACAAAACTGTCCCGCGCCCAAAGTTATTGAGGATGCGAGATTTGTTGCAACATTTTCAAAATCTATAATTAATTTATTTGGTAAAACAAAAACCGGATTTGTGCTTCCCATTTCCGCAAAAACCGGAATAGGTTCTTCTCTTTTATTTGCAATATCATATAAAGATTTTCCTCCGTTAAAAGAACCAGTGAATGCAACAGCTTTAATTTCTTTATGATTAACTAATTTCGTCCCAATTTCAAAACCGGAATCATTTAGTAATGAAAATATACCGTTAGGCATTTTTGTTTTTTCTGCAGCTTTAATAATTGCGGAAGCAACAAGCTCGCTCGTTCCCGGATGAGACGGATGAGACTTTACTATTACCGGACAACCGGCAGCCAAAGCTGAAGCTGTATCTCCTCCGGCTGTTGAAAAGGCGAGCGGAAAATTACTGGCACCAAAAACCACAACCGGACCAACAGCTTCACGCATTTTTCGTATATCAGATTTAGGAATTGGCAGACGTTCCGGAATTGCTGTATCAATCGAAGCTTCAACCCAAGAACCTTCTTTCAGAAATTGTGCAAACATTTTTAGTTGATTAACTGTTCTTCCGCGTTCACCAATAATTCTTGCTTCCGGCAAAGCTGTTTCTAAAACTGATCGTTGAATTAATTCATCACCAAGATTTAAAATTTCTTCAGCAATACATTCTAAAAATTCTGCTTTTTTTATCCCAGAAAAATTTTTGTATTTATGAAATGCAGATTTTGCTAATTCAACTACAGAATTTAATTCATCTTCAGTTGCACAGTAAAAAACTCCCTCCATCATTTCAAAATTATTTGGATTATATGCTTGAAATGTTTTTTCACCTTTATTTGATAAAGCGTTACCAATATAATTTTTTCCGGTTATCATTAATTATTCTCAATTTTTATACTTAAATATTCCGGTAAAACCGGTCGATTTTCTAAAGCTGTTTCAATAATATTTTTTACTTTTTCTCGTTCGGTTCCATAAAGCGGTAATCTTGGAGCTCTAACAAATTCAGAACCAATTCCGGTATAGGTTTCTGCTAATTTAATATTTTGTACAAGTTTGGGATTTATATCCAACTCAAGTAAAGGTAAAAACCATCTTACAATTTTCACAGCTTCATCAACTCTTCCGGATTTGGTTAATCTATAAATTGCAACTGTTTCTTTTGGAAATGCACAAACTAAACCCCCAACCCACCCATCTGCTCCAAGAGCTAAACATTCTAAAGCAATTGTATCAACACCGCACAATATTTTAAATCTATTTCCAAATTTATTTATCATCCGTGTTACGTTAGTCACATCTCGAGTTGATTCTTTTACCGCATTAATGTTTTCTAATTCAGCAAGTTGTTCAAACATTTCTAAAGTTACTGGAATTTTATAATCAACGGGATTGTTATAAATCATTATTGACAAAGTTGTTGATTTTGCAATAGCTTTAAAATATTCAACAGTTTCCAAACTATCTGCGGCATAACGCATTGGCGGCAAAAGCATAAATCCATCTACACCTTTTTGTTCAGCTTCTTTTGCAATACGAATAGCTTCTTTTGTTGATTGTTCTGCAATGTTTAGAATTACGGGAATTTTTCCACCGGCAACTTTTTTTGTTTCATCAACTAAAATAAATTTTTCTTCGTTTGTTAACGTTGAGGCTTCACCCAAACTTCCGGCTAATATTATTCCATCAATTCCAGCTTCAATTTGAAACTCAACATTTTTGGAAAACAATTCTAAATCTAATTTATCATCTGCAGTAAACTTTGTAGTTATTGCCGGATAAACGCCTTTCCAGTTGACTTGCATTTTTCACCTTTATTTTTTTCTCTATAAAAATTAGCATTTAATAAACAAAATATTTTAGTCATTTTTTGCAAAGTTTGATACTATTTTATCAGTTTATAAATATATTTGTACAAATGATGATAGAATAATATAAATAATGAAAGCTTTATCTTTTAAAATTCCTAAAACAAATAATCAGTCAATCCGTGTTCAAGTTGATAAACAGAAATATTATTACGACAATTTTCACTATCATCCGGAAATTCAAATATCATATATTCTTGAAGGAAGCGGAACAAGAATTATTGGAAACAGTATTGGGAAATTTAATAAAGATGAAATTTATATTATTGGATCAAACATTCCGCATATTTTCAAATCTGATAAAATTTATTATGAGAAAAAAAGTTCTCTGATTTCTCATTCAATCTCAATTTACTTTTCCGAAATTTCTTTTGGTGAAAAATTTTTTCATTTGCCGGAAACTCAATCTGCATATGAGTTATTGCTCAATTCAAGAAAAATTATTTTTATCAAACCAAAAATAAATGATCAAATCAAAAAGGAATTTTTAAATATTTCAGATGTAGAAGGATTTGAAAAATTTCTGTTATTTCTAAAAATATTAGATCAATTAGCAAAAACTAAAAATTCTAAATTATTGAGTAAAACAACTTATGAGTTGCGAAACACCGAAAAAAACGGAAAAAGAATTAATGATGTTTTCGATTTTGTAATTAACAATTATAATAGAAATTTAACCTTAGAAGAAATTTCAAAAATTGCAAATCTTTCCGTTACGGCATTTTGCAGATTTTTTAAAGAGCGAACACGAAAATCATTTATTGAATTTGTTAATGAAGTTAGAATTGGCGAAGCGTGCAAACTTTTGAATAATCAAGATTTTTCTATTTCACAAATTTGTTATGAGGTTGGATTTAATAACATTTCCAACTTTAACAGAAAGTTTAAAGAAATTACAAATCTTACTCCCAAAAATTATCGTCGAACTTTTTCCGAAAATAAAATTGAGTGAAATTATTTTTTGAGAAAATATTTATACACAATGGTTGGAGCCAATAAAATACATATCAAGAAGAAAGCCCAAGTTTTTCCTTCAAATAAATTATAGTCTGCAAGAAGTTTTGAAATTGAATGTCCCATTACAAAATGACCAAAACCAAACTCAAATAAAATTGTTGCCGTAAACCAAAATATTCCGATTTTAATCATATCAGATTTTTTATACGATGCTTTTGTTTTCTTTAGAAATAAATATGTAATTCCGATTAGATAAAAAAATGCAAGCGGTAAAAGCAATGCCCGCGCTAAGTTTCCGTTTAAACCGGTAAAAGGAATAAAGAAAATTTCTCTGAAAGCGCCAAAAAATATTGTTATGATTGCAAATATTAACCAAATGAAAAATGCTTGAACGTAAATGTTTTTTATCATTTTTATTTAGAAAATTTTCTTTGAATACTTCTTGGCTTAAAATTACTTTGGGATTCTTTTTGTTTAATTCTTTCTTCGGCGGGAACTGCAAATTGAAATTTACGTGTTAACACACAACCTTTTCTTCCGGGCACACAATCAACTTTTAACAATATACAAAAGGAAGTTTCAGTATTTAAATGTGGACACGAAAATGAGCTCATTAAAATTAATGTATCCTTAATTCTTGTAAAAATATATTGTGATTACTTGATGAAAAGATAATACAAAAATTTAAGAAAGGTAATTTAAATTTGTTTTGGCACTGTAAAAGAAAACATGCTGCCTTTACCCAATTTACTTTTAACACTTATACGACCACCATTTCTTTCAATAAATTCTTTACAGATAATTAAACCAAGTCCGGTTCCTTCTTCGTTACATGTTCCAGTAGATTTGTGGTTCATATCTATACGAAAAAGGTTATTTAAATGCTCTTTATCTAAACCACATCCAGAATCAGAAACCGTTATTTTGAAAAAATTATTTTTATCAAGTGAATCAATAGAAACTTTTCCGTCTTGTGGAGTAAATTTAATTGCGTTAGTTATTAAATTTCTCAAAACAGTTCTAATCATATCAGAATCAGCATAAGCTTTACAAGAATTGGTAATATTATTCACGATTACAATATTTTTCTTTTGAGCAATTGGCGTAAAAAACTCAACAATATATTCTACATAATTTTTCAGATCAATTTCCTTTGGTCTGTATTCAATTCTTCCGCTTTGCGTACTTGCCCATTGTAATAGATTTTCTAAAAGCTGATATGAATTTTTAGAAATACTAGATATATTATTTAGAAGTTCAACTTTTTCTGAATCAGAAAGTTCATTATAATTTTTTTGAATTAATTCAACATAACCTAATAATGAGAAAAATGGATTTTTAAGATCGTGAGCAAGTATTGAAAAGAATTTATCTTTTGCAGCGTTAATGTATTGTAATTCTTTTGCATATTTTAAAACTTTATTTTCTGCATTTTTTATAGCAGTAACATTTCTTGAAATCCCCACTATTCCGGTAACTTTTCCATTTTTATTTATTATTGGAACTTTTGTGGTATTCACCCATTGATAATCTTTATTTGTGTTCTGTACCCTTTCCTTTTCAAATTTGGAAATTATAGCGCGTTTTGTTCGAATTACTTTTTTTTCGTCCGATAAAGCTTGATCAGCATGTTTTTTATCAAAAAAATCATGATCACATTTTCCAATAGCATCATCAGCATTTGTTAACTGAAGATTTGAAATCATTTCCTTATTAATTAGAATAAATTTTGAATTAACATCTTTGAAATAAATTCTATCAGTTATGTTATTCATCAAAGCCATGAATAAGTCTTTCTGATTTTCCAATACATTATTATAATTATCAGATTCAGAAACATCGTGAACAATAATCATAATACAGTTTTGGTTTTCAAATTTTATTTTCTTTACATGCACTTTGACTTTTAAAACATTTCCATTTTTTGTTTTATGTTCTGATTCCCATGAATTTAAAGTTTCAATTAAAGGTTGATTTAATAACTCTGTTATTTTAATTCTTTCTAATTCAGAACAAATTTCAAAAATGGATTTACTTAAAATTTCTTTAGAAGTATAATTATATAGAGTTTGTGCGGTTTGATTAGTTTTTAGAATTTTTCCAAATTCGTTAATTATAAAAATTGAATCATTATAATTATGAAAAATATCTTCAAACTCTTTTAAAGATTTTCTTATTTTTTTATTTTGCTTTTCAAGAGTATAATATTTTTCAGTTAGTACAGCAAAATCCTTTGTAATTTCTTTTGCGACCTTTTTCATTTCTAATAAAATTTAAATGATGTGATTTATTATCGTCATCATTCAATGTTTTATTTAAATAAAATTGGAAAATTAAAGTAGTAAGAAAAGATAATTTTTTGATAGGATTTTATAAAAGCTGTTTTAACTTTAAAATTAAAACAGCTATGAATATTTAATAAATTTTACTCTGCTTGCGGTCTGGTTTGTCTTCCCTTGCTTCGTTCAATTGATTGCAAAGCCAAATAATTTTGTCCAAACTTTTCTAAGTTTTCAGTTTCGGTATCATATTGATCATAATGTCTTTCTTCATCTGTAACTAATGATTCAAAAATTTGCTTTGTTGCAGAATCAGCGTTTTGCGAACATTCATTTGCCCAAACATTATAATCTTTTGCACTGTCAAATTCCATTTTTGTGGCGAGCTTTAACATTTCTTTTACATCGTGAATTTTTTTAACTTCGCTTGCGGCTTTCATTTCCACATCACCTTTTAGAAATAAAATTCTCTCCGCACATTTTTCAACGTGACCCATTTCTTCAATTGCAGTTTTAATAAATAATCCGGCTAAAAGATCATATCCTTGGTCATCACAATGAAAATGAAAATACATATATTGATGAATTGCGTATAATTCATCGGCAACGGCTTTGTTTAATAATTCGATACTTTTTTCGTGCATGATAATTCCTCTTAAAATTTTCGTTAATTAAAATTAATATTATTATCTCAAAAGTGAAAAATTAAAATTTCAAATCAATGCAAATTTTCTTTAGGATTATTCTTTCTTTAAATTTGCAGAAAATAATTTGAAAGATTCTTATGAGCAGCAATATTAAACAAGAATATAAAGAAGAAAGAAGCAAGCGTTTATTAAAATATTTAACAGATTATATTTATAACGTGCAGATTGAAGATGGCGAAGCGGTTGAAACATTTCATGGTCCGGGTTGTTATGCCGTAACGGGTTATAAATCATCTGATTATTTAAAAGATCCGGAACTTTGGTATAATATGGTTCACGATGATGATAAAGAAAATGTTCTTAAACAATCGCAAAGTGCATTAAAAGGGGAAAATGTTTTTCCTCTTGAACATAGAATTATTCATCGCGATGGAACAATTCGCTGGGTAAAAAATAGCATTGTTTTACAAAAGGATGAAAACGATAATGTTGTTTCTTACGATGGAATCGTAAATGATATAACAAAATTAAAGGAAGCCGAAGAACAAAATAAAATTAAAGGCGAGCAATTAATTCATGCGGATAAAATGGCTTCTTTGGGAATTTTAGTCTCCGGAATTGCTCACGAAATTAATAATCCGAATAATTTTATTATGCTGAATATTAATTTGTTAAAAAAGATTTGGGAAGACGTAAAACCCATTCTTAACCAATACTACATTGAAAATGGCGATTTCGCTTTAGGTGGAATGTCATACAAAAATTTTGTGGAAAAAATTGATAAATCGTATGAATCAATTTTAAGCGGCTCGGAAAGAATAAAAAAAATTATCGATAATCTAACAAACTATTCCAAATATCCTTCTAAAGAATTTAAAAAAATAAGCATAAATGAAGTAGTTGAAGTTGCAATTTCCATCACAAATAATTTTATAAGCAAATCAACAAATAAATTTAACGTAAATTATTCAAAAGGATTTCCTTTGGTTTGGGGAAGTTCAAACAGACTTGAGCAAGTTGTAATAAATTTAATAAATAATGCATGTCAATCTTTAACTAATTTTGATCAAAAAATTTCAATAAAAATTTATGAAGAATTAAACAAAGTAATTATAGAAGTTGAAGATGAAGGCGAAGGAATTGATGAAAAAGATTTGAAGCATATTTTTGATCCTTTCTATACTACAAAGCGCGAAAAAGGCGGAACCGGCTTGGGTTTATCAATATCGTATAATATTGTAAAAAATCATAACGGTGATTTTTTAATAGAAAGCGCAAAGGGAAAAGGAACGAAAGCAAAAATTTATCTGCCAATATATTTAAGTTCAGATGGAGAAAAATTATGACAATTCAATTAAATCCGTTTAAGCCAATTTTACTTGTTGATGACGAAATTCATTTTCTTTCATCGGCGGAATTAGTTTTAAATTCAAACAGATTTAATAATGTTGAAACTTGCAGCGACAGTACAAAAGTTTTGGAATTGCTTAAATCAAAAGAATATTCTTTAATTGCGCTTGATATAAATATGCCGAATATTTCCGGCAAAGAATTGCTTCCAAAAATTTTAGAAAATTTTCCCGAAATGCCCGTAATTATCATTACTGCAATTAATGATGTTGAAAACGCAGTTGAGTGCATGAAATTAGGCGCTTTCGATTATTTGGTTAAACCGATTGATGATGAAAGATTAATCACTTCAATAAAAAGAGGTTTATATTTTTCAAACGTTAGAAATGAAAACTTGCGATTAAAAGAATCTTTATTCAAAGATAAATTGGAATTTCCTGAAGCATTTTCTCATATAATTACAAACAGCTCAAAAATGATTTCAATATTTAAATATATTGAAGCAATTTCTAAAACGAATTTACCAGTACTGGTTACCGGCGAAACCGGAGTTGGAAAAGAATTAATTGCAAAAGCAATTCACCAGATAAGCGGAAGAGAAGGAGAATTAGTTTCATTAAACGTTGCCGGAGTTGATGATAATTTATTTTCAGATACTTTATTCGGTCACAGAAAAGGCGCTTTCACCGGCGCAGAAAAAGATAGACGCGGATTAATTGAACAAGCAGAAAGCGGAAGTTTATTTTTAGATGAAATCGGTGATTTAAGTATTGAATCGCAGGTAAAACTTTTGCGCTTGCTTCAAGACGGCAAATATTATCCGCTTGGTTCTGATGTTGCAAAACTTTCCGATGCACGAATAATTGTAGCAACTCATAAAGATTTGGATAAAATGAAAGATGAGGATTCGTTTAGAAAAGATTTGTACTACAGATTAAAAGCACATCATGTTCATATTCCGCCGTTAAGAGATAGAAAAGAAGATATTGCAATTTTAATTAGTCACTTTTTAACAATTGCTTCAGAAACATTAAATAAAAAAAGACCGGCTTCGCCGAAGGAACTTTACACAAGTTTAACAAATTATGCTTTCCCGGGAAACGTAAGAGAATTGGAAGGAATTATTTTTGATGCGGTAAGCAGACACACTTCCGGAATTTTATCTTTAGAAAGTATTAGAAAAAAAACAATCGGGACCGAAGAAAATATTGCCGATAAAAATGTTTATGATAAGAATGAAAATTTTTCGGGATCAATAATTTTCACATCGCAGTTTCCGACGTTTAAATCGGCAGAATTATTAATGATAAATGAAGCTTTAAAAAGATCGGATAACAATCAGACAATTGCCGCACAACTTTTGGGAATTACAAGACGCGCATTGAACAATAGAATTCAGCGTTTAAAAGAAAAAGATGAAGATATATTCGAGTGAAAACTCATTGCCACAAAACTAAAAAAGCAACAATTCTACCTTTTGGTTTAATTCATTTAACTTAAATAAGTTACAACACTTTTTTAAAAGTTACTGCACAAACGTGGCATCCATTTAAAAGTATATAACAGTGTAATAATTTTCATAATCTATTATAACCAAACAAGTTACGATCGATTTTTATTTTTGGTATGGCATTTGAGCTATTCTTTGTAAAAAAAATCGAAAGGAGCTTCAAAATGAAAACAATAAAAAATGCAATAGTACTAAGTCTTATTTTACTTTTTTCAATCAATCTAAATGCACAACCGACAAAAAGCGAGAAAGTTAAAACTGTTGTAGCAAATTGTTATAAATCATTAACTAACGATAATGAAGGTGTTGTAGAATCTGCAATATTTGTTAGTATACAATTTAAAAACAGATTTCCAGAGGAAAACGATAATATTTTTGTAAGTGCTCTAAATGATTTAGCAATAAATTCTAGAAATGCAATAATCAGTTATAAAGCTCAGTTAGCAAAAATTTATTTTGAAAATACAGAATTGTTCAAAGACATTCAGATTAAATCAATTTACGATGATCAAAAAGTGTATGAACAAATTTCAGATAAATTAAACAGCGTTGTTCTTGCTTCAGATTTTTAATTGCGGAAAGTAACTAAGTAAATTTTGATTTAAGTTGTTATTTGAAATCTTTATTACAGTTGGCGTTTGAAATTCATCATTGTTAATTGCAATGTCTGAAACTCCAATTGGATTATACATAGAGAGGTACATTTCATGCCCCGGAATGTACCTCAATTTATATAACTTGTTTACATTTTCAATCCCGCCAAATAATTCACTGTCTCTTTCAATTGCTCTCTGATGTGTTTTCTCAAAAGAAGCATCAATATAAATTTTGTAATCCCAATTTGAAATTAGCTGTTCTTTAAAAAGAAAAATTCCATCAAAAATTAATAGTGAATTTTTTTCAGCTTTTCTAATTTCTGAATTTGTCGGCTGATTGATTTTAAAGTTATAAATTGATTCTATGTATTCTAAATTACCGTTTGGACCAAGCGGAGTAAGCAAATATTTTTTTATTGATTCATAATCGTGAGAATCTTCCAAATATCCTTTGGGAGAAAATTGTCCTTGTCGTCTCCTAAATTCCGGCGGATGATGAAATCCATCAATTGTTGAACGGATTACATTTCTTTCTAATTTAATTAATTCATTTTCCAATTCATTTGCGAATGTTGTTTTTCCGGCATTTCCTGGACCATCAATTGCAACACGTGTTGGATGAGGTAATTTAATACTATTTATAACTTTTGATATTTTGCTTATAATTTCATTTCGAGAAATATTATTCTTCATAAAGATTTATGTGATTGTACAAAAATTATAAAGTAGAAAATTATTAATATTGTTGAAATTCCGGTTAACATAAAAGTAACTGCAGCTCCAAACTTAAACCATAATAATCCAGCCGTTGAGCTTGCAATCATTGCGCAAATACTTTGAAATGCTGAATACATTCCAATTGCAGTTGCCGTATCTTTTTTATCGGCAATATTGCTTATCCATGCTTTGGAAATTCCCTCTGTAGCTGCGGCGTATATCCCATAAAGAAAAAATATTCCAAAGAAAAAGTAAATATTTTCGTTTACGGAAATTCCCAAATAAACTGCACTAAAAAAAGATAACCCGATTATAAACATTTTCTTCAAACCGATTTTATCCGCAATTATTCCAATTGGAAATGAGAACAGTGCAAATATTAAATTATAGAAAATATAAATTGCAATTACGGTTGAATCATCCAAACCAGACTGCTTGGCTTTAAGTAAAAGGAAAACATCCGAACTATTAAATATTGCGAATAGTAAAAGTCCGATTACCAATTTTCTATATTCTAAATTACTTTGTTTCCAATATTTTAAAAACGAAAAGAAATTAACATTTGATAATTTTTTTTGAGATTGAAATTGTTTTTCTTTTAAAAGCAGCGAAGTAATTACAGCTAATATTCCGGGAATGAACGCTATTAAAAATAAAGTTTTATAATCTTCAGGATAAAAATGTAAGTATAACAAAGCCGCAAGCGGACCCAGAACAGCGCCAAACGTATCCATTGATCTATGAAAACCAAAAACTTTTCCCTTGGTATAAATTGTTGTTTCGCTTGAAAGAATTGCATCTCTTGCGCCGGTTCTAATTCCTTTTCCCAATCTATCAATTGTTCTCGCAAAGAAAATCCAAAGCGGTAAAATATAAATTGCCAGCAGCGGTTTTGAAATTGCACTCAATGAATAACCAAGCTGGACGAACGGAACACGCTTTCCGTAATTATCCGATAATTTTCCAAAATAGCCTTTACTTAAACCGGCGGCGGCTTCAACAAATCCTTCAAGAATTCCAATTAGTAAAATAGAAAACCCGATTGACTTTAAGTAGATGGGCATTATCGGATATAACATTTCGCTGGCGGCATCCGTAAATAAACTTACTAAAGATAATATCCAAACAGTTTTTGTTATGTGTTTCAATTTTGGTTATTATTTTTAATTATCCAATTCAGAAAGTAAATTTTCCAAATCAAGATGTTTTGTAAACATCTCAATCGAACCATCGGATTTTTTAGGCCAAAGTTCTTTTGGTTTATCCCAATATAATTCAATTCCGTTTCCATCCGGATCTTCTAAATAAATTGCTTCAGAAACTCCGTGATCGGACGCACCGGAAATTGGATATTTTGCATTCATCAATCTGTAAAAAATTTCTGCCAAATCTTTTCTGGTTGGATAAAGAATAGCAACGTGGTATAGTCCAACTCCAGATTTTTGTGCCGGAGGTGAATTTTCACTTTCCCAAGTGTTTAATCCAATGTGATGATGATAACCGCCCGCAGATATAAATGCAGCTTGGTTTCCGTACATTGTTACTAAATCAAAACCCAAAAGTTCTTTATAGAATTTTAATGATTTTTCTATATTCGAAACTTTTAGATGAACATGACCAATTCTTGTTTGTACGGGAACTTTATAACTTTTATTCATTTTAGAAACAATATTTTATTAAGCTAATTTAATTTTAACGGCGGACCAACCACTTTCATTTCATTATCTTCAAAAACTTTATTAATTTCTTCTTTTGTTGGAGGAGATGTCCAATTATTTGTAGCTTTAAAAAAGGCTTCCATTTTGCCCGCCGGAGAATATGATACAATCATTTTGCCTTTCTCTGTAAGCTGTAAAAAAGCATGTTGAACATTTTTTGGTAAAAATATTGTATCTCCGGATTTCAAATTATAGAAATCATCACCAACTTGAAATTTGTAATCGCCTTCTATTACATAAAACCATTCATCTTGAAATAGATGAATGTGGAGAGGCGGTCCGCCATTTGGAGTTAATCCTGTTTGCTCAAAAACAGCCTGCTCACCCCCAGAATCCTTACCCGAAATTTTGATATCCAAATTGTTAAGTGTAACACCTTTCATTTTGTAATGTTCACCAAAACGGGCTTCACCTTTATTGACTTTGAATCCCTTTTTTGTTCTTTCTTCACCAATCGATTTTAATTTTGAAAATGCAAATAATGGAAACGCTGAAAAAGCTGTAATTATAAAACTTGATCTATTCATAATATTTAACCTTCATAAAGTTATTTAATTTGTTGATGAGGATTAAACATAATGAAATAAATGTTGGTCACAAATGCAATATAATAAGTTGGGGTGTCTTAATTTTTATCATCAACATTAAGAGAAAAAATAAAACACAAAACTTCATATTTCTTCATAAACCTCATCTCTATCTAAAAATCCATATTCTTCAATTTGGGGTAAAATTTTAACAGCTAAATCTGAATTAAGTTTTTTTAATTCGTCAATTTTATCATTGCCGATATTGTGTTCTATTAAACATCTTCTTATTTGATACCAGCCGGAATCCCAATTTGTGATTTTATATTTTTGTGTTGCCATTAAATTTAAGTTTGCATAAAAAATTTTATAAACTTCCTTACCTTTTGATAACACCGACTTTGCTTCTTCAGAAAGCTTTTTATCTTTTAACCAAACTGCTGCAAATCTATCAAGATCGTGTGTTAATTGAAGTTTGAAATCCGAATCTTTAATTTCCCAATTTTTTACTGTTTCAATTAAATATGGAAAAAAATCATTTTTTATTTTATATGTTTTTCCAAGATATTGAACATTGCTTAGAGAAGTAGTTTCATTTGAATTTGAAAATAAACTCCAAACAACACAATCATTTATAAATTCATCTTCTAAAATTTTGCTTGGTTTTAAAACTGATTTCTATCATTTAACCATGTTGGTTTAGGAATTTTTCTTACAGCAAAAAGGATTAAAGCTTTTTCAAAAATTTCTTTTGTAACAGTAAATGCTCCGGCGCTTACACTTGGCGAAGAAAGAATTACAACATAATTTGCATTTTGAAAATCATTTCCTTTACTGCAAATAGATGCTAAAAAATCCGGTCTTGCTCTATGTCTTGTGTCTGTGTTATCTTCTTTAACAGTAATTCCATTGCTTAACGGAGGTAAAATAAAATCTTTTGAATTTTCCGGACGAGAAAACCATTTATTAATTACATCATTTTTTGTTATTAAGCTGATATATTTATAACCAATTGATTTTGATTCATCGTTACAAATTTCCAGTTGAATTTTATTTATATTGTTTTTTTTCTCTAGATTCCAAAGTAAAAATCCGATTGGAAATGTTCCAGTAACGCCATGAAAGTTTGTTGATTTAAAAACAAATCCCTTCACAAATTCAAAATTAAAATGTTCATTTCGAAATTCAACACTATCCGGAGCATTTAAGTATTTTAATGTTGAAAACATTCCAAAAAAAGTTTTAGACGGCATTTCCTTTGCAATTCTAAACATGAATTGAGCAAACAATTCTCTTTTTGCATGACCAATATTTTCTTTGGTCATTATTGTTTCAATTTTTGTTTTGCTTACTTCTGTTTTTTCATCTCTTTTGGCATTTGCGCCACCGACTTGAGCAGTTGCAAACGGGGGATTTATATAAACGATCCAAGTAATTGATTTATCATTTAATTCATCTCTAAGTTTTTCCGGTAATTTCCAATTAGGTTTAAAAGGAAGAGCATCTTTGTTAAATAAGTATTCAATATCGTCATTCAGATAATCATACTGAAAACAAGCTGCTCCGGGGAAAACTTTTTTTAAGTGATCAGCTTCGCTTGCATGCAAAGTAGAAAGATAAAGATATTGATAAGCATCAGCCGGCAAATGATATTCTAAATTTCCGGTTCCGGCAGCCATATCCCAAATTCTATATTTTCCGGTTTTGTACCAATTTTTACCTAAGACATCTTCAAAATATCTTATAGCTTTTTTAGCAAAACGTAAAGGAGTGTAAAACTCACCCTCGAATCTTCTTTGGCTTTCATCAGTTAATCTATCTAATTTTGCATGGATTCCGTTTATTGTTTCTGCTTCTTCAACGTAATTATATAAATTCCAGAAATACTCATAATCATTCATTAATATTTTTTGAGTTTTGGAATTTTTATCTTCAAAAGTAAAAACAACACGACTACTTTCTTTATCAATTATTATTTTTTCTCTTTGAATATTTGCGAGAAAGTAATAAGATTCTTTGTACCCGTTTATAATATATTTGCCTATAATTTCACGCCAATGTTCAAAAACAGCCTCAAAATTTTCTTCGTTAATAATTTTTTTATCAGCAAACTCCAACAGAAATTGAGGATTTAAGCAAGTCTTTAAAAGTTTATAAAAAACAGTGTGTTCGTTTTTGTTTGAAACTTTGTAAATGTGAAGTTTTTGAGTTTCGGGTTCTTTAACAATATGATCAACCAATTTTGGATCGGGTTTGCTTGGCGGTCTTTCCCAATCGTAAGAATCATTTGAATAATAATTTATCCATTTATTTGTTTCTGAAATTACCGCTTCGTTTTTATCGGCAAGGCAAATATAATACGGAATTTTCTTTTCTATTTCTTCATATTTTAGTCTTCTAACATAATAAAGAGTTTGAGCTAATATTGATGCAAGTGCTTTAAGATTAATAAAGTTTTTATCAAGCTTAAATTCAAACAAAACTTTTGATGTGTATAAATCATGTTTATCAGATGTGTCATATTTTATTTTAAAATATTCGGCATAAATTGATTTAACTGTTTCTTCAGTTTTTGCTTGAGAAAGTCTGAGTTTAAAGTTTTCAAAAGTCATAATTCTTTAAAGTTATTCGGGTGAGTTAAAATTAATCAAAATTTTAATTATAAAAGAATGATTGCAAATTAAGAATACTGAATCACAGAATAATCATGATGATTTAAAATCTCATTCAATTTCAATATTATACTTTGCTAGCAATCCCAAAACATTTGCAGATGAAAATTTAGCTTTTGCCAGTTTATTGTTTTCGGGATCAATAATAAAATTATACGAAGTTGAAAAATCGCATTTATCTAAAGTTGAGCGATTAAAAATTGCATCCGTAAAATCACAATTTTCAAAATTGGAATTTGTAAAATCAGCTTCTGTAAAATCGACTTCTTGCAGTTTACAATTTATGAATTTTGTATTGTGCAATTTCATTTTGTGGAATGAAGAAAAGTTTAATTGGCAATTTGTAAATGAGAAAGAAAGCAAAAATTCATTGCAATTTTCAAAGTGAAAGCCTAAAAGTTTGCATTCCGTAAAATCTGTTTTTCTGAATGCCACATTGGCATTTTTCACCATACTGAAATCACAATTTTTAAATTTACAATCAGTAAAAGACGAATTACTTAAGTTAACTTTCGAAAAATTGCAGCCAATAAAAGAACAGTTTTCATATTCTGCAATTTCAAATTTACTTTTAGAAAAATTAATATTCTTAAACTCTTTTCCTTCAAAATAATTTTCTTTCATAAAAATTGTAATTTATTTTCTTGAGGATTAAACTACAAAAAAAGTGTAGGATTTGAAAAGTAATATAACTCATACTGATTTTGTAAATCAGCACAAATTATATTTTTCAATGAAAATTTAATTAACGTTTGTAACAGTATTCGAAATTGTGAAATTTTTATAAACAGTTCCTCCGGAATACGTTCCGCCTTCAATTAAGCCATTTTTATTTGTTCCGGTTGAACTTCCGCCTTTGTAAATAGAATATGTTTTACTTTTTTGTAAATCTGATGAAGAAAACACAACCGATTGATATTTATGCTGTGGTTGAAAAGTTAAAACATTATTTCCATCGCTGTCTTGAATGTGAACAATTGTAGAAGCAGAAATTGATGAATTAAACATTATCTTAACGCAATATTGTGATGAACTTGAACTTGGCGCTTGAGTCATATTTGATGAACTTCCGGAGGATGTTAAAAATCCTCCCGAAATATTAAAAGTTCCGTTGTAATCTATCATCACTTCCGGCTGACTCGATGGACCATGAATAATTACAGTTCCGGCTGTCATTTCCAAATCGCCGTTGCTGTCTAATCCATCTCCGTTGGTTGGAACTAAAACAATAAATCCGCCATGAATATATGTGCAGCTGTTATCATCATTTTCAGTTCGTGAACCGGCTGATGAATTAAAACTGTCATCGGTTGAAGCAACATAAATATTTCCATCATTTATATAAATGTATTTTCCTTCGATGCCTTCAACCGAACTTGTAATATTTATTGTTCCGCCGTTTATCGCAACCGTGTTATCAGAGTGAAGTCCGTCATCCTTTGCCGAAATTGTAAAAGTTCCGTTATTTATCGTTACCGAGCTATTTGAGTGAATTGCATCATCGTTAGAATTAATTATAAAATTTCCATCATCAATAACAACACTTACCAAACCTTTAATTGCTTTGGAAGATGTTGCTGTTGTATTTGTTCCCGTAGTTTTAATATTGATTGTTCCGTTTGAAATTAATACATCGGTTATTGCAGAAATTGCATCGCCGAAAGATGTTATATCGATAGTTCCATTTTCTATTGAAACATATCCGCAAGTTACGTCTTCGGTATTATCAGACTTAAATCCATCTCCGGTTGAAGATATTTCTATATTACCATCTTTAACAATTAAATAATCTTTTCCTCTAATTCCATCATCGACCGAAGTTAGATTAATATTTCCACTTTTTAAAATTAAGCCGTCCTCGCTTGTAATTGCATCATTATAATTTGCATCAATAATTAAATTTCCGTTTCCGCAAATTGTTAAATCATCGTTACAAAAAATTGTTGAATTTGGTTCTTCGATTTCTGCATTTTCAAAAATGTAGGTTGTGCCATCGACTAAAGTATTTGTGGAATTATCTGATAAAACAATTAATGTTTTTGGTGAATTTGCAATATAAATTGGTGCACTTGAAGAATTTGTAATTTCAACATTGTTAAGAATTAATCTCAAAATTTCATCACTTGTTGATGAAGAAGATTTCCCCAAATTTTCAACCGATGTTAAATCAGTTTCATCAATATCAATTTTAATTTGACCGTTATTTAACGTTCCACTTAATTCGTAATTTCCCAATGCGGAAATTGTTAAAATACTTCCGTTTATTGAAATTCCGGCTGTTGTTTCACTACTTATTGAATTTCCGTTTAGTTGAATTTTTGTAACACTTGTATCTTCCCAAATATAATCGTTTGGATCTTCGTGTGGTTCTTTGTTTTCGCTGGTTATTTCTACAATTGTGTTTCCGCTATCGGAATTATTTGTTATATCGGAATCACTTGTCTCGGTTGGATTTTCCGTTTCATTGCAATTTGTAAAAGTTAGAACAAAAATAAATAGAACAAAAATTTTTATAATGATTTTACACATTATAATATTCCCAATAATTTAATCTTTGGACAAAATCTTCTTTTGGAAAGTTTAAAATAATTTTAGGTCAATTTTTAAGTACTTTAAATCAAATCATTCAGCGGGAATTATTTTAATTTCTTTTTGGGGAATGTACCAAACATTATTTTCTAAATCTATTCCGCCGTTCATTTGTTCTTGAACAACTCTATCAACAATAAAAACTCCAACTTTTGCCATATTAGAAAAAGTATCAATTCCGTTGTTTGGAAAATTTTGTCTGGTTCTATGAATATTATATTTTTCAGAAAATTTGCGATTAAATGTTTTCTCAATTTCATCTTTGCCGAGAATAAATCCTAAAAGTCCGCCCCAAGTTGATGTTGGATTATCCGAATCCCAGCCGGCAAGAGTTCCAATTTTTATTGTCTCCTTATAATTGCCTTCGCCGTAAAGCAAGCTAATTATACTCGATGCAAAATTTATTCCCGCCGCAAAACATCCGTTACATGTAAGATTTTTCGATGTGATATCATATTCATCCAATTGATCAACTTGATAACGCTGATAAATTTCATCTCTAACTTTTTCCCAAGGAATGTTTTCCGAATATCTGCTTTTAACATAATCATACATTTTTGCGGAATAAGAATTATTTGGAAGGCGTTTTCTTGCAAGATCAGCCATCCACAAAATATTTTCTTTTGGTGATTTATTTTTGTCATATAAAATTGCAAGCGAGTGCATAATTACATAAAATTCAGAAATCCATTCAGAATTTTTTCTTGCTGTAGTTTGAATTGGAAGATGAGCAATGTTCAACGCAATTTCCGGATTTGATGGCGCAAACAATCCAATAATTTCTGTTGTAAGCTGAGCATCAATCATTTCAAAATCTGAATTATTAATTGGATCTCCAGTCTGCGGCGGAATAAAACCAGCTCTCATTAAATCAAATGCTTTTTGATTTGAGACCCACAAAAAATTTTCTTCTTCGGATTTTATATGATTCAACCAGCCATCTCTGATTTGTTCTCCGGTTAGAATTCCAGTTTCATTTTTGTGCAGCAAATATTGATACATATATTCAATATCAGTATCATCATCCGAACCCCAAATTCCATTTTCATCCTCAAAAACAAAATCAATTAATTTTGATGAATTTGTGTCCATATAATCATTCCAAATATTTGGTAAATCCGGTTTTTCCCAATCCTCTCTTGTATAAAACGCACCGGTTTTTATTTCACCGATATTTCCAATTTTATCCATTTCGGTTGTTAATCCGGTCCAATTTGCAATTGATTGACCAAGCCAAAATCCGTATAATTTATCTAAGTATTCAGATCGAGAAATAATTTTATCATTTGGCTGAGGATTGTAAATTTTATAATCAAATTGTGGATCAACTATTTTTTCAGAAATGGAATTTTCGAAAGTGTGGCATCCGGCAAAAAAATAAAAAATAAATATTATATGGATAACTTTTTTCATATTTGAAATTGAACCGCATTATTATTTCTCCCGATTAAATTTTCGGGAGAGATTAAAATATTTTCAATAAATATAAATTTACTCTTCAATTGTTGTTAAATCACCTTCCGGCAAGCCTTGAGCACGTGCTTTTAAAACTCTACGCATTATTTTTCCGCTTCGTGTTTTAGGAAGTGAATCAACAAATGTAACTGAATCCGGTTTTGCAATTGGTCCCATTTCATGCCCAACGTGATCCTTCAAACTTTTTTCAAGTTCGGCATCACCTTTTAAATTTGCTTTCAAAATTACATAAGCATGAATAGCATTTCCTTTTAGTTCATGCGGCAAAGCAATTGCGGCGGCTTCAGCAACTTTTGGATGGCTTACAAGTGCGCTTTCAATTTCTGCCGTTCCCAAACGATATCCGCTTACTTTTATTACATCGTCAATTCTTCCGATTATCCAAACATATCCGTCTTCATCAATTCTTGCGGAATCTCCGGCTTTATACCAGCCTTGTTTTTCGTAATCTTTCCAATATGTATTTATAAATCTTTCCGGATCACCCATAACGGTTCTTGCCATTCCGGGCCAAGGATTTTTAATTACAAGTTTTCCTTCTTCTCCGGTTTTTACAGACTTTCCATTTTCATCAACAACTGCAATTTCATTTCCGAAAAATGGTTTTGTTGCAGAGCCCGGTTTTAATGGAGTAATTGGCAATGGAGTTATCATAAATCCGCCGGTTTCTGTCTGCCACCAAGTATCCATAATAGGACATTTATCATTTCCAATATTATTGTGATACCATTTCCAAGCCTCGGGATTTATTGGTTCACCAACGGAACCAAGTAAACGTAATGAACTAAGATCATGACGTTTTGACCATTGATTTCCAAATCTCATCAATCCTCTAATGGCAGTTGGTGAAGTGTAAAGAATTGTAATTCCATATTTTTCAATCATCTGCCACCATCTGTTTGGATACGGATGATTTGGAGCTCCTTCATACATCATAATTGTTGTGCCGTTAATAAGCGGACCGTAAACAATATAACTGTGACCAGTAATCCATCCCGGATCGGCCGCACACCACCATCTGTCTTCATCTTTAATATCAAAAACCATTTTATGCGTAGTTGCTGTATAAACAGAATAACCGCCGTGAGTGTGAACCAATCCTTTTGGTTTGCCCGTTGTTCCGGATGTATAAAGAATGAACAACATATCTTCCGCATCCATAACTTCAGTTTCACATTTATTATTTGAGATTGGCAGAGATGCTAAATCGTGAAACCAAAAATCACGATCACTTTCCATATAAACTTCGTGTCCCGTTCGCTTAATCGTTATACAAGCTTCAATGGTTGGAGATCTGCCGATTGCTTCATTTACAATTCCCTTTAAATCATTAACTTTTCCTCTTCTCCAGCCGCCATCTGCAGTAACTAAAATTCTGCTTTGTGCATCGGCAATTCTTTCCGCCAAAGCTTCAACGCTAAATCCGCCATATACAACGCTGTGAGCTGCTCCAATTTTTGCACAAGCTAACATTGCAAAAACAAGTTCTGGAATTTGCGGCATATAAATAGTTATAATATCACCCTTTTTTGCGCCCATACTTTTTAAAATGTTTGCAAATTTTGTAACTTCCCTATTTAGTGCATGATATGAAAAAACACGCAAATCACCAGGTTCACCTTCCCAGACAATTGCAATTTTATTCTTTCGCCAAGTTTTTAAATGCCTATCAATTGCATTTTGAACAATATTAGTTTTGCCGCCGACAAACCATTTGTAAAAAGGTTTTTCACTTTCATCAAGAACTTTATCCCATTTTTTGTACCATTCTAAATTCTCGGCTTGTTCAGCCCAAAATCCTTCTCTGTCTTTTATAGATTTCTTATAAAGTTTATCATATTCTTTTACGTTTGCGTTTGAAACTATTGAATCACTTGGGTAAAACACATTAGGATCTTTAATGGTTTTTTCAGTCTTTTTCCCCATAAGTAATCTCCTATTTTTTTCAATATGAATTGATAGTTTTAATTAAACAGAAAGTGACGGATATGAAAATTTAATTTACTCTATAAAATTTAATTTTGCAATTTAGATTATTAATTTCTTGCAAAAATTATATATTGTTTTCGATCAAAATAAATTCACTTGTTCAAACTATAATTAAATAGAAAAATGAGCAATACAATTCCCCACAGAATTTATGACTTTCTTAAAGAACATCCGCCATTTAGTTTTATTTCTAAAGAAGAATTATTAAAAATTTCTCAGAAAATAATTATCATATATTCCGAAAACAATGATGTAATTTTTCAACAAGGTGAAAAACCGCCGAGCTATTTTTACGTTGTAAGAGAAGGAGCCGTTAAACTTTTTAATGAATTTAAAGATGAAAAAATTTTAATTGATGTTTGCGATGAAGGAGATATTTTTGGAATAAGACCGTTAATTTCCGCCGATCAGCCTTATACTTTAACCGCAATAGTTTCCGAAGAAGCCTTAATTTATAAAATTCCCGCCGAATTATTTTTAGAAATTATGAAAGTGAACAAAAATGTTGAAAATTATTTCACTTCATCATTTACGGGTGGAATTAGAAATCCATATTCAAAATACAGCAAACAAAAAGTATTTTTGGATTCACAAATTTCGATAAATGATAATTTCAATTTTTCTGAAATTCAAACAATTCCAATTAGCAGTAAACCAATAACTTGCAGTATTGAAACATCAATTAAAAATGCCGCATTAATAATGAAGGAAAATAAAGTCGGCTCAATTGTAATTGTTGATGAAAACCAAAAACCAATTGGAATTATAACAGATCGCGATTTAAGAAATAAAGTTGTTGCCGGAGATTTTTGTTCAGATTGTAAAATTGAAAATATAATGAGCAGTCCCGTTATAACTTCAGATTCAAATGCAACAGTTGCTGATTTACAAATTTTGATGATCAAAAATAATATTCATCATATTTGTATTACGGAAGATGGAACAATAAATTCAAGAATGATTGGAATGATTTCCGAACATGATATTTTGGTTTTGCATGGAAATAATCCTTCGGTATTTATTAGAGAAATTAAGCGAGCGCAAAATTCAAATCAATTAAATCTAATTAGAATTAGCACGGAACAACTGTTAAAAAAATATCTTCAGCAAGAAATATCCATAACATATATAACAAGAATTATTACCGAAATTAATAACGCAATAAATATTAAAGCTATTGAATTAACAATTTCTGAATTATCAAAAACTGGTAATGATTTACCAAATGTAAAATGGTGTTGGCTCGCATTGGGAAGTCAAGGAAGAGAAGAACAGCTTTTGCGTTCCGATCAAGATAATGCTTTGGTGTTTGAAGATGCTGAAAAAAGTGAATACGAAAAAAACAAAAATTATTTTCTTCAATTGGCAAAAGGTGTAAATGATATTTTAAAAGATTGCGGATTTGATTATTGTCCGGCAAACGTAATGGCAAGCAACCCCAAATGGTGTTTGTCTTTAGGTGAGTGGAACAATCAATTTGAAAATTGGATTTACACTCCCGGAAATAAAGAAGTAATGTACTCCACAATATTTTTTGATTTTCAACCGATTTACGGAAACTTTGAACTTTCCGAAAAAATGGCAGATAATATTTATCAAACATTAAATAACCAAGAAAGTTTTTTATCATTCTTAGCAAAAAATGCTCTGGAAAACCCCCCTCCATTAAGTTTCTTTAGAGATTTTATGGTAGAAAATAACGGAGAACATAAGAATGAGTTTGATATAAAAGCCCGTGCAATGATGCCGCTTGTTGACGGTGCAAGAGTTTTAACTTTATCTGCACGATTAGAAGGAATTAACAGCACAATAAAAAGATTTAATAAATTAGCAGAAATTGAACCTGAGAATAAAGAATTATTTGAACAGCTTGCTGATGCTTATGAAATAATTATTCGTTTTAGAACCATGCAAGGTTTGAAACACAATAACTCGGGAAGATATTTTAGTCCGGATGAATTAAATAAAATGCAGAGACTAATGCTGCGCAATTGTTTTAGACCAATTAAAGAACTTCAGCAAATTTTAACTATTAGATTTAATTTAAAAATGTTCAGATGATTTTTAATTTCTTTAAAAATAAAACTTCAAAAGAATATCCGGAATTCTGGAAAAACTATATTTCACTTTTCGAAGAAAAACAGAAATATAAAATCCCAATTTCTCAAGCTGACTTTGTAATTATTGATGTTGAATCAACCGGATTGGATTTTAAGAAAGATAAAATTTTATCAATCGGCGGAGTGAAAATAAAAAATAATCAAATTGATGTTTCAAACACTTTTGAAATTTATTTAGAGCAAGATGAGTTTAATCCCGATGCAGCTTTGGTTCACGGAATATTAAAGAAAAGTAATTCAGAAAAAATATCTGAGCAAGATGGAATTATTAAATTTTTAAAATTTATTAAAAACGATATAATTGTTGGACACAGCATTTATTTTGATATTTCAATTATTAACGAAACAATAAAACGAAACGGTGGAAATAAACTTTTAAATAAATCTATTGACACAATTAATCTTTATAAAAGAATAAAAGGTGAAGATTACAAAATTGATAGTTCCGTTTCTTTAGATACACTTTCCGAAGAATTTAAAATTACAAAAAGCGATAGACACAATGCCGCCGGTGACGCAATAATAACCGCAATTTTATTTATGAAATTAATTTCTAAATTGAAGAAAAGAGGTGTTACTGACTTAGAAAGTTTATTAAAAAATAAGAGAACTTTATTTTGATATAATTATGGAGATGTATCCGTTAGCAAACGAATACATCTCTTTATACAAAAATTAATGACTCTGTGCAGAACCAGCACCGCGCGGAATTCTAATATCTTCAACAATTTGCTGAACTTCAATTGGCGGAGGAGATGTTAATCTGGAAACCACAAGGGAAATAATTAAATTTACAAACATTGCAACGGTTCCAAAACCTTCGGGAGAAATATCAAACCACCATTCGCTTGCCGGAGGAATTGCTTCAACAAACCATCCTAATTTATAAACCGACATGTAAAAGAACATTAAAATTAATCCTACAACCATTCCCGTAATTGCTCCTTCTTTATTCATTCTTTTATCGAAAATTCCCAAAATTATTGCTGGGAAAAATGATGCGGCAGCAAAACCAAATGCCAATGCAACTGTTGCGGCAACAAATCCGGGAGGATTTATACCAAAATATCCGGCAACAATAACTGCAAATACGGCTCCAATTCTTGCCCACATTAATTCTTGTTTTTCAGTTATACTTGGCTTTAATTGTTTTTTAATCAGATCATGTGAAATTGATGTTGAAATTACCAAAAGCAATCCGGCGGCTGTGGATAAAGCTGCGGCTAAACCTCCGGCTGCAACAAGTGCAATTACCCATGGCGGAAGATTTGCAATTTCGGGATTTGCAAGTACCATAATATCCGCATCGATATTTAATTCATTTGCATCTTTATTTGCAACGTATTGAATTTTACCGTCACTGTTTTTATCTTCAAATTTTATTAATCCGGTTCCTTCCCAGCTTTTAAACCATTGCGGCATTTCGGTATAATTTTTTTCACTTACGGTATTTATTAAATTTGTTCTGGCAAATGCAGCAATTGCCGGAGCTGTTGTATAAAGAATTGCAATAAATAAAAGTGCCCAGCCGGCTGATTTTCTTGCATCTGATACTTTCGGCACAGTAAAAAATCTAACAATTACATGCGGCAATCCGGCAGTACCAACCATAAGTGCAAATGTTATTGCAAAAACATCTATCATTGGTTTTGTACCGGTTGTATATTCATGAAAACCCAAATCCCGTTGGAGCATATCTAATTTTTGCAGAAGAAAAGTACCGGATGAACTTTCTGTTCCGAGTAAACCAAATTGCGGTATTACATTTCCGGTTAAGGTTAAAGAAATAAAAATTGCCGGAACCATGTAAGCAAAAATTAATACACAATATTGTGCAACTTGCGTATATGTAATTCCCTTCATTCCTCCAATTACGGCATAAATGAAAACTATTGCCATTCCAATGTAAACACCGGTGTTTATTGGAACTTCCAAAAATCTTGCAAATACAACACCAACTCCGCGCATTTGTCCGGCCACATAAGTAAAGGAAACCACAATTGCTGCAATAATTGCAACTGTTCTTGCAATATTTGAATAATATCTATCACCAATAAAATCCGGGACTGTAAACTTTCCAAATTTTCTTAAATATGGTGCAAGCAATAATGCGAGAAGAACGTATCCTCCGGTCCAGCCCATAAGATAAACCGAACCATCATAACCCATAAATGAAATTAAACCAGCCATTGAAATAAATGAAGCGGCCGACATCCAATCTGCCGCCGTTGCCATTCCGTTCACAATTGGATGAACACCTCTTCCAGCAACGTAAAAATCTTTTGTAGAGCCGGCTCTCGACCAAAATGCAATTCCAATATAAATTGCAAAAGATAATCCAACAATAATAAAAGTCCATATTTGAACACTCATAAATTTTCTCCAGTTGAAAATTTTGATAAGTAAAAATTGTTAATTATTCATGCACATCATATTTTTTATCAAGCTTATTCATATACTGCACGTAATAAAAAATTAAAACAATAAATACATAAATAGATCCTTGCTGGGCAAACCAGAAGCCAAGTTTAGCTCCGCCGATACTGAAACTGTTTAAAACATCAACAATGAAAATGCTTAATACATAAGAAACTAAAAACCATACACTTAATAGAATCAATACAATTCTAATATTTTTCTGCCAATACTCTTTTAAGTTTTTTTGAGACATGCAGTTCTCCTAAAATGGTTTTAAATTCATTAATTATAAATCGGAGGAAAGGTGTTTTACTAGAGAAGAATGAATTACAAAATACAAAATTATTTTTTTAGTACAATAAAAATTTTATCGGGTAAAACATTTTCTTGGAATATTTATACAAAAAACCCTTACAGATATTTTTATTTGTAAGGGTAATTCAAATAAGATGATGGTATGTATTTATGATCCTAAAGTTGCTACCATAATTGCTTTAATTGTGTGAAGTCTGTTTTCTGCTTCATCAAAAACAATTGAGTGTTCCGATTCAAAAACATCCTCTGTAACTTCCATTCCGTCTAATCCAAATTTTTGAAAAATTTCTTCGCCCATTTTTGTTTCTCTATTATGAAATGCCGGAAGACAATGCATAAATTTTACATTTGGATTTCCGGTTGCTTTTAATGTTTTCATATTTATTTGATATGGTTTGAGAAGTTTAATTCTTTCTTCCCAAACTTCTTTCGGTTCACCCATTGAAACCCAAACATCTGTATAAAGAAAATCAACTCCCTTAACTCCAACTTTAACATCACTTGTTAAAGTAATTTTAGCTCCGGATTTTTTTGCAATTTCTTTGCATTGATCGACAAGTTTTTTATCGGGTAAATTTTCTTTTGGTGCACAAAGTCTTACATCCATTCCCATAATTGCTCCGCCGACCAAAAGCGAATTCCCCATATTATTTCTTGCATCGCCCAAATAACAATAAGAAATTTCCGAAAGCGGTTTGTTTGAATGTTCTAACATCGTTAAAAAATCTGCAAGAACTTGAGTCGGGTGAAATTCATCAGTTAATCCATTCCAAACCGGAACACCAGCATATTTTCCCAATTCTTCAACAATGCTTTGTCCAAATCCTCGATATTCAATTCCATCATACATTCTTCCCAAAACTCTTGCGGTATCTTTCATAGATTCTTTGTGACCAATCTGCGAGCCGCTTGGACCCAAATAAGTTACATTTGCACCTTGATCAAATGCGGCAACTTCAAATGCGCATCTTGTTCTTGTAGATGATTTCTCAAAAATTAAAGCGATGTTTTTCCCTTTTAATTTTTGTTCTTCATATCCGCCATACTTTGCTGCCTTTAAATTTTTTGAAAGTTCTAATAAAAAGTTTAACTCTTCCTTTGTAAAATCCAAAAGTTTTAAAAAGTTTCTGTTTCTTAAATTAAATGCCATTTTTTCTCCTTTAACAATTCTGCAAAATAAAAATTATTTTCTTATGTTAATATATCTAACATATTCAAAAACATTAAATAAAAAACAGTGAAAAATAAATTGATTACCAAATCGATAAATTATATTCTAATAATAATTACGCTTTTCCAAATTGAATTACATTCCCAAATTGCTCGCCCAGTAAAAGCAAAAAATGGAATGGTTGTTTCGGCAAGTTCGTATGCATCCGAAGTTGGCTTAGAAATTTTGAAAAAAGGCGGAAACGCAATTGATGCTTCTGTAGCGGTTGGATTTGCACTTGCGGTTACTTATCCTTATGCAGGAAATATTGGGGGCGGCGGTTTTATGGTTTTACATTTAAAAGATGGAAAAAACACTTCGATAGATTTTAGAGAAAAAGCTCCAAAATCAGCACATAAAAATATGTATTTGGATATAGCTGGTAATTTCAAGCCGGAATTAAGTCAAGAAGGAATAACTTCTGTCGGCATTCCCGGAAGTGTTGCTGGGTTAATTTATGCTTTAGAAAATTATGGAACTTTAAGTTTGGAAGAAGTAATTCAACCCGCAATTGATTTAGCAAAAAACGGATTTACGTTAGATGAATCCGATGCGAATTCTTTTAAATATCATTTGGATGAATTTAAAAAATATCCGTCATCGTATAAAATATTTTCTAAAAACGGTGAACCATATTTGGAAGGTGAACTTTTCACCCAAATAGATTTAGCAAATACTTTAGAAAAAATTAAGCAAAATGGTGTTGATGGATTTTATTCCGGAGAAGTTGCGGATCTATTTATTGATCAAGTTAGAAAAATGAATGGATATATTACTCACGAAGATCTTAAAAATTATAAACCGATTGAAAGAATTCCAATTGAAGGAAGTTACAGAGATCATAAAATAATTTCAATGGGGCCGCCAAGCTCCGGCGGAATTGCCATTGTTGAACTTCTAAATATTTTGGAAAATTTTTCGTTCCAAAAAGATGAATGGAACAGCAGTTCTTACATAAATAAACTTGTTGAAACTATGAAGTATGTTTATGCGGATAGAACTTATCATCTTGGTGATGAAGATTTTTATCCGGTTCCGAAAGAGAAATTAACTTCCAAAGAATATGCTAAAAGTATTTTTGAAAAATTGAAAACATTTGCGGTTCCATCAGAAAATATTACTACGCAAATTCCAACAGAAATTAATGAAAGTACAGAAACAACACATTATTCTGTTTATGATAAAGATGGAAATGCGGTGAGTGTTACTACAACAATTAACTCCGGATTTGGCTCAAAAATTATTGTAGAGGGTGCGGGATTTTTACTAAATAATGAAATGGATGATTTCAGTTCTAAATCCGGAGAACCAAACCAGTTCGGACTTTTAGGCGGAAAGGCAAATTCTATTGAGCCGGAAAAAAGAATGCTGAGTGCGATGAGTCCAACAATTGTTTTAAAAAATAACAAACCTTTTATAATCACCGGTTCGCCCGGAGGCTCAACAATAATTACAGTTGTTCTTCAAGTAATTTTAAACGTAATTGATTTTGGAATGAATATTCAAGAAGCGGTAAATGCGCCACGAATTCATCATCAATGGATGCCGGATATAATTTATCTTGAAGAATTTGCAATAAGCAAAGATGTAAAATTGAATTTAGAAAATATGGGTTACAAATTTGGCGATAGAAATAATACTTTTAGAGTTCTTGGTTCAGCTCAATCTATCTTAATTGAAAATGAAAAAATTTACGGAGCCGCTGATCCGCGCCGCGGCGGCTTGGCAATTGGATATTAGACTTTTTAGAGAAATGATTTGAAAAAGTATAAAGATAAAACTCCCGAAGAAGTAATAAAATTAGTTACTTTAGAAATTATTGAACGCTCGATAAAATTGGGAAATAAAAAGGGAATAGAAATTTATATTTCTAAAACTTCCGGCGGAAAAGGTGTAAGTGTAAATTCTTTAAATCCCAAAACCGAAGAAGGAAAAGTAAACTTAGAAAAATTTTTAACTCCGATAAGAAGACATTATACTTTTTCCGGACTTGGATCACCGGAAGAAAAAAAATCTATTAATTGGAGAGTTTTAAATCTGCCTTTTGGAAGAAGAACTTTATTGGTATTTCAAGTTGCAATTTCTTTTTTTATGAAAGGAACAACGCTGAAAAATAAATTATACAGATGGATGGGAATTCACGTCGGCAAAGGTTCGGAAATTATGCAGTTAGTTTGGTTAGATCATTTTAGACCGGAATTAATTTTTATCGGCGAAAATACGTTAATGGGAGCGTTTACCAGATTAACCGTTCACGCTTATGAAGGCTCCGGGAAATTCAGATACGGAATTATAGAAATTGGAAATAATTGTAAACTTGGAGCCGGTACCGGAATGGGACCAATTAAAATTGAAGACAATGTTAGAACTTTACCGGGCACAACTCTTTCTCCATATTTTTCAACAATAAAAGAAGGTTCAATTGTTGGCTGGAACCCACCTAATCTTAAAGAAAATGAAGAATAATCAGTAATAAATATTTATCTAAAAGACCTCAACATCTAACTAAGAATTACTTAAATTATTTATGATTTTTCTAATTTTAAGCTTATTTTTGGATCAAATAAAAAACAAATAAACTAACAGGAGGAAACTAAATGTTAAAAGGAAGATTAACAAATAAAGGTAATAAGATTTTGTTTTTATCTTTAATTGTTATTGCAGCCATGTTGCTTGTAAGTTGTGATAAAGCAAAAGAAACAATGGATGACGCACAAAAAACAGTTGAAGAAACTGCAGATAAAGCAGGTGAAGTAACAAAAGAAGCCGTTGAAAAAGTTGAAGAGACAACAGAAAAGGTTGTTGATACGCTTGCAACAACAGTTGAAAAAGCTGCAGAAAAAGTAGAAAATGTTGTTACGGAAAAACCTTTATTGGGTGTTTGGCAGGGAAAATTGGATAGCAGATTAACAATTCTTTCAATTACTTCGCAGGAAGGAAATAATTTTTCCGGAAAAATTACAATAAATTATCGCAATCCTATAAATCAAGAAGTAAAAGGAACTTTAAATCCGGAAACAAAAGCTTTAACAATGGCTGATCAAATACACAGCAGATTTAAAGGAAAATATGCCGGTAAACTTTCTGAAGATGGAAAAACATATTCGGGAACTTTTACAACTTTAGTTGATAAAAATTCAGTCAGTTTTAATTTAGTTAAAAAATAATTATAAGGAGAATAAATGAAAAAGATTTTATTATTAGCACTATTTGTAATTTTTAGTATTTCGTTCATTTCTTGTGATGACAGTACTACAGATCCGATTGAAGAAGAAAAGGGAAATTTAATAGTTAATTCAACTCCATCCGGCGCAAAAATATTTTTAGATGGAACCGATTCAGGATTTTTAACTCCATATACATTTGCAGAAAAAGCAGTTGGAACTTATTCCGTTACTCTAAAATTAAGTAGTTATGCAGATACAACAATTAACGCTCAAGTAGTGACTAGTCAAACCGCAACTTTAAATGTTACACTAAAACCAACTTATTCTGTTTTTGGACCTGTTGAATTCTGGGAATCTTTAGATCCTAGTGCAACACACCCAAGTGGATTAAGTTTAAAATTAGGAAAAGCATTCAGTATAAGTGCATCTAATGATAGTTCTATTTATAACGATGTATATTATAATTCAGATGGTTTTATTGTTGTTAGCTCAAAAGGTAGAAATAGTATGACAAGAGAAACCTATTTTAAAATAGGAACTTCAACAAATTTAAATGATGGTGTTGATTCACCAACAAAAGATAATACTTGGGTAAAAAGTATAAGTGTTGCTGAAAGGAACTATGTATTTCTTTATGATCAAGATGGTAATTATTCCAAATTTCAAATTACTCAGGAAAATGGCGGACAACCTGGTGTTTTTGCCTCTGTGGTTGTAAAGTGGATTTACAATAAAGTTAAAGACAATAAATCATTCTAGTTTTATTTTGATTTAAAAAATTAAAGGCATGTTTTTACATGCCTTTTTTGTTTTTTAAGATTCTCTAAAAATATCACAACCAATTTTTCTTTTTAATAAAAACATAAATTCCAAATCCAACCAAAAACATTAAACCAAGCGAATAATAATATCCGTACTTCCATTCAAGTTCCGGCATATTCTTAAAATTCATTCCGTAAATTCCCGCAATAAATGTAAGAGGAATAAATATTGTAGCAATAATTGTGAGAATTTTTATCACTTTGTTTGTGCTGTTTACAATGTTGTTTTCATTAAGATTTATCAAACTCTGAATATTATCCGAAAACGAATTGTAGTATTCAATAAGTTCATTAACATGATCTTTACAATCATTAAAAAAATGATAATTATTTTTTTCCAGCAAAATATTTTCACTTTCAATTAAATCAAGAATTGCTGTTTTTAAAGGAAAAGATTTCTTCGTATAGTTTTAAATTTTGAATTCAATTCGTAAATTTTATCAATATGATTTTCGGAACGTTTGTGAATAATTAAATTTTCCAAATCGAAAAGTTCTTCTCTAATATTTTCAAAATATCTGTAGTAAGAATCAATACAAGAATCAAGCAAAGTATAGAAAAGGTAATCTGCTTTTTTATTTCGCGCACGAGCAGTTCCATTTTTAATTCTTTCAATTTTTGTTTGAAGAATATTATTCGGATTTTCCATCAGAGAAATTATAAGTCCGTCTTTTAGAATTATACAATTATGACTTGCATCGTTACTTTTCTCATCAAAACTTTTAATAATAAATGCCAGATAATCATTTCCTACTTCAAACTTTGGAATGTGATCAGTGTGAAGTGCGTCTTCAAGAAGCATTTCATTTACATTTATAATTTTGCTTAAATCTCTTATGTGCTCAATTTTTTCAAATCCGGTAATATTTAACCAATTTATTTTTGTTTGATCTTTAATCGAATCTATATTTTCAAGTTTAGTTAAATCATTTTCGGAAAAGTCAATTTTATCATATTTATATAATTTTATTTTTGTTTTTTGGGGATCAACATTTCCGATGTAAATTATTTCACCGGGCGGAAGTCCAATTTTTCTTGTAAGTTTTTTAGATTTGTTCATAAATTTTTATCTCATTCGTATTAACAAAAAGTTTTTCTCAAATACTATAAGTTTAAATAAAGAATTAAAAATAAAAATGTTATTTTTAATTTATTGTAAACTTAATTATATAAAAAGAAATTTGTGACTGAATTATGACCGTAATCTTCTCAAAAAAATGTGAACTTGCACTTCAAGCAGTTTTATTTCTCTCGATAAAAAAAGATCAGTTAATTTTTAATGCAAAAGATATTTCCGATGAATTAAAAGTACCGAAAGAATTTGTTTCTAAAATGCTGCAAACTTTAACAGAAAGCGGAATTATCGGTTCAAAAAAAGGAAAGAACGGGGGATTTTATTTAGCCCGAAGACCAAGTCAAATAAAATTGATTGAAATTGTTCACGCAATTGATGGAGATTCTGTTTTTAAAAGCTGCGTTTTGGGTTTTCCAAATTGCAGCAGCGAACATCCGTGCCCCGTGCATGATAAATGGGGAAAAATTAGAGACGACGCTTACAAAATGTTAAGTGAAGAAACTTTAGAACAGTTGAAAGAAAAGACAATTAGGAAAATACGAACGCTGTAGAAATTTAATTTTATAAATCTTTTTTTTCACCCAAATAAATTTCATAACTTTCCCAAATTCATTTTCCAATCCTAAATTTTTATGCAAAATAATAAGACATTACAAATAGAAATTCCAGATGATGAAAATCATATTGATGGAAAATTGCAAAACACAAACTGGAGAAAAACTCAACAGTATTTAATTCCCGTTGAAAAAATAGAAACGCCAAAAGGAAAGTATGATATTTATCCCTCTTTTAAAATTGATGATGGAAAAATAGTAAACGGAATTTCTGAATTAGTTGATGAAATTTCTAAACTTAAATTAATTACAATTGATGGCTACATTGGTGTTTTCTGGGAAATTTTAACCGCAAAACTTTTATCTGAATTTACAAAAAGAAATATTTCAGTTGGATTTTTTGATGTAAAAAGTGCGATGAAAGATGAAAATGAAATTAATGTAATGATTAAAAATGATTTGGGAAAATCAGATTCAATTTTTGGAAAACGCACAAATTTAAAATTGATGGATTTTTTTGACAAAGAAAAAATCAGCAAAATTGTTCCTTCAAATAATTTTGATGTAAATATAATTTATGGCTGTGGATCAAAGTTGGCAAATTGGGAAGGAATTTTATTATATCTCGATCTTCCTAAAAATGAACTTCAATTTAGAATGAGAGCACAAAGTATTACAAACTTAGGCGTAAATTCTCCGTTCGATTCTCAGCAAATGTATAAAAGATTTTATTTTATTGATTGGATTGTTTTGAACGAACACAAAAAAAATATTCTTTCCAAAATTGATTTTATAATTGATGCACAAAGACCAAACCAGCTTCTAACCTTGGGCGGAGAAGATTTCAGAAACGCACTAAACGAAATGAGTAAAAATTATTTTAGAGTTAGACCTTGGTTTGAACCCGGAGTTTGGGGCGGAAGTTGGATAAAAGATAATATTCATGGGCTTGCTAAAGATGTACCGAATTATGCATGGTCGTTTGAGTTAATTGTTCCGGAAAATGGAATTATAATTGAAAGCGATAAAAAATTGTTAGAGTTTTCTTTTGATTTTCTCATGTTTCAAGAATCAAAAAATATTTTGGGTAAGCATTCGGAAATTTACAATGAAGAATTTCCAATTCGATTTGATTTTCTTGATACTTTTGATGGTGGGAATTTATCCGTTCAGTGTCATCCCCGCATAGAATATATTAAAAATAATTTTGGCGAAATTATTACACAAGATGAATCATATTATATTCTTGATATGAAAAATAATGCGAAAGTTTATTTGGGTTTTCAAGAAAATATTAATTCCACAGAATTTAGAACAGAACTTGAAAAAAGCTTTAAAGATTCTAACCCAATTAATATTGAAAAATATGTTCAAACTCATGAAGTGAAAAAACATGATTTGCTTTTAATTCCGAATGGAACAATTCATGGATCGGGGAAAGACAATCTGGTATTAGAGATTTCCAACACTCCATATATTTTCACTTTTAAAATGTATGATTGGGTTCGCTTGGATTTAAACGGAAAACCACGACCGATAAATATTGATCACGCATTCAACAATTTATATTTTGAAAGAAAAGGTAAAATTGTAAAAGATGAATTAATTGCAAAACCTAAAATAATTTCGGAAGGAATTGATTGGAAAATTGTTCATCTTCAAACACACAAAGAACATATTTACGATGTTGAAAGATTGGAGTTTTTCTCAAATATAAATGTTGAAACAAATTATCGCTGCAATGTTTGTATGCTTGTTGAAGGCGAATCAATAATTTTAGAAACAGAAAACGGAATGAAAACAAGATTTAATTATGCGGAAACTTTTGTAATTCCGGCGGCGGCAAAATCTTATAAATTATTTAACGAAAGTGAAAATGAAGCTAAAGTTGTGAAAGCATTTTTGAAATAAGGAAAATTATGAGCAAAGAAATTTATCATGAAAATGAAAATAAATTTTATCTTTCTGTTTTGGCATTCATTGCAGCATTGGGAGGCTTTTTATTTGGATTTGATACTGCAGTAATTTCGGGAACCATTGGTTTTGTTAAAAATCAATTCTTGCTTGATGCTTTATCCGAAGGCTGGTTTGTTAGCGTTGCTTTACTTGGATGTATTTTTGGTGTTATAATTGCTGGATATTTAAGCGATAAATTCGGTAGAAAATTAGTTTTAACTCTATCTGCAATTTTATTTTCGGTTTCTGCAATCGGCTGTGCAGTTAGCGGAAATTATATGGAATTAATTATTTTCAGATTAGTCGGCGGAATAGGAATTGGCGTTGCATCAATAATTTCGCCAATGTACATTTCGGAAATTTCAATTCCAACTATGCGCGGAAAACTTATTACATTATATCAGCTTGCAATTACAATTGGAATTCTTGCTGCGTATGTTTCCAATTATTTTATTTTAGAAAATTCCTCAACTTCATTTTTAGAGGAAGGAACTTTTTTAAACTGGATTTTAAATAAAGAAATTTGGCGTGGAATGTTTGGAGTTGAAATTTTACCGGCATTTATATTTTTAGCACTTTTATTCATTGTTCCGGAATCACCCCGATATTTATTGATGAAAAACGATGTTAAAAAAGCTCACAATATTCTTTCTAAAATAATTGGCGAAATAAATGTTGAAACGGAAATTTCCGAAATTGTAAAAAGTTTTGAAATTACTTCGGTTTCATTTAACGATTTATTTCATAAAAAAATGTTGAAACCACTTTTAATAGGAATTTCTCTAGCAATGTTTTCTCAGTTCAGCGGAATAAATGCAATTATGTATTATGGAATTAAAATTCTTGGTGAAGCGGGTTTAGGCGCAAACGATGCTTTTTGGTCGCAAGTTACAATTGGAATTGTAAATGTAATTTTCACAATTGTGGCAATTTATACAATAGATAAATTTGGCAGAAAACCCTTATTAATTTGGGGAGTTTCCGGAGCTGTTATTTCTTTAATCATTGTAGGAATTTTATTTGCAATGAATATATCCTCTAGTTTATTACTGTTGATTTTTATTTTACTTTTCATTGCATGTTTTGCATTTTCGTTTGGACCAGTTGTTTGGGTAATTTTAGCAGAAATTTATCCCACCAGAATTCGCGGAAGAGCAATGGCAATAGCTACATTATCTTTGTGGGTTGCTAATTGGATTGTTGGTCAGTTCACACCATTTTTATTGGAAACAGTAAAAGCTCACGGAACATTTTGGATTTTTGCTTTAACAAGTTTTCCGGCAATTTGGGTTACGTGGAAATATGTTCCGGAAACTAAAAATAAACCTCTTGAAGAAATTGAAAAGATTTGGAATAATTAGGATTGTCTTTTAAGAATTCCATTCATATTTATTTTCTTTAATTGAACAAACAAAGCACCAATTGCGGAAATCAACATTCCAATTCCTTCTTGAAATGTTATTGTCTCACCAAGAAAAATCCATGCTAAAATTCCAATTTGAATTAACATAGTTCCGTTTATTATACTTGATTCCATTGCCGATAAATGTTGTAAAGTTAAATTCCACAATGTAAAAGCAAATGCAGTATTTACAACAGCCAACCAAATTAAATAGTAAAGATTATTCGAACTTATTGTTGGAATTCCATCTTTTAATAAACCGATAATCAACATTATAATTGCTCCAATTCCCATGCTAATAAATGTAATTACAACCGGACTAATATCTTTATTTCTATTAATATTTCTCCCAAGAATTGCCGAACCGGAATTTGCTAAAACCCCGATAAACATTACTCCAATTCCGAGTATTTCATTTTGTAAAAAATTTATTGGGAAAAAGTAAGTCAAAATTCCTACAATAAATAAAATTGCGCCAATCCATTGTAGTTTTGTAGGATTTTCATTCAGCCAAAAAATTCCCAATACAGCAACAATTATTGGTGTAAAATTCAGCATTAAACTTACGGTCACAGATGGAAGCAAAGACAATCCTAAAAATTGTGTGCCTTGCGTAAAAGTGTAGAAAACTAATCCGAGCAAAATCAATTTTTTCCATTGTGAAGAATTAAGATTTTTAATTTCATCAGAATATTTTTTCTTAAATAAAATGAATGGTAGAAAACACATGAAAGCCAATGAATAACGTAAACCCGCATAAGTAATTGGCGGAATTTCTGCTAAACCCCATTTAATTAAAATGAAAGAAGTTGACCAAAGAAAAGTAACAAGTAATGCTTGAAAAATAGAAATTATATGCGGGGATTTTTCTTTCATAATCAAACTTTGTTTTTAAGTAATTCCATTAAACTAATATTTAGATACAATTTTTCCTTTCCGACTTGTTCACTTTTTAAAAATCCTTTTTCTTCTAATTGTTTTAAGTAATTTCCGGCTGTTTTAATATTTCCTAAATTTGCTTTAACCAAACTTTCCCTTTTCAAATAAGGAAGCTTGAATAATATTTCAACTAAATCTTTTGAATATATTTTAGGAAGTTTATTTTGAATTGATTCTCCTAAACTGCCCATTAACTTTTCAATATCTGATATTTTTTTTCTATCGAATATTGATGTTTTTTCTATCATATCTAACATAAAGATTATCCATTCTTGCCAGTTATTTGTTTCGGTAACTATTCTTAGCAATTTGTAATATTTTGATTTATTTTCAATAATGTATCTACTTAGATATAATGATGGCAAATCTAATAAACTTGTTAATTTTAAATAAAGTAGAAGAATTATTCTTCCAACTCTACCATTTCCATCAAAGAAAGGATGAATTGCTTCAAACTGGTAATGGATGATTGCCAATTTTACTAATGGATCAATTTCATCTGAAGCGTTAATAAAATTTTCTAAGTTTTTTAATTTTTCCCCAATAATCTTTTCACCTTCTGGAGGGGTATAAATTATTTTATTTGTTAATGGATTTTTTAGTTTTGTGCCGGGAATGTTTCTAATTCCAGCAGTATTTTTTTTAATTATTTGAACCAATTCTATCAAAAGATTTGTCGATATAAATGGTCTTGATTTAATTTTTTCAACACCATACCACAATGCTTCTTTGTAATGTAGCACTTCTTTTATAATTGGATTTTCTATTTTTTTTTCAGTTATTGAATATTTAAAAAGTTCATCTTGGGTTGTTATAATATTCTCGATTTCCGAACTTGCTTGAGCTTCTTGCAAATTAATTGTATCTATAAACAACATAGGATTGGGCAAATTAGTTATGGCTCCTTTTAATTCAGAAAGCGCACGACTTGCAGAAATTGTTTTTTTTAAAATAGCAGAGTTTTCAATATCAACATTTGGGGGTAGTAAAGGTAGATTATTAAATGGTTTTTCCACATTAAATTGCATTCTTATCTCCTTCTTTATGAGGGCGTACTTTACTTTCGTTTTCTTAACGAAGGTAAAAATAATAAAAATACGCCCTCGTTACAAATACAAGTGTAAAATTTACTCTGCTCCAATTTAAATATTTCCTTGACTCTCCACCAAGTGTAGTGTTTATATTTGAAATGTAAGTTGATCAACTTAAGGTAAATATGAAATTTTCAATTGGTGAGTTTTCAAAAATAACTCAGCTTTCTATTAAATCTTTGCGGTTTTATCATGAAAAGGAAATTCTTGTTCCATCAGAAATTGAAGAGTTTACAAATTACAGATATTACTCGGAAGCCGATTACGAAAGGGCGAAATCAATTAAGATTTTGCGTGAATATGATTTTTCAATTCAAGAGATTAAAGAAATTTTAGAAAGTTGTAATTCGGAAACTGATTTAATTGAGCAATTAAAAATCAAACTTTCCGAAATTCAGAACAAAGTAAAAAGATATAAAGAAATATCTCAATCGATTGCAAATATAATTCAAAATGAGAAAGAGGAAAAAATGAAAACAGAAAATATTTTTGAAGTTGAAGAAAAAGAACTTGATACAATTCTGATTGCCGGTTACAGAATGAAAGGAAAATATTCCGATGTTGGTGAAGGGTTCAAAATTTTAGGGAAACATTTTGGAAGCAAAATAAATGGAAAACCTTTAACACTTTATCATGAAAACGAATACAAAGAAAATGATGCTGATTTTGAAGCCTGCGTGCCTATTAGAAAAGGCAAGGAAGCAGAAAAGATTTCCGTCCGCGAGCTAAAAGGAGGTAAGTGTGTTAGTCTTGTTCATAAAGGTAATTACGAAAGTTTATCTGATTCTTACAAAAAAATTTTTATGTACATTAATGAAAACAACTATAAATCTATGCTGCCAAGTCGCGAAGTTTATTTGAAAGGTCCGGGAATGATTTTTAACGGTAACCCAAATAATTATTTAACCGAAATACAGATTATGCTAGAAAAGTAAAAACCAAAAGTGAAAATAGGAACAAATAAGATGGATAAAATAGATTTCAAAAAAACTTTAAAGAATTTATACAACGCAAAACTAACAGAGGAAATTATTGATGTTCCCGAAATGCTATTTTTAACAATTGATGGAAAAGGAAATCCTAATACTTCCGAAGATTATAAAAATGCAGTTGAAGCACTTTTTAGTTTATCGTACACAATAAAATTTATGATTAAAAAAAATCAACAAATTGATTATGGAGTAATGCCGCTCGAAGGATTGTGGTGGGTCGATGATATGAAAAATTTCAGCATTGATAGAAAAGATGAATGGAAATGGAAAGCTATGATTATGCAGCCGGAATTTGTTTCTTCAAAAATTGTTCAAAAAGGAATTGAAGAAGTGAAAAAGAAAAAGGATTTGTCGGCAATTAATAAAATTAAATTTGCAAAATTTTGTGAGGGGAAATCAGCTCAAGTTTTACATGTTGGACCATTTTCTGAAGAAGGTACAACAATTATAAAATTGCATAAATTTATTGAAGAAAACGGTTATAAACTTTCCGGCAAACATCGTGAAATTTATTTAAGTGATATCCGAAAAGCAACTCCGGAAAAGTGGAAGACAATAATTAGACAACCGTTTGAATAATGTTTGCGGAATTTTTATTTAAAAAAGTTATTTCTGAAATTTAGAATAATTCTTCAGGTGGAATCAGATTATTTAATTTATTAATTAAATTTTCACTCAAATATTTTTGTCCAACTTTAAATGAAGCATTCATCCAGCCAAAACCTTCTTTTGTAATATAATCAAAATCGGTTCCCACATTTCCGTATTCAGCAAAAACTTTATGAGTTCGTGAAACAACATCATATTTTTCGGGAACAGTTCCATTATAATCAACTGCATTTTTTAAAATCATATAAAGCCATTTATATGCAAGACGTTCAGCAACTTTATCATAACCGTAATTTATTAATCCTTCCCAAATTAATATTTGATGAGGAGCCCAACCGTTGGGATAATCCCATTGCTTTTGTGGTCTTTCATCATTTATAGTTCCAACAGAATTTTTAGATGTTCCGGCAATTCCTCCGGCAAACTCCAATACCGGTAAGGCTTTTTTTACAATTTGATCAGCTTGATCTTGAGTTGCTAATTTTGCCCAAAGCGGATAAAACGTTGTCGCACTTTCAAAATTTGTTTGTTCGTTCTTCACAAAATTGTAATCAAAGAAAAACCCTTTTTCATTATTCCACATTAAATTATTTATAATGTTTTTTCGTTCCTCTGCTTTTTTAAACCATGTTCCACTTAATTCAATTTTCCCATCATAAGAAACAAAGTAATTACTAAACTCATTTTTAATTATTTCTGCAATATCAATTTCATATTTGTAAAGCAGTGAATTTAAATCAACAGTATTTAAGTTAGCACAAATTTTATCAAGTCTGTAAGAAGTATCATGACCAGATTCTCTTATGCTTCGATCGTGTTTAATATATTCTTCAATTTCCGGATTAATTATTTCTCGATTTAAATATTTTGAATGATATTCTCTAACTGTCATTTTAGCTTGCTCTGCATAAGGTTTCAGCATTGCGTCAAAATGATTGAGTTCTGCTTCGGGAACTAATCCAATTCCGGCTCCAAAATAACGACTTAATTTTGTTGATGTAATTTTGGGTTCATTCATCCAAACGGTTTGGTATTCTTTAATACATGCATTTAACAATTTTTCAAGCCACAAATTATTTTCAGAAGTTTTTGGCATTGAATTATAAACAAGCAAAGTTAACGACGTTAGAAACGGCGGCTGCGATCTTGTGAGATAATATGTTCTGTTTGCGTTTAATATTTTTCCATAATGTTCAATTTCATAAACAAAATTTTCTGCCATTGATTTTGCTAAATCAATTCTTCCATCAATCACTAATCCCAACGATTCGAAGTAACTATCCCATCCATACATTTCGTTAAATCTTCCGCCCGGAACAACAAAAGGAACTCCTACTAATTTATTTTCATAATTTTTTTTTAATGCTAAACCAAGAACTCCCGAATTACTATTTATTGAATAAACATATTCGGGAGTTACATGGAGGGGGAGTTGTAAAACGGTAATTTCAAAATTCTTGATTTCGGCAGCGACTTTTGTAAAATATTCAAATGCTGTTTTATCGTTATGGGGTATATATAAATTAAACTTTTTCGTTTTTGATTTTGAATCAACTAAAATTTCTTTCAAACCATCTGCATCAATTTTTCTCGTTAAGCCGTTCCAATAATAATCCTTTATCATTCTGTTCAATCTTTTCACCGGTTCTTCAAAAACATTTTCAAAATTTATTTCAGAATTTGCATTTCCTAATTCTTTTGCTAAAATAAGTTCTTGTAAAAAATTTGAAAGAAAATAAGCTCCTTTTATTTCAACACTTTTACCATCAATTGAAATTGCATTAAATAATTTTGGACCTTTATCCTCAATTGTAATTTTATTATCATGATCCGTATCTTCTTGTGCAATAAGTCGATTTATTGTTTCAACAATGTTAAAAGTTAGTTTCATAAAAATTATTTTGTAAAAATTTGCTAAAAAATTTTGTTATAAACTTTAACGAACAATTTTTTCTAATTTATTTTTTTCAATTACGATATCACATTTTTGATTATTAATTGTAAAATTTTTCAGTGTAAGTTTTTTAACTTTTTCAGGAAGCATAGGTTTATATTTTTCCACAATTCCTTCATCTGTAATTCTTAATCCGGTATATCCAAAAATTACTTGTTGAAGAAATGAACCGGCGCCGGTCAAAAAGTTTACGGATTTATTTTGATGTGTTTCTGAAAGAACATTGAATGGAGGTTTTAAATATCCTTTTAAAGTTTTATTAATTGTTAAATTAAGCAGTGAATCATTTCCCAGCTCAGCAGCAATAATTGAAAGAAAATTAATTCCCATCATTGCACCGGCACCATTAACTTCTAAACTTTTTACTGCATGCACTAAATCATTTCGCTTAGTATTTTCCGTCATTGGAATTCGCAAAGGATAATCCAATAGGTTTACAACGCTTGACCACAATTTTGATGTGCCTTCTCCGGCATTAGCATTTTCATACATTGGGTGAAACTCTTTTTCTGAATCGAAAGGGATAAACATTTTATCACTTACTTTTTTCCATTCCGGATTTATTTGCAAATTCAGAAGTTCAGAAATCTTAACGGCTAAATCTAGATTTATTTTTGCAATTGAATTCGTGTAAGTTTCATTATTAACATCTTTTTCAGATTCGCTCACAGATATAATATTATGAATTTCATATCGATCTTTATCAGCATTGAAAGTAACTCTGGATAACCAAAAATCAGCAGTTTGTCTAATAATTTCAGCACCGAAATTACTGATGTAACTTGTATCTTTTGTTGCACAAAAATACTGCCATTGTGCAAAAGCAACATCTCCAACTATATGATTTTCTTTAACTGCATTTTGATAAGCAAAAAAAGGAGTTGTTTCTTTTCCGATTTCATCGGATTCCCAAGGATACATTGCTCCTTTGTAATTATTGATTTTTGCATTTTCAATTGCGTTTTGAAGTGTGCGATATCTAAAAGCAACAAGTGACTTTGCAATTTCGGGATGCATTAACAAAATTGGGGGAAACATATAAATATCAGAATCCCAAAAAATATGTCCGAAATAACCCGAAGTAGATAAACCCATTGCCGGTATTCCGAAATTTGTATTTGCCTCTGCGCTGCAAAGCAAATAGAATATCATTGAGTGGATAATTTTCTGAAGATCGTTGTCGCCTTCAATTACAATATCTGTTTGCCATAAATTATTCCATTCTGATTTGTGATTTACAAATAATTTTTCGTATCCAAATTCTCTTGAATTATCAAGAATATTAATAGCTTCATGAATCAAATTATTATCTGTTTCAAATTCCGGAACAAGCGAGACAAGTTTGTAAAAAGTATATTTTTTTCCGACTTCAGTTTTAAATTTAAATTCTGTTGAAACTGAGGTTGAAGTTTTTAAAATTTCTGTTTGATAATTAACATCTTCAAAATTCTTAGAAAATATTTCTGAAGCAATCCCCACTTTTGTATTTCTGCCTTCACTTTGAACCAAAGCCCAAAGTTTTGCACCGTAATTATTTTTTATGCCGTCAATTTCTGTTACTTTAACAAAACCCGGATACCAAAAATTTGGCCATTCACCATCCGGAGTTGGTTTTAGTTTTTCGTATTTATCGATTGTTGCAAGATCTTCTCTTTGTGGTTTTTGTCTTTGTTTTATCGGGAATATTATTTTTATCTCTTCTGAAAAATTTGCAATAAATTCAAATTTTATAACGGCAAGATTTTTATTACTTCTTGAGACAAATGCAACAATATCAAATTCTGTAATTTTATTTGATGATGAATTCCAACTATAACTGGTATGCAGTAATCCGTTTTGCATATCTAAAGTTTGATTATAGTTAGAAATATTTTCGGAGTTTATATCAGAATCATTTAACCAATTTTTTCCATCAAAATAATTAATTTCATTCCACTCCGGAAGAGCGGCAATTCTCGGGATATCATTTTCACCTTCGTCATATAAATTTATCATATAAGATTCTGTTGGTTTTGTGCCAAGCTGAGAAGAGGATATGCTGAAATGTCCGTTACCGATGTAAGTCGGATAATAAGTTTCTGTTTTTCCAGTTGATAATAAGAAGGTATTTTCTTGAGAAAAATTAGATGAAGAAATTAGGAAGAAAAAAAGTAAATAAAATGTTAATAAATTTTTATTCATAAATAGCTTCCAAGTGAAAATTAAATTATGAAAACCAGCAAACCTATATCTATATTGAACAATTTGAATATTGATTAAATTATTTTTTACTCAACATACTATAATGTATGATGCTCAACTCCAAAGTTATCTGATAATTTTTTATAAGGAATTAACATAAATGCCAATAGGGTAATTGGGATTAATGGAAAAAAGAATGCATTATGCACGCTGAAATTTTGTGAAAAAAATCCAATAATCATTGAACCCGAACTTCCGCCTAAGGCAGAAAATATAATTATTAATCCGGTCATTGAGCTGTGTTTACTTTTTTCAAGTTTACTTAAAACAATTGAACAAATTGTTGGATAAATTGGACCGAGAAAAAATCCAACCAAAGAAAAAATAAAAGCCAAAGGCGAAGCGTGATACCAATTTTTATGTTCGACTGATGTAAAATCCATAGTTTGAAAAAGTACAATAAACGTTAATAAAAATGCTCCAACTAAATAAATAAGTTGGATAGTTAACCAAGAATATTTTTTTGATAAATAACCGGCAAAAAATCTGCTTATTGCAATTGAGCCGGCATAAAAACTTAAGAAAGATGCAGATTGCGCTTGTGACAATTTGAAAATTTCTCTATTAAATGTTGGAAGCCAAGTTCCGAAACTTTGCTCAATCATTACATATAAAAATGCACTTATTATAAATACCCAAACCATAGGATATTTTAATAGCGAAAACATTTTAACAAAATTTGAATCTTTTGCTTCTTCGTGTACGACACTTTCATCAAATTCTGTAAATAACATCAAGATGAGAGATAAAAAAGTTAAAACTGCGATAACCCAATATGTATTATTCCAATGATTTAAACTTATCATTAATGAAAAAATTAACGGACCAGTAAGTGATCCGGTCATAAATACACCTTCGAGTGTATTCATAAAACTTGTGTGTTCTTGTTGATTTTTTGTAATCAATCCGACTGTTGAATAAACCGAAACTTTCATAAGCGCAAAACTTGAACCGGTGATCATATATAAAATTGGAACCGACCAATATTCGGTAATTGAGGCAATTAGCATACACCCAAATGTGAGTGCGATGAGTCCATAAATTAAAGTTTTTCTATAACCGAATTTAGGGACAAATGAAGCCAGAACAAACGATACAAACATTATTGAAAGATCTTTAAAAGCTTCCAAAGTTCCTGCTGTTAATCGACTTACATTATAATCTTCAATTACTTGTGCAATTACAATTCCGACCGTATTTAGAAGAATAGCAAGGACGAAATAACTTAGAAAAAGTGAGATTTTGATTTTCCATTTTGACATATGAGGTGATCCGCAAGATTATGTAATTTGCAGTACAGACAATTCCTTATGTATGGAAGTTGTCTGCACTACAGTTTTACATTTTACAAAACATTATTTAATTTTTTCCAAAAATTAGACATAGTCAATTCGCAAATTAAAAATCTACACTAATTGCAAATTGTAATGATCTGCCAAAAAGAGGGCGACCATTTTTAGATAAAGGATCACGAGGATCACCTTCAGTTAAACCTTCGGAACCTGTTAAGTTGTCTCCACTAATATTAAATGTAATTCCACTTGCTGTTTTAAGATTTACGCCAAGATCTAATTTAGTATATGAATCTAATTCATAACTATTTTGTCTATCACTCCATCTCGAACCAACAAATCTAAATGCTCCGTATAATGATGCTTCTAAATTTTCTTTTAATTGAAAATCATAACTTGGTGCAATACGGAACTGTGCTGCTGGTTGACGCCAAATTTCTTTATCAACTGCTGCAGCATCGCTTGATTCGGTAATTTTTCCACTTTGTATTGTTCCGGTTAAAAGAACTTTAAAATTGTTAATTGCTAATGCACCGTCTATTTCAGTACCAAATGTTCTTGTTTTTAATAATGCGGCTGAGAAAACTGAACCAACACCGCCATCATAAATTTCAACTGTATTTAAGAAACCAGTTAGGAATAAGCTGAATATACTGTGTTCATATTTCAAACCTAATTCGAATTGATTAAAAACACTTGAAGATATTGTTCCGTCTCTTAAATCGCCATCAGTTAAATTATAATTGTTACCTTCTCTGATGTTATCAAAATTAGGATAAAACAAACCTTTTGAACCGCGAACGAAAACTCCTAAATCTGTATTGACAGCATAATTTATTGCTGCTGTTCCAGCCCAGTCATTACCATTTAGCGAAGCAGTTAAATCAGTAATTCCATCCGGATTACCACCATGATCTAATGTAAAATTGAGATTAAAGAAATGATATCTTGCACCAAGATCTAATCTTAGTTTTTCATTTATCTGCCATGTATCACCGGCGTAAAGCGCGAATACTCTGGCATCTCCGGCTTCATTCAATCCGTAATTCCAACTTCCCGCAACACTATCAGCAGGAACTCCGGCAATAACATCGCCATTTGCAACATCATTAACCAGAATATGATTTCCAAGTGTCCAGAAATCATTTGTTGTCCAATATGCTTGATATGCGCCAATTGTAAGATCGTGTTGTTCTATTTGTTTAGTTAAACTGATATCATTAGTGAAAGATTCCATTTGTTTTTGAACTACCCAACTTCCATAACTTTGAACATAACCTGAAGTAAGAGTTTGTCCACCAACGGTTTTAACCGCAGCGCCACCTAACTTACTGCTTAAAGCGCTAACACTCATTGGATTTCCATTCGGAACAAATCCATATGTATCCGCATCTCCGCTAGTATATGAAAGATTATCACGGACTGTCCAGCCATCACCTAAACTATAATCAAAATTTAACCCACTTATAGTACCTTTCCAACCTCTGCCGTTTGAGAAGTCAAAATTTGCACTATCTCCTTGTGCATTGATTTGTAAAGTTCTATAACGAGTTGCATTTCCAAGCGGTGAATAAGTTCCAAGATCATTACCAGTTCCTAAAGCCATTGGTAAAATCCACTGCCCATGGTCATCGGTAAGTCTTGAAAATACATTTAAAACACCCTTATCATAAACTTTTGTAAGTTGTAAAGTAAACTGCTGTCCGTTTTCCGAATTAAATTGAGTATTTCTAATACCTGGAGAAGTTCTAAAATATCCACCTACCATGAAATATAATTTTTCTCCTAATGGACCACTTAATACAGCATCCACTCTTTGTTGGCTATAATCTGAAGTAGTATATTTTACCCTTCCTTCAGTAATATCGGTTCCTTTTTTCAAATTGAAGTTTGTCGTTAAACCAGGTTCACCGTTTGAAAATACAGAGCTCGGTCCGCCTCTTACAGCTTCTGTTGAAGCAATTGTTTCATCAATTCTAAATATTGTGCTTTGCTCAAAGAAGGATAGAGTTTGAGTTCCATAAAGAGGAGCTCCGTTAAGGGAAAAAGTTACAAATGGAGCATCACCGCCGGAAGGCAAACCTCTAACCATAATGTTTGCACCTGCAACTCCACCGGTACTTTCCGACCAAACACCAGGTACTAAATCTAAAGCTGCGGCAGTGCTTTGGGGGGATAATTTTTCCAAAGCTGCCGGAGATATTGTTGTAATTGCAAAACTGGCATCTTTCTTTTTAACACCCGAGCCACCAGCCGTTCCGGTAATTACAACTCCTTCCATCTGTAAAACGTCTTCAGAAAGACTAAAATCACGAGTTGTTGTTGTGCCGGCAGTAACAGTAATGTTTGTGTAAGTTTCACGATAACCAATTACGGAAACTTTAAGAATATAGCTTCCGGCAGAAATTTTTTCAATAGAATAAATGCCATTTATATCAGAAGCAGCGCCAATAGTTGTTTCCTGAATAACAATATTTGCAAATGGAATAGCGACTCCTTTTGTGTCGGTAATTTTACCTAAAACACTTCCGGTATTCTGACCAAACAGTAAAAATGGCAGAAATGCAAATAGCAAAAACAAAACGTAAAATTTGATGTAATTTTTTTCCCTCATGTTGTAACTCCTTTTAGATTGTGACATATTTAGATAGAAAATAAAACAAGATATCTCATATAGTTTTTTAATAAATTTCAGCCAAGATATGTGCCAGAAAGTTTTGTTTTTAGAATAAAATGAAAAATCACTTTAAAATTGATTTATTGTATTTTGCAAAGGAATTATTTACTCCGAAAGGAAAAAAATAAGCCACAATATCTTAAAATGTTATCAACAACATAACGCAGTTATCAAATTTATAACCAATAAATTTATTTAAATCCCAATTCTTTACATAAACGGTGAAAATTTGATCGGGCTAATCCTAATTTATGTGCGGCTTCAGAATCTGTCCGGCTATTATTTCTAACAAATTGCACAAACTTTTTTTTGAATTCAAATTCTGCTTCTTTTAATTGAGGAATGTCTTCTTTCGAATAAAGCGGTAAAGTATATCCTCCAAATGCAGACTGTGTTTTAATTCCTAATGCAGCTTCAACTTCATCTATGTATATACTGCTAGTGTTCATCAAAATCAAGCGTTGAACAACATTTTTAAGCTGCCTAATGTTTCCAGGCCAATGAAAATCTGTTAAAAATTTTAAAGCTTCTTCAGAAATTTTAGGAGGATAAACATGAAATTCATTACAAGTTTTATCAATAAAATTAAATAACAGCAAAGTGATATCGTCTTTGCGGTCACGTAGTGGAACTAAATTAATATTTAGTATATTAAGTCTATAATACAAATCTTCCCTAAACTGTTTTTCTCGCATTAATAGTTCGATGTTTTTATTTGTTGCCGCAATAACTCTAACATTAACTCCGTAACTTTTTTTCCTTCCAATTTTATCTAATTCGCCATTTTCAAGAACGCGTAATAATTTAGCCTGCGCCATTAATGGTAGTTCACTTATTTCATCTAAAAAAATTGTTCCATTATTTGCTTGTTCAAACAATCCCGGTTTTTCATCTTTTGCATCTGTGAAAGAACCTTTCTCATATCCAAAAAGTTCGCTTTCTATTAAATCGTTTGGAATTGCCGAACAATTTACCGGAACGAAGTTTTCAAATTTTCTTTGACTCACATAATGAATATTTCTTGCAACTAATTCTTTTCCTGTCCCGGATTCTCCAATTATCAAAACAGTTGCTTCAGTTTTTGCATAAGTTTCAATCGACCTTTTTATCGATTTCATTGCGTTAGATTCACCAATTAACGTGTATCTATTTAACATTTTTTCAATATTATTCTGAAGTTTAGATTGTGAATTGGTATGCTCTTTTCGCAAAATTTCTTTTTCAATTTCCAGTTTTCGTTTTTCATAAGCATTTTTAATTGCCAGAACGAAATCGGTCGGCTGATAAATAAAATCTATATCAGTTGGATTTTTTGTTCCAAACCAAGAAGCACCGCTTTCAATTAGCTGAGTTGCAAATTTTAAATCGGATTGGTTAATTGTCATTTTAGTAATAACAATTACCTGTATTGTGTGATCAATTTTTTTGATTTCTTCAATTAATTCTTCACCGTGAAGTCCGCCCGAAATTTGGTAATCAAGAATTATAACATCAAATAAATGTTTATTTTCAGTAATTACTTTTAGAGTATCCTTTCCCGAAGAAACAATTTCTTTAATGCTCATTATTTCTTCAAAAGGTTGAAGTGTAATTTGAATTCGTTTTACATCAAATGCTTCGTCTTCAACAATAAGTATGTTAATTTTATTATCCGTCATAAGAAATTTTAGTTATTAGGAATTTGAATTAAAATAACTGCGCCATTATTATTATATGCATCAATTTTCATTCCGCAGCGTTTACAATTTTCATAAGCAATATAACAGCCGTAACCAGAATTTTGAGCTTTTATTTTTGTTGTTACTTTTTCTAAAAATAATTTTTTAATTCCGGTATCATCAGTCTGAAAAACATTTTCATCAAATCCGTTTCCATCATCACTAATGTAAACATTTGAAAAATTTTCGTTCGGCAAATATTTTGTTTCAATAGAAATAATAACATCATTATTTTTATTATGATCTATGCTATTTTGAATTAGAGGTTCAATAATTTCCCAAATTACATATTCATTAATGTGAAGAATTGGGAACGCCTTATCAAGATTAAGGTTAAAACTAAATTGTTTGTTTTCCTTATATACTCTCGTAAAGATATTATCTACAAGAAATTGTATTACCGAATTAATATTTGTTTTAAAACTAACATTACGAATTACACTTATCGGAGGATTAAAATTTTTCATATCATAAACAACTCTTCCAACAAAATTTGCATACTTAACAATTTGATTTTTAACTTTTTCAAAATTAGATTCTGTCAATTCTAAAACATCTTGTTTAATAAAACCCATAATTTTTTCAGCTTTGTGCTGAGCGTGATAAATTCTTTTTGTGAATAACACTTCTTTTTCTTCTTCAATTTTTTGAGTTAGAAATCTTTCTCTTTGTTGATAAAGTTCAAATTGCATTTGATCTCTTTCACGAACGAGGAAATTTGTAATCAAAAACATTAATAAAATGCTGAATAGAATTAATGCCGAAAATAAAGCTCCGGTTTGATCTGATGAACTTGTAATTACTTTCATCATATCTGAAAAATCCGGTTTTATTTTCATATAAACCGAGCCAACTACTTCACCCTTAATTGAAAAGGGAACAAGAACGTGAAAAACTTGAGATGATTCTTTTTGATTTAAAACGGTTTCGTTCTTAAATAAATTCTCACTGGAATTTATAAAGAGTTGTTTTGCCTGCATTCTGTAAGAGCCGCTTTTTTTAAGACTGGTATGATGAATAACATAATTGTAAAGTTCACGTCCATCATCAATATCTATAACATTGTTACCATCATAAAACAAAAGACAAATATCTTCAATATTTTTTTGTAAACGCTGCTGACTTAAAATAAAATCCAAAGCTTCAACAATTTGAGAATAGTTCAAATTATTTTCTGAAGTAACACTGCTGCTCTGCATTAATAATTCCAGTGAAGTTGTCGTTAAATCGGCAATTCTTTCGGCGGTATCCCAACGATAAATATCAACGGATTTTCCGATAAGATTTTGTGTGGAACGAGTATTTATATAAGATAACGTAATTTGTGAAATACTGATGATGATTATCAGAATAATGAAATGATAAAACTCAAACCGGTATTTCCTAATTCTGTTGAGTAAATTCATAGAATTACCAAATTTTATTTTTTGTTATTTGTTACATTCAAGCTTAATTCAATTTGAGCTTGAGCTGTTTTTAGTGCTTCTTCAACCGATAACTCTTTCTTTAAAGCTTTATTTAAGTAAAGCGAAAGTATATCGGAAATTTTAGTGTAGTTGTAATCCGAAGGTCTGTGTAAACCATTTTTAATTATAGTTTTAAATTCACCAAGTTTGGGATATTTTTTAATCAAATCTTCATTATTATAAAATGATTTTAAGATGGGCAAATAAGAACCTGAGGTATAATTCAATTCTTGCATTTCTTGAGTTAACACAAACTTAATAAAAGTAACGGCTTCTTCTTTTACCGATGAATAACTTGAAAGAACAAAATTCCATCCTCCAATTGTAGATGTTGAAACACTGTTTGAGTTTCTCGGGAGCGGTGCTTCTTCCAGCAAATTTAATTTACTCGTTGTTCGGGATACTAAATTTGAATATTTAAAAGTTGTTGGCCAACCCCGAAAAAAAGGGATATCGTTTTTCAGAGCATATTCAAAAGATCTTCCTTCATCAAAACTTGTTATAATTTGCGGAGAAATTTTGTATTTATAAATTAGATCAACTAGTCTTTGAGTTGCTTCAATACTGTAAATATTGTTAACGTTAAACACATTGTTCTTATAAATATTTTCCGACTTATTTCCAAGAATTTCAATGAAGTTACAAATCAAACCTTCATACGCATCGCCTTGAAAGACATATAAAAACTCTTTATTAAGATTTTCTTTTTTTAACGAAATAATTTCTTCCCAAGTAATTCCGTTTTTTAATTTATGTTCTATCTCGCCTGAATTTTTAAGTTGTGAAATCAAATCTTTACGAAAGTACAAAACGCCGACATCTATAAAAAATGGAATTGCATATAAAGTGTCATTAACAAAACAAGTTGTTAGAGCTTGCGGCAATAAATCATTTAATTCTTTTTGAGAAAAATGAGTTTGGATAGGCTCTGCCCATTTAGCAAAACGTGGAACCCAAATTTGATCAACTGCAAAAATATCAATTCTGCTGTTTCTACTGCGAAGTGTTCTGGTAATTAATTCTTTGCGTTTGTTTGTCGTAAATTTTAAAGTGGGGATATCAACAGGTATAACTTCAATTTTGCCTTTATATTTTTTATTAAACAGATTTATCAAATCTGTGTGGGCTTTTGTAATATTATCTGCAAAATAAACTTTGGCAATTTTGTCTTCAACAAATTCATTTTGAAATGGAAATAGATAAAATATTACAGAAACAAATATTGCAATTAAGATTAAAAAATATATTAACCAATTTGGAATATTACTTCCGGTATTAGAATGTGAATTAGTGTTTCGTGTAATATGAAATGGGTTCATTCTTAATTTTACTTTTTAATTAAAACTTACAAACATTGAGCCAATGAAACAAGGCTCTATTCATTTAGTTAAAACAAAAAAGTTTGATTAAAAATTTTTTTACAACATTTAATTTTAACAATATCATTTATAGAAGTCTTTCACCAAATGGGAATTTCAATATCTCTTTGTAAAACAGCACCATTGCCAATTACTTTTGTAATTTGTAGTTGTGCATTTGTATCATTGATGATTGCATTGATGAAGAATAATGTTAGTATGATAATGAAGAACTTTCTAATAAGTTTCATTTAATTGACCCTGGAATGAAATTTGAGTATTTACATTTCGTAAAAATTATAATGCTAAGTTTAGCAAGAATTGCTGAAATTTGAAATTTAAAAAATCTATTGAGATTTCTGAAATATTATAATTTATTTTGAATATCGATCGAACGACGGTGAGGAGTTTATACTCTTATTGATTCTTACTCAAGACTACAACTTGTAAGTGCCTGGGAATTACAATAATTTTCTTCAAATATTTCACTAAGTTAAAAAATAGCACAAATGTCTATAATTAAAAGTTCGTTCATGGCCACGAATCTTTGCATTTATCTAATAACTTCCTCTTTATTTAGTAAAACTATTAAATCCTTCGATTTCCTTTCTTCATAATCTTCCAACCAAATATTACCAAAGAATGAAATTAACAATTCATTTTCCTGTGCAATCTTTTTGAAATCTGTTATGGTATGGGGATAAATTTTAGTTTCTATTGTAAAAGTTGCGCACTTAATTTTGTTTTCTATTTCAATTATAAATTTTAGATGGGAATTGTAGGTTTGATATTTTCGAATAATCAATAATTCCTCATTTTCAAATTTATTTAGAATGTAATCTTCATTTTGAGGAATTGCAAAAAAGTTAATAATCTGAATTAATATTTTTCCTTTTTCATTTAACAATAATTTTAAATTGAAAAACAAATTCTTTAAATCATCATAAGATAAATTTGCTAAAGTATTTCCCAGAGAAATTATAAAATCAAAATTATTATCAAAATTAATTTTTGTTAAATCTGATTTGATAAAATTAATTTCACAATTATATTTTTTAGAATTTTCCTTAGCAATTTTTATCATTTCTTCAGAATTATCAATTGCTGTAACTTTTAATCCTAGTTGAGAAAGCGCAATAGAATCAACGCCGGTTCCGCAACCTAAATCTAAAGCTGATTTAAAATTTGGTTCGATAAATTTTTTAAGATTCTCAGTTTTATTTTTTAGAGAATTTTCAAAATTTATCATCAAATCATAATTTGATGAAAGTGTGTTATAAAATTCTGAATTGTTCATAATATTTTTAGAAGCAATCTTTTAATTTTTGTCATGTCGAATCGTTTTTTGATGAGATATCTCAAATCCGAAAATATTTTGCTTATGAGATTTCTCTCCCGATTAAAATCTTCGGGCTCAAAATGACTTTATGAATAAAAATTTATTTGTAATTATTTTTTTTAATAAAAGTATAAACTTCTTGCGCCGATTTATTTTCCGAAAAAACTTCAAATCCTTTTTCTTTCACAATATCGATTAATGGTCCGGGCAAAAATGGAGTAATAAGTAAATATGTTTCATTCTCATTTAATGTTAGAATTTCTTTCGTCACTTTTGAAATTGGATGAACTCCGTTTTCTAAATCCAAAGTTGCATCATAAGTTATTTTTATATTTTCTTCTAAAACCCAAGCTGGCTTTGGCATATTGGCATTTTTATTTTCTTCAACTTTTATTTCATTTTGTCTGGCTTCAATTCTTAATTTGTTAATTAATTCTGCCAAAGAAACTCCACCAACTTTACTTGCTTGTCGCAGAGTTGTAACCTTTGCAATTGTTTTCCGCAATATTGGATTTTTTAATTTCTTAAAAGGCGGAGCAATTTCAATTAATTTATCTTCAAGTTCCGGATAATTATTTAATAAATCCGAAACTTTTGTTTCCGGTGTAATTTGTAATTTATTCATAATGCATATCCTTTTGATTTTTTAGATTCCGGTATTTGACTTTGTCAAAACCGGAATGACAGTTTTTTTCTTTTTGTTTTTATATTATGCTTTTTCGTTTCACGTTTTTCGTCTCAACGATTTTACTTTTCGTGCTTCAAAAGCCTTCTCTCACCCTCAATTTTATTGATCTTTGTAATATCTTGTGTAACTTCTACGGTTCCCAAATATTCATTATTTTTATTTCGCACGGCATAATAAGCAATGTGAATTAATTTTCCGCCCATGTTAATCCAGAAAATTGCTTCATCTTGTTTTCCGGTTTTAAAATCATTTACAATTTGATTTACAATATGTACACTGCTCGGCGGATGACAATATTGAACTTCTCTTCCAAGAATTGCTTTTGCTCGGCTAAAAATTCTTTCTTTACCTTCCGAGAAATATCTAACTTTATCATCCTTATCAACAAAAGTAATATCTTGCGGAATGCTGTTCAGCATTGCTTCAAGTTCTTCCACAGTAAACGAACCGGTAGAAAGTTTAATTTTTTTATCAGAAGATTTATCAAAATTTTCATCAATTGTAACATTTGGTTTCCACTCAATTTCCGGCGAATAAAGACAAAAACCAATTTCATCACTTTGTTTGTAAATTTCAAACCAATCAATTTCCGTTAAAGTATCCATGCACATCGGAAATAAAATTTGCTCTTCTTTATAGAACATTTCTTGAATTCCGTTTATTGCCTGATAAAACATTAATTCCCAAAATCCTTTAACTTCTTCCTTTGTAACTTGCGGAGTTTCACGCAAAAGTTCAATACTTGATTTAAGGAATCCCCTTATTTCATCGTGCTTTCCCCACATTACCATTGGCGGACCGGTAATATTATTTTTTTCTAAGTATGGAAAAATTAAATTTTCCTTTCGCACATAATGTTTTTCAATATCCATCAAATTGTTAAAATGTTGATGAATTTGCATAAGTAAATCATTGCAATTTTCTTCGGAATTTCTCGAATTTATTTTGTGATAAATATGCTGAATTTCATCAATCTCTTTTTGCAATGCGGAATTTTCCTTTATGAAAGTATCAACCGGATGTCCCGCCGGAATTCCCTTTGCCATTGATGTATCAATATTTCCTTTTAAAGCGGCTGTGTGAATATCGCAGAATTTTAATACTTCTTCGCGTTCCAAACCCTCACTAATTAATTCCTCTTCAGCTTGAACAACTTCGCCGTAAGGAACATTTCCCATAAGTTCGGTTAATTCTATCTGCACTTCATTTGCTGATTTATCTTTGTGAAGAGTTAAAATTAATTCTTTTAGTTTATCAACTCTAATTCTGCTGTTATTTATTAATTCGCTCATTTATTTTCCTTTCCAAAATATTTCTAAATTATTTAGACTAAATATACATAACAAGAATAAAAATTCCGAATATAAAATTTCGACAACGAGTGTTATTTTGTGATTTACCTCAATTTAAATTTCTAAAAGAATTTTACATTAAACTTTTCACTTGACAAGTCGATAATTTTAGCATAAATTTGTTAGTGAATGTTAACAAACTATTTTGGATTTAAGAAATGGCAAAATTTACAACTGAAGAAAGACAAAAAACAATTATTGATGAAGCATTAAATATAATTCACGAAGGTGGATATGAATCTTTATCCATTAGAGAATTAGCTTCGCGTGTAAAAATAAGTGAACCGGCAATTTATCGCCATTTTTTAAATAAAGAAGATATTGTGTTGGGAATTCTTTCTAGAATCAGCAATTTTGATCAAAAATTAATTGAAAGTGTGAATAAGAAAATTGATCCAAAAGAAAAATTGAATGAATTTATTCTATTTCATTTTAATTTTCTCGATAAAAACAAAGCGATGACCTCAGTAATTTTTTCGGAAGAAATGTTTACACAGAGTAAAATTTTGAAAGAAAAATTAATGCAGATAATGGGTCTAAGATTAAAAATAATTGTTGAAATAATTAATGATATTAAAAGTAATCAAAAAGTAAAAGATGTTGATGCGGCAGAAATTGCGAAAATTATTATGGGATTTATAAGAATATGCGTGCTTGAGTGGAAGCTGAATAATTTTAGTTTTTCATTAAAAGAAAAAGGCGAAAACATTACAAAAACGTTTGAAAAGCTAATTTTTTAATTAAAAGTAAAATGATTGCAAAAGACAAAAAATATAATCTTTATGCACAAGCTGGGGAAATCATTCTTTCCAAAGGGATAAATAGATTCAACATCTCATATTTGTGTAAAAATGTTAGTATTAGTAAAAAGACATTTTATAAGGATTTCTCATCAAAACAAGATTTTCTAGCAAAATTTTATTTGGATTTGCTCCATAAATCATATTTTGAAATTATAAGTACAATTCAAAATAATAATACATTTTTTGAAAAATTTGAAAATATTGCAAAAATTGTTCAAAAACGATCTGTTTACTTCAACACAAATATTTTATCTGATATTGGAGAAAAATTCCCCGAAGTTTTAATTCAAACAAATAATTTCAAACAAAATAGAATTTTACCGCTTTTTACATTATTGATTGAAAATGCACAAAAGCATAATATGATAAATAATTTTAAACCAAAAACTATATTGAATTTATTCTTTTCAATTATTTCATCAAATTCAATAATTAACACCAAATGTGAAAATGAAAAAATCAAAGTTGAATTTACTGAAATTTTCCATATTCTGTTAAAAGGTGTATTAACAAAAAAGGGCAAAAATTTTTTAAACAAATGTTAGTTAACATTAACTAAGGATATATAAAAATGAACAAATTATTAATTAAACTTCTTAACTTTCCATATTTGATATTGGCTGTAACCTTACTTCTCTCCGCAGTATTTTTTTCCAAAATGATCGAAAACTCACGAATGGAAACCGATCTTGATGAATATATGCCGCAAGATCATCCCGCATTTGTTTACAGCGATAAAGCGGAAGAATGGTTCAATATTAAAGACGGAATTATTGTTGCTGTTGAAAATAAAAATGGAGTTTACAATAAAGAAACTTTGCAGATAATTAAAAATCTTACAAAGAAATTTCAAAAAATGCCGCAGATTGAAAAGGAAGATGTTACATCTCTCTACACTGCTGATAATATTGTTGGAACTGAAGACGGCATGGATGTTAAAGCTTTTTTTACAAAAGTTCCGGAGAGTGAAAATGAATTTAATGAACTTCAAGAAAAAGTAAAATCAAATGATATGGTTTACGGAAGATTAGTTTCTGAAGATGAAACTGTTTCCATAATTATTGCAGCTATTAATGATGATGTTTTCACACAAGAATTTTATGAAGAAATCCTTGATGTTGCAAAACAAGCAGAAACAGAAAACGTAAAACTTCATGTTGCCGGAAGACCAATAGTAGAAGGTACAATGGCACTTCTCGGTCCAGCCGATATGAAAAAAATGGTCCCGATTGTTTTAATTGTAATTATTCTTGTTTTGTACATCACAATGCGAAGCGTAAGAAGCACAACTTTAACAATGCTCGTTGTTTTGTTCAGCACGCTTTGGGCTTTTGGTTTAATGGCACTAGTAAATATTCCAATTTATGCGGTTTCCACAATGATTCCCGTTATGCTTATTGCTATTGGCGTTGCCGATGGAATTCATCTTTACAGCCATTTGCAGCTTTTTGTTTATAAAAATCCTAATGCAACAAAAAAAGAAGCCGTTTCCGATATGCTGATTAAAATGTGGAAACCGGTTGTAATGACATCAGTAACAACTGCAATTGGATTTATTTCATTGTTAACTTCACAAGTTTATCCAATAAAATATTTTGGAATTTTTACTGCTTTCGGAGTAATGGCAGCAATGGTTTTCTCATTGGTTTTAATTCCAGCCGGCATTATGATTTTTGGTTTGCCAAAAAGAAAGTTTAAGGATAAAAAACAAGAGAATAATCAATTTGCGTTTTCTTTAACGGAAAAAATAATAAAACACAAAAGTGTATCAATTATAGCAACTATAATTATTGTTGCTGTTTCTATTGTTGGAATTACAAAAGTTTGGATTAACTCGAGCTTTCTCGATAAGTTTGAAAAAGATAGCGATATAGTTCTTACTGATGAATTCATAAACAAACATTTCGGCGGAACTTCAACAATAAATTTAATTCTTGATAGTAAAGAAAAAGACGCATTCAAAAATCCAAATGTGCTAAAACTTGTTTCAACAATGCAGAATGATGTTGTTAAAACCCAAGCGCTGGTTGGCAATTCCTTTTCTCTTACTGATTACATTGAAAGAATGAATAAAGTAATGCATGCCGATAATGAAGAGTTTAATTCAATTCCCGATCAAAAAGATTTAATAGCTCAATACTTGCTTTTGTATGAAATGTCCGGTGATCCGGAAAATCTTTGGAAGGTTGTTGATTACAATTACAACAAACTTAATGTAAACTTCCAGCTTAAAAGTGATAATTCAAAAGCAATAAATTCTGCAATTTCTGAAATAGAAAAATATAAAGACGATTTCAAAAAACTTGGAATTGAAATGAACTACGCCGGTTCCGGTTACAAAGGTTTAGTATTTACGGATTTAATTCTCGAAGGACAAATAATGAGTTTAATAATGTCACTATTCATTGTAATTATTTTAATCGCAATAATGTTTAAAAGCATAAATCTTGGATTGATCGGCTCTGTTCCAATAATTATAACAGCAGTTTTAGGCTTTGGAATAATGGGCTGGATGGATATTCCGCTAAACACAACTACGGCTTTACTTTCAAGTATTGCAATAGGAATTGGAATTGATTATGCAATTCACTTTTTAGAGCAGTATAAATTTTATTCGCAAAATAACAACAAACTTTTAACAGCACAAAATACAATGTCACATTCCGGAAGAGCAATTTTATTCAATGCTGTTGTGGTTATTGCGGGATTTCTTGTATTGCTTTTTTCAGTATTTCCTCCAAACAGAGAATTGGGTGCGTTGGTTTCAATAAATATGTTTATCAGTTTTATCGGAACAATAACAATTATGATGATTTTATTAAACATGTCAAACATTTACTTTAAAAATAAAAAGGAGAACTAAAATGAAAACCTTAAAAATAATGGCAATGCTTTTTGCAGTAATTTTAAACAATGAATATTATGCACAAAAATTAACTGGTTTAGAAATAGTTGAAAATGTTTATAACAGATCTGTTGGCGAAGATATGACAGCAGATTTAACAATGACATTAACAAATTCATCCGGCGATAGCAGAGTGAGAAAGATCAAACAATTTTCCAAAGACTTTGGAAGGGTTGAAAAGAAAATTATGTTTTTCGTAACACCGGCGGATGTAAAAAATACTTCATTTATGAATTGGAGTTATGATGAAGAAGGAAAGGATGACGATCAATGGATTTACTTACCGGCATTGAAGAAAACCAAACGAATTTCAAGTGATAGCAAAAGTGATTACTTCATGGGTTCTGATTTTACTTATGATGATCTTGGCGATCGTCAGCCGAAACAAGATAATCATAAATTATTGCGCGAAGAAAATGTAAATGGTGAAAATTGTTTCGTTGTTGAAAGTACACCTAAAGATAAAGATTATATGTATTCCAAAACAATAACTTGGATTATTAAAGACAAATGGATTGGATTGAAAAAAGAGTTTTATGATGAGGATGGTGAATTACTTAAAATTTTAAATGTAGATAAATACGAAAACATAAACGGATTTTTAATTATTACGCACACTGAAATGAACAACAAACAAAATGATCACAAAACAATTATGGAATTGAAAAACGTAAAAATCAATACCGGCATTGATGATGGTAAGTTTACGGAAAGAATTATGATAAAAGGAATGTAAGTAACTGTATTCAGAAAACAGAATTCAGAATGCAAAATAAAAAAGTTGCACAAAAATAATTGTCATTCCCGCATGTTTTTAGCGGGAATCTATTATTCTAATAATTTGCAAGCTCAATTGTGAATTAACAAAAGTTTTTAAGAATTAAAAATGATTAGGAAACAAAAAATGAAAACGAAAATAATTTTAATATTACTAATTATTGCAAACGGATTGTTTGCTCAATCAGTTGATTTTTCCGGATATGTCAGAAATTATTCGGGAATGCTTGCCGGAAACGGAAATTCAGATTTTATAATTCAGCAAAATACTTTCAATCTAAATATTGAAAAAAATCTGGGTGTTTCATCGTTCAAAGTAAATCCAATGCTTTATCATAATAATCAAGACAGCTTAACACTAAAACTGCGCGAGATTTATCTCGATCTAAATTTTGATAATATTGATATTCGTTTGGGAAAGCAGCAAATAGTTTGGGGAAAAGCAGATGGAGTTTTCATAACTGATATAATTTCGCCAAAAGATTTGTATGAATTTCTTCTTCCGGATTTTGATGAAATTAGAATTGGTGTAATCGGGGCAAAGCTAAATTACTATTTGGGAAATAATACTTTTGAATTTGTTTGGCTTCCGGTTTTTACTTCGACAAATTTACCAAACAATAATTCAATTTGGGCGCCGCAAATGAATTTTGCAATTCCGCCAACTTTTGATAATTCGAAAAAAGAAATTATTCCCTCTTTAGAGAATAGTGAAATTTTCATGAAATATTCTGCACTTACAGAAATTGTTGATTTTGAATTAATGGGCGGATATATGTTTGATGACGATGCGGTAATGTTCAGCACAATTTTGCCGAATAATCTTGGCGGAATGAATTTAACAATTACTCCGGAATATAAAAGATTATCGGTTGCCGGCGGAAGTTTCAGCACAACTCTTGGTCCCTTTGTTTTGCGGGGTGAAGGAGCTTATTACTTTGGAAAATATTTTAATACAAATAATCTAGCAGTAGATAATGGAACGATTAAAAAGGATTATGTTCAATATATGTTCGGCACAGATTTCACTTTATTCGATATAAATATTAGTACGCAATTTATTCAAAAAGCAATTTTAGATTATGAAGAAATTATTCAGCCAAATAATTTATTTAATGATGAGTATAATAATATGCTAACCTTTCTCGCAAAATATTCTATGTTGAATGAAACATTGGATTTAGAGCTTTTTACTTATTACGATTTTGAATTTGACGATGCGTTAGTTAGACCAAGAATTTTATACAATTTTTCAGATGCAATTAATTTACAATTTGGAGCAAACATTTTTTCCGGCTCAAGCGGACAATTTGGTCAATACAATTATAACGATATGATTTACGGAAAAGTGATTTATAGTTTTTGATTATTTAATTTCCAAATTCAAAACAATGACTAGTAAAATAAATACGCCCAATATGTCGAGCACTTCGACCAAATTTGAAATTATGTTTTTGTGATAAATAAATAATTTAGAAAATCATTATAAAAACGAAAATTTAATTGTGGCATAATTTTTAATAATTATTAATGCTTTTCTAAATCAGAATTTTTACTAATCTTTTTACGGAAATTAAATTGACACAATTATTTTCTCTCTCAAAAAAGACAATAATTTTATGTCTTTTACTTGTATTTACGCTGCAAGTTTTTGGTCAGCAAAATGATAACAAAAATGTAAGCCGTAATATTAAAGGTTTTATTAAAGATGCAAAAACCGGTGAACCTTTAGTTTATGCAAACATAATGATCAAAAATACAAGCGTTGGAACTTCTTCTAACTTAAGAGGATATTTTATTTTGCCGGATGTTCCAGATGGCGAAAGTATTCTTGTTGTTTCTTATATCGGATACAAAACAAAAGAAATTCCAATAAAAAATTTTAATGCAGAAATAAAAATAGAATTAGAGCAATCCAACTATTCAACGGATGAAGTTGTAGTTGTTGCCGATCAATATAAGTTTTGGAAATCTTCAGAACTTGTAGGACAAATTACAATTGCTCCGGCATCACTTTCCAAACTTCCAAATTTAGGTGAGAAAGATATTTTCAGATCTCTGCAATATCTTCCCGGAATTAGTGCAATAAATGACGGCTCTTCCGGCTTATATATTCGCGGCGGAACTCCCGATCAAAATCTTGTTCTACTTGATGGAATTACGGTTTATCACGTTGATCATTTTTTTGGATTTTACAGCGCATTTAATGCCGATGCAATTAAAGATGTTCAAGTTTACAAAGGCGGTTTTGATGCAAAGTACGGCGGAAGAATTTCAAGCGTTGTAGATCTTACCGGAAAAACCGGAGATATGAATAATTTCAGATTATCTCTTGGCGGAAGTCTGTTAAGCTTAAATGGAGTTGCAGAAATTCCTTTAAAAGGAAAAGGAAGTATCTTACTTTCTGCCCGCCGGTCTTATGCGGATTTAATAAATATTGGTTTGTACGATGACATTTTTAATTTCTTGAGCGGAGAAGACGCGGCATCAACCTCAACTCCAAAAGGAACCGGAAGAATGAATCAGACTACAGTTTCAACAACACCATCTTTTTACTTTTATGATTTTAATTCGAAATTATCTTACCAGTTAAGTGATAAAGACTTTATTGCAGTAAGTATTTATAATGGTCAAGATTATCTTGATGAATCCCAAGACCCAACAACAGTTACGCTTAAGAATAATGCCGGAAGTGCTTCTCGTAAAATTGATGATGTTACAGATTGGGGAAATATTGGCTCGAGTATAAAATTAACAAGACAATGGTCGGATTATTGGTTCTCCGATTTCACAATTGCTTACTCAAATTATTTTAGTAAAAATAATGTAAACAATTCTTTTGATCTTAATGTTGATACAACAAATATTGCTTCAACAAAAACATCATCTTCTACTTTGCAAGATAATAACGTTAGAGATTTCACACTAAAATTTGATAATGAATATTCGCTTTCGTTAAAACATAAATTGGGATTTGGAGCATGGTTTTCGAATATCGAAACAGATTATCTTTATACGGTAAATGATACTTTAAACATTATAGATACAAAACAAAATGGTTATCATTTTTCCGGTTATGTTCAAGATAAATGGAATATTACGAATGAATTGGATTTAAATTTAGGATTACGAACAACTTATTTTAATCCGACAAAAAATATTTATTTGGAACCAAGATTTTCATTCAGATATAAAGTAAATGATTTAATAAAAGTGAAAGGTGGTTTGGGTCAATATTATCAGTACATAAATCAAGTAACAAGCGAAGATGTTTTAGAAGGAAGCAGAGATTTTTGGCTAATTTCAAGTGAAGAATTACAACCGGGTTCATCACAGCAATATACTTTGGGCACGGAATTCGAAACTCCGGATTATCTTTTTAGTGTTGAAGGATATTATAAAAATATTGATAACCTTTTAGAATTTACACAGAGGATTGTAAGAAGTCAGCAAAGCCGACAAATTGTAAAAACAAATTATGTAACAAATTTTTTTCAAGGTACGGGAATCTCAAAAGGTGTTGAATTTTTAGCTCAGAAAAAATTTGGAGATTTAAGCGGCTGGGTAAGTTACACACTAAGCAATGTTGAATATACATTTCCGGAGTTTGATGACGGCGATCCTTTTCCCGCAAACCAAGACAAAACTCACGAATTGAAATTTATTTTAGCATATGAAACCGGAAATTGGAATTTTTCTGCGGCGTGGATTTATGCCTCGGGTGCGCCTTACACAGCTCCGCAGCTTCAATATTCAATAGAATTACTTGACGGAATTGAACAAAGTTATATTCATGTAAGTGAAAAAAATGTTTATCAATTACCGGATTATCACCGTTTGGATTTAAGCGGTTCTTATCGCTTTGCAAGAAAAACTTTTGATGGCGAATTGGGTTTATCAATTTTTAATGTTTACAACAGAGAAAATGTTTGGTATAAAAAATATGATTTAACTGTCTCGCCCGTAGAAATTACAAATGTATCAATGCTTGGTTTTACACCGACATTATTTGTTAAGTTTAATTTTTAAGGAAAAAAGATGAACAAAATAAATACATCAAAATTACTGATTAAATTAAAATCACTATTTATAATTATTCTAATTTCAATTTTTATTCTTAGTTGTACGGAAGATTTGTATGATGAGCCGACAGTTGATGATGAAATGGTTGTTGTAAGTGCTTTTCTGTTTGAAGGTGAAAAAATTGAAAACATAAGATTAACAAGAACATTTCCGCTTGGTTCCGAGGATACAATCGCAATGCCAATAAATGAAGCAGAGATTTATTTATCGAAAGACGGAAATGAATATTTACTTCAAAATGCCGATAGCCTAAACGGATATTATGTTTATGAGCAATCTGATTTGGAAGTAAAATCGGGAGATATATTTTCTCTTAGAATAATTTACAATAATGAAACAATTACTTCCTCAACATTAGTCCCGGTAAAACCAAACAATGTAAATATTTTCCCGGAAACTTTGGCGTTAACAACTACATCCACTGGGTTTGGCGGATTTGCATCAGACACAAATTCAATAAAGGTAAGCTGGAGCAATCCCGATTCAACTTTGTATTATGTTGTAATTCAAAATTTAGAGGCAAATCCAATTTTGATAACTTATACTTCCGGGAAAGCAAATTCAGCCAAAGTTACATTTCCGCCAAGTGCAACAAGTGAGTTTTTAATAGGAAGAAGAAATATAACTTACTTTGGAAGACATGCCGCAATTGTGTATAAAGTAAACCAAGAGTATGCAGATTTGTATGAATCCAGAACTCAAGATTCAAGAAATTTAAATGAGCCAATCTCCAATATTGATAATGGTTTAGGCGTGTTCAGCGCATTTGCAAGCGATACGGTTTACTTTAACGTTGTTAGTGAATAGAATAAAAAATAAAATGGACTCAAAATAAATTGAGTCCTTTATTAAATTTTATTTTTGAGAAGGCAGCAAATCTTTTGTTTTTAATTTTGAAGGCATAAAAATTCCAATAACACCGTTTAATCCAACGGTCATTACAATATTATAGAAGAATGCTAAAAATCCGAATAACAATAATGATCCGGCTATAGCTGCTAAAATCATATACAAATTAAATTCGCCGTTGAAATAAACGGCGCGGCGTAACATTCCTTTTAATCCAGCCATTCCCATAAAAGCTCCCATTCCAATTCCGCCAATTAAATGTGCCCAAAAGTGAAAGTTTGCTAATTTCTGATTGTACAATTCAGCGCCATTTGTAAGAACCGGAAGCAAAATATAAATTGCAGAATAAAGTGTCATTGTTAATCCAACTAAAATAGCAACGTGAACATGTGGACCAATAATCCATTGAGTATTGTGCAGAATTCTATTTAATCCTAAATCTGCTTGCATAATTCCAGCCGGAACAGCGAGAGCAAAACCAAGTAATCCGCCTAATAAAAATTTCAGTGGATTTGTCATTTTCAATGGTCTTGCACTCCACAAAGTTACAAGCGTAATAAAGAAAGCTAAACCTTGTGTGATAAGCTCAAAAGCTGTTACCATTTCACCGGATAGAATTTTTAAAATTCCGGGCTGTGCTTGATCCGACATTAAATGATGTGACCAAACCGTCCATGAAACAACCATTTCAACAAATAAAGCCGCGCGCGCAATATTTTCCATAAATAATTTTTTTCCGGAAATCATCGTTGCAAGTAAATACCAAGTTCCGGCAACGAAAATTAATACTAATCCATCTGCAATTAAATCCAATCCCCACCAAAACCAATTTTTGTAAAGCAAGGCATCAACGGCAGAGTGCTTTAAACTTGAGCCGGCAATTTCCGCAATCATGTAAACAAGAATTAAAACTCCGGTAAATAAAATTATTCCGGCATTTAAAGCCGTATCAACAGTTCCTCTTGCAATTGCCGCAACGGGAAGAGAAACCAAATGTTCTTCTTTTTTCTTTTTAAACAAATTTTTAAATCCGCTTAAACCCAATGCAGATTTGATCAACTCACCACCCGGTTGTTTTTCCCAACCTTGCGGAGTGTAAGCAATAGTTTTGAAAATATTTATCACAAAGAAAACAGTTCCAACCATAACTAATGCAATTCCCAAAATAAAAAATGTTCCGCCCCAAACACTAAATTGCGTAAAGTCTGCAGGTAAAGGCCAATACAGTGTGTACAATGGCGAATAGTGAGATATAAATCCCGCAAACCAAAATATAAAAGTTCCGATAGCAATTAACCATAAAGTCCAATTTCCAAGTTTGATACTCCATAAAGGTTTTTTCATCAAGAAGGGAACGAGAAAAAGAAAAGCTCCAAACACAATTGAATATGTTGAACCAAAAATTCCAACAAGAGGATGTGCAGTCATAATTGCAAAAAATTGTTCGTTGCCGATCGCTTCAATTGGTTTTACTTCATACAATCTCATTATCATTCCCTCAATTACCGCAAAGGCATAATAGACTAATCCCACAACAACAAATCGTAAAGTTAATTTTTGCATTGGTGTTAAAGTGTTAGGTTTGAACAAACCTTTTTCACCTTTCATAAAAGTTTCTAAAAAGTTCATATTAGTTCTCACATTTAATTATTATAATTTTATTCAGTTACTTCAACAACATCTTCAACAACCATTTTTATTCCTTTCCAGCCGGAATATTCTGTTGATCGGATTGAATAAACTCCGGGTCTATCAAATATCCAAAGTATATCATTAACATGACCGGGAATCACTTGCATTTGAAACATCATTGAATTGTCTTTTCTAAAAACACCGAAGCCATATGTGAGATCTTCGGAAGCAACATTGAACAAAACTTTTTCATTTACTTTAATTTGAAGCTTTTCTGAGGGAAGAATAAACTTGTGATCTGCAACAGAAATTTCGAAAACTTTATCGGGAGTAATTTCCGCGCGATCAAGATCCATCGGCTTCCAAGGAATTGTGTAATGTGTAGCAATGTGAAGCGAGACGCCAATTAAAACTAAAAATCCAACAAATGAATAAAAAACCGCGGGCTTAACTTCTTTACTTTTTCCATCGCGGGTAACTTTGTAGGCAAACCAAGCCATAAGAGACATAATTGCTAAAACATAAAACGTATAAGCAAAAGTTTGTCCGGTTAATACAACGTTTGAATCAACCATATTTCCTTCCTTTTTTTGTTTGAAGAAAAATTAATTATCAGATTTAAAAGCAGAATATTTTTTCCGGTTTAAACATATCACAAAAAGATGTTCGTGTCAATTTATTATTTTTTATATGCTGTGTTTAGTGATTGATCACTTCCCGAATAAGTAATAGATGCTCTTTATTATATCATTGACAAATTTATCTTTTTATAATATATTAAATAGCAGAATTTAAAATCTGATTATAGAAAGCATATAAAATGTCAAAAATAGATAAGAATCTCGAAAAACCTATTCAAAAATATAGATTATATATTCAGCTCTTATTTGTTGCAATTGTTTTATGGATTGGAGTTGAATTTTATTTATTCACAACTTTTTTAGAAAGTAACGGAACTTCAACTTTTTACGAAAGACCACCCGGAGTTGAAGCTTTTCTTCCCATAAGCTCATTGATGAGTTTATACTATTTTATACTTTCCGGTGAAATTCATCAAGCGCATCCGGCGGGATTAGTAATTTTTGTGGGAATTATTTTTGTTTCATTTATTTTCGGAAAATCTTTCTGCAGTTGGATTTGCCCAATTGGATTTATCTCGGAATCACTCGGAGATTTTGGTGAAAAAATTCAAAAAAAATTATTTAAGAAAAGATTACAAATGCCGCGAATTTTAGATTATCCTTTACGAAGTTTAAAATATTTGATTCTTGGATTTTTTGCGTATTCTATATTTTTTTCAATGACAGCCGAAGCGGTAAGATATTTTCTTGATTCACCATACAACATAATCTCCGATGTGAAAATGTATTATTTCTTTGCTCACATTTCACAATTTTCATTAATAGTAATTACAGTACTTTTTGGTTTATCAATTATATTTAGAAATTTTTGGTGCAGATATTTATGTCCTTACGGTGCCTTACTTGGATTCATTTCACTTTTCAGTCCAAATAAAATTGTAAGAAATAAACAGAGTTGTATCGATTGTAATTTGTGCGCAAAGGCTTGTCCATCATTTATAAAAGTTGATAAAGTAAAAACAGTAATTTCCGATGAATGCACAACTTGCATGAGCTGTGTTGATGTTTGTCCGGTAAAAGACACGCTTGAGTTAAAATCAATTTACACAAAAAAGAAAGTATCAAAAAAAGTTATTGCAATTGGAGTTGTAGCAATTTATTTTGCAATAATCACAATTGGAATGATTTCCGGAAATTGGCAAAATGAAATTCCTAAAGAAAAATATTTGAAATTGTATCAGCAAAAAAATTCGATTGATCACATAAGAAGTTCAGAGGATATTAAAGAGTTAAATCAAATTTCAAATTCAAACAAGAAAGAATAAGATGAATAAAAAGAAATTAAACTTTTTATCAAAATTATTATTTCACATTTCGCCACCCACAAATTGGAAATTTTCTGTAATAATTCTGCTTGGAATAATTGTGGGATTAGGTATAAATATTCTTCACATTTCGAACGCAGTTTCGTATTTATCTGATGACCCGAAAGCATGTATAAATTGCCATATTATGTTTCCGGAATTTGCAACATGGGAAAGGGGAAGCCACGGAAGAGTTACGAATTGCAATGATTGTCACGTTCCTCACGATAATGTTTTTAGAAAATATATGTTTAAAGCAAGTGATGGTTTACGCCATGCAACAATGTTTACATTCAGACTTGAGCCTCAAGTTATAAGAATTAAAAATGCCGGAAGAAATGTTGTTCAAGAAAATTGTATTAGGTGTCATGCAAATTATTTGCATCCGGTTTCTTTAAGATCAACAAATGCAAAAAGTATTTTTGATGAATTAGATGGTGTTTGCTGGGATTGTCATAGAGAAACTCCGCACGGAAACATTCATAGTTTATCTTCTGCGCCAAATATTATTAGACCGAATAACAAGCAAGTAATCCCAGATTGGATTAAAGAAAATATTAAACAATAAATTTTAAAGTAGAAGGGATAAAAATGAAATCAATAAAACAAAAAGTTCAAGAAAAATCATTATATGGTTGGATGTTATTTTTGATAACCGTAATTGTAGTTTTCTTAATAGGACTATTTGCATCTTCTATCTTAGAAAGAAAAAATGAAGCTTATTACACACTGCAAATGGTAAAACCAATTCCGGATGGAGAAACCAGAAACGAAGTTTGGGGAGAAAATTTTCCGCGTGAATATGAATCATATAGAAAAACATTAGAAACCGGATTTGCAAGTAAACATGGTGGTTCTGTAAAGAGAGATTATTTACAGCAATATCCGGAATTAGTAGTAATGTGGGCAGGATATGCTTTTTCCAAAGAATATAACCAAGGAAGAGGACACGCCTACGCAATAACGGATATAAGAAATATTTTGAGAACCGGAGGAAATGTTGAAAGTCCAATGCCCGCAACGTGTTGGACATGTAAAAGTCCCGATGTTCCAAGAGTTATGGAAAAAGTTGGTGTTGCAGAATTTTACAAGGGAAAATGGAAAGAAAATGGTGATGAAATTGCAAATCCGATTGGTTGCGGAGATTGTCACGATAATAAAACAATGGCTTTGAAAATTTCGCGACCGGCATTAGTTGAAGCTTTTGAACGACAAGGCAAAAAGATGGAAGATTTTAGTCGGCAAGAAATGAGATCTTTAGTTTGTGCACAATGCCACGTTGAATATTATTTTAAGAAAGAAGGAAATTATTTAACATTTCCTTGGGATAAAGGATTTTCGGCAGAGGATATGGAAAAATATTATGACGAATATGAATTTACAGATTGGACACACAAACTTAGTAAAGCCCCGATGTTAAAAGCTCAACATCCGGATTATGAATTATTCATGACCGGCGTTCACGGAAAACGCGGTGTTGCTTGTGCTGATTGTCATATGCCTTATAAAAGCGAAGGCGGAGTAAAATTTACAGATCATCACGCGCAAAGCCCTTTAGCAAATGTTGCAAATTCATGTCAAGTTTGTCATAGAGAAGAAACAGAAACTCTATTAAAAGATGTTTACGAAAGACAAGATAAAGTTGAAGAATTAAAAAGAATAGCAGAAAAGAATTTAGCGGCAGTTCACTTAGAAGCAAAAATTGCTTGGGATAGTGGAGCAAAAGAAGTAGATATGAAACCGGCATTGCAATTAATCCGCCACGCACAATGGAGGTGGGATTGGGTAGCTGCAGCAAACGGATTAGGATTTCATTCACCGGTAGAAGCAATGAGAGTTTTGGGCACATCAATAGATAAAGTAAAAGATGCAAGAAAAGAAATTGCTTTAATATTAGTAAAGTTAGGTGTTAAATATCCGATAGATTTGCCGGATATTTCTACTAAAGAAAAAGCCCAAAAAGTTATTGGATTAGATATGGATGCTTTACGAAACGATAAAGAAGATTTCCTAAAAACTACTGCTGTTGAATGGGATAAAAAAGCAAAAGAAAGGCAAGGGACTTTAATAAAATATTAGTTTTAGAAATAATTTAATTTTAGCCCGATCAAAAATCGGGCTTTTTGTTTTATAATTTCTCTAAATAATTATAATAAAATCCAGTTGCCTCAAAATAAAAGGTAACTATGGTAAAGAAAAAATGTTGAAAAAAGAGTTCATAAAAATTCCAAATAGATAATAAAAAGTAATAATAATTGTTTCTTTTTTTGCTACTTTTTTTCTTTCTTTGTTAATATGTTGATAACGTCAAATCAACTTCAAGATTTCATTTATTTTACGAGAGATTGAGTTTTGTAGCAAAAAGGGATTTAATTTTGTGTGTTTATTTGTCAAGAGGATTTTAGTTTTCTTAGAGACAACCGTAGAGTCTAAAATTCTTTGAAAAGGGGTTTTAGGCTGATCGTGTTTTTTGATAACTTGAGAGCCATCGCGAACTTTGGAAATAATTTTAGAAGAAGGAATAAAGAAGTTAAAAAACAAAGACCATTCATTAGTAAAATATCATTCATCAGCTCAACAATTTTAATATTATCGAAGCGATGATAACCAAAATATTGCCTGATGTGAGTCCAATTTTTACCTTCAATATGTACATTATCGTTTTTCATATAAGCTCGTGAACGAGTATAGTCAACCGGTTGTTTACGTTTCGTGAAGTAAGCCAATAGATGCCAGTTAAGAAATTCACCACCGTTATCAGAATCAAAACCAAGAACTTTGAAAGGGAGAGAATTCTCAATAGATTCAATAGCCTTAAAAGTTCCTTGTTGTCCTTTGCCCCATATAGCACGTGCTTCAGTCCATCCGGAGGCAATATCAACAGTGTTAACTGTATAGACAAAACTACCAGTAATCGAGTCTCCACAATGAGCTACGGTATCTGCTTCAATAAATCCCGGGGAACTCTCATCCCACTGGTTTGTTTTTATTGGAATTTGTTTTTTGATTAAAGAACCCGGTTTGGTTGTTGATAATCCTTTTTTCTTAAATTTATTCCTAATCGGTTTTAAGAGTCGGTCTATTGTTGCTGGTGAAATTCTGAGAAGAAGTTTTCTATTTTCTTCTGTTAGTTCTCCCTCATAAAATGGAAGCCATAGTGGTATTGCATATTTTAATCTTTTTGAGCAAATAAGATTAGTTGATTTCCAAATATTCTTTAATGCTGCTATTATCTCATTGTGAGCAAATTTTTTTTTCTGCCGGCTTTTTTCTTTGGGGTTCCTTTTATTTCTTTTTTATTCAATACCCTTATTATATATTTTCTATTATATCCACAAGTAGTGCATATTTCATAAAGAAGTTTCTGTTTTTCTGCCTTATTTGAACTTAAATATCTTGCTCGTATAGCTGCAATATACTCTTGTTTCGACTTTTTGCTCATAATATTTCCGCTTTTTTCGGTTACTTATATTATGAGGCAACGTATTGTTTTCCTAATTAACTTCGGTTACTTTAATTGTGAGTCAATTCGAAATACCTTACAAATAAATTTTTATAATGAAAGACAATATCTTTTTTGTTATATTCGCTTAGTTTTAGTAAAATAAATTATAAAATAAAAAAGAAGAGATTCTGATGATTCAAGTTGGGCAATTGCTGTTTGAGCTGTATATGCTTGAATAGAGGAAAGTCCGAACACCGAGAACAGAGTGCCGGGTAACGCCCGGGGACTAATTATGTAAATATTTAGTTACGGAAAGTACCACAGAAAAGATACTTCCTATTGAAATTGGCAATAAGCCAATACTTGATAGGTAAAGGTGAAAAGGCAGGTTAAGAGCCTACCGCTTTAATAGTAATATTAAAGGTCTCGTAAGAGAATCCCAATTTATTGGGATCATGGCAAACCCCACTTGGTGCAAGGTTAAGTAGAAAGCTTTACAAAAAATTTTTGTAAGAAGGATGTTCTCCCTTTGCTTTCGGGTAAACCGCTTGAATTTTAGAGCAATCTAAAGTCTAGATAAATAATTGCCGCCCTTTTTTAAAGGAAACAAAATTCGGCTTATAGACTTGGATCATCAAATTTTCTTCATATTGCGAAAATAATGAAGAAAAAATGGACACTTAAAGATCCTCCAGAAAAGAGTAAGATGCTTGCATTGGCAGACAGTTTAAATATTTCAACTGTTTTGGCGAATTTACTTATTCATAGAGGTGTAACAAATTTTTTTGAAGCAAAATCTTATTTCAGACCAGACCTCGATTCAATACACGATCCCTATTTAATGAACGATATGGAAAAAGCAGCTAATAGAGTTATCAGCGCTTTAACCAATAACGAAAAAATTTGTGTGTATGGCGATTATGATGTTGACGGTACTTGTTCTGCTTCATTAATGTACTTGTTTCTAAAAGAATTAGGAGCAAATGTTTACGTTTATATTCCCAATAGATTAACCGAAGGTTATGGTTTATCCTTTGAGGGAATTGATAATGTTAAAAAAGACAATGTTCAATTAATAATTTCTGTTGATTGCGGAATTACTGCGGTTGAAGAAGTTAGTTATGCAAATACTTTTTCTATAGATACAATTATTTGCGATCATCATCAGCCAAAAGAACAATTGCCAAATGCTTATGCAATTCTTGATCCGCTAAAACCGGGTTGTAATTATCCATTCAAATATCTTTCGGGTGCCGGAGTTGCATTTAAATTAGCAAGAGCAGTTGCCGATAGATTCGGTAAAAAAGAAATGGTATTCAAATATTTGGATTTAGTTGCACTTGCCGGAGCTGCTGATATTGTTCCACTTATTGATGAAAATAGAATTTTAGTAAGAGCTGGAATTGAACAAATAAATGTTAGCCCTCGCCCGGGAATTAAAGCTTTAATTAAAATAGCAAGAATGGAGCTCGGTAATTTATCGGCCGGACAAATAGTTTTTACAATTGCGCCAAGAATAAATGCCGTTGGAAGATTAGGAGACGCAAACAGAGCAGTTGAACTTTTTAATACGGATAGTTACGAAGAAGCCGAAAGATTAGCAAAAATTCTTGAGTCGGAAAATTTAGAAAGACGTAAAATAGATGAAGTAACATTTTCTCACGCACTCGAATTAATTAAGGATATCGAAGATTTCGATAGCAACATGGGAATAGTTTTACATCATGATAATTGGCATCCGGGGGTTGTGGGAATTGTTGCCTCAAGATTAGTAGAAAAATATTACAGACCCGCAATAATGCTTACAACAATTGACGGAGTTGCAAAAGGTTCTGCAAGAAGCATTACCGGTTTTGATATTTATGAAGCTTTGGAAGAATGTAAAGATTTATTAATTCAATTTGGCGGACACAAAGCTGCTGCCGGATTAGAATTAGAAATTGATAAGATTGATGAATTCAAAATTAGATTTAATAAATTCTTAAGCCAAAATTTAAATGAAGAAGATATAATTCCGGAAATAAAAATTGATGCAAAAATTTCATTAAGTGAAATTACGCCAAAATTTTTAAGAGTTTTAGAACAATTTGCTCCATTTGGTCCTGGAAATATGAGACCGGTATTTTTAGCAGAAAATGTAAAAATTATTGCAACACCAAGAATTGTTGGAACAAATCATTTTGTAACAACTTTTTGCCAAAACGGTGCCGATAAAGTGTTTGATGCAATTGGATTTAATTTAGGTAAATTTGTAAGTGAATTTGAAAATAATAATAATCTTGTTGATATTGTGTTCACAATAGAAAAAATCGTACGCGATGGAAGAACATATCCGCAAATTAGAGTAAAAGATATTACAATAAAGACATAACAGAATACATATTTTATAAGGAGATTAACGATGTCAGGTCACTCAAAGTGGGCTACTACAAAAAGAAAAAAAGCTGTAATTGATGCAAAAAGAGGAAAAATATTTACAAAACTTATAAAAGAAATTACAGTTGCCGCAAGACAAGGCGGGGGCGATCCCGATGGAAATCCAAGATTAAGATTGGTTGTAGATAATGCAAAAGCAGCAAATATGCCAATGGATAATATTGAAAGAGCAATTAAAAAAGCCACCGGTGAAGTTGAAGGTGCAAATTATCTTGAGCTAACTTATGAGGGATACGGACCCGGAGGAATTGCAGTTTTAGTTGAAAGTGTTACGGATAATAAAAATAGAACAGTTGCAGAAATTAGACATTTATTCAGTAAATACGGCGGAGCTCTTGGTGAATCTGGTTCGGTTGCATGGATGTTTGAAAGAAAAGGAATTATTTCTTTACCGCAGCAAGGTAAAAGTGAAGATGATTTGATGGAATTAATTTTAGAAGCCGGTGCCGAAAATATTTTATTGGAAGAAGAATATTTTGAAATTACAACAGCCGTTGAAGATTTTGAAAATGTTAGAAAAACAATAATTGATGCAAATCTGAATATTGATAATGCTTCTTTACAATGGAGAGCAAAAAATATTATTGAAGTTAATGGTGAAACCGCAGAAAAATTAATGAAACTTATTGAAATGATTGAAGATTTTGACGACGTGCAAAATGTTTATTCAAATGCTGATTTTATTGATTAAGAGCAAATTATAATGATAATTTTTGGTGTTGATCCCGGAACTATTTTAACTGGTTTCGGGATTATAAAATCAAACAAAACTCAAATTGAATATTTACATTCCGGTGTTATTAAACCAAATCCCAAAGAAGAATTACCGCAAAAATTAAAATTTATTTTTCAAGAAATTAATAATCTTATTAAACAATTTTCCCCGGATGTATTTTGTATTGAAACCGCATTCTATGATAAAAACATACAATCGGTTTTGAAAATTGGTTACGTCCGAGGAATTGCGATGCTTGCGGCTTCAAATAATAATTTAACTTTTGTTGAATATTCACCGAGAGAAATTAAAAAAGCTGTTGTGGGAAATGGTTCTGCATCAAAAGAACAAGTTCAATACATGATTAAAAATTTAACTAATTTAAAAAAAGAAAAAATTAAATTTGATGAAACCGATGCAATTGCTGCGGCAGTTTGTCATTCTATAAAAATTAATTCCTTTGTTTCATCAAGCAAAAGTTGGAAAAATTTTATTTCACAAAATCCCGAAAGAATAATAAACAATTAACATGATTGGATATTTAACTGGAAAAATAATTTCGAGAAAACCAACTCAAATTTTGTTGGATGTAAATAACGTTGGATATTTAGTCAATATTTCACTCAACACATTTGAAAAAATTTCTGAAACTGAAGAAAAAGTTTCATTGTTCACTTATCTTGCAGTTAAAGAAGATTCGTTAACTTTATACGGATTTTATTCAATTTCCGAAAAAGAATTGTTTGAAGCATTGATAAGCATAAACGGAATTGGTCCCAAGCTTGCGCAAAATATTTTATCGGGAATTTCCGTAGATGAATTTAAAGATGCAATAATTTCAAAAAATTTAGCGCGATTGGTTTCAATTCCCGGAATAGGAAGAAAAACTGCCGAGCGAATGTTAATAGAATTGCGCGAAAAAATTGAAAAAGTTTCCGATCAAAATATTGAAAAAAATAATTTCAATTTTACTGTAAAAGATGATGCAATTGCCGCATTAGTTGGTTTAGGTTACAATCAAAAAGTTGCAGAAAAAATTATTCGTGATGTTATTTCTCAAAATCCGCAAATAACTTTAGAAAATCTTATAAAGGAATCATTAAAAAACTTAAGTAAATAGTTTTATTTAAATTTTGTTGTTAGTTATAGGTTTGTTAATGAAATTTAAAAATACTATATTTACTCACTTAGATTATGAGAGTACTTCAATATTATATTACATATAGAAAAAAGAAATTTTTGAGTATAAAAACTTCTTAAACTATTAAAAATCAAAATGCACTTCCAATTTTAGGAGTGCATTTTTTTTATATGGTAACACAAAATATTATAGAACATATTGAAAATTGGGCGCCGCCCGCAATATCTTGGGAAAAAGATAACGTTGGTTTACAGATTGGATCTACAAAAGAAAAAGTGAAAAATATTTTTCTTTGTTTGGAGCTGACTGAAAATGCGTTAACCGAAGCCTTAAAGAAAAATTGCAATTTTATATTTACACATCATCCGTTTTTATTCAAACCTTTAAAAAAAATTGATACAACATCCGATCTTAAATCCCAAATTATTGAAAAGCTAATAAAAAATAATATCACACTTTTTTCTGCACACACAAATTTAGATTTTACAAAAGACGGCGTAAGTTTTGAACTTGCCAAAGTTTTAGAATTACAAAACATAAAATTTTTGGAAAACCAAAATTCCAATCAATATAAAATTATTGCATTTATTCCTCAAGAAAATATTGAAAAAGTTTCTGAAGAAATGTTTAAAGCTGGTGCGGGAATTATTGGCGAATATGAGAAATGCAGTTTTCAGTTAAATGGAAAAGGAACTTTTTTAGGAAGTGAAAATACAAATCCTAAAATTGGTGAAAAGCAAAAGTTTGAAAAAGTTGATGAAGTTAGATTTGAAGTAATTGTTGATTCTTGGAATTTGAAAAAAGTAATTAATACTTTAAAACAATATCATCCTTATGAAGAACCGGCGTTTGATGTTTATGAATTGAAAAATGAAAATTTAAATTATGGATTTGGTGCAATCGGAAATCTGAAGAAAAGTTTGAACAAAGATGAATTTTTAAATTTCGTTTCGGAAAAATTAAAATCAGAAAATTTACGTTACTCAAATTTTGGAAATAAGAAAATAAATAAAGTTGCAGTTTGCGGTGGCAGCGGATCTGATTTATTAAACTCAGCAATAAAAAATAAAGCAGATGCATTTGTAACAGCAGACATAAAATATCATTCATTTCAAGATGCGGAAAATAAAATTCTATTTATTGATTCGGGGCATTACGAAACAGAAATTCATTCTTTAAATGCAGTAAAGAAAAATTTAGAAAAATTCATTTCGGAAAAATCTGAAAACATAAAAATTTATAAATATTCCGGTTCAACAAATCCGGTAAAGTATTTTAATAACAGAAGGAGTTAAATAAATTGATTAATCGATTATCAACACTTTTTGAGCTTCAGTTAATTGACGACGAACTTGATACTCTCCAAGAATTAAGGGGGGATTTACCAATTGAAGTCAATACCTTGAACTCGCAAATTCAAACAATTAAAGAATCGGTAAGTTTGAAAGAAGATGAAAAGAATTCCGGTTTGGAAGTAATGAAATCAAATGAAAATGAAATTGAAAGATTGAATTCGAGTTTGAAAAAGTTTAAAACTCAATTATATCAAGTTCGCAATAATAAAGAGTATGATGCGCTGACAAAGGAAATTGAACATTCCGAAGAAAAAATAAAAGTTTTGGAATCTGAAAATACCGAGCTTGAAAATAAAGTTCAGAAATTGAAAAATGAAATTCAAGAAGTAGAGCCGCAGTTAAAAGATTTGTTAGCCGAAGTAAAAATTAAAGAAGAAGAATTAAAGACAATTGTAAAAGCAAACGAAAGAGAAGAAACAAAATTAAATTCTAAAAGAGAAGAAGTTGCAGAAAAAGTTAGAAAATCTGATTACAATACTTATACAAGAATTAGAAAAGCATTAGGTGGAAAAGCAGTTGCGACAATTAACAGAGGCGCTTGCACCGGCTGCCATAATGTTGTTCCTCCGCAAAGACAAATTGAAATTAGAACAAGCAATAGATTATTTACTTGTGAATCTTGCGGACGACTTTTAGTTTCTCCAAACGTTGCGGCCGAAGTAAAGAAAAGTTAATTTTTTAAAGGCTCAACATTTTTATGTTGGGCTTTTCTTTTTACCTTTGATGTTTCACATTTCACATGTCCACCGGCTCAATCCAAATGCCATCTTCTTTAATTAATTCAATCAAACCATCAACTGCTTTTTCCGAGGAAATACTTTTTTTAATAACTTCCTTTCCTCTGTAAAGTGTAATTTTTCCCGGACCCGAACCAACATAACCATAATCTGCATCAGCCATTTCTCCCGGACCGTTTACAATGCATCCCATTATTCCAATTTTTACACCTTTTAAATGTCCGGTTCTTTCACGGATTTTATTAGTTACTTCAACCAAATCAAAAAGTGTTCTTCCGCAAGAGGGACAAGCAATATATTCAGTTTTAGAAATTCTAACTCTTGCTGCTTGAAGAATTCCGAACAAAGTTCTGTTAATTTCTTCAGATGAAAATTTAGCCGAGTTATTTGTAAGCCAAACGCCATCGCCAAATCCTTCGATAAATAAACTTCCCAAATCAGTTGCAGCAAATAATCTTAAATTTTCAAAATTATTTACATCATATTCCCGTTTAATAATTGTTGGTTGATTAAAACCCAAATTTGTTAATTCGATAAAAATTCTTCTTTGCTCGGCTAATCCATGATTGTTATTTGTCGTAATTACAAAAACAATATTTTTCTGATTTTTTAATTGAGCAAATTTTTCATCAAAAACATCTTCAATATTTATTTCAACAAAATTTAAAATGTTTGATTTTTTTGACGCAGATAAAAATTCCTCAAATTTAAATAATGGATGAAATTTATGATTATCAGAATTATTCAGCCACGAATTATAATTTTGAATTATATCTAAACTTTCCGGCAAATTTGTATTTACATTTTGATCACCTGCAAAAATATAATCCGGAGCTTGATCGCCAATATTCCATTTATCCAAATCCGGTAAATAAGTTAAACCGAGTTTCTTCAAATCATTATTAACAATTTCTTTATCGGAAATTTCTGCGATTACTCGGGGAGAATTTTTATCACCAAAATTATTTATTGGATATGAAGGGATTTTCAAATAACTAAACGGATCGTACGGAAGATTAATAATTCCCGGAATTTCTTTATGCGGAATTCTATTTGAATATCTGTTAACCAAAGCCAGCGCAACGGGAATTTCATGTTCCGGTTCTTCGGTTAATGAAACTCTGATTGTATCACCCAAACCATCTTCAAGTAAAGCTCCAATTCCAAGTGCAGATTTTATTCTTCCATCTTCGCCATCGCCGGCTTCCGTAACTCCAAGATGCAAAGGATAATTCATATTTTCAGAAATCATTTTGTTCACAAGTAATCTGTAAGCTTGAACCATAACTTGCGGATTGCTTGCTTTCATAGAAAGTACAATTTGGTGATAATCTAAATCTTCGCAAATTCTTAAAAACTCAAGCGCAGATTCAACCATTCCAAGCGGAGTATCTCCGTATCTGCTCATAATTCTATCCGAAAGCGAACCGTGGTTTGTGCCTATGCGCATTGCGGTTCCATACTCTTTGCAAATTTTTACAAGCGGGGAAAATTTAATTCTTATTCTTTCAATTTCTTCTTCGTATTCTAAATCTGTGTATTCAATTTGCTGGAACTTCTTTTTATCAATATAGTTTCCGGGGTTTACTCTAACTTTTTCAATAATTCTTGCGGCTTCTTCTGCGGCATTTGGCGTAAAATGTATATCGGCAATTAGCGGAACTTTATAACCTCGTTTGTGTAATTCATCTTTAATATTTTTTAAGTTTTTTGCTTCGTTAATACTTGGAGCCGTAATTCTAACTAATTCGCATCCAGCATTTGTCATTCTTATCGATTGCTCAACAGTCGCAATTGTATCCATCGTATTTGTTGTTGTCATCGATTGAACACGAATTGGATTTCCATTTCCTAAAGAAATTTCTCCAATTTTTACTTCGCGAGTTACAAATCGGCTGTATTTAGTAAGCGAATTGCAATATTTAATTTCGTTCATTTTATATCTTTCAAAAAGTAATTTTTAAATATAATAAATTGAAAAATCCAATTGCACATTAACAATTTTAGATTTGAGATAATTTTATGTTATTTTATTAGTGCAAAACTTCCAAAATTGATTTTTAAACTTCGAAATTAAAATATGCGAATTCCCGAAAATACTATAGAAGAAATAAGAAGCTCGGCAAATATTGTTGATGTAATTTCATCATTTGTTGCGCTTAGAAAAAGAGGAAAAAATTTTATCGGACTTTGTCCGTTTCATCAAGAAAAAACTCCGTCGTTTACAGTTAGCGAAGACAAACAAATATTTCATTGCTTCGGATGTCACGCAGGCGGAAATGTTTATAAATTTTTGATGGATTACAAAAGTATTTCCTTTATTGAAGCAGTTCAAGAAATTGCGGAATCTGTTGGAATAAAATTAAATTTTGAGGAAGAACAAGTTACTTCACAGCAAACGGAACTTGAAGAACTTTATGAAATAAATGTTTTTGCGGCAAAGTATTTCAGCAACAATTTACTTAATTCGGAAATGGGAGAAATTGCCCGCGATTATTTTAAATTGAGAAAAATAAAATTGCAAACGCAAAAAACTTTTGGATTGGGATTTGCGCCAAACGGCTGGGATCATTTTGTGAATTATGCAATTGAGAATAAAATAAATTTAGATAATGCAAAACTTTTAGGATTGATTGATTCAAAAGATGCCGGAAAATATTACGATAAATTTAGAGGAAGAATTATTTTTCCAATTTTTTCTCCAAACGGAAGAGTGATTGCATTCGGCGGAAGAGTTTTTCAAGGTGAAGAAAATATTGCCAAATATTTAAATTCTCCCGAATCAACAATTTATCTAAAAAGAAAAAGTTTGTATGGATTGTTTCATTCAAAAGATGAAATTAGAAAAATGGATAAAGCAATTCTTGTAGAAGGTTACATGGATTTGATTGCTTTGTTCCAAAACGGAATTAAAAATGTTGTTGCATCTTCGGGAACTTCTCTAACTGATGATCAAGTAAAATTGCTTTCGCGTTATACAAAAAATGTTACAGTAATTTTTGATGCAGATACAGCCGGATTGAAAGCTTCAATGCGAAGTATAGAAATTTTACTTAAGCAAGATTTCGATGTTTCAATGTTAAGTTTGCCGCAAGGCGAAGATCCGGATTCGTTTATAACAGAATACGGAAAAGAGAGTTTTGAAGATTTGTTAAAAACCGCACAGAACTTTTTGGAATTCCAAACATCTCAATACGAAGCGGAAGGAATGTTTGAAAATCCTACAACCGAAGCGGAAGCCATACGGGAATTGGTTAAATCCGCTGCGTTTGTAAATGATGAATTAAAGCGAAGTTTATTAATTCGTTCAATTTCAAGAAAATTTAATTTACGAGAAAAATTAATTGAATCGGAGTTGAATAAATTTCTTAGTCAAAATAAAAAGAATGAATTTCAAAGTGATCAGAAAATAACGAAAACCGGAAAACCGAATTCAGTAATAAAAACAGAAATCAACACACAATTAGTAAATCTGGAAAAAGAATTAATTCATTTACTTTACGATGGAAATGAAGAAATAATTGGAAAAATATTTGATGCAATTCAGCCCGAAGATTTTACAAATAATTCTTTAAGAAAACTTGCTGGAATTGTATATGATTCATATATAAAAGGAAATTTTAATTTAGCAGATGTTATTGAAAAAATTGATGACGAAAAACTTAAAAATTATGTTCTTACAATTACACTTGGCGAATATCAAATTAGCAGTAATTGGGATGAAAAATCGAGCAGCGGAAAAGTTGAAAAAGATCCTTTAAAATTTGCGATTGATACAATTAAAAAATATCAATTGATTAAGATTGATGAGCAGATTAAGTTAAATGATATGAAAATCGAAAATCTTGGAAACGATCCCGAAGTAATTAATATCATGAAAGAAAATGATGAATTAAGAAAAGAAAAAACTTCACTTTTTAAGAGTTGAGACAATGAATAAGAAATCAAATATTTATGAAATTAACACGAGAGTTTGGTTAAGGAGATTTGATGACGGCACAAAGAGAGCAACTTTAAAAGATATTCCGCAAGAATATTGGTATGATTTATATTTAAAAGGCTTCAATTATATTTGGCTTATGGGCGTTTGGCGCACAAATGAAAGCGTAATAAAAGAATATTGTTTTGAGCCCGGTTTAGTTGGTGATTACGGAAAAGCTCTAAAAGATTGGAGCGAAAAAGATGTAATTGGTTCGCCGTACTCAATTGATTGTTATGAAATAAATCCATCAATTGGAACTTCTGAAGAAATTATAGAATTGAAGAATTATTTAAATTCGTTAGGAATTAAATTAATTCTTGATTTTGTTTCAAATCATTTTAGCGCGCATAGTTCACTTATCGAAAAAAATCCCGAATTATTTTTATCTGCCAACGAAGATTTTTTGCAAAGAAATTCATATACATTTTTCAAATCAAAAAATTCAAAAATATTTGCTCACGGAAGAGATCCATTTTTTCCAGCTTGGCAAGACACAATTCAAGTTAATTATTTTGATGAAAATGCAAGAAGATATATGATTGATATTTTAAAAGAACTTATGAATTTGTGCGATGGAGTTAGGTGCGATATGGCAATGCTTTCGTTGAATAATGTATTTGAAAATACTTGGAGCGGAGTTTTATCAAACAGAAATTATCAAAGACCTAAAAATGAATTTTGGGAAATTTGCATTAAAGAAATAAAACAGTTGAATGATAATTTTATTTTTATTGGTGAATCTTATTGGGATCTTGAATGGGAACTTCAGAAATTAGGATTTGATTTTACTTATGATAAAAGATTGTTAGATAGAATAAGAGTTGAAAATGTGAGCGAAATAAAAGCACATTTAATGGCTGAGAAAAATTTTCAAGAAAAGTCTGTTAGATTTATTGAAAATCACGATGAAGAAAGAGCCATTACTTTATTGGGAATTGAAAAATCGAAAGCTGCCGCAATAATAATAAACACAATACCGGGAATGACTTTTATTCACGACGGACAAATTGAAGGAAAAAAAATCAAACTACCCGTTCAACTTGGCAGAGAGCCGATTGAAAAAGAGAATCCTAATTTATTAGAGTTTTACGAAAAACTTTTGAGAATTACATCTTCAGATGTTTTTAAATATGGAAATTGGGAATTGCTAAATCCAATACCATCTTGGGTATCAAATAATACTTACAATAATATACTTGCTTGGAAAATTAATCTTGAAGAAAGAAAAAGATTAGTAGTAATAAATTTTTCCAAAGTTGTTTCACAATGTAGAATTGAGATGAGTTTAAATAATTATCCAACAAAATTTAAACTTAAAGATATCTTAAACTATAAGACATATTTTAGAAAAACGGAAGAAGTAATAAATGAAGGATTATTTATTGAGTTAGGTCCGTTTAAAAGTCATATATTTTCTTATTAAAGTAATACTTTTTTATCCGAATTTTTGTAACTTCGCATCGGAAAATTTCTTTATTCTTCTTGCAAAAATTTAATAATTCTTTTAATTACTAATTTGTAGATAAATAAAGTAAAGTTAGGGGGATTTTCATTAAAAGCGATAATTGTTATTTGATAATAACATGCTTTTGATATTAATCAATATTTTTAAAATTAAGAGAGATTCCCCAAAATGGAAGAAAAGAATGAAATTCCACAGAATTCTCTGCGTTCTTTTGATGAATATTTATTATGCGAAGAATACAAAGGTGAAAACGATTTTTTCAAATTTGAAAAAAACAACAAATTTTATTTTGCTTTAAATTCCGATGGAAAAACATATCTAAGATCACAAAGTTACACTTCTGAAATTGCCAGAAATAACGGCATAAGTTCCATCCACAGAAATTCTCTTCTTGATGAAAGATGGTTAAAAACACAAACCAATGATAACAAATATTTCTTTTGTCTAATAGCCGGAAACAAACAAGAAATTGCAAGAAGCTGTTACTATAATTCTGTAAATGAAATGGAAAAAGATTATGAATGGGTGCGTGGTGAAAATTCAATTATTGGAATTGGTGCAACTGAAATCAACGGAGTTTGGTTTTCTGCTGCAAAACTATTTACAGAAAATAAAGTTGATAACATTATTGAAAATAAAATTGAAGAATTAGATTTAGTTGCAGATTTAAAATCTGAACAAAAAAAAGTTTCGGAGGAAATAAAGTTAGAAAAAATTGAACAACCTAAAATTGAAAAAATAGCGGGAGAAATTCCCCAGACGATTATAGAGAAAAAAGGCGGCTGCGGAAAATTATGGATTTGGTTTTTACTTGCAGTGCTAATTTTAATTGTTTGTTTTATTTTCTGCAAAGGATGTAACGAAACGAACAATTTAACAAATTCAATTGTACTGAAAAGTGAAAATGTAGCTGAAATAATTTCAGATAAAGAAAGTGAAATTGAAAAACCAATTGGTGAAATAAAAAATTCAGAAATTTTAGAAAAAATTGAAAACGCATTAAAGAATGACATATCTTTTACAATTGAGCAATTAAACAATGATTTTGAAATGAGTAATCTTTCTGATAATTCAAAAATTCAATTGAATGAAATTGGAAATTATCTTAGAAATCACGAGGAATTAATTTTAGAAATTCATGCTCACACAGATGATGTTGGAAAAGATGAAAACAATAAAAAAACATCATTAGCTAAAGCAGAATTAATAAAAAAATATTTAGTAGAAAATGGGATTAGCGAAGCCAAAATTAATACAATTGGTTTTGGCGAAAGATTTCCGATTTCGAGCAATTTAACAGACGAAGGAAAAGCTAAAAATAGAAGATTTGAGTTTAAGTTTATAAAATAGACTTTTCAATTATTAATAAATCTGATTAAAATAGTTTTCTTTAGATAAATCATTTTATATAGTTTAAATTAAAATGACTTTATTTTAGAAAATATATTTAATAATATTATTTGTGAAAATAACTTTTATAAATCATGAATAATAAAGAAAGTAAAACCCTCAAATTTATTTCCAAAATTATTGAAAAAGTAAATCAGATAAATAACAAATACCTTAAATTTGTTAGCAATACAAAACTTCCTATATTTTTCAAAAAGAATTTCTCTCTTCCGTTAATTGCTATTATACTAATAATTTTTTCATACTTTATTTTATTTGGTAGAACCACGGCTGAAAAGAGTATTCCAGTATATAAAGTTAAAAATGATGTGTTTAGAATTTCTGTAACGGAAAGTGGAGAAATTAAAGCAAAAAATTCAATTTCAATATCCGCGCCAAGAGTAAGAAGCAGTTTAAAAATTGTATTTCTAATTCCGGAAGGTACATATATAAAATCCGGTGATGTTGTTGCGAAGTTTGATCCAACAGAAGCAGTAACAAAATTAAAAGAAGCAGAAGCTCAACTTGAAATTGCAATATCAAATAAAGAAAAACTTTTGGCAAATCAGGCTTCTGATATTGCTCAAACTGAATCTCAATTAAAAGGTTCACAGCTAAGTTTTGAATTATCTCAATTAAATTTAGCCCAAATGAAATTTGAAGCTCAAACTAAACAAAGAGAAGCGGAATTGCAGCATCAAAAAAATGTATTGCAATATGAACAATCAAAGAAGGATTTTGAATCGAAAAAAATAATTCAACAATCTGAGCTCAACAATACGAATGTTGAAGTTAGGCAAAAAAGAAATGATTTAGAAAAAGCCCAAAAGGATTTGGATGAACTAACTTTAACAGCTTCTGCGGAAGGTTTAGTAGTGTATGGAGAAAATTGGGCTAACAACGGGCAAAAATTTCAAATTGGTGATCAGCCGTGGCCCGGACAAGTAATTATAACTTTGCCGGATCTTTCTGCAATGGAAAGCGAAACCTATGTTAATGAAGTTGATGTAAGTAAAGTAAGTGTTGGTCAAAAAGTTATTGTAAAACTTGACGCATTTCAAGATAGTATCTTTATTGGAAAAATTTCGAGCATTGCTAAATTAGGAAAGAATAAAAATTATGATTCGGATATTAAAGTTTTTGATGTTCATGTTGATATTGATGGTATTTCAGAAATTCTTAAGCCAGGTATGACAACCAGTAATCAAATAATTGTTAATGAAACTCCCAATAAATTTTTTGTACCTCATGAAGCAATATTTAATGAAGATAATAAATTTTTGGTTTATAAAAAGAATGGCTCCGGTTTTGAAGAAACAGAAGTAAAAATTGGAATAAAAAGCGAAGATTTTATCGTTATTGAAGAAGGATTGAATATTGGAGATTTTGTTGCACTTAGAAATCCCAATAGTGAAATAGATGATCCTTCGGTAACAGAAGCTCCGGAAAAAACAGAAACTCCGTCTGCCCCTTCAAAGTCAAAATCGTTCCGATCTATTATTATTCAATAATTATGAAAAAGAAAGATTTAATAAGGATAAGTCTAGAAGGATTAAATTCAAACAAACTTAGAACTTTTCTTACAATGCTCGGGATAATATTTGGAGTTGCTTCAGTAATTTCAATGGTTTCAATTGGTGAAGGAGCACGACAAGAAACTTTAGAGCAAATTGAATTGCTTGGCTCTAATAATATTATTGTTAAAAAAAATTCAATAACAGAAGAAGAAAATAAAAAAGCTTTTTTCTCATCGGGATTAACCCTTAAAGATTCCGAAGCAATTCTTCAGATTTGCCCATATATAAAATCAATTACCGTGCAAAGAGAAAATACTGAGAAAGCCGGTTATAAATCAAAAATTATAGAAACTAAAATTATTGGAACAACTCCAAATTACTATTTAACATTTAATTCGAAATTAAGTGAAGGAAAATTTTTCAATAAATATCACAATGATAATTATAAAAATGTTTGCGTTTTAGGAGCCGGAATAAAAGATAAATTATTTAATTATGAAAATCCGATAAATAAAAAAATAAAAATAGGATATGGTTGGTTTACGGTAATCGGAGTAATCTCTTCTAAAAAAGACGGAGGTGAAACCTCATCAGAAATTAGAAATTTTAATGATGATATTTATATTCCAATTTCAACTATGTTTTATAAAATGCCGAAAAATAAAGTTTCGGAAGAAAACCAGAGAAACAGCAGAAACAATGTGGCAAACGCTGTTGATAGAATTTCAATAGATCAATTAACAATAAAAGTTTTTGAAGATAATCAAATATTTGAAACCGCTTCATTAATTAAACGAATTTTGCTCAGAAAACATTACGGTGTTGAAGATTTTCAAATAATTATTCCCGAAGCTATTATTGAACAAAAACAAAAAACACAATCAATTTTTAATGTTGTAATGGGAGCAATTGCCGGAATTTCTTTACTGGTTGGCGGTATTGGAATTATGAATATTATGCTTGCAAATATTTTAGAGCGAACAAAAGAAATTGGAATTAGAAGAGCTGTTGGGGCAACACAAACTAATATTCTTTATCAATTTATGTATGAAGCATTAATTATTAGTTTAATTGGTGGAAATATTGGAACAATAATAGGATTTATTTTAACATCTATAATTACAAAATATGCCGGCTGGCGTACTTTAATTACACCATATTCAGTTGTTGTTGCATTTTTCGTTTCGATGGCTGTTGGCGTAGGATTTGGATTATATCCGGCAAAAAAAGCTGCAGAAAAAGATCCAATAGAATCTCTTAGATATGAATAATATGAAAAAAAATTTACTTACAATTTTATTTTTTTTATCAATTCAAAATTATTTTGCCCAAGAAATTTATGATTTGGAAAAATCAATTAATGTTGCATTGCAGAAAAGTTTTGGAATTCAAAATGCGAATTACTCGCTCACCGCATCGCAGAAAAGTTTGGAAGCATTTAAAGCCGGATTATTTTCTCAGTTGGATTTGGAATTTGATATTCCAAGTTATTCAAAAAGTTTAACAAGCCAATTCAATCCGCTCTTGAGTAAAGAAGAATTTTTCGAATTGGGAAGCACTAGGTTAGAAGGAAGATTAAGTTTATCGCAGCCGGTTATTTTTACAAACGGAAACATAAATTTAACCGGAAGAGTTTTTGGAAGGGACCAATTTGGAACCGGTTTGGAAAGCACAAAAGATTATTTTACAAATTTTAGTATTTCACTTCAACAGCCGCTTTTTACATTTAATACACAGCAAGCAAATTTAGAAAGAGCCGAAATTAATTTAGAAAATTCTAAAAGAAATTTTGATGAAGCCGAACAAAATATAATTTACAACGTAAAATCAGCATTCTACAATTTGTATAAAATAAAAGAAAATGTAAAAATTCTGGAAGAAAAAGTTAAACAAAATGAAGAATCATTTTTAACTGCCAAAAATAAATTAGTTGCGGGACTTATTGCAGAAGTTGAAGCTTTACAATTAGAAGTTGACTTAGCATCGAGTAAAAATGAATTGCTAAATTCTCAAAGATCATATGAAGAAGATTTAAGTAATTTTAAATTGTTATTGGGTTTGGAACTTGATGAAAATATTGAAATAATTTCCAATATAGAATATTCTCCAATTATTGTTGATGAAGAAAAAGCTATTGAAAGTGCACTAAATAAAAGACCGGATTTACTAAATCAGCAAAGTGAAATTTATTTATCAAAATTAAATGTCGAAGAAATTGATTCGCGAAGACAAATAAAAGCTGATTTAATTGCCAGATATGGATTAAGCAAAAATGATGAAAAATTTTCAAGTTTGTATGCGGATTTGTTAGATGATATAAATGTTGGATTAAATCTATCAATTCCAATTTGGGATTGGGGACAAAATAATAAACAAGTCGAATCTGCAGAAGCTAATTATAAAATTAATCAGCTTGTTTATGAAAATTTAAAAAAGACAATCAGAAATGATGTAATTTCTGCAATCAATAGATTAAATTCTGCAAAAGCAAGAGTTGAAGTTTTAAGTAAATCCGTTGAAATTGCAGAAAAAAGTTATAACATTTCTTTGGAAAGATTTAGATCCGGCACAATTTCAAGTTTTGATTTAGCCCAAATGCAAATCAGATTAACAGAAGCAAAAAATAATAGTTTGAGCGCTCTTATTGATTATAATTTGGCTTTAGCTGATCTTGAAAGAAAAACTTATCTTCCCTTCAACTGATTTATTTCCTAAAAACTGCATCCCCAAATAATTCTTCTTATCTTTACACAATGAAATCTCAAATTAAAATATTATTGCCCGGATTAAGGCAACAGATAAATTTTCTGAAGTCAAAAATAAAATTTAACGATTCTAAAATTTTAGTTATCGGCTCAAATTCCGGTGAAATTGCAAATTTAATTACTTCCAAAAATTCAAATAAAATTGAATTAATTGTTGAAGATTACGAATCTTTGATAAATACAAAATTAGTTTTGGATAAAGAAAAAAATGTAAATGCAAAAATAATGTCGTTTGAACATACCGATTTTATTGAAGATCAATTTGATTTGGTTTATGCACAAGCAACAATTTCAAATTCAAACAGAAAAAATATTGTTAAAGAAATTAAACGAATTTTAAAACCCGATGGAATTTTCTGCATTGGTGAAATTGTAAAACTTCAAAATGAAGTTCCAACTTTTGTGAAAGATATTTTTGAAACTTCTGATATTGATCCGATAAAAATTGAAGATTTGGAAAAATATTATTTAGAACGGAATTTTGAATTAATCGATTCAAAAGATTTATCAAAAAGTTTGAATGAATTTTATTCGGTTGTTGCCGAATTATCAAAATCTAAAATGAAAGATTTAAACGAAAATGAAAAATCCTACCACAAAAAGTTTTTGAATCAGATGAAACATGAAAGTCACGCATTTCTAAAATTAGGAGCTGATAAATTCATTGGATTCAAAACTTTAATTTTGAAAAAGAAATGAAAAAAAACGATATAGTTGAACTTACAATTGAAAATTATGCGTTTGAAGGAAAAGGCATTGCGCGTATTAACCAAGCCCAGCTTGATCATATTAGCAATGATGTTGATAAAAAGTATGTAATTTTTGTTCATAATTCTTTTCCCGGCGATGTTGTAAATGCAAGAATTTTAAAATTAAAAAAATCATACGGCGAAGCTAAAACTGTTGAAGTAATAAAATCTTCTTCTGACAGAATTAAACCCAAATGTAAACATTACGGAGTTTGCGGCGGATGTAAACAGCAAGATTTAAATTATGAAATTCAATTAAAGTATAAACATGAGCAAGTTAAAGATATTTTTGAACGGCTTGGCGGATTTAGTGAATTTGAAATGCTTCCAATTTTAGGTTGCGAAAATATTTTTCATTATAGAAATAAAATGGAATTTTCTTTTACGCCGCAAAGATGGCTTACCGATGAAGATTTAAAAAATGAAATAATAAATGATAAAGAATTCGCGCTTGGTTTTCACGTTCCCAAAGTGTTTAGTAAAGTAATAAATATTGAAGAATGTTTTTTGCAATCTGAAAAGGCAACAAAAGTTTTAAATTTTACAAGAGATTTTTTTAAACAAAAAAACACACCAATATTTTCAACAATTAATTATGAAGGTTTTTTACGAAATTTAGTTTTGCGTGAATCATTTAAGCTGAATCAGTTTATGGTAAATTTGGTAACATCTTCTGAAAATGATGAATTGATTAAAAATTATTCCGATGAACTTAAAAGTAATTTTCCATTCATAACAACTGTAGTAAATAATATAAATCTAAAAAAATCTCAAACAGCATTTGGCGATTATGAAAAAGTTTATTTTGGCAATGGACTAATTCATGATAAAATTGGAAAATTTAAATTCAGAATAAGTGCAAATTCTTTTTTCCAAACGAACACTTTGCAAGCAGAAAAACTTTATGAAACTGCTTTAGATTTTGCAGAATTTAAAGGTGACGAAATTGTTTATGATTTGTTTTCCGGCGCAGGAACAATTTCAATATTTATTTCGGAAAAAGTTAAAAAAGTATACGGATTTGAATCTGTTAGATCGGCGGTAAAAGATGCCAAAATAAATTGCGAAATTAATAAAATTGAAAACGTAGAATCTTTTGAAGTTGATTTGAATAAATCATTTCTTTCATTTTTGAGTAACAATAAAGTAACAAAACCGGATGTGATAATTGTTGATCCGCCGAGAGCTGGAATGAATCCCAAAACTGTAAATGATATTTTGGAATTAGAACCGCAAAAAATAGTTTATGTAAGCTGTAATCCTTCAACGCAGGCAAGAGATATAAAATTACTTTGTGAAGAAAAATATAAACTTGTAAAAATTCAACCGGTTGATATGTTTCCGCAGACTTTCCATATAGAAAATGTAGCATTGTTGATTAAATCAAATTAAATAATAAAATTGTTTGTAGTAAATTTTTAATATCAATTAAAATTTAAATTATGAAAATATTTACATCATTTCTCAATCTTGCATCAAACTCCGATTGGATTTTTTTAATTTCAATTCAATTAATAATTTTGACTTTTTTCGTTTTTACGATTAGATATTTTTGTAAGCAATTAAAAATTAAAGAACCGGAAAAGCCGGTTAAGAAGACTTGTATTTTAATAAGTTTTTTATCGGCAATTGCGTGGTTTATAATTGCACAAATTGTTTGGGTAATTACATCAATTCAAATGTTGGGAAGTTAAACTAATTCAATTCCTCATTCAAATCCATTGAAGTTAATTTTATTGCATTTGCTTTCGGCGGGTATGTTTCAAGAGTGCAATCCGTTTCAATCTCATAAAACAAATCAATATATTGAATTGTAACACTTAGATTTCTTTCGATTTTAAAAGCCGGAGGAATTATTCCTTCATTTTCCGGTTTATAAAGTACGCTGTCAATTTCAATAAAAAATCCGCATCCATCAATATCATAATCTCCGGTCCAAATTAATGTTGCTGTCGGTTCAAAAACAACTTCATTTTTTTCATCGCAAGAAATTGTAAAAATTCCTAATATCACAAACAAATAAAGAATTATTTTTAGTTTCATTTAAATTTTTGAGAAAGTTTACAGAAAATTAAATTTCATAAATCACATAATCAAATTATACAAAGTTTATGAAATATTCTTGAATAGAATTACACTTTATCTTTTGTTAAGTTTTAAAATATAATAATTATCATTTGAGGAACAAATGTTGAGAAAATTTCTTTTACATAGATTAAATTTTTTATCAATTTTTTTGTTGATTTCATTCAATTCAATTTTTCTTGCAAAGGAAAAAATATCACCAATTCCCAACGGAGTTTCAATTTATCAGCTTGATAACGGCATTCAAGTTTTGCTTATTGAAAAACCATCTTTGCCAATGACCGGAATAAATACATTGGTAAAAGTCGGCTCGGCGTATGAGAATTTTGCAACAAGCGGAATGAGTCACATGCTTGAACATTTATTATTTAACGGAACAACAACTTTAACGCAAAAAGAATTATATGATGCAACCGATAAAATAGGCGGATACAATAACGCAAATACTTCAGAATATTACACAAATTTTATGATGGTTACACCAACCGAAAATATTATTGAAGGAATGAAACTGCAAGCCGGAATGTTGTTCGATTCGACAATTCCCGAAGATAAATTTGAAAAAGAAAAAGGAATTGTTCTTGAAGAAATTGCAAAAAGTCTTGGAAATTCAAGCGAGCAAATTGAGCGAAATATTTTATCAATTATTTACAAAGGTCATTCACTTTCTTTGCCGACTTTAGGGACTTACGAAACTATAAAAAACATGAACAGAAACGATGTTTATAATTTTTACAAGAATTATTATGTGCCGAATAATATGATAATTAGCGTTGTGGGAAATTTTAACTCGGATGAGATGCTGAAAAATTTAAATGAAATTTATGGAAAGCAAAAACCGGGAACAATTAATACTGTAAAAAATTCCGAACTAAATTCCGGTTATGAAATTATTCCAATTATTATAAATGATGAAAAAATATTTCACAGATTTTACAAAGGTGAAAAAACCCAGCTTCAATTGTTTTTCAATTTACCCAATCCGGAAAATTTAGAATTCTTTGAAGAGTTAAATTTGTTACTGGAAAACGAGACCGAGAATTTAAAATCTAATTTAAATAATTTATTTAAAGGAGATATTGAAGGATTGGAATTTAAAACTCGCGAGTTCAAAATTAAAAATCATCTTCAAGCAACCGTAATTCTAAATTCGGAAAAAAATATTAATGCAATTAATGACACCTTAATTTCATTTTTAAATTCCACTAAATTTAATCTAACAGATGAAATTATTGAATCTGAAAAAACAAAAGCCAAAACTGCATTTCAACAAAATATTGAAAAGCCGCACATGTTTGGAATTTATAATGCAGATCATCTTTCGCAATATGGAATTGAATCAATTCTAAATTCATACTCGGGAGAAGGAATAAATTTAGCTGCGGAAGAAATTAATGAATTTAAAATTGATGAATATCCAATTGTAATTATTCAACATCCAAATTCTGAATCAATTTCAGAAGTTCAAAATAATTTGCAGATTCCAATATTATTTGAAAATTCTAACGGTGCTGAAATTATTGCAAAACAAAATCCCGGAAGCGGATTGTTAGCAATTCACTATTTGTTAAAAAATAAAGCTGCTTACGAAGAAAAATATGGAAAAGATGCTGCAAAGATTTTGCATGATATTTTTGGCCAGCGAATGAAAAATTCTGAAGTTCTAAATCAAAGTTTAAAATTTGGATTTGAATTTACGGTGAATGATAATCCGTTTATTCCAATGGACAATATTTATTTAAGTCCGGAATTTGGATATATAAGAGTTGAAGGTTTGGCTGATAATATTGAAGAAGCAATAAAATTTTTGAATGATCAAATGTTGAATTTCATTCCAACTCAAGATGAATTTGCGAAAGTTACGGGAAAATCAAAAATGCCGGCAATGATGGGACACGGAAATCCAACACAAAAAATGTTTGAGAAAAAAGTTGATGAAATTTTGTACACGGAAGAAAAATATAATCCAAGCAAAACTGAACTGACTTATGAAAATTTGTTGGAATTTACGAAATACTATTTTAATCCGAATAACATTATTGTTTCGGTTGTATCAAAAGAATTGCCGGAAAATATTAGTAAATATTTTTCTGAATTTTCTAAACCGAAATTGGATGGTGCAATAAATAATTCAGCATTTGAAAAAGAATTTAAGAAAATTTCCGAAGCAATAAATGTTGATGAAAATATTGGCGGTGAACAATCATTTATTTATTATGGATTTCAAAAAAATGTTGAGCCAAATGATAAACCCGCTTTGGAAGTTTTATCAATGTTAATTTCTGATAAAATAATTTTTGATGTTCGCGAAAAACAAGGAATGGCTTACCGAATGAATGCCGGAGTAGAAATTAAAAATGATAAAGCAATGTTTAATATTAATTTAGGAACACGACCCGAAAATGTAGAAAAGCTTATTCCTCAATTATCAAATTTCTTTACGGAAAAATATTTAGGAAAAATTACTCAAGACGAAATTGATAAATCGGTAAATATGTACTTGGGTAAAGTAATGTTTAGAAGGTTATCAAGTATAAACCAGGCTTATTATTTGGCGCATTCAAAATATTTTCACAATGATATTTTTTATGATTCAAAATCAATTGAATCTCTGAAAAATGTGAAAGTCGAAAATATAAATGAAGTTGTGAAAAAATATTTGAAAGTTGAAAATCCAATAAAAATAATAGTGAAATAAATAGCACTCGGATTTAACAGATTAAACCGATTTAAAACGGATAAAATGAATCTACTTCACAAAGAAACTACGGATTTAATAATTAAAGCATTTTATAATGTTTATAATAATCTTGGTTTTGGATTTTTAGAAAAAGTTTATGAAAGAGCTATGTTAATTGAATTAAAACTCTTGGGATTAAATTGTGAATCGCAAAAGAAAATTGATGTTTATTATAAAAATCAAAATGTAGGTGATTATTTTGCGGATATAATTGTTGAAGATAAAATAATTCTTGAATTAAAATCGGCAGAAAATATTATAAAAGAACATGAAGCTCAACTAATAAATTATTTGAAAGCAACTTCGATCGAAATAGGATTTGTATTAAATTTTGGCAAAGAACCGTTTTTCAAAAGAATGATATTTGAAAATAAATATAAATCTTTTAAATCTGTTTGAATCTGTTTTATCCGTTAAATCCGAGTGCTATCTTTATTTTATACTTTTGGAGAAAAAATGAATATTAAAAAAATCTTTATTGTTTTGTTATTTCTATCCTTTTCTCTCTTTTCACAAGAGGCAAAAGTTCATCATAAATTAAATGTGAAAATAATTCCAACATCATCTCAAATAAAAGTTTTAGACGAAATAACAATTAACAAAACTCTATTGCAGAATGATATTGAATTTAGTCTGAACGAAAATTTGGATTTGAAATTAATATCAAATAATGCAAAAATTTCATTGATAGAAAAATCAGCATCTTTACAAGATATCGGAATGGATAGAGATGACGCAGAATTCGAATCAACATTAAAAGTTAACAAATATATAATTTCTGATTTTGAAAAAAATACGGATTTGATTTTCACCGTTGAATACTCCGGCAAAATAGAATCACCAATTAAACAAAGTGAAGAAAATTACCAACGCGGATTTAGTGAATCGCCCGGAATTATTAGCGATTTAGGAATTTATTTAGCTGGTTCAACTTATTGGATTCCAACAATAAAAAATGAATTTGTAAATTTTGAATTAACCACCGAATTACCAAAAGAATGGAAAACCGTAAGTCAAGGTAAACGAATTGAAGATAAAGTTGAAAATAATTTTCATATAGATATTTGGGATTCGCCAACTCCGCAAGAAGAAATATTTTTAGTTGCCGCAAAATTTAATGAATATAAATATTCAACCGGATCCGTTGATGCATTTGCATTTATGCGAACTCCCGATGAAAGCATTGCAAATAAATATTTGGAAACAACAGCTCAGTATTTGGAAATGTATCGACAATTAATTGGACCATTTCCATACACAAAATTTGCACTCGTAGAAAACTTTTGGGAAACCGGATATGGAATGCCTTCATTTACTTTACTTGGAGAAAAAATAATTCGCTTTCCGTTCATTTTGCATTCATCATATCCGCACGAACTTTTGCATAATTATTGGGGAAATAGTGTTTATGTCGATTTTGAAAAAGGAAATTGGTGCGAAGGTTTGACTGCTTACATGGCAGATCATTTGATTAAAGAACAGCGCGGACAAGCCGAAGAATATAGAAGATCAACTTTGCAAAAATATTCTGATTATGTAAAATCAAACAATGATTTTCCGCTTAATAAATTTTTCTCCCGACACGATGCCGCAAGCGAAGCAATTGGTTATGGAAAGTCACTAATGGTTTTTCACATGTTAAGAAATTTAGTTGGTGATGAAAATTTTACAAAGTCATTCCAAGTTTTTAACAGAAATAACAAATTTAAAAAAGCTTCTTTCGATGATATTAGATTGGCATTTGAGGAAACAACCGGAAAAGATTTAAAATGGTTTTTTACGCAATGGATTGAAAAAACCGGAGCTCCAAAATTAAATTTAGAAAATGTAAAAGTTGAACAATTTGGAAATGTGTTTAATTTGAATTTCAATTTAAAGCAAATTCAAGATGGTGAATATTTTAAAATTAATATTCCGGTTGCTATAATTACACAAAATGGAATAGAAATTGAAAATTGCGAATTGAATGACAAAGAAGGAAAAATATCTTTAACACTTACGTCCGAACCATTGAAAATATTGGTCGATCCTCAATTTGATGTTTTTCGAATTTTGGACCCGAATGAAATTCCAGCGGCATTATCCACAGCTTTTGGTGCTGAGAAAACATTAATGATTTTACCAAATGAAAATGATAAAAATCTTAAGACTTATCAAAATTTTGTAATTCAGTGGATAAAGGGAAATGAAGAAAAGTTTGAAGTAATTAATGAAAACGAAATTGAAAAAATTCCTTCAGATAAAGCTGTTTGGATTTTGGGAGAAAATAAATTTCAGTCAATTGTTAATAATTCATTAATGCAATTTAATTCAGCAATTGCAAAGGACTCAATAAAATTCGAGTCTAAATCACATTCGAAAAATAATAATAGTTTTATTGCATCAATAAAAAATCCAGAAAATATTAATAATGCAATTGTTTATTTATCAATCGGAAATGAAAAAGCAGATTCCGGTCTGGTAAGAAAACTTCCACATTACGGAAAATATAGTTGTTTAACTTTTGAAGGAAACGAACCGACCAATATTGATAAAGGTCAATGGCCGGTTATTAATTCGCCTTTATTAAAAGTTTTGAATCAAAAAGTAAAAAGTCCGGAATTTAAAACGAAACCAAGAAAAGCTTTAGCGGAATTAGCTCCCGTTTTTTCATCAAAAAGAATGATGGAACATATTTCGTTTCTCGCTTCCGATGAAATGAAAGGAAGAGAATTAGGAAGCACAGAATTAGAAAATGCAGCAAATTATATTTCAGAGAAATTTAAAGAATTCGGACTCTTGCCCGGAAGCGATGATGGAAGTTATTTTCAAACATTTGAAAAAGCATTTCATGGAAAAGGAAATTTGCAAATTAAAAATGTAATAGGAATTATTCCCGGAACAAATCAAAATTTAAAAGAAGCAGTTGTTATTTCTGCGCACTATGATCATTTAGGTTTAGGTTGGCCCGATGTTAGAAAAGGCAACGAAGGACAAATTCATAATGGAGCTGATGATAACGCAAGTGGAGTTTCTGTTTTGTTAGAATTGGCAGAAGTTTTGGGCAAATCTTTAAAACCGGCGCGAACAATTATTTTTATTGCATTTAGCGGAGAAGAAGCCGGATTAGTCGGATCAAAATATTTAGTAGAAAATTATAAGAAATTTCCTTCCGATAAAATTTTTGCAAATTTAAATTTTGATACAGTTGGAAGATTGCACAGTAAGAAAATTATGATTCTGAATGGAAATACTGCTCGCGAATGGAAATTTATTTTTATGGGAACTGAATACACAACCGGTATTGGTTCCGAATTGATTACGCAAGAATTGGATGCGAGCGATCAAGTTGCGTTTATAGAAAATGGAATTCCCGCAGTTCAATTTTTCAGCGGACCAAATGAAGATTATCATAAACCAAGTGATAAAATTGAAAAAATTGATGCTGATGGTTTGGTAAAAGTAATTACCGTTGCAAGAGAAACTTTGGTTTATTTGGCAGATAGAGAAGATGCTATGAATTTTATTGGTGAAAAGTCAAATGTGAAAAGCTTGCCCGACGTGTCGGGTGAAACAAAAAACGAAAATGAAAAAATAAAAGAAGGAAGAAAAGTTTCAACGGGAACAATGCCGGATTTTGCTTATACCGGAGAAGGTGTAAAAGTTGCGGCAATTTCTGAAAATTCTCCCGGAGCTAAAGCAGGATTATTTGTTGGTGATATTATTAAAAAAGTAAATGGGAAAGATTGCAAGAATTTAAAAGAATATTCTGATTTATTAAAAGAACATCAACCCGGTGATGAAGTAACTTTAACAATTGATAGAAATGGAAATCTTGAAGAAGTAAAATTAATTTTGGCAGAAAGATAAATTATTTATTCCAATTTAAAGAAGCTTTATCAATTTGATTATCAATATCAGAAATAAATGCTTCTTTTTTTGATTCGCTAGAAAACAAATATAATTTTCCTTTATATACATGGAAAATTTTCGGATCGCAAGGATAAGCAATATTTTTAGTAACCAAGTAACTGCAATATCCGCCGAATTGTGGAGCATATCTTTCCGGTCTTGCTTTAAAAAGATTTGAGTTTGTTGAAGATTTAAATAGCCAGTTGAAATCATCCCAATTTATATAGAACATATCATTTCCCTTGTAGGCATCTTTTTCTTTGAAATAAAAAACCATATCATAACCTTCAACGGCAAGATTTGAAGTTTTGTAATATTTGGAATGAATCTTTAACGGAAGATATGATACGGAAAAAGTATATCTTGCGGCAACAACAACAATTGCAATTATAAAAATTGTATAAAATAATATTGAAAAAATTCTTCCGATCATTTCATCACTTTTTTTAAGTATTATCGTCTATTAAAATGGATATTTTATGTTTTGTCAATAAAAATCATACAATATCATTTATTGAGCTGTAATCAGAATCGAAAAGACGTTTAAAATTTCTAATCGCAAAAGAATCGGTCATTCCCGACATATAATCGCAAACTAATCTGGCTCTAACATTTGGATCTTTTTCAATTCTAATTATATTATCTGTAAATTCCGGTAAAAGTCGCATTGACTGAATTGAAGTTATATAATTTTCTTCCAGCGCTTTAAAAATGTTTGTTAACATTTTATCACCTTTAAATTCCATTTGGTGAATTTGTGCAGATTTAAAAACTAATTCAACCGCAATTCTTTTATATAGATTTACTTTTTCTTGAAATTCATTTTCTATGATTAAATTAAATTTATAACGATTAGTTAATTTAGAAAAATCCGAATCTGATTTTTCCAATTTGCTTGCGTTAATAAAATCGCCGATTTGAGAACCAAATTTTTGTTTGTATTTATCGTTTTTAATCCACTCTATTATTTCATCAATAAATTTTTTTTGCAATTCTGATAAAGAATTTAAATTGTTTTCTTTCCAATGATGAAGTTTATAAATATTAATAAATCCGCCGGAAATGCTATCTACCAAATCGTTAATTGCGTAAGCTGTGTCATCAGCCCAATCCATAATTTGACATTCAATACTTTGGAAAGAATTAATTTCATCGCCGGGATTAAAATTAAGAGTATGATTTTGGGAAGAAATATCAAACGTAAAATCCAAAAACTCTTTTTGATAATCATAAATAAAATGATTTTCCGGATTTTCTAAATCTCCGTACAAACTTTTATATTTTAAAATGCTGTCAATAAAAGCTCGCGTGGGATTCATTCCCCTTCTATCATTTTCATTCTTGTAGAAAATTTCTGTAATTAATCTTAAAGTTTGAGCATTGCCTTCAAATCCGCCGTAATCTTTCATCAATTTATGTAAAGTTCTTTCTCCCGCATGACCAAAAGGAGGATGACCTAAATCGTGAGTTAAGCAAGCGGATTCAACCAAATCAGAATCAATATAAAAATTTTCAGAAAAAATATTTTTATGCGAATGAGTTAAAAAATTACAAATTGATCTTCCGATTTGTGCAACTTCAATTGAGTGAGTTAAACGAGTTCGGTAATAATCATATTCGCCGGGAAGAAAAACTTGGGTTTTTCCTTGCAAACGTCTGAATTCCGACGAATGAATAATTCTGTCTCTATCAATTTGAAACGGCGAGCGATAATCTTGGCGATCACTTTTTTTAATTCTTTCAAAATCAAAATTTGAATAAAAGGTGTTTTTCATTTTACTATTTTTTATTGTTGTTTAAAATTTATAAAATAAACTTGTTGAATAAAATTTTAGTAAAACTTAATTTGTATTCACGGCTAATAAAAATAAGCATTTAATCAATTTTAGAATTTTGAGGAAATATAAAATGTCTTGGATAAAACAAATAAACGAAAAAGATGCGGACGGAAAATTAATGGAAGTTTACGATGAATTATTAAATGCGCGCGGAAAGGTTTCTAACATTATGAAAATTCATAGTTTGGATGCAAATACGATGAAGCATCATCTTGATTTGTATTTATCGATTATGTATAATGAATCAAAAATTTCCCGCGAAGAAAAAGAATTAATTGCCGTTGTGGTTTCATCTTTGAATAATTGTAGTTATTGTATTCATCATCATGCGGAAGCATTAAAAAGTTTTTGGGATGATGAAGCCAAAATTAATATGCTAATTAGTGATTATAAATCAATTGAATTTCCAATTCGCATTCACGCAATTTTAAATTATGCAGAAAAATTAACAGTTACTCCGGGTTTAGTAAATGAATATGATGTTCAGAATTTAAGGATTCACGATTTAAGTGATGAAGATATTTTGAATATAAATTTGATTGTGAGTTACTTTAATTTTGTTTCAAGAATTGCAAATGGTTTGGGAGTTGAAACTTACGAAGATGAAGCGAAAGGATATAAATATTAAATTTTAACGATTTTTTACATAAATAAAAAAGATGCCATCTTTTTAAAAGATGCATCTTTATTTTTAAACTCAATTTTTTAGAAAACTACTTTTTTTCCTCAAGCTGAAGCTTGAGGCTACATTTTAAATATTTAAATTTATTTTTGGGAAAAGTTTAATTTCGGATTTTATAGAATTTGATATTAAGCAATGCTGTTCAGCTTTTTGAACAATTCTTTCTGCTCTTTCTAAATCTTTTTCTGCAATAACATTTATTTCCGGAAATAATTCAATTCCGGTAATCATAAATCCGTTTTCAACTTTTTCTAATTTTCCTTTTGCTTTACTTGTAAAACTTGCAAATTCTAATTTTGAATTTTCTGCAATTGCCAAAAAAGTTGTCATTAAACAAATATTTACTGATGCAACAAATAAATGTTCGGGCGACCAAATATTCGGAACTCCTTTTGTAAATTGCGGCGGAGTTGCAACTTCAATATCATGCAAAGTTGGTTCACTTAAAATTCCTTTTCTACCTTCAGTCCAAGTTACAATTGTTTCATAGAAATGTGTGTTATCCATTTTTTTCCTTTAATCCTAAAACTGATAATAATCTATTGTGTCCTTCATTATCAAGTTCAACATTATATTTTTTGTAAAAGCTGATTGTTGATTCAACCGAATCAAAATATTTTTGACAACTCGGACAATTTTCTAAATGATCTTTAATATTTACACATTTAGGTGAATTTAAATCTTCGCCTAAACTATCACAAATGTGACTCATAACTTCTTTGCAAGAAACATTTTGATTTTTCATATATGTAAAGTTTTGTTTAGTTCATTTCTTAAAAAAGCTCTCGCTCTATGCAAACGAGATTTAATTGCCGGAACCGATAAATTTACAATTTCACTTGTTTCGCTTGTAGATAAACCCTCAACATCTCTTAACATAAATACAACTCTATATTCCGGAGGAAGTTTTTCAACAGCATCATCAAGCAATTTTTTTAACTCAGAATTTTCTGTTAATTTTTCCGGAGAAAATTTCCAATCGGCAATATTTTTATCTTCAATTAATCCGTCTTCATTTTCTAAATTAACATAATCATATTTTTTTTGTGATCTCGCAAGCATCAAACAATGATTGCTTACAATTGTATATAACCAAGTTGATAATTTAGAATTTCCGGAAAATTGGTTTAAAGATTTAATCATGCTTAAGAACGTTTCCTGCATTGTGTGTTCTGCACGTTCTTTGTTTCTGCAAATTTTAAATGCAAAATTGTAAACGGTCTGCTCATTATTTTTTACTAATAGAGCAAGAGCATTTCTATCACCTTTTATTGCACTTTCAATTAATTGCTCTTCTGTAACGTTATTTGATGTATCGATCATAAAAAAGATTCATTCCCCATCTATTGATTTCCACAAATACATGCACGCATAAGTATTATAAGGATTCCAATTTTTCTTTTTCGCAAGTTTAGTAATTTCTTCACCAATAGGTAAATTTTTAAGATTGTAATTTAACATAATTGCTTTTTTTATGCCAAGATCACCTGTTGGTAAAATATCTTTTCTTCCCAAAACAAACATTAAAAACATGTGAACTGTCCAAGTTCCAATTCCTTTTACTTTTGTTAATTCACTAATAATTTCATCATTTGTTTTTGAGCCGATTTTTGAAAGATTGACTTTCTTTTCAATTATTTGATTTGCCAAATCCTTTACATATTTCGCTTTTGCATTTGATAAACCAAGTGATCTCAAAACTTGAAAATCCGTTTCATTCACTAATTCCGGAGTTGGAAAATTATTGAAATATTTTAAAAATCTTCCTCTAATTGCACTTGCAGATTTTACGGAAAGCTGTTGACCAACAATAGAATTGCAAAGTTGAATGAAATAATTCCGCCTCTTTTTAAGATAAATCGGCTTATACTTTTTCATCAAGTTGTAAATTGATACATCATTTGCCAAAAAGTGCTTGACAGCACAATTATATTCATTAATTTCAGTCATATCAATAGATAAAATTGGGTTTAAAATGGACCAAGAATCAATATCAGCTTTACGCAACAATAATTTACTCAAAAATGCAGATATTTCCAGATTGAACTTAGAAAAAATTAACGGAAAACTTCATTCAATTAATGGAGGAGAAATTTTATACCGTGAAGGTGATTCTGCAAATTCTATTTTTTTAGTAGTAAACGGTGAAATTAATCTTCTTAAAAAGAAAAATAATTCAAAATCAAAATCTGTTATTTATGCGGATAATGAATTTTTTGGCGCAAAAGAATTATTGAAAAATCTTAATAGATGTTCAACAACTGTTTCGCTCACGGATTCTTATTTAATTGAATTAACAAAAGATGAAATTCAATATTTAATTAAACAAGATGAAAAAATTGCCGCAAATATTGAGGAAAATGAGTTTGAAACGGATTTCACTCCGCAATTTACCCAATTTTTAAATAGTGATTTAGATGATGATGAAGAAGTAGATTCTGAATTTTTAGAGGATTTTGTAAACCAAAATAACATAGATGAAATTATAAATTCAATAAATCAGCAAGAAAAAGTAATAATGGATAATTATTCGGAATTTGATGAAAAAAATGATGTAGGTGTTGTAAATCACAAAGAAACTTCCGATAATAATAATAAAAGTTTTAAGTTAAATCAGAATTCTAAAAGAAAAGAGAAGCCAATGGAAACAATTGACATAAAAACCGAAAAAGAATTTATGACTGCTGAACAATTTGAAATGATTGTGAAAGCATTACAATTAGTTAATGCTAATGTAAAACAAGACGATGTTTTGAAAAATATTGTTGACGTTGCCGTAAATTTAACAAATGCAGATAGAGGAACTCTTTATCTTGTTGATGATGAAAAACAAGAAATTTGGTCAAAAGTTTTAATTGCAGATGAAATTGAAGAAATTAGATTAAAAATTGGCGAAGGTCTTGCCGGATATTGTGCAAAAACCGGAGAAGTTTTAAATATTCATGATACAAAAATTGATGAAAGATTTGAGCGAAGTTTTGATGATATTACCGGATACAACACAAAAAATATGTTAGTTTTCCCAATAAAAGATAAGCAAGAAAAAATAGTTGGAGTTTTACAATTACTAAATAGTATAAAAGGTCAATTTTCAAATCAAGAAAAAATGTTTCTTAATGCAATATCATTAAATGTTGCGTTTGCGCTTGAAAACGCAGCTTTGGTTGATCAGCTTGTAAAAACAGAAAGAAGCAAATCTTTGGGAAAAATGGGTAATTTTATTTCATATGATTTGAAAAAACCTATTCTCGTTAGCAAAAGATATGCAGAACATTTGCAGAAAAAAGATTTGCCAATGGATGTAAAGCAAATTGTAAATTTAATGTTAGAACAATTAAACCAAGTTTCAAGTCAAGTTGTTGCTGCATCAGATTATACTGAAGGAACAACAATTTTAAGAAGGCAGCCAATTAACTTAAATGATACTTTACATGAATTTGCAATTGAAATTCATAATTTTGCACGATCAAAAAATTGTAAAGTTGAGTATAGTTTGGGAGAAGATGTTAACGTTTTTGTTGACAAAAAAGAATTTTATCAATGTTATTTTAATATAATTAAAAACTCTTGCGAAGCATTACCCGAAGGCGGAAATGTATTTGTTACAACTGAGCGAAAAGGTGATAGAATAGAAATTAATTTTGAAGATCGCGGAATTGGAATTAGTAATGCAGATTTAAAACATGTTTTTGAACCGCTTTGGTCAAAAAATAAATTAAATAATTCCGGTTTGGGATTATCAATTAGTCAAAAAATAATTGAAGATCACGAAGGAAGCATAACAATAAAAAGTGAAAAAAATGTTGGAACTAATGTTATTATTAGTCTGCCTATTCACTAATTTTGTTATGTGAAGAAATCAAAAAAAGTAATTGTAATACTTGGACCAACAGCTGTTGGTAAAACTCAATTTGCCGTAAAATTAGCTCATCATTTTAACGGAGAAATAATATCCGCAGATTCCAGACAAGTTTATATTGGAATGGATATTGGAACCGGCAAAGATTTAGAAGACTACACTTTTCAAAATGTTACAATAAACTCTCATCTAATTGATGTTGTAAAACCTCATTGTGAATTTAATTTATACATTTTTCAAAAATTATTTTATTCATCACTTCAAGAAATTTATACAAATCAAAAATTACCATTTTTAGTCGGCGGAACAGGACTTTACCTAAGTTCGGTAATTCAAAAATATTCGCTTCCCAAAGTTGATTTTAATTCTGAAAGATACAAGGTCTTAAATAATTTTTCAGAAGAAAAACTAATTGAAATATTGAAAGATTTAAAACCCAAATTGCATAATAAAACAGATTTAACCGAAAAAGGAAGAATTATTTCTGCAATTTTAATCGCTGAAAAAAATGAAGAAAAAGAGCTTCCGGATGAAAATCTAGAGTTTTTAATTTTAGGAATTTATGAAGATAGAGAAATTCATAAACAAAGAATTAGAGAAAGATTAAAAATTAGATTAAAAACCGGAATGATTGAAGAAGTTGAAAATTTGTTAATTAAAGGAATTTCACACGAAAAATTAAGATTTTTCGGATTGGAATATAAATTTGTAAGTCAATATTTAATCGGAGAATTAAACTATAACGATATGTATCAAAAATTAGCTAGCGCCATTATTCAATTTTCAAAACGTCAAATGACTTGGTTTAGGAAAATGGAAAAAGAAGGAATTGTAATTAATTGGTTGAAAAATGATGAAATTGGAAAAGCTGAAAATTTAATTTCAAACTTTATTAAATAAGTTACGATGTCAATTAATAAAAACGTAGATAAATATCTCTCCAAGCAAAATCAAACTAATTGGAAAATTATTCAGAAAAATGAAAAAGAAAGATTTTCGAATATTATTGTAATTCCCGCAATTTCAGAATTTGAAAATATTATTAAACTTGTTAATTCACTTCTCTCAAATAATTTAGAAAATATAAACAAGACCTTAGCTCTGTTTGTAATTAATAATAGGCAAGATGATTCTGATGAAATAAAAATTAATAATCAAAATTCAATTGAATTTCTAAAGAAAATAATTTACGGTTTTGATCAAAAATTAAAATTTGGATATATTGACTGCTCTACAAACGGAAATGAATTAACTGAAAAAGATGCCGGTGCCGGATTTGCAAGAAAAATTGGAATGGATTTAGCTTTAAAATGTTTTGATAATTCTAATAATACTAAGAAAATTTTAATTTCGTTAGATGCAGATTGTTTAGTTTCGGAAAATTATATTGAGGAAATTGAAAAATCATTTAATAAAAATAATTTAGATGCCGCGGTTATAAATTTTCAACATCAACTTTCTGAAAATATTGAACAAAATTTAGCAATTATTAACTATGAAATATTTATAAGATATTATATCCTTGGATTAAAATATGCAAATTCTACATTTACTTTGCATACTATCGGTTCAACTTTTGCAGTTGATCCGGAAATTTATGTAAAAGTCGGCGGGATGAATAAGAAAAAAGCCGGTGAAGATTTTTATTTTCTTCAAAAAGTTGCAAAATTGACCGAAATTAAAAAAGTTGCCAATGCAACAGTTTATCCATCTTCAAGAATTTCTTGGCGCGTTCCATTTGGAACTGGTCCGAGAATTAGAAGATTTTTAAGTAAACAACAAAATGAGTATTTGGTTTATTCTCCTAAATCATTTGAAATTTTGAAAGATTGGCTGTTAATTTTAAGTAGCTCAAATGTAATTTCAAAATCAAAAATAATTTTAAATGATGCAAAATCAATTAATGTTGAATTATATAATTTTCTGATTTCGCAGAATTTTGAAGAAAATTGGACAAATATTATAAAAAATTCTAAAACACAAAAGCAATTAAATCAAAATATTAAAAATTGGATGGATGGATTTAAAACTCTGAAATTAATTCATTATTTAAAAGATTTTGCTTTTCGAAATGAAAATATGTTTTCTTCAGTTAATTATTTATTGGAAAAATTTAACGAAAAACATATCGATAATTCAGATTCGGAAATTCCAAATTTTGATACTCAGTTAAGAATTTTACAACAACTTAGAAGTCTGACTTAATATTCAACTTAGTTTTTCAAACTATTCTTGGTATATTTACCGCTCAATTTTAAGGCATTTAGATGGATTATTTAGAGAAATTAAAGCAAATTAAAGAAAAATTTGATGAAATTCACAACGAACTTATGGATCCGGTTGTTTTATCAAACCAAGCAAAAGTTATTGAATTAAGCAAGAAACGAAGTGAATTGACTGAAATTGTTGACGCATATAATAAATATTCCAAACTTTTAAAAGATATTGAAGGAAATAAAGAAATTATTGAATCTTCGGATGAAAGTGAAATTACCGAACTTGCAGAAATGGAACTTGAAGAACTTGAATCGAAAAAAATTGATTTGGAAGAAGAAATTAAGCTTTTGTTAATTCCTAAAGATCCGAATGATACGAAAAACGTAATTGTTGAAATTAGAGCCGGAACCGGCGGAGATGAAGCGGGAATTTTTGCAAATGATTTGTTTAGAATGTATTCACGTTTTTCCGAATTGAAAGGCTGGAAAATTGAAATTATCGATTTGAATGAATCGACAATGAACGGAATTAAAGAAGTAGTTTTTAGTTTAGCGGGAAATGAAATTTATGGCGATTTAAAATTTGAAAGCGGAGTTCATAGAGTTCAAAGAGTTCCGCAAACAGAGGGAAGCGGTAGAGTTCATACTTCTGCTGCCTCAGTTGTTGTAATGCCCGAAGCCGAAGATGTTGAAGTTGAAATTGATATGGGCGATGTTAAAATTGATGTTTACAGATCCGGCGGAGCTGGCGGACAAAATGTTAATAAAGTTGAAACTGCAATTAGAATGACTCATTTACCAACCGGAATAGTTGTTCAATGTCAAGATGAAAGGTCTCAATTAAAAAATCGACAAAAAGCCTTAAAAGTTTTGAAAACCAGATTATATGATTTGAAACTTCAGGAGCAGACTGATGAAATTTCTGCACAAAGAAAATCAGTTGTAAAAAAAGGTGATAGAAGCGAGAAAATTAGGACTTATAATTATCCTCAAAATAGAGTTACTGATCACAGAATTGGATTAACACTTTATGATTTATCATCCATTATGGAAGGTGAACTTTTTGATTTAATCGAAAAAATGAAAATAGCCGATAGAACCGAAAAACTAAAAGCTTAATTATCTTCTTTTGAGAAAAATTCTAAAAATTTTGCACCGGCTGCAAATACAAATCCGGTTAATGATAAAATTACATCGTTAACTTCCAAAGAAAAACTATCGCTCATTCCAAATAAATAGCTGAACAAATTTGTAAAAACTATTAAACTGAAAAATGCGGTAAATCCGGCTAATCCCATAGAAAGTGGGTTAATTAAATATGTTTTTATATTTTGCACTGAATTATTTGTCCCAATTGTTTCTGTATAAACTTCACTTGTTTGATTTTCTCTAATGCTATCCATTAATTCCCCCTAAAAATATTTAATGCAAATAAGGGAAAAATCAATTGGGGAAATTGTGATCTGACTCAAACAATTACATACATTTCTGCAAAAATTATTTCAAATTGAGAAAAATCATCTAAAAAAATGTTATTGTAATTTTGAATTACTTAAATTACATCACAAATTTTAATAATCATTGGACCAAATTTTGGCAAAATATACTATTCTAATTTTCATACTTTTTTCAATCAGCTTATTTTCACAAATAACTTATGATGCGGATTTTGAAAGCGGAAATTTAGCAGAGATTCAAACATCTGATGATGTGAATTTTTACATCACAACAAAAGCCGATGAAGGAATCGACGGTGGAAGTTCTCGCTGGTTTTATTTCAGAATGAAAAATGTAAAGGATAAACAAATTAGTCTGCGTTTTACAAATACAGATGTAACAAAAGCAATGTATTCTTATGATAATATTTCTTTTGTGAGATTTACTGATCAAGAAACTTTTGGCGATGGAATTTTTATTAAAAAGTTTGAACAAGATACGGTTTACTTAGCTTATTACACACCGTATAATTTTTCATATTTGCAGAAAAGAATAAATGAATGGAAAAAAAATCAATTTGTAACTTTAGATACTTTGGGAATTTCGCCCAAAGGATTTCCGATTCAAGAAATAAAAATTACGGATAGTTCAATTCCAAAAGATGAAAAGCAAATTATTTGGATTCACTCAAGAACACATACAAGCGAAACACCAAGTTCTTGGCACTTTGATGGAATTGTTCAAGAATTATTAAGTGATGATGAAGTTATAAATTCTTATTTGCAGAAATTAGAATTTCATTTAATTCCGTTTACAAATCCCGATGGAGTTTTTTACGGAAGATCTCGTGTAAATTTTGAGGGAATTAATTTGGAAGAAAATTGGGATGATTCTGAAATCGCAACTTGTGAAGAAGTAAAAATTCTCCGCGCAAGAATGAAAGAATTAAATGATGAAAAACCATTTTCTGTTTTTCTGAATTTACATTCGCAAGCCGCATCATATTGCACTTTTTGGATTCACTCGGCAAGTTCAACTTCAACGAATTTTTATAGAAGAGAATATCAATTCTGTAATTTAAATATTTCTGATAATCCATATTTTGTAAAATCGGATTACAGTGAATCAAATTTACGATCTGTTTTTCCCGAAGGCTGGCTTTGGAATAATTACGGCGAAGAAGTTATGGCGCTTACTTATGAAACTCCGTATGATAATTATTTTAAAACTTTTTCTGATACTTTAATTGAAGTTACAAATGATAATTTATTTGAATTAGGAAAAAGAACAGTTTATGCAATTGCAGAATATTTAGAAATTTCTCACCCAAAACATTTTATTATGGATAATACAATAGCTTCTGTTGATGGAAATTTTACAAATTATGAAATTGGCAATGAATTTTATGGAAAGGATTTTATTGTTATAGATGGAAGTACAAATTCATCAGTTACATTTAATACGGAAAATTTACCAAGCGGAAATTATGATGTTGCAGCTTGGTGGGCAACAAGCGAAGGAAATTCATACGAAACAAAATTTGAAATTAATGCCGGCTCAAATAAATATGAAATTACTAAAACTCAAAAATTAAATGGAGGTCAGTGGAATTATTTAACAAATATTGAATTAAATAGTGAAGGAAATATTTCGATAAAGTTAAATAGTAATTCAACCGGATTAGTTGTAGCTGATGCGTTTCGGTTAATATACACGGGACCAATTACAAGTATTAAAGAAAATAAAATTCCAACAAATTTTATTTTGTACCAAAATTATCCCAATCCATTTAATCCGAGTACAACTATAAAGTATCAGATTCCGTCACAAGTCCGAAATTACAATTCTTCTGTTTTAACGTCTGTACGTCTCAACGTTTTTGACGTTCTTGGAAAAGAAGTTGCAACTTTGGTAAATGAAAATCAATCTGCCGGAGAATATGAAGTTAATCTTAATGCATCAGAATTAGCAAGCGGCACATATTTTTACCGCTTGCAAGTAGGAGAATTTTCACAAACTAAAAAAATGATTTTAACTAAGTAATTACTAAAATTTTATTTGCTTAATATTTTCGATCCATTTAAGTGGATTTTTCCATTTATGCCAAATTCCGCTTAATCTAACCAATTCAATTTCTTCAAAGAATTTTAGATAGTATAATATTATCGGAAACGCAGAAAGTAAAACAAACTTAAATAAACTTGATAAATAAATATTTTCAATAATTACTAAACTTGAAATTGCTGTTAAAATTGTTCCGGCTAAAATTATTAAAAACACTTTGTAGATTTCATAAGGTATGAAATAATATTTTTGTGCGATGAAATAAAATATTATTAGAGAAAATATTCGTGATACCAAAGCAGCAATTGCTGCACCGTAAGAATTGTAATCCGGAATCAAAATTATATTTAGAAAAATGTTTAAAGCCGCCATCAATATTACTACAACTGCAATTATTAATGTTTTCTTTGTAATATTTAATCCAGTTAAAATAATATCTTTTAACGTTCCGAATAATATTGCAAAAGCTATTATCGGAACTAAATTTATTGCCGACCAGTAGCTTTCATCTTCAGCTAAAATATAAACTAAATTCTCCGCAAAAAGTGATAACACTAAAGTAAAAATCATTACACCAAAAGAGAAATAAGTTAAAAGTTTTGAGTAGAATCTTTTATTATTCGGTTTATCGATATAGCTGTAAATCATTGGTGAAACGGCAAGCATTACGGAAGAATAAAGAAAAACTCTGGTTGTGTTTGCAATTTTAAAACCCAGAGAATAAACTCCAACTTCAGATGCTGTTGATAAAAAGTTTAAACTGTACCTATCAGAAATTGTTAAAATTATTCCGGAAATTTCTGCAAAAATTAATGGCAAACTGAATTTCAACATATCGTTAAAAATCTTTATTTCAATTTTGAATTGAGAATTTTTTATGATGTATCTTATAACAAATAATGTTGTAATAATTTGACTGATAACGATTGCTTCATAAATTCCTTCAACATTTCTATTAAGAATTGTTACGAAAATAATTATTAATATTAACCCGATTAAAAGTCTTACAATTGAAATTGATGAATAATATAGGGCTTTATCTTGCAGTCTCATTAAGTGTAAAACCAAATCGAATGTAACTTGCAAAGCCGCAGAAATGTACATCAAAATTAGAAGATATGAATATGAATTAGTTTCAAATATAATTATTGATAATTCATCGACATATAAATAGAATATAGAGAATGTGAATATTGAAAAAAGCGTTGGCAAGACTAAACTTGTAAAAAATATCGATTTTTGTTTTGTTAAATAATTTGTGTCATAGTACCATCTAAATAAAGCGGCGTTAATTTTTAAGCTAACAATTGCTGTAATTAATGTTGTTGTAATTTCTACAATAGATAAAATTCCGAAATCGGCAGTTGTTAAATAAGAAGTATAAAGTGGAATTAATATAAATCCAATTAACTTTGATGAAATTGTTCCAATTCCATAAAGTACGGAACTTTTCACAGTTTTTTTGATTACATCAAACATGCGCTAAATTACCTTTAACAAATTGGAAAGTCCCCTCATCATCCATGCTTGAGCCCAACGCATATATGGAATTTTAGATTTATATTCATTTTGAAAAATTCTGCTTTTAAATATTCCGTGATAGAAATAACCTTTTTCATCTTGTAAATTCTCAATTGTCCAATTTGCAACATTTACTGCAATTTGTTTTCCTTCCGTAAAAATTTCAGATAAATCAGAAAGACAATTAATAGCTTCTGCGCAAGAGTGAATATCAAGTCTATATTTTCTTGTTGGTGTAAGTTTCGGAATTGTTTTATCAATAAAAAAATTATTTATATAATGATTATAGCAAAGTTCCAAACTTTTATAATATTTTTCATCATTCGTTAATTTCCAAATTGCATAAAGCTGGCGAATTACAAAGCCAGTATGATAATTATCAATCATATTCTGTGGCTTTTCCGGCGGACCATTATAATCAAATGCTCCATTTCCCAATTGATTAGAAACCGTATAATTAGTTGCGGCAATTCCCAATTCAATCCATTCTTGATTAGCAATTTCTTTTCCAATTCTTATTAAAAATTCTGCGACGAATAAATTTAAATTGTGAACATGATTAGTATAAATTGGAGTGTAAGAAAAACAAATTTGCGTTTCGTTTATTTTATCAATTGGCAGTTTGACTAAAAACTCACAAATATTTTTACAAGTATTTAAATATTTTTGATCATTTGTAAGTTTGTACATTTCCCAATAGGCATCGCCAATAGCGGTTGTTACAATTCCGTTTGGAGTATATTTTGGAATATACTTTTTTGATTGCCAGCCGAACGGATAACCCCAGCCTTTGCCTTCGTATTTATCAGAATAATTTTTATCTAACCAAGAAATACATTCATTGGCTTTCGCTAAATATTCTTCTTTTTTAAAATGATTATAAAGTTGTAAATAACTCTTTGCAAAAAGTCCCATGCCTTTTGCATTTATTTGAGGTTTTATTTTTAAAAGTTTTCTGCTAAAATTTGGGAAAGTTAAAAAAAGTTCAAATAATATTTCTCGTATAATTTCGAAAAAGAAATATTTGTTTCCTAAATCTGTAAGTTTTATTATAAATGGTAATTCCTTAATATCATAAGGATCAAAACCGGTCCAGCCGTTTTGAGAAATCCAATTATCTAAAAGTAAGATTGATTTTTCTATTTTTATTTTTTGAGTGTTCATGAATTTATTTTTTAGTTAAATAAAAACATGCGGCGTCACCTTCATTAGAACAATTTAACTTTTCAGCATCTATTTTAAATTGCTTAATTTGTTCTGAACTAAAAATTGATTTTTGGGGATTTTTATAAAACGAATTTTCACTAAACATTGGAATATCTTTTAAATATTGTTCACTTCCAACAAATTGATATTCACTTGAATCATAAATTACATGGCTAAATTTGAAGCCAAATTTTTCACTTAATATTTTAATTGTATTAGCATTGTGCAAATAAATATGACGAGGCGGATCTAAGGCGACCCAATTTGCACCATATTTTTTCCACGAAGCTGAGTTTGACACCGGAATACGAATAAGAACAGAACCGTTTGTCTTTAACAATGTATTTATTTTTTCAAGGACTTCTTCTGGATTTATTATATGTTCAAAAGAATGATTTAACATAATCATATCATATGTATCATCTATATTTAAAACATCTTTCTTGAAAATTTTTATTCCATTTTCGTATTCCAAATCTTTTTCAAGAAATGGATCAATTCCAGTAATATTCTTAAATCCATAACGCGCTAATCCAACTAATCTCAATCCGTCCCCGGAACCTACATCAAGAATTTTTGAGTTTAAATTTACGCCGGTAGGTTTAATTTTTTCTAAAAATCCAACACCAAATCTTTTTTGTAAGTAAATTGAAAGTAAATTCCGTTCGTCATTTAAATATTTTTTTGCTAATAATTCTTTTAAATATTTCTTTAAAGTATTATCTCTGAGCTTAATTTTATTAGTAAATGAATTATATGATTGAGGATAATATTTACTGAGGTTTTCCGGAATTTCTTTAATCTGAATACATTTGCAATTTGAACATTCGATATATTTAAACGTATCTTTGGTGCCAAACAACATCTCACGGGCACTAAATTCAAGGTTATCATTTTCGTTTCCGCAAATTCTGCATGCGAAGTTTGTCTTAATAAATTCTGTCATTAAAATTCCTTTTTATTTATAAAATTGTATTTTTTTCATTCATTATGTTTAACAATACTTTCCCGGATTTAATAAAATTTTTGTAGTAAAATCTTCGCTTTGTATAATTTTTATTAAACAAAGAATTTGTTGCCGAATCTTCATTATGAAAAATTCTTACAGACGGAAAATAAATTGTTTTTAATTTATCTCTCTTTGCAATGTAATAAAGAATAGCTTCCTCAGAATACATAAATGTGTTTGGATTTAATCCATCGTAATTCTCAATATAAAGCGGTGAAAAAACTAAAGCGCTGCCGTGTAATTTTATATTTTGATATTCTTTATTAAAATCATATTTGAGATAAATCTCTTGAGCAACGAAAGGTTTTTGTATAATTTGTTTTTTTGCAGTTTCTAAAAATTTATCCATCCCAAAATAATTTAGGAGTAATAACATTTTATAATGTTTAAGGTATTTTTTTAACTGTTCTTTATTTTGAAGCGTTGGCGGAGTTGGGTTTTGATGCTTACCGGTTATGGTTGAAATTATATCCGGACCAAGAATATGAAATTTACTTTTCTCATATTTATCTAATATAAGATTTATAAAATCTGTTTGATCAATAAAAGTATCATTATTTATTAACGCAATAAAATTACTTTTTAATTCTTTTTTAGCGAAGTTAAATCCAACATTATTTCCGTTTGCAAATCCTAAATTAGTATCATTTAAAATAATTTTTATTTGGGGATGTGAAGAAAATTTGTTCATCAATTCATTACCGCTATTGTTCGGCGATTTATTATCAACAATTACAATGTAAAATTTGTCGTTATTAATTTTGGATAAAATTGAATCGACACACTTTAAAGTATCTTGTAAAGTTTGATAGTGAAGAATTACAAATGTAAAAAGGTAATCTTGTTTCATGAATTTACTTTAAAGCTAATGTTACTTTCGTTGTTTGAAATAAATCCCATAATTGAATTGGCAATTCCGAATTATTATTTTTTAAATAATTGTAAACAACTTCCAATTCTTCAAGATGTCCCTTTTCACTTTTCTCTGATTTAATTTCATTTATTTTTAATCCATACCCTTTCAGACTCTTATAATCATTAAGGATTATCGATTTTTCATCAAAGTGAATTTCCATATATTCTTTTTCTAAATCTTTTGCCCCAACAGCAAAATAATTTAAATTAGCTATTGAGCCATCGGAATATTTTAAAATACAAGAAATATTATCTGTTTTAGAAAATTTCTGATTTTGCGGTGTTAAATTTTCAAAACTAATTGAAACAATTATTGATTTTGTTAAACTTGTCACAAGATCAATAATGTGACAAAGTTCGCCCACAATTCTTCCGCCGCTTTCATGCACCCAATGATCGAGAGAAACAAAACCGGCATTCATTCTATAAGTGATGAACAAAGGATTTATTCTTTTTTCAGTATGCTTTCGTATTTCATTTATGTATTTGCTGAATCTTCTATTATAACCAACAAATAAAGCTGGTTTAAATTGCGATTCGGAATTATAAAAATCTTCAATAAGTTTTAAACTTTCTTGATCGGTTGTTAATGGTTTTTCTACAAATACATTTTTACCTTTTTGCAAAGCTTTATATACTAATTCACCGTGACTATCATGTCTGGTGCTGATTAAAATTAAATCAACATTTGGGTCATTAATTATTTCATCATAATTTGTTGTAACATATTTAGCATTATAATTTTCTGCAATTGCTTTTCCTTTATAACCGTTTCGATTCATTATTGCATAAATATTAAACTTGTCATTCAACTTTTGCAAATTTGGTAGATGAATGTTTTTTGCAAAACTTCCAATTCCAACTATTGCAACATTTATACGGTCTTTGTTTATAGGATTTTTGTTAATTGAAACTTTTCTAACAATATTTTCCGATGTTGTATTTTTATAATCAACAATTATCATCAATTGATGTTGTTTATCAAATTGCAGCTTATCATAAGCTTCGGAAATTTTTGATATATCAACTTTGTCTGTTATAATTTTATTTAAAGAAATTTTTCCTTCACTTAACAGTCTTAAATAATCTTTCATAATTCTGTTTTCGGTCCAACGCACGTAACCGTATGGATAATCGATTCCTTTTTCTTCATAATTGATATCATATCTTCCTGGCCCGTAAGATGTTGAAATTTGAAAATCCAATTCTTTTTGATAAATATCTTCACGATTAATTTGCAAACCAGAAACGCCAACTAAAATAACTTTCCCTTTTCTTTTGCACATTTTAAATGAATTTGAAAGCGGATCGCTACTTTGAGTTGCTGCTGTAAAAATAACAGCATCGGCGCCGTAACCGCCGGTCCAATTTAAAACTGAATTTACGCTATTGTCATCGCCGGAAATTGTGATTTCTGCACCAAAAGATTTTGCTAATAGAAGTCTGTTTTGATCAATATCTACCGCAGCAACACGGATGCCGGCATTTTTTAATATCTGAATTGTGATCAATCCTAAAATTCCCGTTCCGAACACAACACAAAACTCACTCATTTTTAAATCTGCTCTTCTCACACCTTGCATTGAAATTGCTCCCAATGCAACTGTTGAAGCTTCGGGAAAATCTAATTCATCTGGAATTTTACAAATTAAATTAATTGGCACATTTACATATTCTGCATGATTAGCATTTCCGGAAGCCGCCGCAACACGATCTCCAATTTCAAAATTGTTTACGCCTTCACCAATTTCAACAATAATTCCACTAACGGAATAACCCGTTGTTGAGCCAATGCTCAATTCACTTTTAACTAAATTTATTGCTCCGGTAATTCCATCTGATTTAATTTTATCAATTACTTTTTTAACTTTTTCGGGTTTCTCTTTTGCCTTTTGCAATAATGATTTATTGGTATTTGCAACCGCACTAATTTCAGTCCCCGAAGAAATACAACTGTTAACTACTTTTATTAACACACAATTTCTTTCAACTTTGGGAGCCGGAACTTCTTCGGATAAAACTTTTCCCTTTTTAATTATTGCTTGTAACATTTTTCTCTCACTTTACATTTATCTTTTCATAAAGCTTAACTAAATTTTTGCTTGTTGCACTCCAATTATACTTTTGCAGAACAGCTTTTTTTCCGTTTTCACCAAACTCATTTATTCTATTTGTATCACTAACGATTTCAATTACTTTTTCTGCTAAGTCTTTTTCATTGTTGGCTTCATATATAAGTCCGGCACTTACTTCATTCAAAATTCTTTTAATTGGATTACAATTTGATGCAATTACTGGTTTACTCATTAACATATACTGAAATAATTTATGCGGAATTGTATTATCCGTGTGTTGAGTTTTTAAATGAGGAATTAAACAAACATCAGCTGCTTTAATATAAGAAGGAAGCTTTGAATGGTGCTGCCAGTCTTCAAATGAAATATAATTTTCAATTTTTAATTTTTGCGAAAGTTCTTTTAGTGAATTTAGATTTGCTCCTTTACCAACCAACACCAATTTAAAATTAGAAATTTGTTTAATTATAATGGGAACAGCTTTTATCACACTTTCCAAACCTCTGTGAATATCAAATCCGCCAACGTAAGTTAGTGTTCTAAAATTTTTAAACTTTTCCAAAATTGTATTTTCAAATTCATTAACTTGAAATGAATCAAGATTTACATAATTTGAAACAACAAATAATTTATCATTTGGAATTCCGAGAAGAGTATATCGCTCTACTGCTTCTTCAATAACCGTAATGAGATAATCAAACTTTTTGCACCATTCAATTTCTTTTTGTTCCCATTTTTTAATTGAAATTAAATATTTTCCGGGAAATGTATTTGCAAATTTATAATGCTTTAATCCTTCAACGTAATTTTCGTGTAAATCACCAACCAAAACAAGTTTAGGATTTTTCTTTTTTAGAATTAATCCAATTTCAAATAAATATAAATCGTGAATATGAAGAGCATCAATTTTGTATTGAATTAAATATTTCTTAATTAAATTCACAACATAGTTTGGATAAAAATTAAATAGAGTATTTATCAATCCGCGCAATTTATAAACAAACTTTTTGGAAACCGGAATATGAATAATTTTTGCACCAAAATATTCATCTATTTTAGAAATTCCGGAAAAGGAAAAACAAAAGACAAACACATTAAAACCAGCTTGAGATAAAGCTTGTACTTCATTTTCAACTCGTAAATCGCCGTAAAATTCTTTGTCTAAAAGCATTCCAATATTCATTTTGATTTTCCTTCAAGCAAAATAAAGCAAGCTTCTTTTTCAAAATTGGATTTCAAATTTTTGTATTCATCTGAATTTAAAATCAATATGGAAATTTTTCTATCAATTAATTTTTCGGTTTTTTTTCTCACTCTTTCGATTTCCGTTCTGTTTAATTCATTACCAACAATTACCAAATCGATTAAGCCGCTGTCTTTTCCGATTGCATAATCTCCACGAATAAAAGCTGATTTTATATCTCCCACTTTTTGAATTATATCGGAAATTACTTTATCAATTCCGGTAGATTTTAAAACAATATTTCTTAATTCATCAAATAAGGGATGAGATGAATTTGCTTTATAAATTTTGTTTCTTCCTTCAAATTGTGCAGAAAGAATTTTTGCTTCTTCCAATTTATTAAGCTCAACCCTAATACCGTTTGTCGATTCGTTAAATTCAGAGCTTAACTGCCGCAAGTATCCCTTAGTTTTTGGATTAAGAAAAAACTTTAGCAATAACTTAATTTTGGTTTCAGATGTTATAATTGAATTTAACATATTTCGAGTAAGATTATTACTCGAAATATATTGAAAAAAGTTTAAAAGAAAAGAGAATATTTTAGATATTTTTTTTCTTGAAGTTGAAAATTCCCGGAATTAATATCAATCCCAAAATAATAATATTTCCGATCCACAAAAATGTGAGACTTGTATAATATGTTTGAGGTTTAAACTCAAAAGTAATTTTATGTTTTCCAGCCGGAACTTGAATTCCTCTTAAAATGTGATTTGTTTGATGAATTGTTGTTTCGGTATTATCAATATTGGCTTTCCAACCTTCCGGGTAAAATATTTCAGATAATACCATAAATTGTTCTGAGTTTGTGTTTACTTCAAGTTCAACAAAATTAGGATTGTGCTCAACTAATTTTATATCACCATTTCCATCAAAATTTATTTTGCTAATATTTGATGAATTTAAAACTAATGCGGAGGAATCCGGTTTAAAGTTTGGAGAATTCATAAATAAAACAATTTCTTCCGGGGTTTGCATTTTTCTAACTTCCTTAACAAACCAAGCTTTTGGCTGTGCGTTAATATTTTTATACATAATTTCTTTTCGTTCATTATCTTGAGTAGCAATTGTTAATAACGGATAATTTAATTGTGCTGGAGCAATAACATATTTTCCGCTCATCATATTTATAATATTCCAATTAATTCTATCTTGAGATTGAGCAGCATAAAGATTGTGTTCAATCACATCTTGAATAATCTGCAATTTTATTGCGCTGTATCCGCTAATTAAATTATAAAAATATGCATAATGATTACTTGTAAAATCTCTTCCCAAAACAATTGCGCGCATTGATTTATCTGCATTTTGCAATTCTTGAGTAATGGAAGTTTGTTTAAACTCAGATTTTTCTAATTGTTCTAAATTATTAAGCGGAATTATTGAATGAGCTTTTTGGGAAATTATAAATAATTCGAATGCGGAAATCACTAAAACTAAAACTACAAAAATTGATGTGTTAATTTTTCTATAAATGTATGCAGTAATAATTGCGATTGTTAATCCCAAAATGATTATTAAATTCCATATATCATTTGTTAAAAGTTCTTTGCGTATTTCTTTCAACAAGTTAATTGTGTTTGCATCATACTGCGCAGCTTCATTTACAGTTGTAAATCCGTAAGAAGAATATGTAAAAAGAATTACGAGTATTGAAGCTAATCCAATTAAAAATGTTGCAAAAAATATTTGTTTATCTTTTGCGGAATTATTTTCAATGATTGCTTTTAAACCATAACCGGAAAGAATTAAAATTACCGGAAAAGTAACATTTAAAATCATTGCCGGTGCACGGAATTTTGAAAAGTATGGTACATAATAGAAAAACAAACTGTACAAAGTTTCAAAATGTTTACCGAATGAAAGAAGAATTGAAAAAATTGCAAACACAGCCAAACCAATTACAAATTTATCTTTTCGATTATAAATAACTCCAATAATGGCAAACAAGAAAAGTATCATTCCCATTGTTGCATAATTTCCGGAGAAAGGTTTTTGTCCCCAATAAGTAGGAATTTGTCTACCTTTTAACTGAGGATATTTATCACCGTTATATAATTCCGAAGAAATTCCGCCGGAAAAATGTGGAAGGAAAAAATCGAAAACTTCATTTGGAGCAAATGACCAGCCGGTTGCGTAATCTAAATCAACACCCTTTGCTTCTTTTGCAGATTTTGCATCTTCTCCAATCTGTACTGGATTTCCACCACGTATAGTATATTTTGCATATTCATTTGTTGTAAATAAAGGCTGTGCTGTTGTTAGAAAAGTTAATGTTAATGCAATAGTAAATTTTAAAATTAAATTTCCAGCTTGCTTAAATTCTTTTTTAATGAATAATAAAATTGTTGGATAAACATACAAGAAGAACAAAACTAAAATTCCGTAAAATATAATTTGAAAGTGATGTGTTCTTACAAGCCATGAAAATACTAAAGCAAATAATCCCGTGCTGAGCCAAGTTTTATTTTCAAAAAAGTAAGAAAAAGAAAGAATAAACCAAGGAAGAATCATCAAAGCTCTTAATTTAGAATTGTGACCTTCGCCAATCTGGGCTTGCCAATCGGGCAAAAGTACAAAAGCAACTGCAGCAATTACTGCCAAATACCAAGGAATATTTTTATATTCTAATAAGTAATAAATTCCCAAACCGCCGATAAATAAATACCAAAATCCCCAATAAAATATTTTTCCAAGAAATGCTAAAAGAGAATCAACATGAATTAAAGTAGGAGTTAGCCTATTGTAAATTGGTTCTCCTCCAAAAATTGCCGGATTCCATAAAGCCGTTTCACCGTTTTTTTTATTCCATTCAACCCAATTGTGGGTTTGACCAAGATTTGCCAAAACGTCTGTTCCGGTTGGAGATACGCTGTTAATTGCAAATGGTAAAAAGAAATATAGTAACGGAATTAAAATTATAATTACTGCAATAATATCTCTATATTTTTTTGGAATATTGTCTAAATAACTAACAGTTGGTTTTTCGGTTTCAAGTTTTTTTATTTTCTTTGTCATAATTATTTAAAATTTTTGTTGATAAAATTGAAATTTCTGTTCAATATATTTTTTGTAAATAATTTGCAATTAGTTCCCCAGCATTTCCATCACCAAAATATTTTTTTTGTTCGGAAGTTGGCGAAAGTTTTGCAGAATTAATAATTTTCGTAACATCTGGTCCAACTATAAAATTCCAGTTGTTTTCCAATGTTTCAATCCATTCTGTTTCTTCACGTAAAGTTATACATTGCTTCTGAAGAAAATAAGCTTCTTTTTGCAAACCGCCGCTATCGGTTAAAACTTTTTTGCAATTCTTTAAAAGTATTAACATTTCCAAATAACTAACGGGATTTATAATTTTTACATTTTCAGAAAATTTAATTTGTGGCAAATATTTTTGTGTTCGTGGATGAAGTGGAAGTAAAACCGGGAAATCCAAATTAGAAAAAGCTGTAAAAATATTTTGTAAACGATTTGTATCATCTGTGTTTTCTTGGCGATGAATTGTTGCCAAATAAAATTCGTTTAAATCTGTAATTTGATTTAAGAAAAATTTCTCTTCCGCTAAATTCTGATAGAACAAAACCGAATCAAACATTACATCACCCGAAAAAAATGATCTTTCTTTCAATCCTTCTTTTTCTAAAAGACTCATTGCGTTTTGCGTCGGTGCAAATAAAATATCGGAAATGTGATCTGTTGTAATTCTGTTAATTTCTTCCGGCATTAGTCGGTTAAAACTTCTTAATCCGGCTTCAACGTGTGCAACTTTTATATGAAGTTTGCTTGCGGCTAAAGATCCGGCAATCGTTGAATTTGTATCACCGTAAACTATAACCCAATCCGGATTTTCATCAATTAGAATTTTCTCAATTCCTTCAAGCATAAGCGCAGTTTGCTTTCCGTGATTTCCCGAGCCAACATTTAAATTATAATCCGGTTTTGGAATTTGAAGTTCATCAAAAAAAACTTTTGACATATTCTCATCATAATGCTGCCCGGTATGAAGTATTAAATCTTTTATTTCCGGAAATTTTCTCAATTGTTTACTAACAACTGCGGCTTTAATAAATTGAGGTCGAGCGCCAATTATTTCAATAATTTTCATTTAATCTCTTCTTCAAAAATTTTAGATAATTTTTTCGTAAGATTTTTTCTTGAATATTCTTCAACATTATATTTGTAATCAAAAGAATTATTCAACCAATTATTATACATTTCCTTCAATAAGTTATAAGCAATTGCTTCGTCTTTGTAATCAACCATTTTTCCGCAATCGGATTTAATAATTATTTCATTTGCATTTCCATCAATAGGACCAACAGCAAATATTGGTTTTTTCGATCCTAAATATTCAAAAATTTTACCGGTTAAAAATCCTTTATTATTTGGAACATCATCAATTATTAAAAGCAGAACATCAGCATTTTGCAGAATATTTGTCGATTCATGATGAGGCAGAAATCCTTTTTCTTCAACATAATTTTTTAGATTTAATTTTCTCACTTCTTTAGAAAATTCACTGCAAGTTTTTCCGGCGATTATAAATTTAACATTTGTAATTCCATCTTCATTTAAAAATTTTTTCAGTGCTGATAAAAAAACAAACGGAACTCTTGTTTTTGTAATTACTCCAGTATAAGCAATTGTGAAAATATTATTTTTTACTTTTTCTGTTTTGTGAAAATCGGTTTCATCAAAACCGTTGGGAATTACAAAATATTTTTTTTCTCCGTTTTTAGATTTGAACAAATTTACAATATCAGCACTTATTGTAATTATTGAATCGGCATTTTGCAAAACTTTTTTTTCTAAATTCTGATCAATTAGTTTGGTTAAGGAATTTCTCTGTAAATTTTGATAATGTACAATTTCCATCCAAGGATCTCTGAAATCAGCCACCCATTTGAGTTTTGTAAACCTTGCTAATTTTTTGGCAATAAGCTGAACCGTATGCGGCGGAGATGTGGAAAAAATTAAATCAACTTTTTCTTTACGAATAATTTTTAATCCTTCCTTAACTGCAAAATATTTCCATCCAATTTTTGCATCGGGAATGAAAAGATTTATTCTTATCCATTTAGAAATTTTTTCAGTAAAACTAAGATTTGTGCTTTTTGTAATTACATCGCTGGGAATTTTATATGATTTATCTTTCCCCGTTAATTTTTTATAAATCTCAAAAGGTTCAATCGCTTTGGATTTATAAACTTTACATTCTGCGGGAATATCATTTAATAAAGTTTCATCAATAACGGGACAATCCGGATTTTCAACTGTCAAAATTATTGGCGTCCATCCAAATTGAGGAAGATATTTTGCAAACTTTAAAACTCTTTGAACTCCCGCTCCGCCAGCCGGCGGCCAATAATATGTTATGATTAAGACTTTTTTCATTTGTTTAAAATAGCTTTTGCATAATTATGCCAGCTAAAATCTTTTGCGGAAATTGCAACATTTTCTCTTGGAATTGGATTTGTAATAAACTTCTTCATTACCACAACCATCGAATCAATATTTTCTGGTTCGGCTAAATATCCGTTAAATCCATCCTTAATTGTTTCTGGAAAATGTCCGACTTTAGTTGCAAGCGAAGGCAATTTAAAATTATATGAAATTGATTCAACTCCGGAGGGCGTTGCGTTTAGGTAAAACAGCAAATTGCAGTCACTCACTTGAAAATATTTATGTACTTCGTCATTCGGAACGTATTCATTAATAACCGTTAAATTTTTTTCAATTCCCAATTCTTTAATCAAATTTAGCGGCTGATAATCTCTTTCATTTTTTGATTTGCGTAAAACAATTTTTTTTGCAGTATCGAAAATTGCTTTTTTAATTTTTGTTGAAATTTTATTTGAAGCCAAAGTATTCCAAAAAGATTCGCCAACAATTAAAAGTGAAACATCATTTCTTTCATTCTGCAATTTGGTAAAAGCCTTAATTACATTGTGCAAACCTTTATATTCACGAATAAATCCAAAAAATAAAAACACATATTTTTTCAAATTCAATTCAGCTTTGGTTTTCTCAATATCAAAATTCGGATTCGGTTTAAACATATCATAAATTGGATGATAAAGTTTTATCACACTTTTACTTTCATTACCAGAACGTTTTCCGGTTTCATCAATGTGGAATTTTGTTTGCGGGAAAATAGATTTTAATTCATCAAAAGTTTTGTATGAATGAACAATATATGTATCGGAATTTTTCAATCCATATTTGATTAAAAATTTATCAATTGTACTTGGTTCTTTTTGCGCAACAACATGCAAATCAAAAATAATTTCTCCGGAAAATTTCTTCTTTATCTTTTTTACAATATAACCAAGCGGTAAACCTTGAATTGCAATTGCCCATTGAATAATAATTATATTGGGATTTATTTTTAGTAATTCATCAACAGTTTTATTCCACGAAAAAGGATCGTTATAGTTTGTAAGATAAATTTCAGAAATGTTAGTTCCATCAAGTGGATTTTTCTTTGAACTTTTATCTATAAAATCGCGTGGAATGAAAAATGGATATTGCTGCGTCCAAGAAAAAATTGTTACTTCTGTATTTTCAAATTCTGTAAAAGCTTTTGCAAGTGATAATGTATAATTTGCAATTCCGCCTTTAAATTTTGGACCCGGACCAAAAACAACAATTTTTTTCATTGGGAAAATTTCCAAATAAACATTTTATACATTTTGCTCAAGAGCTTTATTATAAACTCTTTTCATTCCTTCTGCCAAAGAAATTTTTGGTTCCCAACCGAGTTTTTCTTTTACATAATCCATATTGCAATAACGCGAGTGAACACCAACCGGTTTGTCAATCAAAGGTTTTATTGTGGGATTGTAATCAGCAAATTTTGCAAATACATTTATCAAATCGATGAATGTTGTAAGTTTTCCGGAACCAATATTTATAGCAGAACCATCATGAATTTTATCCATTGCTAAAAGTGTGCATTCAACAACATCATCAATATGAACAAAATCCCTACCTTGTTTTCCGCTTCCCCAAACTTCAAATGGATTTTCTTTTTTTGCAGCACGCGCCGCAATTGCTGGAACGGGATAAGACAAATCTTGATCTTCTCCATAGCCAGAAAACGGACGAATACAAACAACAGAAATTCCATAATGTTTTGCGGCTAAGTGAGCTAAATATTCTCCGGTCATTTTCGTCCAGCCGTAAGTCATATCCGGCTTACCTAAAACATCACCATTTATATTTACATCGGTTTCTTTTAAAGCAACTGCGGTTTCTTCTTTTTGTAATGAGTTTGGATAAGCTGCGCTTGAGCTTGGATAAAGAACTCTTTCCGGTTTTGCTTTAGTTACCCAATGAAAAAATTCAGCGTCAATTGCTAAATCCAATGCAACGGCAAGCGGATCACCGTCAATTTTTGCTCTTCCGCCAACAATTGCAGCAAAGTGAAAAACATCATTAAATTTTGTGAAATTCAAATTATAGTTTTCAATAAAAAAATTAGGATTCTCTAATAATTTTTTCAGAAAATTTCTAAAATCCATTTTGAAAAAAACTAATCTTTCATCTTTCCCAAATATTTCTACATCACTTATTTTTTTTGATGTATTATCTTCAAGCCAAGTTGATGGATGCGTTCCGATCGATAAATCATCAACTGTAATAATTGTATCATTTGTATTTTTCAAAAAATGTTTAACAAAATTTTTTCCAACAAATCCACAAGCACCGGATATTAAATGATATTTCATTTTTACCTAAAATTTTTCAAGAATATTTTAAAATTATTTTTTCTCTTTTATTCCGTAATCATCTTCTTTTCTATTATTGTGAACAAGCATTTCTCCAATTAATCCAAGTGAGAAAAACTGCACGCCAACAATAATTAAAAGTGTTCCCAAATATAAAATTGGACGGTTGCTTAAATTAACTTTATGCAGAAACCACAAGATTGATAAATAGCCGTCAATTACAAATCCGGCAATAAAAGAAATTAATCCGAGCAAACCAAAAAAGTGAAGTGGACGGCGGATATATCTAGTTGTAAAAATTACGGTTACCAAATCAATAAATCCTTTAAAAAATCTGGAAACACCAAACTTAGTTTTGCCGTATCTTCTTGGATGATGTTTAACCGGAATTTCCGAAACTTTATAACCTTTCCAATCTGCTAAAACGGGAATGTATCTATGCAATTCTCCGTGAACATCAACATCTTTCACAACGTCTTTTCTGTATGCTTTTAATCCGCAATTAAAATCATGAATTTTAATTCCCGTCATCACTTTAGTTACATAATTAAAAAAACGAGAGGAAAACTTTTTAATAAACGGATCGTGACGTTTTTTCTTCCAGCCGGAAACTAAATCATAACCTTTTTCCAATTCTGCAATTAAATTTGGAATTTCACCCGGATCGTCTTGAAGATCGGCATCCATTGTAATAATTGCATCGCCGGAAACATTTTGGAAACCAACGCTTAACGCAGCGGATTTTCCATAATTTTTTCTAAAACTTATATATTTAATTCTGTTATTTGTCTTGGCTAAATTTTTTATTACGTTCAATGAATTATCGCTGCTGCCGTCATCAACAAAAAGAATTTCATAATTTGTAGAGAGTTTTTCAAATTGCTCGCTAATTTCTTTTGTTAATTTAGATAAGGATTCTTCTTCATTAAAAAGAGGAATTAGAATAGAAATTTTTTGAAATTTAGTTGTAACAACATTTGAAGTTGTTTTTTCAATTTGTTTGTTTTTATTATAATAATGTCTTCTTGGCTGAAAAGTTCTTTTGGGTTTCTTATCCGGAAATTGTTTTTTTTCTCGCTCAATTGGTTTTTCTGTATTTTCAGATTTTACTGGATTTGGATTAACAGAATCTGAATTTTTGTTTTCAGAATTACCTTTAATTTCTTCGTTATTCAAAAAGACCTCTTAAAAAAATTCTAAACAAATTATAGTTTCAATTGCTAAAAAAGAATATTAAAATTAACTTAATATAAGTCTAAAATCAATTTAACAAGTTTTATATGATAGAAAATTTAAAATGGGCGCAATAATTTATTGGGGAATTATTAGAACTGCAATTTTACTTCCATTTCTGTGGCTTGTTTTGGATTTTATTGAATACAAATTTTGGTGGGCAATTGTATCAATTTCAATTTATGGAGTTATAATTCATCCGGCAGTAATTCAGTTTAATATTTTTAAAGAAAAGAATGAAAAAATAATTACAAATACACTTTGCTCAAGCTGTAAACATTTTGATGAAACCGCAATTTTATGTTTGAAGTTAGATGAACATCCAACCGAAGATGAAATTCCTTGCGGGGGTTCTGCTTGGGAACCGAAGTGAATTATTATTCCAATAAATATTATTATGCTTTTCTCTGCTGCCACCGTCCAAACAGTGGCGTAATTTACAACTGTCATCGAGTGGTCGACGACAGCAGCAACATAAATGAAAGGTGAATTTTAAAAAGATGGCATATTAAACTAAATTAATTTTCTAAAACCAATTTATTCAAATTTTCAACTGCATCAACAAAACGCGGTCCCGGACGGGAAAATAAATCTGCATTTACATAAAAAATTCTTTTATTAATTACGGATTTTAAAGTATTCCACTCGGGATAAGCATGTAAAAGTTCATCAATTTTATTTGTATTGGTTTCATATAGCAAAATATAATCCGGGTCTCTTTTCACAATTTCTTCACGGTTATACAATGGATACTTTATATCATTATCTGATGCAATATTTTTTAATCCGGCAAAAGTTAAAATTTCATTTATAAAAGAATTTTTACCAACAGTAAAAATCGGATTTGTAGAAACTAAAAAAAGTACAGTTTGAGCAAAAATTACATCGTGAGTTTTTTTAACTTTTTCAATTCTTAAATCCCAATTTATTATTAGTGAATCTCCAACTTTTTCTTTTCCAAGAATTTTGCTCATATCGGAAAGAGTTTTTTTAATTCCTCTATAATTTTTAGGATTTGAAACAAAAACTTTTAATCCAAGTTGTTTTAATTTATCATAATCATATTTGGAATTTCCTTCAACAGTTATAAAAATTATATCCGGCTTTAGGGAAATTATTTTTTCAACATCGACCGTTAATAAATCGCCGACCTTTTCAATACTTTTTGCGGAATCCGGAAAGTTGCAATATTTTGTATTTCCGACAATTTTTTTTCCAACATTTAATGAAAAAAGAAGTTCGGTTAAATTTGGCGCAAGTGAAACAATTTTGTTTATTTTAGTATTTACTTCAAAAGATTTTCCTAAATCATCCATAATTGAATTTTTATTAATTTTTAATTCTTCAGATTCTCCGCATCCAAAAAGAATTAAAATGAGGAAAAGTAGTATATATTTTTTCATAAATATTTGTCTCAAGCTAAATTTTGAAAAACTGCTTTCGTAAAATAAAATGCCATAATTCCCGTTAAAATAATTTTAATTATTATTGCAAAAATGCTAAACGCAAATGAAACAATTCCAATTTTTATAGCTTCGGTTTTTGCTTTTCCGGCGAGTAATTCTCCAATAATTGCACCGAATAATAAACCAAGCATCATTCCAAATGGCGGGAAGAAAAACATTCCTATTATCATTCCAATTATAGAAAATATAATTCCCTTTCTTGAAGCTTTAAAACTTTTTGCTCCCATAAAGGGTAGTAAATAATCTAAAAAATAAACTGCAATATTTAGAATTGCCATAATAACTAAAAATGTTGCGTTGAATGTTGAAGTATCGGCAAATTTTAATGTAAGCAATGCCAAATAAGCCAATGGTGGTCCCGGTAAACCCGGAATTACACAACCAACGAAACCTATAAAAATTAATATAAAACCAATAATTACAGCAATGAAAAAAAATGATTCCATTTATAAAATATCATAAGAAATTATTAATGTACTATAAGATATAAAAATTGAATATCTAAATTTTACAAAACACAAAATTGCGCATTGTAAATTTTCTTGATTTTAAAATAAACTTAGTTATATTTAAAAATATAAAAGACTTTTCTGCATTCTATAAATTCACTTCCTCTGTTTAGGTCTTAGAAAAATAATTTCAAATTTTAGAAATATTCAAAAATCGGAGGAGAAAATGAAAGACAAAATTTTAATAATTGGCGCAAGCGGTTCAATAGGATTAGAAGTTGCACACAAATTAATTGATAAAAATTTACCAGTGAAAATTGCGGTTCGTGATCCGGAAAAAGCTCAGAAGATGAATTTGAAAAATACAGAGTTTGTAAAATTTGATTATTTCAATAGTGAAACTTTTTCTTCAACTTTTGAAAATGTACAGAAATTACTTTTGGTTTCTCCGCCTTCATATTTTGGAATTCAAGATAATGTTATGAATGCAATAGATTCCGCAATTCAAAATGGTGTAGAATTAATAGTTAACATTTCTGCTATCAGCATTGAAAGCGAATTAGATAAACCGATGAAATTGATTGAAGATCACATAATGAAAAGTAAAATTCCTTTTGTTTTTATTCACCCAAATGTTTATATGCAAAACTTTAATGAAATATTTAGGGATTTTATTGTTTCCGAAGAAGAAATTTCAATTCCAACAGACAGTGCAAAAGTAAGTTTTGTTGATGTTAGAGATGTTGCGGATGTTGCCGTTCAAGCTTTATTGGATGATAAATTAAAAAATAATACTTACAGCTTAACCGGAAAACAAGCTTTAAATTTACACGTTGTTTCTTATCTTTTTTCTGAAGCACTTGGTAAGGAAATAAAATATAAAAATATTTCTGAAGATGTATTTGAAAAATTACTTCAATCGGCAAATTGGCCAAGTGGAACAATAAAAGGGACGTTGCAGCTTTGCAGTCATATTAAAAATGATGAAATTGATTTTGTTACAGATGATATTCAGAAAATATTAAATAAAGAACCAATAAAATTTCAACAATTTATTAATGATTATTTATACATTTGGAAATAAAATCATTATTATTTTTTGTTAAATTTAAATATCAATAAACTTAAAAGAAAAGGAGAAAAAATGGCACTTACAATGAAATATGGTCCGGTACTTGATCTTTGCAACAAATTAAATATGAAAGAAGCAAAGGTAGAAGAAGCTCTTGGAAGTTTAAAAATTTCCGGAACAGTTCACACTCAATATGAAAAAAATACAATTTGGGATAAAATAAAAGAAGTCGGCGGACAATCACCAGCTGATCTAAAAGCCGATATTAAAGTTGAAGCAAAAGATTATTACCACATTCATAAAGTTGTGAGCGGCGATTCTTTAAGCAAAATGGCAAAAGTTTATTTTGATGAAGCAAATAAATACATGAAAATTTTTGAAGCAAATAAAGATCAGTTAAAAAATCCGGATTTAATAAAAGTTGGACAAGAATTAAAAATTCCTTTTGTAGATTAATTTTTTGTTTCAAAAATATTTAATTTTGTAACCGCAACTTTTAAGTTGCGGTTTTTGTATTTAATTAAATGAAAATTATGATTGACATAAAATCACAAGTAGAGTTTGAAGAATTTATTAAAAATAGTGAAGCTGCGTTAATTTATTTCAGTACGCCGCAATGTAATGTTTGCAAAGTTTTGAAACCAAAAGTTCAAGAATTACTAAATGATAAATTTCCCAAAATTAAAATGGCTTATGTTGATTGCGAATTTCTTAAAGAAGTTTCCGCACAAAATAGAATTTTTGCGGTTCCAACAATTTTAGTTTTTTTAGATGGAAAAGAATTTATTCGCAAATCAAGAAATATTAGTATTGCAGAATTTAGTGAAGAATTACAAAGACCATACGAATTATATTTTAATTAGTAAGGAATGAAAATTTTCATTCCTTACATTAATTTTTTTTCGTTTCACATTTGACGTTTGACGTTATTTCGCCAAAACCAAATATTCATAAGCTTTAAGCTTAATATTATTGCCCAATTCAATATTCATAGAATTTTCAGAAATCACATTTTTAAAACTTCCGATACAATTTTTGTCATTTACAGAAATTTCTTGATCAGTGTTAGATAAATTTAAAATCACCAAAATTTTATCATCATCTTTTTCTCTTAAGTATGAAAGTACATTTTCATTTTTTAAATCAATAAAATTTACATTTCCACCTTTTTCGCCATTCCACATTGATTTATTAGTTTTTTTCTCAGTTAAAATTTTTGAATAAATATCTCTCATTTTAAATTCTTGCCAAGGAATTAAATCCTTTTCAAAAAATTCCAATCTTTTATTCATTCCGGCTTCTTGACCATTATAAATTAAAGGCATTCCTTTTGCTGTTAACGCTAAAATTGCAAAAGGTTCATATAGATTTCCGAGTCTTTCAAACTCAGTTCCCGCCCAAGTATTTTCATCATGGTTAGAAGTGAAATTCATTCTGAAATCATTTTCATTAAAATCTCTTGCGTTTTTTAAAAATAAATTTTTAATGCTGTCAACTGAAATTCCGCCTTTTGCATAATTGTTCATAATGTCTTTCAACCGCCAATTGTAAGTCATATCAAAACCATTTTTATGCAGTTCTGGATTTTCTCCTTCAGCAAGCATAAAAACGGGTTTAATTTTATCTAATTCTTGTCGCGCATTTTTCCAAAAATCCAACGGAACCATTTCTGCAACATCGCATCGGTAGCCATCAATATTGAATTCTTTAATCCAAAATTTTAATGCATCTAACATTGCAATTCTAAGATTTTTATTGTCAAAATTTAGATCAATTACATCGCTCCAATCTGAAACGGGCGGAATGAAATTTCCAATAGAATCTTTATTGTAAAATTCGGGATTTGTAATTGTCCAATTGTGATCCCAAGAAGTGTGGTTTGCAACCCAATCGATTATTACATACATTCCCAAAGCATGAATGCTATCAACCAAAACTTTAAAATCTTTTTCATTTCCAAAATTTGGATTTATGCCTTTATAATCTTTAACTGAATAATAACTTCCTAAAGTTCCTTTTCTGTTTTTTTCACCAATTGGATGAATTGGCATAAGCCACAAAATATCAACTCCAAGTTTTTTCAATTCTGGAAGATGATTCATAAATGATTTAAAAGTTCCCTCATTTGTAAATTGACGAATATTAACTTCATAAATTGAAGCATTGTAGCTCCACTCCGGATGTGTTGACGCTTCCTTTACAGCAATATTTTCTTTTTCCTTACATCCTAAAATCAATGTTGAGAAAATTATCAGCACATAAAAATATTTTTTCATTTTGTTCACCAATTCCTATCTAAATTTTAAAAATGAATTATTTTATAGTTAATTTTAATCTAAATTATAAATAAATTATATAAATGAAAAAGCAATTAGTAGATCCTGCAGTAAAATTTTTTATTGTATTTATTGGGTTAGTTGTTTTATTAGGAGTTCTTAAAGAACTTCAAGATATTTTTATACCACTAACAATTGCATACCTTTTAGTTTTTGTTTTTGAGCCGTTGAATGATTTTTTGATAAAACGTAAAATTCCTAAATCTTTAACAACATTTTTAGACTTACTTATAATAATTGGATTTTTCTGGGCTCTTTCAACTTTTATTATTGATTCGTTCAGCCGTTTGGGTGAAGAACTTCCGCAGTATGAAGAAAGATTAAACAATATCGTCAAAACTTCTGCTGCAAATTTTGGAATAGCCGATAAGTTTTTTTTAGAATTTGATATTTCCAAAATATTAAGCGATTTGGATTACAGCGGAATGGCAAGCGGATTTTTTTCTTCCACAATTTCAATTTTTTCTGCAGTGTTTTTTGTGTTGTTCTTTTTCATTTTTGTAAACAGCAGTCATTTACATTTAATCAACGCAATTAAAAATAGATATCTAAAAGTTCAGTCTCATGTTTCGAAAAAAATAATAAAGAAAAATTTAATTCTCGATGATGAAGAAATTGAAAAAGCTGAATATCAGAAAAAGTTAGATGAAGTTAGAACGCATCGAGAGCAAACAATTGAAAAAGCTTTTAGGGATATTACTGAACAAATTCAAAGATATATTGCGGCAAAGTTTTTACTTAGTTTATTAAAAAGTATTGTTATAGGAATTATACTTTGGATTTTTGATATCGACTTTTTAGTAGTCTGGGCAGTGCTTTCATTTTTCTTAAATTTTATTCCAAATATTGGGGCAATTGTTTCCGTTATTTTACCAGCTCTTATGACTTTAATTCAATATGAATCTATTGGGTACACATTATTGGTTGGGGGAATAATTTCATTTGCCGAAAATTTAATAGGCAATATTATGGAACCAAAATTTTTAGGAAATAAACTTGGGTTAAATCCGCTTGTAATTTTGTTATCCTTATTAATTTGGGGATACATTTGGGGAATTGCCGGAATGTTTTTATCCGTTCCGCTAACCGCTGTTTTGAAAATTATTATTTCAAATTCTCAGTCGGATAATCTTCAATTTTTAAATGAAGTTATGAGCAATGCCGAGGATTTGAAACAAAATAAATCATCATAGATAAGAAATAGTTTATTCTTTTAGCAATGATTATAGAATATTTCTGATCAACCAAATTTCCAAAAATATTTAATACCTACGTAATTCAACTTCATCAATAAAAATTAATTTATTTTTCATTGTGATTTGAACAGTTGCAAAATTGATGAATATTTATTTATCTTATAAAAAGACAACAAGACTTATTTTTAATGAACAGCAAATCGCAAAATATAACCCAACTTTTAAACTCAGCAACAGCCGGAGATAATTTTGCGCTCAATAATATTTTACCAATTGTATATGGTGAACTTAGAAAAATTTCGTCAAAATATTTGCGTGATGAATACAAAAAACACACATTGCAAACCACGGAATTGGTGCACGAAGCTTATATAAAATTAATTGGTGATCAAAATTTATCATGGGAAAGTAGAGCGCATTTTTATGGAATTGCTGCAAAATCAATGCGACAAATATTAGTGGATTATGCGCGAAAGAAGAAATCTGAAAAAAGAGGGCTTGGTAAAACTCAATTATCTTTGGATGATCTTAATTTTGTTTTGGCAGATTCGGAAGAGCAAATTTTAAATCTTAATGAAGCATTAAATAAATTAGAAAAATTAGAAGAGCGATCTTGTAAAATTGTTGAGTTAAGATTTTTTTCCGGTTTATCTTTGGAAGAAACTGCGGATATGTTAAATATTTCTTTAGCAACTGTTAAACGCGATTGGCAATTTGCGAAAGCTTGGCTTTACCGCGAAATCAATTAAGCAAATCAAAATTAACTCGGGAAAATTTGGATAATTCATTTAACGAAATATTGAAATCAATTTTTCAAAAAGCACTTGAACTTGATAAATCCGAAAGAGAAAATTATTTTAAAAATCTTTCGGATGATCAAAAAGAATTTGTAGATGAAGTAAAATCTTTACTTGCTTCGTATGAAAAAACTGATGATTTTCTTGAAATTGCATCAAATTATAATCAAATATTTTTAACCAGCGAAAACGAAATTCATCCATTAATTGGAAAACATATTGGTCCATATTTAATTGAAAGTGAAATTGGTTATGGCGGTATGGGTATTGTTTTTATTGGTCGAAGAGACGACAAAGAATTTGATCAAAAAGTTGCAATCAAAATTTTAAAGCAAGGTTTATCAACAAAATATTTAGTTAAACGTTTTGAAAACGAAAGACAAATTCTTGCAAATCTTCAGCATCCAAATATTGCAAAACTTTTTGATGGCGGAAAAACTTCCGATGGACTTCCGTATTTAATTATGGAATTTATTGAGGGAATTCCAATTACGGATTTTTGTAAGAAAAATAATTTTAATGTTAATCAAATTTTAGAATTGTTTAAAACTGTTTGCGGCGCAGTTCATTTTGCACATCAAAATTTAATTGTTCATAGAGATTTAAAACCCGGAAATATTTTAGTAACTGAACAAAGTATTCCAAAACTTTTGGATTTTGGAATTGCAAAACTGCTTGATGAATCTGTTGAAGTTGAAAATGTAAAATTAACACAAACAAAAATGTGGCATTTAACTCCGGAGTATGCGAGTCCCGAACAAATAAAGGGAGAAAATATTACAACCGGAAGCGATGTTTATTCGTTGGGAATTTTACTTTACGAATTAGTTTCCGGAAGCCAGCCGTATACATTTTTAAACTTTTCTCCGCTCTCAATTAACAAATCTATTGATGAAACTAATATTTTAAAACCAAGTGAAATTGTAAAAAAAAATACAAATCAAAATGAAAAAAATATTGCAAATGAAAAAATTGAAAAAAATGTTGAATCAAATAAAAGATCAAAATTATTAAAAGGTGATTTGGATAATATAATTTTAAAAGCAATGCACAAAGATTCATCGCAAAGATATTCATCGGTTCAAGGATTGATTAATGATTTAGAAAGATATTTAAAAGGCTTGCCGGTAAGCGCAAGAAAAGATACTTACTTTTATCGATTTACAAAATTTGTTAAAAGACATAAAGTTGGTGCTGCGCTATTTATTTTATTCAACATAATAATTTTATCAAGCATTGCCGCAATAATTTATCAAGCAAATATTGCAGCAAAAGAAAGAGATAATGCAAAACTTGAAGCAATAAAATCAGAAAGTGTAAATAAATTTTTACAGGAAATGATTTCTTCTGCAGATCCGACTGAAATTGGAAAAGACGTAAAAGTTTACGATGTTCTTCAAAAAGCATCAAAAGAAGTTGAAATTGGATTTAAGGATCAGCCCGGAATTGAAGCTGCTGTTCGTAAAACTTTGGGAAAAACTTTAACAAATCTCGGCGAGTTTGAAAAAGCAAAACGTCATCTTGAAAAATCATTAATGTTAAATCAAAAAGTTTATGGAAATGAAAGTTATCAAGCCGGAGAAAGTTTACATGAATTAGCTTTGCTTTATGATTGGCTTGGTGATTTAAATTATGCCGATTCTTTGTATAAAATTTCTGTAAAAATTTTAAGAAGTAATTCGGAAACACCACCTCGATCTTTATCAAGTGCAATAAATGATTTTGCAATAATAAAGCAGCAGCAAGATAGATATAATGAATCTTTAGAATTACTTAAAGAAGCATATAAAATTGTATTAATTAATTTTGGAGAAAAAGACAGAGACGCTGCAAGCATTGCAAATAATTTAGCTTTGTCATTTGAAGCAACAAGCGAGCTTGATTCCGCAAAAATATATTATCAAAAATCGCTTGAGTTATATATAGAACTTTTTGGCAATATAAGACCCGAAGTTTCTACAATTTATAACAACCTTGCTTATATTTTTATTGCTGAAGATGATTTTAAATCAGCGCATGAAAATTTCACAAAATCTCTTGAGTTAAAAAAAATTACATGGGGCGAAAATCATTCAATGGTTGGATTTGCTTATATGAATTTAGGCGCTTTGGAATACACTATGAAAATGTATGATTCTGCAAACAAAAATTTAATTAGTTCATTAAAAAATTATAAAACTTCAATTAATGAAAATCATATTTGGCTTGGATTAACTTTTTTTTGGTACGGAAAAAATTTAATAGAATTTAATAAATTAAATGAAGCTGAAGATTATATTCAGAAAGCATTAAAAATATATTACAAAAATTATTCGCCGGATCATGTAAATATAATTTCGGCAAGTGCGGAACTTGGAGTTATTTATTTACTTCAGAAAAGATATAAGGAATCTGAAAAACTTCTTTTAAACGGATACGAAAAAATAAAAGAGATAAAAGGTTCTAAAAATTTCAACACAAAAAGAATGTTAGATTATGTGATAAAATTTTATGATGAAACAAAAAATGTTGAAAAATTAAATTTTTATAAAAACCTTACTAAAACTTCTGCAAATTAATTTAGTGATCTCTTGTCAAATAATTTTGTTTTTGGGATTCCGGTATGCTTCGATAATCCGTTGGCTAACGGACAGCAACCGGAATGACAAGATTTGTCAATCTCGAAAGAGTGATCCGTTAGCTAACGGAGATTGAGAGATCTCAGAATTAATTTATGAGATTTCTCTTCAGTTTAATAAAAACCTCCGAGGTCTCTAAAGTTTACATAAAACTCGGGGGTTTGAATTATTGGAATGACGAAATTTTGTAACCTTTAATGTTTTATATGAGACATCTCAATTAATCTTGGAATTTTGCAATCTTTCAATTTTTCCCGATTCATGTCTCTGTTTTCCGTTTCCACTGAATTACCACCTAATTACTACTGAATTACTTTTTCCGTCTCCACGTCTTTACGTTTCTTCGTTTTTACTTTGAATATTCTAGCCATTTTGTGTTTCTTGGTGCGTTATATATCCATTCTGTTGTTGTTTTTTCTTTTTCACTGCATAGTGCACCGTCTATTGCAAAATCCATATATGTTAATGGTCGGCCATACATTACGTCCGATGCGAATGGGCTTGTTAATCCTGTGCTTGTAAATAGTGATCTTATTGCTTCGTGTCCTGTTACATATTTAATTTGATCTGGCGTTAAGTTTCTATTTAGGCTTATGTCCCATTGTTTTAGGTATGGTCCTTGTTCATCGAAGTCATATATTATTTGTACTCCGTTTCCTAGGTTGGGGTTTTTGTAGTCTACTATTCTTAGTTGTGCGTTTGTTTTATCTGTTGTTTCTTCGAATTTTATGTCGTTGTTTTCTAGTCCTAGTATTCCGTTTAATGTCGCGTTCGAGTATTCTTCGTTTGGCGCGTCTGCTCTGTTTATCCATACTTTTATTGGGTTTTCTTTGAATCTTGTTTTTGTGAAGTTGTATTCTTGGTGGTTTTCGTATCCTGTGTTTCGTATTTCTGTTATGTCTTGTAGGTATTCCATGTAGTCGTTGCTTTCTTTGTGGTATTCCCATGTTTGTGTGTCTTCGTGCCATATTGGTCTTATTGCGTTGTTGTCTGTTTGTATTTTTAGGTTTAGTATTCCTTGGTTGTCGTTTATTCCGTAGACTTCTGTTGTTCCCATTTGTATTTTTATTGGGTGTGTTATGTTGTAGTAGTTTGGCATTGTTATTTTTATTGTGTCTGTGTTGTTTTGTGTTGTTGTGAATTCGTACCATCCGTTATTCAAATCATATGTTTTTGTTGGTGTTGAACTTAAGAATGCTTTTCCGTTGTCTGCTGGTTCGTTTGTTTCTAGGTCGTATATGTATCCTTTGATTATATTTTTTCCTTCTAGTTCTATTGTTCCTAGGTCTGTGATGTCTGTGTATGTTTTTCCGTCTATTATTGTTGTGTCTTTTGCTTGTGGTATTCCTTTTACTCTTGGGCTGTTTATTATTATGCTGTCTATTGTTGTTCCGTCTTCTGTTAATTTATTTTCTTTTCTCAATTCTATAATTTTATGTTTTCTTTTCTGCTCTAACCATTTTATTCCGTTTATCTTTCCTTCAATTACTGATATCTCATTTACATATTCTTCTTTGTTTTCTGTCGTTACTTTTAATATATATTTTCCCGATGATAAATTATTTATTGTTATCGGTTCTTCTGCTTTTAATTCTGTACTTTTTACTTTCCTTCCAAGTATATCAAATATTGTTAGTTTGCTTTCTGTGTTAATTCTTAGTTTATTGTTTTCATAATTAAATGTTATTTTATTTTCTGCTGTTTCTTTTTTACTTTCTTCAATTCCGGTAATTATATCAAACATCCCTTCATTATTTGTGGTTACTTGTGTTGGTTCTGTTTTACCATTATAATATATCTTAACCTCTTGTCCTTTTAATCCTCTCTCAGTTACTATTTCAACTATCTTTCCGTTTAACATTCCGGTTGTCTGTGCGTTTATTATTAATGCTGTTGTAAAAAATATTATCATTACAAATCTTTTCATTTTATTCATGTCCCACTATTTTTAAACTATTTACTTCTTCCGTTATCCGTCAGCTGACGGAAACGGATTCTGAATTCTTTTCTTCACTTTTTACTTTTTTCGTCTCCTCGTCTTTACGTTTCTACGTTTTTACTTTGAGTATTCTAGCCATTTTGTGTTTCTTGGTGCCTTGTATATCCACTCTGTTGTTGTTTTTTCTTTTTCACTGCATAGTGCGCCATCGATTGCGAATTCCATATATGCTAAAGGACTACTGTACATTACGTCTGATATGAATGGGCTTGTCGGGTATGTGCTTACAAATAGTGATCTTATTGCTTCGTGTGATGTTACGAATTTAAGTTGATCGAGCGGTAAGTTTTTGTTTAGGCTTATGTCCCACTGTTTTAGGTATGGTCCTTGTTCGTCAAAATCATATATTACTTGTACTCCGTTTCCTAGATTTGGGTTGTTATAGTCTACTATTCTTAGTTGTGCGTTTGTTTTGTCTGTTGTTTCTTCGAATTTTATGTTGTTGTTTTCTAGTCCCATTATTCCGTCTAACGTTGTGTTTGAGTATTCTTCGTTCGGCGCGTCTGCTCTATTTATCCATACTTTCACGGGATTTTCTTTGAATCTTGCTTTTGTGAAGTTGTATTCTTGGTGTTTTTCGTATCCTGTGTGTCTTACGTCTGTTATGTCTTGTAGATATTCCATGTAGTCGTTTTTTCTTGTTTCGTATTTCCATATTCCGTCTTCTAGATATGTGAATATTGCGTTGTTGTCTGTTTGTATTTTTATGTTGAATAGTCCTTGGTTGTCGTTTATTCCGTATACGTTTGTTGTTCCCATTTGTATGTTTATTGGGTGTGTTATGTTGTAGTATTCTGGCATTGTTATTTTTATTGTGTCTGTGTTGTTTTGTGTTGTTGTGAATTCGAACCATCCGTTATTCAAATCATATGTTTTTGTTGGTGTTGATTTTAGAAATACTTTTCCGTTGTCTGCTGGTTCGTTTGTTTCTAGGTCGTATATGTATCCTTTGATCACATTTTTTCCTTCTAGTTCTATTAGTCCTAGGTCTGTGATGTCTGGGTATGTTTTTCCGTCTATTATTGTTGTGTCTTTTACTTGTGGTATTCCTGCTATTTGTGGGCTGTTTATTATTATGCTGTCTATTGTTGTTTCGTTGTTTGTTTTGAATAGTTTTGTTTTTGTGTTTTTTATTTCTTGTTCTAGTTTTCCTATTCCTGCTATTATTCCGTCTATTATTGTTATTTTGTTTGTGTAGTTTTGCCCGTCTATTTCTATTCTTGTCGTGTAGTTTGTTGATGTTAGTTGTCCTATGTTTGTTGTTTTGTTTTCTTCTATTTTTGTTTCTAGTACTTTTTCTCCTAGTCCCATGGTGTATATTGTTAGTTTTCCGTTTTTGTTTATTGTTATTCCTTCGTTGTTGTATGTGTATGTTATTTTGTTTGTGTTGTTTGTTTCTGTTTCTTCTTCTATTCCTGTTGTAATGTCTAGTGTTCCGTCTTTGTTTGTTTTTTCTGTTGTTGGGATTGTGTTTCCGTTGTAGTATATTTTTACTTCTTGGTCGTTTAGTGCGTGTGTTGTTCCTTTTTCCACTAGTTGTGCTTTTATGTTTCCGTATGTTTGTGCGTTTATAGAAGTTGGAATTAGAATAACAGAAAAGACTGTCGCAAAAACTTGAGGTTTAAGCTTCATATAATCTTCTTGATTTTATGTTTAAACTAATTAAATAATTTGAATTGAATCAAGTTATTTTGTTAATAACCAAACCTTCGAGGTTTTTAATTTTTCCTCAAATCTCGAAAGGTTGGAATATTGGAATGATAAATATGAGATTTCTCTTCCGATAAAAATCATCGGAATCGAAATTACAAATTTATTTTTGTAACGTTTTAACATTTCTACTTCTCAACGTTTTTACTTCTTTACGTTTACACGTCTTCACTTTTTTCCAAATTTAATGAGCTGTTTTGTCCTCCTTTTACGCATGTAGATATGAGAGAAAAAATTCATTGATTAAAACTCTCATAAACAAAACTACAAACGGAGGAAAAAATGCAAAAATTATTAACCAAACAAATTCTTTTAATCTTTTTTATTGCTTCAACAATTTCACTTGCGCAAAATGTAAAAATTGGACCAAGAATAACCGGAAATCTGAATATTTACAATCAAAACGGATTAACCGGATCCTATAACGGAATTGGAGTTGGAATTGGAGCGGCAATAGATATGTCGTTCACAAATAGTATTGGTCTTTTAACAAATCTCACATTGTTTGATATGAAGAATTTCTCAAATTCTCAAACGATTCAGACAACTACGGTTGAGCAATCTTTATCACTTTCATATTTATCAATTGATCCAATGTTCAAAGCAGAATTCAGTGGATTTTATCTTGTTGGCGGACCATCAATTGCAATAAAATTAAGCTCAAGCGGCGAAACAAGTCAAGTTGTAACGGGACAAGCTCCCGTAGTTCAGCCGGTAAATTTTGATACAAAATCCGTAAAATTTGATATAGCTGTCGGTACCGGTTATAATTTTAAGGTTTCACCAACGATTGCTTTGGGAACAGATTTTATAGTTTATGTTCCGTTAACAAACACATACAATTTCCCGGGAGTAAGTAATAGTACTTTAAGTCTTAAAATGGGAGTTTCGGTAAAATTTGGTCTTTAAATCATAAAATAATAGGGAATTAATATGAAAAAAATAATTATATATTTTTTGCCAATCTTATTTTTAGCAATAACATCTTGTGATGACAGTGCCGGAATTACAAATCCAACCGGAGGTGGTATTGGCGGAATTGGCGGCGGTGGAACTGGAAGTGTAACTTTTACAATAGGAACTTCTCAAGGAGAACAAGGGGGAATTTACTTTACCGCCGCACCAAGTGTTTCGGTAAAAATTACAAAAGTGACAGTAAGTCTTCCGGCGCAACAATTTACAGATGTTCTACAAGGGGATGGAGCAACAGTGTACAATGCAAATGAAGCAGTTTTACTGCAAGAATATGTTGGAGTTGAAAACGGTCAACAGTGGACATTTCAATTTGAAGGAACATTGGCAAGTAATAATCAAACATTTAGCGTTAATTCTAACTTTACAGTTAGATAAAGGGTAAACTAAAAATTTAAGTTTCCCTCCACCGTAGTTAATGAGTCCTCTTTTTCCGAGGGCTCATTGTTTTTAAAATATTTTCATGATTTATAAATATTAATTAGAGTTTTATCACAATATTATTGATTTTATTTTTATAAATTAAAATCGATAATTATATTTAGACATTCAATCCTTTATTAAACAAGTCAAAATTATAATCAAATAATTTTCGATAAAACGGAGAAATTAATGCTTTCAACAAAAATCCTAAAAAGCTTAGTTGCAATGTCAATTCTTTTTACACTCACAAATTGCTGTACAACTCAAAATGAATTAAAAGAAGAAGAAATTTCAATGGCGAAAAAAAACAATATTATTTCACCCGCGCCCGGAACCGCAGAAGTAAAATGCATTGTTACAGATATTTATGAAAAAGAGAAAAAGTCTTTTTGTGTTATTAAAGTAAATTCTGTTAAAAAATATGGATCTTCCACAAAACCTATTTCTGCAAATTCTGAATTGGAATTGGAAATTAAAGATTTTCATAAAGAAAAATTAGATAGTGCAAAAGTAAATAATGAAGAACTTTTAATTACAATTGCAACTTTACCGGGTGGAATGGGAGAAGAAAATGTTACAAAATGGAGAATAATTAAAATATCAGAATAACTATTAGGGGGAAAATATGCGAAAATTTTTACAATATATTTCTTTAGCAATTTTGTTCTTTTCGGTATTTACATTTTTTTCTGCTGAAAAAACATATTTGAAAAAAAATTCAATTCAACGATTAAGATCAACTTCTTCGCCAAAATCCGGAATTAAAGCCAAAAAAGGCAGAGAAGAATATTTTAATATGATTTTACGTGATCCGGCAACAAATAAAATTCCGCAAAATATAAGACAGCGTGAATTAAAATTTGCAAATGATCTTGAAATTAGAAATAAAAGTCTGCAAAAAAATAATGATGTAAATGAATTAATTTGGAAAGAAGCCGGACCAAATGATGTTGGCGGAAGAACTCGTGCTTTAGCAATTGATATTGCAAACTCTAATACAATTATTGCCGGAGGTGTTTCCGGAGGAATTTGGAAATCTACAGATAACGGCGCAACTTGGAATCTGAAAAGTTCCACTTCTCACATTTTAAGTGTTACTTCATTAGCGCAAGATACAAGATCCGGAAAAACTAATACTTGGTATTATTCGAGCGGTGAATTTAATGGCTCCGGACAAGATTTAGGATTTACTTCATATTTTACCGGCGGCGGAATTTATAAATCAGAAGATAACGGAGAAACTTGGAATTTATTACCCAATGCAAAAGATACAAATCCAACTGTATTTAATACACCTTATGATTACGTTTCTAAAATAATTGTTAGTCCAACAACCGGAACAGTATTTATTGCTTCACACGCTTTTGGAATCTTAAAATCTACAGATGGCGGAAATACTTTCGGATTAGCATTAGGTGGAAGTAATAATCATATTTATGCAGATATTGATGTAGCAAGTAATGGAACTCTTGTGGCTGTAATTTCTTCGTCATTTTCCGGAACCACACCAGCAAATAATCCAGGTGTTTATAAATCGACAAATGATGGTGCAAATTGGACAAATATTACGCCAGCTACATTTCCGGAAACACATTTAAGAAGTATAATTACTTTGGCTCCTTCAAATGCAAACACTTGTTATGTAATGACGTACACCGGAGCTTCAATTGATGAAAAGTATGACGATGTAAGATTTCATAAAATAAATGTTTCTACAGGAAGTTCAGAAGATAGATCTGCAAATATGCCAAACTTCGGAAATGATTTTGAAGATTTTATCCACACACAAAATAATTACAATATGGTAGTTGCAGTAAAACCGGATAACGAAAATTTTGTATTAATCGGCGGAACAAGTTTGTTTAGATCAACCGATGGTTTTGCAACAAAACCGGATGATGTTAAATTAGATTGGATTGGCGGATACCATTTATTTCATTTCCAATATCCAAATTTTCATTCGGATATTCACACATTCGCTTTTAATCCAACAAACCCAAAAGCAATGTGGTGGGGACATGACGGCGGTTTGTCTTATACATCTGATATTACCCAAACAAATTATGCAGATGTATTTCCTTGGGAAGATAAAAACAACGGCTACAACGTTACACAATTTTATATGGTTACTCAGCCAAACGATGCTGGCGATAATAGAATTATGGGCGGAACCCAGGATAATGGAAGTCCGTTTTTTACTTTTAACGGAACATCAACTTCAGAATCTGAAGATGTAAGCAGCGGTGACGGAAGTTTTGCTTATTTTGCAAATAATTTTTGCTACACTTCTGCACAAAACGGTGCGGTTTTAAGAGTAAATTATGATGCAAATGGAAATCCATCAAGAAGTAATGGATGGAGCAATATTACACCGCAAAGTGCACTAAACCAATCGTTTATAAATCCGTATGTTGTTGATCCAAATGAAGAAAATATTATGCTGTATCCGGCGGGAAGTTCACTTTGGAGAAATAGTGAATTAAGCACTTTGCCGGTAAACCAATCGTTTGAACAAGGAATTACTCAGGGTTGGAGTGAACTTACAAATCTTAGTGTTGCAGAAGGTTATATTATTTCAACATTATCAATTTCGGAAAGTAATCCTCAGCACAGATTATATTATGCCGCTTCAAATATTTCACAAACTCCGCAAGCGCCAAAAATATATAAACTGGATAATGCAAATACATCAACTTCCGGAGCTGTAGAATTATCAATTCCCGGAGCTTCGGAAAATTCATATATTCACAATATTGCAATAAATCCGGATGATGCCGATGAAATAATTGTTGTAATGTCAAACTATAATATTGTTGGAATTTTTCATTCATCTGATGGCGGACAAAACTTTACTGCCGTTGAAGGAAATTTAACCGGTGATGCAAATAATCCGGGACCATCGATTAGAGCGGGAAGTGTTTTGCCGACTCAAAGCGGAACTATGTATTTCGTTGCCACGAGCACAGGAATTTATTCAACAAATACTTTGAATGGAAATAGTACAAATTGGATTCTTGAAGGCTCAAAAACAATTGGAAACGTAATTGTAAATTATCTTTCCGCAAGAAGATCAGATGGAAGAATTGTAGCGGGAACTCACGGAAGAGGTATATTTGTTGCAAGTGCCGAAGTAGGCGGTGCTGCAGTTGCTTCTGTAAACGTAAGTAATTTAACTTTGCAGTCTAATCCGGGTTCTACAGGAAATACAAGTTTTGTCTTAAGTAATACAGGTGAATCAGTATTAAATTTCAATGTTTCTGTTAGCGGAAGTTTTGGCGGATCTTTAAGCAAACAAAATTCCAATGTTTACAATTTAGAAAAGGGAAATTTAAAAAATAAATTATCCAATAGATTTGATAGAGATTTTAAATTTTCCGAATCGACTAACAGCAATGTGAAATCAATAATAAATCCAAATTCAAGTTTTGAAAAACCAAACACAATTTTAGGAGACGATTATTTATATCTTGATGACGGAGATGCAAGTTCGGATTCATTTATAGGATTTGGTGATGATGGATTTGGAGGAAGCGCAAAATTTACTTGGATGAATAAATTTACACTTTCCGGATATAATTTTGAAATGGATTCATTCGAATTTTATATGAGAACAGAAGGAGTTAGTACAAATCCAATATATCTCGAAATTTTAGACGGAGATTTTAATACTTTGGATTTTGGTGAACTTGATCTTTCTCTTTCTTCTGCTGGAATGTGGTATAAAATTAATTTAACTCCTACAATTTCGTTTAACGATGGAGAATCTTTTTACATTTTAATCTCAAGCGATAATGATATTTTTTATCCCGCCGGCACTGATTATGACGGAGTTAGCACAAATAATAGTTATTATTATAATGAAGATAATCAAACATTTGTAAATATTAATTCCATTTCCGGTTTTGAAAACGGTGCTTTTTTAATTAGACCTTTTGGAACTTTAGGGACAGGCACTAATACAGATTTGGTAACTGTAAATCCTTCAAGCGGATCAATTCAGCCAAATTCTTCGCAGACAATTACATTAACGCTTAATGCACAAAATTTAAATGTTGGAAATTATACGGGTCAAGTTAGCATTAGCACAAATGGCGGAAATTTTACAATTCCAATTGATTATTTGGTTGATGTAATACAAACTTCAACAATTCCAACTGAATATAATTTAGCACAAAATTATCCGAATCCATTTAATCCATCTACACAAATAGAATTTTCTTTACCGCAAAAATCAAATGTTACATTAAAAATATTTGACGCATTGGGAAAAGAAATTGCAAATTTAATTAATGGAACAAAATCTGCCGGAAAATATCAAGTTAGTTTTAATGCAATAAATTTATCCAGCGGAATTTATTTTTATAGATTGGAAACGGATAAATTTACCGAAACAAGAAAAATGTTATTGATAAAATAAAATTATGTTGTAGAGACGCAATATATTGCGTCTCTACATGTTTAAAATCATATACCAACTATAAAACCAATTTCTAAAGCAAAATGACCAATGGCTTCTTCAGCATTTATAATATTGTATTGTAAATTGCCATCAACTTTTATATCGTTGCTTAATTCATAAACAAAACCGCCGCCAAGTCCAAAACCAAAATAAGGATTTGTATCACCTTTAACTTTATCAGTTTCAATTCCATCTATTTCAGATTTTGTACCGGCAACAGTAAAAACATGTAATCCTAATTCACCGCTGATATAAGGATTCAATTCTTTATCATCCAAATAATATCTTGCTCCAACTAAAATTGGAATTGAAGTAGCGGGTTCAGTAGCTTCCAAAGTTGTATTTCCAATTTCAATTTTATCGCCGCCCCAAGAAATATATCCCAAAGTTCCGGTAAATTGGAAATAATCGGAAAGATCATAAAAGAATGATCCGGCAACACCGTAACCCATTTTGGCTACATCATTAAAATCTCCAATTGGAATTGATAAAGTTCCATTTAACCCAACTGCCATATTGCTCATTTGCGCAAATGAAAAGTTGGAGAACATAAAAAACGCAATAAAAATTGTTAATATTTTTTTCATTTAAATTCCTCCCAATAAAAAGAACATTGAGTTTGTTGATAAAATAGAGTTGTATTTATTATTTAGTAAGTTTTTATAATTAGATGGTAAGAATTTAATAAATTGTTGTTTAAAAGAAGCAAAAAAAATGCGGTTAATTTTTAAAACTAACCGCATCAAATAAAGTTTGAAAAGTTATATTAGAATTTAAAATCAACGCCGATAATTAATGAGCTAACTAAATTTCCAAAACCAAAACCAGCTCTTGCAGCCATATTTGGTGAAAACCAATATCTTACACCAGCATTACCGTTAAAAAATAATCCGCCGCCTGAAGAAGTATTATAATCATAATCATCGTATCCTACTTTGCTATCATAAGAATAAGAATCAATATCAAATCCTAATACAACGCCTAACCAAGGATCGATTTTACTATTTTCCAATTTAAAATGATAGTTAGCTTGAGCTCCAATAATAATATCCGTGTAGCTCCATTCACCATAGAAGAAATCTTCACTCCAATTATAATATCTGAAAATACCGCCAACGCCTAATGTACCTGGAGCATCAACACCGATTTCTTTTAAACTCATTCCGTATTCATAATCAGCGCCAAAACCCATCCCCCATCCGCCAAAACCAATACTTAATGATGGACCGGCGTGGGATTTTCCAACTTCAAATTGTGCAAAACTAACGCTTGATAATAATGTTAAACTTAACAAAAGGACTGCTATTTTTTTCATATTTTCTCCAAGAATTAAAAAGTATTTATTAGTTAATTGGGAATCTTAATCCCGCAAAAACTGTTAAATTATTTGAATCGCTGATAATATTAATTTTTGCGTTTACATCAAGATCCATATTTCCTAAAGCATATAAGAATCCGCCGCCAATTCCCAATCCAAAATCAGAACTTGTTGCTGAATATTCCCCAAAAAATTCGCTATCGTATGTGAAACTTAAATTGTTAACTCCTAATTCAGCAGTTGCATAAGGTGTTAAACTTGATCTTTGGAAATAATATCTTCCTCCAACAACAATTGGAACATTACTAAATGAAGCTCCATCAGCATCTGTTCCCCAAGAAGTATAACCAACAGATCCGGTTAAATCGATATTTTGGTTAATTCCATAATAGAAATTACCTAAAAATCCAAAACCCATATTTGCAGCATCGCCAAAATCTCCCATAGGAAGAGAAATACCAACTTGTCCGCCAACGTGCATTTTACCTTCTTGTGCATTAATTGTAATTACAAAAAAAGATAAAAGAGCTAAAATTAGAACTGTTTTTTTCATGAATAATTCCCCTTTTTAAGATGATTAAAATGTGTTTTTAAATAGTAATTTGTTTGTCAAAATAATAAGAAATTAAATAACTGCAAAGAAATTATAATATTATTCTTTTGTGTTTTTAACTATAACAAACTTATTATAATGAAAATAATTACTTGTGACTGTTATCATTACAAATTAAAAAAAATCTTTTCTGTTTTTCTAAAATAAATCTGCTCTTAAAATTATACAATGTCTTATTATTAAAAAAACAAATTATTACCAACGATTTTGTTAATTTTTAATTTCTGAAATCTTTTTTAAATAATTATAAACTTAAATATTGAAAAATTATGAATAACAAAATCGATGTATTTTTACCGGGTTTTAACAAAGTAATTTTTGATAGAACAGAAAATTCTCTTAATCAATCTCAACTAATTAATTCAATATATGTATTAGTAAACGAGGAAAATCTTGAATTCAAAAATAGCAATCAACTAATATCTTCAAATATTTTTTCTACGAAAGCAATAAAATTAATTGCAGAGAATTCCACATGCGATTTCATCTTATTTATTACCAAAAGCACTTTTATAAATTTTGGAAAATATAGTTTAGAAAGAATGCTTAATGTTGCAAAAAATACACAAGCCGGAATAGTTTACTCAAATTTCAATGAAGAAAAAGAAAATGTAATTTCTAAACATCCGCTTATAGATTATCAGTTAGGAAGTTTGCGCGATGATTTCGATTTTGGTCCGGTTTTATTACTTAACACAAATGCTTTAAAAGTAGCTGTAAATAATTTTTCCGAAAATTACAATTCTGCGGGATTGTATAATCTGCGTTTAGCAATTTCGGAAAAGTATCCAATAATTAGAATTCCCGAATTTCTTTACACAACAAATGAAGATGATAATAGAAAAAGCGGCGAAAAAATGTTTGATTATGTTGATCCTAAAAATCGGCAAAATCAAATTGAAATGGAAAATGTAGTAACAAAACATTTAAAAAACATTAACGCATTTTTAGATTCTGATTTTCAAAAAATTGAAATAGATAATCATAATTTTGAATTTGAAGCTTCGGTCATTATTCCGGTTAAAAATCGCAACAAAACAATTGGAGATGCAATAAAATCAGTACTAAATCAGAAAACCGAATATAATTTCAATTTAATAATTGTTGATAATCATTCTGATGACGGAACTTCGGAAACAATTAAAAGTTTTGCAGAAAATGATAAAAGAGTAATTCATATAATTCCCGAAAGGAAAGATTTGCAAATCGGCGGATGCTGGAACGAAGGAATTATGAATGAAAAATGCGGAAGATTTTCAATTCAATTAGACAGCGATGATTTATACTTTAATGAAAATACAATTCAAAAAATTGTTGATAAATTTTACGAAGAAAAATGTGCGATGGTTATTGGCTCTTATAAATTAACAAATTTTAAATTGGAAGAAATTCCGCCTGGAATTATTGATCACAAAGAATGGACGCCGGATAACGGAAAAAATAATGCTTTGAGAATAAATGGATTAGGCGCGCCGCGTGCATTTTATACGCCGGTTTTGCGTGAAATTAAAATTCCAAATGTAAGTTACGGAGAAGATTATTCGGTTGGATTGGAGATTTCTCGCAATTATCAAATTGGCAGAATTTACGAACCGATTTATTTGTGCAGAAGATGGGAAGGAAATTCCGATTCTGATTTGGATATTGAGAAAGTTAATGCAAATAATTTGTATAAAGATAGAATTAGAACTTTTGAAGTTTTAGCAAGACAAAATAAAAACAAAAATTTCTAATGATAAATAATTATCAAAATCTCGTTTCTGAGATTTCTCTCCCAAAAAAAAAACATCGGGATCGAAATGACAATTATGTCATCTCGAGGAAACGAAGTGACTGAGAGATCTCATTATTTTATCGGAAAGTTTTACAAGAAGTGATAAATTATTTATAAAATGTGAATTTGTGGCAATTGAAAAAATGAATAAAATATTTCTTACAGAAAATGAATTAAGCAAATTTGGAGAAATTAATAACCTTTCTCAAAAAGTTAAAGCTTTACTAAATCAGCAGAAAGCCAATTGGGAATTGGTTAAAACTAATTTTGATTCTTTATTAAATGTGAAAACAAAAAATTTTGCTTTTCAAAATTCCGAAATTAAAATTCAGTTTAATCCGTCGCGAATTACATCAACTTCGGCAAAGGTTGATAAAAAATCAATTGAAGAAAGAAAATGTTTTTTGTGTTTGGAAAATTTACCTTCTGAGCAGAAAGGAATTTTATTTAAAAATGATTACTTAATTCTTTGTAATCCTTATCCAATTTTTAAGCGGCATTTAACAATTCCAAATCTAAAACACATTCCGCAAAATATTGAAAATAGTTTTATTGATCTCTTAGAGTTGAGCCAAGAATTAAGTGAAAAATTTTTTGTTTTTTACAACGGACCCAAATGCGGAGCTTCTGCGCCGGATCATCTTCATTTTCAAGCTGGATTAAAAAATGAAATTCCCATTTACAAAAATTACTTAAATATTAAACACGAAAATCAAAATATAATTTTTCAAGATAGTTATGTAAAAGTAATTCTTACAGATAATGGAATTCAAAATTTTGTAATTATTGAATCATCTGATAAAATTAAATTACAGAAAAAGTTTTCAAAAATTTATAAATCCGCAAAACAAATATTAAATACAAATGAAGAACCGTTAATAAATGTGTTAAGTTTTTTTGAAGAAAATATTTGGAAAGTAATTGTTTTCTTCAGAGAAAAACACAGACCAACTCAATATTTTGATGAAGGTGAAAAACAATTATTAGTAAGTCCCGCTTCGGTTGATTTAGGCGGATTGATAATTACTCCGCGAGAAGAAGATTTTAGTAAAATTATAAAAGATGATGTGAAAGATATTTTCAATCAAGTAATTTTAAATAGAACAAAATTGAAAAAAATCTTAATTGAAATTTGAATTGAGAAAAACTATAAATATTAGTTTACATTAATAGCAACAATACTAATATCGTCTTCAAAATTTTTGGCTGTAGCTTCTGAAAATACATCAATAATTTTATCGAGAGGATCTTCGTTTAATTCAATTTCTGAAATTGTTTGTTTAAGTTTTGCTTCACCAAAAAAATCTCCGTCTGACATTCGTGTTTCGGGAATTCCATCGGTTATTAAATATACAGATTCGCCGCTTTTTAATTGAAGATCAATATTTTGATAATTTCCTACTTGCTTAAAACCTAAAAGTATTCCGTTTGATTTAACACTTTTAACTGTTTCTGATTTATAAATAATCGGCAAATCACCGGCGCCGGCATATTTTAACAATTTAGTTTTACTATTTATACAAACCACAGATAAAGTTATAAACACATCAGAAATTCTTTCATCTTTAAAAATTGCATTATTTACTTTATCTAAAATTGTTGCTGGTGATAAATCATGTTCGGAATCTAAAATCATTCTAATTGCACTTCTTACATAACCGGCATAAGCTACGGCAAAATACCAAGCTCCCCATTTTTTTCCCATAATATCGCCGAGAACAATAACTAAATTATCATCATCAACTTTAAAGTAATCTATAAAATCTCCGCCGGGAACATTTTGGTAGGGCACATGCCAATGTTTTATTAAGAATCCGTCAAGTTGCGGAAACTCATCGGGAACAACTTTTGCGCTCATTGCACTTGCAGCTTTTTGAACTTCGCTAACGGCTTTTTCTCTTTCTTTTTCGAATGATTTTAGAATTGCATTAACTTTTGCTAAAACTATTTTTGGTCCGGAAGTTTTAACTATATAATCTTCAACATGAAGATCATATCCTTCAAGTATATCGGTTTCATCGCCTTTTGCGGTAAGGAAAATAAATGGAATTAATTTTAAAGAAGGATCTTCCAAAACTCTTTCTCTGAATTGATGTCCGTCAACTTCGGGCATCATAATATCGCTAACAATTATATCCGGATTAAATGATTTTGCTTTTAGATAACCATCCAAACCGTTTTCCGCCCACTCGCATTCGTACCCGGATTTTTTGAAGTTATAAAGAAAAAGTTTTGCTACTGATTCCTCATCTTCAACAAGAAGTATTTTATGATTTTTATTTTCCGAAGTACTATTCAAAATAAATCCTTTTTACAGATTATCGAATTAATTTCGACGAGATTTAATATCGTACTTTTCCATTAGTCTGTAAAGAGTTGCTCTTCCAACATTTAATTTTTTAGATGCATCAACAATATTTCCGTTTGTGATTCTTAATGCATGTTTTATTGCTTCAGCTTTTAGTTTTTCAAATGGAATAATTGGCGCATCTTCGGTAAATAATGGCCCCGTTGAATCTGAGAATCCATCATTATCTGCAGATAAAATTTGCGGAGGCAGAACTTCTAAATCTATATTATTTGTTTCAGAGAGAATCATGCATCTTTCAATTGTATTTTCCAATTCTCTAACATTACCGGGCCAATCATAATCGTATAATAATTTTAGAGCTGGTTTTGTAACCAAATTAATTTGTCGGCTCATTTTTTTGTTAAATTCCGCAAGGAAATGATTGATAAGAATTACAATATCGCCGCGTCTTTCTCTTAAGGCAGGAATATGAATTGGGAACGAACTCAATCTGTAATAAAGATCTTCTCTAAAATCTCTGTTTGCAACTGCTTCTTTTAAGTTTACGTTAGTTGCGGAAATAATTCTTACATCGGTTTTAATTGTTTCATTTCCCCCGACTCTCTCAAATTCTTTCTGCTGAATTACTCTAAGAATTTTTGCTTGAAGCGACATTTCCATATCACCAATTTCATCCAAGAAAATTGTTCCGCCGTTTGCCAATTCAAACTTTCCAATTTTTCTTTGATGAGCACCCGTAAATGCTCCGCGTTCGTGACCGAACAATTCACTTTCCAATAATTCACGAGGAATTGAAGCTGAGTTTACTACTACAAATGGTTCGTTTTTTCTAATTCCGTTATAATGAACTGCGCGCGCAATTAATTCTTTTCCGGTTCCGCTTTCGCCATTTATTAAAACTGTAATATCATTATTTAAAACTTTTGTAACCATTTTAAAAACTTCTTGCATTTTTTTATCTGCAGAAACAATATTATCAAAACTGTATTCATGCTGAAGATTTGTGTTTAATTCATCAACTCTTCTTTGAAGATCAAAATTTTTGATTGAATTTTGGATTGCCGGTCTAAGTCGATTTTTATCAACCGGTTTTGGGAAATAATCAAAAGCTCCTTCACGAATGCATTCAAGCGCAACATCTATATTTCCTTGTGCGGAAAGCATAATTACCGGTAAATGTTTGTTCATTCGTTTAATTCTTTTGAGAAGTTCGGTTCCGCTTAGATCTGGCAGCATAATATCGAGTAAAATCAAATCCGGATTTTCATAAATATTTTCTAAAAGTTCAGAACCGTTTGTAAAAGTGCGGACATTATATTCCCACTCATTTTTTACCCAATGAGTAATCAATTTGAGAATTGCCGGTTCATCATCAACTATGAATATTGTTTTTTCCAATTTTAACCCCGTTAGTTTTAATTAAAACTATATTTTGGAAGTCTTATAATAAAACTTGTTCCTTTATTAACTTCACTTTTTACTCTTATAAGACCTTTGTGTAAATCAATTATTTGCTTCACCGTAACTAAGCCAAATCCAGCGCCGGTTAAGTTTAATCCGGTTCTTTTTATTTTGCTGAATTTATCAAACAGAAAAGGAATGTTTTGTTCAGGTATTCCAATTCCGGTATCGCTAATAACAATTTCCACTTCCTTTAAAAATTCTTGAACTATTACTGTAATTCTTCCATTTTCTTTTGTGAATTTTACAGCATTTAAAAGTATATATGATATAACCTTTTTCATTCTTTCTTCATCCGCATAAATCATTATTTCAGATTGCGGAATGCGTGATGTTAAAGTTATTTTCTTGTTTTCACTTTCACTTTTAATATTAGTATTACATTCGTTAATTACATCAATAATGTTAAGCGAAGTTTTTTGTAATTTTTGTTTCTCACTTTCCAGTTCAGAAAAATCCAAAACATCATTAATCAATTTTGCAAGCCGTTTACTTTCCGTTAAAATTACTTGATTAAATTCTTCGGCTTTTTCCAAAGTTAAATTTTTATCTTCAGCAATTGTTTCTGCAAAACCAATAATGGAAGCAAGCGGCGTTCTTAACTCATGCGAAACATTTGATATAAATTCATTTTTCAAATTGTTCAATTCATTTAAAACGCTGATTTGCTGCTGCGCTCTATCTCTTTCAATTGCATTAAGTCTATTTGCTTCAGTAAGTTTAGAAATTAAATCTTCAATTTTGCTTTTTTCAGCTTTTACTTTGCTAAGATTTGTACCAACGCCAAAAAGGGAAGTGAGTTTTTCATTTTGGAAAATTGGCGTTAAAGTAATTTCATATAATTGTTCAACTCCAACTTTTGGAATTAATTCAGTTTCAAATTTTACAGCAGTTTTTTGACTAATTATATTTTGAAATGCATCTGAAACTTTTGATTTATTTTTCTCGTGCAATAATTCAAAAAAGTGCTTTCCAACAATTTCTTCCAACCTAAAATGTGATTGAGTAAGTAAAATTTTATTTGCAAACTCTACTGTTCCACTCTCATTTAAAATAAAAACTATGTCATTTGTCGAGTTTGTAAAAAGGTGAAAATAGTTTCTGTAAGCAAGTGAAATTGTATCATTTTCAGAAATTATATTTGAAATTAATTCACTCACTATTTTCAGTTTATACCTAAAATGAAGTTTAACATATTGTTCAAATCACAGAATTAAGTTATTTCAAAAATTTGAAAGTTAATTTATCAAATTAATACATCTTTTTGTACTATAATTATACAATCGGTAAAAAGTTTAAAAAATTAAGTCTAATAATTAGGATTTTATTTAAGAAGTCAATAAAAAAATGAGATATGTAAAGTTTTGTTACACTTTGGATTTTATTTTAAATGCATGATTATTTATAAAGTTTGCAACAAAGTAAACAATAAAATTTTATTCCAAAGTTGATTTTTAAAAAGATACTGTATCGTAATAAAAAATTATTAAAAATGGAATTTTAAAATCAATATAAGATATTGTAACTATTTTAAAATTATTTAAAATAGTACTAATTTTGATATTTTTATCTGTTGAATTTAAATTTTAGTAATAAAGAGAAAATATCGTTTTATTAATAGTGATCTCTAAAAATAAAAATGCCGGAAAATTTTCCGGCACTAGGACTATTATATATGAGTGTGAGATTTTAATCTAAATAACTTTGTATTGCATCTTCCAAATTATCGAAGAGTTTAAAAACTTTATCCATTCTTGTAATATAAAACATTGAAGATTCTGTGTGGTCTCCCCAAACAATTCTTAAATCTCCGCCCAAACTCATTGCTTTTTTAAGTGAACTTACCATAACACCAAGTACAGTTGAATCGACAAATTCACATTCGCTTAAATCAACAACAATTCTGGAATTGTGACTATTAAAAAGAGAAGTTAAATATTCTTTAAATTTTGCTGCAATTTCCATTGTTGCGCGGGGAATATTTAATGTTACAACGCTTACGTCTCCGTACAGAAGATGAGAAAATTGTGAGTAATTAGGTAAATCCGATTCTGATTTTGTTAAGTCACCGGAAAATTTGTTGGGTTTTGTAACCGAACGATCTTTTACTTCAAATTTAATTTCTTCCTCAAAAGTTTCTTCCTTTTTATCTTCAAATTCAAAATCAATAATTTCATCATTCTCATCACTTATTTTTCCAAATGAAAATGCCGGTTTTACATTTTCATTATCATCAATACTTTCAAAGCGATCTTCAGAAATTTCTTTTTCCAATGCTTCTTTTTCAAAAATATTTGGAGAAGATTGCTTTTCAATAATCGGGACATTTTGATTTTTTACAGTTTCATGATTTGCCTTTGATTCAAGCTCGATGATTTTACTGTGAAGTTCGGCAATCTTTTCAACTTGATTTTCAATTATTGAATTTAATCTTTCTTCTGAAGATTCCTTTTCCAATGAATTGTTATTAAACATTTCTAATCTTTTTGAAAGAAGGTCAAGCTCATCAGCTTTTCTTCCGGCTTCACTCTTAAAATGATTTTTAGCTTCATTTATTTTTTCAACTTGATTCTTGAAATCTTCCAACTGTTCTTTAAGTTTTATAAATTCAATTTCTCTATCGGTTTTTTCTAACTTAACTTGAGTTAAACGCTTTCCTTGTTCTTCAATAATTGAATTTTTCTCATCAATTAAAGAATCAAAATTATTTTTAATAAATGAATATTTTTCAAGTTCTTTTGTTAATTCTTCAATTTTAATTGTGTATTCTTCTTTAGATTGATCAGCAGAATTATTTTCGGCAAAACTATTTTTTAATTGAAGATCTGCAATAGTTTCGTTTTTATTTTCTAGTTCAATTTCGTAAGAAGATTTGATTTCCACCAATTCAGAAATTTTAGCTTCCAATTCTTGAACTTTTTCCTCAAAAGATTTTCTTGTTTCATTTTCTAAATCTTTTGCAGAACTTAAATTTGTTAATTCTAAATTCAAACGTTCAAGTTCTAAATCCTTTTCGCTGATTATATTTTGTGTACTTTCTAATTGTGATTTTAAGTTTTCAATTTGTGAAGAAATCTCTAACAATTCCGAATTCTCTTGATTTCTATTATTCAAAACCGATTCGTAATTATTTTTTATTTCACTTAATTGATTTTTCAACTCTTCATTTTCTTGAAAAACAACTCTATTTTCATCAGCTTTAACAGAAAGTTCTAAAGTTAAATTTTCTAATTTTTCGTTCAAAGATTCATATTTTTCACTTATTGCATCTTGCTTTAGCAATTCTGATTCAATTGATGAAATTTGCTGATTTTGTTCATTAATAAATTTCTGATTTGAATCAATAATTTCATCGCGCTCTTTAATTGAATTTTGTAAAGTTTCTATCATTTCGTTTAACGAAATTAAATTGCTTTCTTTTTCTTTCGTATTATTTTCATATTCAGAGAGTTTATTATTTAACTCAGAAATTTGATTTTGAAGCTGTGATTCGCTTAAACCAATTTCCTTAACTATTGATTTATAATTGTCAATTTCTGAAATTAAATTCTTCGATTCATAATACTTTGAGGAAATTTGATTTTGGTAAGCTTTTAAATCAATATGTAAAGTTTCAATTTCTGAATTAAGATACTGTATTTCATTTGTTTTGTTTTCTAAATTAACTTTAAGTTCATTTTCAACTTCTGAAAATTGATTTATTTTGCTTTCTTTTTCACTTAATTCAAGTTTGATAATTTCAATATTTCTATTAAGTTCTTCAATTTGAAGTTTTAATTCATTTTCTGAATTATTTCTCTCGGAAAGATTTTGCTCAAATTCCTTAATTAAGTTTTCTTTTTCCGAAACCAAATTCTCAAGATTATTTCTATTTGAATTTATTTCACCAATCTGATTCTCTTTTTCGGTCAACTCAGATTTAATAATTTCAATATTTCTGTTTAGTTCTTCAATTTGAAGTTTTAATTCATTTTCAGAATTATTTCTTTCGGAAAGATTCTGCTCAAATTCATGAATTAAGTTTTCCTTTTCAGAAATTAAATTCTCAAGATTATTTCTATTTGAATTTATTTCGCCAATCTGATTTTCTTTTTCGCTTAACTCAGATTTAATAATTTCAATATTTCTATTAAGTTCTTCAATTTGAAGTTTTAATTCATTTTCAGAATTATTTCTTTCGGAAAGATTCTGCTCAAATTCCTTAATTAAGTTTTCTTTTTCGGAAATTAAATTCTCAAGATTATTTTTATTTGAATTTATTTCGCTAATCTGATTTTCCTTTTCGGTCAATTCAGATTTAATAATTTCAATATTTCTATTAAGTTCTTCAATTTGAAGTTTTAGTTCATTTTCTGAATTATTTCTTTCGGAAAGATTCTGCTCAAATTCATGAATTAAATTATCCTTTTCTGAAACCAATGAATTAAATTCTTCATTCTTCTTCGTTAAATTGTTAATCTTATTTGATTTTTCCTCTAATTCCAGTGTAATTAAATTAATTCTTTCCGATAAATTTGCAATTTTGCTATTCAACTCAACTTCAGAAGCAATTTTTGATTCTAAATTATTTTTACTTTCAAAAAGCTCACCGGCAAGTTTATTTAATTCTTCAGATTTTTGATCAATATTATTTCTATAATTAGTAATTTCACTCTTCAAAGAATCCATTTCTGAGTGAAGTTTGTTAAATTCACTTTCTTTTTCAAACAAAGTTTCTTTCAGTTCAATTTCGATTTGAGTCAATTTTGTAATTTTATCTAAACTATTTTTAATTTCAGCTTCTTGAACTTGTGTAACTTCGTTATGTCCTTTTTGTAAAATTTCGAGCTGCTCTTCCAAGAAAATTACAGATTTTTGCAATTCTTCCGCTAAGCGAGATTTATCAATTAATCTGCTTTCAATTTCCGTTCTTTCAATTTTAAGATTAGAATTCAATTCCTCAACTGTTCTGTCTCTTTCAGCAATATTTTCATCCAAAACCGAAATATGTTTTCTTAGATGAGATATTTCTGACCCGGAATCTTTTAATAAAGACAATAAATTATTCTTTTCTTCAAGCAATTCTCTCAGTTCAAAAGTTAATTTAGTTACTTTATCTTTTTCAATTTCTTCACTTATTTGCAGTGAATTGTACGAATTTGAAAGTAATTCAAATGCTTCCTTTTGCTGCGAATTAATAATATTTTTTTCTTTAATTTGGAGTTTGAAATCGTTAATTTCTGCATTTTTAATTGAAATTTCACTTTCAAGTTTGTTAATTGATGAGCTATTTATTTCTAATGTTTTTGTTAATTTCTCAATTTCCGAATTTTTCTCGTTCAATTCTAAAGTTATTGTTTCAACTTTATTTGAAAGCGAATTTATATTTTCCTCTTTTTCGAAAATAGAATTGTTTAATTTTTCAATTGTATCAAGTTTGCCTTCCAAATCTTCGCTGATTTCAGAAATTGTATTATCTCTAAGTTTAATTGAAGAATTTAGTTGATGTATTTCATTTTTATTTTGCTCTACAATATTTGATAAATTAGTTACTTGAGAATTTAATTCAGTAATATTTGTATCTTTTGTTTCAATTTTTACTTTTAGTGAACTTGTAAGATATGCTAATTCTGAAATCTCCGAGTTAAGTTTATTTATTTCTGCACTTTGCTCTGTAATTTTTGAATTAAGTGAAGAAATTTGTAATTCTTTGTTTTCTACTAAAATAAGAAGATTTTGTTCAGATTTTGCTTTTTCAATAATATTGTTTTCTAATTTGCTAATTACTGTTTCAACTTTTTCATATTTGGATGAAATTTCTTGATAATTCGAAATAGATTGTGATAATTCATTTTTTAGATTGTTAATTTCATCATTTTTATTTTCAATTACGGAATTTAATTCAGATTCGGAAACTCGCAGATTTGCAATTTTTAATTCATTTGCATTAAGATCTTCATTTAATTTTTCATTCGATAAAATAAGTTCCGAAATCTTATTATTTTTATCATTCAATGAATTGTTAAGATTTTCTGAATTTTGTAAACTTTTCTGTAATTCTTTTTCTGTCTCCGAATATTTATTATTTAGTTGAGATAAAGTCTCTTGATTCTGCAATAACTGATGATTTAAAAATGAATTAGTTGTTTCATTTTCCTTTTTAACTTCTTTTAATTTGGAAATTTCATTATTCTGTTGCGTAATAGTTTCAAGATTCTGACTTACTGCATTTCGTAATTCAGATTCCTTACCTTTTGCTAAATTTAATTCTTCTGAAAATGTATTTATTTTATTTTCAAGATTTGAAATTTCAGATAAATTCTCGGCAATTTTTCTGCTGCTTTCACTTAATTGATTTTCTTTCTCTTCAATTATTAAGGTTTTTTCAGAAATCAATTCATCTTTTGCAGAAATTTGAGCAGAAAGTGCATTTATTGAATATTCGAATTCTTGAACTTTAGAATTTATCGAGCTAAGATTTTTTGTAAGTTCATTTTTTTCAACTTTTTCAGAACGTAATTGTTCATTTAATTTTTCAATTAAATGTTCACTTTCAGTTAATTTATGACTTTGCTTAATTATAATTTCATCTTTTTCCTTAGCGATATTTTCCAATCCGGATTTACTTATTTCTATTTCTTTCAAATTTTTGGACTGAACATCAATAATTTCGTTTTTCTTTACAATTGAACCGCTAAGTTGAGAAATCTGATTTGTTAAATCATTATTATGATCTTGAATCTTTTTTAGATTTGATGAATTACTCGATAATTCATTTTCCAGAGAAGAAATTGTATTATTCTTTTGTGATAATTCTGAAGTTAATTTTGCAAGTTGATTTGTAAGCTCTGAAATTTTACTTTTATTTAATTCATTATCATTAGAAAGTTTCTCAATTAATATTTTAGAATCAGCTAAGAAATTTTCTGTTTCTTTTAATTGATTTAATTGTCTTTCGATAGTTGCTTGTTTTTTTGATTCAGATTCCTTAAAATAACTTTCTTTTGCTTTTAACTCTTCAATCTGATTTACTTGTTTGCTAATTATTTCGTTTTTGTTTGATTCAAAAATTAATAAAGATTCCTTTTCAGCAAATAACTTAGAAATTTCATCATTTTTAAGTTCTAATTTTGCTCTTACTTCATAATTCGTATTTTCTAACTTTTTCTGAGATTGTAATGTATTTTCGAATTCGTCTTTAAGTTTTTTAATTTCTGTAGAATAATTAGATATAGTGTCTTTATATTTTTGTAATTCAGAAGTAGTTTCTTTATTTGATTCTTGAAGTCTTGCAATTTTATAGGATTGTTCACCAATTAATTCACTTTTATATTTATCAGCCAAAGAAATATTACCGAATTCAGCTTTTATTTTTGTCAATTCAGAAGTTTGTTCTTCAATTTTACTTTGTTTAATTTTTAGCAATCTATCGAAATCTGAATATTTTTCTTCATTTTCTGTTATTTTTTTATTTAAAAGATTTATGGTCTTATTCTTTTCTTCTTCTAAATTTCCGTAATTTTTCTTGAAATAAATTAACTCATCAATATTATTTTCACTGCTTAAAAGTTTATTCTGGAGAATATTAAGTTCACTTTCCAATTTCTTATTACTGGCAACCAATTCGGTTTCAAGCTGTTTACTCTGATTAAATTTACTTTCAAATCCTTCAATTTCATCTTTCGACTTTCTTAACGATTCCTTTAAGGTAATCATTTCAACTTTATTATTTTCATAATCAAGTTTAAGCTTATTAAATTCTATTTCTTTATTGCGAAGTGAAGAAATTTCAGTTGATAATTTATTTATCTCATTTTGAAGAATTTCATCATTATTTTTTGATGATTTTGAAGCATCTTCCAAATTATGCAATATTGATTTCAATTCTTCAACTTTTGCAGTTGATTGATTTAATTGCTCAAGAAGATTTTTTTCTTTTATACTTAAATTCTCTAATTCTTTTCTAAGATATTCAAGCTCTTTTTCTTTTTGATTAGAATACTCAATATCTATTTTAGTATTTCCAATTGTCAAAATTTCATCTTCAAGTTTTTTTATTTTATTATTGTGATCATCTAACTGAAATTTGTAAGATTTTTCAGATTCCAATAATCTTGATAATTGCTCGTTTTGGTTATCAATTACAGTATTTAACTGTTTATTTGATGTTTGATACTCTTCAACTCGGTCAAAAAGATCGGTAATTTGTTCTTCTTTTTTTCTAATTAATTCATTGTATCTTGTTATTCTATTATTCAATTCGTCAATAATTTTCTCTTTTTGCTTCACTTCGTTAAAGGAAACCAATTCATCGCTATTTTTTGTTGTTAGATCAAAAATTGAAACCTTTTTTTGTCCGGCAATGTATTTTTCATTTGCTTCTTTTAAAAGTCTTTCAAGATTTTCCATCATTGTTTCATCAATATCTTCCATAGAATCTTTAAGATTGGTAAGAATTGAGTTGTACTGAATCAAAAGAACATCAAGATTATCCTTAGAAATTTCAGCAATTTTTGAATCTTTTATTGCTAAAGATGTTGATTTTCTCTTAGAATTAGTAAAAAACTCATCTTGACCAAAAAATTCATTTGCCGATAGTATTAAAGTTGTAGTTTTTGAAAAACTATGTTTTTTTAGTAGATTTATTTCGCCTTCAAGAATTAAGAAAATTGAATTTGAAACATCGCCGTTTTTAAATAGTATTTCGCCTTCTTCTAAGGAGATAATTTTTAGATTGAGATCTTCTAAAGTAATGTTCGAAATATTTGTGTTTTTAAACAATTCATTACTTTTTAGCGCAGAAGTGATGTAGTTTTGCATTTCCTCGTCCTCACACTTATGAGATTATACAATTATCGGTAATCTCTTTTATTTCTTAAATATAATAGTTTTATAATGCGAAGAATAAATTCAAATACTGTGCCGTAAAACGAAAAAATCGGTAATTTTTACATCTTTACTTTTTACTTAAAATATCAGAATGCTTAATTGAGTAAAATTAGGAATTTATTACAAATTCAAACATTTAATTATTCCACTATTCTGTTAGATGCATTTGCAACAATTAGAAAGTAAATCATTTATTAAAAATTGTGTTCTGTTTTGATACAAGATTTGATTTGTGTCACACTTTTAAAATATAAATTTCGCTCAATTGGTTAATATTAACCCAAGCATCATTTTATTTTTGATCTTAGGAAAACTTATATATTTTTTTTAATTTAAATAAGATTTATAGTATAAATTATTTTTTGGAAAGGATTTGACAAAATTACAGCATAATTTGTATATCGGTTTTTTTATTTTAGTCACAATTTCAGTTTTAGCCATTCTTATTATAAATGGATATTCTTACTACACAACTCCACTTGAAGAAAAATTTTTCTCATCTGAACATGATTTATTAAAACCAAGCGGAATTTTGGGTCACGGTTTTGGAATTATTGGCTCTATTTTAATGGTTTTTGGCGTGTTAATATATATGATTAGAAAAAGAGGAAAATTATTTGTTCATTTAGGAGTTTTAAAACATTGGCTTGAATTACACATTTTTCTTTGCACAGTTGGACCAATTCTAATTTTATTTCATACGGCATTTAAATTTGGAGGAATTGTTTCCGTTAGTTTTTGGAGTATGGTTGCAGTTTTTTTAAGCGGAATTATTGGGAGATTTATTTATGTAAGAATTCCCAGAACAATTGAAGGCAGCGAAATGAATATGCAGCAAATTAATAATTTAAATGAAAATTTAACTTATAGATTAGCAACCGAATATAATTTAATGAATTCCACATTAGAAAAAGTTTCGAACTTATCACAAATTCAGCAGCAAGGTAAAGCTTCTTTCGGAAATCTTCTTTTATCAGTTATTCCAAATTATTTGGAAAATAGAAAAAAAATAGTAAATATTTCAAATGAATTGAAGCAAAACAACATATCAAAACATCAAAGAAAAGAGATAATTAAAACAATCAAAGAAAAAATATCAATTTCGAGTAAAATTCATTATTTACGTTTAATGCAAAGTTTATTTAAATATTGGCATGTTGCACATCTTCCTTTTGCTTTAATTATGCTAATAATTATGTTCATTCATATAATTGTAACTGTAGTTTTTGGTTATAGGTGGATTTTTTAGACCTAAATTTCTCGTTTTCTTTTTCGATTTTTAAGACAGAATGTATTAATTACATGTAAAATTTTGGAAGCATATTATAAAATGTCCAAATTTTGTGACTTTTTACATAACTTACTATGGCATATTTATTGACTAATTGTCCTATTTACACAAATTAAAATTGGTAAAGAATTGGAAGTTTTAATTGAATATTTGATATCAGCAATTTTAGTAATTCTTCTTATCTCAATAGTACTTTTCGCGTATTATATGAGTCATAAAACAAAAACAAAAATAAATCGACTTAAAATTGATAAAGCAAAAGAATTTGGTTTTCACGAACCAATTTCACTTCATCCGGAAATTAACGAAGATATTTGTATTGGTAGCGGTGCTTGCGTTGCTGCTTGTCCGGAAAAAGATATTTTGGGGATTGTAAGCGGAAAAGGAAAATTAATAAATGCATCTCAATGCGTTGGACACGGAGCTTGTTTTCATGCGTGTCCGGTTGAAGCAATATCGTTGGTAATGGGAACTGAAAAACGCGGAGTTGAACTTCCTCATGTAAGTCAAAATTATGAAACGAATATAAAAGGAATTTACATTGCCGGCGAATTAGGCGGAATGGGTTTAATTAAAAATGCAGTTGATCAAGGTTCTAAAGCAATGGAAAATATTATTAGAACTTTGCCCAAAGAAAAAAATGTAAAATTTGATGTAATAATTGTCGGCGCCGGTCCAGCCGGAATTGCGGCTTCTTTAAATGCAGCAAAAAATAATATTAGATTTTTAACTCTTGAACAAGATAGTTTGGGCGGAACAGTTTTTACATTTCCTCGAGCAAAAATTGTTATGACAAAACCAATGGATTTACCACTTCATGGAAAAGTTAAATTAAGTGAAACTTCAAAATCAGAATTAATTGGTCTCTGGAAAGAAGTTTTAGAAAAAAATAATATTTCAATAAATGAAAATGAAAAAGTTTTAGAAATTATTGCTTACCAAAATTCTTTTGAAGTAATTACAAATCACGATAAATATACTTGCTCAAAAGTTTTGCTTTCAATCGGAAGAAGAGGTTCGCCAAGAAAATTAAATGTTCCGGGAGAAAATCTTGAAAAAGTTGCATATCGTTTACTTGAGCCGGAATTGATACAGAATCAAAAAGTAATTGTTATCGGAGGCGGAGATTCTGCAATAGAATCAGCACTTTTACTTGCAGAAGATGGAACAAATCAAGTTACAATTTCCTATCGATCAGAATCTTTTAATCGACTTAAGCCAAAAAATTTGGAAAAAATTGATAGCGCAATTAAGACAAACAAAATCAGCGCTATTTACAGTTCTAACTTGACGGAAATTTTAGAAAAAGAAGTAAAAATAAAATTGAATAACGGAAGCATAATCCCAATACAAAATGATTTAGTTTACATTTTTGCGGGCGGAGAATTACCAAATAAATTTCTTGAAAAAATTGGAATTAAAATAACCAAAAAATTTGGAGAGGTAATATTAAAACATTAGTTCTCAAAATATTTTTGTTTTTGTTCATTTTTGCTAAAATAAATTTAGCGCAAATTTCTCCCGGAGATTTAACCAAAGCTCATGCGGAATTTGAAGGAATGAGTAATTGCACAAAATGTCACGATTTGGGAAAGCAAGTTTCCAAAGCAAAATGTCTTGATTGCCACACAGAAATTTCGGATTTAATAAATCAAAATAGAGGATTTCATTCAAATAAAAATGTTGCCGTTAAAGATTGCTGGAGCTGCCATGGAGAACATTTTGGTAGAAATTTTAAAATCATAAAGTTTGATGAAAATAAATTTGAACACAATGAAACCGGATTTGAACTAAAGGGAAGTCATAAAAAATTAGATTGCGATAAATGTCACAAATCGGAATTTATACATGATAAAAAACTTAAATCAAGAAAAAACACTTTCTTAGGATTAGGTACAAAATGTAAAAATTGCCATGAAGATGTTCATCAAAAAACATTAGATGATGATTGTGCAAAATGTCATACCGAAGAAAAATTTAAACCGGCGGAAAAGTTTTTGCATGATAATACGAATTTTAAATTAACCGGAAAACATCAAAATGTAGATTGCGAAAAATGTCACGCAAAAGAAAAAAGAAATAATAAATCATTTCAGAAATTTGCAGAAGTAAAATTCAACAGTTGCGAATCTTGCCATAATGATTTTCATAAAGGAAAATTTGGTAATGATTGCAAAACTTGCCACAATACAAATTCATTTAATGAAGTAAATATTTCCGATAAATTTAATCATTCAAAAACCAATTTTCCTTTAGTTGGTAAACATCAAAAAGTAAAATGCGAAAATTGCCATAAAGAAAGTTTAACAAGTAAACCAAAATATTCTAAATGTTATGATTGTCATAATGATTTTCACAAAGGTGAATTTATAAAAAATAATATTCAAACGGATTGCAAAGTTTGTCATACTGAGAATGGATTTTCACCTTCCAATTTCACTTTGGAAATGCATGAAAAAACAGAATTTAAATTAACAAATTCACATTCGGCAACTCCGTGTTTTGCATGTCATTATAAAAATGAAAGTTGGACATTTAAAATTTCCGGTGAAAAATGTATTTCTTGTCATACAAATATTCACGGAAATGAAATTGGCGAAAAATATTTTAATGAAAATAAATGCGAAACTTGTCACTCAACAATTTCTTGGAAAACAATTGAGTTTGATCATAGCAAAACAGAATTTGAATTGATTGGAAAACACAAAACCGCAACTTGCAGAGATTGTCATTTCACAATTGAATATTCTAAAATTATTGCACAAAAATTTATACAATTAAAATTAAATTGTACCGAATGCCACAATGACATTCATCAAGGTCAGTTTGTTGAAGATGAAAAAGAACTTTGCGAAAATTGCCACACATTTAATAATTGGCAGCCAACTTTATTTGATCATAATAAAACAAGATTTGCAATTGATGGTGCACATAGAAATGTAAGCTGCGATAAATGTCATAAGCCAATTATCAAAAATGATATTTCATTCACAAATTATAAAATAGAGGATGTTAGATGTATAAGCTGTCATTCATAATATTTATCTTTATATCCTCATTGAATTATTCTCAAACTCCGCATGGAGAAAATTTTAATTTTGATTGCGAAGTTTGTCATTCAACGAATGATTGGAAAGTTGATTTAAAGAAATTAGATTTTAATCATGCACAAACAAATTTTGAACTTGCGGGTCAGCATAAAGTTTTAGATTGTCAATCGTGTCACACAACTTTAAAATTTTCTGAAACAAAAGGTAATTGTTTTGATTGTCATACAAATATTCATCAAAATACGGTTGAACCAAATTGTGAACAATGTCATAACTCAAACTCATGGGTAATTGCAAATATTACAGAAATGCATGATGTAAGCAGATTTCCTTTACTTGGTGCGCACAAAATTGCAGATTGTAAAGATTGTCATACTTCGGTTGATAAATTATTATTTCAAGTTATTGGATCGCAGTGTATTGATTGCCATTTAAGTGATTATCAATCAGCACAAGTTCCAAATCATATTGAAGCCGGATTTTCAAAAGATTGTGAAGATTGTCATAGAGTTAGTGATATTGAATGGAGTAAGGCAAACGTATCTCATGATTTTTTTCCATTAGTCGGCGGACATAAAATAAGTAATTGTTTTGATTGCCATTCGCAAACTACTTTTGAAGGATTATCACAAGAGTGTTTAATTTGTCATCAGAATGATTATAATTCAACTTCAAATCCTAATCATACTGCATCTGGATTTTCAACCAATTGTTTGGAATGCCATACAACTAATCCCGGCTGGCAGCCAGCGCTGTTTAAAGATCATGATCAATTTTTTGTACTAGACGGTGCACATAAAACAATTGAAAATGATTGTGCAAAATGTCATACTACCGGTTTCACAAATACTCCAAATCAATGTTATGATTGTCATCAAACTGATTATAATTCTGCAGCTGATCCGGTTCACCAATCAGCCGGCTTTGGAACTGATTGTGAATCTTGCCATACAACAAAAGCTTGGGAACCGGCAGCGTTCGATCATGATAATCAGTTTTTCCCAATTTATTCCGGAGAACATAAAGGTAAGTGGAATGAGTGTTCAGATTGTCATACAAATTCTTCTAACTTCCAAGTTTTCGAATGTATTACTTGTCATGAACACAATCAAAATTCTATGAATGAAGAACACGGCGGAATTAATGGATATGTGTATGAAAGTAATGCATGCTTCGCTTGCCATCCAACCGGAAGTGAAGAAGGCGGATTTAATCATTCGGCAACAAATTTTCCATTAACCGGAGCGCACATTTCAACCCAATGCACAGATTGCCATTCTTCCGGTTATCAAGGAACATCGATGGAATGTAATTCTTGTCATTTAACAGATTTTCAAAATTCAGTAAATCCTAATCATCAGCAAATTGGGTTAGATCAAAATTGCGAGCAATGCCATACATCAAATCCGGATTGGCAGCCAGCAACATTTTCAGTTCACAATGAATTCTATTTATTGGAAGGTGCGCATGCAAGTATTGCAAATGATTGTAATTCTTGTCATTCCGGCAATTACACTACCACAAAAAATTTGTGTTATGATTGTCATACTGATAACTACAATAATACCAATAACCCAAATCATCAAACAACTGGATTTGGTACAGATTGTGAAACTTGTCATTCGCAAAATGCTTGGCAGCCAGCAACATTTGACCATGATAATCAATTCTTCCCAATTTATTCAGGTTCGCACAATAATCAATGGAATGAATGTTCTGATTGTCATACTAATTCTTCAAACTTTCAAGTTTTTGAGTGTATAAATTGTCATGAACATGAAAAAGCAAAAATGGATGATGAACATAGTGGAATTCAAGGATATCAATATATAAGTTCTGAATGCTTCGCATGTCATCCAACAGGAAGTGAAGATGGAGCTTTTAATCATGCTCTCTCAGAATTTCCACTGACCGGCGCGCATATAACTCAGGAGTGTTCGGATTGCCATCAAAGTGGATACTTGAATACATCTAAAGAATGTATTAGTTGTCATCAAAATAATTTTAATAATTCATCAGATCCAAATCATATTCAAGTTGGAATTTCAAATAAGTGTGAAGATTGTCATAACACATCGGTTTGGAATCCCTCTACTTTTAATCATTCATCAACCGGATTTGAATTAGTTGGAGGACACAATATTTCAAACTGTTCAAGTTGTCATTCAGTAAGTACGGCAAATGCAACATCTGAATGTTATTCTTGCCATTCAGCAAACTATGCATCTGCACCGGAACATGTTTCGCAAAATTATCCTAAAGTTTGTCAAGACTGTCACAATACAACAAATTGGAATGAAACAACTTTCGATCATAATAATACTAATTTTGCATTAACCGGAGCTCATACAAGTACAGATTGTTCATCTTGTCACTCAAACGGATATGCTGGAACTTCAACAGAATGTTTTGCATGTCATGAATCAAATTTTAATAATTCTACAAATCCAAATCATGTCCAAGTTGGAATATCAAATAAATGCGAAGATTGTCATAACACATCAGTTTGGAATCCTTCTGTATTTAATCATTCATCAACCGGATTTGAATTAGTTGGAGGACACAATATTTCAAACTGCTCAAGTTGTCATTCGGTAAGTACGGCAAATGCTTCACCGGAATGTTATTCTTGTCATGCTGATAACTACACTTCAGCACAAGAACATGTTTCACAAAATTATCCCAAAACTTGTCAAGACTGCCACAATACAACAAATTGGAACGAAACAACTTTTGATCACAACAATACTAGTTTTGCATTAACAGGGGCACACGTAAGTACAAACTGTAGTGATTGTCACACATCGGGATATTCAGGTACATCAACGATTTGTTCAGATTGTCACATTGATAATTTTAATAATTCTACAAATCCAAATCATGTTCAAGTTGGAATTTCAAATAAGTGTGAAGATTGTCATAACACATCAGTTTGGAATCCCTCTACTTTTAATCATTCAACAACCGGATTTGAATTAGTGGGCGGACACAATATTTCAAACTGCTCAAGTTGTCATTCGGTAAGTACGGCAAATGCTTCACCGGAATGTTATTCTTGTCATGCTGATAACTACGCTTCAGCACAAGAACATGTTTCACAAAATTATCCTAAAACTTGTCAAGACTGCCACAATACAACAAATTGGAACGAAACAACTTTTGATCACAACAATACTAATTTTGCATTAACAGGGGCACACGTAAGTACAAACTGTAGTGATTGTCACACATCGGGATATTCGGGAACATCAACAATTTGTTCAGATTGTCACATTGATAATTTTAATAATTCTACAAATCCAAGTCATACAAATTTAAGTCTCTCAACAAATTGTAATGAATGCCATACTACTAATCCGGATTGGCAGCCCGCATCATTTTCGGTTCACAATAATTTTTATGTTTTACAAGGTGCGCATTCTTCAATTTCAAATGATTGTGCAACATGTCATAATGGAAATTATAATTCAACTCCAGATGATTGTTATGGTTGTCATTCTTCTGATTATAATTCAACGACAAATCCGGTACACTCAAGTTCTGGATTTGGTTTTGCATGTGAAGATTGTCATTCACAAAATGCTTGGAAGCCGGCTACTTTTGATCATGATGATCAGTACTTCCCAATTTATTCTGGTGAACATAGAAACGAATGGAATTCATGTTCCGATTGTCACACTAATCAAAACGATTATTCGGTTTTTTCTTGCATTGATTGTCATGAGCATAATCAGACAGATATGAATAATGAACACAGAGGTGAAAGCGGATATTCATATAGTAGCAATGCTTGTTATGATTGTCATCCAAACGGAAGCGAAGGCAATTTAAATAAAAAAGAACTTTTTAGATTTGAATAAAATTATATGATTAGAAATATAAAAATATTAATACTGCTATCGTTTACTGTTTTATCGGCGCAGCAAAAAGATAAATTAATAATTTCCGGAAAAGTTGAATATGTATCTTCTCAATTTACTTATGTAAGTTTTATAAATACCGAAGGAATAAATATTGGTGATACATTATTTACAAAAATCAATACCGGATTTATTCCAAAACTAATCGTGCATTCAAAATCATCAAGATCATGTGCGGCAAAAGAAATAAAGGGAAAACTTCAAAAAGGGATTGAAATATTTGCATATAATAAAATTGAAAATGAAAAACTTTTGATAACTAAAAATGATGAAAAAAATAATTTAGTTAACGTTGATTCAGAAGAAGTAAAGCCAATCGAAGTTAAAAACTCAAGTAAGTATAAATCTGAAAAAGATAATTTTTACGGAAGATTTAATTTATCGAGTTATTCCAATTTATCTAATAACTCAAATGGTGAAGATTATCAAAAGTGGAGATACTCATTTAATCTAAATGCAAATGATATTAATAATTCCGGATTATCATTTTCGAATTATATTACATTCAGATATAGAGCCGATGAATGGAGCTATACAACAAATCATTTGAATGATGCGGTGAAAATTTATGATCTTGCGGTTTCTTACGAATTGAAAAAAACTAAGTTTACATTAGGAAGAAAAATAAATACAAATATCGCAAATGTTGGTGCAATTGATGGATTGCAAATCGAGACTAATTATAATTCTTTTTCAATCGGCGGAGTAATTGGTTCAAGACCAAATTTTAATGATTATGGATATAATATAAATCTTTTACAATTAGGCGGATTTATAAGTAGGAAAGATTCTTTGGGAAATGGTGAAATGCAAAACACAATTTCTGCTTTTCAGCTTATGAATAATAATAGTACTGATAGAAGATTTTTCTATTTGCAGCATTCAAATAATATAATTAATAATCTCGGTTTATTTTTTTCTACTGAAATTGATTTGTTTAAATATGAAAACAATAAAGCAAGTAATGATTTTAGATTAACAAGTTTTTATGTGTCTGCAAGATTTTCTCCGGTTAGATGGCTTTCCGCAACCGCAAGTTACGATGCTCGAAAAAATGTAATTTATTATGAGACATTTAAAAATTATGCCGATCAGCTAATAGAATCAGCACTTAGACAAGGTTTTAGATTGAGACTAAACATTAGACCACTCAATAATATTTTTGTCAGTTTAAATTCGGGTTACAGATTTAGTGAAGACGATGCGAAGCCATCAAATAATTATGGTATTTCTGTAACTCATTCAAGAATTCAATATTTAAATTTATCCGCTAATATTAATTATCTCGGATTAAACACAATGTATTTAAATGGAGATATAATTGGATTGAGATTATCAAAAGATTTATTAGATGGAGCACTGTACGGAACTTTGAGTTATAGAAATATAAACTATAAATTTATTAATACTGAGAGTAAATTAATTCAAGATATTTTTTCTGCAGATTTATCATTACGAATAAATAAAAGTTTAACTCTTTCGCTTAGTTTTGAAGGAACATACGAAGGCAAAACAAGTTACTCTAATATTTATACAAACTTTTCTTGGCGGTTTTAAATTGTAATTTCACCTTCTAAATAAAGTACAGTTCTACCGGAAATTTTAACTCTTTCATTCATATATTCGCAAAATAATTCGCCGCCTCTTTTTGAAACTTGTAAAGCGCTAAGTTTATTTTTACTCAACTTTTTTGCCCACAAAGGAATTAATAAAGTATGCGCATAACCGGTAACCGGATCTTCATCTATTCCAACATCGGGTGCAAAAAATCTTGAAACAAAATCTACATTATTTCCTTTGGCTGTTATAATTACTCCATGAGTTTTAATATTTAAAAAATCTTTGATTTTTGGAGTTAAATTTCTAACAGTTTCTTCGTCATTAAAAACACAAATTGTTGATTTATCAAAATAAACTTCACTGGGAGTTTTTCCCAATGCATCAACGAGTATTTTATTTGTTTCAATTAATTGCGGATTTCTTGAAGGAAAATTTAAACTAATTAAATCGTCTTCCTTTGTAACAATTAATTTTCCACCTTTGGAATTAAATTCAATTATATTTTTTTCGTAATCTAAAATGTTGAATAGAACAAAAGATGAAGCAAGTGTGGCGTGTCCGCATAAATCAACTTCACTTGTTGGAGTAAACCATCTAATTCTGTAACCATCTTTTTCATTTACAAAAAATGCAGTTTCGGCTAAATTATTTTCGCCGGCAATATTTTGCATAACAGAATCATCTAACCAATTTTCTAATGGAACAACTGCAGCGGGATTTCCTTTGAAAACTTCATTTGTAAAAGCATCAACTTGATATAATTTTAATTTCATAACTTTCTCGTTTATTCATAATTTGTAAATCAAATATTTTATTTAAGAAAAATATACGAGTTTTTTATGATTTCAAAAACTAAAGATATGCCGATTGAAGATTTTAGAAAATATGGACACGAACTTATTGATTTTATTGCGGACTATTTTGAAAATGTTGAAGAAAAACCAGTTTTGGCTCAAGTTAAACCCGGCGATATTAAAGAAAAATTATCACAAACTCCTCCACAAAAAGGGGAGGATATGGAAAGTATTTTTAATGATGTAAGCGAAATTATTATGCCCGGAATGACTCATTGGAATCATCCGAATTTTATGGCGTATTTTAACTCAACAGCTTCTGCCCCAGCAATATTGGGCGATTTTTTAAGTTCTGCATTTAATATTAATGGAATGATTTGGAAAACTTCTCCCGCTTCAACAGAATTGGAAGAAGTAGTTTTAGATTGGTTCAGACAAATGCTACAGCTTCCCCCAAAGTTTTTTGGAATTATTTATGATTTAGCTTCTGTAAGTTCAATGCACGCAATTGCTGCCGCACGCGAGCAGGCAAAATCAAATTATAATAATTATGATATAAATAAACTAAGACTTTATTGTTCCGAGCATGCGCATTCATCAATTGAAAAAGGAGTAATAACTTTAGGATTACCGCTTTCTGCGGTCGTAAAAATAAAAACGGATGATCAGTTTAGAATGTTAACTTCAGAACTTGATGATGAAATTAATAAAGATTTAGAAATAGGTTTATTACCGTTTTGTATTGTTGCAACAGTTGGAACAACTTCAACAACAAGTATTGATCCGGTTGATTTAATTTCTCGAATTGCAAAAAAATATAATTTGTGGCTTCATGTAGATGCAGCACATGCGGGATCAGCAGCTATAATTCCCGAATTTAGATCAATATTAAGTGGAGTAGAAGATGCAGATTCGATGGTTGTAAATCCACATAAATGGCTTTTTGTTCCAATAGATTTAAGCGTTTTGTTTACTTCAAAACCGGAAATTATTAAAAAGGCTTTTTCAATAGTTCCGGAATATTTGAAGACTGATGAAGAATCAAAAGTTATAAATTATATGGATTATGGAATTCAGCTTGGAAGAAAATTTCGCTCACTTAAGTTATGGTTTTTAATTCGTTACTTTGGCGTTGAAGGATTACAAAATATTTTGCGTGAACATTTAAGATTAGGTGAATTATTTGCTGATTTTATTGACCGACATCCCAATTTTGAAAGACTGGCTCCAACTCCATTAAGCACAATTTGTTTTAGAGCAATTCCAAATAAAAAATTAAGTGAAGACGAACTAAATGAATTTAATAAAATTTTAATGGATGAAATTAATAATTCCGGAAAATTATTTTTAAGTCACACAAAACTAAATGGAAAATTTACGATACGAATAACTATCGGCGGAATTAAAACTGAAGAGAAACATGTTTTAAAAGCTTGGGAATTCATTCAAGAAAAATTTATTAAATTGTATAACAAATGGAATTAAAATGAATTCCTTATTAGAATTTACATTAATTGTTTTCACATCATTATTTACAATGATGAATCCACTTGGAGTAATACCGGTATATATTTCATTAACATCACACCTTGAGCCAAGAGATGCAAAAAAGGTTGCATATAAAGCTGTGTTAACTGCGTTTATTATATTAATTTTATTTGTGATTACCGGAAAATTTATATTCGATTTTTTCGCTATCACAATTCATAGTTTAAGAATTGTTGGAGGAATAATTTTTTTTATTGCCGGATATGATATGCTTCAAGCAAGATTAAACAGAACCAAATCCCGTGAAGATGAACATTTTGAAAATTCAAAAGATGTTGCAATAAGTCCTCTGGGAATTCCATTAATTACCGGACCCGGAGCAATTACGGTTTCAATTGTACATTACAATGATGCAATTGATATTTCGCAAAAAATGGTTTTATTTTCCGTGATAATTTTATTGATGGCAATTATGTTAGTATCATTGTTAACCGGAAGGAAGCTGATGGAATTTCTTGGCGAAACCGGGAATAAAGTTTTAATGAGAATTATGGGATTGATAGTAATGGTTATTGCAGTTGAGCTAATGTTTAGCGGGTTAACGCCGCTTGTAAGAAAATTGTTGAAGATTGAATAAGATGTGTAAATTATAAATTTAGATTTCTGCTTAAGATTGTAAATATCCGATCTTTTTAAAAGATCGGATATTTGTCAAACATTATTTTTTCTTTTCAATTAGCTTTTTAACAACTGCAAATTTTGCCGCTGCTAAAGTTTCGCGGTTAACTTTTTCTGTAATTCTTCCGCGAGTAATATCTTCTAAATTAATATATCCATTCATCAATAATAATTGTAGAATCATATTATTCTCAATAGTGGCTTTGCTATAACCTTCTGCAATGTAAAGTTTTTCACAATCTTTATAAAATTCATCCGCAAAACTTTCGTTATTCGGAAGATCCATAAGCTGCTCATAAGCTTCTGTATAACCGCTTAACTCAACATTAATGTTTGGTGTAACTAAAAGCGGACTAAATTCTTTCTTCTTTTCAACCGTGCAAAATCCTTTAATTGAAGTTAAATCAACTTTTACTTTTTCATTATCAATTCTCACAAATTCTGCTTTACGCATTTGCTCTAATTGGAATAGGAAAAAGTTATATCTGTTAACTTCGGCATTTTGTTTTTCATCGGATAAAATATGCGGATATTTTTCTCTCACAATATTTCTGATATAATTTTTATTCTTATTTATTTCCGGCTTAGAAATTCTAACTTCTTGAATCATTTTAACCATATCTTGTGCAGCAGCTTGAGGTCCTGTTATTTCTTTACCTTTTCTTCCAAGATCGGTAGATAAAATTCCAAATTGAATATGTCTTCCCGCACCTTTTTCTTTTTCGCCGCCTTTCAAAATATTAACCAAATGTTTTTTCATTTCATATTGACCTTCTTCGGCAACGAATGGTTGTCCCGCCGGAGTGCTTGCCAATGAATTGAAGAAACTGCTGAAAATTGTTCTATCAATTACAATTTCTTTAGTGTTTGATTCTTCCGATTTTATATCAACACAATTTGCAATAAATCTATTTTTGATTATATCAAACTTTACGGAATCAATTTTGTATTTGTTTCCATCCAAATGTTTAAAAACTTTTTTATCAAAAATTTTATTTACAATTTCTTCAATATCAATTTTTTCAATCAACTTATATGAAGAACATAAATAATATTTTCCGGTGAATTCATCAAATTCCCAATCAAGAACATCATCAAGATAATTGCCATGTTTATCCATAACTTCTACAACATTTTTATCATTTGTATAACGAAGTAACGTTCGCTGAAAATTCGGATTATCCGAACTTGTTGCTTTCTCTTTTCTTTCGCCATGAGAATGTCTATATAACAAAAAGTTTTCCGGATTTTTATAAACTGTAATACCAGCTTCTTGTCGACCAAAATTACTTGCGGTTAACATAATATCAATTTTGTACGGCATTTTAATATCACACAATCCGCTAATAGTACTTCTCGAATTTAAATCTTCAACGTTACTATCTGCAGCACTTTCAAAAAGGGAATTGTAATACTTAATGAAATCCGGATCAAAATCTGTTACGCGAGAAAAATCTCCCTCTTCAGTTCCAATTCCATATAAATTTCCATCGGCATCCGGAAAAACGTAAAACATATCGCCGGCAATTAATTTTATCGAACGAATTCCCGGTAAATCTTTCTTTAGCCATTTTAACATCATTGCCGCAAGCATTTCTGATTTACCGACACCGCTATCGCCATCAACTTGAATTACAAACAAACTTCCGTCTTCTTCTTCAACTGCAAACAATGAACCATGAACCGGCATACCACCCATTTCCTTAACTTTTTCGTTCATCATTGTAAGCCAAGGTTTTTTAATATTTCCGAAATAATCGGTTTTCATTTTTAGCGGCGTTACTAAAGTTTTTATATTTCCGTTTGGTCCCTTAATATTGAAGTAACCAATCTGCGGATATGAAATAACTTTTTCCGGCGCACCGTAAAATAAAATTACATCGGGAATAAAATCTTTTAAATCATTCAAGCTAACTTCATCTGCAGTAATTAAGCGGTGATTATCCGTTAAATATTTTATATATGATTTTTGAATTATGTATAAAACTTTTACAAGTCCGTGTTTGATGATTTTGCATCTGTAATCATCGGAGTCCATATTTTCAACAAATTTTGATAAACGACTTTTAAAGAAAACCGCCGAAGGTTTTGTATCTAAATTTTTTATATACTCATTTAAATCTTCATATTTTCTTTCTTCATTATTATCAATTTCTCTATCTACTTTATGCATTGCATATTCGCGTTTTTTTGCATCGGTTACAATTCTTGTATGTGTTTGAACCGGCTGTTCTGATGCAATTACACCGCATTTCTTCATTACATCTTCAATCCATTTTAGCGATCCGTCATCAAATGAATTTAAAGTTTTATTACTAAATTCATAATTTTTATGAAGCGTGATTCCGTGCTGAATCATTTCGTTAATGCTGGAATTTTGCTGTCTGTATTGTGCTTCAACGAATTTAATCAAAGTGTGAGTGTATTTATCATAATATTCCGTTGAACGAGTTTTGTTAATTATTTTAATGAAAAATAAAATTATATCACGTGTAACTTGATGAAGTTTATCTTGTGTAATTTTTTCATTTTTGTATCTATAAACTTCATTAATAATTTCATTTATTTCAGATGAAACAATTTCAAAAATGAAATCTTCGGTGAATAATTTTACTTCACCATTTTCTTTTTGACCTAATTTATTTGATAAAAATTGAATTTTAGAATTGAGAATATTTAAAAAACTATCATCTTTCTTTAGCATATAAAAATGTAATAATTTTTTTTCGGTTGATAAATTTGATGAAAGAATTTTGTCAATTAAAATTTTGTGAACTATTCCTTCTAATTTTTCACCGAATAAATTTTTATCCAACTTATTAAAAACTTTATCTAAAAATATGTTGGCATATTGTTTTAAATTAAATTCATCAACGGAAAATCCTACAACTTCATTAAACTTTTCGACAGAAGTCTTTAGAAGCTGTTCACAATTTGGTTCAATTGCATCTTGTTCAAAAGGCAAATTGAAATGTAAAAGCAATTCGCGAATAAATTTTCGCAGAATAATATTTGTGCCTTCAAGTTTAGAAACATCTGAAGCAAAATCATCAGAAGCATTTATCGCCATAATTTTTACTTTTGAATCAGAGAATAAAATTCTTTCCATCTCAATAAGAATTTCTTTCATTATAATAATTTCTTCGGGATCATCAAGCACATGATAATTTGGTTTGTAATCCATTTTATTATCAATGTACTTTTGAATTGTCGGTTTGCCGAATCGATTAATAACAGTGTTGAAATCTAAATCTTTAATTTGCGGAATTGATTTATAAATCTGTGGTAAAAGATTTTCATAAATTTTTGAGAAAGCTTTACTTTTTATAAAACTGCTCAAATCTCTGCACTCGCCGATATTATCATAAAATTCAATTACGGAATTTTGAGATTTGTTTAACGAATTAATTGTAACTCCGCAATCTTTTGGAAACGCATGATAAAGCGTCATAATATTGCTGATGGTTAAACTGCTCTTCTTTTGCTTTTTGATATTTTTAATTATTTCAAAATCATTGAGAATATTTTTAATAAAATCCTTGTCGGTTGATGTCTTGAAAATTTCATCCAAAATATCATCAGTTCTTTTTTCTGAATTTTCTGGTTTAGATTTTTCACCTGTAAATATTCCCAAATATTTTAAAACTATTCTTAGCGCATTTTCAAATTCCTTTTTGAAAACTTCATAACTTTTATCAGAACCGTGAACATAATCGCCAATTGAAAATCGTAAGAATCCCGTTTGATATGGAATTACCGCAATTCCTCTTTCTTGCGCTAAACGTTTTGTGAACTTTTCCAAATCTTGATAGAAAAAGTTTTCCTTCAATTTTAAGTTGAATAAATAAGAACCATCGGAAGGAAGAACTTCCGCAAACTGATTTTCGGTTTCGTTAAGAATTGAATTAGCAACTTCCTTAGATAGTTTTAATCTCTTTATAGATTCAGCGCCGAAATTTTTATTAACTCTGAATTTATTTATTTCAGAAACAAGATGTTTTTGGTAATAACTGAAAAACGGCTCGCCTTTATATTTGAAATCATCGGGCAAATCTAAAACATCTAATTTATCAAGCGATGTGAGTTCATCCAATAAAAACAAGTTCAGCGGACTTCCTTCAAATGGTGAAAATCTTTTTGCAGTTTTACCTTGATTTGCGGTTTCTTTTTTATCGTTAAAATTTTCTATTTCATCAATTATATATTTTTCTATTCTTGCTTTAATTTTATAACGAGAAGCTTCCTTTGGAAGTTCTCGTTCCATCCTGTCTTTTATCTTTTTTGCAAGTTGAGCAGTTTCCAAAGTATTTACAAGAATATAAAGAGAATTTGTATTTCCTTTTTCAATTCCGTTTTGTTCTTTTGCAAAATCAATTACATCTTTTCTTGCCGGTGTTGCAATTAAAGAACCCAATCTGCTTCCGGTTGCGCCTAAATTTTTAGTAGTTGATAAAGACGAAACTGCGCTTATATTTCCCATTGCTGAAATGTTATTCATAATATATCTGGAAATTGTTCGCCACTTTGGTTCTTTCGGATCTTCAATTTTTACCGAATCGCTATAAGCTTCATCCAGCAATAATGTAATTTTGCTGTTGTTTAAAAATTTCAAAAACTTTATCAACGACACATTATTAAAATCCGTGTATCCGCTTGGATTTGATGGATCATTAATTATTATTGTTAAATTTTCACAGAATCTATCCCACAAACTTCCGGTATCATCAAATAGTTGGAAGTTATTTTTCATTCTGTTTAATCTTTGGTGAAGTCTATCAAAATCAATTCTACCAGATTCATCCAAACCAATTTCCAAATCAAATGGATTTATATCAAATCTGTCTTCCGGGAATAAATCTTTATATTCCCACGAAGCTTCTTGGTTAAACAATATATATGGCATCAAAACACGGTCTGATAAAATATCTCTAATTATCATTTGGACATCGTCGGCAACAGAAGTAATTTCCAAATTGCTTAAGTTGCTGATAAATTCTTTTATAATATCCTTTTCATTTTCAGATTTGCTTTCGTAAGCTTCTTTAATTCCTAAATCAATTAATAGATTGTAAAATCTTCCGGTGTTGTCTGATTCGTTTTGAATTTTTGTAATATATTCTTTATACTTTTCCAAAAATAAATTTAGTCCGAAATTTTTATGGAAATGATTTTTTAAAGTTCGCTGATAGTTATCCGGAGTAATATCTATAATGGTTTTACACTTTTGAATAATTTTTGGATCAAGTTCTTTAAGTTTTCTCTGAAGTAAATAACTTCCGTAAGTTCTAATTTGTCCGCGACCGCCGCCTTCTATAATTGTAGCAATATTTACTTGTTCAATATTTGAATAAAAATATGCTTTTGTTCGCGATTCAAATTCCGCAATTAATGCTTTATTAATTTTCTGAAGTGATTTTGGATTTTTACAATTTTGTACAAGAACAATAAAATCCCTTAATTTTGTTAGGGAATATTTATCCTTAATTATTTGTTTAACAAAATTATTGAATTTAAATAAGTATAAATTCTTTAAATGATTTTCGGTTTCGCCCAATTGCTCTAGTTTGAATTGTATTAATTCATCATCATAATCTTTAATTTTTTGTTCTGCGCAAACTCTGAATTTTTCTAAATTTTCATCATTTACTTTATCTAAAATTAAACGGAGATTTAGCTGACTGTTTGCCAAAGCTCCCAATTTTTTTGTGTGAACTTTATTTAACGTATTTATAATTTTATTATGAAACGCAAAAACCAAAGAAGTATTTGTACTTTTTGATTCCGGTGAATTATCAACCAAAACAATTCTTGTTAAATACGGAAACCACTTTTTATTATTGAAAATATTCTTTCGCATATTTTCAATTTTAACAATAAATATGCTTGTTGTATCGGATTCTATTTGCTTAAACAAATCTTCCGGATTTTTAAACTCAATAACTTTAACATCATTTTTGTTAAAAATTTCTTCGGAAAGCAATTCAACAACTGTGTCAGAACTTCCGCCGACAACAGTTTTTATTAATCCGTCTAATCCTTTAAAATTTACGGTTAGAAAAGTTCTACTTAAGAAATCTTGCTTTTCTGCATTTGTGGTGTAATGAGAACTTTGGATAATCATCTGTTCAAGCACATCCATAAAATAATTCCACTGTGCTTCTTCAATATCGCCGACAATTCCAATTACATCTCTAAATTTTCTTAACTCGGTTACATCATCACCCAAAACTAATTTGTACATTAAATCTAAATGAGCTTCGGTAACCGGCGGAGTTCCAATTGAAAAATCATGCGAATTGAGAATATTTAAAGTCTGCTCTTTTGTTTTTGAGTCAACGGCTTCGGTATCTATAAAATATTTTAATTTATTTTCAAAATTTTGTTTCTTCTCTCTATATTGAAATGCTTTCGAATCTTCATGAGGAAAAATCATTAAAGATACATCGGAGTAACCGGGAATTGATTCTTTTAATTCGAGAAAATATTTATCAATTTCTGCATTTTGTTTTGAAGGATCAATTGGTTCTTCATAACAAATTCTAACAAAATTTTTGAGCAAATTTAAAGTATCATTAGGCATAAAGTTTTCGGCTCGTTCACCCAACGATTTAAAAAGATTTATGTAATCATGTGCTTCAGATCTCAATTTGATCTTTGGTTTTCCTGTTATTTGCATATTTATTATAATGTTATTAGTAAAAGTTAATTTTTTGATTGTAAAAGGTAGATAAAAGTATTTTTTTAGTCATTGACTTTATTAAAAAAATCAACTTATTATGTACCCAAAAAGAGAAGGAAAAATTTGTAAAAATTACTTCTTGATCTAAATATACTTAACTTTTTTATTTTTTATTCGATATTAGGGGGATAAGTTAAGAAATTGTAGTTGTTGTAAAAATCGAAAAAAGAATAAATAATAAAATTTCCCCCCAAATTTTAGTTTCTTTTTCATCAAAATGCATAAAAAGTACTAGGCAATAAAAAAGTATTGACTTTAAAGTCCAAAAACCTTATATACCTTAGATTTTTTTCGCAATAAAGTTACTATGTCTTAATTTGAGAATTACTATATATAAACAAGGGAGTATCCTAATTGAAAATCACTAAACAAATAACCAACAGAGAAAGTCAATCGTTGGACAAATATTTCCAAGAAATTGGCAAAGTTGATCTTATCACTCCAGAAGAAGAGATTGATTTGGCAATTAAGATTAGAGAAGGAAATAAAGCTGCTTTAGATAAGCTGACAAAAGCTAATTTAAGGTTTGTGGTAAGTGTTGCTAAACAATACCAACATCAAGGATTACCACTAAGCGATTTGATTAACGAAGGAAATCTTGGTTTGATTAAAGCTGCAAAGAAATTTGATGAAACGAGAGGATTTAAATTTATATCCTACGCCGTTTGGTGGATTCGTCAATCAATTATGCAAGCAATTGCAGATCAATCAAGAATGGTTCGTTTACCTCTAAACAGAGTTGGAGAATTGTCCAAAATTTCTAAAGCTGCAAGCATGCTTGAGCAAGAACTTGAAAGAAAACCAAGTGTTGAAGAAATTGCCCAAGAATTAGAAATGAATGTTGATGACGTTGCTTATACACTTCGTCATTCCGGAAGACAAGTTTCTGTTGATGCTCCATTTTCACAAAGTGAAGATAGTAAAAGTAGTCTTTTGGATATTATGCCGAACGAAGATCAGCCTCAGCCAGATCATCGTTTAATGAGCGAATCTTTAAGAAATGAAATCGAAAGAGTACTTTCTACTTTATCAGAAAAAGAAGCAACAGTTATTAAATTGTATTTTGGATTTAATACAGAATACACCGCAACTTTGGAAGAAATTGGTGAAATATTAAATTTAACTCGTGAAAGAGTTAGACAAATCAAAGAACAAGCTTTAAGAAAATTGCGTCATGCTTCAAGAAGCAAAAAACTTAAAGTCTATCTTGGATAAATTATAATTTGTATTCATGCAGCGGTTAGGGAAACTTAACCGCTTTTTTTGTGCCTATTTTTCTTTCTTAATCTTACTCATAATCTTAATCCTAATCTTTATAAAACATTCTCAATTGTTTCTCTAAACTTTTCTTTTAAGAAAATAACTGCATTAAAAGAAGAGTAAGATTATGATTAAGAATAAGATTAAGATAAAATTTCAAGTTGAAGTAATAATTAAAATATTGTATAAATATAATTCAGATTAGAAAAGAAGTTAATTAAAAACATTTTCCTATTGACATTTTCCATAAAAATAATTTATCTTACAATCCATAATGAATAAAATGAATTTAACATATAACAATTTAAAAAACTGGGCTTGGTGGTGGAGCATATCTAATACTTTGTAACCAGTGAAATATATTAGGAAATTAAAAACCCTTCTTGGTAAATCACTGAGAAGGGTTTTTTTTGTTATATCATGTTTTTATCTTTTTCTTAATCTTTATCTTACTCTTAATCATACTCTAAAAATAGATTAAGATTAAGAATAAGAGCAAGAAATGAAAATCAATTAGGAATAAAATGAAATTTGCAGAATTTGAAGATCTTTCAAAAAAATATAATGTTATTCCGGTTTTTGAAATTATTACAGCAGATTTGCTTACTCCGGTTTTAGCTTATTTAAAAATTAGAGAAAAAAATAAATTTTCATTTTTACTGGAATCAGTTGAAGGAATTGGAAGATTAGCGCGTTATTCATTCATCGGAACCTCACCCAAGGAAATCATTCAATCGGAAAATAATCATATCACCATTACAAAAAATGGTAAGTCGGAAAAATTAGAAATTGAACTTTTTGATTATTTACACAGTTTGGTCGAAAAATATAATCATCCTCAAATTGAGGAATTACCAGATTTTACCGGCGGAATTGTTGGTTATTTGGGATTTGAAATAATTTCTAAAATTGAACCGACAATTCATTTTAATCAAAATTTATCGCAAGAATTTCCAAATTCCATTTTAGGATTATTTGATACATTAATTGCTTTTGATCATTACAAACACAGAATAATTTTAATTGCAAATGTTTTTGTTGAAGAAATACTAAATTCATATTTTGCATATGAAGAAGCAATTTCACGAATTTCAGAAATAAAGAAAAAAATTGTAGAGCCAATTTCTTATCAAAATAAATTTAATACAATTTCTGAGTTTGAAGGAAAAATTAATCTGGAAGAATTTTCTTCAAAAATTGAAAAAATAAAAAACAACATTTACAATGGAGATGTATTCCAACTTGTAATTTCAGAAAGATTTAATCAAAAGTATGAAGGCGATTTGCTCAATGTTTATAGGGCTTTACGAATTATAAATCCATCACCGTATATGTATTTTATGGAAATAAATGAAGACCTAACAATTATCGGAACTTCACCGGAAGATTTATTAAAAGTAAAAGATGGTAACGCTACAATTTTGCCGATTGCCGGAACCCGAAGACGCGGAAAAACAAAAGAAGAAGATTTGATGCTTGAGGAAAATTTATTGAATGACGAAAAAGAAATTGCCGAACACACAATGCTTGTTGATCTTGCACGAAATGACTTAGGCAGAGTCTGCGAACACAATTCCGTTTATGTAAGTGAAATGAAAAAAGTTCATAGGTTTTCTCACGTAATGCATATTGTTTCCCGTGTTGAAGGAAAATTGCAAAATGATAAAAATTGTATAGATGCTTTAAAAGCAAGTTTTCCGGCGGGAACAGTTTCCGGCGCGCCAAAAATTAGAGCAATTCAATTAATAAATGAATATGAAAATGTAAGACGCGGACCATATGCCGGTTCCGTAGGTTATATAGATTTTAATGGAAATTTAGATATGTGTATTGCAATCAGAACTTTTTTTGCAAATAAAAATACAATTTATTGGCAAGCCGGAGCGGGAATTGTTGCAGACAGTAAACCCGAATTGGAGTTAAAAGAAATTCAGAACAAATCGGCAGTTTTAGTAAGTGCGTTAAAATTTGCAGAGGAAATTGATGAAAATATTAGTAATAGATAATTACGATTCATTTACATATAATCTTGTACAGCTTGTCGGAAAATTTACAAGCGATATTATTGTAAAAAGAAATGATGAAATTAATATCGAGGAAATTAAAAATCTAAATCCGGATAAAATTATTATCTCTCCGGGTCCGGGCAGACCTGAAGATTCAAATATTTCATTAGATGTAATTCGTGAGTTGGGTAAAACCATACCGGTATTAGGTGTTTGCTTGGGTCATCAAGGAATTGGATATTGTTTCGGATCTAAAATTACAAATGCACCAAAATTAATGCACGGTAAAACATCAAAAGTTAGTCACGATGGAAAAACAATTTATAAGAATATTTCGCAAAATTTTGAAGCTGGAAGATATCACTCGCTTGTAATTGATAAATTTACTTTATCTAAAGATTTGGAAATTACTTCAAAAACTGATGATGAAATAATTATGGGTGTGCGTCATAAGCAATACCCAATCGAAGGAATTCAATTTCATCCGGAATCAATATTAACTCCCGAAGGAGAAAATTTAATTAAAAATTGGTTGAAATTATGAAAGAACAATTGGATAAAGTAATTGCCGGAGAAAGTTTATCATTTGATGAATCTTATAATGTAATGTATTCGATTATGAGTGGAAATGAAAACAACTCTAAAATTGCATCATTGCTTACAGCCTTAAAAATAAAGGGCGAAACCGCTGAAGAAGTTGCTGGGTTTGTAAAAGCAATGCGAGAAAAAGTAATTCCAATAAAATGTGAAAATGAAAAAGTTATAGATGTCTGCGGAACCGGTGGTGATAATTCGGGCACTTTTAATATTTCTACAGCAGTTTCTTTTATTGTTGCCGGGGCTGGAGTTAGTGTTGCGAAACATGGAAATCGATCTATCTCAAGTAAAAGCGGAAGCTCAGATGTTTTACATGAGCTTGGCGTTGATGTTCAACTTAGTCCGGAATTATCTGAAAAAGCATTGAATGAAATCGGGATTGCATTTTTGTTTGCGCCGCTTTATCATCCGGCAATGAAACACGTTGCGCCAATAAGAAAAGAATTAGAGTTCAGATCAATATTTAACATTCTTGGACCATTAACAAATCCGGCAAAAGTTAAGCGACAAATGATTGGAACATTCAGCGATAAAACTGCACAGCTTATGAGCGAAGCAATTAAATTATTGGAAATGGAAAAAGTAACATTTTTATGTACAAAAAATTCTTTTGATGAAATTACTTTATCAGATACAACAAAGATATTTGAAGTTAACCAAGATCACTCAATGTATTTCTATTCTTTAACAAATGAGAATTTTAAATTTCCCAAAATTGAATTAGAACAAATTCAAGGTGGAAATGCAAAAGAAAATGCAGAAATAATATTTAATATATTTTCAAATAAAAATGATGGACCGACTTACGATGTAGTAATTGCCAATGCAGCATTGGCGTTAAAGACTTCCGGAATTTCTGATAATTTATTGGAATGTAAATCTATTGCGGAAGAATCAATAAAATCCGGAGCAACATTAAAGAAATTAAATGAACTAAAAGAATTTGGTGATAAATATAAATGACAATTTTAGATGAAATAATTTCTGTAAAAAAGGACGAAGTAAAATTTTTAAGACAAAACATTACTTTAAGCAGATTTAAAGATTATGAATTTTTTGAAAATAAAAATATTAGTTTATTTAAATCATTAAATAAAAAAGAAAGAATTTCAGTAATTGCAGAAATTAAAAAAGCGAGCCCATCAAGAGGAATAATTAGAAAAGATTTTAATCATCTTAAAATTGCTGAAGCATATATGAATTGTGAAGTAGATGGAATTTCAATTCTTACTGATAAAAATTATTTCAAAGGAAATATTTCTTTTCTAAACGATATTGCAAAATATAAAAACATTCCACTTTTAAGAAAGGATTTTATAATTGATGAATATCAGGTATACGAAGCAAAAGCAAACGGTGCAGATGCAATTTTGTTAATTGCCGAAGCTTTATCGAAAAACCAAATTGCTGAATTAACAAAAGCAGCTTATGAAATTAATTTAGAAGTTTTATTGGAATTACATTCTGAAGAAGAAATAGAAAAAATAGATTTTTCACTAAATAAAATAATCGGCATAAACAATAGAGATCTAAAAACATTTAAAGTCGATTTAGAAACAACAAAATATATTTCCGAGATAATTCCAAAAGAAAACTTAATAATTTCCGAAAGTGGAATATCAACAAAAGAAAGTATAGATTTTGTGAAATCTACAAAAGCCAAAGCTGTATTGGTCGGTGAACACTTTATGAAATCAGATAACATAGAAGATGCGTTAAAGAAATTTAGAGATAATTGTTATTATGAAAATTAAAATTTGCGGTATTACAAATTATGAAGATGCAAAGCTGGCTTGTGATTTAGGCGCAGATGCAATAGGATTTATTTTCTATAACAAAAGTAAAAGATTTGTAAATCCTGAAATTGTTAAAAATATTGTTTCATACTTGCCGCCATTTATTTTAAAAGTTGGTGTTTTTGTAAATGAAGAAATCAGTATGGTCAATCAAATAATGCGGGTATGTAAATTAAATATGGCACAATTGCACGGTGATGAAAATCTAGAATATATTCAGAAAATTAATTATCCAATAATAAAAGCAATTAGAGTTTCACAGAATTTTGAGTATAACATTTTAAAGGAATTTTCTAATTATAATATTTTACTTGATACATATAACGAAAATGGATTTGGCGGAACTGGAGAAAAATTTAATTGGGAAATTATTCCGAAAGAAATTAGAAATAAAATAATTTTAGCTGGTGGAATTAAAGAAGAAAATCTTGAAGAAATATTTACAACAATTTCTCCTTATGCAATTGACGTTTCTTCATCGTTGGAAGAATTTCCCGGCAAAAAAGATAAAAACAAAATGGTAAGTTTTTTTGAAAAATATAATAAACTGAAAGAATCACAAATATTATAAAATTATGAATTACTTTTACCCCAATAAAGACGGCAAATATGGCGAGTTTGGTGGAAAATATGTTCCGGAAACTTTAATATTTGCGTTAGATGAACTTGAGCAAACTTATAATAAATTAAAATCTGAAAAATCATTTATTAATGAACTGAATGATTTACAAAAGAATTACAATGGCAGACCAACACCTTTAACTTTTGCAGAAAGATTAACAAATCATTATGGAAATGGAAAAATTTATTTAAAAAGAGAAGATTTATGTCACACCGGTGCACATAAATTAAATAATGCATTAGGACAAATTTTAATTGCAAAACATCTTGGCAAAAAAAGAATAATTGCAGAAACCGGTGCAGGTCAACATGGAGTTGCAACCGCAACAGTTTGTGCTAAATTTGGATTGGAATGTTTTGTGTACATGGGTGAAGAAGATATTGAGCGCCAAAAATTAAATGTATTTAGAATGAAAATGTTAGGAGCAAAAGTTATTCCGGTAACATCTGGAAGCAAAACTTTAAAAGATGCAACAAACGAAGCCATTCGTGATTGGATTGCAAATGTTGAAAACACACATTATATAATTGGCTCTGTTGTTGGACCGCATCCTTATCCAATGCTGGTAAGGGATTTTCAATCAATTATTGGAAAAGAAGCAAAACAACAAATATTGGAAAGAGAAAATAAATTGCCTAATTATGTTTTAGCTTGCGTTGGCGGCGGTTCAAACGCGATGGGAATATTTTATGAATTTATTGAAGACTTAGATACAAAATTAATTGGAATTGAAGCTGCCGGTTTTGGAATAAATTCGAATTTGCATTGTGCTACTTTAACCTTAGGAAGTGAAGGAATATTTCATGGAATGAAAACTTATTTATTGCAGAATGAGTTTGGACAAATATCTCCGGTTCACTCAATATCTGCGGGATTGGATTACCCGGGCGTTGGTCCGGAACATAGCTTTTTAAAAGATGAAAATCGTGTCCAATATTTTTCAATCACAGATGAAGAAGCGCTTAATGCAACTTTAAAAGTTTCCGAAATGGAAGGAATTCTTCCAGCATTAGAAACAGCACATGCATTTGCATATTTAGAATATTTGATGCCAACAACAAGTAAGGATGAAATAATTATTGTTAATGTAAGCGGCAGAGGCGATAAAGACTTAAATACAATTATTGAAAAATTAGGTGATAAAATTTTATGAGTAGAATTAGAGAAAAAATTATTTCCGTAAATGAAAAAAATGAAAAGGCATTAACATTATTTTTAACTGCCGGATTTCCAACTATTGAAAAATTTGTTGAGTTAGTTTTAAATATTGAAAAAGCTGGAGCAGATATTCTGGAAATAGGTTTACCTTTTGGTGATTCGCTTGCTGATGGTCCGGTTATTCAATCATCTTATACAGTTGCCTTAAAAAATAATGTAAACTTGTTAACTACATTTGAGTTGATTACCGAATTAAGAAAAAAGTCGGATATTCCAATTGTGATAATGAGTTCCAGCAATCCGGTATTAGCTTTTGGAAAGAAAGAATTTGTGAAAAATTGTTTAAATGCAAAAGTTGATGGAATTATTATTCCCGATATTCCGCTTGAAGAATATGATGATTTTTACAAAAATGATTTTAATGCAATTGATAAAATTTTGTTAACCACTCCAACTTCTAGTGAAAAAAGAATTTCTGCAATTGATGAAAAAAGCAGTGGATTTGTATATTGTGTGAGCGTTGTTGGAACAACCGGAGTTCGTGAAAAATTTGATGATTATGTTTTGAAAAATTTAGAAAGAACTTATGCTATTGTTAAAAAGAATAAAATGCAAATTGGTTTCGGAATTTCTTCCGCAGAAGATGTTAAGAAATTTTCTCCATTTTGTGATGGAGTAATTGTTGGTAGTGCAATTGTAAAATCATTAGCAACTGATGATAACAATTTTTCTAAAACTATTGAATTGGTAAAAGAGTTAAAAAGTGCAACAAAAAATTATTAATAAAAATCTAAGCCACGAATGCACGAATAAGCATTAAACGTCTTTACTTTATTTCAATAAATTCCATCCAAATTGATTTTGTAATTTCTTTTGGAAGAAATATACTTTTTCCCTTTTCAATAATTTTACTTGAAAATGTTTTATCAAAATTGTTATTCAGAATATTTTTTATTGCATTAATATTTTCTATCGATATTGTAATTCCCGTAATCTCATCTTTAACTGATTCAATCAAAATTATTTTGAAATTAGCATTTTTCAATTCTACAATCTTTCCGGGAAAAGTTGGAATTGAATGATTCCCAATTGGTTCAAAACCAATATCTACAAGCTCGTGAGCAGTTTTCTTAATATTTTTTGTTTCAAACCAAATTGAAGAAATTCCTTTTGTTTTATTTTCATGATTCGTTTTGGAATTATTCAATTTATTAAATTCAATGAAAAATATTGGTAAATCATAATTTATATTTTTTGCAGAAAGAGTAGAAAAGTCTTTTCCTTTTTGTAATTCAGTAAAATTAGAATTTGCTGAAGTAAAATTATTTTTAAGATTTTCAATATCATTTACTCTCAATGCGAATTGCAATCCATAATTTTTCTGTAAAATTAACTTTTCATATTCTTTGGTAAAATTATCAGTCGGATTTTTAATTTCAACAAATTCAATTTCTGAATTATCATCAAATTCGATAAAATTATTTTTAATTCCGTTTTTGTGAAGTTTTCCTTCTTTAATCGTAAATCCAATTTTTCTAAAAAGTTCAGAAATATCTTTTAAGTTTTTTGTTCCAATAATTATATGATCTAAAAAAGAATTTCTAATTGACGAATATATGTTGTTGTGAATTATCAAAGAATCATTTGTGAGGACTCTTTTTTGTTCTTTTAATTTTTGAATATTCTGCGATAAATTATCGGCAGTTTTATTTAGTTCCAATTTTTCTGATTTTATTTTTTCTGTTTCTGAAATGTTTTCTTTTTTCGATTCGTGAACATTTTGAGTATTATCACAACTGACTGTCAGAAATTTTAATAAAATTAAAAAAGAAATAGTGATAAATAATTTTAGTTTCATCTCAACTCATGAATTTTTGCATAATCTAATATTTTAAAATATTGTATTTTTACATAAATAATAAAAGAATAAATTGATGATTAAAAAAGTTCTACCAATATTATTTTTCACTCAAATTCTCATTTCAAATTATCATTCACAAAATAACGTTATAATTAACGAAGTTGTGTCTTCAAATCTTAATGGTTTAATAAATTTAGAAAACGGTGAATATATTGATTGGATTGAACTATATAACAATACTGATTCACTTGCTGATATTTCCGGTTATTTTTTAACTGATGACATTTCTGATTCGGCTAAATGGCAATTTCCGGCAAACACACTAATTGATTCGAATTCTTATCTAATAATATATGCCGATGATAAAAATTATAGTTTGCATACAAATTTCAAATTGGATGCAGACGGTGAAAGTATTTATCTTTTTTCTTCAAACTTAGAATTTGTTGATTCTGTAAAATTTGATAAACAAAAAGTCGATATTTCTTTAGGTAGAAAATCTGACAGTAACAAAGTATGGATTTATTTTGCAGAACCAACTCCGGGTAAAAATAATTTAGGTTACGGAGTTAAAGAAAATCAAATTTCTGATTTACCGAAATTATCAAAACTAAGCGGATTTTTTTCCACAGAAATAATTATTGAAATTTCATCGCAAAACAATTCTCCAATCTATTATACTTTGGATGGATCAATACCAAAAATTAATGATAGCCTTTTATATTTTGGACCAATAACTATTGATTCAACAACTACAATTACAGCAATTGCCTTGGATACAAATAAGTTACCAAGCAAAACCGTTTCTCAAACATATTTTATAAATGAAAATACAGAGCTTCCGGTTATGTCAATTGTTACAGATCCTAAAAATTTTTATGATGATAATATCGGGATTTATACAATTGGTACTAATGGCTTTTATCTTTGGGGCGTAAAAGCAAATTATTGGCAAGAATGGGAAAGACCGGTTAACATTGAATTTTTTGAAAATGATAAAAGTTTAGCTTTTAAAGTTAATGCGGGAATAGCCATTAATGGAGCAAGAAGAAATATGCTTCAAAAATCATTTAGAGTTCAAATGAGGGAAAATTATGGAGATGAATTTATAGATTACAAAATATTTCCGGAAAAAGAGATTCGTAAATTTTCATCTCTTGTTTTAAGAAATGGAGGATTTCCGGAATATACTTACACTCATTTTAGAGATGGATTTATACAAAATTTGTTATCGGAAAATATGGATTTAGATTATCAATCATACAGACCATGTGTTTTATATGTAAATGGAAAATATTGGGGAATTTATAATATCAGAGAAAAACAAAATGAAGAATATTTAAAAGATAATAATGGTGTTGATCCTAATAATTTAGACATTTTGGAAAATAATATGATTGTTGTTGAAGGAGATGATGTTCATTATAAAAATATAATTAATTTTCTTGAAGTAAATGACTTAAGTGTTCAATCAAATTTTGACACAGTAAAAAATTGGATTGATGTTGATAATTTTATTGACTATCAAATTGCGCAGTTGTATATCAGCAATTTAGATTGGCCAGCAAATAATATAAAATATTGGCGACCAAAAACAAATGATGGAAAATGGCGATGGTTGATTTATGATTGCGACGGTGGTTTTGGATTATGGTCAAGTATAGATTTTAATTCTATTACATACGCCACAGAAGCAAATAGTACAGATTGGAACAATAAACCTTGGTCAACTTTTTTATTTAGAAAACTTTTAGAAAATAGCATTTTCAAAAATGAATTCAGTCAAAGATTTGCAGCACATCTCAGTTTTTCATTTATTCCAAGCAAAACAAAATTACTTATTAATAAATTTCAGAATAACATTGAAAATGAAATTCCCAAACACATAAATAGATGGCTGCCAGATTGTTCTCCTTCAAATCCGGAATCTATTGATGGATGTGTATTTTCTACTATTGCTGAGTGGAAATCTAATATTCAAATTTTGCGGAACTTTGCAGATCAAAGAAATTATTATTTATATAAATATTTAATGGAATATTTCTCAATTTCAGATACGGCAAAATTTGTTGTGCAGACAAATGATTTAGACGGCGGAATTGTCAAAATTAATGGAGTTAATACAGAATATGACATTGAAGCAAAATTATTTGCAAATAGAAAAGTTAGACTTGAAGCTATTCCAAATCCCGGATATAAATTTGTTGAGTGGAAAGGTTTGATTAATTCTACAAATATGTATGTTGAAACAATTCTTAAATCAGATAATAATATTCAAGCAATTTTTACTTCTGTTGAAAACCTATCTGTAATTCCAACACACATAACAACTAATTTTGAATTAGAAAAAGAGAAAAGTCCATATACTGCAATTGGTGATGTATATATCAATGAAAATTCCACATTGGATGTTTTTGAAGGTGTGGAAATAAGAATGTCGGAAAATAGTAATATTTATGTTTTCGGAGCGTTAAATATTTACGGTACGATAACAGATAAAGTACGAATATCATCACTTAGTGATAAAAAATGGGGCGCAATAATTTTTGATAACGCAAAACTAAAATCATATATATCACACACAATAATTTCCGGAACTTCACACGGTAAAGATGTAATTGATGAAATTGGTGGAATCTCAAGTTACAATTCAGATATAGAATTAAACCAAGTTGAACTTGAAAATGTCCAATTTCCGGTATTCGTTCAATATGGTAATTTCGTTATGCGAAATTCTAAAATACAGACGGATGTTACTTCAGATTTAGTAAATATAAAATATGGAAGTGCAATTATTGAGAATAGTGAATTTACTGGTAATTATTCTATTGATACCGATGCAATTGATTATGACGATGTAAAAGGCGGAATTATAAGACGAAATATTATACGCGATTTTCACGCTGAAAATAGTGACGCAATTGATATTGGGGAAGGCGCACAGAATGTTTTAGTTGAAGAAAATTTTATATATAATTGTTTCGATAAAGCAATTTCAATCGGACAAGCATCATCTGCATTAGTAAAAGGAAATATTATAGTTAATTGCAATATGGGTGTTGGAGTTAAAGACGAAGACTCATATGGCTTTATTGATCACAATACATTTTACAACAATAATATTTCGGTTGCTTGTTATGAAAAAACTTTGGGAAGAGGCGGCGGAAAAGCAGATATAACAAATTCAATATTTTCTAAATCAAAAATTTCTGATTTGTCTGCAGATGAATTTTCGGAAATTAGAACAACATTTTCACTTTCGGATAAACAGTTATTAGATGGTGAAGGCAACTTATTTAATGATCCGAATTTTATTAATCCAGATTCTCTTGATTTTAGGGTAAGTGAGAATTCGCCGGTAATTAATAATGGTGATCCAAACTATGAAGAAAATCCAGACGGAAGCCGAACAAATATTGGGGCTTCTTTTTATGATTTTTCTAATTCAAATAATTTAGTTATAACTGAAATAAATTATAACTCAAATGAAATATTTGATTCAAAAGATTGGGTAGAAATTTTCAATCCCAATAATGATAAACGCGATATATCAAATTGGATTTTAAAAGATGGCGAAAAAGATCATATTTTCTTTTTTCCAAAAGGAACCACAATTGAACCAAAAGGTTATCTTATAATATGTGAGGATACGTTAAAGTTTTTAGCTAAGTATCCAAAAATAATTAATTATATTGGTAACTTAAATTTTGGATTTAGTAATTCTGGTGAAAAAATTCGACTTTTTGATCCTTTGGGAAATATAATTGATTCGTTGACTTATGATGATGAAATGCCCTGGCCGAATAAAGCTGATGGTGAAGGATTTACATTACAACTTACAAATTATGAATTGGATAACTCATTAGCTACAAATTGGGTTACCACTCATTTATACGGAACTCCAGGTGAATTAAACGATTTAACCGATGTTGAAAATTTTAAAAATACGCTGCCGGCAAAATTCAAACTTTATCAGAATTATCCAAATCCATTTAATGCACAGACTACAATAAAATTTGATATTCCCAAAACATCAGAAGTTCAATTAAGAATTTTTGATATTTTGGGAAGAGAGATAAAATTATTGCTAAATAAAAAAATAGTTGCAGGAAGTTATACAATTAATTTTGATGCCGAATTTCTCTCAAGCGGAATATACTTTTATCAAATTTTGACTGATGATTTTAATAAAGTTTCAAAAATGATTTTGCTTAAATAATATAGTTTATAATGAAATTAAAATTTCTCTACGTTCCAATAGTTATCTTAATTCTGATTATAATTTTTATTTTACCAATAAAAATAAATACTTCAATAACGGCTAACGGAAAACTTCTTCCTTCAAAAGTGTGGATTATTTCCAAAGGTTTGGAAGGTTTACTTTATACAACTTTGGTTGATAATGTTAACGGCTTTAATGAAGAATATTCAATTACCCAATTTGCGCGCGGAGATTTAATTAAATTTTCTCTAAATAAAAATATTAAACCCGGTAAAAAAATTTTTATTAACGATACAATTGGAATTGTTTACTCAAGTTTAAATGAACAGGAAATTGCAACTTTAAAAGGTGAATTGGATGCAGCTAAAGCGTCTCTTCAAATTGGAATTAGTGGTGAAAAAGAATCTTTAATTGAACTTGAAAATAAGAATTTAGATTACGCAAAAAAACAAGTTGAGGAACAAACCAAGTTTTTTGTGCGACAGAAAAAATTATTTGAGAAACAATTAATTACGCAAGACGAATACGAAACCGAAAATGCCCGATTGGAATTATATAAAATCAATATCAGTATTGCTGAAGAAAGATTAAGATCGGTTTTAACTGGCACAAAAAAAGAAGAATTACAATTAATAAATTCACAAATAAAATCATTAGAAAATCAAATTACTGTACTGCAAAATAAATCTAATAATTTACTTTTAAAATCCACTATAAATGGAATTGTTTCTGCGTCTTACAATCAAGATACATTATTAATTATCAATAGTGAAAACAAGTTCACGGCTTTAATTCCAATAAAGTTGAATTTAGCAAACTCTTTTAATGCTGGAAATGAAGTTGAAATAATTCCGCGAAATGGAAATTCAATTTTAGCTAAAATTGAATCAGTTGATAAATCCGTAAAAATATTTTTAGGTGAACAATTTATAATTGCTAAAACTGTTTTTGAAAGTTCTTCCGATACTTTTTACACCAACGAAATTGTTGAGTGTAAAATTTCCGGTAACGAGGTTAATCTATTGGATTATATTATGTTTTATTTGAAAAAATAGAAATGAGATTAGAATATAAATTTTTAGTAAACTCTGAAATTTTAGATAGTCTGAGAAAAAAAATTCTGCCGTTTGTTGAATTTGATCCATTTACAATGGGATCAACGGATAATGAATATACAGTTAGGAGTATTTATTTTGATTCATCCAATTTTGATTATTATAATGAAAAAATTGAAGGAATTAAAATTAGAAAAAAACTTAGAATTAGAAGTTACGATACAGAAGCAGACAACAATTTAGTTTTTTTAGAAATTAAAAATAAGTACGATAATTTTATTGGAAAGAACAGAGCAGCGCTTTTATATCACGATTTGAAAAACTTGTTGGAAACTAAATCAATTGAAACTTATACTTTAACAAATAATGGTTTTGCAAATTCATATAGAGACGGCGAAAAATTTTTTCATCATGTTTATAAAAGCGGATTAAAGCCAATAATACTAATTGTTTATGATAGAGAAGCATTTTTTTCAAAGTTTGATAATAGTCTAAGAATTACTTTTGATAAAAATTTAAGATTTTATGAATATCCCAAAATAGATAATTTATACAGAGATGAAGATTTGGAAATGGCAATTCCCAATAATTTTGTTATGGAAATTAAATTTAATAACGGATATCCCAAATGGCTTCAAGATATTATTCATGAGTTTAATTTGATTAGACGTTCTGTTTCAAAATATACAATTTGTATTGATTCTTCCAGAGTAATTAATCCTAGAAGAAAAAATTTATTTACGTCAAACTATTCCTTGTTTGATACAACAGCCGAAGAGGGAATTTTTTAAATATGATTGAAGATTTTAGAAATATTTTAAATGTTTCATTTACTGCACAAGAAGCAATTATAAATTTAATTTTTGCATTAATTGCAGGAATTATAATTTCAATTTTTTATAGAAAATCTTACAATGGTCCCGGTTATCAAGCTTCATATGTAAACTCACTTATTTTGCTTGTAATAATAACTTCAATTGTAATTATGGTAATTGGAAATAATTTAGCCCGCGCATTTGGATTAGTCGGGGCAATGTCAATTATTAGATTTAGAACCGCCGTAAAAGAAACTTTGGATATTATGTTTATTTTCTTTGCTCTTGCAATTGGAATGGCAGTTGGAGTTGGGTTACACTTGCTTGCTATATTCAGCGCGATATTTATCGGCACAATTGCCTTAGTGCTTTCAAAATCAAAATTTTCCACTCCAATAAAAAGCGATTTACTTCTTCAATTTACTTTTAATTCTAACGGAAATGATTCTTCATTTTACATCAAACTAATTGATGAATATTGCAAAAAAAGTAAATTGATCAATGCTAAAGCCGTTGGGACTGATGAAATGCTTGAACTTTCTTATTATGTTGGATTTAAAAACAAAGATAATGCAGCAGATTTTATCCAAAAATTAAGAAAAGTTCGCGGTGTTATGAATGTTAATATTTTCTACGATGAAGAATATTTTTAACTTCTATTTATCTTTTTAATCAAAACAGAAATCACTACTTTATCTTAATTCAATCAAAAGGATTTTATGAAAATTAAAATCACTAATATTTTTATTTTACTTATTTATGTTGTTAATTCTGTTTTCGGACAAACTGATGAAAGCTGGAAAGTTTATGATGATACTGAAGTTGCAGTAATAAATATCACAATGGATTCAAACGATTTGCAATTTATGTATGATAATCCGAATTTTGATTCTGTTCACGTTGCAAATTTCAACTTTAAAAATGCATTTATTGATGAAACAATTGATTCTATTGGAATTAGCATAAGAGGAAACACCTCAAGAGAATCTGCAAAAAAATCATTTAAAATTGAGTTTAATGAATTTATAAAAGGAAGAAAATTTTATTCAATTGAAGAAATGAATTTAAATGGTGAACATAATGATCCATCGATTTCAAGAAGTAAAATTTGTTGGGATTTTTTTAATTCAATTGGATTGATTTCTTCAAGAGCATCTTTTGCGGCACTTTATATTAATGGTAATTATTACGGATTATATATTTCCGTTGAACACATTGATGAAAATTTTATTAAGAAAAATTATGCTGATAATTCCGGTAATCTTTGGAAATGTCTTTACGGAGCTGATCTAAATTATATAAATGATAATGCGGATAGTTATAAATTCGGTTCTTCAGAAAATAGAGTTTACGATCTTTTAACAAATTCTAAAGATGATAACTACACAAAGTTAGCAGAGTTTATTGATTTTATTAATAATTCAGATAATGAAACTTTTAAAAATCAGCTTCCGCAGAAAATTAATATTTTAGAATTACTTCAATATTTTGCAGCAAATGTTTTATTAGGAAGTTGGGATGATTACTGGTCGCTTACAAATAATTATTATCTTTATCACGAGTCGGATAATAATATTTTTCATATAATTCCTTATGATTACGATAACACATTTGGTATAAGCTGGAGCAATACTGATTGGGCTTCTGTAAATCCATATACTTTTGAAAAAGTTGTAAACGGCTACAGACCACTTATTGAAAGAACTTTACAAATAGAAGAATTTAAAAATTTATTTACACACATTTTGGAACATTTTAGTAAAATTAAAAATAACACTTCTTTGGAAGCCAACTATATTTTAGAATTGAAAAATAAAATTAATTCTTTTGCAGAAAATGATACTTATCGAACAAACGATTACGGATTTACATTTGATGATTTCAATAATTCTTTTTTTCAAAAAAACTTTTCCAAATTACATGTAAAATATTCAATTCAAGATTTTATTGATAAAAGATATTCTAATCTTGCAAATCAATTGAATTATGTTAACTCAAATCCGGTTATTTATTCATTTGATGTTTATCCAAAAAAAATGAATTCCGGTGATTCAATATTTATTAATTGTTCGGCATTTAGTAATGTTGGAATAAAAGAAATAAAAGCCGAATTAAAAAATTTAAAAACCCAGCAAATTTCAACTTATGATTTAAGATTTTCTCCAGACATAAATTTGCTTGATATTAAAATGAATGATTTGTGGAAAGGCTCAATTGGAATTTTACCGGAAAACTTTTCGGGCACAATTCAAATTTCGGTAGAAGATAACAATGGAATTATTGCTAAATATCCCGAAGATGGAATAGAAATTATTTCTGCCGGTGAAAATACAAATGAAGTTTTCTTAAGTGAATTAATGAGTTCAAACTCACAAACAATTCAAGATAATTTTTCAGAATATGAAGACTGGATTGAAATTTATAATCCGCAAGACACAGTTGTAAATTTGAGCGGAAAATATCTAACGGATAAAATTGATAATTTAACAAAATGGCAGTTCCCGGAAAATTTTGTTATTCAGCCTAAAAAGAATTTATTAATTTGGTGCGATGAGGATTCGAGTCAAGGAATAAATCATACAAATTTCAAACTTAGTGCAGATGGAGAATTTGCAGCAATTGTAAATAATGATGGAATTACGATTATTGATTCTGTAACATTCCCAACATTAAATGATGATCAAACTTTTGCAAGAGAAAATAATTCCGGAGATTGGTTTGTTAATTTTTCAGCAACTCCGGGAGAATCAAATATAATTACAGATTTAAAAGAAACAAATATTTTACAACATTCTTATAGATTATCAGCTTTCCCAAATCCATTTAATCCTTCTACAAAAATTGAATATGAAATTGCGGAAAGATCAAATGTTCAAATTAAAATTTATGATATTTTAGGAAGAGAAGTTTGGAGTATTCCCGAAGTGAAAAAAGAAATTGGGAATTATAATATTATTTGGAACGCTGTTGATAATTATGGTAATAAATTATCCAGCGGAATTTATTTGTTAAATATTAATTCTAATAATTTTAAAAAAACTATTAAACTAATGCTGCTTCAATAAAATTTACAAATATTGAAAAACAATTTTATATTTCAATCAAGTATGTATAATATCTTCAATTCATAATTATAAATTTTACAAACCATGAGGGAAAAATGAAATCAGTAATTACAATTCTTTTAATTTTAGTATTTATTGGATGTGAAATGGAAAAGCAAAAATTAAATTATCCCAAGACAAAAAAAGTTGAAGTTAGTGATAATTACTTTGGAGTAAAAGTTGATGATCCATATCGCTGGCTTGAAGATGATAAATCGGAAGAAACAGCAAAATGGGTTGAATCACAAAATAAAATTACGGAAGAATATCTTTCTAAAATTCCATTTAGAGAAAAAATGAAAAATAGATTAACTGAATTATGGAATTTTGAAAAATACTCTGCACCGCAAAAAGTAAAAGATTATTATATTTTCTACAAAAATGATGGATTGCAAGAGCAGTATGTAGTTTATATTCAAAAGGGATTAAATACAGAGCCGGAAGTTTTAATAGATCCAAATAAACTTTCTAATGACGGTTCTGTTAGTTTGGGAGAAGTTACATTTTCAAATGATGGAAAATATTGCAGTTATTCAATATCAAGAGGCGGATCTGATTGGCGTGAAATTTATGTAATGGAAACAGAAACTAAAAAACTTTTATCAGATCATATAATGTGGGCAAAGTTTACCGGAATGGCTTGGTATAAAGACGGATTTTATTATAGTCGTTACGATGAACCGAAAGAGAAAGATATTCTAAAAGCAAAAAATGAATTTCAGAAATTATATTATCACAAGTTGGGAGATTTGCAATCTAATGATAAATTAATTTTGGAAGATAAATCAAATGCGCAATTGGGATTTTCTGCATCGGTAACAGATGATGAAAAATATTTAATAATTTATGGCTGGCAAGGTTCTGCAAGTGAAAATAGTATTTATATAAAAAATCTAAAAACAGATTCTCCAATAAAATTAATATTCGATAAGTTTGATGCAGAGTATACTGTAGTTGATAATTTGGAAGATAAATTATTAATTGTTACAAATAAAAATGCACCACATTCAAAACTTATTTTGGTAGATCCGACAAACCCTAATGAAGAAAATTGGAAATTAATTATTCCGGAATCTAAGGATGTTTTAAAATCTGTTTCATTAGTTGGAGGAAAACTATTTGCAGAATATTTGAAAGATGCGAATACAAAAGTTACGATTCACGATGTTGAAGGAATAGAATTATATGAACTCACACTGCCCGGTATTGGTACTGCATATGGTTTTAATGGTAAAAAAGATTATACTGAATTGTTTTACACTTTTACTTCATTTAATTATCCGCCAACAATATTTAAGTATGATATAGAAAAAAATGAATCTGAAATATTTAGAAAATCAAATGTTAAGTTTAATCCGGATGATTATGAAACAAAACAAGTATTTTATGCCAGCAAAGATGGAACAAAAATTCCAATGTTTATTACGCATAAAAAAGGATTGGAATTAAATTCGGAAAACCCAACATTGCTTTATGCATACGGAGGATTTAATATTTCACTAACTCCGGAATTTGCAGTTTCAATAATTCCAATTTTAGAAAATGGCGGAGTTTATGCAATGGCTTGTTTAAGAGGCGGCGGTGAATATGGCGAAGAATGGCACAAAGCTGGAATGTTAGAAAACAAACAAAATGTTTTTGATGATTTTATTTCTGCAGCAGAATATTTAATTGAGAATAAATATACTAACTCAAGTAAACTTGCTTTGCGCGGCGGTTCGAACGGCGGAACTTTAATTGGAGCAGTAATTAATCAAAGACCGGATTTATGTAAAGTTGCATTTCCTCAAGTTGGCGTAATGGATATGTTACGTTTTCATAAATTTACAATTGGCTGGGCTTGGGTTCCGGAATACGGATCAAGCGATGATTCATTGCAGTTTACTAATTTATATAAATATTCTCCGCTTCATAATATTAAAAGTGATTTGAATTATCCGGCAATTATGGTAACAACTGCAGATCATGATGATAGAGTTTTTCCGGCACATTCATTTAAATATGCGGCAACTCTTCAAGAAAAATATAAAGGCGATAATCCGGCAATAATTAGAATTGAAACAAAAGTCGGACACGGAGCCGGAACAAGTACATCTAAAGCAATTGAGTTGTATTCCGATTTGTGGACATTTATGTTTTACAATTTTGGAATTGAACTTTAATTTCAAATTATTTTGGGAGACGAAAATTATTTTACACAGAAATTCGTATCCTAATACATTTTAATTTTTTTATCTTCTATTCATAAACTTAATCTTACTCTGTTTTAAAGAAGAGTATGATTAAGATTAAGTTTAAGAGTAAGAAAAAGGAAACGGAAAAACTTACAAAATATTACTTGCTAACTCGGCAAGTTCTGATCTTTCACCCTTTTCTAAATTGATATGAGAATATAATTTTTGTCCCTTAAAGTGATCAATCAAATAAGATAATCCGTTTGATTGTGTATCCAAATAAGGGTGATCAATTTGGTAAATATCTCCGGTTAAAACTATTTTAACACCAGCTCCAGCGCGTGTAATAATTGTTTTAATTTCATGCGGGGTTAAATTTTGAGCTTCATCAACAATGAAAAATATTCTCTGCAAACTTCTTCCGCGAATATAACTTAATGGTTCAATTACAAGTTTATCATCCTTTACTAAATTTTCGATTGCTTCAAATTTTATATCTGTCTCTTTAAACTGATCTTGAATAACTTTTAAATTATCCCAAAGTGGCTGCATATATGGACCAATTTTACTTTCCACATCGCCGGGTAAAAATCCAATATCTTTATTGCTTAACGGAACTATTGGTCGAGCAATATAAATTTGTCTATAATTTTTTCTAACTTGTAATGAACTTGCAAGTGCCAGCAATGTTTTCCCCGTTCCGGCTTTACCGGTTAAAGAAACCAAAGGAATATCCGGATTACATAAAGCGTGAGTTGCAAAAGTTTGCTCGGCATTTCTGGGAATTATTCCATAAATATTTTCTTTGTCAATTCTCTCAAACAAATTCATATCTTGATTTAAATAAGTAAGAACTGATCTATGTTCATTTTTAAGAATAAAATATTTATTTGGAACTAATTCTGCATTGATATATTTTTTAACAATCTCTGCATCAATAGAAAAGGGAGTTTTGAAAAATTGCTGAATTATTTCATCATCAAAATTTTCTATAATTTCCTTACCGCTGTACAATTCTTCAATACTACCAACTCTATCTGTTGTGTAATCTTCGGAAAGTACACCAAGAGCTTTTGCCTTCATTCTTAAATTAACATCTTTAGAAACCAAAATTACTTTTTCATTTCCTTTAGATTCTTGATGAAGCAGCAAAGCCGTATTTAAAATTCTGTGATCGGGAGTATCTTCTCTAAAAGATTCTTTAATTTCTTTTGCGGCGGATTTGCTAATTACAATTCTAACTTTTCCTTTTCCTTTGCCAAGCGGAATGCCGCCGTTAAAAAGATTTTTTCCCGTTAATGAATCTAATGTTCTAACAAACTCTCGCGCGTTTAAATTTATAACTTGGCTTCCGCGTTTGAAATGATCAATTTCTTCAATTACAGTAATGGGAATTACAATATTATTTTCCTTAAACTGATGTATGCAAGATGGATCGTGCAGAATTACATTTGTGTCAAGAACAAAAGTTTTAACAGATTTTAGTTTTGCCATGTACTCAATTTTGGTTTGTGAATTATAAAAATAATCAATCAATGAATTATTTTGAAATTAAATTACTAATAAAATTTTCTATTGATAAAAAAGTAAACTTAGTATTTTAATATTATAAAATAATTATGATCTCAAAAAATTTACGGAAAATATTATGGCAATAGAAAGTATCAATCCGGCAACCGGCGAACGAATAAAATTATTTGAAGCATATACAAATAATGAAGTTGAAAAAATAATAAATTCTGTAAATGATGAATTTCACATTTGGAAAAATTATTCATTTCAGCAGAGAAGTAAATTGATGGAAAACGCCGCAAAAATTTTAAGAAGTAATTCTAAAGAATATGCTGAAACTATGACTTTGGAAATGGGAAAACCAATAAAACAATCTTACGCTGAAGTTGAAAAGTGCGCATGGGTTTGTGAATATTATGCAGAAAATGCTGAAGCAATTTTACAGAAAGAATTTATTAAAACTGACGCTTCAGAAAGTTATGTACAGTTTGATCCAATAGGCATTGTGCTTGCAGTAATGCCGTGGAATTTTCCGTTCTGGCAAGTTTTCCGTTTTGCAGCTCCAAATTTGATGGCTGGAAATGTTTGTCTTTTAAAACACGCATCAAATGTACCTATGTGTGCTTTGGCAATTGAAGAAATTTTTAGCAAAGCCGGCTTTCCAAAAAATTCATTTAAAACACTTCTTATAAATTCCAATCAAGTAAATAATGTAATCGAAAACAAAAATGTTAAAGCAATTACATTAACCGGAAGCGAATTTGCGGGAAGTAAAGTTGCAGAGTTCTCGGGAAAAATGTTGAAGAAAACCGTTATGGAACTTGGCGGAAGCGATCCTTTTATAATTTTGAAAGATGCAGATTTGGAACTTGCCGCAAAAAATGCTGTTACTGCACGATTGATAAATAACGGTCAAAGCTGCATTGCCGCAAAAAGATTTATTGTTGAAAAAGAAATTGCAGAAAAGTTTACAAATTTATTTATTGAAAATATTAATAAAATAAAAATTGGTGATCCGCTTTTAGAGGAAACAGAATTGGGACCAATTGCGCGTGAAGATTTATTATTTGAAATTGAAACTCAAGTAAATAATTCTGTTGAAAAAGGTGCAAAAATATTATTCGGCGGAAAAAGAAAAAACATACCCGGAAATTTTTTTGAGCCGACAATTTTAGCAAATGTAAAAAAAGGAATGCCGGCTTTTGATGAAGAAATATTTGGTCCCGTTGCACCAATAATAATTGCTGAAAATGAAGAAGACGCGGTAAATATTGCGAACGATACAGTTTATGGTTTAGGTGCATCTTTGTGGACAACGAATATGGAAAATGCAAAAATTATTGCGACAAAAATAAATTCCGGCTCTGTGTTTATTAATGGAATTGTAAAATCAGATCCGCGTTTACCTTTTGGCGGAATAAAAAATTCCGGTTACGGAAGAGAACTTTCTCATTACGGAATAAAAGAATTTGTAAATATTAAAACTGTTTGGGTGAAGTAGAAAGCAAAGAAAACTTTACTCGTAGTTTATTTTTGTTTCTTCAATTTTTTTTAATTCTAAATTTATTATTTTTTTTATTTCATCAATTTTCTTGAATTTTGATGTGATTTCTTTTTGTGCTTCTATACTAAATTCGTCATTTTCTTTTACAGGTATATCAACAATAATTTTTTTTATGATATTTACAGTGATACGTTTATTATGCTCACCTAACGCATATTTCTTTAAGTTGCTTTTCAAATAAAAATATAAGTAACCTAAATAAATAGTGTTTTTATTTTTTGGTAATAATGCACCGCAATGGGTTGTCATACTAAATTTCCCATTTCTATAGAACACTGTTCCAGCGTAAATTCCGTCAGTTGTCCAAGTTAAACACTCTGTATCATAATCATATGTATTTATGTAGCCTATTATACCTTCATTCACTGTTTGTGAAGAATAAACAGGATAACTTCCTTTATTTTTCTTTATGTATTCATTGGTATATTTTGATAACCCTTTTTCGGTCGCAAATATTTTTTCAATAGGATAAGGTTTAAACTTATAATTATCTTTAATCTCGACACTGATTTCTTGTATCCTATGCCTATATTCTTTCACTTGTTTTATTATTTCTTGAGTGGCATTGTATTTTTCAACTATATCTTTTTGTCTCTCAATATCAATATTTTCAGATTCATCAATAGGTAAAGCAACTTTAATATTCTTTATCATAGATGGATAAACTTTTGTAAATTCATCTTCTCCTTTTTCTCCTTTTCTTCCTTTTGCCAATTCTCTTAGCTTAGGTTCAAGAACAATTTTCATATAATCAATTACCACAGAGTCTTGTTTTAGCTTTAAAAGTCCTCGGTCACCATTAATTGAAAACTTACCATCTATGATTTTCATATAACCGGCAAATCCATTTGTCGCCCAGGTCAGATACCTACCACTAAGATCAAAACTATTTATAAAAGTTAAAGGATTATTATTTGAGGCAGAATAGACTGGAAAATTTCCGCGATTTTGATTGCCGTATTTTTTTGTGTATTTACTTTTTCCTCTTTCAATATTAAAAAGTTCTCTTATTAGAAAAAATTTTTGTTTATTTATAGCTTTTTTTTTTTCTTGTTGAAATTCTTTTAATTCTTCACCTAATTCTCTAATTGTCTCTGATACATTTTGGATAAGTACGGAAAAGTCAAATAAATCTAATTTGTCTTGTTTTTCTTCAATACCAAGATTAATTTTTTCTTCTTCTGTCCACCATTTATCAATTATCCAAGATGAATTGATTTCATTTGTAAATTTTTCAATTGGTTGAATTTTACATCTTCTGTCAGTATTGATTTTTTCAAAGTTAGACTTATTGCCTTTAAAAAAGGAAAATAATGTTACTGCCTCTAGTAAATCATTTTGTTCTGTGTCAAAGCGGTAAACATCCCTTGTTTCTCCTATTTCACTAACTAAATACGTAAATACTGGTTCAACCTGTTCTTCTTTTTTATCAATTTTTTTAGTTATAGACAGAATAAATGTTTTTTTATTTGTTGTGAAAAAAGTATTTAGAGGTAGCGAAATAATTGCGTCAATAAAACATTCATCAAGAATGTATTTACGGAGTTTTGCATCATTTTGGCGATTAAATATGCCGTCAGGCACTACAATAAATGCTTTTCCGTTTGGTTTTAAGGCTTTAATAATCCATTCCATAAATAAACCTTCCAAACCCATTGCATTAATTTTGTAATAATCCGAAAGACCTTTTCTTTTAATTTCTTCCTTAACATTGCTGCTGCCACTTGTAACATAAGGCGGATTCGAAAGTATTAAATCAAATTTTTCTTCTTCTTTTACTGCTAAAGTACCAAGGATTGAATTTTTCTTTAATTCAAAACTTTTATTAAATAAAGAGGCAAACTGTTTTGTAATGCCTTTATTGTTTTTTAATAATTCAGAAAAATAAATTAACATATTAGCTTTAGCTAATATTATGGTTTTTTGTTCATCTTTATCAAAACCAATATCATATCCTATAATTTCAATATTATTTTGAAGTTTGTTTTTTTCAACTTTATAAAATTGATTCAGTTTTGGTTTAATTGCTTCTAGTAAAAATTTTCCTACACCACTTGCTGGATCCCCAATGATAAGGTTTGGCTTAATAAAGTCTTCAGCCATTTTGACAATGGATTTAACAACCTTTAATGGAGTGAAAAATTGTCCCCAATTTTTTTGGCTGATGCTCTCCTTAAGAAAACTTTCAAATAATTGGCTTTTAAAATCCGGATGAATATTATCTAATTTGCCATACTTTTCAAATTCTTTCAAAATTTTTTCAAATGCAGTGCTTCTTCCTTCTATGGCTTCGTCATCATTATTTACAAAAACAGTTCCATTAATTATAGTTGTTCCATCATTACCTTTGGGAAATAAATCATTTTTGATTTTAAGTCTTATATTTCTGGCATAATAACTTATTACAAATTCGGGATTCTTTTTCTCGTAAAGTTTTAATAAATAATCAAAATTTTCTGGTTCTTGTAATACATTTAAATCGCTTAAATACTTGAAAATAAAAAGTTCGACAAAAGAGTAAAGACAGGATTCGGGAGTTGCTCCACTAATGCTCCATACTATTTGCCATATCTTTTTTGCAAGATCAGTAGGATTTACCAATTTTGGTGGAACAATCTGATCGTTTTTTTCATTAATTGAATTGATAATTTTTTCAATGAATTCAGGTAATTTTTCATCTTTTGGATTAAAAACAGTCTTGATTATACTTCCATCTTCTCCTTTAATAGAATTTCCATTTTGAACATTAATCCAAATACTTTCTTGATTATCAGTCGCAATTAAAATATTCGCTTTTAATTTTTTTGCTACTTCTAATTCTTGCTTGATAGCTTTTTGCTTTTTTTCTTCAGTATTAAAGTCTGTTGGTTTTTTATATTCTACAACAGCTATAACGTTTTTCTTTTGTACAACTAATGCATCTACTTTCTTTTTTTCTTCTATGCCATAATCTATATTACGAATTATACCATTTTCTTTAAGTTGTTTGATTGTTGTTGAACCAATATTATAAAAATCCCATTTCCCTATTTTTTCCGGATTGTTTTTTAAGTCTTTTTGTAATAATTCTTCGCTCATAATTTAATCCAACTAATATTAAATTTCTTTTCTAAGATTTAGTAATTATTTATAAATAAAATTTATCTTATGGTCAATTAATAAACTGTTTTTTAAAATATAATATAAAATTAATAAATGAGAAGTTGTTTAAATTTATAAATATTGTAAAAAATAAAAAGATATAACATTAATAAAAATGGTAAAATTCACAATAGAATTTGTAAATATAAAAATGGCATGGATTAAATAATATTTTTTTGAGGGAAAAAAATGACAAAGCAAAAATATGTTGATGAATTTTTAAAATGTAAAGACATTGCAATTGTTGGTGTTTCAAGAAAAAGTACAAAATTTGGAAATGCAATTTATAAGGAATTGAAGAAAAAAGGTCTTAATGTTTTTGGTGTTAATCCCAATATGGAAACATTTGAAGGTGACAAATGTTTTAAAACTTTGAAGGATTTAAAAGGAAAAATTGATGGAATTGTAAATGTTGTTTCGCCTAATCAAACTTTGCAAGTTATTAAAGAAGCTCATTCAATAGGAGTTAAAAATATTTGGATGCAGCAAGGAAGTGAAACAGATGAAGCAATTAATTTTTGTATAGAAAATGGGATTAACGAAGTTCATAAAGAATGTATTTTAATGTTTGCAGAACCGGTGAATTCATTTCACAGTTTTCACAAATGGATTTGGAAAATTTTGGGTAAATTACCAAATTAAAAAAATAGGACACGGATTTTTATGATAATTATGATTGATTAAGATCTTGATAAATTATAAACGATCATAATAATCTGCGTTCTATTTTATGGAGATATTAAAATGTTAAATAGATGTTCTTGGTGTGGAAGTGACCCGCTTTATGTTAAATATCATGATGAGGAATGGGGAGTTCCGGTTCATGATGATAGAAAATTATTTGAAATGCTAAATCTGGAAGGTGCCCAAGCTGGCTTGAGTTGGATTACAATTTTAAAGAAAAGGGAAAATTATTTACGTTTGTTTGATAATTTTGATGCCAAAAAAATTGTAAAATACTCAGATAAAAAGATTGAAAAAATATTACAAGATTCCGGAATTGTTAGAAATAAATTAAAAGTTAATTCTGTGGTAACAAACGCAAAGGCTTTTCTGCAAGTTCAAAAAGAATTTGGAAGTTTTGATAAATACGTTTGGCAATTTGTTAATGGAAAGCCAATTGTAAATAATTTTAAAAGTTTAAATGAAGTTCCACCAAAAACTGCAATTTCAGATGCAATGAGCAAAGATTTAAAAAAGCGGGGATTTAAATTTATTGGATCAACTATTTGTTATGCTCTTATGCAAGCTGTGGGAATGGTGAACGACCACACTGTTGATTGTTTTAGGTATGAAGAAGTAATAAAATAGTATTAATTATTTATAAGCTTCTCAATCTCACCAAAATCAATTTCCGGATTTGCACCTTTGTGTGATGCAACAATTGCTCCTACTGCACATGCAAATTTTAATGCTTCTTCATAATTTTGAGAAATTAAAATTTTAGATATTAACGCTGCAAGAAAACTATCGCCGGAGCCAATCGTATCTTTAACTTTTACTTCAAATCCATTATGAGAATAAAATTTATTTTCAATAAATAAAATTGCTCCGTCTTTTCCTTTTGTAATGCAGATAGAATTTGTTTTTGTTTTGCGTGAAATGAATTTTATGTTTTTCTCAATTTTAATTTCTGTTGAGCCTAATTCTTTTGCAATAATTAATAATTCATCATCATTCATTTTTATGAAATCTGATTTTTTCATCAATTCAAATATTAACGGAATTGAATAAAATGGTTTTCTCAAATTCACATCAAAAATTCTATACTTAGCATTTTCCAATAATTTTAATAACGAATATTTTGAAACTTCATCTCTGCAAATTAATGAACCGAAAATAAACGCATCTGAATTTTTCACACAATTAATATTTTCTTCTGTTAGTTCAATTTTATCCCAAGCCGAAGGATAAACAATATCATAAGTTGCAATGCCGTTTGAATCCAATTTAACTAAAACTTCACCGGTTTTAATATTCTCATCAATTTGAATTTGAGAAATATCAACATTTTTATTTTTTATTATTTCTAATAATTCCAAACCATTTTCATCATTACCAATTTTAGAAATTATTTTTGTTGGAATTCCTAAAGATTGCAATCGAATTGCAACATTCATTGGCGCGCCGCCGGCAACTTTTTCTTTGGGAAGTACATCCCACAAAACTTCACCAAAGCAAACAATATTTTTTTTCATTATAATTTTCGCAAAAATTTACTTGGATAATTTTGCTGCTAAACTTTCTAAAGTTTGACCTTTTGTTTCCGGCATTTTGAATCTTACCCACAAAAGCTGACCAACCATCATTATTGTGAAAAATACAAATACAGTTGCCGGACCAATTGCATTAAATAAAAATGGAATAAGTGATGGAATTAAAGCTGCTAAAATCCAATGTACAGAAGACCCAAATGCTTGTCCCGCTGCACGCAATTTATTTGGAAATATTTCTGAAATGAAAACCCAAATAACTGCGCCTTGACCAACAGCGTGAGCCGCAATAAATAAAAAGAAGAAAATTGGGACAAGTATTCCTTGCCATTTTAATAAAAATGCTAAAGCAACCAAACTTAGCGAGACTATATATCCGAAAGAACAAATATACATAAGTGTTTTTCTTCCGAATTTATCAATCATTGAAATTCCAATTAATGTAAAAATTAAATTTATGGCGCCAATTCCAATGCTGCTAAGGAACGAAGCTGATTTTTCCAATCCGGCTAATTCAAAAATTCTTGGCGCATAATATAGAAAAGCATTTATTCCGGAAGTTTGATTGAAGAATGCAATAAAGAAAGCCAACATTAACGGAATTCTATATTTCTGCATAAAAATATTTTCGTGAGTTGTCTCTTCGCTTTTTTCCTTTTCGATTGCAAAAATTTCTTCATCTAAATTTGCAGATGGATTAATTTCTTTAAGAATTTCAATCGCTTTATTTTTATCGTTTTTGTATTCCAATAACCAGCGTGGACTTTCTGGAACTCCCAAAACTAATGCTGTGTAAATGAATGCCGGGATTGCCTCCATACCCAGCATCCATCTCCAAGCGGTTTCACCATTATCTTGCAAAAAATAGTTTGAAACGAAAGCCATTAAAATTCCAAATACAATATTAAATTGATAAAGTGCAACAAGGCTTCCGCGTTTGTTTGCCGGAGAAATTTCTGCAATATAAGATGGCGATACTATTGTTGAAATTCCAATTCCAATTCCTCCTATAAATCTAAAAATTGCAAATAGATAAGGATCAGAAACCAACGCAGAACCAATTGCGGAAATGAAAAATAAAATTCCTATAAATATTAGAGTTTTTTTTCTTCCTAATTTATTTGTTGGAATTGAGCCGGTAATTGCGCCAAGTACAGTTCCCCAAAGTGCTGTGGACATTACAACAAGTCCGTGAAATAAATCTGAACTTTGCCATAATGCTTGCAATTGTTTATCGGCACCGGAAATTACAACAGTATCAAACCCAAATAGAAAGCCTCCCAAAGCAACTACAATAGATGTAAAAAAAACTTTTGAACTTTTCATTTTCCGCCCGCTTTTAATTCCAAACTCTATTGATTTTATTGATTTGCAAATTATTAATTTGTTCTGAATTTTCACTATAAATTTTTAGAATCGAATAATCTTCATTCGGAAAAAATAAATTTGTCATAGAATATTTTCCATTATTCAATAAATTTTTTGTTTGAGAATGGTAAATATTTCCTTTACTAAAAGGAAGTCATACATTTTTTGAAATGAAATTTGTTTATTAGTTAACAAAAATTGTGATAAAAGAAATTGCTATTCTAAAAATGATTTTCATAATTAAATTCCGTTTTATAGAACAAGAAATTCACTTAAAATGTTTGTTACAGTTTTATAAATTCTACTCTTCGATTTTTAGCTTTGTTAATGCTTGTATCATTTTGTGCAATCGGCAAACTTTCACCTTTGCCTTCGGTTTCAATTCTCGCTGCATCAATACCAAATAAATTAAGTAATTCATTTTTTACCGATTCGCTTCTGCGTTTTGACAATTCCAAATTTGAATTCTCATCGCCATCAGAATCAGTATGTCCAATAATTTTTACTTTTAATGTTGAATTATCTTTTAGAATATTTGCAATTTCTTTTATCGTTGGAATAGAAATTGGTTTAATTTTATCCGAATTAACATCAAATAAAATTCCGTAAGTTATAAGTTTTCCATCTGTGATTAGTTTACTTCGCATATCCTGCTGACCGGCAGCAATTCTAAAGTTTGAAATAAGCGGTGTTGTTTCATCCGAATATGTTTCAATTCTAAAAATATTGTAAACATATTTTTCTTGCAATCCTCGTGGAATATCTAAAACTTTTTCTTCATTAACATACATTCTTACTCTTTGTTTTTGAATCCAAAATGAAATATGATATTTATCCGAAGAATTAAACATAAAAGACACTGAGCCATTATCGCCTTGCCATTCACGGGCTTCGGACCAATTATTCCAGCCGATTAAATCATAATCCGGACTAATTCTTAAACCGGCATTTCCTGGTTGTGAACCATATCCGGGATTACTTAAATCACCGGAGAGAAAAAAGAAATGAATTCCCGTAGCAGTTTCTTGTACAGAGTTTAACGGAACAAAATCAAACTCAATTGTAAAATTGTCTGTAAAAGATTCTTTGGCTTCCGGAACGTAATAACCGGTTTTTGTAATTTGAAACCATCTGCCTTCAAATTTTTCGGAAGTTACAATTTCACCGCTTCCGTTTGTATTCCATTGAAGTGGAAAATCACCAATATTTTCCGAAGTGAAATCATCGTAAAAAATTACATTTTCTCCGGGAATAAAATCAAATTTACTTGTTAATTTGTTTTGATTTTGTGCAATTAAATTATTTGAAAAAACAATAAAGCATAATAAAATTAGGCAGATGAACGATTTTGTTTTCATTTTATCCTCATTATATGAAAGTAAAAATATTATTCAGCTAACTTTTTAATGTATTCCGGAGTTTGCGGATCATCTTGGAAAAATTCACTTTTTTTGTTTTGTGATAAAGCCCAAATATCTAACCAAGAAATTCCCCAATTTCCGAATTTTGTGATTGGAGTTTTGTATAAATCATCTTTTAAAGTTTCATCTAAACTAATAAAATTGTATTTATTATTTTTTAACATAATTGCGAGAGAGTCAATAAAATCAGAGTTAAGCCAGCTTGCATGCATTAATAAAATGTGATTTATATTTTTCCCAAATAATTTTTGCGATTGATTTTCAAAATAATGAAGTTTTCTTTCCATATAATCTATATAATCTTTCCCGATTTGTTTTGCGAGAATGGTATCATTTTTAACTTTAACTCTTTTGTAAGCTAACGCAAACAAATAATCTTCATTATCAATTGTAACAGGAGCGGTTATATAATTTTTGCTTTCTAAAAAATTGTTTAGTGAATCAAACTTTTCTTTTGAGTTGCCAATATGAAGAAATGGATGACGAAAATACTTTATTGATTTATTTCTTTTACCAAGAATTTGTTTTGTTAGAATTTCACCTTTTAAAATATTTTCTGAAAATTCATCAAGATTAGTTTTGTTAAAATCGGGATGTGAAAATGTATGATTGCCAAGTTCTAAATTATTATCAACCCAATTTTCCAAAAGTGAAATTTGAAATTTATTAATTGAATCATTTTTATATAATTTCATTTCATTAACAAAACCAATTGCGGGAATATTATTTTTCTTCAAAGATTGAATTATTCCATTCATTAAATTTCGTTGAAATGTTGTATCGTTAATTCCGTAAGATACAACGGGCAAATCATCAATTGTAAAACAAATGTTTTTGGTTTGTGCAGTTAAAATTTGTGTTACGATAAAAAAGATCAAATTTATAATAATAGTTTTCATATGTCGGAAAATTAAATTGAGAATAATTATTTAACAATTTCACACTTTTTAAAATTAAGAATTGAATTTATATCAAGTTTTACAAATACATTTTCGGTATAATCATCCTTCTCAAAAAATAATCCAACGTTACCATTTTCTAAAATTGTCATTGAAGAGTAAGCCGAACTTCCGGAATAAATTAATTTTTCTAAAGTCCAAGTTTTTCCTTCATCATAACTTATTGAAATTGACATATTATTTCTTTCATCTTTCGATTTGGCATTTGAAAATAATAAAATATTGTTTTCACCAAATTTATAATTTATCAAACTTGCATTACATCCGGGATCAATTAAAGTACTATCAATATTGGACTTCCAAGTTTTACCTTCATCATTAGAAATATGAATATATCTTTTTCCCAATTTGTTAACGCGACTATTAACCATCCAATTTCCGTTATCCAATTCAACTATTTTTGATTCATCGGCGGGATTTATTGGATTATCAATCACATACCAATTTTTACCGTGATCATCACTTCCGAAAATATAAAGTCCTTTATTAAGATTTACCAAAGTATGAAGAAGTTTTCCGGATGAAACCTGAATTCCATTGCCCGAAGTAATGAATTGAAAATCTTTTTTATTTTCCGGTTTAATAATTTGTGTAGAAATATCTTTTGGGGAACTCCAAGTTTTTCCGTTATCAGTACTTGAAATATATTTTAAATAATAAATATCTTTCTCTGTTTTCAAATTCATAAAATTGAAAAACAAAAATATTTCGCCGGTAATTTTATCAACAATAAAGGATGGATCCGATGCAGATTGACAGAAGGGATAATCCACAATTCTTTCAATTTCTTTCCAAGTAATTCCGTTATCTTCACTTCTTCTAATTACAATATTAATATCATTATTGGATTTTAAGTCATCACAAGATTCTACTCTTTCGTCAATCGCTGCAATTAAAACTCCGTTATTTGTAGTTATAATTGCCGGAATTCTATAGCAAGAAACTTTTGAATTATCCTTGCTGGTAAATAAAGTTTGAAACTCAAAATTACTTGAATCAAAAATTTCATTTTGTGAATAAATATTATTATCACATAAAATTAAAAGTGTAATTAATAATATCTGATATAACTTCATTTTATTTATCACCTTGAATATACGCGGAAAGTGGAAAATTTCCTTGTGCATCGACAAATTTAGCATCCGGAACTTCAATCTTAAATGTATGATTTCCGGCATCTAAATTTCCTAAATCATAAACTCTAATTGGAATAACATCGCCCGGACACCAATTATTCCACGAAGTCCATTCAGCCTCTGTTCTTGGCTGCGAACCATAAATTCCGTTTCCTTGTGTATTATATTGTCTAAACGGTTCACAAGACTTTCCGCCGGGTTTATATGTTGCAATTAAATTTCCATCAAAATAAACATAATGGTTTCTTCTAATGTATTCTTCTCCACCGGCATTGGAACCATGATTTGAAGTTATCAAATATAATTTAGCAGAATTAATAGTTGAAGAAATTTCTAAGTTAAAAGTTTTAGTTGTTTGCCCGATAACATCAGTTTGCGAATAATTATTAAAATCTATTGAGCTGGCAATTGGTATTAGGTATTGATTTTGTTTGTTGTAATCTTCATCAGTAGTTGAAAGTTTTAATGATCCAAAAAATGTAAAATTCATTCCTTGGCAGCCGGGTATTTCATTATTTGCGGCATAAGGTACACCGAAAATATCAAACTCTATCCAGAAATCATATTTGCCGGAAATTTCGGAATCACTTAACAGTTTTGCAATATTGTTTATTTCAAAATTATACGGCACTTTATTTGGAAGTCTGTTTTTATCCATAAAAGGAGTGATAAATCTTGCAATTTCAATTTTGTTTACAATTTTATTTTTATCATAAATTCCATCTTTATTTACAAAACTTAAAAAAACATTTCCAATCCTATCGTAATTATCGCAAGCAGCTTTTACCGTAATTTCCAAATTTAATTTATCGCTTAAAGCCTCAATAAACTTTTGTGAAATTTTAGTAACATATTTTGAATTTGAAATTCTATAAACTCCATCTGGAACCGGATATTCAACAGTTGCCGAATATCCGTCATAGAATAATATTTCATTAAATAATGTTGTTGAGTGCGGATCTTCGTTGTTATCTGATGGATTTTCAACTGAATTGTCTTTACTGCAATTGACAAGAATTATTATAAGAATAAAAATTGCAAGTGTTTTATTTTTCATAGAATTTAAGCTCAATGTAAATTGTAGAATAATTAATTATTTAAAGGTTATGACTAAAATACAACTTTTAATAAAATTAATTTCAGTGAAAGTTATTTTGGGAAGGAAAGAAATTCTGAAAAAATTAATAGTTGAAAAGTATGTTTGTTATACTTAAAGAAACTTCTGAAATATCACAATTCTAATTCTTCAGAAGTCTCATTTACTTAGCAAATATTATTAATTATTTATTTTTAAACTATCAAAAGGAATATCGGGTTGTGTATCCCAAAATGCCGAAACATTAACAATTTTCCATCCGGTATTTTCCTTTTCCATTATTCTTATTTCAAAACTTGTTCTAAAATATTTATTTTCTTTATCGGAATTGTATTGTTTCCAAGTTAGGTAGGCAGTTGAATCGCTGTAAAATTTTATCATTGGTTTATCCCGCTTTACAACGGGATGAATAATATTCTCACCATTTTTATAATATTTTTCTATGCAATCTTTCCCTCTAGAGTTTATTTTATCCCATCCAACAGCAATATCGGAAGTACCATCGCTGTTGTTCCAAGCTTGAACAACATAATTTTTATGACTCCAATAATTTTTCCAACATTCGTAATTTCCTTCAAAAAAACAATTTGTTTCACCTTCAATAACTTTCATTATTGAATCCGTTTCCGCTTTTTCATCGAATGATGATACTAAATTGTTTGAGATATTTTTATCAGATGTTTGTTGACATCCAAAAATTATTATTAGAAAACTTGAGAGGAGTATAAATGATTTTAAATTTTTCATTTTAAGATTCCCTTATTGTTAAATTAAAATAATACATTTAATCTTATTTTAATAGAAAATTATTTTGATATTGTTATAAAATTAATTTTAAGTCAATTTTAAATTTTTTAAGAAGTTAAGTATTACTTACAATTCTTTTAACTTAGGAATTTCGCAAAATCTTTTCCATCTTTTTTCCTTTTGCTAATTCATCCACAAGTTTATCCAAATATCTTGCTTTTTGAGTCAAAGGATTCTCAATTTCTTCCACTCGATAACCGCAAATTATTCCGGTAATAAGATGAGCATTGGAATTTAATTTGGCATTTTGAAAAAATTTTTCGAATGAAACTTTTTCTTTTATAATAGATTGTAGTTTCTTTTTATCATAACCGGTAAGCCATTCAATTACTTTGTGCAGTTCTTCTTTAGTTCTGCCTTTTTTCTCTATTTTTGTTACATAATGCGGATAAACCGAAGCGAATGACATTTTTGCAATTCGCTCATCATGATTGTTTATGTTGTTCATTTTTGTAATCAATCTGTTTTGTTAGGAAAAATTGTTTTAAATGATTGTAATTATTTGATGTCAACTATTTATTTTCCACAATAATACAAAATATAAACTATTTTTTGTGCGTATATTTTTAACCATTGCTGAAATATGAAACTTGGTCTTGTACGACATTTCAAAGTAATTACAAATGAGAAAACTTTTCTTTCTTCTCAAGAATTTGCTGAAGCAATGAGAAAATATGATTTGGCTCCGGTACATAAAAATGGACTGAGAATAAATTCAAATGATTGGCAAATTTGTTATTGCAGTACATTGCCAAGAGCAATTACAACAGCCGAGGAAATTTTTTCCGGAAAAATTGTAAAAACTGATTTAATAAAAGAAGTTCCTATTTCTCCATTTACAAAAATGAATATTAAATTACCAAGTTTTATTTGGCATATTGGAGCAAGAATTGCTTGGTACAAATCTCACAAATCCCAAATTGAAGATATCAATCAAACAAAAAAAAGAATTAACGAATTTTATAATTTGATAAAAAGTTCCGGTTACGAAAATATTCAAATCGTTTCGCATGGATATTTTCTGAAAATGTTTTCTGATGAAATGATGAAAAATGGTTTTAAGGGAAATGTGAAATTGAATATCAAAAATGCGCAACTATATTTGTTGGAAGATTAATTTTTCATTCGTGAATTAGTGGCTAAAAGATTTGCCACGAATGCACTAATAAAAAATAAATTCCAGTCACTTATTTTAATATTGAATTTGAAAATTTTAATTTAATATTTTTAACACTAAACAAACTTTTATTGAGCAAATTTGATTTCTAAATCAAAAATATTTTTGGCAATTATATTTATACTAAATTCCTTTGTGTTTGCTCAAAACATTACAATCAGCGGTTTTGTTGAAGATTCAAAATCCGGCGAAAGATTAATTGGCGCAAATGTTTATGAGAAAAATTTACAAATTGGAGCCGCAACAAATAATTATGGATTCTTCAGTTTGGTTCTGCCGCAAAATCAAAACTACAATATTATTGTTTCATACATTGGTTATGAAAATTCTCAGCTAAATTTATCCACAAAAAAAGACACACTTTTACAAATTGAGCTTTTGCCAAAATCTATTGAGACAGAAGAAATATTAGTTGAGTCTGAAGCGATTGATGAAATTACAAAAAATACTCAAATGAGTAATTTTAATATTCCGATTAAACAAATAGTTTCAATTCCCGCATTGCTCGGCGAAACAGATGTTCTAAAAGCATTACAGTTATTGCCCGGCGTACAATCCGGTAACGAAGGAAGCAGTGGATTGTATGTGAGAGGCGGAAGTCCCGAGCAAAATTTAATTTTATTAGATGGAACCACAGTTTACAACGCAAGTCATTTATTCGGATTTTTTTCTGTATTTAATTCCGATGCGGTAAAAAATGTAAATTTATTAAAGGGAGGATTTCCGGCAAGATTTGGCGGGCGACTTTCATCAATTTTAGAAATTAATATGAAAGAAGGTAACAATAAAGAATTTGAAGGAAGCGCTACAATCGGATTGATTTCATCAAAAGTAACTTACGAAGGACCGATTTACAAAGATAAAACTTCTTTTATTTTTTCTGCACGCAGAACTTATATAGACGTTTTAGCCCAGCCGTTTATGGATGATAACGAATACGGCGGATATTATTTTTATGATTTGAATGCAAAATTAAACCATATATTTTCTTTAAATGATAGACTCTTTTTTAGTCTCTATTTAGGTGATGATGAATTTTATGCAGTTTCCAAAAGTGATTTTGATTACTCAAATTCATCAAACGATTTTAGTTTGGGTTGGGGAAATATTACATCCGTAATTAGGTGGAATCATATTTTCTCAAATAATTTATTCAGCAATGTTACGGCAAATTTCAGCAGATTTAGATTTTATACGGATGTTGAAAGTTCTTCAGAATATAATAATGAAAAAGAAATTTATCGTGCTGAATATTTATCGGGAATTACAGATTTTGGTTTTGCAATTGATTTTGATTGGATTCCAAACCAGAGTAACAATATAAAATTTGGTGCAAATTTATTTCATCATAAATTTAATCCGGGAGTTTTTCAATACAGTATTTCGCAAAATATTGATACTTCAATTTCTGCTTCATCACTTCACAACGCAATAGAATTAAGGGGATATTTTGAAGACGATTTGGAAATTAATTCCAATCTTAAAATTAATGCGGGAATTCACACTTCACTATTCGCAGTAAATAATAAAAATTATTTTTCTTTCGAGCCGAGAATTTCGCTCAGATATTTAATTGAAGATTGGTCGATTAAAACTTCTTACACATTTATGAATCAGTACGTTCATCTTCTAGCAAATAGCGGAATTGGTTTGCCGACTGATTTGTGGGTTCCGACAACTGATATTGTTAAACCGGAAAAAGCGCATCAAGCAGCATTAGGAATTTCCAGAAATATTTTTGATAATGAATTTGAATTTACCGTTGAAACATATTATAAGAAAATGAACAATTTACTTGAGTACAAAGAAGGCGCAGAATTTTTTGGACTAAATTCAGATTGGCAAAGCAAAATTACTTTTGGTGAAGGTACAACTTACGGCATTGAATTATTTCTTCAAAAGAAAAAGGGAAATACAACCGGCTGGATTGGTTACACGCTGGCTTGGTCAAAAAGAGAATTTGATGAATTAAATAACGGAAAAGAGTATCCTTATAAATACGATAGGCGACATGATATTTCTTTGGTTCTTAATCATAAAATATCCGAAAGTTTTGATGCCTCTTTAACTTGGGTTTACGGAACCGGAAACGCAATCTCGCTTCCGCTTGTTCAGTATTACGGCAACTCAAGTTTGTTCGATCAATATTACAATTATAATTATCAGCAGTTAGAATATTTTGGAGAAAAAAATAGTTACAGAATGCCGGCTTATCATCGTTTGGATTTGGCTTGCAGATTTATGTGGGGAGAAGAAAACAGTAGTGTATTTACGATTGCGGTTTATAATGCATATTCACAAAAAAATCCATTCTTTTATTATTTTGAAAATGATTACATGAATAATAAAAAAGTTCTAAAACAAATTACGCTATTTCCAATTATTCCGTCTATCAGTTATAGTTTTAAATTTTAAGACAATATAAAATGAAAAATTTTCTAAAAATATTTTCTATAATTTTTATATCAATCAGCTGCGAATCTGTTGTAGATGTTGAATTACCAAAACAAAATCCATTAATTGTTGTTAATAGCTTTTTTGCTCCAGATAGTGTTTTTAAAGTTCATGTTTCTAAAAGTTTGGGAATTTTAGAAAGTTTTTCTGTGCTAAATGAATATGGATATAATGAAGATAAAATTCCAATTTTAGAAAATGCTAAAGTTGAAATTTGGAACGGAGATAATTTTGTCACAAATCTAAATTACTCCGGAAAGGGCTTCTACATTGCTCAAAACACATTTCCTCAAATAAATAATAATTATAAAATTGTTGTAAGTGCTGATGGATTTAAATCAGTTTTTGCAGAAGATAAAATTCCAAATAGTATTTTAATAAAAAATGTTTTATTGGAATCAAATTCCATGGATGAATATCTTTCTCAGTATGAAATTACAATTACTTTTGAAGATGATGGAAGCATTAAAAATTATTATCAATTATCATTATATGCAATTGAAAATTTTTCCGGAGAAATTTATAGAACAAATTTATTCTTTGAAAGCAACGATATTCTAATTGGCGAAAGTGATATTTTTGATGAAAATGAAAAAACATTTTATGGTTACGCAGCATATTTTGATGATGCAATAATTTCCGGAAAAGTATATAAATTAAAAATATCAACTTACGAAATTAGTTATTACTCAGAAGTTTATGTTGTGCTTTCTTCGCTAAGTGAAAATTTATATAGATATCTTGTTTCGGTAAAAGAACAAGATGAAGCGGATGATAATCCTTTTGCTGAGCCGGTTTCAATTCACAACAATGTTCAAAATGGATTGGGAATTTTTGGAGGGTATAGTACTTCGATATATCGAATAAAGTAAGAAAAAATTATAGCCACGAATGCACTAATAAAAAAATGAACGAATTAATATACAAAGATGAAAGTTATGCAATAATCGGAAAGTGTTTTGAAGTTCATAATAATTTGGGTCCTGGATTTTTGGAAATTGTATATAAGGATGCATTAGAATATGAATTTCGAAAATCAAATATTCCATTCGAAAGGGAAAAGGAATATTTAATTCATTACAAAAACATAATTCTTCCGCATAAGTTTTTTGCAGATTTTGTGTTATTTGATAAAATAATTCTTGAGATTAAATCAACTAATGGAATTGCCGAAGAATATATTGCACAAGCAATTAATTATTTAAAAGTATCAAATAATAAATTGGCTTTAATTGTAAACTTTGGTGAACTTAAATTGAATTATAAAAGAATTGTTTTATAATTCGTGCATTCGTGGCAAAAGTTTTTATTCACAAGATATAGCTATACTCTTCTCTGATACTCCATTTTCGTTAAATGCTTCTATTGCAAAAAAGTAATCAACACCTTTATTCAAAGCACGCAATTCTAATTTTGTTCCTTGATCATGAAAAATTTGGTAAGTCTGATAAAGTTTATCCTTTGCAATTCCCCATAAAATATTGTATCCAATTGCACTATCAATTTTATCCCAAGTAATTGTAGCATTGCGCTCATCTTCATGTCTTTTTACAAAAAGATTTTTTGGAGTTTCCGGCTTTACGTCATTACTATTTCCAAAAATACGAATTGCATTTATTGCCAAATTTGCAGTTGGCACATAAATATTTTCAAATTTTATATAACGAGCGTCAATAGGATTTTCTAATTCGAAATATCCATTTGGTCTATCTTGCTTTTCGTTCGATAAATCAACAACACATTCCCAATTAACATTATCTTTTGATGTATAAAATTTAAATTGAGTGTAAACCGTTGAATCATTAAAGTAAATATTTGATTTGTAATCAGTCAAATTTATTTGAATAGCTTTAACATAACTGATTTTTTGCAAATCAATAATTGCCCACTCGCCGGATTTATTTGTATTTGCAACCCAATAACTTCTCGGATTTTCATCCGTAATTTTTGCACAAGAAAAAGTATCACGAACAGACGAAGCGGTAACCGGTTTTTTATAACTCAACAACATCCATCCGGTAAAAAGTTCATCTTTATTTATGATTTTTTGGGTGGGTAAATATTGTGGAAAATCTCCAAATCGTGTATTTGAAAAAAACTGATCATCTTTATCAAAAAATGCCGGGAACATTGCAATTCGTCTTTCAAAATTCCAATTAACCGCAATCCACGGAGTACCGGTATTCCAATAATTTCCATGCAAATCTTGAAAAGTATTTCCATGACCCGCACCTTGAACATACCCGCCGGGCTTGTATGAAATTGGATTGTACGGTGCATAAGTAAAAGGTCCAAGCGGATCATTCCCGATATAAGTTCCGTTTGCATAAACATTGTACTCGGTACCCGGAGCTGCATATTGCAAATAATATTTACCGTTATGCTTTGTCATCCAAGCGCCTTCAATAAACGGATCAATTTCATCGCTGTGATTTAAACCAAATCTTTCCCAGCCATGTTCTTCCGGGTGTAGATAAATAAATTTATGTGCAATCGTATCTTTGTAAGCTAATTGTCGGCCATGATCTAACTCGCAGCCATAAATTGGATACATATTTGATGAACCCCAATACATAAAATAACGATTCAAATCTTCATCATAAAAAAGTGCCGGATCCCAAGAGCCAATTTCCTTTCTACGCCAAGGCATATAACGATTATAAAATTTTAACTTTCCGGTTTCGGGTTGGGTTGTGTACAAAATTGGTCGTCTTTCAAAAGTCGATTGATAAATTAACATTGTGTCTTTTACAACAAGTACAGCCGGAGCGCAATTATCTTCCATGGGCCACATGCTTGGTGTAACAAATTCCCAAACGCTCATATCTGTAGATTTCCACCAGCCGTTTGAAATTGTTGCAAATAAATAATATGAATCTTTGAATGTAACAATTACGGGATCGGCAGCAGAACGATATGAAATTTTCTCATCAATTTGCTCAAAGTTGTAACGGTAACCAATATCCATAGGGTTGCAATACGTTTTTTGAGATTTATGCTGTGCAGAAATTATTGAGAAGAAAAGAAGAAAAACTATTAAAACGTTATTTATAGTTTTCATACAATTTTTTATTAGTGCATTCGTGGCTAAATAAATTGCCACTAATTCACGGATTGATAAATTGATTATTTAAATAAACTCTTCAACTTTACTTAATGCTTCATCAATTTTGGAAATATCTTTTCCGCCGGCAGTAGCAAGATGCGGTCTTCCACCTCCGCCGCCTCCGACAATCTTTGCAATTTCTCCAACAATTTTTCCGGCAGATAATTTTTTTGTACTAATCAAATCATCTGTAACAACACAGACAATTCCAACCTTTCCTTCAATTTCCGAAATTAAAACTCCAACTCCATTTCTAATTTTTGCACGAAGTTCATCTCCCATGGATTTTAATTCATCCATATTGTTTACATCAACTTTTCCTTTAAAAATATTAATTCCGTTTTTCTCAAAAGGATTATTCACAATAGAATCAATTCCGCCGAGTTTTTCTTTAAGTTTTATATCAGCCAATTCTTTTTCTATTTTTTTCTTTTCTTCATTTAGTTGTGCAATTTTTTCATCGGCATTTCTTAATTCTAAAATTTGATTTTGAATATATTTTTCAACACCCAAACCGGTAACGGCTTCAATTCTCCTTACTCCGCTTGCAATTGATGATTCGCTTATAATTTTAAACAAACCAATTTGTGAACTATTTTTTACATGAGTTCCTCCGCAAAATTCCAAAGAAAAATCGCTGAATTGAACAACATTCACTTTATCTCCATATTTATCGCCGAAGAACATTAAAGCTCCCATTTTCTTAGCTTCATCAAACGGAATATTTCTGTGATGTTGAAGTTCAATATTTTCATGTAATTTAAAATTTACCAAAGATTCAATTTCTTGCAATTCTTGTTGAGTAACTTTTTGAAAATGTGCAAAATCAAAACGTAATCTATCTGGACCAACATACGATCCAGCTTGCTTTACATGAGTTCCGAGAATTTGTCTTAATGCTGCGTGAAGGAAATGTGTAGCACTGTGGTTTCGCATAATTTCCCATCTGCGATTTTTATCAACTTTTGCGAAAACTTCTTGAACTGAATTTTTATCTAAACTTCCTTCAAATTCATGAGCAAAAATATTATTGGATTTTATAGTGTTAAGAATTTTAATTTCTTGATTTTGAAATTCCAAAATTCCCGTATCACTAACTTGTCCCCCGGATTCTGCGTAAAATGGAGTTTTGTCTAAAATTAAAAAATCATCGGAAATTTCTATTATGTTGGATTTTGTTTCAAGTGTTTCGTAGCCAATAAAATCAGATGGTTTAAGATTTTCGAAATCTGATAATTTTTCAACGATATTTACATTTCCCAATTTATCTTTTGTCGATTTTCTTGCGCGGACTTTTTGTTCATTCATCAAAACATTAAATTTATCTTCATCAATTCTCAAACCTTTTTCTTGAGCCATAACATTTGTTAAATCAATTGGAAAACCAAAAGTATCATAAAGTTTAAAAACATCTTCACCGGGAATTATTTTTTCATTTTTCGAAATTACATTTTGGGAAATTTCTTCGAACAAAGAAATTCCTCTATCTAAAGTTGCATTAAAACTTTCTTCTTCGGCTTTTATAATTTTTTCAATATTTGCTTGATTTGATTTTATTTCCGGGAAAACATTGCTCATTGTTTTTACCAAAACATCAACCAACTTATACATGAATGGTTCATTTAAATTTAATTTTCTTCCGTAACGAGCAGCTCTACGCAAAATTCTGCGTAGTACGTAACTTCTTCCATCATTACCGGGAACTGCGCCATCGCCAATAGCGAAAGTAAGTGTACGAATATGATCAGCAATTACACGCATTGGAATTTGATGTTCTTGAGTATCATAAGGAATTTTAGAAATTTTTGAAATTTCTTGAATTAACGGTTGAAAAACATCCGTATCATAATTGGAATTTTTATTTTGCAAAACTGCACAAACTCGCTCAAAGCCCATTCCGGTATCAACATGTTTTGCAGGAAGATCATGCAACGTGCCGTTTTCATCGCGATTATTTTGTATAAAAACTAAATTCCAAATCTCCAAACATTCCGGAACTCCGGCATTTACATATTTTGGGTTTTCATAATCATCTGTTAGATTTATATGAATTTCAGAACACGGACCGCACGGACCGGTTTCTCCCATTTCCCAAAAATTATCTTTTGCACCAAACTTCAAAACATGATTCGGGTTAATATCTGTCTTTGTTTTCCACAAATTTAAAGCTTCATCATCTGTTTCAAAAACAGTTGTCCACAACCTTTCTTTTGGAAGTTTCCAAACTTCTGTTAATAATTCCCAAGCCCAAGTAATAGCTTCTTCTTTATAATAATCGCCAAAACTCCAATTTCCCAACATTTCAAAAAATGTGTGATGATAAGTATCGTGTCCGACTTCTTCCAAATCATTATGCTTTCCGCTAACTCGAATACATTTTTGTGTATCAGCTGCGCGTTTATAATCGCGATTTCCCTTTCCCAAAAAAACATCTTTAAACTGATTCATTCCCGCGTTTGTAAAAAGTAAAGTCGGATCATCATAAGGAACAACCGGCGCACTTGGTACGATTGTATGTTGTTTGGATTTGAAAAATTCTAAAAATTGATTTCTAATTTGTTGCGATGTCATAAATTTTCTAATTATTGTTATAAATTGAGCGATAAATATAATAAATAAAGTTGAAACGTTGCGACGTTGAAAAGTGAAAACGTTTAGAAGTAAAGACACAAAACATTAATAAAAAATTTCAAGATTGTTATTTGGAAAAGAATATTTTTCTTTGAGTAAGAAACATAAAAGCATATATGATTGCTGTGAATTAAAATAGAAAACATTTGGGAATTTGTTTTTTTTGCTTTTACGTCTCAACATTTAAACGTTTTAACATTTTTATTCAGAAACTACTTTCATATTTTTTCATCATACTATGCAAAATTTTAAACTGGAGAAAAAATGGCTCAACATAAAGCAGTGGTTAAACAATTACAAGGAATTACGTTAGTTGGAAAAACCGATTCAAATCATTGGATTACGATGGATGGTCCGGAAAATTTTGGCGGAAGTAATGGAGCAATTAGACCAAAAGAACTTTTATTACTTGGTTTAGCCGGCTGTACCGCATCAGATGTGATTACAATTTTAGAGAAAAAAAGAGTAAAATTAGATGATTTTGAAATCCAAATTTCTGCCGAAACTGCGGAAACTCATCCAAAAGTTTTTACAAAAATTCACCTTGAGTTTGTAATTATTGGCAAAAATATAAAAGATGCTGATGTTGAACGAGCAATAGAACTTTCTCAAAAAACATATTGCAGTGTTACCGCAATGTTAGAAAAATCAGTTGAAATTACACACTCATTTACAATTAAAGAAGAAAAATAAATTTGATGAAATTCTCTTCTTAATTGAAGAGAATTTTCTACATTTTAAATGTTATTCAATCATTCATTCGATTTTTAAAGATTGATATTTTTTTCATCTTTAAATAACCTACAATAAATTGAATTAAACCGGCAAAAAGATATGTAAATGGAAGTGCTTTTTTTCCAATTTTAAAATAATCCCAAGCAATTAAGATTGAAACCAAACCTTCTAAAAAAATAAATGTGTTATTTATCCATGGAAATTTTTTAGAAATTTTATCATTAAAAATTGCAACTTGAATAAAAATTAAACCGGCAAGTGCAAAAAATATGTAATTTGGATTTTGCGATTCATATTTGTCAAACGCCGATAAAAGAACTATTATGCCAGAAATAATATGTGAGAATTTTTCAATTTTGGATTTATTTTTTTTGAGTTTATGAAGAGACATTTTTTTTGATATTTAAAATCTAAATTGAAGTTTCTTCAAAATAATATTCCGGAATTAATTTTCTTCCTTTAAAACCTTCATTAATTCCGTGATAATAAATAATTTTTTCTTCATCACTTTTCCAGCATAAATAAACTTCTTCGTTATTTATTATTGATGGAAAATCTACTAATCCAACATTAAAATTCCAATCTTTATAAAAACAGCCAATTTCTTCTAATTCGTTAATAAAACCACGAGTTTTTCTAATTAAATTTTGGGCTTCTCTGTTTTCATCTATTTCTCCATTAACAGAATCAGAAATAGTTTTCAGTTCAAAACTGTAATCTAAAATATCCCTAACAATTTTTTTTACAAGCGGAAGAGTTTTATTTGCTTCTTCCGGAGTAAAGTATTTTATTTCTTGATCAATCATAGCAATTTCCTTTTGGCAAAAAATACTTAGAAAACTTTCACTTAAGCAAGGTAATAAAATTGAAGGGAAAATGGTATTTTTGTAATAATAAAATATTATTGAAAAATTTTAACTTCGAGGATTTATGAAAAAATATTTGATGGTTACTTTGCTAATAATTGTTATCGCCTCATGTTCGGATGATAAAAAACAAAAGTTTTCTTTTGTTCCGGAATTGCCAAAAGTTAGTGAAGAAATTAAAATTCAATTCGTACCGGAAAAAGATAGTTTAAAGAATGCATCAGAGTTAAATATGATTGTTTATTCTTTTGGCGATGAATTATTGAACACAAGTAAAATTGCAATGGAAAAAAAAGATGATGTTTGGATTGGAAAATTTAAAACTGAAAATGAAATATTTGGTTTGATTATAAAATTTGTTGGGGATGAATTTATTGATGATAATAATCAGCTTGGATTTGTAGTTCCACTTTTTGATGATGATGAAAATGAATTGCCCGGATACAAAGCCGGTTTAGCCAATATTTATCAGCGTTGGGCTGCCACAATTGGATTAAAAAAAGATAATGAATTGGCAAACAAATTATTTAAGGAAGATTTCGCAAAACATCCGGAAGTAAAAGGTTTATTTTTAAATGGTTACGTTAGTTCATTTCCTAAAAATAGAATTGATAGCGCAGCAGCTTCAGAAATTGAAAAGTTAGAAGAGAAAAATAATTTCACTCAAAAAGAATTTGAGTTTTTAGCTAATTGGACGCGAAACATCGGCGATCACGTTAAATCTGTAAAGTATGTTGAAATGATCGAAAAGAAATTCCCCGAATCGAATTTAATAAAGACAAGATTCTTGGGAAAATTTAGAAACATGCTTACCGTTGAAAAAAAATTAGAAGTTTTTAATGAATATCTAAAATTTGATAAAAACAGTGAAGTAACGAGCTACATGTTTTCGGGCATTGTAAATCAGCAAGTAAAGGAAAATGATTTTAAATCAGCTGAAAAATTATTGAATGAATATTTGTATTTGGCAAATTCAAATCTTTATAATGGAATTGCATGGAGAATGTTTGAAACGAAAAAAAATCTTCCAAGTGCTTTGCAGTATGGTGAAAAGGGAATTGAAATTGCCAGAAAAGAAGTTAAAAATCCAACCGGAATTAAACCGGTTTATATTGATGACGAACAATGGATAAATTCTAAAAAGAATTCGTTAGGATTTATTCTTGATACTTACGGAAATATTCAAAATGAATTAGGCAAAACCGAAGCTGCATTAAAATCTTTTGAAGAAGCCGCAACATTAACAAACGGCGATTATCCCGAATTGAATGAAAGTTATGTTTCGTTACTTTATAATTTAAAACAATTTGAAAAAGCAAAAAATAAATCGGAAGAATTTATTTCTAAAGGAAAAAGCACGAATAAGATTCAAGAAATTTTTAATAATTCATTTATAAAATTAGGCGGAAGTAAAGACAATTTGGATAAACATCTTGGTAAAATTGGTGAAAGTGTAAATCAGAAAATGATAGAAAAATTAAAGAATTCTATTTTGAATAAACCGGCACCGCAATTTAAATTAAAAGATCTTAAGGGAAATTCTGTGAGTCTTTCTGATTTTAAAGGAAGAATTGTAATTGTTGATTTTTGGGCAACTTGGTGCGGACCTTGTCTGCAGTCGTTTCCAATAATGCAGAAAGCTGTTGATAAATTTGAAAAAAGTAAAAATGTAAAATTTTTATTCGTAAATACTTGGGAAAGAGTTGAAGATAAATTGAAAAATGCTTCGGATTTTATTGAAAAAAATAAATATCTATTTCACGTTTTGCTTGATGATCAAAATGAAGTGATAGATAATTATGGAGTTGAAGGAATTCCAACAAAATTTATTATTGATAAAAATGGAAATATAAGATTCAAAAGTGTTGGATTGGAAGGAACGGAAAAAGAAATTTTGGCAGAACTTGATCAAATGATTACGATGATTGAATAATTTTTACGATAACAATATCCTTTATCACCGTAATTTATTAATTTACAAATAGAAAATAATTTTTTCGGAGATTTAAAAATATGGCAGTAATTAAACCTTTTAAAGCATTTCGTCCGACAGAAAATATTGCGCAACTTGTTGCCAGTGTTCCGTATGATGTTGTTAACAGAGAAGAATCTGCAAATCTTGCTGCCGGAAACTCATTTAATTTTTTACGTGTTACAAGATCAGAAATTGAACTACCGGAAAATACAAATCCTTACGATAAATCAGTTTATGAAAAAGCTAAAGAAAATTTTCAAAAATTTATTAATGAAAAAACATTAATTCAAGATGATGAAGAAAGATTTTACATTTATCATTTAACAATGGGCGAGCAAAAGCAAGTTGGAATTGCCGCAACTTTTTCTGTTGATGATTATGAAAATGATATAATTAAAAAACATGAAAAAACCAGAAAAGTTAAAGAGGATGACAGAACAAATCATATTATTACAACGGAAGCACAAACCGGCGCTGTATTTTTAACATACAAAGGGATTGATAAGGTAAATCAAATTGTTGAAAAAACAATGAAAGAAATTACTCCGACATATAATTTTACTTCTAACGATGGAATAATTCACAAAATTTGGATTTTGCCAAAAGAAAATAATTCAACAATAATTGATGAAATTGCAAATACAAAATATTTATATATTGCCGATGGACATCACAGAGCTGCAAGCGCAGCAAGAGCAAGAACGGTAAAAAAAGATAATAATCCAAATCATAACGGAAAGGAAGAATATAATTATTTTATGGCAGTTTTATTTCCCGCGGAACAATTAAAAATTCTTCCTTACAACAGAGTTATTTTTGATTTGAAGGGAATGTCGGAAAATAAATTTATTGAAAAAATTAAAACAAATTTTTCTGTAGAAAGTTCGGATTCAGCCTCACCCAAAAATGTAAAAAATATTTGTATGTATATTTCCAATGAATGGTATTTGTTAAAGCCGAATGAAAATGTTAAGAAAGCTGATAACTTTGGTGGAAATTTAGATGTAAGTATTTTGGAAAATTATTTACTTAAACCGGTTTTAGGAATTGAAGATATTAGAACCGATACAACTATTGATTTTATTGGGGGAATTAGAGGTACAACGGAATTAGAAAAATTAGTAAACAGCGGAAAAGCAAAAGCAGCTTTTTCAATGTTTCCGGTTTCTATTGAAGATTTGATAAATATTTCGGATGCGGGAGAAATTATGCCGCCAAAATCAACTTGGTTTGAACCAAAGCTGAGAGACGGATTGGTTGTTCATACAATTTAAATAATCTTAATCATAATCTTACTCTTGTTCTTAATCTTTTTTTAAAAGAATGAAAGAAAAAGAATGAGTAAGATTAAGAATAAGAGTAAGATTAAGAAAAAAAATGACAGAAAAGATTTACTATTTCGATCATGAGAAATTAATTGTTTATCAAAAATCTTTAGAATTTCTTAAGTGGTTAAATGTTGTTTTATCCAAAGTTGAGAAAAGATATTCAGTTTATGATCAATTAGAAAGAGCTTCAACATCAATAATTTTGAATATTTCAGAAGGCAATGGTAAGTTTACAAGTAAAGACAGATGTAGATATTTTGATATTTCGCGTGGGTCGGCGTTAGAATGTTCTGCTGGATTAGATATTTTAGTTACAAAAACTATTTTAACATCAGAAGAAATTAAATTTGGAAAAGAATTACTTAAAGAAATTGTTTCAATGTTAATAGGATTAATTAAAAGTAATTCTGAAAGAATTCACGAACCGGAAGTGGAATATAATTCTGAAAGATAATCTTTTATTTCTTAATCATAATCTTACTCTTGCTCTTAATCTTTCTTTAAAAAATAAAAAAGAATGAGTAAAAATAAGATTAAGGGTAAGAAAAAAAATTAAAAGTACTGTGAGATTAACAATTCAAAAATTTAATAAGGAAAATTAAAATGAGTGAAAGAATTTATAACTTTAGTGCGGGACCAGCAGTTTTACCGGAAGAAGTTTTAAAAGAAGCGCAAGCAGATTTTTACAATTACAAAAACACCGGCATGTCTGTGATGGAAATGAGTCATAGAGGAAAAGTTTATGAATCAATTATCAAAACAGCAGAAGCGGATGTTAGAAAACTTTTAAATATTGGTGAGAATTATGCGGTATTATTTTTACAAGGCGGAGCTACACTTCAGTTTTCAATGGTGCCGCAAAATTTAATGCCTCCGGTAAAAAAAGCAGATTACATCCTTACCGGAACTTGGGCAAAAAAAGCCGCTAAAGAAGCAAAGCGTGAAGGTACAGTTAATATTGCTGCTTCAACCGAGACAGAAAATTTTATACGAATTCCAAAACAAAATGAATTGAAACTATCTTCCGAGGCATCTTATGTTCATTACACATCTAACAATACAATTTTCGGAACTCAATTTAAATATATTCCCGAAGCCGGAAATGTTCCTTTGGTTTGCGATACTTCTTCGGATATGCTTCACAATTATTTTGATGTAAATAAATTTGGATTAATTTATGCCGGTGCACAAAAAAATATGGGACCTTCCGGAGTTGTTCTTGTCATTATTAGAAAAGATTTGCTTGAAAGAAGCAGCGATAATTTGCATACTTATATGAATTATAAAATTCATGTTGAAAATGAATCTATGTATAATACTCCCGCCACATTTGGTGTTTACATAATGGGATTGGTTTTTAAATGGCTGCAAAATATGGGCGGACTTGAAGTTATGTATAAGAAAAATTTAGAGAAAGCAAATATTCTATATAATTATATTGATGAAAGCGATGGTTACTATAAAGGAACCGCAGTTAAAGAAGATAGATCTTTAATGAATGTTACATTTAGATTACCAAGTGAAGAATTAGAGAAAAAAATTATTGCGGAAGCAACTGCAAAAGGATTTTCCGGTTTAAAAGGACATAGATCTGTCGGTGGATTAAGAGCATCAATCTACAACGCTTTTCCGCAAAAAGGAGTTGAAGCTTTAGTTGAATTTATGAAAGATTTTAAAAAGAATAATTAAGAAAGTATATAAATAATTGTCATTCCCGAATGATTTTATCGGGAATCCATAGAAAATTGGATTTCCACTTTTGTTGAAATGACCTATAATTTAAAATAAGTTTTTAAGAATTTCAGTTAAAACTATTATGAAAAATTACAAAGTTGTTTTGTCAATAATTATTTTATTTAATGTTTGGGCTTGTTCAAGCAAGCCCGAACCTAAACTTGAATTATTCAGTCCCGAAGCTTTTGCATTCGAAGTTGATAATTCTTGGGAAGTTAATGCTACAGTTAATGCAAAAGGATTTGCCCAAAATATTAAAGAAAATAAATCTAATATAAATCTATTTTATAAAGTTGATTTGATTACTCCGGAGAATGATACAATCAAATCAATTTTTGATAAAAATATTTTGCTGGATGAAAAAAAAGAAATATCCGATTTACAATTAGAAGCACAAATTGAATTGGATTCAACATTCGCAGTTGGAAATTATAGTTTAGTTTTTATTGTCAGCGATGAAATTTCCAAACAAACAAAAACAATAAATATTCCTTTTAACTTAGAAAAATAATTTTTCCAAAGAAAACCAATCTATAATTACTGATGGTTTTCGTATTGATGTTGTACTTCTCAAAAATAAAATGGAGGTGCAAAATGTTATACGAAAAATTTATCAGACTCGTTGAAGATCATGCAGATTCAATAACCAAAGAATGGATTAAAGAAGTAAAATCAAATCCATCAACATTTGGTTATAGAAAAGTTGATGATGAAATTCTAAAAAAAAGAATTCATAATGTTTACCGCAGACTTGGCGAATGGATTATGAACGCTGATCCAACCGATGCAAATACCGCAGAATTTTTTATTGATATTGGCAGACAGCGCGCGGCTGAAAATTTAAAAAGCAGTGAAGTAATTTATGCATTAATTTTATCAAGGGTTGTACTTTGGCGGTATATAATAAATCATGGAATAATTCATTCAAGTTTGGAACTTCATCAATGTTTAGGATTTTATCAGCAGTTAAATAATTTTTTTGATAAAGCTGCATATTACGTTGCGGTTGGATATGAAAGTTTGCATTTGGCAGATCAAGAAAAAATGAAACAAGAAAAATTTGTTGATAAAACCGTGAAGGGAATTACGAATTGGTTTTTTAAAACAAAAGAAATTAAATAGTACGAATTTTTTTCGCTTTAACGAAATTTTTTCATAGTGGATGAATACTAATATAAAATTATTCTAATTTATAGTTAAATTTTAATTGGTACTAAATTTGTTGATTTTATTTCAAACTAGTTGAGAAAATTATGTTAAAGATAAAATCCATATTTACAATAATCTTTTTAACATTTACATCCTTTCATTATTCCCAAATTGAAAATGCACTAATATCAGATTTTAGAGTTAGCAAAGATGAATTGTTCAGTTCTTTCAAACAAGCAAATCCTAATTTATTTTCAAACTCATCAAAAGAATTTATTGTAGCTTGGGAAGATTACAGATTAGGTGATCTAAATTACTTTGCACAGAGATTTGATTCCTTGGGAAACAAAATTGGATCTAATTTTAAAGTAAATTCTAATTTTGATATTGTTTTAGATGCAGAAGATGGGTTTCTAAATATTTCAAACGAATATTATGAAAATTTCTTTGACGTTGGTAACAGATCCGTATATGCTTCCATATTTAATTCTAATAATGAAATTATAAAAGATGAATTTTTACTTGGTAATATTACATTACCTTGGTGCGGTACTGGATATTTGGGTTATGGTTTTAAAACAATTAAATCTGAAAATGGTTTTACTTTCGGAATTAGAGATAACGGAAAACTTGACTTGATATATTTAGATGAGTTAGGAAATATTACTTCTAATTACCATTTTTCTGATTCGACTAATGCAACAAGTTTAATAAATTTTGATATTTGTTCATTATCGAATAAAACGATTTTAACATGGATAAACTATAATACCTGGGAACAAATCCCAGATAGTATAGAGATTAATAGTTCTATTTTAGACAATCTCAAGAACTCTCGAATTAATATTAAAGTAAAAAAAACCGATCAAAATATTGAGCAGTATTTATATAATAATTCTGAATTATTTAAAAATGTTTCTTTAACAGATAGTACATTTTTAATTTTTGATTTAATCAACGGACCATTTGAACTTTCTTTTAGAAAATTTGATTTAGATGGGAAAAAATTAACTAATGATACCCTGATTAAATTAAATGAAAATTTCGATTCAAATTTTACATATTCAATAAGAAGTTTTAATGTTTCTTCAATGAGAGATAATAAATTTGCAGTCAATATTTCATATGATTCCGGAGCAGTAAATCTTTATAATTTTATTTTAATCTTTAATAAGAATGGAGAATTATTAAAAATATATTCTGAAAAATCAGTTGTACAAAACGGAATAAATGAACGAATTTTTATGTTATCGGATAATGAATTTTTATCTGCTAAATTTATTGATGATGATATATACTTAATAAAAAAAAATGTATTTATCGAAACCGAAAGAATAAAAATTAATGATGATATTTCTGGAAGTAATGAGACAAATCCGCAAATAACAGCAATTAATGAAAATAAGTTTTTTGTAGCATGGAGCAACGAAAGAAATTTTTACGGACAAAAAATTTCTCAAAATGGAATAATTGAAGAAAGTGAAATAATCTTAGAGGGAAATGAAGTAGTATTTTTAGAAAACAGCACACTTGTAAATCTATGGAAAGATAGAATTTCTGGAGACCAATTGCAGCTTGGCTTTTCTATATATAATTCAAACAATGAATTAATTAGAAAAGATACAATTCAAATTTGTAATTATTATAATTATAGTGAAAATCTTATAAAATTAACAGATACTACTTTCTGCATTATATCCGGAAGTGAATCTACAAAATTAACTTCTTATAATAATTTTGGTGAATTAGTTAAAGAAATAGGCTTACCGAATTTTCAATATCCAAATCCTAAAAAATTGTATATAGAAGGAAAAAATCTTTGGGTAAAATGGGGAAACAATTTACAGCTTTTTCAAAATAATCTTGAACCTATTTCTTCGATTTATGTAAATGATTTCAATGAATATATTGGCAGCAATAAATTTCTTTCATTTTATTCTAATTTCAATAATTATGGTTATGATTTAAAAGGAACAATAAAATCTCATTATGGAGACACACTTGTATCAAATATCGATTTTAGTGACATTCCTTACTTAGAATATTATAACGGAAATGTTAGTGTAGTTCCGCTGCTTAATTCGAAATTTTTAGTTTTGTATTCATTGAATTCACTCGATGGCGGACAATATTCATATTACCGCGTTTACACTCATGAAGGGAAAATTGAATATGCAAAACAAATAATTCATCAAAAATCGGTTTTCAGCACAAAAAATTCGAACGCCTTAATAAGCAATAATAAAGTATTTTTTGTATGGTCAGATTTACGCGAAAGAAATATTGGATATGATATTTATTGCAATATTTATAATTTAAACGTAATTACTGAAGTTGAAGATCCTCAAGATAATTATATAAAAAATGAATTTGAATTAATGCAAAATTACCCAAATCCGTTTAATCCAATAACAACAATAAAATATAATATTCCTATATACGCAAAAAGTGAAAACCAAAACGTAAAATTAATTGTTTACGATATTTTGGGAAAAGAAGTAAAAATTCTTGTTAATGAAAAAAAGAATTCCGGAAATTATGAAATTCAATTTGATGGAAGTAATCTTGCAAGCGGAATATATTTCTACAAACTATCTTATGGAAAATATTCTTCAACAAAAAAATTTGTTTTGATGAAGTAAAAAATAATGAAATAGTTTAAAGTATAGACTTAAAATAAAAATATAAAACCTACAGCTTTTCTCATATTTGCTTATCGCCAAATTGAAAAAAGATTTAGAACAAAATGCTCAAGAAAAATTTCACGATTGGAACATAACAGAAAAAATGTCAAAAGAAATTATTGATGAGTGGGTTTGAAGAAATGTGTTTACAAATTTGTAACTAAAATCAAATTATTTTTTCTATTTTGAAGTAATGAAAATTACATATTTTTTAAGTTGCTAATTCCCTTGATTTAACTAAAATGTTAGGAGGTTGTTATGAAACTAATATCCATTTTTTTCTTTTTTGTATTGTTTACAATAACACTTTCTGCACAAATTGTTACCAAAGAAAAAAAGAAGACAGTAACCGAAAATGGTGATACGCTATTTACAGAATCAACAATTGTTAGCAATTCTGAAGATATAACTCCCCGGGAAGATATGATAGTAGTTAACCCACTTAAATTTTTTATTTTTTACAACTTGAGTTATTTCCATAAAATTTCTGATAAAGTTGCTTTGGGTGGTGGTTTGCAAATTCCAACAATTAGCGGTCTTGGTGGTTTTGGTATTAATTTAGAATCAAGAATTTATCCTTCCGGTAAAACTTTGAGAGGTTTTTATATTGCGCCCAATATATCATACAATCGACTTACAGTTAATGAAGGAAGTGGAACATCTGCTTTTAGTATTGGTGCTCTAGTTGGTTGGCAATGGTTTCCCGGAGATGATTTTGCTATTGGTTTAGGAATTGGTTTTGATTATTACACTGGATCTGTTGATGATAATAATGATGATTATGCAAACTACAGCGGTTCTGTTCCGGCTGTTAGATTTGATATTGGATATGCTTGGTAATATTTAAAATAACTTTATCAAAAATATAAACTGTGGTGATAAATCAGCTAATTTAATTTAGTTACTTTTTCTACGGAATTTAGTACAGTATTATCTTTAACAATTTTCAAAACTTTCTGAATATCAATATGCAATTCTCTATCGTGATCTAATGGTTTTACAAATTCTCTAATTTTTTTGTAAGCAGCGGAAGTCCCAACTCCACATTTTAATGGTTTTAGAAATTCAATTCCTTGTGACGCAACAAGCATTTCTATTGCAATTACAGTTTGAACATTTTGTAAAATTTGATAACATTTTCTCGCAGCAATTGATCCCATCGAATTATGATCTTCTTGATTTGCAGAAGTCGGAATCGAATCAACACTTGCCGGATGTGCCAATGTTTTATTTTCCGAAACTAAAGAAGCAGCAGTATATTGAGCAATCATAAAGCCGGAATTGAGTCCGCCGTTTTTTGTTAAAAATCTTGGCAAATTACTAAGTTGACCATTTACCAATCTTTCAATTCTTCTTTCGGCAACATTTGCAATTTCAGAAAGTGCGATTGCCATAAAGTCCATTGCCAAAGCCATTGGTTGTCCGTGAAAATTTCCACCTTCAATATGATCACCTTCTTCCGGGAAAATTAAAGGGTTATCATTTGCGGAGTTAAGTTCAATTTCAACTTTGGAGCACACATAATTTATTGCATCTTTTGAAGCACCGTGAATTTGCGGAATACATCTTAGCGAATATGAATCTTGAACGCGTGTATCATTTTCCAAATGTGATTTTCTGATTTCACTATTCTTAATTAACGCAAGCATATTTCTTGCAGTATTAATTTGTCCATCAAAAGGTCGTAAATTATGTAAACGTAAATCGTATGCTTTATCGGTTGCGCGTAAAGCTTCGTGACTTAACGCCGCACTGATATCAGCTTGAGTTGCTAATTTTTTTGCTTGAATTGAAATGAACGCCGCAAACGCTGTCATCATTTGGGTTCCGTTAACTAAAGCTAAACCTTCTTTTGCCCCAAGTTTTACGAAATTTAATTTATATTTTTTTAACAAATTTCTTGTTGAAACCGGTTTTGTAAATTTTGTGGTTTCACTATTTACAACATTAAATTTTTGCGATTTTCCTTTCCCAATTAATGAAAGGACTAAATGAGAAAGTGGAGCCAAATCGCCGCTTGAGCCTACGGATCCTTGCGATGGAATAACGGGAATAATATTATTATTTATAAATTCTAATAAAAGTTCTAATGTGGAAAGTTTAATTCCCGAATAACCTTTTGCTAAAGCATTGACTCGCAAAAGCATCATAATTTTAATTATAAATGGTGGTAAATTTTCTCCAACTCCGGCTGCGTGACTTACAATTAAATTTTCTTGCAATTTTTCCAAATCATTTTTAGAAATTTTCACATTGGAAAATTCTCCAAATCCAGTTGTAACACCGTAAATTACTTGGTCTTCCTCAATCCATTTATCAATTAATTTTCTCGCTTTTCTTACATTTTGTTTTGAATCTTCGCTTAAAATAACTTGAGGATTTTCGTTTAAGAAAAATTCAATTTTTTCCAATGTTAACGAATTTCCATCAATAATTAATTTTTTAATTTTCGCCATTAAACAATCTCAAAATTTGTTCATGAATTTGTTTCGAAGTTCTGTATTCCAAAGTAATTCCAAAATCATCATAAGTTGTTTTCAAATCATCAACAAGCGAATGAACTTTTGCAACTAAATTTCCTTTTGTGTGATCAGTTCTAATTTTATTTTTTACAAAATTTTGTTCAAGGAAATTCACAAATAAATCATTTAAACTTTTTATGTTAATTCCTCTTTCCGCAGAAACGATTAAACAATTTGGAAAATGATTTTTAACATATTCAATTTTACTTTTGTCATTCAGTACATCAATTTTATTAAACACTTTCACGGTTGGTTTACTTTTGCAATCAAGACTTTCTAAAGTTTCTTCAACAACTTTTATATGATCTTCAAAAAATGGATTTGTAATATCAATTAAATGAATTATTAAATCAGCTTCCCGCACAACGCTCAAAGTACTTTTGAACGAAGCAATTAAATGATGCGGAAGTTTTCTGATAAATCCAACTGTATCGGTTATTAAAATTTTTTTCTTTGATGATAATTCATAAGCGCGAGTTGTAGAATCAAGTGTTGCGAATAATTTATTTTCTGCGTAAACGGCTGCATCGGTAAGCAAATTTAATAATGTTGATTTTCCCGCATTTGTGTACCCAACCAAAGTTGCTTTAAGAATTTCTTCTCTTGCCAAACTTTTTGTTTTTTGCTGAGATTCAATTTTCTTTAATTTATCTTTTAGTGTACTAATTCTGGTTCTGACAATTCTTCTATCGGTTTCTATTTGTGTTTCGCCGGGACCTTTAGTTCTAATTCCGCCGTATTGTTTTGATAAATGCGTCCACGCTCTTGTTAATCGCGGTAATAAATATTGAAGCTGGGCAAGCTCCACTTGAGTTTTGGCTTCGTTAGTTTTTGCGTGAGATGCAAAAATATCTAAAATTAATCCCGAGCGATCTACAACTTTTCTATTAATTAATTTTTCCAAATTTCTTAATTGTGTTGGCGTTAAATCATCATCAAATATTATTATTGTAATATTATTCATTTCAGCAAGTTCGGCAATTTCTTCAGCTTTGCCTTTGCCAATATAAAATGCCGGATCCATTTTACTTTTATCTTGAATAATTTTTAAAATTGTTTCAGCGCCGGCTGTTTCCGTTAACATTTCTAATTCGAGTAAATGTTCTTCAATTCTTTCATCGGAAATATCTCTTGTTTTTAACGCAACAAGAATTGCCTTATCAACAACTACTTGCGAGGTTTCTATCATAAATTAATTTTCTGTTAAATTCATTAAATCTTTTTGGGAGCTTCTTGCAACAAACATTTCAATCAATGCAGTTAAAAATGCTAATAATAAAAATAATTTCCACAACTCGGTTCCAAATCGGGCATTTTTAATTTTATCAAGATAATTTTCATTTGGATTAATAAGCGAATAATTTTCTCCAAAATGTTTTGTGTAAAAATTATTTAAAGTATCAATTTCAATTTTTCTCAAATCAGATTCTGCCGGAATTAAATTCACACTTGCAAAATCAATCAATTTATTATTACTGTAAAATTTGTAACTTCCCGAAAAATCGGTTCCAGAAAAATTATATTTATCCAAATAAATATCCTGAATATTAATTTTTTCATTTCCATTTGGCGTAGTAATATCAATTATAGGAAAATTATATTTTTTTATATCTAATTGAATTTCACTTCCGGTATTAAATATTTTATCATTTTGATTTGTAGTTAAATACAAGATTACCCTTGTAATTAAAGGAGCAAAAATACTTTTGATTGGAAAATTTCCCGATTGAAAATTCGGTGAAGAATTAAAAAATATTATTTTACCGCTATTATAATTTGTTTCGCCCATGAAAAGATTGTTATCATTTAATCTTATTATACTTTTAATTGTTTGCTGTTCGGTAAATTTTAAATACTTAAAAATATTCGGCGATTCAATCTGCTGCTTATTCTTATCCGGAAATAAACTTTGAAACAATGGATGTGTAAAATCTATTTTGCCATATTCTGCGAAATTTAAATTTGTATTGTCAGTAGAAATAATTTTCTGTGCGGAAGGCAAATTTAGCTTTTTAAGGAATTCGTTTAATTTATTTAATTCCGGATTTGAGTTTGGGAAAAATACAACATTTCCTCCGGATGTTAAATAATTCGAAATTAGATTTGGCTCAATATTTCCCGAAGTTACCAGAAAAATTATATCAAAATTATTTAGAGAAAGAAAAGAAATTTTATTTGCTGGTTTTTGTGTAACTTCAAATCTATCCGATGTGGTTACAGAATTTATAGCGGAGTTTAAAAATCGAATATCGTCAATAGAATCATATAAAAGTAAAATTTTTATTTTTTCCAAAACTTCAAAATTTAAAAAACAAATATTGTCTTCAATAATATTATCTTCTTCAAGTTCAACTTTTGTTTCAATTAGTCCGGGTGAATTTAAAATTGTTTCAAAATCTATTGATTTTATTTGGTTTGCTTGAAGTGAAATATTTTGCTGAGCAACTCTTTCATTATTGATAAAAAGCGAGACGGCTAAATCATCAGTTTGATTTTGTGAATTATTTGAAACATCAACCGTAAAATTCAATGGTTTGTTAACTTCAATAATTGAATTGTTCAAGCGTAAATTTGAAACAGAATAATTTTCCGGATTTTCTTCCGCAAGATTAAATGAAAAAACCCTAATATTTTCATCAATGGAATTTTTAAGTGAATCAATTTTTGTCGAGAATGTACTTTTCTGAAAATCAGAAAATATGAAAATTTCCTTATTCAGATTTTGAGATTTTATTAAAATATCTTTTGCAGACAAAATAATTTTATCAAAAGGTTTTGAAACTTGAGTTAATTTTAACCCATCTAAAATTTGCAGTGCATTAGTTTTGTTAGTTGTACTTTTTACAGAATCTGCAATTGTGATAAAATAAAAATCACTTCCGTCATCAATCTTATTAATAATTTCCTTAATTATTTTTTTACTTTGATTGAATATTGTACCCTTGTCGTTTAAATACGACATGCTTATTGAATTATCCAAAACAAACACATTACTTGATTTTGCCGATGAAGCAGAGCCGATAATATTTGTTCCTTCAAGCGTTGGTCTTGCAAAAGCTAATACAAGTAAAATTATTAGAAGAGTTCTTAAAAACAACAACAGCCATTGCTTAATTTTTATTTTTTTAATTTTTGATTTCTGTAGTTCCTTTAAAAAAGTTAATGAACTAAATTCAACTTTTTTAAGTTTTCTGAAATTTAATAAATGAATTAAAATTGGAATTGTGGCAGCAAGCAAACCCAATAAAATTGCGGGATTAAGAAAAACCATTTTTATTCCAATCTAATTATCATACAGTAGGAAAGGAAATTAATAAATCTTTTTTATTTGTGCGCCGCGAAAATAATGCAATAATATTTCATCAAAGCGGTAACCTTTTTCACCCATAACTGCGGCACCAATTTGACATAAGCCTACACCATGTCCCCAGCCAGCGCCAATTAGTTTAAAACTTGTTGGTATATTATTTTGAAGTTCACCTTTTTCAACAACAAATGCGGAACTGTATAAATGCGACATAGAAAGAAATTTTCTTATTTCTAATTCTTTTCCAACTATTAAAGTTTTTAAAGTTCCTATAATTTTCAACTTAATTATTCTTCCGGAATTTCCCCTTAAAATTGGAATCAAATCAATTATATCTCCAAAATCAATTGCGCTTTTCGTTTTAATAATATTTGCAATTTCTTCTTGCGTATAATTTACACTCCATCTATAAAAATCTGTTGTTGTTTGATCATAATTATTTAAGACTTGTTCAAGAATTTTTGAATCGTTTGTATTGCAAAATGCAACGGGGGAATTGCTAATCCATTTAACCGCGGAATTTTCATTGGCTAAATTTAAATCATAACCATCATGTTCAAATTTGTAATCAACTAAAGTTTTTAGATATTCGTGCGGAACATTTTCCCAAACATTTTCAAAAGATTCCGTCTTGCCGCCGCATGATTTAGAAAACCTTGCATCGCAAATTTTATTTTCATATTGTAAAATTAATCCATTTGTAGATTTTACGGCTAACTCGGCATTGTGTGCATAATTTTTTGTTATTCCTTGATAACGCTGGCAATGATCATCTGCACATACATCAAATAAAATGTGGTCTTCTCTATCGTACCACTTAATTATTTCGTCATCAGTAATTGTTTCAGAAGTAAAAAACTTTTCTTTTTTAATTAAACTTGAACTTTTATCCATTTGCGCCAAAAGCCAGCTTCGAGAAATTATTGCATGTGCTTTTAATAATTCCAATGAACTTGTTGGACTCATTTCGGAAGAAATTACACTTTGTAAATATTGCTCAACCGGAATAATATTGATGATTGTAAGTTTATCATCATTCAATAAAATTTTTAACTTACCGGCAAACTGTTGATTTTGCTTTTGCTCCCAATGAAAATTTATTCCAATTGTAACATTCTTTAATAAAAACGTATCGGAGTTTTCATCAGTTGGTGTAAAAATTATTTCTTGCAGATTTTTTATTTCACCGTCATTTGATAAAAGACTAATAAAACCATTTTTTATTTCAGCGGTAAATTTTCCGTTAAAAAGGTCAGAAGAAAAATTTGAATGAAATTCTCCGTATAAAACAAATTCTACAGAAATATCTGAAAGTATTGCTACGCTTACGTTTGGTTCTTTTTCCATAATAAAAAACAAATTTGTGAGCTGTAAAATACTATTTATAATAAGACATATCAAATATTATAAAACTTCAAAATTTCAGATTGAGGTAAGGAAAATCAATTATTAAGTGATTTATATTTTTTGCGAAGTGTAAATTCAATAAATGAAAATTATACAATGCAAAATAATTAATATTGAATATCTAAATAAAAATTATTAAAATATGAAATAATAAATGAAAATGTTTAATTAAAATTCAATAAGGTTACTTTTATAAAGTAAGAAAGGTTTGAATAATAAATCAAAAATACTTTTTCTGAATATTTTCCTAATCATTCATTTAACTGCAAGTTTTACGTTTGCACAAAATGTTAAACTTTCCGAAATTATGTTTGCGCCTTCATCTGAGAATTCTGAATTTATTGAAATTAAAAATATTTCCAATACAGATACAATAGATTTATCCGGATTCAAAATTAAATATCACACAACTACGTCAGATGCAATAATATCTCAGAACAATAATTATCAACTTTTACCAAATCAATATGCAATTATATTTGAAGCTGATTATGATTTTCAAAATGGAATTTATAAGGAATTAATTCCAGCAGATGTTTTATTATTTTTGCTTGATGACAACGCTTTCGGAAGTACCGGAATGGCAAATACAAGTGATAGATCAATTTATCTTTTAAATTCTGTTGATGATACACTTGATTCTTACACTTATACTTCTGATAATAATCTTGGTTTTTCTGATGAACGAATTTTAATAGAAAGTAATAATTGGAAAAACTCAATAGTTTTAAATGGAACTCCGGGTTTTAAAAATTCCGCTTCTCCGAAAGAATTTGATTTATCGATAAAAGAAATCACTTTCTCAAATTATAATGTAATTATTGGAAATGAAGTTTCAATAAATATCAAAATTGAAAACCTTGGAACAAAATTAGCGCAACAATTTATTCTAAATTTATTCAAAGATGAAAACAAAGACAGCGTTCATCAGTCTAATGAGCATATTCTTACAAAAACATTAACAAATTTAGATTCATCTAAATCAATAATTCTTGAAGAAATAATATCAAATATTACAAAAGGTGAAAATCATTTTATTGCAGAACTCGTTTTTGCAAATGATGAATTTACTGCGAATAATTATTGCTATAAAAGTGTAAACGGAATAGAAATAAATGAATTTAGAGGCGATATAATTATTAATGAAATTATGTTCGCTCCTTTGAATGCAGAAACAGAATGGATTGAACTTTACAACAAAAGTGAGAAAAATATTTTCATAAATAATTATAAAATTGCAGATCAAAACGACACTCTTACAACAACCAGCTCATTCTTGTTAAAACCTAAAGAATATTTGGTAATTAGTGAGAACAATATTATTAACGAAATTTATCCGGATTTGAAAAATTTATTAATTACTGATTTACCGACTTTAAACAATACAACTGATAAAATAATTTTAATGGATTCACTATTTCGAGTTATTGATTCTGTTGCTTATTCATCAACTTGGGGCGGAAATAACGGAAATTCATTGGAAAGAATTGATGTAAATGATGATTCAAATAATCCAGCAAACTGGAAAAATAGTAATTATCCAACTCCCGGAAAGTTTAACAGCGTTTCGCTCAAAGAATTTGATCTCAAAATTGATTTAGCAGAATTTATTTTTAACAATACTGCGATAGGTGAAAAAGTATTATTATCTGCGAAAGTAAAAAATATTGGAAGGCAAAATTGTAATTTTTCCATTCAATTATTTGGTGACAAAAACTTAGATTTTATTGAAGATGATTTGATTGAAGAAAGTCAAATGTTTTCAATTAATTCTAATGATTCAACAAATATTACTTTTAACCATTCTACAATATTTAATGAATCTAAACAAAACTTTTTTGTAAAACTTAATGTCATAGATGATGATTCGACAAATAATTTTGCATGGATAAAAATTTATCCCGGATATGAAAAATCTGCAATTATTATAAATGAAATCATGTATTCGCCAATAAATGATGAACCGGAATGGATAGAACTTTTTAACAATAGTGAAAATGGAATAAATCTAAATAAGTTTGTTTTAGAAGACGGAAGTTCGGCAATCACGATATATAAAGATGATTTAAAAGTTGAACCGCAAAATTATTTTGTTATTGCGGACGATAGTTCATTTTTTGATTATTATCCCGAAGTAAAAAATGCTGCAATTATAAATTTACCTTCGCTGAATAACTCAACTGATAAAATTATAATTAGAGATTCTTTATTGCGAATGATTGATTCGTTGGAATATTTTTCAGATTGGGGTGGAATTAATGGAAAATCACTTGAAAGAATTAATCCAGAGAAAGTTTCTTTCGACCAATTAAATTGGGATGAAAGTAAATTTCCAACTCCCGGAAGAATTAACAGCATTTCGCAAAAAAATAGAGATTTACAAATTGAATCAATTTCAATTTCTCCGCAAAATTATATTGTAAATGACAGTGTTACGATTTCATGCAAAATTAAAAATATTGGAAAAGAAGAAATTCTTTTTTCAATTCAAATATATCTCATTGAAGAAAATGGAAATAAAATAAATTTTGTTGAAGAATCAGTTCAAAATATTTTAGCAATTTCCGATTCTTTAAATTTTAGCTTTGCTACAAAAATTATAATTAAGGTTTCTTCTCAAAATTATTTAGTTCTACTTAATGTTATTGATGATGATTCGACAAATAATTCGATTAAATTTGCACTAAATCCCGGGTACGCAAAATCCTCAATAATTGTAAACGAAATTATGTTTTCTCCGTTAAATGATGAACCCGAATGGATAGAAATTTATAACAATTCAGATTACAACATTGACTTAAATAATTGGCAAATTGGCGATGTTCTAACTAAACCAATATTCAAAGAAATTTCTTCCGAGAAATTTAATTTTAATTCCAAAACATTTTTAGTAATTGCAAAAGATTCAACAATAAATAATTTTCATAAAATGATTTTATCACCAATTATTATTTCCAAATTTGCAAACTTAAATAATGATGAAGACGGAATTGTAATTAAAGATAATAGAGGAATTACAATTGATTCGGTTTTATACACGAATGAATTTAGTAAAAACGGTTTCTCAATTGAACGTATAGAGAAAAACATCAATTCTACAAGTTTAAATAATTGGAAAAGTTCGATGGATATTGAGGGAAGTACGCCCGGAAGAGTAAATAGTATTTCATCAAAAAATATTGATGTTGCAGTTTCAAGTTTATTTTCGATTCCGAATAAACCAATTACAAATGAAAATATAAAAATTAAAATGTTACTCAAAAATTACGGAGAAATCGATGCGGAAAATGTAAAAGTTAAATTCTTCTTTGGAAAAGTTTCTGCTATAAATTTTCTTGAAGAAATAATTATTGATAAAATTGATTCGCAAGATTCAATTATTGTTGAATCGAAAAACCAAATTGGAATTGAAGACACATTATTTATTTCGGTAAAAGTTGAATTAGCAAACGATGAAGATATAATAAATAATTTTATTGAAAAAATAATTGTTGCTGGATTTAATCAAAACTGTCAATTGATAAATGAAATTATGATAAATCCATCTCAAAACTTTCCGCAATGGATTGAACTTATTAACAATAGTGATTCAACAATTAATTTGAAAAATTGGTTAATCAGAAATGGAAATCAAACTTTAATTATTACTCAAAATGATTTCAAAATTTCACCAAATGAATTTATTATAATTACAGAAAACGCAGATTCAAATAATTTCAATCTTGAAACAAATTTCATAATTTCTAAACTTCCCGATTTAAATAAAAAGAAAGATAAAATTGCAATCTATGATTATAGAAATGCAATGATTGATAGTATGAGTTATAGTTTTACGGAGGAAATAAAAAATAATATTTCACTTGAAAGAATTAGTTTGGAAATGGAATCTTCGGAAAAATCTAATTGGACAAATTGTTTAAATTCATTAGGAAGTACACCGGGAAATATAAATTCAATTCTTACAATACCTAAAAATAATTTCAGTGATTTAATTATTACAGAAATTATGTTTGATCCGAATGAAAATAATTCTGAATATATAGAAATATTTAATACTACCGAAAGCCCAATAGAATTAGGCGGTTGGAAAATTAAAGTTGATGAAAATTTGTTTTCACTTTCCGATTATAGTTTCATTTTAAACGAAAATAATTATTTTGTCATTTCTTCAGATTCATCAATCGTAAAAAATTATTCGTGGCTTCACGAGTTCGAAAATCTAAAAATTAAAAATATTAGTTCATTCGGATTAACAAATACCGGCAAGAAAATTTATTTAATTGATAATAGAAATGTAATTATCGATTCAATTTATTATTCGGAAACTTGGCACAATTCTGCTTTCGAAAATGTTAAAAACATTTCTTTAGAATTAATAAATGTTGAGTTGGACAGAGCAAAATCAATCAATTGGAGCAGCTCGGTAAGCAGTTTTGGCGGAACTCCCGGAAAGCAAAATTCAATTTTTATCAATAAAGAAATATCAAAATCAAAATTAAATATTTCGCCAAATCCATTTTCTCCGGATAATGACGGATATGAAGATTTTACAATTATTAGTTATAATTTAAGTGAACCAATTTCGCAGATTCGTTTAAGAATTTACGATAGCAAAGGAAGGTTAGTTAGAAATCTAGAAAATAATCTTTCAGTTGGTTCATCCGGCGAAATAATTTTTGACGGATTAGACGAAAAGAAAAATCAATTAAAAATTGGAATTTATATTGTTTTATTTGAAGCAGTAAATTCCCGCAATGCGGTTGTTGAGACAATAAAAGATGTAATTGTTGTTGCAAGAAAATTTTGAAAATTTAGTCCATCTCACATAAATATTCAATAAAATTTATTAAGTTTGCCAATTCATTAACTACTTAACAGAATAAAAACCGGAAAAAATATGGGAAAAATTATTGCTTTAGCTATGCCAAAAGGCGGTGTTGCAAAAACTACATCGGCAGTTAACTTATCAATCGCTTTAGCCAACAAACAAAAAAGAACATTACTCATTGATGCGGATCCATCAAACCAATGTGCAATAGCGTTTGGTTTACCAGATGATCCGGAAATTGGAAATTTATTTAATGTTTTAAGTTATGTTCAAAACTGTGATGAAGCAATAAACACAACGGAAAATCCATATTTTGATATTTTACCTTTTAAAAATGTTTCGTATGAAGAAGAATTATTCTTGAGTCAGTTTAATAACGATACAAAATTATTTGAACATCAAGTAAAACCATTTATTGGCGGTTATGATTATGTAATTATTGATTGCCCTCCGACTTTAGTTGGAATGACTACAAATGTTTTAAACATTTCCGATTCGGTTTTAATTCCGGTAAAATCAAGTATGTTTTCAATTGCTCCAATTCCAAGATTGATCAGCAGAATAGAGGCAATTTCTAAAAATGGAAATCCCAATCTTCATATTGAAGGAATTTTTCTAACGATGCACGAGATTAATACAAAAGCTTCATTCGAAGCAAAAAAAGAATTGTATAATCTTTATCCTAATTATATGCTTACAACAGCAATACCTAAAAATATTTCGGCGGAAGTTGCTTCATTCCGAAAAGATCCGGTAATTATTGTTGAGCCAAACGCAAGAGCATCAAAAGCTTATATACAATTAGCTGATGAAATTATTGAGAAAAATCATTCATTAAATAATGATACATTTCAGAGTTTTTCCGATACGGAAAATTTAGATGAACTTTAACTTTAACAAATGAAAACACTTCGGCAGCATTATGATTATGTTATTATCGGAAGTGGTTTTGGCGGTTCCGTTTCTGCTTTACGGTTAAGCGAAAAAGGTTATAAAGTTCTTGTAATTGAAAAAGGGAAAAAATATAAACCGGAGGATTTTCCCAAAACAAATTGGAATGTAAAAAAATGGCTCTGGATTCCTACTTTAAGATTCTTCGGATTTTTTAAAATTACATTTTATCGTCATATCGGAATTCTTTCCGGAGTTGGATTTGGCGGCGGTTCACTCGTTTATGCAAACACACTTCCAATTCCTAAAAAAGAATTTTTCGAATCTGAATCTTGGTCACACTTAAATAATTGGGAAGAAGAATTAAAACCCTTTTATTCAATCGCAAGAAAAATGCTTGGTGTTGAAAAAAATCCCAAACTTGAATTTGGTGATATTGCACTTAAATTCTTAGCAAAACAAAATAATCAAGAAAAAGATTTTGAACCGACCAATGTTGCGGTTTTTTTCGGCGAGCCAAATAAAATTGTTTCTGATCCATATTTTAATGGAGAAGGACCGGATAGATCCGGTTGCAATTTTTGCGGCGGATGTATGGTTGGATGCCGATATGATGCAAAAAATACTTTGGATAAAAACTATTTGTACTTGGCTGAAAAAAATGGAGCTGAATTTTTAGTTGAATCAGAAGTTTATGATGTTAAACAAATTTCAAATAATTTAGAAACTTTATATCAAGTAAGCTGGAAATCTTCTACAAATATTTTTGCAAAAAAAGAAAAAATAAATTGTAACGGAATTATTTTTGCCGGCGGAGTTCTTGGAACAATTCCTTTATTATTAAAATTAAGTGAAACTTCATTACCAAATCTTTCAAAAAAAATTGGCAATAATATTCGGACCAATTCCGAAAGTTTACTTGGTGTAACTTCAATTGATAGAGAAAAAGATTTCTCAAAAGGAATTGCAATTGGCTCAATTTACCACACAGATAAATACAGCCATATTGAAGCCGTGAGATATCCATCCGGTTCCGGGTTTTGGAGAACCCAACTAATGCCAATGCTTGATGGGAGAAATTGGTTTTCTAGATTATTAAAAGTTTTTGTCGAAATTATATTACATCCCATAAAATGGTTTAAAGTATATTTTATAAAAGATTGGGCAAAACAAACACAAATATTATTATTTATGCAAACCTTAAATAGTACTTTAAGTTTTCAGAAAGGTTTTCTAAGAATGAAATCTGCAATGGAAAAGGGAACCGCACCAACTGCCTTTATTCCGGAAGCGCGAAAATTAGTTTCAGATTATTCAAAAATTGTTAATGGTCAGCCGGTTGCATTAATTTCGGAAACACTTTTAGGAATTCCAACTACTGCACACATTTTAGGTGGAGCTGTTATGGGAAAAGATGAAAGAGAAGGTGTAATTGATAAAGACAACAAAGTGTTTGGTTATGAAAATATGTTTGTTTGCGATGGCTCGGCAGTTTCTGCAAATCCCGGTGTAAATCCTTCTTTAACAATAACAGCATTAGCTGAAAGAGCGATGAGCAAAATTCCACACAAAAATAAAATTTGACAAATTAGTAAATTCTTAAAAATAAATTTTCCAACTAATCAATATTGAATCCAATTCTTCTTTTGCTTTTTTCTGGCGGAGTTAATAATTCATTTATTAATTGTATGATTTTAACAATTTGCTCATCGTGTTCGTTTAATTTGTTTTCAATTTCTCTTATTTTTAACTCCACTTTTTTATGTGTGGAAATTAATTCTCTCAACTTAACAAATGCACGAATAATTAAAATATTTACTTCAATTGCGCGTTCACTATTTAAAATTGATGAGAGCATCGCAACTCCTTGTTCAGTAAACGCAAATGGTTTTGCTCCACCAAAATAACTTTTATTGGGTATCACATTTTGTGATACCATTTCCTCAACTTCCGCATTTTTGAGGATAAACATAAAATCCGGTGGAAATCTTTTTAAATTTCTTCTTACAGCTTGTTTTAGTTTTCGAGTTTCAACATTATACAACAATGCCAAATCTCTATCCAAAATATTTTTTTTGATTTCTTATAAATAATATTTTATTTATAACATTTTCTGTGGGAATTATTAACGTAGTATTCATAAGTATCGTATAAAATTAATGTTATAAACTTAAATAGAAATAATTTATATTAAAAAAAATTTTAAATATTTATAAAATCAATAAACTTTTATTTTCATAATTCCGTTACTAATTTTAATTATTGCAAATGATTTATAGGTGAACACGTGCTAAAATTAAATTATTATTTGATTATTTCTTTAATGTACTTATTGTTTTTGGGATGTAATGAAAACAAGGAAAAAATCGATGATATAATTCAACCAATAAAACTTACTTCCGGTAAACTAGATTCTGTTATAATTAGCGATTTGTTTTATTCAAAAATGTATGATATAAAATTTTCTGAAAATAAAAATGTTTCCGTTAATCAAGTAAAAGATAAAATATTCTTATCTGCCGATTCTGCATTTGAGGGTTTAACATTTCTTGAATTTAAATTAGATAAAATTGATTATCATATTCCGGTAATTTCTAAAAAGGAAAAATTTTATGAATTTACCTTTAAGCCCGATAAACAATATCAGAAACTTACTTTGTTCGGTAGTTTCAATGGCTGGAATAGAACAAATTTGCCAATGTACGATGAAAATGGTGACGGAATATTTTCTACAAAAGTTGCATTGGAACCGGGAATTTATCAATATAAATTTTTTGGCGATGGAATTGAAATCGAAGATCCGGAAAATCCCGAAAAAGTTTCAAATGGAATGGGAAGTTTTAATTCAATCCGCACAATTGAAGATATAAATTCTGCAAAATTTTATTTACACATTGATGAATATTATTCTAAAAATCCGCAATCGACTTTTTCATTTTATTTAGAAGATGAAATAGACAACGAATTAAATATTAAAAATATTTTTGCTTTGTTAGATAATTCTAAAATTCCGAAAAATAAAATTAATGTAGATGGCAAGCATATTAGCATTAACTTCAATTATGATGAACTGCAGAATCAAACTTTAAGAATTGCAGTTTCAGCAAATGGAAAGGTTTCCAATTTCCAAACTGTTCAACTATCTAATGGAAAGCCGATTGATAATTCAACTTTTACATGGAATGACGGTATTATATATTCGCTGATGATTGATAGATTTAAAGATGGAAATGAGCAAAATAATTCTCCAATAAAACATGATTCACTTTCTCCCAAAGCAAATTATATGGGCGGAGATTTAAAAGGTATAATCTCAAAACTAAATGATGGTTATTTTACTTCACTTGGAATAAATACAATTTGGATTTCTCCCGTTTATGATAATCCAAATGAAGCATACAAAGAATATCCTTCACCGCACAGATATTATTCCGGATACCATGGATATTGGCCGATCAACTCCTATCTGGTTGATGAACATTTAGGAACTTTGGAAGATGTAAAAGAAATTGTAAAAATTGCACATCAAAAAGGAATAAAAATTCTCTTAGATTTTGTATCACATCATGTTCATATTCAACATCCATATTATGAAAAAAATAAAAATTGGTTTGGTCAACTTGAATTGCCGGACGGAAGATTAAATATAAGATTTTGGGATGAATTTAGATTAACAACTTGGTTTGAGCCGTATTTGCCTTCTTTTGATTTTTTATCTTCTGAAAAGGCTTTAGAAGAAATGACGAATGTTGCAGTATGGTGGTTGAATGAAACCGGTGCTGATGGTTACCGTCATGATGCTGTGAAACATGTTCCCAATGAATTTTGGAGAAAACTAAATGAGAAAATTCGAAAAGAGATTTCACCAAAAAGAAATTTATCGGTTTATCAAATTGGTGAAACTTTCGGAAGTTACGAACTAATTAGTTCGTATGTAAACAACGGACAATTAAACTCGCAATTTAATTTTAATTTGTATGATGTTGCACTTCCCACATTTATTAGAGAAAATGCTTCATTTGCAACTTTAGATAAGGAAATGCAAAAAACATTTTCCGTTTATGGAATAAATCATTTAATGGGAAATATTATGGATAGCCATGATAAAAATCGTTTTATGGCTTTTGCAGATGGAGATTTAGATGCAAGTCAATGGACCGCAATTGAAGAAGGCTGGAATAATCCGCCAGAAGTTGATAATGCAGAAAGTTATAAAAAATTAATTCTATATATGGCATATATGAATTCTATCCCAGGGCTTCCGGTTATTTATTATGGAAGTGAATTTGGAATGACCGGTGCTTCGGATCCGGATAATAGAAGAATGATGAGATTTGGAAACCAATTAAATGCTGCTGAAAAAAATACTTTATCTGAAGTTTCTAAAATTATTAATTTACGAAAAGCACACCCGACATTGCGTTATGGAGATTTTTATACTTTGCAAGCCGATGAAAATATTTATGCGTTTATCCGATCTGATTTTAATGAAAGAATTTTAGTTGTAATTAATAAAAGTGATGTTATTCAAAATATGAGTTTAAAAATTCCGGAAATGTATAATTGCATTTCAGCTTTCAATTTAAGTTCAAAAGATAATATTAAATTTTTTGAGAATAATTTGAATTTTACAATTGATAAGCAAAGTTGGGCATTTTATAAGTTGGATTGATTTGAATTTTAATCCCAAATCATTGATATAGAAATATAGCACTCAGATCAAACGGATTAAACAGATTTTCACTGATCTTCTTTTAATCTAAGTGCTATTTTCCTAAAGAACAAATTTAATTTGTATATCTCACTTTATAAGTTAAAGTTGTTTCTGCATTGGCTTTAACCGAAACTTTAAATGTAATTGTTTGAGCATTTTTCTTTTTATATTCAATTGAACTGTTTAGAATTTCCCAATTTAATCCCAAATATCTTTCTACTTCAATTTCAACATTTTCTTTTTTTCTATTTTTTAATTTTACTTCAAAAGTTTGCTCATAAACTCTATCAGTAATTTGTTTATGATCGGTTTGAGTTTCTTCGGCAACAATATCAAATGCATCGCCGATTTTTAATTTTATAGTTTCATTTTTTGGTGTATGATCAATTTGATCTTCGCCAATAAATTCAATTGATTCACCATCCGACTTATTAACTCTAACTTTTCCTTTCGGCATTGGAACGCCAAGTTTTTGATCTTCCTTATTCTGAAATTCAATTATAACATTTACTTTTCCGTTAGAATTATAACCATGTGAATTATAAAAATATTTCTTTTTTGCATCTACATTTTTAGCTTCGAAAAGTGAAATTTGCTTAGTTTCATTTTGTGCCAAAGTTGTTGGTCGCTGTAAATTATAGATGTGATATTCAAAAAATTCCTTTTCTACAAATTGAGCTTCGTCAGCCATCATTACTGAACTTGTTAATTCTCTTCCTTTGTACATTGGTCTTTGATCTTGAACTCTGTTAACATCACCAGCCACTAATTTCAATTTTGCATTTTTATATGTTGAACCCGAATTATTTTCAATGCTTACCCAGGCATTCAAATCAAGTTTTGTATCATCTTCATTTAAAACCGCAACATATTCTGCATGCCAATTCATTCCGCGAGTTTGATAAGAAATTTCAACATCTTGATTACCGGATTTATTTGAATTCAACTGCCAAACCAAAGTTGGTTTAGTAATTAAACCTTCGGGCAATGAACCAACATTGAATCTGTACTTTTCAGTGCTTGGCAGCATTATTAATCCGCCTTCCTTATTTTCAAGAACAATTTGATTTCCTAGAGCAGATAATAATTTTCCTTCCACCAATTCATTATTTTCATTTATTAGTTGAATATTTTTATCAATATATTTTTTTAAGATTTTGTTTAAATCAACTAAATCATATTGGTAATTTTGTTCTAAAACTTCTCCATCAAATTTGATGTGAACCGTTGTCGGATCAATAAATTGTGCAACATCAGTAATGGAAATTTCTGATTTTCCGGAGTTTAGTTTAATATTTCTTGTATCCTTAATTACACCTAAATTACTATTGTAAACCGTTACAGCAATTTCTTTTTGATTTGATTCTTGCGCAGAAGTTTGCATTACCATTCCCAAAATTAATGATATTATTATTAGTGATGTGATTTTCATAAAATCTCCATGTTGAAAATTATTTTCTAATTTAACTTAACTAAAAATCAAAATGTTCCAAATCATAAAATTTTACTTCTTTTATTTCACATTTAATTTTTTTCATTTATAAAAAGTAAATATTATGGATAGAATTTTTATTGAAATTTTGTTGGGATTTATTTTGTTAAATATTGAAATACTAATTCATGAAATGATTTTCCGGATTTTAACTTTGTAATATTTTCAGCACATAAATGAAAATTATTTTCTAAAATAAATTCTTTGAATTTTTGAATTGGAATAAAAGCAAATATATCTTGTAATTTTTCAAGACTTTTAAACTTACTTGGTGTAACTTCTGGAATTGAGTCACTCAGAAGTTGCAAAACTATTGCTAAATATCCGTTTGGGTTAATAAGTTTTTTAAGGTTGGAAATTGCATTTTGAAAATCTAAATATTCAAAAATTAGTCCAGCAAAAACCAAATCAACCGATTCAAATTTACATTCTGCAGAACAAATATCTGCACAAATAAATTCGCTACTTTTAAATGAATTTTCGAATCTTTCTTTGGCGATTTTTAAGTAATTAAAATTAATATCAACGCAGACTATTCTTTCTATCTTTTTTGTATCAATTTTTTCTAAACCATTTCCTCCGGAACAACCAACAATTGCTACAGAATTTGGCTGGAATTTTTTTAACGCATTTTCAAAAACAGTTGAAAGATATTGTGCTTGTGCAATATCTGAAAGTGACATATGATTTTCATAATCATATAAATCAATTTCCAGCCAAGGATTTTTCATTAAAAATTAATATTTATACTTTAGCCATTTAACAACTTCGCCCCAAGTTGGTTTTTTACCGGTGCGCAATATTCCTACTCTAAATATTTTTCCGGCAAAAGGAAATATTGCAATAATTGTAGCAATACTTACAATTATTGAGACAGCAAATTGCCAAATTGGAACATCAACAATTGTCATTCTAGCCGGCATTACAATAATTGAAGCAAATGGAAACATTGAAGCCCCGACCGCTATTGGACTTGCTGGATTTTTAACCAACGACATTGAAATGAAAAAAGGAATCATTATTAACATCATCACCGGCCACATTCCCGATTGTGCATCTTGTGAATTTTCAAATATCGATCCAATCATTGCGAACAATCCTAAGAATGTTACTAATCCTAAAAAGTAATTAAATAGTAAATACAAAATTTGACCGACAGAAATGCTGAAGCTAAAATCTTGTGGAAGTGTAAAAATTGTTGTAAAGGTTACAAGAATTAACGGAATTAACCAAACTGCCATTTGGAAAACTCCGGTTATTGAAGAACCTAAAATTTTTCCGGTCATTAATTCTTTACTGCCAACAGAAGAAAGTAAAACTTCAGCAACTCTGCTGCTTTTTTCTTCCATCACAGATTGCATTGTCATTTGTCCCATCATTAAAAGACTTATGTAAAGTAAAAATGTGAAAAGATAAGAAAGTACCAAATTTCCGTAACCTTCTTCTGCAATTTCTTGGTCTTCAGAAACTTTAAATCCCGAAAAATCAACTCTTGAGCGGGCAAAATCTAAATCAGTTTCAGATAAATTTTTATGCTGAAAATAATTATTTACCAAAACTTTATTAATATATCCGCCTAACTTTTCTGTTATTGTTGTATTGTTTGGAGTTTTAGAATAATACTCAACATTTTTTGTGCTTTTTGAGGAATCAGAAATAAAAATTATAGCCGATAATTTTTCATCAAGTAAATCTGATTTCTTTTCTTCCAAATATTTTCTCAATTCGTTTTTGGATTTCGTAGAATATTCAAAGTCATAATAATTATTTTTTATGAAAGGTAATTCTTCAAAATCAGATTTGAAATTTTGTGTCAGTTCTTGAGATTCGGTAATTAACTCTAATTTTGTATTTTCATCTCCATCATAAGAAAATAGAAGAGCCTGCATTCCCATAATTAAAATCATAAATGCTGGTATAGCCAACGTCATTATAATAAATGTTTTGGAAAGTAATTTTTCTTTTAGTTCTCTTTTTAGTAAACCGATAATTCTGTAGTTAAACATTTTTTACCTCCAAAACATCATCTTCTTTTCCGGCTAATTCAATAAAAATTTCTTGAAGTGAAATTTCATTTGCGTTAAAATTTTTTACAATAATATTTTTTTCAACAAGCAATTTTAATATTTGCTGAATTTGCGAAGTGTCTTTCACCCTTATTCCAATTGTGTTTCCGTAATCAGAAATTTTATCGATTATTGGATGATTATGCAAAAATGAAATGTCGCCTTCGTAAGTTAAGCTAACATTTTTCTGTGCATATTTTTGTTTTATACTTTTCAATGAGCCGTTTAGAATAATATTTCCGTGATCAATCATTGCAATATGATCACACATTTTTTCCGCAAAATCCATTAAGTGAGTTGAAAGAATTATTACTTTATTTTTTTTCTTTTCTTCAAGAATAATTTCTTTTAGTAGATTTGTGTTAATCGGATCCAAACCAGAAAATGGTTCATCCAAAATTATAAATTCCGGATCATGCAAAATTGTAGAAATGAATTGAACTTTTTGTTGATTACCTTTTGACAAATCTTCAACCTTTGCTTCTTTTCTATCAAGCAATTCAAATCTATCCAAATAATTTAATGCTTTTTTCGTAACATCTTTTCCCAACTTACCTTTAATTTCTGCAAAGAATAAAAGTGTATCTAAAACTTTCATTTTTTTGTAAAGTCCGCGTTCTTCGGGGAGATAACCGACTTTGTTTTTAAATTCTTGTCCTACTTTTGTTCCGCGCAAAATTACTTCGCCGGAATCCGGCAAGTAAATATTCATCATCATTCTGATTGTTGTTGTTTTTCCAGCTCCGTTTCTTCCAATTAAACCAAAGATCGAACCTTCGGGAACTTCAAAGGAAGCGTTATTGACGGCTGTAATTCCATCAAAAGTTTTGGTAAGATTTTTTACTTCGAGTGCGTTCATATTTTTTTCATTTTATTTATAATTTTTTTTTTAACGTTTTTAGATTTTTAAAGTTTCAGAATTAAATAAATTTTATCCCATCCAAAATCCTTTGCGATGTGAAACTCCTAAAACTTTTTTACAAAATTGGCAAAAGTAAATAAATCTTACTCCTAAAGTTGATTCTACTCTTCTCGCAAAAACACTTTTTAATTCATTATTGCAATAAGGACAAATTGGATTTTCGCTTTCGGTTTCAATCACATTTATCATAGCTAAATTCCTAAATAAGAATTTACATGTGCTTAAAATATAAAAGAAATATTTGTTAAATATTATTTTTTAGTTAATTATTTTTACGATTGTAAAACAATTTGGTAAAAAAATGGCAAAATCAATTTTATTAATTTTAGTTGGAAACAGAAAAGAATCGGCTGTAAAAGTTCAGCAAATTTTAACCGGCTGGGGCTGTATTATTAAAACCAGATTGGGAATTCACGATGGCGTAATGGAAAATTGCAGTGATGAAGGTTTGTTAATTTTGGAATTACATGGAACCGAAGAACAGAAAAATGAGCTTTCCAGAAAAGTTGCAGTTTTACCCGGAGTAAGTTCCAAATTGGTCGAGCTGAGTTTAGATTAAGATATTCTAACTAAAATTTTTTCTGAAGTTAATTCTTTCAGCGCATCTTTCCCAATCCATTTTGCAGATTTGGATTTTGAATTTATTAATTTTTCGGAAACTTCAATTGCTTTTTTATTTAGATAAATATTTCTTTTCCCAATTTGACGCAAAGCCCAATTGACTGCTTTCTTGACAAAATTTCTTTCGTCATCAGATTTTTCAATAATCTTTTGCAAATAAATTTCAAAATCTTCATTTGTTAAATATTTTGAATGAACTGCTAAAGTTGCAGCTAAAGCAAAACCGGCGCGTTTTACAAATTCTTCTTTTCGTTCCAGCCACTCTAAAGATTTTTCAAATGCAAATTCACTTTTGCGGAATAAATTCATGCAGCATTGATCGCACAAATCCCACGAATTAAAATCTTTCACCCAAGAATTCATTTGTGATTTTGTTACAAGTTTTGGATCATCAATAATTGTTGCAAGAATTTGTGCTTCATGAATTTTTGTTTTCCAAAATTCAATTGCAAGATTGTGATTTTTCCCAATTTGCTTTCCTAAATTTCTAAGAAATGGCATTGAAATTCCCAAAGCAAATTCTGGATTGATTCCAAACTTTGCCATTCCTTCAACATTTTTTGGATTTTTATTGTGCCTAAGGATTTTAATTATTTCATCGACAGAAAATTCTTTACTCATATTTAATATTGTCTATTTTAAATTTTCCAAATTTGAATTTACCTTTTTCTAATTCCCATTCAACTTCGCAATAAGTTGGAATTAAAAACGAATTATATTTTTTATAATCAGAAAAATAAATTGTAAAAAGTGATTCTTTATAATTGTCATTCATTGGTCGGAATTTATCTAATGTTTCAATTTTGTTAATTGTTTCATTTTCACTGAAAAATAATTTTGCAACAACCGAAGTTTTGGAATTAGTAAATTTTATTTCAGCAATATTTGAATCGAGAATATTCCAAATTAAATTTTCACTTGGTAAAAGTGAAGAAGGAAAATAAACCGCTTCAGATAAATATTTAAACAAATTTGATTTATCAATTTCAATTCCCCAAGAATCACCAATGGTAACACTTGAGTTTATTTTAATCAAAGTATTCCCTTTACTTTTCAAATAGCTGTCAACAATTTCAATCCAGAAAAATTTTGAATTTCCAATTTCCGCATCCAACAATAAATTAGGTTTTTGAGTTGTAAAATATTCTGCTGATTTTATTTTCAACCAATTTGAATTTTCTTCTGTTTTAATTTCACCGGATTGATTTAGTGTAATAAAATTAGGTATTTGAGAGCTATCATCAATTACAGTTTTGAAATATTTCTTAATTAATTTTGGCTGATTTTCAATTTGTGAGAAGTAAAATATTTTTTTGTTTTTGAAATTTACTGAACTTCTTAATTCATCAATTTCAGAATTGATTGTATATTTTGTGTAAACTTTTCCGCCCCAAAATAAAAACAGAAATAATAAAAACAGAATTGCTAAAATTGAAATTACAATTTTTTTCATGGCAGATTAAAAATGTAAAGAGTTTCTTCCGGATCAGAAATTATATATAATTTATTTTGAGAAAAATTAATTGCAATTCCCTCAATCTGTTTTATACCAACATCATATTTTTGAATTAATTTTCCTTCAGTTGAACATTTGAAAACCGCTTTACTTTCATCGCTGATTATCCAAAGTTCATTTTTAGTTTTATCGTAACACAATCCGGAAAGATCTTTTGCAAAATCAATTTTATTTTGTGAAATAATATTTCCATCTAAATCTGTCTCAATCAATAAACACGGGCTTTTTTCATTAACAATATATAAATGATTATTTATAGAATTGTACTCAATTCCTTCAAATCCCGAATTTGGTTTTCCATAAATATTTAGTGAAAATCTTTTAATTTCTTTTCCGTTGATATGCAAAAATACAACTTCGCGAGTTCTTTCTAAAATTGTTACAATAGTTGTATCGTTAAGAAAAGTAATTCCTTCAAGATCAAATCCATTTAATGAAAATGAATTTAAAACTTCTCCATCAAAATTAATTTGATAAATTTTACTCGATTCATCACTGACTGTCCAAAGTGAATTTGTAATTTCATCAAAGTATAATCCGGATGGTTCAGGAACATTTATTTTTATCTGCGAAACCGGTTTTATATTTCCGCTAATTCCGTTTACATTATTATTTGAATTACAAAAATTTGAAATTGTAATTAGTAGAATGATTGAAAATATTTTAAAAAGTTTTCTCATGTTTTATATCGAATTAATTTTAGTGAAAAATTCTAACAATTTTTGTTTATCTAATTTTCCGTTCGTTCTTACACTTGAACAAAGATCAACGCCATATGGTTTAACGGTTTGAACAGCTTCTATAATATTTTGTGAATTTAATCCGCCGGCTAAATAAATCGGAACTTTTACATTTTCAACTATGGATTTACTAATTTCCCAATTATGAGTTTTTCCGGTTCCGCCTAATATTTTTACTGATAAACTTTGATTTCCGGAATCGAGTAAAATTGCATCAACATCATTTTCAATTGCCAGAGCATCATCAATACTATTTTCATTTTGAACATGCAAAACTTGAACAATTTTTATATTTGGAATTTCATTCCTAATATCCGAATAAATTCCATCAATTAAATTATCAACAATTGGTTTTGCATCTTTTTAATTGATCAATAATTTTTTTTGAATTTTGTTTACTGGTTAGTAAAAAAGTATTAATATTTTGCGGAACTGATTTTGCAATTTCTGAAATTAAAGATTCACCAATAACTCCCGGTCCGCTTGGCATTTCAGAAACTAATCCAATTGACGAAGCTCCCAATTCTATTGCTATTTGAGCTTCTTCCAAACTTGAAATACAACAAATTTTTACTTTTACATTTTTCATAAAATTAAAAAAGTAACGAATTATAAATTTCAAAAAGTTTCATATCGCAAAGTTCACCTTTTATAAATAGATTATCCTTTAAAATTCCTATAAAAATAAAACCGGATTTTAATAAAACTTTTTCCGAAGAAATATTTTCTAATTTACACCTTGCAATTATTTTGTGAAGTTTCATTTCTTCAAATCCAAACTGAATAATTTTTTTTACAGCTTCAGAAACGAAACCTTTATTCCAAAATTTTTGAGCTAAAACAAATCCAATTTCACCGGAATTATTTTCTTTATTCAAATTTACAAAACCAACCGTTCCAATAATTTTAGAATTTTCTTTTAGCTCAATTCCCCACGGTGCGGGTTCGTTTTTATTATAACCTTCGTAAATTAAATTTAAAAATGCAATTGTATCAATTTCACTTTTGTGCGCTTCCCACAAAACATATTTTGCAACTTCGGGATTTTTCGCATATTCGTAAATATCAAATCGATCCGAATATTCAATTTTACGCAAAATTAATCTTTCGGTTTCCAATCTCGGCAAATTTATAAAAAGGTTATCTAACAATTATTTTCCAAATTTTGTATTATAAATATTTAATGGCATTTTTAAAAATATAATTTACAAAACTTTTGGAGATTTTATGGTGAGCAAAGATTTATTAGATATTTTGTGCTGCCCGGAAACTAAAGCCGATTTGGTTCTTGAAGGAAATTTTTTAATTTCTGTTGATAAAGCAACACGAAGAAAATATAGAATTGAAGACGATATTCCCATTATGCTTATTGATGAAGCCGAACAATTGAGTTTGGAAGAATGGACGGAAGTTATGAAAAAACATAACAAACCTTTTTAATTATATGATTGAAAAAATTGATAAATCGGAATTTGAAAATTATTTATGCGATGCAGCAAACATTAAGGGAAATTGTGATAAAGTTTATTTTCCGGAAAGTAAAAATGAAATTGTTGAAATTTTAAAATTAGCGAATAAAGAAAAAATTCAAGTTACAGTTTCTGCGGCAAGAACTGGATTAACCGGCGGAAGTGTTCCGGAAAACGGAATACTAATTTCTCTGGAAAAGTTAAATAAAATTATTTCGTTTGATGAAAAAAATAAATTCATAATTGTTGAACCCGGAATTTTACTTTCGGAACTTCAAAAAATAGTTGAATCGAAAAATTTATTTTATCCGCCAGACCCGACAGAAACAAATAGTTCAATCGGTGGTAATGTTGCCACAAACGCAAGCGGTGCAAGAACTTTTAAATACGGATCGACAAGAAATTTTGTGGAAGAATTAGGAATAATTTTACCAAATGGAGAAGAAATTACTTTAAAGCGTGGTGAAAATATTTCGGAAAATTATTTAGGAAAAATTATCACAAGCGAAAATCATACAATTGAAATACCGATTCCGGATTATGAAATGCCGAATGTAAAACATGCTGCCGGATATTTTGCCAAAAAAAATATGGATTTAATTGATTTGTTTATTGGCTCAGAAGGAACTTTGGGAATTATTACAAGTATAAAACTTAAATTGATTGATTTACCAAAACAAATTCTTTCGATGATTATTTTCTTTAATTCGGAAGATAATAGTTTTTCATTTTTAGCAGAAATTAAAGAAAAGTGTAAAAATGGAAATTCACAAATTGATTTGAGGGAAATAGAATTTTTTGATAAAAATTCATTGAAATTATTGATTAATGAATTTCCAAATATTCCGGAAAATTCAAAAAGTGCAATTTGGATTGAGCAAGAACTTGAAAATAATGAAGATAAAGTTTTAGACGAAATCACGGAAATTATTACAAAATATGATGGAAATTTAGAAAATATTTGGTTTGCAATTGATGAAAACGAAAGAAATAAAATGAAATTATTCAGACACAGTATTGCATTAAAAGTGAATGATATAATTTCTCAAAGAGGATTAAAAAAAGTTGGGACAGATAACGCTGTACCGGATGAAAAATTTTATGAATTTTATAAATATACATGCGGTCTTATAAAAGAAAATAATTTAGATTATGTTGTTTACGGACATATGGGAAATTCGCATTTACATTTTAATATGCTGCCAAAAAGTAAAAATGAACTTGATATGAGCAGAAAACTTTATGCTGAAATTTGCAAATTTTCAACAAAATTGGGCGGAACTATTTCTGCTGAACACGGAATTGGAAAATATAAAAGAGATTTTCTGTTAAATATGTTTGGTGAAGAAAATATATTGAAAATGGCAAAATTAAAAAAGACCTTAGATTCCAATATGGTTTTAAGTCTTAATAATATTTTTAGCGAAAAATATTTGAACGAAGTCTAAAATGCTGAAAGTAAAATACTTAATTTCATTTTTTCTTTTATTTTCAATCTCAATTTTTGGACAAGATAAAAATGTTGAAAATCAAATTCGATTAGCAAAATCTTTTGAAGAAATAAACAATTTTGACGAAGCAAAAAAGATTTATGAAGATTTGTTAATTCAAGAACCTCAAAATTTCATTTTTTACAAAAACCTTCATGATTTACTTATTAAAATCAAAAATTACGATGAATGTAAAAATCTAATTGAAAATCAAATTCTTCTAAATTCTCAAAATATTGATTTATACGGCGATCTCGGGTCTTTATATTATTTAACCGGAAAAGAAAAAGATGCTTTTGAAACTTGGGAAAAGGGAATTTCGCTGAATTCTGAAAATGCATTTAGTTACAGAATTATTGCAAATTACTTAATTGAAAATCGTTTGATTGAAAAATCCATTGAATATTTGGAAATCGGTAATTCCAAATCTGAAGATCAAACAATTTTTTCGTATGATATTGCGAATTTGTATTCCGTAACAATGAAATTTGAGAAAGCCGCAGAAGAATATTGTAAAATTATTGTTTCAAAACCAAACCAAATAGCAATTGTAAAAAATAGGATATTGGGTTATATAAATTCAACCGGAGCGGAAGAGCCAACTTTACGAATTATTGAAAATCATTACGATAATTACGAAAGTCAACAATTTTTGGAATTACTAATTGATCTTTATCTCAAAACAAATAATTTTGCTAAAGTTTTTGAAAACGCAATTAAATTTGAAAAAGAAAATACGCATAACGGGTCTTATTTATTTAATATTGCAACAAGAATTTCACGACTTGGAAATCATGAAATTGCGGCAAATTCTTATAAATACATTTTGGAAAACTATCCACAAAGTCCGTTAATTCCGCAGACGGAAATTAGTCTTACGAGAGAAATTGAGTTTAATCTGAAAAATAGTTTATCAGCAAAAGATAGTTGGAAGAAATATAATAATTATAAATTTGAGCAAAAAGAAGTTGAAAATTTAATTTCCTCTTACGAAAATCTTACTAAAAAATATCCGAAAGATAATGTTGGAATTGAAGCTGAATTTAGAAGTGGAATAATTTATCAAGAATTTTTGGGAAATTATAAAAAGGCAGATAGTATTTTTCAAAATATCATTTCGGAAAACAAGGGAAATGTAATTATTCCGGAAGTAAAATTTAGATTAGCAAAATTAAAACTTCAAAATGATAGTTTGAATGCGGCTGAAAATATTCTTAATGAAATTTTACTATTTAAAATAAATGACCAAAATTTGCAAAAAGAAATAAAATTTTTGTTGGCAAAAACTAAAATGTGGAAAGGTGAATTCAGCAAAGCGATTTTGCAGTTTAATGAAGTAAAGGAAAACTCGGAAGATGAAAACACGAACGATGCACTTCAATTATTATTGCTTTTAAACACATTTAAAAATGATTCGATCAATTTATTTTCTTACGTAAATGCCGATTATTTAATTGAGAAAGAAAAATATTACGATGCTTCTATCGAATTTAAAAAATTAGCAGAAAATAAAAATTTAATTTTACTTAAGGATTTTGCTTCAGTTAATTACGCAGAATTATTATTATCATTGAATAATTATGAAGAAGCTGTTATCTTTTTGGAGGAAATTTCAAATTGTGACGAAGATAACATCTATAAGGATAAGATTTTTTACTTATTAGGATCAACGTATTATTATGGTTTAAACAAAACGGAAAATGCATTAAAAATATTTGCAAGAATTTTTAACGAATTTCCAAACTCAATTTATTCTGGCAAATCCAGAAAAATAATTTCAGAAATTAATGATGGGGGAAAAGGTAACATATGAGCGATTTGCATGATCATAAAGTTGTAAAATGTTCATTTTGCGGAAGAGACGGAAACGAAGTAACAAGCATGGTAGCCGGACCGGATGTTTACATTTGTGATATTTGTGTAAAAACAAGTGTGGATATTTTAAAAAATAATTTAGCCGCTTATAACAATAAAGAAACTTCAACAAATTCTTTAACTCCCGATATGATTAAGAAAAATCTTGATGAATATATTATTGGTCAAGATAAAGCTAAAAAAGTAATTTCTGTTGCGGTTTATAATCATTATAAAAGAATAAATGCAGCATCATCAATGTTTGATTTTGACGATGTAGAAATTGATAAAAGCAATATTCTTTTAATTGGTGCAACCGGAGTTGGTAAAACTTTAATTGGAAAAACACTTGCCGGAATTTTAGATGTTCCGTTTGCAATTGCTGATGCAACAACTTTAACCGAAGCCGGATATGTTGGAGATGATGTTGAAACAATTTTAGTTCGTTTACTACAAGCTGCGGATTATAATTTAGAAAAAGCTCAAAAGGGAATTATCTACATTGATGAAATTGATAAAATTTCGCGCAAAAGTGAAAGTGTTTCAATAACAAGAGATGTTTCCGGTGAAGGAGTTCAGCAAGCTCTTCTAAAAATTTTGGAAGGAACAGTTGCTGGAGTTCCACCGCGCGGCGGAAGAAAACATCCTGAACAAAGTTTAATAAATATTAATACAAAAAATATTTTATTTATTCTCGGCGGCGCATTTGATGGAATTGAACAAATTGTCGGATCGCGCTTAAATAAAAATACAATGGGATTTTCAGCTGCTCAAGATGAAGAAAAAGAAATTATTAAAGATGAACTTTACTCAAAAGTTGAACCGGAAGATTTATTAAAATATGGTTTAATACCGGAATTAATTGGCAGAATTCCAATTATTGCTCCTTTGCATTCATTAAATGAAGAAGCGTTAAAAAGTATTTTAACAGAACCAAAAAATGCAATTCTTAAACAATACAAAAAATTATTTTTAATGGAAGGTGTTGAATTAGAATTTGATAAATTAGCAATTGATTCAATAGTTAAAAAAGCGATGGAAAGAAAAACCGGCGCAAGAGCTTTAAGATCAATTGTAGAAACTACTTTGTTGGATATTATGTATGAACTTCCGAATTTAGATAACGTTGAACGATGCTTAATCACAAAAGATACTGTTGAAAATGGCGATACACCAATTTATTACGAAGTTGATAGAAAATCCGCATAACATATAATTATGATAATTTGAAATTTAAACCCAGCAGAAATGTTGGGTTTTTGTTTTTAAAATTCAAACTTTTTTGATTCAGTAAAGTGTATTTAATTGAATCAATATGATACAAAAAAATCATTTTTGTGATTTGAAACAATCCAAACCTAAAATAAACCTCACTTTTTAAGCTAAAATTCAAATTTTCAGAATGGCATCAGAATTGATTTAACCGCATGTTGTAAAACAAAATTATAAAAAGATGAATACTGGACAAATGATGATTACAATGGCGGCAATGATACTGCTGTCAACAGTTATACTTAGTGTAAACAAAAACGCATTAAATACTACTTCTTCAATGACGGAAAATAAATACCAGATTCTTGGTGTTTCGCTTGGAACGGCTTTAATTGAAGAAGCATTTAGTAAATCTTTTGATGCATATACTGCAAGAGATCCAATTACGGGTGATGCTGAAAAAGCTGATAATTTATCAGACCTTACCAATTATTATAGTCTTGGACCAAGTCCTTCTGAACGAAAAAGGAGAAATTTTAACGATTTTGATGACTACAATGGATTTGTTGAAAACACATCAAATGCTTCAATGGATTCAGTTTATTCCGAAACATTAAAAAATGAAATTTCAGCAATATTTAAAGTTGAAAGTGATGTTTATTATGTAGATCCATCAACTGACAGTGAATTGAAAAAAGTCAATTATAGAACTTGGCACAAAAGAATGGATGTGTTTGTAACAAGTAAATTTCTTAATGAAGGGAAAGATACGGTAAAATTATCTAAAATTTACAGTTACTTTTATTACTAATGGAGAACCAATGGGATTTTCAACGTTATTAGACATTATTGGCTCAACAATGATAGGTGGAACTATCTTATTAATTTTATTTAGGATGAATGATTCAGCTGTAGAAAACCATTATTTAAATAGTGGTGAATTAATTGTTCAAACAAATTTAATATCGGTTGTTGAATTGTTAGAATATGATTTAAGAAAAATTGGATATTGTCAAAATTGGGAAGATGCCCCAGTTCCAAGTGAGGCTTTATTAGAAGCAACTGATACGAGTATTTCATTTTTAACCGATGTTTCTACAACTGTAAATCAATTTGGAGATGGGAATATTGATACTTTGCGATATTGGGTTGGATCACCAAATGATGTAGATGTAAGAAAAACACCTAATCCTAAAGATCGAATGTTATATAGACAAGTTAATGGAGAAGCTCCATTATATTCTAATATGGGGGTAACACAGCTTAAAATAGTTTACTTTGATGCATTGGGTTATGAAATACCTGTATCAGAACTAATTGTGAGTGCAGCAGCAAAACAACCACTTGGTGTAATTACAATGCAAATTGATATAACAGTTGAAAACACCGCAGCATATGGTGATATGGAAGATGAAGAAAATGAAGTTTACTCAAAAGATAAAAGTGCATTTTGGAGACAAATTAGACTTGCAGCACCAAGTTTAAACAATAGATAATTTCTGATAGGAGTATTAAATAGATGGGTGGAAAAGCAATATTACTTGTTGTAATTTCATTTAGTTTGATGTTTACAGTTGTAAAATATAATTCAACTAATACAACGGCTCAAGCCACAGAAAGACTAACCAGTTATTATGTAAAAACCAATGCACATAATATTGCATCAAGTGCTGCAAACATTGCAGCTAATGAGTTATTTAGAAATCCAAATTGGTCGGGATTTGGCCATGATACACTTTATATGAATGGCGGATATGCTGTTCTTACTGTAAATAATCCTGTAAATGCAAAAGCAAAATTTGATGCGAAAGCAGTTTATAGTTTTTTCTATGCTGGCGAAAAAATAACTGAAGAATCAAGAGTAAATTTTATTTTAAATGCTACAAACTATTCAAGGTTTGGTTATTATACAAAAAATTGGGGTACTGGTTATTTGGTTACTGGTGATACAATTGATGGTCCCTTTCATACACAAGGAAAGTTAAATACACTTGGATCACCGGTTTTTCTTGGAAAAGTTACTACAAAAGCCGGATTAAAAATGGTTGGTAATTCATATGGATATGGAGCAGCAAATCCCGAATTTAAAGGAGGTTACGAAACACCAGTTGATGTTCCATTTACACTCAATACTTCTGCCCTTGAAGGTATTGCTACAAGTGGTGGAAAATTATTCAATGATCCTAGTGGACACAATTTAGACGTTAGGTTAAAATTTAATTCTGATGGAACTGTTGATTGGAGTACAAAAAAAACCGGAACTTCAAGTTGGACAACTCCAGTTAATGCAGATTTAGATACTCTTACAACTAATGGAGTTATTTGGAATAAAAAAGGGAATATCTATTTATCTGGAACAGTTAATGGAAAATATACTGTTGGAACAGCCAAAAGTGGCGGCTCGACGGGAAATGTTTATTTAGAAGATGATATTGTATATCGTAATGATCCTCTGAAATTTGTCTCTGGAGGAACAACTGTTACAAATCCAGATTGTGAAGATATGCTTGGTATTGTTGCTGAACAACAAGTTGTAGTCAAAGACAATGCAGCAAACAGAAATGATATAAATATACATGCTGCACTTTTTAATTATGGTGGTGGAATTTCAGTTGAAGGAATAAGTTCTTCAAAACCAAATATGGGTAAAATGAGAATTCATGGAAGTTTAATAGAAAATACTGCTCAAACAACTGGTTACACAAATGGTGCTGGATACAACCAAGTAATAAAATATGATAAACGATATAGACATTCTACACCTCCTGCATTTCCCTCAACAACATCATATGAAATTGTTTCTTGGTTTGAATAAATTAAATGAAAATGTAAAATGAATACCGGACAAACGTTAATTACAATTGCAGCTTTAGCATTAGTTGTGCTGACAGTTTTGAACTTTAACAAAAGTTCGCTCAACACTCAGGATAATTTAATTTATAATAAAGAATATATTCTAACAACAACCGCTGCGCAATCTTTGCTTGATGAAATAAGTAATAAAGCTTTTGATGAAAAAATTATTAGTGGTGCTGTAATTACAAATGCTTCTAATTTTTCTTCTGCGTTAACATCCGAGTCCGGTGAGGCATATCCAAATTTTGATGATATTGATGATTTTAATAATTTTTCAAAAAAAGATTCAGTTGAAAATTTTGGAGTTTTCAATTTTAAAGTAAATGTAAATTATGTTAATGATGATCTTCAATATTCTGCATCAAACACTTACCATAAAGCTGTAAAAATCAAAGTTACAAATACAAATTTAAAAAATCCGTTTACTGGAATTGTAGATACAATTGCAATATCAACAGTATTTAGCCAATGGAAAATGTTATAAATTATGGGATTTAGTACATTAATTGACATACTTGGAGCAATGATAATTGGAGCATTAATGCTCCTAACAATAAAAGCGTTTAACGGTAATGTTAGTGAAAATACAAGCAAATATCATAGCGATTTAATTGTACAGCAAAATTTAGTTTCAATAATAGATTTAATTGAATATGATTTTTCCCGATTAGGCTATTGTGAAGATCCGACAAAAATTCCCAATCCGGAAAATATGATTCTTTATGCAGATTCCACTGCTATTGAATTCTGCACAGACCTTGCTTTAAACTCTTCAGATTTTAGAGGAGATGGAATTCTTGATACTTTGCGTTATGAATTGGGTGATGATGTAAATAAAACTCCAAATCCTAATGACAAATTATTATACAGATTTATTCCGGGTTTTGATAAAGATGCATCAAATTTGGGAATTACACATTTTTCAATAAAATATTTTGATAATTTCGGCAATTTACTTTCCCATCCGATAAATGCACAAATAATTGCTTCAATGCAGATAGATATAAAAGTTGAAGACTGTTACGGATATGATACAGATAATTTAGAAAAAGAACATAGTGAAAAATACCAAACGGCATTGTGGCGCCAAATTCGTTTAGCAACCAAAAATATAAGCAGGTAATATGGGAGGAAAAGCAGCCTTATTATTAGTTTTAGGATTCAGCAGCATACTTTTGATTATTGGATTGAATTTTAATTCTGTATCCGGATCCGCTGCAGATAATTCGGGTAAATATTTTGAATTGGTTACGGCAAAAGAAATTGCGCGAACCGGAATAAATTTAGCCGCAAGTAATATTGCAAAAAATCCCGGCTGGCAGCCAGATGGAAATCCATATAGTTTTTCCGGGGAAGAAAATTTAATAATAAGTGTTAAAGATACGGGTGATGTAAAAACTATTACTGCAATTGGTGAATATAAAGGCATAACTAAATTAATTGAAGTAAAAGTAAGAGCTGCAAGCTTTTCAGAATTTGCATATTTTTCCGATGAAGAAGCTCCGACCGGAGAAGAAATTTGGTGGACAAAAAAAGATTCGGTTTGGGGACCTTTTCATACAAATGATGTACTCAGAGTTTCAAAACATCCATATTTTAATGGTCCATCAACTTCGCATGGCGGCTCACTAATTTACCAAAGCGATGCTGCTGCAGATGAGCCGGTAATTGTGGGAGATTACAATCCCGGGTTAACAATTTCTTTACCGATAGACGGAGTTTCCGGATTATCAACAAAGGCATCTGGAACTGGCGGTTATGTTTTTTCGGGTCATCCCGAAGTTTTCTTGGAATTTGCCGGAGATAGTTTGAAATATAAATTCAATGCTGCCGATGCATATACAACAGTATTAGGGAGTGATCTTTCTACATCCGGAATTATTTACGTAGAAAATGGTAATCTGAGGTTACAAGGTACGGTAAAAGGAAAATGGTCGGTTGGAACAAATAAATCTGTTTATTTAGACGATGACATAGTATATAATGATGTTCCGGATTTTACTGATAAAAATGATCCTTCAAATGATTTATTGGGAATTCTTTCTAAAGAAAATGTTTATGTTACAAATAATGCAGAAAATTCCAGCGATATAAATATTCATGCCTCAATTTATGTTGAAAACGGCGGTTTTCAAGCAGAAGATTATAAGACAAGACCCGTCAGCGGTTATATTAATTTAGTTGGAGGAGTAACTCAAAAAACAAGACAAGGTGTTGGTACTTTTAATTCAAGCTCCGGAAATATAGAAAGCGGGTTTGCTAAAAATTATCGTTATGATAGCAGATTACAAAGAATGGTTCCTCCATATTTCCCGAGTACAAGTACTTTCAGAATCCTTTCTTGGTTAGAATAGTACATTATTATCTCTTTTTCAAAGTAAAAATTTAAGCAAGTTTTGGATTGACTTATATCAATTTGGTTAATTTAAATCAAATACTTGACGATAATGTTTTATAATTAATAGAAAAATAACTATATGAACACCGGGCAGATGTTAATTACGATTGCTGCATTAACCTTAGTTGTTATAACAACGCTAAATCATAATCGAGCGTCATTAACAACTCAAGATAATATGATTTATAATAAAGAATTTATTTTGGCAACTTCTGTCGGACAATCTATTTTAGATGAAATTAGTGGAAAAGCATATGACGAAGAAATTATTAAAGGAACTAAAATTCTATCGGCAAATAATTTTTCTTCAACTTTGGGAAAAGAAACTGGGGAAAACTATCCCAATTTTGATGATGTTGATGATTATAACAATCTAGTAAAAATTGATACTATTCCAAATATGGGAGAGTTTACTTCCTATGTCTATGTAGATTATATGAATGATGATTTGCAAGTAACAACTTCAAAATCTTTTAATAAAAGTGTAACAGTAAGAATAACGAGTCCAACACTCTTAAATTATTTTACAGATAAACCAGATACAATGACAATAACTAGTTTATTCAGTCAATGGGTGATGTTATAAAATGGGCTTTTCAACGTTAATTGATATATTAGGTGCTGCTATAATTGGTGGAATGGTTTTGCTTTCCGTAAGAGCTTTAATGTTAAATTCTTCAGAGAAATCAAATCAATTCCAGAATGAATTAATTGCTCAGCAAAATTTGGTTTCAATTGTAGAACTGATAGAACACGATTTTGCAAGAATTGGATACTGTGAAAATACCGATAGTATTGAAGCACCTGAAGATATGATTGTTTATGCAGATTCAACAAAAATTTCATTTAAAACAGATTTTGCACAAGGTTTTCAAAATATAAGAGGTGATGGAACTAAAGATATCTTAACCTATGAATTTGGTCCAACAATAACTTCTACGCCTAATCCGTATGACCGACTATTGTACAGATATGCAAAAGGCGAAACTAAAAACGGTAGCAATTTAGGACTAACAGAATTTAGATTAAACTACTTTGATAATCTTGGAAATGAACTTTTGCATCCTATTGATACAAAATTAATTTCGTATATTCAGATTGATCTTAAAGTTGAAGATTCTTACGGTTATGATACAGGGAACGATGAGAAAGTTCATTCAGAAAAATATCCAACAATTTTTTGGCGACAAATTAGAGTTGCTGCAAAAAATATGAGCAGGTAAAAAATGGGCGGAAAAGCTGCATTAATATTGGTTCTTGGTTATAGCACAATTATTTTAATTATCGGTTTAAATATGAATAATATTTCAACAACCGCGGTTGATAATTCTGCTGGATATTATGAAAATTCATTTGCTAAGGAAATTGCTCGAAGCGGAGTAAATTTTGCTGCAAGTAATTTATCGAGATCCTCAAGTTGGGAACCAAGTTCTTCTCCATACAGTTTTAATGGAATTGAAAATCTTGCAATTTCAGTTAGAGATTCCGGTGATATTAAAATTGTTACATCAACTGGAACCCATCAAGGTAAATCAAAAACTATTGAAGTTAAGATTGCAATGGCTAGTTTTTCTCAATATGCATATTTTTCCGATGTTGAAGGTGATGTTTGGTGGAGTGAAAAAGATTCTGTTTGGGGACCTTTTCATACTAATGATAATATCCAAGTTCAAGGTCATCCTTATTTTGCTGGTCCATCAACTTCTCATGGCGGCACAATGAAATATTATACTAATAAAACAAAAGATTCTCCAACGATTATTGGAACATATTCACCTGGACTAACAATTGATATTCCCACTGACGGAATTACAAACTTGGCAGCTTATTCAAGTGCTGGTGGTTGTGTATTAAGCGGCAGTGAAATTAATGTCGAATTCAAAGGCGATAGTATTAAATATTCAACTACAAATCCAAAAAAATACAAAACTGTTTTGGGCAGTGATCTTGCACCAAATGGAGTTATTTATGCAAAAAATGCAGATGTTAGAATTGAAGGTACAGTTAAAGGGAAATGGTCTATTGGAACTAATAAAAATGTTTATATAGAAAATGATATTGTTTATGCAGATCAACCAGATCCAATGGATAAAAATGACCCTTCGCAAGATTTATTAGGTATTATTTCTCAAAATAATGTAATAATAAGTGATAATATTGCTAATCGTTCAGATGTAAATATAAATGCCGCAATTTATTGTCAAGACGGAAGTTTTACGGTTGAAAATTTAACAACAAGAGCACTAAGTGGTTCTATTAACTTAATTGGGGGAATAACTCAAAAAACAAGAGGTGGAGTCGGTACCTTTATTGTTAATAAGTTTGGAAAAGTAATTGCATTATCTGGTTTTTCTGAAAAGGATTATAAATATGATAGCAGACTTTTAAGAAAAGTTCCTCCTTATTTTCCAAGTACAAATACATTTAAAATTCTTTCTTGGCTTGAATAAAAGAAAAATTACTTCACCAAAAATCTTTTCAAATTATTGATAATTTAATATTTTATAAAATTTCTTATCTTAAAGAAACAAAAATATTATTTATCAATTTTATGAAGACAAAAATCACATTCTGCATTTTATTTTTTCAATTATTTTTTTCACTAAAAATTTCCGCACAAAAACATTCAATTACCGGATTTGTATTTGATAATCAAACCAAACTTGGTTTGGGTTATGCAAATATTAAAGTTGATCAAACCGGATTTGGAACTTCCACAAATATTTCGGGAGAATTTAGATTAAATTTAATTGAAGGAAATTACAATTTAATAACTTCTTATCTTGGCTACAAATCAGATACAATTCGCATAAATTTAACTTCGAATAAAATTGTAAATTTTTATCTTGATCCAATTCAAATAAAATTAGCAGAAGTTACGGTTAAGCCGGATAGAAATCCCGCATACGATATTATTGAAAAAGCAATTGCCGCAAAGGAAAAGATTAAAAATAAAATTTCTGATTATAAATATTCCGCATACACAAAAGGATTAATTAAAACCACGCAAGATTTTAATACCGGAAGTTATTCTTTATCTTCCAAAGATACCGGCGATGTTAAAATTACCGGAATTTTAGAAAATGAAAGTCGCGGATTTTTCAAAACTCCCGATAACAGAAAATATTATATTGTTGCAAGAAAGCAAACCGCAAATACTCCACCTTTTGTTAATACTTTAACCGGCGGAAATGTTTTGCAAAGTTTTTATGAAGACAAACTTACTTTTCTTGGAAAAATGATTCCATGCCCAATTTCTAAACAAGCACTAACTTATTATTATTTTTATATCGAAAAAGAAACTGCAATAGACAATAAAAAAGTTTATCAAATTTATTTTAATACTGATAATACTGCCGATCCCGGTTTTTACGGAAATTTATTTATTGAAGACAGTACATTTTATTTGTTGAAAGTTGATGTTAACTTAAACAGAATGGCAAATCCCGGCGGACTTTTCGATCAAGTAAAAATATTTCAGCAATTTTCACAATTTGAAAACGGAATTATTCTTCCAGTTGATTACAGAATTTTTGCAAACGGAAATTATTTGGGTTTAGCAAAATTTGGTTTTGAGCTTAACACAATTATGAATGATTATGAAATCAACACAAATATTGAAGATGATTTTTTTGATAATACATTAATTTCCGTTTTGCCGGAAGCAGATAAAAAAAATGAAGATTATTGGAATTCAATTCAATCAATTCCAAATACTGTTGAAGAAAATATTGCATATTCAAGAATTGATAGTCTCAAAAAAGTCAATGCAGAATTGGGCGAAGAAATAAATTTACTTTCGCAAACAATAAAATTAAATGATAATTTTTCTATCAGCGGACCAATTGATATATACAGTTTTAATAAAGTTGAAGGTCACGCATTAAATTTTGATTTATACTTTTCCGATGCGGAAGAACAAAGATTAAACGGAATTGCAGAAATTAGTTACGGATTTTCCGATAAAAAATTTAAGAAAAAATTTTCTGCAAATTATAGATTCGGAGATTTGCGCACAACAACGCTTAAGCTAAATGCTTACGATAAAATTACTGATTTATTTGGCGTATCAGATAATTACAACAAATTTACATCAACATTTTTAAGCTTAATTACCAAGTATGATTTTAGAGATTATTATTATACAAAAGGATTTGAAGCAGAAATAAATTCAGAAGTTTTTTCAATTTTAAATTTGGGAATTGGATTTTTAAATAGAACTGATAAATCGGCAAAAAATAATTCCAATTTTTCATTTTTCTTTCCGAGTAAAAAATATTCATTAAATAAATCAATATTCAATACAAAGACCAATGCTGTTACTGCAAACTTCACTTTGGATTTTAGAAAATTTATTGAAGACGGATTTTTTAGAAGAAGAATTCCCAGAAGAAATAATATAATATTTGAAGGTTCGGCATTAATTAGCGATGAGAAAATATTAAAAAGTGAAAATGATTTTTCGATTTTTGAATTAAATACTTACGGCACATTTTCTACCGCAGATAATTGGATGATGGAATTTTATGCAAATAAAATATTTTCAAATGGCGCAGTTCCGTTTCAAATGCTGCATGCGCTTCCGGGAAATATTAGTTCAGCGGGAAAAAATAATTCGTTTAGAACTTTGCGGATTGGAGAAGTTTTTGGCGATGACGTTACGGAAGTTTTCTTAAAACATAATTTTGGCGATGAGTTATTTACACTTGCGCAAATTTCTTTTATAAAAGATCTGCAATTACAATTTACGGTTCATTTAAATATGGCTGTATCAAAAATTACATCGCAAAGTGCAAATATTTTAATGCACAATTCGGCAATATTCAAAAAACCTTTTTACGAATTGGGATTTAGTTTGGGACATTTGTTAATTCCAATGAATTTTGAATTTACATGGAAATTAAATTACCGCGGAAAAAATAATTTTGTATTTGGAATTAATACAATTGTGCTTTAACTATCGATTCGGCAAGCTCAAAACTATTTTTAATGTATTATCAATATCTTGAAAAAATTCAAAATGTCCGCCGGATAATTCCGTAAACTTTATAGCAAATACAATTGGATAAGAAACATTTCCGGTTAATTTTTCTAATTTTATATTTGTTAAATATGATAAATCTTCTTCCGCACAATTTGTAATAAATTCCACAACGGAAAAATTTTCTATTTCGGATTTTACAGTTTGAATAACAATTGTACTATTAAATTTTGTAATTCTTTTTAGAAATAAAAATATATTATTGAAAATAGAATTTGCAATTTCATAATCCATATATAAATATTGATGATCGTCAATTTTAATATTTACATCAATTTTATTTTCTGCTAATATTTTTTTATAATAATTTTTTGTTTGAAAAACCATATCAAGTAAATTTAAACTTTCTTTCGTCAAACCATAATTGTAATTATCAAGCTTTAACCAATTAATAAAATTTAAAAGCAGCTCGTAAGATTCGCGTGTTTGATTTCCAATTCTGGAAACAAATTCATTCACTTCTTCATAAGTAAGTTTTTCATTTGGATCATTTAAAATATCGCTGAATCCCAAAGTACTTGTAAAAGATCCACGTAAATCGTGACTTAATTTTGAAAAAAACTGATCTCGTTCTGTAAGATTTTCTTGGTTCATTTTTTTAATTCGGCAATTAATGTTTTTGCAGTTTCAATTGTTAATAATTTTTCAACTTCGGTTTTATTATCGAATTTATTTACAATTTCTGAAAGCAATTTAAGCTGTAATTCGTTATTATTTTTTGGAGTAAGAAGTAAAATTATTATTCTGCTTAAAGTTCCGTCGCTTGCTTCAAAATCAATTCCGGTTTTGTTAATTGCAATTGCAAGCAACGGTTCCTTAATATGAATTTTTGCATGCGGTAAAGCTAAATAATTTGTAATTCCCGTTGGTAAAATTTTCTCGCGCAAAATTACTTCGTTAAAAATTTCTTCGCTTGTTAATTTTGATTTTTCAGAAATCGAATCAACTAACTTTTTGATAATTTTTAGTTTATCATTTTCATCGGTATATAAAATATTTTTTTCCGAAAACAGATTTGCAAATTTTGATTTGTCTTTTTTATTTAAGAAATAACTCATAATTGGCGCGCTTGCCATTGAAGTAAAAAGTGACATGATTACCAATCCGACAAATACTTCTTCGTTAATAAGTCCGAATTGAAGTGCAATTAATCCGATAATAATTCCCATTGCACCACTCGAACTCATTCCGGCGCCAATTGCAAAGGAATCATTTTTATTCATTCCGCCTAATCTTGCACCAATGCTGCAGCCGGTTACTTTGCCAATTAATGCAAGAGAAAGAATTACAATTACAATTCCCAAATTAAAATCAGCAATAAAATTTGCTTTCATACCAATTGAAACAAAAAACAGTGGAGCAAATATATTTGTAATAAATTGATGAATTATTTGTCTGGTATCTTCTTTTAAATGTTTGGAATCACCAATTGCAATTCCCATAATAAATGCGCCAAGAATTGCATGAACTCCTAAAAATTCCGTAAATGCTGCGGCAAGAAATCCTAAAATTAAAATTAAGTTAAGTAATGTTCCCGGGAATGAAAGATTTTCCTTAAACCAAAATATTACTTTATCAATTACAATTCTTCCAACAAAAAGCAGAATAAAAATAAATGATATTGTATAAATTATTGTTTCTGAAAATGAAAAGCCGTGAGTGTTTGCGCCTATCATTCCGAGTATTATTGAGAAAATAAACCAGCCGATTAAATCATTTAACATTGCCGAAGCTATAATTATAAATCCAATTTGTGTTTTAAATATTTTTAAATCCATTAATATTTTTGCAATAACCGGCAAAGATGAAATTGCAATTGCAGTTCCAATAAATAATGCAAAAACTAATCTGTCCTTATCATTCAATAACCCAACCAAATTTGGGAATAAATATGAAATTCCAAAACCTAAAACAAAAGGTACAATAATTCCAATTGTGCTAATAGAAATTGCAGCTTTACGGTAGCGCATAACAATTGATAAATCAACTTCTAATCCGGAAACTAAAAGAAGTAATACAACAGCAATATTTGTAATTCCTTCAATCGCAATATTGATTTCACTGTTTTGGGGAAATAGAAATTCCGATACTTCCGGTAAAAGCATTCCTAAAATAGTTGGACCTAAAACAATTCCCGCAAGAATTTCGCCAATTATTGATGGCTGTTTAAGTTTTGAAAAAATTTCGCCAAACAATTTTGCAAAAAAAAGCATAACACTTATGCTTATTAAAAATGTTGTAATTTGTTCGGCTGATAGGCTCAAGATTTTTACCTAACTATTAATAAGTTGGATGGAAGTTTTTCAAATGCAAATTCAGAGTCATGCGGAAAAAGTTTGTCTAAAAATTTTAATTTTCTCGGCGGACTGCAAACAACAAAAATATCTGCATTGTTTTGATGTGCGTAGTTTCCGGCTTCCCAGCCTTCTTTACCATAAAGACAAACAATTTTTGGCTGAATTTCTTTTAAGTTCAATTCCTTAATAAACAATTTCATTTTTTCTTCTTCTTCAATTATCCACTGTCTTTTTGCAATAATAATTTCATCGGAAGTTCCTCCGTCAATAATTGAAGCACTAATTCCCGGAGCATGGAAATCATGAATAATCACAAATTCTTCGGCATTTTCTTTTAACGCAAATTTATATGCGGTTAAAATTGTTTTTTCTCCGCGTGTTGAATAATCTGCGGAAACATAAAATCTTTTAAAACCTTTGGGAGTTTCTGTCGGTGATTTTAAAATTAATGTTGAAGAAGTAAACTCGCGCATAATTGTTCTGGCAACCGAACCGAAATAAAATTTAAATAAACTTTCTTTTTCCAATGCGCCGGAAATTAATAAATCAACTTTCGATTTTTTACTGTTTCTTAAAATTGCCGAAGCCGGATCACCTTTATCCCAAATAACTTCGTAACTATTTTTTGCAATTCCGGAATTTTCAATTGCGGTAAATAATCTTTCTTCCGCTTCTTTATTTTTTTCACCAATGTGAATAAGAACCAATTGCGCATTAAATAAATTTTGTAATCTTAAAGTTTCCTTTAATAATGCTTTTCCCGTTGGGGAAAAAGTAATTGCTAAACCAATTTTTGAAATCATTTTCTCAATTATTTTTTTGTTAGAATATTGCTATAATTTATATAAAGAGCAAATGTAAAATCTAAAAGAATTTTTTAATTATAATTGAACCGGATGCAAGAAGAAGTCCAATTCCAATCATCAATTTTAAAACCTTTTCAGAAATATTTGTGGTGATTACATTTCCTAAAAATGCGCCGATCGAAAATCCCACAATTACCGGAATTGCTTTTGAAAATTCAATATGTCCTAAAAAATAATGACTAAAACTTCCGCTGATGCTTGTAAATAAAATCATAAATAAAGCCGTTGCGGAAGCAGTAAATGCGGGCATACGAAAGATTTCTGTCATAATTGGAACTTTTAAAAATCCTCCGCCAATTCCTAAAAATCCGGCAATCATTCCGGATAAAGAACCAAAAATTCCGCTGATAAGAAAATTAATTTTGTAAACAGAAGTTTTGGTTTTTCTTATTACACTTGGTCCAAAACTATTCATTTTATAAACGAATGAATTTTTATCATATTTTTTGCGCAAAGTTTTTGATTGTTTAATCATTCTGTAACCAATCAAAAGAACAACTACGGAAAATAAAATTTCCACAAATTCAACAGATAAAATCTTTGTTAAATATGCGCCGAGAATTGTTCCAAAAATTGTTGGAATTTCTAAAATGATTGCGGCTTTGTAATCAATATTATTTTTATTTAAGTTGAATAAAGTTGAAATTATTGCAGATGGAATTAACGAAACCACAACTGAACCGATTGCAATTTTTATTGGAAAACCAAAAACAATTACAAGAATTGGAATCATAAAAACACCGCCGCCGAAACCAACTATTGAACCAAATCCGCTTACAAAAATTGCCGAAAGTAAAATTAGAATGAATGTCATAATAGATATTGTTTTGTTGATATCAAAAATACAGAAATAAATAAAATTTTTAGATGCTAAAAAGTTTTTAGTGTGACATATAATAATTTGAAATTATTGCAATATACGGAATGTCATTCCCGTGTAAACGGGAATCTATTGAATTCTTAATGGACTCCCACTCCTGCCTGCCGCAGGCAAGTTCGTGGGAATGACGAGAACAATTTCACAAGTCTCAATTATTTTTTAGTTTATTTAAAATTTGATAAAAATTTAAAATGATTGAGTTGTGCAGAATTTTTAAATTTTAATTAAAACAAACTTTAAAAATTGTTCCAATATTTTTTTTACTCGTTACGGAAATTTCTGCATTATTTAATTCGCAGTAATTTTTAACGAGAGCCAAACCCAATCCGTTGCCTTCAAATTTTCTTGTGTAGCCTTGCTCTTCTTGTGAAAATGGTTTAAATAATTTTGGAAGATATTTTGCAGAAATACCAATTCCGGTATCTTCAACATTTACAATTAAATTTCCTTTTTTGTTTTTATTTATTTCAACTTTTACTTTTCCTTTATTCGTGTACTTAATTGCATTATCCAAAAGATTAGCAAAAATTTGCATAACCGTGTATGGATCCAGTTCCAAAATATTATTTTCAGATTTTTTTATTAACTGAAAATTTATTCCTTTTGAAATTGCGACACCTTGAAATTCCGTTACGAGCGGAATTAATATTTCTTCATAAATATCAACTTTTCTCGGAATGTATTCATAAGTGTTGGTTTGAATTTCCGACATGTTTAAAATTAAATCAATTGTGCGCGTAATTCTGTTTCCTGCAGATTCTATAATTTCAAAACTTGATTGAAGTTCGGAATTTATATTTCCATCAATTTCTTCTTTTAGCAAAGTTGTAAAACTTAAAATTGAATTTATAGGAGATCTAATTTCATGAGAAATTTGCGCCAAAAATTGCGATTTTAATTTTTCACTTTCTTCCGCATTAATTTTTGCTTTTAATAATTCTTCTTCAAATATTTTTCTTTTTATTGCAACGCCAAATAAATTTCCCGCAGTTTTAATCGCTTCCTTTTCTTGATGCGACCAAATTCTTTCACAATTAAAATCTTCAAATCCCATAAAACCCCATAAAGAATCGGATTCGTAAACGGGAACAACAATTATTGTTTTTTCAACTTTTATGCTTAAGTAGTTTTTTTCGTTATTGGAAATATCGTTTGTGTTAATTACAAAAATTTCATTTTTCAATAAAGCATCGTAAAGGTTTTTCAGATTAAACTTTTTGTATGAAAAATTTTGGAATGAAGGATTATTAATTTCGGGTTTAATATTTTTATCAACCCATTCATATTTTAATCCAAAAATTACATCGCCGTTTTTTGATAATGAATTTTTATAAACGTAACTTCGGTTAACTTTTAAACTTTCGCTTAATCTTTTAAGAACTTCACTAATATTCGCTTGCCAATCAAGTGTTTTTAAAAAAGTTTCCGTAGAAAAACTTAACGCAGATAAAATTTCATCTTTTATTTTAAGTTCATTTATAAAATTTATTCTTGCCGTTATATCTTCTGCAATTCCCAATAAATTTGTTTTACCGCTTGAATTATCTTTTAATAAATTTACAGTTAACGATGCCCAAATTTCCTTTCCATCTTTTCTTAAATATTTTTTTTCAATCTTAATTTGTTTTTGCGTTCCTTTAAATAATTCCATTACTAATTTTTTACTTGAATCAATAAAATCCGGATGAGTAATATCAAGGAATGTTTTTTGCAATAATTCTTCTTTTGTATATCCAAAAATTTCACAGAATTTTGGATTAACATCAATAAATTTTTTATTCGGATTAATTATACAAATTCCAAATCCGCTTGATAGAAAAACTGATCTAAACTTTTCTTCACTTTCAATTAACACATTTTCAATTTTTCTCTGATTTGAAATATCTTCAATAGTTCCTTCGTAATATAAAATGTTTCCATCAATTTCATTTTTAATAACTCTTGAACTTTCTCTAATATATACAATTGAACCATTTTTTCTTTTTAAGTTTTCTAAATAACCGTGAATTGTATATTCGGATTCTAAAATTTTTCTAAATTCACTTCGGTTTTTGGGATTAACATAAAGCTGTTTATTTATATCAATTTTTTGTAAATCTTCAAGCGAATCGTAACCCAATAAACTTATAAATTTTGGATTTGCAAAAACTATTTTTCCAGCCGGAGTTGATCTGTAAATTCCGATTGTAGAATTTTCGAACAAACTTTTAAATCGTACTTCATTTTCCAAAGAAACATTTTGCGCATTAATTTTTGTTTCTTCAACTGCAAAAGTTGCGCTAAGAATATCTAAAATTTTAAAATCAATTTTATCCGGCACAAAATTATTTTGGAAAAAAGCACAAATCATTCCCAAATATTTATTTTCTGTTTTTACAACTTTTCCAAAATATGTTCTAAGTTTATTTGATTTTATAAAATTGTTTAGCTTGCCAAAATTTAATGTTGATAAATCTTTTATATAAATATTGTTTTTACTTGATTTGTAAATTTTTTGGCTGCAAATACTTTTTATAATTTCCGATGAACAAATTTCTTCGTCTATATTTTTAAACTTTGAAAAATTATAAATTACTTCGCCGTTGCTTTTTGTAAATAATAAAAATTTTGTATTTAAAATTCTGCCGATTGTATTTAAGGTATTTTTAATATTTTGTTTTGAATCCAAACTGAAATTTTGTGAGCAATTATGCAATTCTTCAATCAAACTATTATATTTTTTTTCTTTTGTGATATCAGAAAACGAAAGCAGAATTTTGATTTCATCTATTAAATTGATTTTTGTTCCGGTTGCTTTAATCCAAATTTTTGAATTATCTTTTTTTGTATTTATTATTTCAAAACTTATTTGAAGATTTTTACTATTTAAAAATTTCTTAAATAATTCCTTTAAATATATTTGTTCGGTTTTTTCAACAAGAAAAAAATACGTTTTGCCAATAATTTCGCTCTTTTTATATCCCAGCAAACTAACGGCATTTTTATTAATATCACTAATTATTAAAGAAGAATTGAGATAAATGGAATAAATTTTAAGGTTTTCTAAATCTTGTTGGTAAGATTTTTTTCTTTGCATTTACTTTTTTAATTAATTGGTACAATATTACTTAAAACAAATCCAAATAATAAAATTATTAATTAAGTAATAGCGAAAATTATGAAAAGTAAACTAAATTTCAAGGAATTAGTTAAAATGAATTACATTGCCAAAGTTTTAACAAGTTTTCTTTTTGCAACCGGCAATATTGTTTCAGCAAAAGGAAAATCAATTGAAGATTCAAAATAAAATGTTGCCGGATTTTGTAATTCCGGGAATTTTTCAATCAAATTGTGTTTTATATCTAACGGAGAATTTGCTTCCGGGGCTTTCAAACTGATTAAATCAACCAACTTACTTTTTAAGGTTCTTAATGGATTTTCCGCAGTAGAAAATAAAGTCATTTCAAATTTGTAGATTTTCAGCAAATCATGCTTTAAATCTTGAATCATAAAATAGCCTTCGTCTTTATTTTTTGGCATTACACCAATTTCCTTAAGTGTAATATTTTCGTCTACAAAGTCGAAAATTGCTTTTCCTTCGGAAATAGAAGTTTTAATTTCCGGAAGAGCCCATCTTATAAAATCTGCAACAACATCCAAATCAGCATCATTAAATTTACTTGGTTGTTCTGAATCAAAATTATCGGAAAATTCGGAAAAATTGAGATTTAAAATAAATTCCGTATCAAAAAGAGACATTTGTTCAATTAAAAGTTCAAGTTCATTTTTGATGGAAATAAGTTCTGCAAGAGCGGGGTAAAGTTTATTTTTGTGTAAAGAATCGGAATAATTTCTTAAAACAGCCAAAACCCTATATTTGCTAAGTTCTAAATCATCAGCGGCTTTAATAAATGTACTTAAATTTAGGGTTTCCATTAAGACTCCGAGGAATAAATTTTCATTAATTATACAAAAATCGAACCAACTTGTTATTTGTATTATTATCGATATTTTAATCCGATTATTTAGATATAATATTTTTAAATGTGATTTGGATACTTATTGAAGTTTGATTTAAAGTCGCGATTTTGAATTGAAATCGAACATTTTATTTAATTTAAGTTTATTTCTATTTATTCTGGAAAAACAAATTTGATTTCTGGTAAAATGAATATTATTGCGCAATAGTTAATTTTTATATATTTACAAAAAATTAGTAATTAGATTTCAAAAAGTTTAATTTTAATCAGTAATTATTACATGTAAAATGAGGGAAAAAATGAAAATCAGTGATTTTAAAGTAAAGGAAGCAAAGAAATTAAAATTAAAAGATTTTAGTCCAAACTTTACGGGAGAATTAAAATCAAAAAAAGAAACTGAGAAAAAGTTAAAAAAGAACATTGAAATAATTGCGGAACTTCAAGATAAATTTTATGCACATAATGAGTACAGTTTATTGTTAATTTTTCAGGCAATGGATGCCGCCGGAAAAGACAGCGCAATTAAACATGTAATGAGCGGATTAAATCCGCAAGGAACACAAGTTTTTAGTTTTAAACAGCCTTCGACTGAAGAAATTGATCATGATTATTTATGGCGAACAACAAAATCCTTGCCCGAAAGAGGCAGAATAGGAATTTTTAATCGTTCATATTACGAAGAAGTTTTGGTTGTAAAAGTTCACGATTTGGTAAAAACACAAAAAATTCCTCAAGAATTTTTAACAAAAAATATTTGGAAAGACAGATATGAACAAATAAGAAATTTTGAAAAGCATCTTTCCCAAAACGGAACTGTAGTTTTAAAATTTTTCTTAAATGTTTCCAAAGATGAACAGAAAAAAAGATTTTTAGAAAGATTAGAAAAACCCTCAAAGAATTGGAAATTTTCTTCTGCAGATTTGAAAGAACGAGAACTTTGGGATGAATATCAAAAATGTTATGAAGATGCAATTTCCGAAACCAACACAAAATATGCACCGTGGCATATAATTCCCGCCGATAATAAATGGTTTACACGTTTTGCAATTTCCGAAATTATAATTGATAAGTTGAAAAAACTTAAAATTGAATATCCGAAATTGGATGAAGAACAATTAAGCAATTTGGAATTGTATAAAGCAGAACTTAATAAATAGAATTATTTCATCTTAAAAATTTGATACTGAAAAAATCAATTGATTTTTAATGAGATAATTATAACTTATTCAAAGTAAAAATTTTTAAATACATTGAGGTTTAAATGAAAAAACTTCTTCTGTTTTTAATCCTTGTGATTATTTCTAATAACTTTTTAGCACAAAAAAAATTGCCGATCAACAAAACAGAAAATGTTAACAAAAAATCTGCAATTAGCCACTTTTCAAAATTCAATGTTAATAATGTTTCTTCATTTTTTTACAATGACGGAAATACGGATATCGATCCGACTGGGAACAATGGATTTGAATATCCTAAGGGAACTGATAAAAGAGCTGTATTCGAATCTGGTATAGTTTGGGGAGCAAAAATTGATGAAGAAATTCGTGTTGGTGGTTCAACATATTCTCAAGGATTAGTTGGCGGAAAAGTTTTTGATGATGGAACTATTCAAGATCCAAATGATGAAAGCGTTAGAGTTTACCGAGTGAGAAAATATTATAAAACTATTTCCCTATCTTCCGAATTTGAGGATGAACAAAAACCTATTGATGAAATTCGTGCCCAATATGAAAAAGATTGGAATGAATGGCCGGCAGAATTTGGAGCTCCGTTTGAAGATAAAAATAATAACGGAATTTACGAACCGGAAATTGATATTCCCGGAGTTCCCGGAGCTGACCAAACTCTTTGGTATGTTGCAAATGATTTTGATCCTTTTATTTCGCAAAGTTTATATGGCTCCGATCCAATGAAAATTGAAATGCAAGTTACAATTTGGGGATTTAATGCACCCGGTGTTTTTAAGGATGTAATTTTTAAGAAATATAAATTGATAAATAAAAGTGATAAAGAATTTAAAGAAATGTACATCTCACAATGGGCTGATATAGATTTAGGAGATGCCGGTGATGATTTTGTTGGATTTGATACATTACTTAATTTAATGTATTCTTATAACGGGGATGAAGATGATGCAGTTTATGGTGCAATTTCTCCGGCTGTTGGATTTCAATTTTTACAAGGACCAATTGTTGAAGAAACCGGAAGTGTTGCTTTTTTTGATGGACAATTAAAACCAGGTTTTAAAAATCAGAATATTAGTACTTCATTTTATTTTATCGGTGGAAGCCAAACTTATCACGATCCAAATTTGGGAGATTATCAAAATGGTTCTTTTCAAATGTATAATATAATGAAAGCCTTGATACCAGTGACGGGAGAACCTATAGTTGATCCAACAACAAAGAAAATTACGAAATTTACTTTAGCCGGTAATCCAATCATTGGTGAAGGTTGGATTGATGGGATTTTTCAAGCACCAGGTGATCGAAGATCAATATTTACATGCGGATCATTTAATTTAGCTGCCGGAGAAACCCAAGAAGTTGTAATTGCAGAATTTGCAAATACCGGAACTGATAGGCTTAATTCAATTACAGCACTAAAAGAATATGCGCAACATTTACAGGAAAACTATCCAAATTATAATGTAAATACAATGCAGGCAGAATTTGAACAATACGTTCCGGATATTGAATTTATAAATTCTGATAACGAAGAACAGTTTAAGTTGAATATTATCTCAAACGAAACAATTGAAAATTATTCAAACTACGGATATAAATTTCAAGGATTTAGAATATTTGAACTAAATTATGAACAAGGCGCAGAATTTTTTAATAAACTGGTTTACACCTTTGATATAAATGATAACATAACACTAATAAATAATGAAGCAAATGATTCAATAATAATTAGAGGTACAAATTCGGGAATTCCAGATAATTTTTATATTGATAAAGATTATTATTACGATATGAATTTGCTTATTGGGAAAAATTATTATTACGGAATTTCATCATATTTTTACAATGAAACTGACAATAAAGTAATTGAGACTTCTTATAAAGTTGCGAGCAAAATATTTAAACCGGATGAATATGGTTTTAAATATTTAGATGTTCTTCATGGAAAACAAACAATTGGCAACTCAAATGTAAGTGCGGAAATTGAAATTATTGATCCGACAAAAATTACCGGAAATATTTATGAAATTAAATTTGGAACTCAAGATTATTACATGGATGAAAGCGGAGAATGGAAAAAAGTCGATTCATTAAATAAAACACTTGGCAAACCAAATGATTTAACCGGTTCTACAATAATTCCACAGCCTTCTGTTTATGCGGAAAGCGGAAAACTAAACTTATATTTTATTTTAAATTTAGTTGCTGTTGATTATGATTATTCAGATGGAGTAAGTATTACATTTCCCTCAAATGTTAAAATTAATTCTGCATCAAATGTTAAAGCAAATAATTCCTCTTGGGAAGTTATTCCGATAATAAATAATAATAGAGTGATTTGGGGTTCTAAAGACACATCAACTAATGGAATTTTTGCTGGAGATGAAATATTTTCTGTTAATATAGATTTTATTGATCCCACATTTTCTATAGATTATGAAATTTATGATGATGGCTGGTCAAAATACTATGCTGAGTCTGGTGATCCAACATATTTCAATCTGGGAAATGGAATCATTCATGCTTCCGGAACCGCAACTTTAACCGGAGAAATTTTAAATCAAACAAAGACAGAAAAATATTGGTATTTATCAAATCAAACCCAAAATAAAATTGTTTTAGATTATGAAACTATTCTAAATGGAAAAGATATTAATTCCGGAGAAGATGCGCCATATGGATATGAACCAATTGTTGATGGGTTTAGCATAAAAGTTAATGGAAGTTTTGATTCCCCAATTGAATTTTCAAATCTAGAGTTAAACTCACCTTCAGGATTAAGTTATTTATCAACACAACCCGTTACAAATACAAATTATATTTCAATTGTAAATTATACAGTTTTTGGTGGTGTTGTTTCCAGTAGGGCAATTGATAACTTTAATGTTGGTACAAATGATATAAGTCAATTAATTCAAGATTATGAATTAAGATTTACCGGAGTTTGGGATAGTATTGAAGTAAACGGACAAAAAATAATTTTTGTAAAAGAAGGCGGACAAATTGCGACTTGTTTCACAATGATTAATGCAACTTCATTGGCAACAAATCCTTTAAATCCAAATCCGGGAGTTGCTGAACCGTTTTTAATTAGAATTCCTTTCGAAGTTTGGAATGTTGAAGATCCAAATAATCCATTTCAAGTTAATCTGACTTATCGTGATAGAGTGCGATATGGATCTCAAAATCCGTTTTATTCATGGAATTTATCAAACAGAATGTATGGAATAATTGTCAATTCTCCGTATAATCCAAATCAAGTTATTCAAGTAAATAATGGTCCCGATCAGTACAATGAATTAGCAACTTGGGTTTTGGTATTTTATGGTACAAATTATCATTTGGGTGATGTTGTAACAATTGAATACGATAATCCAATTCAATTAACTGATGTTTATACATTTAACACAGATTTTCTATCAGATATTTCAGATGATGAAAAAATTCCAAATAAATTTGAATTAAGTCAGAATTATCCTAATCCATTTAATCCAACTACAAATATAAATTTTTCAATACCTAAAGAAGGTAAAGTAAAAATTTCAATTTATAATATTCTCGGACAAAAAATTAGTGATTTGGTAAATCAAAACATGAAAGTCGGAAAATATGAAACAACATTTAACGGATCAAATTTAGCAAGCGGAGTTTACATTTATAGAATTGAAGCGACAAATTTTGTGCAATCTAAAAAGATGATGTTGCTAAAATAAAAATTATACAGTAGAGACGTAACATGTTACGTCTCTACATTCAGATAAAATTATTTTCTATACGCTATCATTCCACCTAAAACATTTTTAGCTTTGTAACCTTTAGCTTGTAAAATTTTTGTTGCAAAAACAGATCTGTTACCCGAGCGACAAATTACAGCAATATTATTGTTTTTATATTTTTCTAATTTATTTATTTCTTGATCTAAAACTTGAACGGGAATATTTATAACGCCATCAATTTGTCCAAGTTCGCTTGTTAATTCTTGCGGAGTTCTGCAATCTAAAATTACCAAAGACTCATCTGTTTTCATTTTTTCTTTGAGTTCAGAAACAGTTAAATTAAAATCATCTTTATTTTCATTGCTTTGGCAGCTTACTGTTGCGGAAGAAATCATAAATAATAATAAACCCATAGTTAGTAATTCTTTCATTAATTATTCCTTTATTTTTTATTCTATTTTATTTTCAAGTTCTGCAATGTTTGAAATTGAAGATTTTAAAATATCACCTCTTTCTACTTTGCTTACGCCTTCCGGCGTTCCGGTATATATTAAATCTCCCGGTTCCAAAGTCATTCTTTCGGAAATATATTTTACAATTTCAGTTGGTGAAAAAATCATTTTATTTACTTTTGAATTTTGCTGAGGTTTTCCGTTTAAAAATAATTGAATATTTTCATCACCGGTTAAAGTATAATCTTCAGAAGAAATAAAATCTGAAATTACTGCGCATGTATCAAAACTTTTTGCTAATGTCCACGGAGTACCTTCTTTTCTAAATTCATTTTGAAGATCGCGCAAAGTCATATCTAATCCAACTCCGTAACCAATAATAGAATTTTCTGCTTCTTCAAGATTTGCATTCTTAATTTTTTTTCCAATCAGCAAAACTAATTCGACTTCATGATGTAATTCATTAGAATATTCGGGATGAACTATTGAATCTCCATCATAAATTAATGTTGATGGCGGCTTTAAAAATATTATTGGAAATTTTGGAATTTCATTCCCTAATTCTTTTGCGTGATCTGCGTAATTTCTGCCGACGCAAACAATTTTACCAACTATAAATTCTTTTTCGCTATTTCTTAATTTTACTTTTTTCATAATTTTTCCGTGAAAGTAAGATTCATTTTTTGTTTGATGGATTCTTTAAATAAACATTAATTCTTTATCAAAAATAGATTCCCGATTAAGACATTCGGGAATGACTAGTTTATTTCTATTCCGAAAATAAATGCAATAATGTTTTTTCAAAAACTTAGTTTGCAAATCGTTTTAAATATTTCATCGCTAACAAAGCAAGAACTGCCGAAAAAATTAAAATTCCGGTTAAAATTAAAAAATATTCGTGATGTGCAAAATCGCTGTAATATTTTCCTAATTGTCCGGAAAGATAACTGCCGATTGATGTTGCCAAATACCATCCGCCCATCATCAATCCTTGAATTTTTGGTGGAGCAACTTTCGAAACGTAAGATAATCCCATCGGGGAAATTAAAATTTCCGACATTGTAACAACAAGATAAGTTGAAATTAACCAAGCCGGGGACATAATATTTGAATCGCTGTTTCCTCCTTCTAATGATGCCCAAACCATTACCAGCATTGAAATTCCCATGATCATCATTCCAATGAAAATTTTTACCGGTGTACTTGGTTCTTTTCCAACTTTATTAAGTTTTGCAAAATATGTGAGCAATAATGGAGTTAAAACCAAAATGAAAAACGGATTAAAAAATTGATAAGTTTCGGGTCTAAGTAAATCATAAATTTTTGTTGATCTTTCTGCAAATAAAGTTAATGCAAATCCGTTTTGATAAAATGCCATCCAGAAAAAAATTACAATTGTAAAAAGCATACTTAACGCAATAATTCGTGCTTTTGTTTCTGAAGTAGAAATTTCTTGGTGAACAATTTTACTATCGGTTTTTTGCGATTGCTTTACATCCGCAGTTAAAAGTTTATCTTTTCCTAAATAAAAAGTAATTATAGAAATTAACATTCCAATTGCTGCTGCCCAAAATGACATTCGATAATCATTAAATAAATATCCCAATAAAGTTGCGGCTAATGGTGCAACAGTTGCACCAACGTTAACTCCCATATAGAAGATATTAAATCCCGCATCTTTTAAATGAACTTTTTCCTTATATAAATTTCCTACCAATACTGCCATGTTTACTTTGAAAATTCCGGTACCAAATGCAATTAAAAATAATCCTAAATAAAAAGAGAATAATTGATCGGCTGAAGAAAGTGCTAACGAAACATAACCGGAAAACATAAATATTGATCCGGTAAAAACTGTGTTTATTTGTCCTAAAACTTTATCACCCAAATATCCACCAAGAAGCGGAATAAAATAAACCAATCCCAAAAATGCACCGTAATGATCGCCCTTTACAGTGTCGCTCCAGCCAAATTCATTATCCATATACAAAACTAAAATTGCCATTAATATATAAAAGCCAAAACGTTCCCACATTTCAGTTGTGAACATTACCATAATTCCCTTTGGGTGATCTTTAAGCATATTTTTCCTTTCGTTTTTAAATATGGATTTGAATTTCTTTTGTTAATTTCTAAAAGTAATTTAGTTTTGCATTTATTCTCAAATTATACATTTATAATATTAAAAATATTTTAAAACCCAAAAGTGTAAAATTGTTAAACAAAATTTATTTTAAAAATTTTAGGAGTTATTGTGAAACTTAAATCAATTGGGATATTTCTGTTTATAACTTTTTCTATAAGTTTTTCCCAAACAATTAATGAAAACAAATTAACCATTGATAGAATTTTTAATTCAATGGAATTTGCTTCCGGCAGATTAGGAAAAATTGAATGGTTTGAAAATGGCGATAGTTACACAACGCTTGAATGGAAAGGGAAAGGACAGCAATTAGTTAAATACGATGTTGCAACCGGTGATACAACAGTTATTGTAAAAAGTGAAAAATTAATTCCGCAAAATTTTAATGAACCTTTAAGAATTCACGATTATTCATTTTCTGATGATTTAAAACTCCTTTTGATTTTTACAAATACAAAAAGAGTTTGGAGAACAAACACTCGCGGCGATTATTGGGTATTGAATTTAGAAAATTGGAACTTGAAAAAAATCGGCGGTAATGCAAAACCATCATCATTAATGTTTGCAACTTTTTCTCCGGATAAAAAATTTATTGCATACGTTAGTGAAAATAATCTCTATGTCGAAAATTTGGAAGATGAAAAAATAATTCAACTTACGAATGATGGCTCTGCTACAATTATAAATGGAACTTTTGATTGGGTTTATGAAGAAGAACTTGGATTGAAAAATGGATTTCGTTGGAGCCCGGATAGTAAGCAAATTGCATATTGGCAGTTGGATGCTTCCGGCATTGGTGTTTTCAATATGATCAATTATACAGATTCAGTTTACTCAAAAATAATTCCGGTACAATATCCAAAAGCTGGAACACAAAATTCAGCGTGCAAAGTTGGTGTAGTTGATATTTCAAATCAGAAAACAAAATGGATTAATATTCCCGGCGATCCGAGAAATAATTACATTGCAAGAATGAATTGGGCGGAATCTTCTTCGGAATTATTAATTCAACAATTAAATAGACTGCAGAATCACAATTATATTTATTTAGCAAATTTTAAAACCGGTGAAGCAAAGAATATATATACGGAGATTGATGAATCTGCTTGGGTGGAAGTTGTTGATGATATCAAATGGTTTGATAATGGAAAATATTTTACTTGGCTCAGCGATCAAAACGGATGGAACCAAATTTATTTAATTTCGCGAGATGGAAGCGAAATCAAAAATAACACAAATGAAAATTTTGATGTAATTGAAATTTCCGGAATTGATCAAAAAAATAATTTTGTTTACTACACAGCTTCTCCGAATAATTCAACGCAAAAATACCTTTACAAAAAATCAATTTTCGGAAATGAAAAATCAGAATTAATTACTGCGATAGAAAATACCGGAACAAACACATACAATATTTCGCCGAATTATAAATGGGCAATTCATAATTTTTCAACAATTAATGATCCGGGAAAAACGGAATTAATAAGTTTACCCAATCACAAAATTGTTAGAATTTTACAAGATAATGATGAGCTTAGAAAAAATTTAGAAAAATTAAATATTAGCCCGGCAGAGTTTTTTACCGTAGAAATTGATAACACATATTCTTTGGATGGTTATAAAATTCTTCCGCAGGATTTTGATGAAAACAAAAAATATCCGGTTTTATTTTATATTTATGGAGAACCCGGAAGTCAAACAGTTTTAGATAAATGGGGACGCATGAATATTTGGCATCATATGTTAGCCCAAAATGGATTTATAATTATCAGTATAGATAACAGAGGAACGCCGGCTCCGAAAGGGAAGGAATTTAGAAAATGTATTTACGGAAAAATTGGAGTGGTTTCATCTTACGATCAAGCAAAAGCTGCCGAACAAATTTTAAATTGGAAATTTGTTGATCAAGAAAAAATTGGAATTTGGGGATGGAGCGGCGGCGGATCAATGACATTAAATATGCTTTTCAGATATCCTAAAATTTATAAATTCGGAGTTGCCGTTGCTCCTGTTACGGATTTAAAACTTTACGATACAATTTATGAAGAAAGATATATGGGATTGCCTACAACCAATGCTGAAGCCTATAAGAACGGATCGCCGATAACTTTTGCAAATCAGCTTGAAGGAAAACTTCTTTTAATTCACGGAACCGGCGATGATAATGTTCATTTTCAAAATAGTGAAATGTTGGTAAATGAATTAGTTAAACACAATAAATTATTTTCGTATTTTCCTTACCCAAATAGATCACACGGAATTTATGAAGGTGAAAATACAACTCTACACTTATTTAGAACAATTACAAATTTTATTTTAGAGAATAAATAATCACAAAAATAATTTTTAGAAATATCCGAATATTTGTGTTTGTCATTCCAACGGACTTGCCTGCGGCAGGCAGGAGTGGGTATCCAGTGAGAATTGAAAATTAAGTTTTATTCAAAGATGCAAACTTTTAAAAAGATCACATCTTTTTAACTTTCCCAAAATATTTGTTAAGTTTTTTGAACTTTCTTTTTTGCAGCGGGGAAAAGAATATTATTAAGAATTAATCTATAACCGGGAGAATTTTTATACAAACTTAATTCTGTTTGAGGATCGTTTACTGCATGACGGTAATCTTCGGGATCGTGACCTCCGTAAAAAGTAAAAGTTCCTCTACCAAATTTTCCGTGAATATATCTTACTTGATCTGTATTTGCCCTCTCACCTAAAATTGTTACAGAACTTTTTATAAATTTTTTGTGAAACATTGTTGTTTGTCCCATAAAACCATTTATTACATTTACATGATTCTGCGTTAACATTGTCGGAACCGGATCAAACTTTGCCGAAAAATCAAATAGTGTGAAATAATCATTTCGTTCATTTCCAATTTCAATAATATCAATATCAATATCACTGTATTCATAAATCATCGGATTCATTTCCAGCTTAAAATTTTCGAAAGCAAGAGTATTTGCAAAATTTAATTTACTTTGTGCATTTGGATCCGGCGCATCGCCGTCATACATTTTATCAACAATGTCAACATTTTCAGCAGCAAGAGCAATATCATAACTATCTGTAGCGGAACACATTGCAAATAAAAATCCGCCTTGACCAATATAATTTTTTATAGTTTTTACAACGTCTTTTTCCATTTCTGAAACTTTATGGTAGCCTAATTTTTTTGCTTCATTTTCATAAATATGCTGATTTTCTTGATACCATCTTGCGCCGGCATAACTTGAATAAAATTTTCCAAACTGTCCCGTAAAATCTTCATGGTGAAGATGAAGCCAATCATAATTTTCCAATTTTCCGGTAAGAATTTCTTCAATCCAAATTTTATCATATTTAACTTCGGCATATTCCAAAGCTAAAGTTACGGCATCATCCCATGGCTGAAATCCCGGCGGAACATAAACTGCAATTTCGGGAGCTTTTTCTAATCGCACAACATCCATATTTTGATCATTGCTTTGCACAAAAGAATAAATATCTGCAACTGAGCTAATATCTAAAACTTGATAAGTTATATTTCTAATTTGGCAATCAAGCACAATTTTTTCTGAATAATCAATTACGAACGACCCGCCTTTATAATTTAGCAACCAATCGGCTTTAAGATTTTTCTTCAAAGCATTAAAAGTAATTCCGTATGCTTTAAGGTGATCCGTCTGTGTTAAATCCATTGGAATTAAAATTTTGGATTGCGCAAAAATTGATTGAAGTGTGAGAAGTATAATTATTATTTTTTTCATCAGATTGAAATTAAAATTAATTGTTTAATTATACATCAAATTTTTGTAAAAGTTTTGTTTAAAATTAAAAATCCAAATTCTTTAAGAAGTTGGATTTATTTAAAGAAACTTCTGAAAAATTAAGTTAATATTACTTGTCATTCCCACGAAAGTGGGAATCCAGCGAGAATTCAATAGATTCCCGTTTTCACGGGAATGACATTTTGAATATTTCAGAAGTCTATAAAATTTTATTTTGTTAAATATATTTATTCAAACCAAGAAACAATTTCGTAAGTTTCTGTTGCTGGGAAATATGGCGGAGTTGTTGTTTCAAATCTCTTATCAAATCTAATTACTTGTCGATAACCCGCGCCATTTGTATAACCTGTTGTTTGTGCTTCATTTTCAATTAATCCACCAAGTATTCTCATTGTTCCCATGTTAGGTAAGTAAGGACTAATACCTTCAACCGTAATTCCGCCATCATAATTAAACAATGATGCATGAATATTTATACTGCTTCTGTTTGCAGCATTATCTTTTACTACAACTTGTTTTTCCGCAACAACTCCAAGCATATCTTCGCATGCTGGATTTGTAATTGTATAACCTGGATTTGATGGATCACTAATAAGCGGGGAATCTCTGTAAACAATATCATCCTCTAAATAAACATATCCGTTTGTGGTGCCGCTTTTTCCGGTTCCAACTGTATATTTTCCGTTTACTGTGCCAGATAAATATAAATTTCCTTTTGTATTCCAAATTACGCCGTTTGGCGCAAGTGTATCTAATTTAGCATTTACCGGTGTACTCCAAGTAGTTGTTCCGGTTAAACGAGTACTATATTGAACAACACCAATTTCACTTCCATCATCAGAAAAAACTAATTTTACATCTAATGCATTTCCGGAAGCATCTTGGAAAATTTTTCCATCATAATTTCCGGCATCTTTAATTTTTGTTGTGTTAAGTGTGAATGGTACATCAACGGGCGATTCATAACCTGCTAAAAATTCTGGATCTGCCGCACCATATCCATAAACATCACCGATTGAAGTTATTCCATCTTTTGTAGTTACCTTACCAGTAAAAACCGGCGAACCTAAAGTTAGTAATTTACCTTGAGTATGAAATGGACCATCAATAGTGTCTCCGGTTACTAAATAACCGCCGGAGGGCCATTTATTTGTATAATATCCAAATTTTGAATAACTGCTTGGTTCCAAAACAATTTTAACAAGAGATGTATCTTCTCCAATTTCACTGTTGTAAATTCCGGTTAAATATCCGGTTGATGTAATTTTTATTTTATCAACCGCAAATTTTGTTACATTGATGTCAATAAATCCACCTTGAAAAGGTAATTTATCAAAACTGCCGGTCCAAGTTGGGTCTTTGAAGATAATATTTGCAGCCATATTTGCACCGCTTGCGGCAATATTTTGCAGATTGGTTTTTGAATAATATTCCGAAAGATTTTCTACGGCTCGAGTTGTTGTATTAGAAGAATTGAAATTTACAATTGAAAACATTAAACTAAATGCAATTACAACTAATAATATTGCTTTTCCGCCCATTTTTTCTCCTTTATCTTATACTTAATCCGGGTGCAGATAATCTAATTTGTCGCCAAAACGCACTTTTGTCTTTTGAGTAAACGTCTTCATCGGCGGCATCTCCGTAAGAAGCAGTATTTTCAACCGTTACATCAATCTGTAAAGTAATAATTCCAAGTGGAGGTGCTGCCGGCATTGCGAGAATTTCTTCTCCGTCATCATCAAAATATTTTAAATTAAATTGCGTTATTCCTAAATTTGCCGAAAGCGGAGTTTCACTGTTTACTTGTCTGTATAATATTCTGTCTTTAGGATTTGGCGTTCCCATTACATCAGAATCAATTGGTGAACCAACCCAATATTTAAGAATATCAACTTCTCCATCTCCGGTTTGAACTGCTTGCGATTGTGCAACATCAGTTCTAAATGAAATGCTTGTATCTGTTGCTTCAATAATTGCTACTGCCGGATTTGGGATTTTATCATAATCTTCGCAATAACCGATTTTTCTAAAATCATGTTCAAGTAATTCAATAACAGAAAGTAAATTACTTTGAACAATCATTTCTCCGCTATTTAAATAGCTGTTTTCAACGGAAGAATCATTCATTCTAAATAATATTAGAAGAATTAATCCGCCGACTAATGTTGATCCAAGTATATCAATTAATGTGCTAAATCCCATTTAAACCTCTATCTGAAGTAAAAGTGACTATTTATTTTTGATAATTTTATACCATCTTGTCCATCATTTAAAAACGGACTTGTAACCAAAACTTCAATTCTTTTATGGTAAGTTCTATTACTTACCGAATCTAACGAAACCGAAGGATCCACATAAAAAACTTTACATTTAATTGTAAAATCTGCCGAAATAATTGTTGAATCGCTTTTTGTGTTTTCCGTATAATTATTATAATCGTCAAAATCATCAAAATCTTTACGATTTAATTCTCCACTTTCACTACCTAAAGAAACAGTTAATTCATCTTCATCATTAATAACGTTATTATTTGCAGTTTGTTCATCAAATGGTTTGCTTATTGCTTCATGAATTATTGCGTTTCCTAAAGAAACGGCTAAAATTTCATATTTTGTTTCATCCATATTTTTTGTATTAGTTAACGAATTTCTATTTACGTTAATTATTACAAGCGAAAGCAGCAACATTGCAGCAATTGAAATTAACATTTGTCCGGTATTCATAAAATTCTCAAGTATTTGGAAAATTTAAGATTCAATTACTATGCCAGCCAAATAAATTTTATAATCATATAATTTGCGCAATAAACAAATGATTTAAAAACTTGCATTAATGTGAATCAAATAAAATGATATTGGATGCCTTATCTTTTTACATAAAAAGGTAAATATTGATCTATATCACAAACGATTTTTTTTGAGAATTATCTGAAATAATAATGGCTGATTATTTTTGATAAAGTAATAGTTTCCGTTCCTTCATTAAAAAAGGGACTGCTAACTGTAACGGTTATTCTTTTATGCCAAGTATTATAATTTACGGAATCTAATGAAGCGAAAGGATCTACATATTTTACATTGCAGAAAATATTCATTGTTGCGTAATCGTAAGTAGAATCTGCGTCTGTGGTTTCGTGGTAATTATTGTAATCATCAAAATCATCAAACAATTTTCTAAGGTTTTCACCGGTATCAGCTTTTAAAGTTGATGATAATTCATTTGTATTTATTACAAGATTGTTTTCGGTGGTTTTTTCATCAAAAGATTTGCTGGTTGCTTCTTCGATTATTGTATTAGCTAAAGAAACTGCTAAAATTTTATATTTTGTTTCAGACATTGAAAGCGAAGTTGACAAAGAATTTTTGTTAACATTTAAAATTGTAGAAGAAAGTAAAGCCATTGCTGCTATTGTAATTAAAGTTTGTCCGGTATTCACGTTCAATGAAATTTATTATCAATAATATATCATCGGAACTTATTTGAAAAATTAAAGGTTCGCACTTAAAGAATTGCTGTTAATTATGTTAAATTATTTATTTGAAGTTGTTATATTTGGTAAATAATTATTAGGAATTTTGCAGAAAAATGGATCCAATTAATATTATTGTTGCAATAAACCTTTTTGTTTCAATGAGCGCAAATATGGCGGCGGCAAAAAAGGGAATGAAATCGAAACTTTCGAATGTTGTAGAACGACCAAAAACTTATCTTCAAAAATATCCGCCAAATGTTTCGGCGGGAATTTTGATTTTAGCTATTGCCGCAGTTTTTAATTTAGGAACTTTTCAGAATGAAATTAAAGAAGAATTTTATACTATTAGAATTATTGGCTTAATATTTTTCATAATATTTTCTTGGGTTCAAGTGGGAAGTTTCAAATCGTTAGGCGAATTTTATGCTCAAGATATTTTGATATTTAAAAATCATAATTTAATTACAAACGGATTTTATAAATACATCAGACATCCGCAATATTTGAGTCAAATTTTAAGCGATTTAGGCGTTGGAATTGCAATAATGGGATATTTAATAATTCCGATGGTATTTCTTATTGAACTTCCGTTATTTATTTTGCGCGCAATTTTTGAAGATAAATTACTTGAGAAACATTTTAAAGAAAAGTTTGTAAACTATAAGAAAAAATCCGGATTTATAATTCCATTTATAGGTTGATGTGATTAACAAAAAAGTAAATATTTTTTTAATCTTTTTATTATTGCAATTTTCAGATTTTGGATTTGCATCAGATTTATCAATAAAAATTGGTAAATACGAAAGAAAAATTCCATCCGTTGAAATTAGAGGAATTCAGTACGTTTCATCCAAATCAATAGCTGAAGCATTTTCAGCAAATTTCTTTTTCAATGAAACACATCAAAAATTTGAAATTAAGTTTAAAGATTACAAATTAAAATTTACGATAAATAATCAATTTGTAATTTTAACTTCCAAAAAAAGTAATCAGCATCAAGTATTTCAAATGCCGGTTTCTGCAAGAATTGAAAATTCCGAAATTGTAATTCCCATAAAATATGCTTTGAAATATTTGAGTTACGGCTCGGGAATGGAATTGGTATATAATGAAAACTCAAATTTAGTATCGGTAAAAAACGAAAATATTGATACAAAAAATCTTGTAAACTGGAATGAAAATTTAATTGATGTAACAAATGTAAAGTATGATATTTTTTCAGCAAAAATTGAAAACAAAGCAAACGGAACTTTATTAAGGTTAGGAACAAAAAGAGCAATCAGAGAACCGGCAAGTTCAATTAAAGACAATAAACTATATTTATTTTTTTCAAATATTACTATTGATAATAGTTTAGCTAGTAATTTTAAATCTTCCGGATTGATAAGCGATTTGCAGATAAAATATGTAAATGGAAATCCGCAATTAGAATTAGAATTGAAAGGAGGATTTGATAATTATGAAGTATTTTATGATGAAGAAATTAATGAAGTATTGGTTTCAATACATAATAAATATCTAAAAACAGAAAATGTAAATTTAGATTCTGATGAAATTAAAAAATGGAAATTTGATGTAATTGTAATAGATCCGGGTCATGGCGGAAAAGATCCCGGCGCAATTGGAATAAATGGCTTAAAAGAGAAAGATGTAAATTTAGCTATTGCGAAAGAATTAGGTGAATTAATAAAAAATAATTTACAAGATGTAAAAGTTGTTTACACAAGAAACACAGACCAGTTTGTTGAATTATATAAACGAGGAAAAATTGCAAACGAAAATAAAGGAAATTTATTTATTTCAATTCATTGCAATTCAACTCCTAAAAAACCAACAAATGCAAGCGGAATAGAAGCTTATTTATTAAGACCCGGAAGAACAAAAGAAGCAATAGATATAGCTGCATTTGAAAATAGTGTAATTAGTTTGGAAGATGATCCTAATAGATATCAAAAACTAACAGACGAAAATTTTATTTTGGTAAGTATGGCGCATGCATCAAATATGAGATATTCGGAATCATTTGCGGATATGTTAAATACAGAATGGAAAAATCAAATTAAAATTCCAACTCGCGGAATAAAACAAGCCGGATTTTTAGTTCTTGTTGGCGCTTCAATGCCAAGTGTTCTTGTAGAAACCGGATTTATTTCAAATAAAAATGATGCAAAATATTTAGGAAGTAAATCTGGACAAAAAGAAATTGCTTCATCAATTTTTGATGCAATATCCAAGTATAAAAAATATTATGAAAATTCAATTATTAACGAAATAAGTAAGCAAGGTAAATAAATGACAAACGCTCAAAAATGGGTTGCAATATTTTTAATAATTTTTGTGATCTTGTTGGTCCTCTCTAAAATAACTTCAGGAAGTTAAGTCAAAATCATTGATAAACCAATGCTACATTATTTGCAATGTCAAAAAAAGTTGCATTGGTTAAATGGATCAATTCCTCGCTTTTCCCGCAAATTATTTTTTATTGTCAATTTATATTTCACCAATTTGATATTACACATATAATATTGGCAAGATTAAATAATTAGAAAATATTTAAAAATCGTAACATAGTTGTGATTTAAGACAAACGTATATTAATTGGCATTATTGCTGAAATATTCTTCCAGATTTTAAGTTTCTGGAGAATAAAATGTCAGCAATATTTAACAATTTATATAGATTAGTTTTCATTATTTCATTATTCCTTTTAACAGTAATAAACGCTCAGCCAATTTACAAGATGACGATCCAAGATTTAACAGTAATAAGCGATAGCAGTATAGGAGCGAGTGTATATATAGAGAATGTAGGAGAAGCCTTTGAGTTAACAAGCTATCAATGTGCGCTTAGTATAAATCAAAGTATAGATTTGGCAAGTCTGAAATTAAGTTATGTGGAAGGAAGTTCAGAACTGCTGAATTCACCAGATTTGTACGTAGGAGTAGAAAACATAGACGGAACCACAGAACTAACATTTGTCTCGTTTATAGGAAATGATATAATCACAAAGAAAACATTAGTCGGGAAGTTTGAACTTGCGGGAAAAATAGACTTAAGTAAGATAAACTTATTAGGGATAAAGTGGGATTTTGAGGGAACGGTAAGCACGATAATAACGGGGAAGAATTTTGAGAACATCACAAATCCGGAAAGTCATGTAAGTATATTTACAGTTATAGAAGGAAATGAAGAAGAGGAAGAAGAAGAAAAGGAAGATAAATTAGAGATAAAGGAAGTATATGCAAGTTCAACAACAGATACCAACACAACGGCAACGGGTGTGGTAGATGGGAAAGGATATGATGATGGAGAAGAATATGCAAGATGGGCAACACAAACAATACCATCATCATTAGTATTTGATTTGGGAGAGAAGAAAGTAATAAAGAAGACAAGATTTTCATTTTATTATTTTAACAAAGGAAGAACGTATCAGTATAATGTAAAAGTATCAGAGGATAAGGAAAATTGGACCGAGGTATTAAGTGGAATAGAATCAGATAGTACGGAATGGAGTGAAGCAATAATAAGTGATGGAGTAGAAGGAAGATATGTAGAGTTAGAGATAGTTGGCACAACGAATAATCCGGGTAAATGGTCAAATGTATGGGAAGCAGAGATTTATGGAATAAGTTCTACATCTGATGTAAAAGAAGAAACAACAGATGAAGAAACCATACCGAGTGAATATGGAATAAGTCAGAATTATCCAAATCCGTTTAACCCGAGTACAAAAGTAGAGATAAAGATGAAAGAGAGCGGAAATGCAAGATTGGAAGTATATAACATATTGGGAGAAAAAGTATTGGCAGTAGTAGACCAAGAACTAAATGCCGGAATACATGAAATTAGTATAGATGGTTCAAAGCTTGCAAGCGGTACTTACATCTATAAACTTGATATCAACAATGATTTCTCTCAAATCAAAAAAATGAACCTGATTAAATAATAAACTGTTCGGAAAATATGGCAGCCGGTGACTCCTAAAATAAAACCGACTGCCAGCAATTTTGACTAATCTAATGATTTTAAAAATTTTGTAAGATATTCTTTGTAACTGGAATTTGGGTAAGAATTAATCAAATCAACTAATTCATTTTTAGAAATAAAATTTTTCTTAAATGCAATTTCTTCAATGCACGCAACTTTTAAACCTTGTCTATCTTCAATTACACCAAAAAAATTTGAAGCTTGCAAAAGTGCTTCCGGTGTTCCGGTATCAAGCCAGGCAACACCGCGACCAATTTTTACAACATCCAATTCTTCATTATCTAAATAAACTTTATTTACATCTGTAATTTCTAATTCTCCGCGTTTGGATGGATTTAGATTTTTCGAAATATCAATTACTTTATTATCGTAAATATATAAACCTGGAATTGCATAATCAGATTTTGGCAATTTTGGTTTTTCTTCAATTGAAATTGCTTTACCATTTTTATCAAATTCTATAATTCCGTATCTCTCGGGATCATTAACTTGGTATGCAAAAATTGTACTTCCGGTTTTATGATTTTCTAAAGCCTTATAGAGGAAATCTAATTTTCCATAAAAAATATTATCACCTAAAATTAGAGTTACACTATCAGCGCCGATAAATTTATCACCAATTATAAAAGATTCGGCAATTCCGTTTGGAGCATTTTGAACTGCATAACTTATATTCATTCCAATAAAATTTCCATTATCAAATAATTTTTGATAATGCGGAATTGTATTTTCATCCGAAATTATTAAAATATCTCTAATTCCGCCAAGCATTAAAATTGAAAGCGGATAATAAATTAGAGGTTTATCATATAACAATGCCAATTGTTTGCTGTAAACTTTTGTTATTGGAAACAAACGCGTACCAGCACCGCCGGCAAGTATTATTCCTTTCATTTTTCCCTCTACTCTGTTACGTCTAAAATATTTGAAACAATTAATTTATTGTTACTATCATTTACATCAATTTTATAATCACCAATTTCATCAAAAGTAAGTTTAAAAAATGTTTTTGACCATTTGGGTCTAACTTTAAACTTTTTTGTTGAAATAAGTTCTTTGTATTCTGACTTATTTTCAGTTCTTTTCCAAATTTTTACAATAATTTTATCTGTGCTAAAAGCTACGTAATTATTTATAAAAACGTAAGTTTCGCCATTTTTTTCTGATAATGATAACTGCGAAATTGGATTTACTGGTCTATCATTTACAATCATATCGCAAAAAATAAATAATGCTCGTCCCGAACCTCCGGCTTCATTTTCATATTTTACTTCAAATTTTGAATTGGCAAGTTTTTTTTCTGAAGAGTTTAAAAAGCTTATTTCGTAAACGCCAGTTTCTTTAAATTCATATTTTATTGAAGCCCAGAATTTTTCTTTTTCAACTTTTAATATTTTGCTGTCATACGGAGAAAATTTTCCATCATTTAGTTTATCAATAAATAGATATAAAATGTCGGAATCCAATTTTTTCTCATTATCAATTAAAATATTAACTGATTTTTTAATAGTTCCGATTCCCAAAATATTTATTATTCCAATTGGATTTCCTTGATCTGTATAACTTTCGCAAACATAAATGTTTTGTGCAAAAATACTTGCTGATAAAAAAAATATTAAGAAAATAATTATTGATTTTAATTTCATAAAATTTAGAATTGTAAAAATTATTTTTCTAAAAAAAATTACGTTTTGAAACACTTAATTTCTTTAAATTCAAAAATATTAGAACTATTAACATAAATATAGTAATAACAATATTTTAATCACCTAAAATTTTTATAAATTTGCTGATCTTAATACAAAAGTATAACCATTAAAATTATTAAGGAATATTATGCTTGAATGGATATTTGCACCAGAAGCGTGGATTGCTTTGTTAACACTTACCGCTTTGGAAATTGTTTTAGGAATTGATAATATAATTTTTATATCAATTCTTGTTGGAAGATTGCCGGATAAAGAAAGAAACAAAGCAAGAACTATAGGATTAGCTTTGGCAATGATAACCCGTATTTTACTGCTTCTTTCAATTACTTGGGTTATGGGTTTAACAAAATCTTTATTTACAATTTATGAATACGATATTTCCGGAAGAGATATAATTCTAATTATTGGCGGATTATTTTTACTGGCAAAAAGCACTCATGAAATTCATAATAGTTTGGAAGGTGCCACCGAACATCATAGCAATAAAGCAGTTTCAAGTTTTTTTAGTATAATTATTCAAATTGCAATTTTGGATATAGTTTTTTCTTTGGATTCTGTAATAACAGCAGTTGGATTGGCTGAACATGTTGAAGTAATGATTTTAGCAATAATTATTGCAGTAATAATTATGATGGTTTCCGCAAAATCACTTGGTGATTTTGTCGATTCTCATCCAACAATTAAAATGCTGGCTTTAAGTTTTCTAATTTTGGTTGGAGTTTCACTTGTTGGCGAAGGTTTTGATTTTCATATTCCCAAAGGATACATTTATTTTTCAATGGCGTTTTCGGTCGGAGTAGAAATGTTGAATTTAAGAATGAAGAAAAATTCAGAAAGAAAAGTGAAATTGCATAAAAATATTGTTTCGTAAATTTGATAAAATTTTTGCATAAAATAAAAAACCCTCAATTTACTGAGGGTTTTTTGTAATTACTTATTTTGGAAATATTATAATTTAACGCCTTTAACTGTATTAATAATTTCCGCAGAAACTTTGTATGGATCTGCATTGGAAGCTGGTCTTCTATCTTCTAACCAACCTTTATAACCGGATTCTACCGTTCCAATTGGAATTCTAATTGATGCACCGCGATCGGAAACTCCGTAGCTAAATTTATCAATTGATTGAGTTTCGTGTCTTCCGGTTAAGCGTAAATGATTATCTGCACCATAAACTGCAATATGTCTTTCAATTGCTTCTTGACTTCCAAATGCTTCACATATTTTTGCGTATGTTTCTTTACTTCCGCAAGTTCTTAAAGTTGAGTTAGAAAAATTTGTGTGCATTCCGGAACCATTCCAATCCCCGGTAACTGGTTTGGGATCTAAGTTAATTCTAATATTATGAGCTTCACCAATTCTTTCCATTAAATATCTTGCAGCCCAAAGCTGATCACCAGCTTCTTTAGCACCTTTTGCAAAAATTTGATATTCCCATTGACCTTTCATAACTTCTGCATTTATTCCTTCAATATTAATTCCGGCAGAAATGCAAAGATCAACATGTTCTTCAACTATATCGCGACCAACATTATATTCTGCACCGACTGAACAATAGAATGGTCCTTGCGGAGGAGGAAAATATCCTGGCGCCGGAAAACCATAAGGTGTATGGTGATCCAAATCCCAAAGAACATATTCTTGCTCAAATCCAAACCAGAAATCATGATCATCATCATTAATTGTTGCTCTTCCATTTGTCGGATGCGGTGTTTTATCCGGATTTAAAACTTCGGCAATAACTAAATATGCATTTGCTCTTGCCGGATCAATAAAAACGCGAACGGGTTTTAATAATAAATCTGATGAACCACCCGGCGCTTGCATTGTAGATGAACCATCAAAAGCCCAAAGTGGTGCTCCTTCAGCAGTTCCATCAAAATTATCTACAATTTTGGTTTTACTTCTCATTTTTTGTGTTGGCTGATAACCATCTAGCCAAATGTACTCTAACCTCGATTTAGCCATTATTTCTCCAATTAAATGTTTATTATTGTGGTTTCTTTTACAGTTGATAATACAAAACTTGTTACTGTTCTTACAACTCCTGGCCATGATTGAATTTGAGCAAGCAATCTTTCTAAATCATCCGTTCCTTTTAGAATTACTTTTAATAAGTGAGAACCTTCTCCCAAAATTGCATGACATTCCAAAATTTCTGGTGTTTGAGAAACATGTTCTTCCAAATCGTGAAATTTCTTCGAAGATTTCATGTAAACAGTTATAAACGCCATTAAATCAAACCCAAATTGCTTTTTGTTCAATTTTGCGTAATAACCTTCAATAATTCCTTTTTCTTCTAATTTTTTTAATCTTTCACTTAACGATGGAAGGGATAAATTTACTTGCTCGGCAATTACATTTCGTTTTGTTCTTCCTTCTCTCTGAAGGGTGTTTAAAATTTTAATGTCTATTGCATCTAACATAATTACACTTATTTATTTAGGTTATTTAATAAATTTACTTGTAAAATTAAGTGAAATATTTTTTTTATGCAAATTATTTTTTGAATTCATAACTTTTTTAGGATAAATGTGAGTTATAACATACTTTGAACAAAAATTGAATTGCTGTTTAAATTGCAAAAAATCAAGAAGCACAGTTTTTTTTCGATAATTCAATTGAAAATTTCAGAACGGAAAATTTATTATGAATTCACTATTTGGAATAATTGGAATAATTTCGGTATTTCTCTTTTTAGCCGGAATAATAATTTATCTTATTAGAAAAAATATTTTCGATCTAAAAATTTCGGGAGAAATTAATTCTGAGGAAAAAATTTCTGCAAATCAAAATGAAAAACTTCAAAGGTTAAAAAATGATAATGAGAATTTAAATAAGGAAATAAAATTCCTTGAAGAAAAAAATAGAAGATTGCGATTAAAAATTGATCAGCTAAAAAAAGTAATAGTTCATCTTGAAGAACAAAAAAATCAGTTAGAAAAAAATGAATCTAAATTGCAAGAATTAAGAATTAAAAAAGATGAAACTCTTGCAATGGTAGCGCATGATATTAAAAATCCCGCATCGGCAATTAAAAATTTTGTGGAATTGCTTGAATCATATGATTTATCTGCGCAAGAACAAAACGATATTCTTTCCGGTTTGGTTGAAATTTCTTCAAGAATTGTAAAATTAGCCGATGAATTTTCGCAAGTTGTTGCGGAGGAATTTGAACCTTTTCAAATTAGCAAAGAAAATACAAGTTTTTATCAAACAATTGAAAGTGTAGTAAAAATTAACAGAGTTAAAGCAAGTAAGAAAAATATTGATGTGCGATTATACCAACCTAAAGAAGAATTATTTATTAAAATGGATGAAGAAAAAATTAAAGAAGCAATTGATAATTATGTTGGAAATGCAATAAAATACTGCCCTGAAAAAAGTAAAATTGAAATTATTACAAATAAAGAAAAGAATTTTGTTACGCTTGAAGTTACGGATAACGGTTTTGGACTAACCGAAGATGAAATTTCTCATGCGTTTGAAAAAGGAACCAAACTTAGTAATAAACCAACCGGCGATGAAACCAGTTCCGGTTTAGGTTTATGGATTGTTAAAAAAATTGTTGAAGAACATAACGGCAAAGTTTGGGTTAAAAGTAAAAAAGGTTTTGGCTCTACTTTTGCATTTTCAATTCCCATCGAATAAATCAATTCAATATAATACTTGATATCTTCTTATCATAATTGTAAATTGTTGAATAGTTACCTAAATAAAATTTTTAGATTCCAATAAAAATTCATTATCACTTCCTCATAGTTTTTTTGCGTTATAAATATAGAAATTAAAAAAAATGGAATTTTTATGAAAAAAATTACAATGCTTTTATTTATTTCTACATCTATTATGTTTTCTCAAACTGATAAACAAGATCCATTTCAAGGTAATTACACTTTGGGAAATTCATCGGAAATTGCAATTAGCTGGAATGTAAATCGAGATAATGATTCAACAGTAACGCATAAAATTTTTAATTATTTGTCAAATTCGGGGCAGTATATTTTAGATTCAACAAATAGTGGAAATTTTGATGAAAATCTTTCTATCGGTGATAAAAAGAAACTCCAAAAAATAAGCGGAGATTTTGATGGAGATGGTTTGGATGAAATTATTACAGCATGGGAAAGTTCGGATTATTCAATAAATATTATAAGTTCAAAAATTAATAAAAACAATTTAGCATGGAATGATGTTAGTGAAATTAAACTTGATAAAATTCAATATCCGGTTTCGCCATTTAATAATTCAAGCAGATTTGAAATTGCAAAAGGAAATTTTGATCTAGATGCAGAACCCGAATTGGCAATTTGTTTTTGGAATGTTGATGCAATTCTTGAATTAAGAATTTACAATATTGATGAAAATTTAAACTTCTCACAAACTTCAGTTTTAGCTGATGAATACATGAATCCCAATATGTATAATTACACAATTCGTTTTGATTTTGCTTGCGGTGATTTTGATGGAGATTTAATTGATGAATTTGTTTTAGCCGGACATATTGCCGAAGATGACGATAGTTGGTCAATTTTTACAAAAATTTATGATGTAGAAAATAATGCAATAATTCCCAAAGTGAAAAAAAACGATTTCTATTCAAGTGATAATTTTTTTAATTCAAATTATAAAATAAATAATTTCATTATAGAAACCGGAGATTTAACAAATAATATAATTGATGAATTTACACTTAATTTTGTTTTGGCAAATAACGGAAGCTCACAAGCTGAAAATTATATTCTTCCAGCAAAAGTTACATTAAACTTAGATACAATTAATGTTGATTTAAAAAATTTGTATAAAATTTTTCAGACAAACGGAAACACAAATTTGGCAATCAGCATGCAGTTAGAAGATTTGAATAATGACGGCGCAGATGAAATTATTGTTGATGGAGATGGAAGAATAAATATTCTTCAAGCAGATACAACTCTTAATCTAACTTGGAAAACCGGAGAAAATTTTGGTTCAGAAACTCCGGTTAATAATAGAATGATAATTGCAGATTTGGATGCAAGCACAAACGATTCACTGTGGCATCCGGAAATAATTGTTGCTTTTACAAGAAGTGTGCAACCGGATAATTTTCCTAATTATACAACATTAAATATTTCTATATTTGAACCAATTATTGATGCATCGGGAGATGTTATAAATGTACAAAAAAGAGTTAGTTTTATTGCAGATTCTATTGTTGGATCAAATAATCATATTTACTCAATTACAGCCGGTGATTTTGACGGCGGAAGTATTCGTTTGGGAAAACCAAATTTTTATTCCGCAACTGATATAGTTCAACCTCTAGTAATTCTTAATGCTCCGCCGGTTCATTTTGATATGCTTGATGGAAATATGTTTGATATAAATAAAAATTTTAACGGACAAAATTCAAATTTCTATTCAAAATATTATACTTCAAGCGAAACCGATATTGAATTTGAAACAAAGATAAATAAAGCTTGGTCAGTAAGCGGCGAAGTTTCCGGAGGATTTAAAATTCCTGTTATTGGAATTGGAACGGAAATAAAAATTAAAAGTCAATATGGCAAAGGATTTTCTAAAAAGAAATTTACGTCAAATACATATAAAGTAAGTCAGAATATAACAGCCAGCAGCGATGATTATATTTACGCAACAATAATTAATTACGATATTTGGGAATATCCGGTTTTAACAAATGACGAAATTCAAGGTTATGTTTTAGTTGTAGAACCCGGGCAGCCACAAAGATCGTGGTTCCCGAGCAAAAGTCCGCAAGCTGCTGATTATATTCCTAATCATGAAGTCGGCAATATTTTATCTTATAACAATATTGCGGCACCAACCGAAAACGGAAGTTTACATCAAGTTTTAAAATGGAATACATCAGATCAAATTACATTGGATGGCTCGCCGGGATTTCAATATAATTGGGCATTAGAAAATGAAACTCAAACAATAGTTACAGCTTCAAATGAAGTAAATTTTAAAATTAGTGGAGAAGCAAGCTTTGATAATCCATTTAAATTTACACCTGATGTAAAAATTAAAGGAAATTATTCCACCAAATCAATTTCAACTCGAACAAATAAAGTTAAATATAAAAAAGGTTTAGATGTTCATTTAGGACCAATAGATTTAGGCATAGGAGAAACATATTATTCCGTAACTCCTTATGCCTATTGGGCAAAAAGCGGGGCGCTTGTTTTGGATTATGCAGTTGATCCAAGACCATCTGGAATAAGTGTTCCCGAAACTTGGTGGCAGCAAAAATATAATGAAAAACCGGATATAGCATTAATCTTACCATGGAGATTGGATCCCGAAAAAGGATTTAGTATTACCGAAGATAAACGTCAACAAACGAAAGATATTATATTTAATCCCGAAAAACCTAAACCGGGAGACATAATAAATATTAAAACAAGAATTAAAAATTTTAGTTTGCTAAATACAAATTCAATTGTTGATGCAAAATTTTATGTTGGAGATCCCAATAACGGCGGAACATTAATAGAAAGTACGGATGGAAAAAATTTTTTTTCTACAGATGATTTTATACCGGCAAGAAGTGAAGAAATTATAAGTTTTAATTGGCAAATTCCAAACGGAATTTCAACATTCCCAAGAATTTATGTTGAGTTAGATCCGGAAAATAAAATTGATGAAATTCACGAAAGTAATAATATTGGTTGGAAAGTATTACAATTATTTGATGCAACCACGGATATCGAAATTGAAGAAAATTTACCAATAGAATTTGAATTATTCCAAAACTATCCTAATCCGTTTAATCCAAGTACAACAATTAAATATTCATTACCAAATGTAGCCTCGAGCTTTAGCTCGAGCATAAAATTAATTGTTTACGATTTATTAGGAAGAGAAGTAAAAATATTGGTTAATGAAAAACAAAAACCCGGTAATTACGAAATTGAATTTGATGGAAGTAATCTTTCAAGCGGAGTATATTTTTACAGATTGCAAGCTGGAAAATTTGCAACTACCAAAAAACTTATATTAATGAAGTGATATAAAAAATGTAGAGACGTAAAATTTTACGTCTCTACAAAAATATGGTTGTCATTCCCATGATCCGTTAGCCAACGGATGGAAATCATTTATTTTTTGAGAACAGCGGTAACTTTCTTTGCAGCATCTTCCAAAGTTGTGGCAACTTCAAAATTTAATTTGGAATTTGCCAATAAAACTCCGGCTTCTTTTGCGTTTGTTCCTTCAAGTCTTATAACAATTGGCACTTCAACTTTAATTTCTTTTACGGCATTAATTACACCTTGAGCAACTCTATCGCAGCGGACAATTCCGCCGAAAATATTTATTAAAATTGCTTTAACATTCGGGTCGCTCAAAATAATTTTAAATCCGTTTGCTACAGTTTCTTGATTAGCGCCGCCGCCGACATCCAAAAAGTTTGCCGGTTCACCGCCAGCTAATTTTATAATATCCATTGTTCCCATTGCAAGTCCGGCACCATTTACCATACATCCAACATTTCCATCTAATTTTATATAATTCAAATCATATTTTGATGCTTCAATTTCAAGCGGTTCTTCTTCATCAAAATCTCTAAATTCCATAATATCTTTGTGTCGGAAAAGTGCGTTATCATCAAAATTCATTTTTGCATCAAGTGCAATAACATCGCCCTCTTTTGTAACTACTAAAGGATTTATTTCAGCAATTGAAGCATCTGTTGAATCATAAGCTTTGTAAAGTGCCAACAAAAATTTTACTGCGTTTTTAAATTGAACCCCTTCCAAACCTAAACCAAAAGCCAATTTACGCGCTTGATATTGTTGCATTCCAATTGCGGGATCAATAGTTTCTTTAAGAATTTTTTCCGGAGATTCGGCTGCAACTTTTTCAATTTCAACTCCGCCTTCTGTAGAAACCATTACAACATTTTTAGATTGAGCACGATCTAAAGTAATTCCCACATACATTTCTTTATCAATATTTACGCCTTGCTCAATTAAAAGACGTTTTACAGTTTTTCCTTGCGGTCCGGTTTGATGCGTAATTAAATTCATTCCGAAAATTTCTTTTGCATATTTTTTTACTTCATCAAGATTTTTTGCAACTTTTACACCGCCGCCTTTTCCTCTTCCGCCGGCATGTATTTGAGCCTTTACAACTTTAATATTTCCGACTAATTCTTTTGCGGCTACAACTGCATCTTCGGGAGAAAAAACTACTTTTCCTTCCGGAACCGGAACGTTAAATTTTCTTAAAATTTCCTTTGCTTGATATTCATGAATTTTCATAATTTCCCACAACTTTATTAAAGCAATTTTTTAATTTCTTAATAATAACTAAAAAAAATATTTTGCCCAATTTTGATATAAATTATTTTTCAACTTCTTTCTCATCAACAAAAACAGAATCTTCAATTCCTTTATTAACTTTATAATTATTGTAATTTATTGTTATGTCACCTTTAAAATTTTCTGGAATATTTCTTCTTCTTTTATTTTCACTTTCTTTAACTTGTGAAAAATCCAAATTTATTTTTATTTGTGATGGAAGAGCAAACTCTTTCTGATCATTGTAATTAAAATATGTTATAATTTTTGCATTTCCATCTAACGATAAAATAATCTGCTTTATTAAAAATTCATTTTTATCTACTAACAATTTGGCAGCATTAAATTTTATGCTATCAGCATTTGGAATAATTTTAATTACGGAAAGTTTTTTATTATCAATTAAAGTATCGCCAATAATTTCCGAAGTAAAATTCTTATCAATAATTTTTTGCGGATTAAAATCAATTACGCCTTTGGGTAATATTGCAAGTTTTTCCGATTTTAGTTTAAATTTATCCGGTTTCTTAAAAAATATTTCTGCTTTCGATTTCGGCATTTTAAGAAAATCAAACTTTACGGAAATTTCAACATCAGCAGAATAATTATCAACTTTATCAATTTTACTTTTTATTGCTGAAATAATTTTCTCGGCATTTTTGTCTTGAGCAAAATTAGTAATTGTAAAAAGTATAAAAATTGTTACAAATATTTCTTTCATGATAAAATATCTTTTCTTATAAAAATTATTGAAGTTAGAATTAAAAATATTACAGAATGTAAAGCAAGATATCCCAAAGATTTAATTTGTACAAACCAATCAAAATCATAATTGAAAAATTTTTGCCAATCCATAAAGTAATTTGTGAATAAATATGGTTTAATATATTTAGTAAAATCAACCGGAATTTGCGAAAGAATAACGAAGAAAATTAAAATTGCCATCGTTGCAATTATTGGTCCAATTGCGTTTTCCACCAATGAGGAAAACAAAAATGATAATGTAAAAACAAGAAGCATGCTGAAAAATACGTGCAAATAACTTAAAGCAAATCTCCATAAAATATCATCTTGTGCAAAAATATTTATACCATCAGAAAGAACAATTAATTCGCCGTTGCCAAATACAATATGGCTAATAACTAAACTGACAAAAATCATCCAAACAATAATTGATAAAATATAAATACATCCGGCTAAAAATTTTGAAAATATAATTTGCAATCTTGAGACGGGACGAGTAATAATTAATCTGTAAGTTCCGCCGGTTCCTTCTCCGGCAAGAATTTCTCCGGCAACCAAAACAATTGTAAGTGGAAATAAAATAAAAAATGCATTTAGAATTAAATGACCGATTAAATTTCCATTTAAAATATTTCCGGAGATGATAAACAAATCACTCAAATTTCTGGTGATATGTCTTACTTCATTTTCGCCATAAATGTAAAGATTGATTTGAACCATTGAAACCATAAACAAAATTCCAAAGTGACCAATGTAAGAACGCCACTTCTTAAAAATTTTAATAAGCTCTATATGCACTAATTTTATCAGCATTATTTTTCTTCTGTAATTTTTAAAAAATAATCTTCTAATGAATTTTTTCTTTCCACGGAAAATATTTCAACATTATTTTCAACAAAAAATTTTATTAAATGTGGAATTTTTTCTTCGGCAAGATTTATTTTCAGTTGTGAATTTAAAATGGTGAAATTGTTATTTGAAAATACTGAATTAGATAAAATTTCTTGAATATTAATTTCACTCTTAAAATTTATTTCAACTTCATGTTTATCATTAATTAAAAGTTCTTTTACATCACCTTCAATTATATTTTTTCCTTTATTTATAATCACCATTCTATTTGCAATTAATTCAATCTCGCGTAAAATGTGCGAAGAAAGAAAAATTGTTTTACCTTTTTCTTTGCTTAAGAAAATTATTAAATCTCGGATTTCCTTCATGCCTTGCGGATCAAGTCCGGTTGTTGGTTCATCTAAAATAATTAATTCCGGATTATGCAAAAGTGTTTGAGCAATTCCCAATCTTTGTTTCATTCCGTGAGAAAAAGTTTTTACTTTGCTGTTGTATCTTTTATCTAAACCTACTAACTCAAGAATTTCCATAATATTTTTTTTGGAAATACTAATACCGGACATTTTTCCTAAAATCTCCAAATTTTTATATGCGGTTAAGTATAAATAAAAATCCGGTTTTTCTACAATTGCACCGACTTTTGCTAAAATTTCTTTTCTGTGCTGAGCTAAATCTTTCCCAAAAATTTTAATATTACCAGAAGTTGGTTTAATTAATGTGAGAAGCATTCTGATTGTTGTACTTTTTCCGGCGCCGTTTGGACCAAGAAAACCAAACACATCACCCTTATAAACATTGAGGTTTAGGTTATTTACCGCTGTAAGATTTTTAAACTTTTTCGTTAAGTTTGAAATTTCTATAACTTTTTCAGAATTCATTTTAAATTAATTTCGATTTTTAATTTCGTTAAAATATTCCATTGCTCGTATTTCAGTTTGAGTTTGCAAGTTTATTTCTTGTGAAAAAATTTGATTTCGTAAATCTTGATATAAAAAAATTATTTGTTCCAAACTTTTGATTAATGAACTTTTATCATAATCTGAAATTGTTAATTTCAATTTTCCCATATCATCAGTAGTGAAAAATTTTTCTGCTTTTCTTAAACCTTTTGGCAAGCTATTGTTTTTAATCTGCAATAATTGTGCAATAACATTTGTCCGAAGAAAATTAATTGCATCTAAAGTTTCAAAAAATTCACCTCTGCCAATTTTGGAAGAAACGTAATGAATCCAAATCCAGAAGCGGTCTTCAATCCATTGATAATTCGGATAAGGAAATTTTGGTTCGGAATTTTTGATAATATTAGATAATATATTTTCTCTTTCCCAAACCACAATTGGATTTTCAACTCTTTGATAAAATTCATCGGGAGTTATAAATTTTATATCAACATGCAGAAGCGGATTATCATAAAGACAAATTAAAAGTCGATTTTCTCCAACATGTTCACCGGTAAAAGCATTTAACAAATTTCCAAATTGTTGTGCATAATTTGTCATCAATTCTTTATTTGGAGCTATTTTATTTTTTGTAACTAAAACAAAATCGAGATCGGAAAATTCATCAATTTCATTTGTGATCCAAGAACCGCCGAGTGCTAATCCCAAAACATTTTCATCGTTTTTAACTTTATCAATTACGTTATTTACAAAACTTTTGTGCATGTTAATTTTCTAAATTTCTAAATATTGAATTAAAAATAGCATCGTGAATTATTGGTCGGAAATCTGAAATTTTAGTATTTGTTCTTTTGGGATGAACTCTATTGCTTAAAAGTATAACAAATAATTTTGTTTCTTTATCAACCCAAATTGAAGTTCCGGTATATCCAGTATGACCAAATGAATTCATCGAAAAATAATTTCCGGATGAAGATTTTTCCGGAGATTTTGTATCCCAACCCAAACCTCTATCGCTTTGCACTGATTGTTTTGTCGTCCAATCTTTAATTAATCTTGAATCAAGAATTTCTTCGTTATTATAAATTCCGTGATTTAAATACATCATAATAAATTTCGATAAATCTTCAGTTGTTGAAAACAATCCAGCATGACCCGCAACTCCGTTTAGCATAAAAGCTCTTTCGTCGTGAACTTCGCCTTGCAATAATCTCATTCTATAAAAATCATCCAGTTCTGTTGGAACGCAATTATTTTTTATTTCATTTGACGGATTATACATTGTTTGGTTCATTTCCAGTTTAGTAAATAAATTATCGTTTAAGAAAACATCAAGAGTTTTTTCGGAAATTTTCTCAATAACTTTTTGCAAAACAATCATTCCTAAATCACTGTAAACATATTTTTCACCGGGAGGATTTTCTAAACTTAAATTCATAATATCATTAATAACTTCATCAGCTGTTGAATATATATCATAATATTTTTTGAATGCAGATAAACCGGAATTGTGAAGTAATAAATTCCTAATTGTAATTTGATCTTTTCCATTATTGTTAAATTGAGGAATATATTTCACAACCTTTTCATCTAAATTTAATTTGCCATTTTGGACTAATATCATTGCGGCTGAAGTTGTTCCAATAACTTTCGAAACCGAAGCCAAATCGAATATTGAATTTGTTTGAACTTTAGATGAATTTTTATCATATGTAAAATGTCCGAATGCTTTGCTGTAAAGTACTTCTTGATCAATTCCAAATAACAGTACAGCGCCGGGAAAAACGGAATCGATAACTGCAGATTCCATAATCATGTCAATAACTTCAAAGTTATATTCTTTTTCAATTTTTGTTGAGCATGAGGAAATTACTAAGAAAGTTAAAACCAGTATAGTCTTTAGCAAGATCGAACTTATTCTAATTTTGTTTTTGAACATAATTATTATTGTTTAATTATAAACAGAAAAATTGATTTATTTAAAATATTGGTTAATGTAAAATTAAAAATATTTAATAGACTTCTTACAAGTGAAATAATAATTTTTACAAGTTAAAATATTTGTATAAAAGAAAAATAAACCACTTCAAATTAACTGGATAGAAAATTAGTAATGTGTTATTCTAGGAAATTATTAAAATTGTTAAAGATAAATAATTCTTGAAAATACTACTAACCGCAAGAAAGCTAACTAAATTAAGTTTGTATAGAAATATTATTAAACATATAAAAAACTCAATTAACACAAACTTAATATTGTAAATCTTGACAATTTATTTTTTTTTTTCGTATGTTAATGTCGGATTTAAAACTAAAGTGATTTTATAGTAACATAAGAACCAAGATAAATTAAATGAAAACAAGGGTTCTAAAATGAAAAAGAAATATCTTCCCATCCTATTATTGCCAGTAGTATTTGCCTTAATATTTATTTCCTTTAGTTGCGATACAACCGAACCGAATAAAGCAATTCTTGAACTGCAGCTTGAAGATGCAAGCTGTACAGAAGTCTGGCTTACCCTTAAAACAAATAATTTACAAATACCAGCAAATATAAATCTGTTTGTTAATGAAAAGAATAAGAGAACAATAAGATTAAATGAAGTTGATACAGTATTATATGTAGATTCATTACTGCCAAACCAAACGTATAATATTTATACAACAGTTGAAAAGCAATTGGGTTTAAGTAACAAAATACAAGTAACAACATTAGATACAACAAGCCATAATATTACATGGCAAACATTTTTATTTGGAGAACATTCTAGTAGTGTTCTTTATGATGTCGCAGTTATTGATGAAAACAACATTTGGGCTGTGGGTGAAATTTACTTAAATGATTCGCTAAATAGTCCGGATCCAAAATTCTATAACTTGATTAGATGGAATGGGAAAGAATGGAAGCCTGAAAGAATTTATTTTAATAATAGTCAACAGCAATCCTTTTTAGCTCCAATGAAAGCGGTTTTCGCTTTTGATTCAAATAATGTGACGATTGGTTTAGATCAAATAATTAAATGGAATGGAAAAAAATATCAATCAATTGAAATACCAAAGACAGTTTTTAATAGCTGGATCAATAAACTCTGGGGAGCATCAAATAATGATATATATGCAGTGGGAAATAGTGGTTTGATTGCACATTATAATGGCTATTGGGAGAAAACGGAATATAGTACTACACTGCCTTTTCAAGATATATGGGGAAGTAAAAAGATTAAAGAAAATGATTCTAAAGTTTTATGCGTTGCCTCTGATAAATATGAAGGACACGGACCCGAAGTTTACGAGATTAAGAATAATTTAATTGTACCTCAAATGCTTGAAGGTTTACCTTGGAGCATAAGCTCAGTCTGGTTCAAAAATGAGTTAAAAACCTATATTGTTGGGGATGGTATATATATTCAAAATCCATATTCTGCAAATAAAACATGGAAAAATGTAAATAATAATATTTCTTCTTACTATATGCATACAATAAGAGGTAACGATGTTAATGACATTTTTATTGGAGGTGCCGGAGGAGAAATTGTTCATTTTAATGGTGTTACCTGGAAAACCTATAAAAATGATGGAGTTCCAAATTTTTACGGAAATTATTTATCACTCTCAGTTAAAGAAAATTTAGTCTGTTTTGTAGGAAATTATATTGATGATAAAGTGAAGGCTATTATAACTATAGGACGAAGATAAGATTGGAAACAAGAGATTCTCCGAAATTAAATTAAATCTGCTCCAGTGCGCCAACACTGGAACAGAAACAAAGTAAACAAAAACCGTATAGAGTTAAGCATTTGAAAATAATGCTGACCCATTTTTGTTTATATAGCAAAATTACATATTCAAGTGAACTTTAACAAACTTTATGAGGAGTTTATGAAATTTTTAATAATGTTAATTTTAAGTTCAAACTTACTGTTTGGACAATGGAATAATAAAAACTTAGAAAGTAAATTTGAAAAAGAAGTATTAAAAGAAATAAACAGTGTTATTAATGAAGTTCAAAATGGTAATAAATTACACGGAAATATAACTAAAAAAGTGAAGAACAAATTTACCGCTTTAGATAGTGATTTAAGAATACTTTGCAGAGTGAGAGTGAGTACATTATCAATAAAAAACAAAATAAAAAGTTTAGGGTGTGAAATAAAAAATGAGACACATAATGATCTTTATGTATGGATCCCTTATAGTAAAGTTGAAGATCTTGCTGCATTAGATGAAGTTCTATCAATAGGTACTAAAGGTGTTGCTATATCAAATGAGGAAGTTATTAGTGCAGGAGTTGGATTACACCGAACAGATTTGGTTTATAATACTTATGGATTGACAGGTAGCGGTGTAAAAGTTGGAATAATATCGAATGGTATGAATTATTGGATGGACTCAAGATTAAATGGTGATTTACCCTCTGTGGTTAATGCAGTTGATAATACTAATAATGCAACAAATTATCCTGGAACAGAAGGTACAGCAATGATGGAAATAATACATGATATTGCCCCTAGTGCACAACTTTGGTTTGGCGGAATTGACGGTTCTGATGATCATTTAGATTTTGCTGATAGAATTACACATTTAAAACAACAAGGATGTAAAATAATTGTTGATGATCTTAGCTTTATTATTGGCTATTCCTATTTTCAAGAAAATGAGATTTCTGTAGCAATTAATCAATTTATACAATCAAATAACGGCTGTTATATATCATCTGCTGGAAATTTTAATGGGAAAATGTATACAGGTAACAGTTATCTTGTCAATGCCACTGGTAATTTTGTTATATTCGATAACAATGCTATGACTGAATTAACGTTTAAGTCAAATTCAGCAAATAATATACAAATAATCTTGCAATGGGGTGATAATTGGTATGCACCTACAGAAGATTATGATTTGTTTGTTACTGACGCAAGTAATAACGCGAAAATAACAAGTGATAGAAGGGGATCTGGTTTTTCTCCTGAAGAATATGGGGACTTTGAGGCAACTGCAAATACAACATATAAAATAAAAGTTAAGTGGTTTGATTGGGTACCTGGCAGTATGAATAGAGAATTAAAAATATTAATTTTGGGCGATATTTCCAATTTTAATTTGCCTAAATCAGATAAGCAGATATTAGGACAGTGTATTGCTAGTAATGTAATAGCTACGGCCGCAACAAATGTATCAACCCCATTAGATGTTGAAGACTTCAGCTCTCGAGGTCCGGGTGTAATATATTCATCTGGAAGTGGTACTTACTTAGAAAGTCAACAACCCAAAATTACAGCCGCTGATAATGTCAATACATTTGTTGGTCAAAATGGAAATTTTTCAAATCCATTTTCTGGAACTTCTGCTGCAGCTCCGCACTTAGCTGGAATTGCTGCTCTGTATTTCGAAGGCTTTAATACGGATGGATATACACAATTTCTTTCAAAAATTAAAAGCACATCTGTAGCTATGAGTGATGGAGGGAATTCTACGACTTGGAAAAAAGCATCTGGAAACGGTAGGGTAGATGCATATGCTGCTATTGCAGCACGAGTTGCAGAAAATTATGTTAATACAACAGTTTCTCAATTAAATTCTGGTGGTACAAATATTAGCACTTTTGATATATGGCAATCAAATAGTTGGAATAACCAATCGGCTCCAAAAACTTTTATTTTTGCAAAAAATTCAACACAAACATTACGAAGTAATCAGAATGTAGTAAATAATGAAAAATATCACAACTGGAATAGTTCACTAACGGATGTAACCAATCATAAAAATTTTACAATAATATCAGGTACTACCAATCTTACTGCTAATTTAAAACCTGTTTACAGTGTCCAGTTTCTCAATAAGCTTGAAGAAACGAGCATTAACGGTGGTCAAATTGGTTTTCGAGATCCTTGGCTTATTGATAACAACGATGCAAAGGGACCCTTGAATAGGGGGTCAATAGCATCAGCTCTTTGGTATAATAATTTAAATTCACCATTTTCTCCAAACACTTCTTCTAATTATAAAGGTGTTTTCTTATTGCAGGGTGGAACTGGTTTTACACCACCATATTATACTTCAAAAGCAATTCAACAACAAAATATTTATGTTAATAGTTTAGTGGGTACAAGAGAATTTTATTTCCAAAATTGGAGTGCCAATCCAACAGGCAGTGCTACTTTTCAAAATGAAACTGCATTAGAAACCCCAGTTGTTTTTAATACAGCTAATGCAATCGTTCAAGCTAATCTTAAAGGCAAAATGTAACAACAGGTTTCAATACTAACAGCCAGCGAAAAATAGTAAGAACCTCAAACGGCGGATTACACATGGTTTATGAAAGTATGGGAAGTGTTTGGTATACATACAGCAGTAATGGAGGCACAACATGGACTCCAGAACAAAGGGTAAATCCATACCCCAGTAATGCAAAAAGTGTATCAATTGCAGAATCAAACGACGGCATGAATAATGTTTATGTAGTTTATCAAGCGGATAGATTTGTTTTTCTTTCAACTTGCTTGGGACTAAATGTGACTAAATTTGTTAACGGCAATAGAATTTGGGATGATAATATATATGATTTAACAACATATACTTACGATACAAAGCCAGTTATTGGAGTTTATAATAACTTAATTTTTGTTGTTTTTAAACCCACATCAACATCTCAATTAATTTCTCTTAAGCTAAATATTGATTCTATTACTGAAAGAATTACCTCAGTAACAAATTATACTGTAACAAATTCAACATCAAGCAGTCAAAATCCATCAATAATGGGCTCGTTATACAGATTCTTTTTAGCGTATCAAAACAGTAATACACAAATAAAATATTGTGAACTTCTCCAAAACGGTACCATCAAAGACGAAACAACAATTTCGGCCAGTTCCGGATTTACTTATAATATTAATCCATCAATTTCTGCACATGATGATTTTCCAGTAATTAGTTGGAGTGGATATAATTCTAGCAGTATACCAACTGCCATTATAAAAAGAAAAACAAGTAATACTAATAACACTTGGTCATCTAATTCGTTATTTGAAAATGGAGCAGCAGCATATCCGACAAATAATAATTCTAAAGGATCCGGTAACGATGGTTCAATAATAGCATGGTCAAATATGTATAATGTAGCACATTATGTAAAATTTGAAAATGGCAGTTATTCAACTATTAAAACATTACCAACAGCTTACTTTGGGCAAGATTTACAAATAAGCAATGGCGAGGAATTTGCACAAATAAAAGCAATTGGTTTTTATAGAAGTGGTTCGGCACCCTATCAAGTGAGACCTGTTTCATATAATTTTAGTACAATGCAAAAGACTTCTGAAGATGAAAAATTTAACTATTCTAGAATGCTTGTTTTAACAAAAAATAATTCTGAAATAGTTTACCAACTTGGAAATATTAAGCTTGATGGCGAAAGCATTAAGTTTAGAGAAATTAATGATTCAACCAAAATAAAAGATAGTAAAAGGTTAACCGAGATGATGTCAACCGAACTATTAAATTTAACTAAAGAAAGTTCTTTAGAGTTTGCTGATTGTGCTTATTTTATAAACAGGGAAAAGACAAATTTATCAACCAATGGAATTAAATTAACATTAGAATTAGTAAAAAATAATGGTGAAGTTATTTCACAAATAAAGGATATTTCTTATAATAAAAAAGATACTACTGATATTAAAACTTACTTTAAAATTGATTGCAGTAAATTGCAATCCGGACAATATTTTATAAGAGTAAGTGGTAATATTAACGAACAAGTTAAGTACGATATAAGTGATTGTTTAGATATAGAATATGAATCTGTTAACAAAAACAATTTTGAGAATGTTGAATTAAATATTGAAGAACTACCAAAACAATATTCACTTTCACAAAATTATCCCAATCCTTTTAATCCATTAACAACAATAAATTACCAATTACCAAAAGACGGGCATGTAACTTTAAAAATTTACGATATGCTTGGTAAAGAAGTAATAACTTTAGTAAATGAATTTAAAACAAGTGGAAAGTACAACATTAAATTTGACGGTAGTAATTTATCAAGCGGTGTTTACTTTTACAAAATAGAAGCTGGTAATTTTAGTGATACAAAAAAACTTATTTTAATGAAATAAACAAAAAATTAAAGGCATTCTATATTATTAGAGTGCCTTTTCTTTTTTCAAAGAACTTTTATCTACTAAGTTATTGTAATCGTAATATATTATATCTTTAAAAATCAATTTGCTTCTTTAATTTTCTTCCCAAAATCTTCATTAACATTTACGAGTTTTACAATTAATAAAGATGGAATTGCAGCAAGAAAAACCCAAACAAAAAAATGTTGATAACCAATTAATTCTTGAAGCCATCCGCTGAACATTCCCGGAATCATCATGCCCAAAGCCATGAATCCGGTTGTTATTGCAAAATGTGCAGTCTTGTGTTCTCCATCTGAAATATAAATCATATAAAGCATGTATGCGGTAAAACCAAAACCATAGCCAAGCTGCTCAAATGCAACGCATATAAGAATTGTGGTAAAATTATCCGGAAGTGCATAAGACATATAAACATAAACCAAATGAGGAACATTAATTGCAAGTGCCATCCACCAAAGCCAGAACTTTAAACCATGTTTTGATGCAAGAATGCCGCCAACTAAACCTCCGGTAATTAATGCTAAAATTCCAATTGTTCCATATACAAAACCAACTTCACCGGTTGTTAAACCTAAGCCGCCTAACTCTTTTGGATCAAGCAAAAACGGAGATGCCATTTTTAGTAATTGCGATTCGCCTAATCTGTAAGTCAATAAAAATAAAATTGATATCCCAATTTTTTCCTTTTTGAAAAAAAGTTTAAATGTGTTAAAAAATTCTATTAGAACATTTTTTTCATTTAAACTGTGAGTAACATCGGATTTTGGATATGGAAGAATAAATTTATGATAAACGAAAAACACTAAAAATAAAATTGCTAAAATTATAAAAGTGATTGTCCATGCAAGCGGAATATTTCCGGAAATTGCACTAAATGTTGCCGAGGTTTCAGATTTTAATTTTTGGTCAATTTGAAAAAGAATCAATGCCGGCTTATTCCAATTGTGTTTTGTAAAAATAAATCTTGCACCTTTAACGAGCATAATACTTTTATCGCCGGAACTTTCACTAAGATTTACAACAATTTGCTCATTTTCGCTTGGAGATTTTGATAGAAATAATTTTGAAATTCCGTAATTACCGGTTTGGCTGTTTGGCGATTTAAAAATTTCTTTTTTGCCAAAATTTTCAACAATAATTTTTTCTATTTTGGATAAAATAAATTTATTCCACCATGATTCAGATTCGTTAATTTTTTCTTCAGAAATTATTTGTTTAATATTTTCTTCATAACCATTTTTAATATTTTCGTTTGTAACAAATTGAATTGCAGAATCCAATTTTTCGGGAGAAATATTTACGGTTTCAATTTCTAAAACTTGCGGCGAAATAATTAATTTAATTTTTTCATCCTTTGTAAGACTTTCATCTACAATAATATTTTCATAATTAACATTTCCGGTAACTGATTTTACTTCAATATTTATTTTTCCCAAACCGGTTGAGCTTTCCAAATATCCAGCAATAATTATTAACAAACCTTGTCCGGTAATCATTGCAATTCGGTAAAATGTACTTCGTATTCCAACAAAAAAAGCTTGTTGATTTTCCGTTAATCCCAGCATGTAAAAACCGTCTGCGGCAATATCATGTGTGGCAGAACTGAAAGCAAGTAACCAAAGAAAAGCTAAAGTATATTGAAAAAAATTGGGGATTGGAATTGTGAATGCAACTCCGGCTAAACCGGCACCAATTATAATCTGCATTGTGATAATCCAGAATCGTTTTGTTTTAAACAAATCCACGATTGGCGACCACAATGGTTTTATAACCCAAGGAAGATATAACCAGCTTGTATAAAGTGCGATATCCGAATTTGAAACTCCAAGTCTTTTGTACATTATTACTGAAACAACCATTACAATTACATATGGAATTCCCTCAGTAAAATAAAGGGAAGGAACCCAGCTCCACGGATTTTTACTTAATTTATCTTTAATCATTTTTGTTCCGAAAATTTCTTTGCCATAATCACCGCACCTATTTCTGGAGGAAATTCTGAATCTTGAATTTTAACTTTTGGAAGAAATGTTAGAATTATTTCTTTCAGCATTTTTGAAAATAAACTTTCATTAGTTATAATTCCGCCAATAAAAACAATTTTCATTTCTTCACAATTTAATTTTTTTGTCATTGCCAATATGTGAAGTAAAAGTTCGTTGGTTTCTTCATCCAAAATATTTCTGCAAAGATCATCATTATTTGCAGCTTGAATAACCAACGGAGCAACATCTTGAATATTCAATTCATTATTGTAAACTTTTGAAATTAATTTACTTTGATCAGAAATGTTAAAATTTTCTTCAACCAACTTTTGAAGTAAAGTTTCTTTTCCTCTGCCATCAAAATATTTTGAAATTTGATTTAAACCTTTTTTCCCAATTGAGTAACCGCTTCCTTCATCGCCAATTAATCTTCCAAAACCACCGACTCTGTGAATAATTCCATTTGCATCTTTTCCAAACATAATTGAGCCGGTTCCCGAAATTAAAATACTTCCCGGATTTCCAGAGAATGCTCCTTCCAAAGCAATTCTTGCATCACTAACAACTTCAAAATTATTTAATAAAAGATTTTGATTTTTTGCAGAATTAATTATAGCGTTTTTTAATTTATCAGCATCACTTTCACGACCAGCGCCGGTGGTGCCAAGTACAATTCCGGTAAGTTCATTTGTAGAAATTTTAATTTCATCGCAGCATTTTTTTATTAAATCTAAAATAGTTTGAGAAACAATTTCAGTTCCAATCGTTAAAAAATTTGAGGGACCGGATTGAGTTGAACAAATAATTTTTAGATTTTCATCGCAAAGCACACATTTGGTTTTTGTACCGCCGCCGTCAATTCCAATAAAATATTTCATAATAGTTAATTTGTATTTGAGAATTTCTAAACTTATCTAAAATATGATGAAGTTCAAAAAGTGAAGTTAAATTTGTATTATTATAATTATTGATACTGCTTTACAAATTTTCTATTTTGTAATAAACAAAACCAATTGGTCAGTAATATTCCGCAATAAATTTTCTGGTGCTCCATTTTTATAATTTAAAAAGGAGGATAAAATGCCAGCACAAATTATTAGAAATTATCTTGATGAAAACGAAATCAAGTACCTTTCAATCAAACACTCAAAAGCATATACTGCACAAGAAATTGCGGCGGTTGCGCATATTGAAGGTCGCAGATTAGCCAAAACTGTAATTCTAAAAATTGATGGCAAATTAGCATTTGCCGTTCTTCCAGCTTCGTACAAAATTGATTTTGAAATGCTTAAAAATTCTATTGGAAATGAAAATGTTAGATTAGCAAATGAACAAGAGTTTAAAGATAAGTGTCCCGGTTGCGAAGTTGGCGCAATGCCGCCGTTTGGAAATTTATTTAATTGTGAAACTTTTGTTGCAGCAAGTTTAGTTGAAGACGAAGATATTTTGTTTAATGCCGGAAATCATACTGAATTAATTAAAATGAAATATTCTGATTTTGAAAATCTTGTTAATCCAAAAATTTTGAGGTTCTCAACAAAATATAAAACGTAATGAAACTTTTGTGAAAGTAATTTTTCTTTCGCGTTTGTGAAGCATATACTATATTATCCAACTCAATAAAAAAATATTTTGTATATGATTTCTACTCGAATTGATAATATTACTTTTTCCGGAACAATGGAAATTGCTGCTCAAACTTTTGAACTTAAATCAAAAGGTTTTAACGTAATTGATTTGTGCGTGGGCGAGCCGGATTTACCAACTCCGGATTATATTAAACAAGCAGCATTTGAAGCAATTTCATCTGATAAAACTAAGTACACTTTAAATACCGGAATTAAAGAACTGCGTAATGCAATTTCAGAAAAGTATTTAAAAGAATTTAGTGCAAAATTTTTACCGGAAGAAATTATTGTTTCTAACGGAGCAAAACAATCAATCTTTAATGTACTTCAAACAATAATTGAAACGGGTGACGAAGTTTTAATTCCAAAACCATTTTATGTTTCTTATCCGCATATGGTAAGGCTTTCGGGTGGAATTCCAATTTTTATAGATACAAAAAGAAGTAATAATTTTAATCCAACGAAAGAAGAAATTCTAAATAATATTACATCAAAAACGAAAGCTATAATTATTTGTAATCCCAATAATCCCACCGGTTCAATTTTTACTAAAAATGAATTACTGGATATTTTAAATCTTGCAATCGAAAAAAATATTTTTGTAATTGTAGATGAGATTTATGAAAAATTAGTTTATAATAACTCAGAATTTATAAGTGTTTCTTCATTCGGAGAAAAGTATAAAAACAATATTGTTATAATTAACGGAGTTTCAAAAACTTACGCAATGACCGGCTGGAGAATTGGCTACGCAATTGCTCCAAAATATATTGTTGAAGGAATGAATAAATTTCAAAGTCACAGTACATCGAATGCATGTACAATTTCTCAGTATGCAGCTTTGGCGGCTTTAACACATTCTCAAGAAACAGTTGAAGAGCAAAGAAATATTTTTGAAGAGAGATGTAATTTTATTAAAAATTCTTTATTAGAAATTGAAGACATAACTTTTGTTCAACCTTCCGGTGCATTTTATTATTTTATTGATATCAGCAAACTGATAGAAAAATATTCTTCAATAAATAATTCAAAAGATTTCTGCTTAAAATTGTTGCATAATTCTTATGTAGCAACGGTTCCGGGAATTGAATTTGGTTTGGAAGGTTATATTAGAATTTCTTACGCAAAATCTATGGATGAATTAAAAGAAGCTTTTGTTAGAATTAAAGATTTTATTCAGCAGTTGAAGTAAGATTTTTTTTCAATTCGTTATATACGAAATCATATTCCATTTCTGCGCCGGTCCATAACTCAAAAGACTTTGCGCCTTGAATTACAAACATTTTTAATCCATCTAAAATTGTTGCATTTTGCGATTCTGCAATTTGTAAAAATTTAGTTCTAATCGGATTATAAATTAAATCAAATACAATTTGTGATGAATTGAAAGATTCTGCAATATCTGTCGGAGTATCATCAATATTTGGAAATAATCCAATTGATGTTGTGTTAATAATTAAGTTTGACGATTGATAAACTTCAGTATTTTCTTTCGCCATTAATTCATGAGAATAAATTGCATCAAAATGCATTTTATCTTTGAAATAATCTTTCATTGCTTCAGATCTTTCTTCGGTGCGATTTATAATATTAATTTTCTCTACTTTAAAATGTCTTATCAATGAAAAAATTACGCTTCTCGCAGCTCCGCCGGCACCAATAATTGTAACAACACTTTTTGCTAATTTTTCTTTGTAAGGCATTAAAGTTTCAACAATTCCGTTTATATCGGTATTGTAACCAAAAAGCTGATTTCCTTCGCTCACAATTGTATTTACTGCACCAACTATTGAAGCTTCTTCAGAAACATGATCCATAAACTGCATAATTTTTTCTTTGTGCGGAAGAGTTACATTTAAACCTCTAATTCCCAACATATTTAAAGCTTTTAAAGCGCCTTTTAAGTTGCTTGTCGGTACATCAAAAGGAAGATAAACATAATTAAGTTTTTGTGAATGAAAACACAAATTATGCATCATTGGAGAAAGTGAATGTTTTATCGGGTGACCAATAATTCCAACGATTTTTGTATTGTAATCTATGTTATTTATAAAACTCATCTTTAAAAATAAATTGAATTAAAAATATTAATATACAATTGCGTTGAATCTAAAAGCGGGAATTCTTCTAAAAATATATTTTCTGTTCCCGGATTTGATTCGAATGAACTTACTAAATTTGTTAATGCATATTCATTTTTTAGAAGCATAAAATTGCACATTGCCAAACCGTAGAAAATTTCCGATTTATTACTATCTTTTTCTAATAATTCCGAATATATTTTTTTAGAATCATTCCATCTTCCAAGTTCAAAATAAACTTCTGCTAACTGCAATAATTTTTCTGAGGAAAGTTTTTCTTCAGATTCAAGATCTTCCATTTCCAAAAATAATTCCGAAATCATAATATCCATTTCGTGAGAATTATCATATTCAATTTTTTGAGCTAAATTATATCTTATAAATAATGAAAAATACTCAACCATTAAAGGTATATTATTTTTCCTTGAGTAATAATTGCCTAAACCAATATAAGCTTCCGTACACGTTTTATTTAATTTTAATGCATCATTAAAATATTTGAAAGATTCTTCGTAATCGCCGGTTGCTTCACAAGTTTGTGCAATATTTAAAGGAATTGAATAATCGTAAGGATCAAGCTCTAAAGATTTTATAAAACATTTTTTTGCATCTATAAATTTTGTTGTTTTAGAATAAGCAACGCCTAAATTATACCACGCATTTACAAAATCATCATTTAAAGTTACGGCAAGTTCAAAATTATTAATTGCTTCGGGAAAATTTTCTGTTTTTAGATTTACAATTCCGTAATTATACCAGCCGCTTGCGCTGTATGGATCAATTTCCAAAAATTGTTTATATGCATCAATTGCATTATCAAATTGATTGCTGCATTCGTAACAAAAACCTAATTCGTACCAAGCATCACTATACTCAGGATCAATATTTAAAGTTTCAAGAAAATATTGAATTGCTTTTTCGTAATAATCATTTCGTTCGTAAAAAATTCCAAGATTAAAAAGGATTTCTTCATTTGTCGGTTCTAATATAAGAGCATTATCAAGCGTAGAAATAGCTTCATCCCAAAGTCCCAGATTATCTTCCGCAATTGCTTTATTTATCATTGTTTCAACATCGCTTGGATTTAAAGACAGCGCTTTATTAAAGCAAACGTAAGCTTTTTCAAATTCAAACAAATTATTAAAAAATATTCCTCGTGAAAGCCAAAGTTCTGAGCTGTACGGAGAAATTTCCAACGCAGCTTCAGTTAAAAATATTCCGTCTTCTGTAAAATCATATTCTATACAAAGCTGAATAGTTTCTTCTATATTATCAAGAAACGCTATTGTTTGTCCTTTTGTAACATATTCTTTGCACTTTTGAACTTTTGATTTCAGTTTTTCGTTATCTAAAAAAGAAAGTGAATTTTCGTTAAAAAAATCATCGGTAAAATTCATTAAATCTCCAGTTTTCCAAAATTCAACTTTAAAAATTAAATCAATAAAATTAAAATTAGTTTCTTACGTATGAATAATAAATATTTTGCCTGACAAAATAATAAAAAATATTTTTTGAAAAAGGTTTAAATTTTTAGTGAAATCAAAAAGTACTAAAATGGATTTTTTAATAGGTTTTTGAATGAAAATTATTTGAATTAGTGAAAAAATTTACACAATGCTAATATTTGCCGTGCGTTTTGAACGGGGGAATTGACTTTTTAGTATTTGGTCATTCGCGGTGCCTGTTCCTAAAATCATGTTTTTGTATTTTATTATTTTTTGTCCGTTTTCTGTAAAATCTGATTTGATATTTCCACCCGACATATAAATTTTCAAATCATTTTCATTTGTGATTTCATAAATATTTTTTTCAGCAAATTTTCCTATAATTTGAGCTGCGTGAGAATGTAATTTTAATGAATTATGTTTATCAATAATCCCAAACTTTGTTCCAATTCTTAGAAAAAAATCCGGATCAAATTCTTTCGATTCAACATTTACAAAATTTATATCATTTCCGTTTATCAAAAATTTATAATTTGAAAATTGCTGAAAAGGAATTCCGTAATATTCAGAAATTTCTAATAAATAATTTTTGATTTTAGCACTTTGATAATTTATAATAATTTTTTTGCTGAATTTATTTGAGTGAATTTTGGAAATTTCCGTTAAACCATTTTTTCTCAATTTGGCAAGAAAAAAACCTTCTGATTTAATTTCCCAAGGAATAATTCTTTTTGTTAAAGATAAACTTTCATCGAATTTATAATTTCTGATTTCCGTAAAACCGTTTATGTGTTTTAAATTCAAATCAAACTCAATTAATTCAACCGGATATTTTTTCAGAACTTTATCAATAATAAATTCATTTTCTTCAACAGTTAATGTGCAAGTTGAATAAACAATTTCTCCGCCCACTTTTGCCATTTTTATTGCGCTAATTAAAAGTCTAAGCTGAAGATCAGAAATTGTGTTTGCAGATTTTTCACTCCACCAATTACTAACTTCTTGTTTCTTTTGAACAACTCCCAAAGCGCTGCACGGCGCATCAACCAAAATTTTATCAAAATAATTATTGAAATATTTGCTGAGCAATTCGCCTTTATCTTTAATCACACTCATGTTTACAATATTCATTTTATCAAGATTATGTACTAATGCTTTTATTCGATTTAAATTTGGTTCGTTGGAAAATAGTGTTCCTTTGTAATTCATAATTTCTGCAAGCTGAGTTGATTTAGAACCCGGCGCAGCGCAAAGATCTAAAACTACATCTGTTTTATTTGGATTTAAAATCAGCGGTGGAATCATTGAAGATAAACTTTGAATGTAATATTTTCCTAAAGTGTATTCAATAGTTTTTCCAATTATATCGTCACCTTTTTTTACAAAATAGGAATTTGGGATTTCCGGAATTTGTTCAAGTTCAATTCCTTGTTCTTCCAAACTTTTTAAAGTGACGGAAATATTTTCATCGTAAATAGGGAAGCGGATTGCCGGCAAATATTTGCTTTCGACAAACAATTTATAATTTTCTAAAAATTCATTACCAAAAGTTTGCTGGATATAATCTGAGATGTTGCCGCTTAATTCAATCAAAATATTTTAATACCTTGTAAGATTTGCAAGCTTAAAAATTTTATTAGAAATGTTGATAAAATCTTTTGAGTTTGGGAAAGATTTCTTGTAATCCGATTCAATCAATTTCAAAATTTCATCAATGTGTTTTTCATATTCATGAACAATTTTATCAAACAAATTTTTATCAGAAATTAAATTAATTTTTTGAGAATTATTTCTGCTTGAATAAAGTATATATTTTATTTCACTTAAATTTTCAGATTGATAAAATGTTTTTCCGTCGGTATCAATAATTTCATAAACTCCAAAAATTTCCGTGCCTTTTGTAATTGATTTCCTTGGCAATTCCAAAATTGTAAAATTTAAATTTTGAATAAATTCATCCGGAAAAATTTTTAATAATTTCGAATTTATTTTATTCAGCCATTTATTTTCAAATTCTGAAATTGACATAATTTTTAACTTAAGTTGTAAAATGTAATCGATTGATCAACGACAACAAAACAAAAAAATAATCTGTGAAAATGAAAAAAAATTTTATTTAGATCTCTCAGTCTTTTCATTCCTTCGAGATGACAAATAACATTTCATTTCGAATCCAATTATTTTTATTAGGTGAGAAATCTCTTCTCAAAATTATTTTGTGAAAATTAAATTTAGAGATGTCTCATAAAAACATTCGACATGACACAATTTTGTCATTTCGATTCCGATGTTTTTATCGGAAGAGAAATCTCATAATAATAACTAGATATTCTATTCTCAGACTAATAATACTTTAGATAATACAAACTGAACTTTCTCAACAACCTTTTTAATTTGTAGCAGAAATATAAAGTAAAATTTTGATTAAGTACGTAAATATAGTTATTGAGAAACCATCACTTCTGGTTTAATAACTTTAACCGTTAAAAGCGGTGAAAGCAGATAAATTTAGTATTTTTCGTAAAATAGAGTAAGTAATTATACTTACAAAGCAAATGCCATTGATTAAAAATATCTATTAAAAAATCTCTTTTTTCTGAAATTTGAATTTTTCCAAGAAATATTTGAATGTAAGTATTTATACTGATGTTTTAAATTAAAATATTTTGTATTACATTTAACTATAAAAATAAAACAATGTTAAAAAATATTTTTGGTATAGTTTTTTACATTATTCCTCTTAACTTTCAATATTCAACAAATTTGCTTTTTTTTAATTGCTGCTTTTATTTTACTTTTCTATATAAATATTTTAGTTTAATCTTGAACCTGCGAATTGCAAAGAATAGATTTTTTGTTAGCTTTAAGTGAAATAAAATTATAAATGAAATTGATAATTTATAAGATTTCTTCATAATGTGATACATATTACTAGTATAATCTGAAATAAAAACAGAAGAAATTTAATTGAAGAAGTTGCTTAACTTAGTATCCACTTTTTGGGGGTAAGATCAGAATTAAATAAATCAAAAATATTTTAAGAGGTATTTTAAAATGAAAGTAAAACTTTTAATAGCCATAACTATTTTATTTATTTCAGGTTGTAAAAAAAATATAACACAAAGTGAAGGCGATCAAATTCCAATTGAATCTAACATTCCATTTTATGTTGGGAAAATTAAATTAACACAACTTCCAACAGCAACACAACCTGATTTAGATATGCTGATTGATTTGGCAGTTACCTTTAAACGGGATAAAAATGGTAATTGGCCAATAATAGATGAGAAGAATAACGAACAAATAAATTCAGTAAGGATAGCTTGGACTATTGCAGGATGCTATAGTGATTCAACATATAACGAAAGAATAGTACCTGAAGAAGTTTTATTTGGAACAACAAATCATAGTATTTTGGATACATTAATAAATTTAACAGATGAATTAACACGTAATTATAGGATTGTAATACCCTCTTCTCTTTTTTCACAATATAAGCAGACTTCTGAAGTTGGTAATATGAGTTTGTCCTTGGATCTTTATTTCAATGGTCAAAAATTATTAGAAAATTCAACTGAGAATGATATTCTTTATAAAACCGAATATCAATCAATTGAGCATATAGAATATACACCAGTAAATGAGAGAATTTATTATATCTCAGTCGGAACGCCTGATAGTCCGCCTTTTACAATCATAAAATAATGAGAAAAACCATGAAAATGCGCATAACTTTATGTTTAAAAATCCTATTAACTGTAATGTTAATTATAAACGCTAATGCATTTGCAATTGAAAAAATTAAAAAAACAGGTCCAAAAAATAAAATTTGTAATCTACAAATTGATCCCGCTGCTGATATTTTAATTAAAGATGGAAATATAGAACCAGGTGGAAAATTATTCATTTCACTTAAATCAAAAGAGAATCTTAATAATGTTATTGTCAATTTTACCGAACAAGATAAATCTATAGAAATTTTAAGCAAAGAGGAAATTAATCTGGGACAAATAAAGTTAGATGAAATAAAAGATATTTCCATAAATATCCCGGTGAATTTAAAATTTGATAAAATTTTACCCAAAAGAAATGAAATAAACAGTAAATTAAAGCCAAAATTTTTTTTATTAGAAGTTAAGGGAACAAAGCTTGATGGATCGCCAGCTTATAGTGGTGATATAATCCTCATTGAGAGTTCAAAGAAAAGTAAATATTATGCGAGCACTTTAAGAGATTATCTAAAGAATAACAAAAATGATGAAGCATTGGATTCATTATCTCCTAATATAATTACAAATTATGAAGGTGTAGATTCAAAAGCTAAGTTAATCGAGGGGTACGATAAGGAAATGGATTCAGAAGGAAATATTTATCCAGCGAAAAATGGAGACCTTTCAAAAGAAACTAGTATTTTGAATATTGTTACTGTTCAGGTTAGTGGATATATTTACTATCAAGATTCTAATGGTAATCAACATCCATTAAATGGTGTAGAAGTATCAGTCTGGGAAAATGATGGAACATCTTCTTATAGCGCATGGGAATGGCGTGCGGTAACAAATTCTGCGGGATATTACAGTATTACTGTATCAGAGAATGAACCAGATAATGAACTTGAGTTATTTTTAGGATTAAGATGTATAAATACTTGGCTATCAGTTGAAACGCCATATCCACAGGATGGAAGCGATGGACTTTCTGTGTGGGGCGATAATCCATATAGCTGGACGGGACCAACAACTAATTATGTTGTCTCTGGCACAGTAAATTTGAATTATACAATTAATGCTGCCAACAAAGGTGCTGCTCAGCTTTTTAATTGGCTTATGCAGGCTTGTACCTATACGAGAAGCTCCTATGATCCTGGTGCATGCCAAGCAGTATGGCCGGTAGGCACTGGTGCCTCCTCTGATCCATACTATAATAGTAATTTGAGATTCGGAAGTATTTATTCTAATGCAAATAGCCATGACGTTGCTTACCATGAATATGGTCATCTAACAATGTATAGGCGTAATAGTTACCACGCGCCGAATAGTAGTGGGCCTCATTCGTTAACAGGATTGTATTCACCAGGTTTATGTTGGTCTGAAGGATTTGCAACAGCTTATGCACAATTTGTTAATCCTGATGGATATTATGATGCAGCTAATTTTTCATATCGCTGTCCTGTTGAAGATAATGATCTGATGACATATTATGGATACCCAGCTAATTTGCCTGATAACAGTCAGCAAAATGAAATGAGGGTAGCGGGTGCACTTTGTGATTTTTATGATTATGGTGAACCATCCAATGGTGATGATCCAGCCAATTATATATTCTCGTTTTCGGAAATCATGAATCTAATTGCATCTAATAATTTTAATAGTATTATAGATTTTTATAATGCCCTATTCTCATCTGGTTATTTAACAGATACTGATAAAAGTAATGCCTCAAGAGTGATGAACAATAATACTTTTAATGTTCCAGTTACCATATTGGTTGATATGATTATAAACAGTGGTTCAAAATTACTGATAACACCTGGTATAACTTTTTATTTTAAAAATGGTGCTTCACTCATAATAAATGGAACACTGAATGCTATTGGAACTTCATCAAATCCGATAACATTTAATTTTCAATCAGCTAGTTCTTCAAATGGAATTAAAGTAAATTCTTCGGGTTCGGTTGATATTCAACATGCAAATATTTATAATGCACGTTATGGTGTTTATTCAAATCAAGGCGTTGTAAATATAAATAATAGTAACATTCATAATTGTTACTATGGTTTATATTTTTTAAATACAAATACTGCTTCCTCAAATCCAACAATAACAAATACCTATATTCAAAATAACACAAATTATGGAATTTATTTGTATAGGTCATCTCCCACAATAGATAATAATAAAATAGAAAGTAACGGCTCAAAGGGAATTTATGCTGAGACCTATAGTGATCCAGAAATAACAAAAAACACAATTAGATCAAACATCAATGATGCCATTTATGGATATTTATATAGTGATTTAGATTTTTATAAAAGCGGCGGTGGTAAAAATTTAATAACAAATAATTCCGGTGGTATTAAAATAGCATATGGCTCAACAACATTTTCAGGAACATATACAGGGCCAGGTTTTAATAGCATATATTCAAACAGCGGTTATGAAGTTTCATCAATAAGCAGCAGTAACGCATCAATGATGACAAATTATTGGGGAGCTACACCACCACCAGCGGGAGAATTTTATGCAGATGGAACAAGCAGTTATAACAACACTTACTATTTTTCCAGTGATAATGGAGCAGGTTCAACATTACCAAAAACAGTATTTAACGAAAATGATATAAATCTTGCTTATTCATATATGGATGAAAAGAATTATGAAGAAGCAGAAAAGATATTCAAGAAAATAATTGAGGAAGAATTTAATCAGAATAATGCAGTTTATGCAACTGTTGGTCTAAGTAAGTGTTATGATAAATCGAATAAAAATGGATTTAAAGAATACTTAAAAAATAATGTTCAAAATAAAATACAAGATAAGAATGATAGCAAACATACAATCAGTCTCGAATTAGATGCTTATTGGTCAGAAAAGGAAGGTAATTATTCAGAGGCAATAGAAACATATAATAAACTTCAAAATGAATTTATTGATAATAAAGAAGTCTGGTCAAATGCAAAAATGAATGAAGCTTTGATTTACTTAGACAGACTTGGCGATAAGAAAAAAGCAGAAACGATTTTTTCAGAATTGTTAAGCAAAAATAACGATGAACATGTTTCGCAATTTATTAATACATGTTTAACTGAATTTAATACAGCAAATATTGTTAACGAGAACCTATTTGAAAATAAAGAAGAAGAAAACAATAATAATGAAATTGTGTCAGATTCTTACGCACTACTGAGCAATTACCCGAATCCTTTCAACCCCACTACAAAAATAAGATACAAACTACCTTTTAATTCAACTGTTGAAGTGACTATTTATGATATTATGGGAAGAGAAGTAAAAAGTTTTAGTGATATTTCAAATACTTCCGGAAGTTATGAACTCGAATGGAATGGTACAAATAATTACAATGAAAAAGTTTCGAGTGGAATTTATCTCTTGAAATTTAGTGCCAATTCTATTGAAGGAAATAATCAGAATTTTACTAAAACAATGAAATTGATGTTAGTAAAATAATTGCCAAAAATTTCAATTTTGCAGTCACCGATTGGGTGGTGACTGCAAAGCAATTTGTGTAATTAAGTGATTAATGACAGTAAAATTATTTAATCAAATTTTTAAAATCTAAATCAATTTGTTCCGGTTCATCAATCCAATCTGCGACAAAAATATTTGTTGCACGAGTTGGCTTTCCGTCTGCTTGTCGGTTTGATGCAAAAGCTAATTTTTTTCCATCCGGAGAAAACATAGGGAAAGCATCAAAAGTTCCGCTGTGTGTAATTTGTTCAATTTCTTTTGAATCTAAATCAATCATAAAAATATCAAATAATCTTCCGCCTTCTTTTTGCGAATGATGATTTGAGCAGAACAAAACTTTTTTATCGGAAGGATGAAAATACGGCGCCCAATTTGCGCCCGGAAGATTTGTAATTTGTTCAACATTTTTTCCGTCAATATCAGCAATGAAAATATTTAGTGCTGTTGGTTCAACTAAATTTTGAGCTAACAATTCTTTATACTGCGCTTCAGCTTCACCAACAGGACGGCTTGCGCGCCAAACTATTTTTTTTGAATCATGAGAAAAAAAAGCTCCGCCATCATAACCTGGCAAATTTGTTAATTGTATTAAATTTCCGGTTGATATTTCGTATCGCCATAATTCCAAATCTCCGCTTCTTGTTGATGTAAATACAATAAATTTTCCATCGGGAGAAACTGTTGCTTCTGCATCATAACCGTTTCCGCTAATTAATTTTGTTATTTCAGTTCCATCAATATTTGCTGAGTAAATATCATATGAATCATAAATTGCCCAAACATATTTTCCATTAACAAACATTGGTGTTTCCGGACAAACAGAATCAGCTTCGTGCGTTGAAGCGTAAATAATTTTTTGATCGCCTTTAAGAAAATATGAACAAGTTGTTCTTCCTTTTCCCGTTGAAACCAATTTATATTTTTCTCCGGAATTTAATTTTGAACCGTCCACATTCATAATAAATATTTGGTCACATCCTTGAGAATTTATAGAATCCCAATCACTTTGAAAAACTAATTGTCTGCTGTCAAAGCTCCAATAAGCCTCGGCATTATTTCCGCCAAAAGTTAATTGCTTAATATTTCTTAGATGAGTTTCACCGGTAAATCGAAAAATATCGTTTACGGGTTTGTATTCAACTTTGTTTTGAGTGCATGAAATTAAAAGTATAATAACAAAATTTATTGTAAATATTTTTTTAATCATTCTATAACTTTCTAAATTATTTTGGTTGAGTAGTTTTGTTGTGAAAAAAAAGTAAATACAATCCCCAAAGTATTAATGGAATACTTAACAGTTGTCCCATATTTAATGTCATACCTTCTTCAAACGGGGATTGAACTTCTTTGTAAAATTCAATTATAAATCTTGCAGAAAAAATTAAAACAAGAAACCAGCCGAATATATATCCATCTTTTAATTTATTTGTCGATTTCCAATATGAATAAAACAGAAAAATAAATATCATTAAATATGCAATTGCCTCATATAATTGTGCGGGATGGCGAGGAGTAATTGGATCAGTAACATAAGCATTTACAAATTTAAAAGCCCAAGGTACATCGGTTGCTTTACCAATAATTTCGGAGTTCATTAAATTTCCCATTCTTATAAAAAATCCGGCAAGGGCAACGGTAATTACCACTCTATCATATACCCAGAGGAATGATTGTCTAGACTTTTTCTTAGAATACATTAAAATTGCAATTGTAATTCCAATTGCGGCACCGTGACTTGCTAAGCCGCCTTTCCAAGTCATAAAAATTTCTAAAGGATGTGTTAAATAATATTCCGGATTGTAAAACAAACAGTGTCCAAGCCTTGCTCCAACAACGGTACCAATTAACACATACCAAAGTAAATCATTTAAATCTTTTGAACTTCTTTTATCTTTTTCGAAAATTTTTGTCATTATCTGAAACCCAATTAAAAAAGATGCAGCAAATAATAAACCGTACCATCTTATATGAATTGGTCCAAAAGCAATAATTTCCGGATTAACATCCCAAGTGATCATTAATTTTTCTTTTAATTTAGTTATTCAAAATTTTGTTAGTTATAAAAACAATAAAATATCCAATCACGGATAAAATTATTATTGCCGAACCTGAAGGTAAATTTAAATAATACGAAATCAATAAACCAAAGATTGTGAAAACAAGTCCGAATATTATTGATAAAATCATCATGGATTTTAGAGATTTTGCAATCATTTTACTTATTGCGGCGGGAATTGTTAAAAGTGCAACTACTAAAATTATTCCTACTAATTTAATTAGCAAAACTAAAGTTAATGCAATTAATACGAATAGAAGCAAGTAATAGAAATCAACATTAAGCCCAATTGTTTTGGAATATTCTTCATCAAATGTTATTGCTTGAAATTGCTTAAAGAAAATTGAAACAACAACCATAATTATTAAATCAGCAATTCCCATAAGTATTAATTCACTTGAAGAAACAGTTAAAATATTTCCGAATAAATAACTCATCAAATCCGGAGCGTAACCGGGCGCAAGTCCGATAAATAAAACTCCAAGTGCCATTCCGAAAGCCCAAATAATTCCGATTAATGTATCTTCATTTTCCAATTTATTTTTTCTCATTACGGAAACAAAAACAGCTCCAAGTAATGATGAAAAAACTGCGCCGTAAATTGGATTGAACGATAATAAATAACCTAAACCAATTCCTCCGTAAGCAGAATGAGAAATTCCTCCGCTTAAAAAAACTAATCTTTTTATCACAATATACGTTCCTATAATTCCACATGCGATACTTGCTAAAACGCTTGCCAGTATTGCATTTTGCATAAATTCATATTGAAAAATTTCAAACATAAAATCCTTTAATGGTGATGATCAAAAACTCTGTGCGGAACTCCGTGTGCAATTAAATCTACCGGACATTGATAAGTTTCTTCCAGCATTTCTTTTGTAACTTCTTTAGAATTATGATAAACCAATTTTTTATTCATACATGCAATTTTCTTTACTGCGCGGGAAATTGCTCCAATATCATGCGAAACTAAAATTATTGTTTTTTCCTTATTAAGTTCTGTAAGCAATTCGTAAATATTATTTCCGGTTTGTGTATCAATGCTTGCGGTTGGTTCATCAAGCAGAAGTATTTTTGGATTTGTAGCTAAAGCTCGCGCAATTAAAACACGCTGCTGTTCGCCGCCGGAAAGATGTCCGATTTGAACATTTATTTTATTTAGCAAATTTACTTTTGTTAACGCAGATTCAACAAGTTGAAAATTATCACTTTTCTTAATTCCCATTGAAACTACATCTTTTACGGAAATTGGATAAGTTTTATCAAAGTTAGAATATTGCGGAACGTAACCAATTTGGTAATCCGAATTATTTAATTTTCCATCAACCAACACTTTGCCCTTTGTGGGATTGATCAATCCAAGTATAACTTTTAAAAGAGTTGTTTTCCCGCCGCCGTTTGGACCAATAATTCCGAGGAATTCTTTTTCTTCAACTTGTAAATTTACATCAACAATTATTGGTAAATTTTGCTTGTAACCGGCTGTTACGTTTTGTAATTCAATTGCTAAACTCATTTTAAACTCATTTCAAATTTTTTACCGATTTGAGATAAATTTTCTAAATAATTTACCGGAAGAGGATCAAGTGATTCAATTTTAATATTTAAGGAATTTGCAATTGTTGTAACAGAAGCATTATCAAAATGCGGATCAAAGAAAATTGTATTTGCATTTTTTTCAACTGCAAGATCAATAAATTCCTTTAGTTCATCAGCTTTTGGTGATTTGCCATCTTGCTCAACTGCAAATTGTTGAAGATTATAATGTTGTGCTAAATATGTCCACGCCGGATGATAAACCAAAAATGATCTTTCTTTTTTATTCGAAAGCATTGTAGAAATATTTGCATCAATTGAATCTAATTTATGCAAAAATCTATTTGTATTATTTGTGAAGAAATTTTTGTGATGAGGATATTTTTCAACCAAAACTTCTAACATTGTTTCAGTAATTGATTTTACCAATTTTGGTGAAAGCCAATAATGCGGATCGTTATTTATAATTTCAATTCCTTTGCTGCAATCAATTGTTTGAGTAATTGAAGTATCAATTTTAACTTTACTGAAAATTATTTCTTCCAACTTGAAAGACTTTCCAACTCTAAAATAAATATTTGAATTCAGAAGATTTTTTATATTGCCCGGAGTTGGTTCATACGAATGTGCATTTGTTCCCGGCGGAACAAGAATAATTATTTCAGCACGATCTGCAACAATATTTTTTACAAAATCTGCAAACGGCGGAAGCGTAACTGCAATTTTTATTTCTTCCGGCAATTGTGATTTTTTTTCAGAACAATTTATTGCAGAAATTATCATAATAAAATATATAAGTAATTTTAATTTTTGCATTTTGGACAAATCCCCAAGAATTCAAAACTGTGTTTTATGATTTTATAATCTGTGATTTTTTCAATTTCCGTAAGTAAACAAAGCGGCAATTCTTTAATTTCACCGCACTCAGAACAAATTACGTGATGATGATGTTTTTTGTTTTTTAATTCAAATCGAGTTTTATTATCAGCAAAATTTATTTCTTCTACAATTCCAATTTCACAGAATAATTTTAGAGTTCTAAAAACACTTGCAAAATCTATTGTACTGCATTCTTCGTAAATTTCCCTTAAAGTTAACGGGCGATCAGTTTTGCTTAATTTTTCAAGAATTATTTTTCTTGGGGAAGTAAGTTTAGCGCCGTTTTCTTTTAAAATTGAAATTAAATTTTCCATAAGTAAAAGTAGTTAAAATATTTCTAATTGCAAATTATTTGCATTTAGAAATTTTTGTAGATTTTTAGATATGTTTGATGTCACCTATCGTTCAAATACTGCAAAAAAATGACAAAAAAAAGATGGCATCTTTTAAAAGACTGCATCTTTATCATTCTTTAACAATATCAAATTATTAAATATTTACAATTACTTAAATGATTTTACAATTATTTAACTTGAAATGTATTTTTTTTTTTTCATATATTGATGTCGCATTTAAAAAAGTTTGAATTTAAATACTTTATTAAAAACTTAAAAGAAAAATTTATGAAATCCACAAAAGTAAGATTTATGACATTTACATTAATAACATTATTTGCAATTAGTATTTTTTACGTAAACTCTTGCGATGACGGACCAACAGAACCTAAAATAGAACCAGGAAGAAGGGATTATGTGTGGGAAATTGATACTTTAAAAGTTCCATATGGAGAATTTACTTCTGCATATGGTATTTGGGGAACAGATCCAAATAATATCTGGATGACGGCTGGCAGAAGTTCTTCAAATCAATATAGATTGTTTCATTTCAATGGAATAAAATGGGAAAATATTGATATTGAATTTTCACTACTAGATGCGTGGTCAATTTATGGTTTTGATTCTAAGAATATTTGGATATGTACTGGACTTGGAAAAATAATAAAATACAATGGTTCAAACTGGGAACTCTTGGGAAATTATGCAATAGAAGGTGAGCAACTAGCTTTAAATGGATTTTCTGGAAACAGTATTTCAGAATTTTATTCCTTTGGTGCTTATCTCGAAAGTCCCAAAAGAAGTAAAAGCAAGGCTATTTTGCTAAAAAATAATATTACAAATAATGATTGGGAATATGTGGATTTTGGAGAAATAAATACCATTTTTTCATCTATGACTTATGATTCTAATGAAAAATGTTTTTTTATAAGTAGTTACAATCCTTCAAATGGTCACCAAAATATTTACAAATTTGCAAATAATAAAATAACTGATATATATGAAAGTAATGAAGAAACAAAGGTATTTGGTATGGAAAACACAGCATATTTTATGGTGGGTAAAAAAATATTAAAGTATAAAAATGGTAGCTTATTTGTTTGGGAGGATTTTTCAGATATAGAAGGATTTGCGGGACCAATTTTAGGTAGAAACGAAAAAGATTTTTTTACAGCAACCTTTGGAGTAGGGATAGGTCATTATAATGGTAGTTATATAGAAATTCTATTTGAAACGGATTTATGGTTTAGTTCCTCTATAATATTCGAAAACGAAGTATTTTTTGTCTGTTTCAGACCGGGGATAAAACAGGATATAATTATACATGGAAAATTAGAGACAAAATAGGAGGTTTGGGTGAATATTTTTTAAATATAATTTAGAGACGGTGCAGCCACACCGTCTCTTCTAGTGCAAATAAATTATTAAGACTTCCCATCTTAAAGTAAGCAAATAGCTTTTTTATTTGCACTAGTAATATAATAATTGGGTGTAAAATTAAAAATGGAGAAAAAATGAAGCCTTTAAAAATATTTTTGAGTGGTTTAATTATTTTTTTAAGTTCTATTAACTTACTTGGTGCTAGTATAACAGTTAGTGGTCCAACCTCAGCCACTATGGATCCTGGAACAAATACTAAAACTGTTAGATTTAATATTTCATATTCACCAGGTGGTACACCTTGGACTTCTAGTTTACATTATAAAATTGATGGCGGAAACAGAATTCCATCAAACCCCGATGGTAGCGGTGCAAATAATCCAGCTTATGTTGATATAACACTAAGCCAAGGAAATCATACAATTACTTTTGAATGGTTAGCTTGGGACTGGGCTCATTCACAATGGTACTACGCCGATACTAAAACGAAAAATGTTACAATAAACTTTAAAGTCTTTGCAAAAAACAATTTTGGCAGTGGAAGTGTAAAAGTTGATGGGGCTTCTCAAACATCTGGTTTTTATAAATTAGTTAAAGGAGGTGATAATATTGGACTTGAAGCTATTGAACAATATTATAACAGTTATAATTATATTTGGAATACTTCAGGTACAAATAATAGTGATTGGGGTAGAATTCCATATCAAAGCACAAGAAGTCCATTTTCTTCTAATAGAGTTTCAACATATTCTGTAATTTCATCAGATAATAATACAACATTGGAAGCCGGTTTGCGTAAAATATGCAATATTAACTTTGCAAATAGTTTTGTTGGAATAAGTTATACCAGCACAATAAAGGTAAATGGTACAAACTACAATTCGCCAACCTCTAATTTTGGAGTTGTAGAGCAAAACGCAATTAGTGTAACAGCAACAAATTATTTAGTACAAAATTATATTGGTTATTTGTTTGATCATTGGAGTGTTGATGGGAATACGAATGCGGGAAGAACTATTTATCCGAATTCACACAATTCTTATATTGCCTATTATGTTGGCAGACCAGTAAATTCACAAAGAAATTTACATTTTAATACATCCGATCCGATAGGTACACCGGTAAAAGTAATGTGGAATCAGCATCCCAATAGTTATGTTTCAAAATATGAAATATGGAGAAAAATTACTGCTTCTGGAACACCAAGTAAAATTGCAACAATAAATCGCACAAGTGCATCAACATATACCTATACCGATAATGAAATAGGGATTAGCAACATAAATGATAAAAATCATGTGGTACTATATGATGTAAAATCTTATTATTCATTAGAAGGGACATTGAGCCCAGATGATTATTATGCTTTATATGGCGAATTATTAGCAAAGGATAATCCATACTATGCTGAAACAACAACGGAAAATACAATTTTAGAAAATTCAATAAAATCATATCCAAATCCATTTAATCCAACATCAACAATAAATTATACAATAAAAGAAATAGGAAATGTTAATATTACAATATATGATGCATTAGGCAGAAAAGTAAAAGAATTAGTAAATGAATTAAAAACACCGGGAAGTTATGAAGTAAAATTTGACGGCTCTAATCTTGCAAGCGGAATATACATTTACACGATGAAAGTAAATAACTTTTTCTCAAGCAAGAAAATGATTTTAACAAAATAAAAGTTTAACTAAAAAGATGCCGTCTTTTTAAAAGATGGCATATTTATAAAGTTGGTTAATAAAATGTGTGTTTTTGAAAAACTATCTCATCCTCTTAATTACAACTCGGCGGTTTTTTTCTCTTCCGAAAGCGGTTGAATTTGATGAAATAGGGAATTGATCGCCTAAGCCGACAGATTCAAGGGAATTTTGTGAAATTCCTTTTGAAACTAAATAATCTAAAACTGCATTTGCTCTGGCTGTGGATAAAGCTTTAACTTCAAATGGAGTTCCCGAATTATCCATGTGTCCTTCAACTCTCCATTTTAAACTTGGATTGCTCTTTATTTGTTCGGCAATTTGATTAAGTGCGCTATATGCGCTGTTTTTAATATTCGATGAACCATTAACAAATGTACTTTTTCCATCAAGAATAAATTCACTTGGAATTAGTGATTTATTTCCAACTTGCGGAATTTCGACTTTTTGTTCTGTTTCTTGTTTTGGTTTTTCTTCTTTCGGTTCTTCAATTATTTTAACTTTCGGTAATGAATCCGGACAGCCGTCATTATCTTCAAAACTGTTATATGTTTCGGGAGTTTGCGGACATTTATCTAAAACATCTAAAATTCCATCGTTATCATTATCCAAATCCGGACAACCATCTTCATCTTCAAAACCATCAAAATCTTCTTTACTATCTGCACATTTATCATTTATATCTAAAATTCCGTCGTTATCATTATCTAAATCCGGACAACCATCTTTATCTTCAAAACCATCAAAATCTTCCGGTTCGTTTGTGCAGCTATCTTTTGAATCAATTAATCCATCGCTGTCATTATCAAATTCCGGACAACCATCGTTATCAGCATAACCATCAAAATCTTCTGCTTGATAAGGACAATTATCATCACTGTCAATTATTCCATCATTGTCTTTATCGTTTGTTTCAGATAAATCAATTGCGTAAGAAATTCCAAAATTAAATGTCGAAAAATAATCGTTATTGGTTTTATTTATGTGTAAACCATCAACGTGATCGGCATTTACAAAATTTAAACCTACACTTGCGTTAAGCGAAATTAATTCCGAAACAACATATCTAAAACCAACTTCGGTCAGAAAATTTATTGTAGAGCGATTTGTAATTAACTTAATATCCGGATTTTGCGGATTTGAATATTGATCTGTGTTTATCCACATTGTTTGAATTTCCAGAGCAGCAAAAGGAACAAAGTTTCGGGTTAAACTATAATTTAATGATGCTCCAAAACCTAAAGAAATTAAAGCGCTTTCAAAATCTGAAGGAGCGTAAGTTTTAATTCCATTTCCGTTAACAACGGAAATTCCACCGGAAATATGTAATCCGAATGAAAGAGCTGATCGTGAATCTAAAAAGTAGGCAATTTCGCCTTTTCCCAAATATCCAAAATCTGATTGCGGATAATCTGTTTCACCTTTTGTAAGTCCGGTTCCCAAACTTAAAGTTATTTTATTTGAATAAGGATTATAAGTGCCAAACTCACTTTGTGCTAAAATTATTGTGCTAAACAAAATAGTAAATAAAAATTGACAAAATATTTTGATCATTAAAAATCCTTAAAATTTCTAACTGTATAATTATGAGAAATATATTTTACAATTAGTATAATAAAATTAAATTTTGCAATACAAATTACTAATATTTCTTATTTTGATACACAGTTTTTTTTGCTAAAACTAAATATTTTCTTGAGAGTCTTTTTCTTGAATTACGCGTCGGTTTAGTGCTTGTCTTGTAACACCAAGCAATTTAGCGGCAATACTTTGATTATTTTTGGTTCTTGATAAAGCTTCTTGAACTAACATATTTTGCACTTCTTTTAAGGTTGGAAGTTTATCACCAAAAGTTACTTTTGAATTTATATTATTTACAACGTCAGAAATTACAAAATCGTTTCCGGGAGAAATTAGTTCTTTAAACGAACTTAAAGACATAATTTTTGATTTGTGTCGGCTTACAGCATCAAAAACCATTGATTTTAATTCTCTAATATTTCCCGGAAAATTATATGTAGAAAGTAAAGTATATAATTCTTGTGGAACCGTTGGTTTTCTTTTGTTAAAACTAATTGATGCAGATTCTAAAAAATGATCAACCAATGCCGGAAGATCTTCTAATCTTTCTCTTAAAGGAATTGGAGTTATATGATGAACATTTAATCTGTAGAATAAATCTTTTCTAAATGTTCCATCATTAACCATTGCAACTAAATTTTTATTTGTTGCAAGAATTATTAACGCATCTGTAAATTTTGGATTATCAGAACCAAGAGGATAAAATTCTTTTTCTTGTAAAAGTCGTAATAATTTTACTTGTGATTGAAAACTCAAATCGCCGATTTCATCTAAGAAAATTGTTCCGCCGGAAGCTTTTTCAATTTGACCTTTTCTATCTTCGTTTGCGTTTGTAAATGCGCCGCGTTTATGTCCGAACAAAGTATCGGAAAACATTTGATCATCCAAACCGGCAATATTTGTCGTTACAAAATTTCCGGATCTTCCGCTTAATTTGTGTAAAGCTTTTGCAATTAATTCTTTTCCAACGCCGGTTTCGCCGGTAATTAAAATTGGTTCCGATGTTATTGCAATTGCTTCCATGTAATTAAACATGGATTTCATTTTTATATTATTTGTTTTAATCTCTTCAAATGCTTCGGGATTTTCTAAAGTGTTTGCAATAATTTTGCTTTTTAGCGAAAGATTTTCTTCACGAAGTTTTTTAATATTTAAAGCATTATTTACAACATTTATTAGCTTAGTATTTTCAACCGGTTTTACGATATAATCAAATGCGCCAAGTTTCATACATTTAATTGCGGTTTCAATTTCCGTATCACCGGTAACAACAATAATTGGAATTTCCGGAAAGTTTGGAGCAATTTTTTCAATTAATTCTTCGCCGCGAATATAAGGCATTGTTAAATCCAATAGAACTAAGGAAATCTGATTGTTATTAACAAATTCCTCAACAACTCTGCCGTCGCTGAATAATACGGAATTATTAATTCCAGCTTCGCTTAATGTTAAATCAAACGAGTGAAGCAAATGAACTTCATCATCAACAATTATTAAAGGTTTTTGTGGATTTTTGAAATTTGCCATAATTAATTTTTATTTTCTATTAAAGGAATTTTTACAACTGCAATAGTTCCTTTATTTGGTTCTGAATTAAATTCTAACGAGCCATTATGCTGCACAATTATTTTTGATGTAATTGATAAACCCAAACCGGTTCCGCCGCCGTTTCTTTTCGTTGTATAAAAAGGATCGGTAATTTTTTGGATAATTGCCGGCTCAATTCCTTTTCCTTCATCTTCAATTTTTATTATCGCATATTTTGAATCTTTTTTGATATTTATTGAAACTGATTGTTTTCTATCGGTAAGCGATTGACAGCTATTTTCAATTAAATTTATCATAACTTGCTCTAATTTTTGTTTGCTGCCTTTTACAAAAATTGGTTCATCAGAAAAATTAATTTTGAATGAATCTGTTGATTTGGAAATTAAATTTGCGGTTAAACCGGATGCGGTTTTTATAACATTGTTTAACTCAACATCTTGGTCAAATTTGGAAATATCTTTTCGTACGAAACTTTTTAAATCTTCCACAATACTTTTAATTCTTTGCGAGCCGTCATGAATTCCGGAAAGTAAAAGCGGCATACTATTTTTAACTTTTGAATAAGTTAAATTATCACCCAAATAAAAATCTCCGTTTTCTTCAAAGTATTTTTCAAGAATTGGAAGTGTGTTCGTCCAAATTTTTTCAATCAATGGAATGTTTAATAAAACAAAATTATTAGGATTATTAATTTCGTGAGCAACTCCGGAAACTAAAGTTCCGAGCGCAATCATTTTATCTGCTTGCATTAATTGCTCAAGCTGAAGTTTGGATTCTTCTTCAGCTAATTTTTTTTCAGTAACATCTAAAATTACACCTTGCAAATGTGTAACAGAATTTTGGTCTTCCAATCTAACATAACTAAAAGAATCAACCCATCTAACTTCACCGGTTTTTGTTAAAATTCTAAAATGCTGTTTTAATCTTTCCTTGCCGTTTTTAATTATTTCTTTTATTTCATTTATTACGGTTTCTTTATCGGTTGGAAAAATAATATCTGAAAAAGTTAGATTACGCGAATAAAAATCGGAAGGAGTATAACCGAATTGTTTAATATTTTCGGTGACAAATTCTACTGATCTTTCATCATTTGCAGACCATAAAAATCCTATTGCCGGACTTTGATTAAAAATATAAGCTAATTCTTCATATTTTATATATGATTCATTTAACGCAAAATCAATTTTTTTCTGAATTGTAATATCATATTTTGTTGCAACATAATGAGTAATTTTATTGTTTTTATTCAGAATAGGCGTAATTACAGATTTTTCATGATAAACAGTTCCATCTTTTTTCTTGTTGATTATTTCACCTTTCCAAACATTTCCGGATGAAATTGTGGACCACATTTTTTTATAATATTTTGAATTGTGTTCGCCCGATTTTAAGATTCGCGGATTTTTATTAATTACTTCATTGTATGAATATCCGGTTGTTTCCAAAAAAGCATTATTCACCCAAATTATTTTTCCGGTTTCATCTGTAATTAATGTAGAAATTGATGAAGAATTTAAAATATCTCCGTAAAGATTAATGATTTTATTCTGCTCTTTTATTTCGTATTGAAGATCTTCAATTTGAGTTTTCAAATCATTAATTTCATATTTAGGAGAATTTAAAATTTTGGATTTATTTTCTATATTCACTTAAAAATGTTTTCTTTTTTTTAATAATCGAATTTAATTGCTCTTTTTTAAGAATTTGGAAATGTGATAAATATTACATAAACTGATATTAAATTGTTAATTTTAATAATCAATTATATTTTTCTATTTATTTGAAACGTAATTTAAAATTCACAATTCAAAAGAAAGCTCATGGAACTAAATTCGCTGCAAAAGACAATTTCATCAAACATTCATCTTAAAAGACGATTAGCTTTACTTCAAAAAAAGAAATGGAATATTTTAGTACTTTTTTTAGGAGGCGGTTTTCTTGCTGCGTTAGTTTCTTTTTTTATGCCAAAAGAATATCAATCAAACTCAACAATAATTTTTAAGTACAATTCAGTAAACAATAATTTGTTAAATAATCCGGGTTCGTTAAGCAATGAAATTTCACTGCTTAATTCGGATATTCTTTATGAAAATGCACAGAATTCACTTACAATTCAAGGTATAAATATTAATCTAAATGAATTGAAAAATTCAACAGAAGTTGATGAAGAAAATTTATCTACCGGATTTGAAATTAATTCAGTTAGTGATGAAGCCGAAAAATCTGCTCAAATTGCAAATGCCGTTGCAACAAGTTTTAGTGAAGAATGTATTTTAAATGATAAAAGTTCTTATCTGTTTTTACTTAAATCACTTTCCGATAGAGAAAAAATTTTACAAAACGAATTAAAATCTTCGCAGCTTACTTCAAATCCATTATCTGCTTCAGACGATTTAACCGTAACTCAGATTTCTGAATTTGAATCAGAGTTAGAAGGTGCAGATTTGGAAAATCAGTATTTTCAAATGCAGAAAACTAAAATCAGTCAAGTTCTTGAAAATAGATTTCCGCAAATTATTACTGATGTTACAAATATTAATAATTCTTCATTTTTAGATTTGAAACAAAAAATTGAAATAATTGAAATTCAAAATTATGTTGATCCGGTTTTACAAAAATTAAGAGGATTTGATTTTTCATATCCTTGGGATCCATCAGATTATGATGCAAAACAATTAGAGAATTATAAATCAAACTTTAATTCTTTATTGAGCTCAACTTTGGATGATATTATTGAAAAAAATAATATTAAGGACGGAGAATTTTTAAAAAGAATTACATCAAAATTTTACGAAAAGGAAATTAAATTAAACGCAATTGGACAAGTACAATCAATAATATTTGAAATTATGACTTCGCTTGAAGAAAAATTTAATTTAATTCCGTTTGAAATGATTGAATCTGCAAGAAAATTAAGGGGAAAACGTTTTACAAATAATCTTAATATTAAAATAAAAAATAAAATAGAAAATCTAAAATCGACCGAAAGCAAGTATTACGCAGAAATTGAATCAATTAGAAAAGCTGAAGTTCCAGAAGATTATGTAAGTCCAAATATTGCAAAAAATATATTTTTAGGATTACTTTTTGGTTTAATTGCGGCAATTATTTTTGTTTTAAGAGGTAAAACTCAAGATATTGATATTGTAAATTCTGCTCAAGAAATTGAAGATTCCGGATATAAAATTATTGCCCAGTTTGATCATTTAGAAACTACAGAACCGGTAATTATAGATTTAGTAAATCAAAATGAAGAAGAATTTCATCATGGAAAATTGGCGCATTCTTTGGCGAATATTCAGGCATATTTTAAATATGGTAATCTTGAAAGACCATTAAAAACAATTTTAGTTACAAGTAATAATGCAGAAGAAGGCAAAAGCATTGTTGCTGCCAATATTGCTGTATTTTTAGCAAACAATAACAATAGAGTTTTGTTAGTTGATGCTGATTTAATAAAACCTGACCAAAGCAAAATCTTTAAAATTAAATCTACTCCGTCTTTAGCACATTATTTGTTTAGAAAAAAGGAATTGGATGAAATTATTAGAAATACACATTTAAAAAATTTAGACATAATTACTTGTATAGAATTTCCTCAAAATCCATCAGTAATAATTACTTCAGAAAGGATGAAAAGTTTTATGGATCTTGTTAAAGATATGTACGATTTTGTTATTTATGATTCTGCATCATTATGTTCGCTTAAAGAAATAACATTTGTAGGTCAAAATGTTGATGAAACAATTTTAGTTGTTAGAGCAAACAAAACTAAATTTTCCGAAATTGCTGATTCTCAATTGTTATTAGCAGAAAACGGAATTTCTAATTTTGATATTATACTAAATGATGTTTACGTGAATTAAATCATAGTTTAATTATTAACATTTCATATTTTTATAATATTAAACCAATTAGTAACTTAAGAATTTAAACTTATATGACCTATTTGCTTGTATTTTTTACAAGTTTGATAACGACAATATTTTTGACTCCATTCTTAATAGATTTTTTAAGAAGAACAAAAATTGTTGATGTTCCCGGCGGGCGGAAAATCCATACGGAAGTTATTCCGCGTATGGGTGGACTAATTATCTTCTTTATGGTTTTAGTAATGCTAAATGCATTTGTCGATGATTTTGAATCCATTAAATTAATTTTAATTGCATCAACTATTTTAGTTTTTTCCGGAATTGTTGATGATGTTATGGGTTTAGAAAACTTTATTAAATTTATTGTTCAAAACATTTCAGGCGTAATTTTAATTTATTATTTAGAAAAACATTACACACAAGTTTCATTATTCGGAATTTTTATTCCCCAACCATTTGATTATTTAATTTTACTCGTTTTCATAATTGGAACAATAAACTCAATTAATTTTCTTGATGGATTAGATGGCTTAGCAAGCGGATTTTCTCTTTTAATTTTTACTGTTCTTTTAATTTTGGCAATTAGGAAAGAAGATGTTTTACTAATTCTAATTTTAGTAAGTTTGTTAGGAAGTACGTTAGGATTTTTAAGATTTAACGCATTTCCGGCGCATATATTTTTAGGCGATACAGGTTCACTTGTACTTGGGTTTTTCTTAATACTTTTAACTTCGCTGATTTCTATAAGTTATCATAATTCTGTTTTGGATTTAACATTTGTTTTAATTTTACTTGCCGTTCCTTTAGTTGATACAATAAAAGTATTTTTTATAAGAATTTTTAATAGAAAAGATCCGTTTTCCGGCGATACAAATCATCAGCATCACATAATTAAAAACACAATTGTAAGTCATGAAGCAACTGTATTTTTAATTGAGATATTTTCAATCGGATTTATTTTTATAGCTCTAATATATTTGAAAGATTATAGATTGGAAGCAACAATTGTTTTCTTAATTGCTACAATTGGACTTTTAGCATTTCCAACAATTCTAAAAAAGTTTAACATCGCAGAATCAATAAACAAGATTTTAATAAACGCACATGATTTACCTATTAAAAATCTCTTTAAACTTATTAAAGTTTTACTTTTACTTTCCGGAATTTTAATGCTGGTAATTTCGCTGTTTTTATTTTCCGTAAAATCAACTTTAACACAAAGAGAATTAATTTTTCTTTTTGTGATGACAATAATTCTTTTAGTAATTGCTTTATTTCAATCAAAGAAAATTTCATCAATTGGAGAAATAAATGTTTTTTTGAACTTTGCAATATTTTTTATCATTTCAAAACTAAGTTTACCAATTGTATTCGGAGATCAAGTAACAACGCAGGTAATTTATACGGTTGTAAATATTGCATTTTATGCTTTATCGGCTTTACTTGCAATAATTATTTTGTTTAGATGGAAAGTTCTTATGACGAAGAAATTATTTTTTACGGGTATTGATTTAACGATGATTGTATTTATGCTGCTTACATTTTTGGTAAATAATATGATGAAATTTGATTTGAATTATTTTTTGAGTATAAGCCTTCTTGAATCATTTATATTTTATATTTGGTATAAACTTGTTGTTGATCTAAATAAAAATTACACCTTTAGTTTAACTCTCATTTCCTTTTTGTTACCTATCGGATTTTTAGTAACACTTTTGTTAAACACATAATTTCTTAAACGAATAAAGATGTTAACAAAATTGTAACTGCTGCAAAATAAACTAATCCCAAATTATATTTTATTTTATTTATTCTTAAAAGTCCATCTTCAAAAGTTTCTGATTTCATTTCTGAAATTTCAGTTACTTTGTAAAAATCTGAAATACTTGATAATGCTTTTGCTTTCATTAAATTACTCCTAAATTTTAGTTTACTATCGGTACATTATTTAAGTAGTTAAGTATTTTTTAAAGGAATAATTGTTGCATTTGACTCAAAAGTGAGAATTCGCAAAAAATTATCAATATATTTTATCAATATGAGACAAATTGTTTTTAGAATTGTTAACAATGATCAATTTTTAATAAAATCAGCGAAATGAAAAAAGTAATATGAATTATAACTATATTTCCACCTCAATTTTATTTATTCATAAAAAATCAGAAATACATGAAAGAATATCCCAAAACCTATAATCCAAATGAAGTTGAAGACAAATGGTATAAATATTGGGAAGAAAATTCGCTTTTTTCTTCACAAATAGATAATAATAAAATACCTTATACAATTGTAATTCCGCCGCCAAATATTACCGGAATATTAACAATGGGTCACATTTTGAATAACACAATTCAAGACGTTTACATTCGTTACAAAAGAATGAAAGGATTTAATGCACTTTGGGTTCCGGGAACTGATCACGCATCAATTGCAACGGAAACAAAAGTTGTAAAATATCTTAAAGATCAAGGAATTGATAAGGAAGAAATTGGTCGCGATGAATTTCTTAAACATTGTTACATTTGGAAAGAAAAATACGGCGGAATAATCACAAAACAATTGCGCAAACTTGGTGTAAGCTGTGATTGGAGCCGAGAACGTTTTACAATGGATAATCATTATTATAAAAAGGTAATTGAAGCATTTGTTAAACTTTACAGAGAAGGATTGATTTATCGCGGATACCGAATGGTAAATTGGTGTCCGGCTTCAAAATCTGCAATTTCAGATGAAGAAGTAATTTACAAAAGCAGCAACGGAAATCTTTGGTATTTCAAATATCCAATTGTTGATTCAAATGAATTTTTAATTGTTGCAACAACACGACCAGAAACAATGCTTGGCGATACTGGAATTGCGGTAAATCCAAATGATGAAAGGTTTAAAAATCTAATTGGTAAAAAAGTTTTGCTTCCAATTGTAAATAGAGAAATTCCAATTTTCGGTGATGAATATGTAGATATGGAATTTGGAACCGGCGCAGTAAAAGTAACTCCCGCGCACGATATTAATGATTATGAAATGGCAAAAAGACACAATCTGCAAATGATAAATATTTTTAATGAAGATGCTTCAACAAATGAAAATGTTCCGGAAGAATTTAGAAATAAAGACAGATTTGTTGTACGAAAATTAGTAATTGCAGAAATTGAAAAACTTGGACTTTTAGAAAAAGTTGAAGATTATACAAATAATGTTGGATACTCGGAAAGAGGCGGAGTGCCGATTGAGCCATATTTGAGCGAACAATGGTTTTTAAAAATGGATGCATTTGCAGAATCTGCATTGCAAGTTGTGAAAGATGAGAAAGTTAAATTTCATCCAAGCCATTGGGTAAAAACTTATGAACATTGGATGGAAAATATTCGCGATTGGTGTATTTCGCGCCAGCTTTGGTGGGGACATAGAATTCCGGTTTGGTATCACAAATCCTCAAAAGAAATTTATTGCGATGTAAATCCGCCGGAAGATTTGGAAAATTGGCATCAAGATGAAGATGTTCTTGATACTTGGGCATCAAGCTGGCTTTGGGCTCAAGACGTTTTCACTTCCGAAGATGAACAAAAATATTATTATCCAACTGATTTATTAGTTACTGGTCCGGATATTATTTTCTTTTGGGTTGCGCGAATGATTATGGCCGGAATGAAATTTATGAATGATATTCCGTTTAAAAATGTTTATTTCACAAGTATAATTAGAGATTTGCAAGGAAGAAAAATGAGCAAATCGCTCGGTAATTCGCCGGATCCGCTTGATGTAATTTCTGAATACGGCGCTGACGCTTTGAGATTTACAATAAATTATATTGCTCCACTCGGACAAGATGTTTTATTCAGCACAGAAAAAGTTGAACTTGGAAGAAACTTTGCAAATAAAATTTGGAATGCCGGAAGATTTCTATTAATGAACCTTGCCTACCGGCAGGCAGGCTCAGAACAAATTAAATTAGATGAAAATTTAATTGATAAACACGTTGATTTTGTTGATGAATGGATTGATTCGAAATTTCAAAATGCGATAAAAAATTATGAAACAGCTTTAGATAAATTTGAAATTAATTCTGCATCAAAAATTTTATATAGTTATGTGTGGAATGATTTCTGCGATTGGTACGTTGAATTAATTAAAAACAAACTTTATTCGCAAAATGAAGAAATAAAATCTGCTGCAATAACAAGAGCAATAAAATTATTTGAAGAAATGTTGAAAATGATTCATCCATTTATGCCTTATATTTCTGAGGAAATTTGGAATTTAATTTCAGAAAGAAAAGAAGGAGAAAGTATTTCTATTTCTGAATTTCCAAAATTTGATTCTTCTAAAATTTCAACAGTTGCTGAAGATAAAATGGAATTCACTCAAAATATTATAACAAGTATTAGAAATATTCGCGGCGAAATGAATATTGCTCCATCGAAGAAAATTTCCGCATTATTGAAAACCGAAAATTTATTAGATGACCAAATAATCTATATAAAATCGCTTGGCAGAATTGATGAAATTAAATTCGGAAATAACATTGAAAAACCAAAAGCAATAGCTTCTTCCGTAATTAAAAATTGTGAAATTTATATTCCGTTGGAAGGAATAATTGATTTAAATGTTGAGCGAGAAAGATTGCAGAAAGAAATTCAGCGTTTGGAAGGTGCATTGATAGGAGTTTCTAAAAAGTTAGGAAATGAAAAATTTGTTAATAGTGCGCCCAAAGAAATTGTTGAAAAAGAATTAACTAAAAAAAGTGATTGGGAAAATTCGTTAATAAAATTAAAAACTTTACTTTCTGATTTATCCTAAATTTTAATAAGATGGCATCTTTTGAAAAGATGACATCTTTTAAGAGATTCTGAAAAGATCCCATCTTAAAAAAAGATGTGATCTTGTTTTTTTAACTTTGTGTAACTCTGTGTTCTTTGTGGTGATTTTTTTTCGTAAAATTTCTTGGAGAAAAACATTTTTCATTTTACTTAAATTTTATATATTAACAAACGTTCATAATTTGAGGTTATGATGGAAACAGTTGTTAATACAAAATCGCAAATTCTTGAAGTATCTTTAAAACTCTTTTCGGAAAAAAGTTATCACGGCGCATCAATTAGGGAAATTGCAAAAGCTGTAAATATTAGAGAAAGTGCAATTTATAATCATTTTAAATCAAAAGAAGAAATACTTTCCGAAATTGTTAAAAATTTTAGCAATAGGAATTTTGGCTCAATAATTCTTACCGACTCACTAATTAATCAAATATCAAAACCGCAGAAATTTTTTCTATTACTTTCCCAAAATATTATAAATTTTTGGGATTCCGCAAATGAACGAATGTTCATAAAAATTTTATTGAATTTGAATAGCGTAAATTCCGAAGCAAATTTTTACACAATTGATAATTATTTAAGTGATTTCAGAAAATTATGTTCGTTTATTTTTAAGGAAATGATAAATCATAAATTTCTTAAGAATATTGATTTAGAACTTTTGAGTAACCAATTTTTAAGCCCGCTTTTTTTAATTGAGTTAAAAAAAATTAATTCCGCAAATCAATATTACAATTTCAAAACGGAATTGGAATTACACTCAGAATTTATTTGGGAAGCGGTGAAGAAGTGAAAATGTAAAAACGTTGAAAAGTTAAAACGAAAAATGTAAAAAAAGAAAAAAGAAAGACTTTAAAAACTTCTAATTTTTGATTAATGTGTTCTATTAAAATTTTGCGGAAGAAATTACCAATTCTTGCAATTCAATTAATTCTTCAATTTCATTTTCGGTCGGTTTATAATCATTCCCAAAATATGCAAGCGATTTATAATAAACATTATCTTTACCAAAAATTACTGAATTATAACTTTTCTCATCAATTTTGTAAGAAATTTGAGATGTAAGAAAATCATCAATTTCGATCAAAGTGTAATTATTTTCGGAATCGAAATCCGCACCGTTTGTTTTGATATTTTCAAGATTAAATTTTGATAGTAGTTCAATTTTATCTTCTTCATCAATTTCTTCATTTATTGTAAGAGGAATAAACCCAATTACAGCATTGTTTTCCGGACTAACAAGCCAAATATCAAAAATGGTTTCTGAATTATCTGAAATATTTTTCCATTGAATAGGAATATTTACCAAAAGATTTTTTGATTGCGAAACGGCAATATTTTCATCAAGTTCATCGGGAATTTCAATTTTCGTAATTTCATCGGAGCTTGAACATGCAGAAATTATAATTATGAGGATTATAAAAAGATATTTTTTCATTCGCAAAGTTAAGAATTTCTGTAAAATGATTTAATCAAAATTTTAAGATTATTCAGATTTTCTTAAAAATTTCGGTTCTTCAATTGTAAGAATTAAAGAAATGCGGTGTGTTTCGGGAAGACTATTAATTTTTGATTCATTAAAAGTTGCAAATGTGTAATCAATATTTAATTTAGGAAGTTTAACTCCGGCGCCGATTGTAAATTGTTTTACATCATTATATCCGCCGCGCAACGCAACAATATTTTTGAAATTATATTCCATTCCGATTCGTGGATCAAAACTAACCGGACCTAAATTAAACACCGAAGCTGTTTGTCGGTTTTCAAACCTTATATCTAAATCCAAAGCGGGAGTAATTGCACCGCCAAGAAAATTAAATTTATAAGCTGTTCCAATTTTTGCGGTTGGAGAAATTAATTCATTTCTTCCCGTATCCCAAGCTAATAAAGTTGTTGTAACATCCATAAAATTTGCACCGAGCGAAAAATTTTCATAAGGCATATAAACTGCGCCAACGTCAAAGCCAATTCCCGTTGCAGCAAACTCCGCAATATCTCTTCTAATAAATTTTACGTTTGCACCCCAATAAAATTTTTCCGAATGTCTTTTTGCAAAAGTTAAGAAGAAAGCCCAATCGGTATTGCTGAACTCCGTAATTTTTGTTCTATCCAAACCCCAATTTGGATGAAGCAGTTGCCAATTTGGATCGTTAAAATTTATAACTTCGCCGGTAACTTTATCAACTCCGGCATCTCTTGTATCGTAAATTCCATCAATACTTAAACGGATTGCACTTATTCCAAAACTCATATCTTTTCCGTAAGGAATTGCAACAGCGGCGTAATTATAATTTACGAGACTACCAAAATGTTCTTCGTGCATTAAAGAAATTTGAGGATAATTCATATGTGCTAATCCGGCGGGATTCCAATATCCGGCTGTAATATCATCTGCAACGGCAACACTTGCTCCGCCCATTCCCAAAGCTCTTCCGCCAACTCCAAGCGAGAGAAACTCACCGGAATATTTACCAATTTCTGTTTGGGAAAATATATTTGATGTGATTAAAAAAAATACTAATAAAAATTTATTTTTTGATTTTAGCATAATTTTGTTTTCAAATGTTAAATATTATCGAAACAATTAAGTGAAAAAACAGAAATAAAGAGTCAAAATCAAGGTCAAATATTTGCGTATCAAATTAAATAATTCATTAAATAATAAAAAATCATTTAATTCTTTTAACAAGAATTATGAATAGGGAAGTATAATCTTTTGATAGGTAAAATCAAAATATTTAAACGAGTAAAAGCGCAGCAAGTCCAATTACTACATATAAAATTATTAGTGCTAAGCTGATTGTTGATTTGGTTTTATCGGTTTCAGAAATTTTAACTATCTTAACTTTTTCCTTTTCAAAATCGCCATCAATTATATCATTTTTTTCTTTAAAAAGATCTTCTGTAAAAATTCGTTCTGCCATTTCATTCTCATTTGATTTTAGATTAAAATAATCGTGAATATTTAAAATTTTTGCCACAATAGTTTTATACTTAAAAGGAATATTTTAAATGATAAAAAGAGATAAAACAATTAATGCAACATAGATTACCATAAGAAGAATATTTTGCGTTCTAAACCTTTTTTGATTAAACACAAGATTGTGCAGTTCCTTATCACTTAACGGTTCGTTCTGAATATTATTTTCCATTTTCATATACTTTGGGGGGAAAGTTTTATAATTTCAATTAACTAAATGCTATATAGTACAATTTTTTAGTTTTTTGAAAATTAATTTTATTTTGTGATATAAATCACATAAAATATATGAAGTCCAATTTGGAGATAAATCAATAGCTTTGTTTTTCTTGTTTAAAATCAAATAAAATAAAGTTTTAAAATTTTTTATTCTCACCTTCTTTAAAAATAAAAAGCCTTGTTAAAATACAAGGCTTTATTTATAAAATTTCGAAAAAATTATACTACAATTACAGATACAAATAATAATACAACATAAACCGTTCCCATAACAATTTTTATAAATAGGTCACGTTTTTTTTCTATTTCTAACATACTGATGTAGGAATCTGTTTCGGCTACAAAATCTTCTTTTAAATAATTTTCTGCGTATGTATTTATAAATTCCATTGTGTCCTCAATTTTTATTTCATTAACATCATTTTTTTAACTTGTTTGAAATTCTTTGATTCAATTGAATAAAGATAAATTCCACTTGCTAATTGATATCCGGATGAAAATGCATTAAAATCGACTTGGTGGAAACCGGCAAGTAAATCTTCGTTTAATAATGATGCAACTTTTTCACCTAAAATATTATAAATGTTGATGCTTACTTTTGCATCTTCTGGCAACGAAAATTTAATATTTGTTGTTGGATTAAATGGATTTGGATAATTCTGCATAAGTTCATATTTAATTGGTAAAACTTCAATTTCCACAGCTTCTGAATATTCAAATGTTCCGTCTATATCAATTTGCTTTAAGCGATATAAAAACTTGCTTCCGCCAATTAAATTTTTATCTGTAAATGAATATAATTTTGGAGAATTGCTGTTTCCGTGACCTTCAACAAAAGCAACTTTTTCCCAGCTAACTTCGGTTTCCTGTGCACTTTCTTCGGTTTCCGATTTTAATGATCTTTCAATTTCAAATCCGTAATTATTTACTTCAGTTGCAGTTTCCCAATTTAACTGAGCTTTTGTTCCTTCAACCGCATTTACATTGAATGATGAAAGTTCTACGGGAAGTGGAACTGTTTGTAATTCAGAAGGTATAGTCCCCTCATTTCCAGCAATATTTTGAGCCGAAGTATTTAAAACTTGAAATGTAGGCAGAATTCCGGGTGCAGTCCAGGAAATCATTCCATTAACATCAGCCATATCATAAACAATAGAAATCCTAACGATTTTAGTCCAAACGCCATCAGCTAAATTAACAGGAGTACCACCTAATTTTAGTGAATATGTAAATTCAATAACTCCTGTTCCACTTTTATACAGCTCGGTAGGTAAAAAACTTGTATTTAAAAAAAGTTGTTGGGTAAATGATGCTGAAGGATTTTGACCCTGAAAAGTAGCATCTAATTGAATTGAATTTTGAAATCCAACTACTGCAATATCACCAGAGTTACTCATTCCTTCAATGTCAATAATTAATGTTCCTTTATTTGGAGAAGGTGTATTATATTGATTATCAACTTTTGACAATCTAATATCCACACTTGCAAATAAATTCGTATAAATTAATATAATACAAATTAAAAATAATTTTTTCATAAGTTTGTCCTTAAAAATATTATGGTACTAAAGTTTGTTTTCCTTGATTTAATTGGTAGATGGCAAAATCTTCAAGATATACACCACCATCCATATTGAAATCAGCATTTAAGTATCCTTGAACACCCTGATTTAATTGATATGATGCAAAATCTTCAAGATATACACCACCATCACTATTCGCATCACCCGCAATCATTGCCCAAACACCAGGTTCAACTTCAACCATTGGTTCTGGACTTGTAGGAGTTGGTTTATAAGCTGCACCTGGAGCGGTAAAATTATAAGTCGCAACATTAGTTGCTTGTGTATAATTTACTCCACCAACTTTTGCGTATTTATCAACAATATTCTTATTAGCAATTTGGGTATTTTCTGCCAGAGTACCCTCAATAATTTTCTTTTCCACCTGAGCATTTACTACAAAAACGGAAGAAAAAAAGAAGATAAAAAGTAGATTTTGCTTTTTCATATTTTCCTCTTTAACATAAAATCAAATATAATTTAATTAAAATTTAACGATGTGATTGCTATCATTGTTTAGCTAATCAGTAGTATAAAATTTGTCAAATTTTGAAACAGAAATTTTTGAACTTAGGTAAATATTTTATATTGTGAATTGAATCACACAAAAATAAGATATTTTGTATTAAAATAATTATTTAAGTAAAAAAAATATGTGTTCTATATCAAACTTGAAGAAAAGATTGGATCTTTTTAAAAGATCCAATCTTTATTTAGGTAAAAAGAGATATAAACAAAACCTTCAAAGTTTTTAATTCTTTTACATTGTGTAATTTCTAAGGTTTCATTAAATAGATTAGTTAAGTGTAAATTTAGTTTTCAACAAATCATTATTATTTGCCGAACTTCCAACAAACAAATCAAAATCTCCCGGTTCAGCAACATAATTCATATTTATGTCATAAAATTTCAAATCTTCTGTAGAAATCGTGAATTTTACATTTTTTACTTCACTGGGTTTTAATGTAATCTTTTCAAATCCTTTTAATTCTTTTACCGGTCGTGTTACACTTCCGAATAAATCTCTAACATAAAGTTGAACTGTTTCTTTTGCTTCAACATTTCCTATGTTTTTAACATTTACGGAAACTTCCAATTTATCGTTCATTCCAATTTTATCAGTAGAAAGTTTTAAATCGGAATACTCAAATTTTGCATAGCTTAATCCGTAACCAAAATAATAAGCCGGAGTAAAATCAACATCCAAATAATAACTTGCGTAACCCTCGGGATTTTCCGGAGTTCCTAAAACTCTTCCCAATTGATTTGGAGCCGGAGGTCTTCCGGTATTTTTGAAATTATAGTAAAGTGGAATTTGTCCGATTGTTCTCGGCATGGAAATAGGCAATTTCCCAGATGGTGAAACTTTTCCGAAAATAATATCTGCCAAAGCCGGTCCACCCATTGTTCCGGGATGCCATGCGTAAATAATTGATTTTACATCTCCGATTAATTCTCCAAAAGTTAAAGATCTTCCGGCCATAATTACTAAAACTAAAGGTTTTCCAGTTTTCGCTAATTCTTTAATCAAATCTTCTTGAACGCCGGGCAAATCAATAAATGCTCTAGAATGAGTTTCACCAGAAAGCATTTGATCTTCGCCTAAAAATAAAAGTGCTGCATCCGATTTATTTACCATTTCTACGGATTTTGCAAAATGTTCTGTTGAATTACTTCGCGCAGTTTCCAATCCTTTGCAATAATTAATTTCAATAGAATTTCCATATTCGTTTTTAATTGCTGTAAGTGGAGTAATTGTATTTTCCGGTTTTCCATCAACTGTCCAGCATCCTAATTGATCCCAAGGCGCATCTGCCAAAGGTCCTATAATTGCAAGTTTCTTAATTTTATTTTTATCCAAAGGTAAAAAATTATTTTCATTTTGAAGAAGTACAATACTTTCTATGCTGATTTGTTTTGCGATTTCTTTATTTGCATCGCTTAAAGTTGTAGGATTTTCTGAAACTTTAATAAACGGTTGTTCAAAAAGTCCCATTTTAAATTTGATTCTTAAAATTCCCTTAACCATTTCATCAATCCATTTTACATCAACCGCACCGTTTTCAACATGTTTCTTAAGATTTGAAATATAATTTTTGGAAACCATTTCCATATTTACACCGGCGTTTGCGGCTTTCATTGCTGCTTCGGAACCGTCTTTTGCAAATCCGTGAGGAATTAGTTCATCAATTGAACCCCAATCGCTAACGACAAATCCGTCAAATTTCCATTCATCTCTTAAAACTGTTTTTAATGTAAAACTATTTCCGGAAGTTGGAACTCCATTTAAATCATTGAATGCGCTCATTACAGTTGCAATTCCATTATTTACAACTGCATTAAAAGGTTTTAGATAAATATCGCGAAGTTCTCTTTCTGGAATTAAAGTTGTGTTATAATCTTTTCCGCCTTCTGCGGCACCGTAACCAACATAGTGTTTAGCGCAAGCTGCAATTGAGTTTGGATTGCTTATATCATATCCTTGAAATCCTTTAACCATTGCAACACCCATTTTGCTTGCTAAGAGCGGATCTTCACCGCAAGATTCTGCAATTCTTCCCCAGCGAGGATCGCGAGAAATATCTAACATTGGTGCAAATGTCCAATGAATAAAATCTTCTGCAGCTTCTCGCGCAGCCATTTTTGCGCCTTTTTCAACAAGCTCCGGATTCCAAGATGCGGCTTGTCCCAAAGGAATTGGAAGCATTGTTTTAAATCCGTGAATTACATCTCTGCCGAAAATTAAAGGAATTCCCAAACGAGATTCCATTGCGGCTTGTTGAAGTTTTGTACGTTCGGCAATTCCACCGGAATTTAAAAACGAACCGGCATTTCCTTTTTTTGTATCTTCAAGAATATCATTGGTAAATTCAAACAAAGTATTTTGCTGCATTTGTCCAATTTTTTCTTCCAAGGTCATTCTTCCAAGAAGATCAGTAATTCTTTCTTCAATATTAGCTTTTGGATCTTTGTAAGTTTGAGTAAAAGTTATTGATGATAATAATAAAATTAACATCAATGATAATATTTTCTTCAAGTTTTCAGTCTCCTATAATTTATTTTTAATAATAAATTCAATATTTGTACCATTAAAACAATTTGCAAATTGAAATATAAAGTGAAAATTTTAAATCGATTTAAAATTTTTCTTATCATTTTTGTAATAAATAGTTATTATAATGATAAGAATTTATTGTTAATATTTTTGTAAAGGAATTGAAATGAAAAAGTTAGAAGGTAAAATAGTTTTTATAACGGGAGCTTCATCGGGAATAGGAAAAGCTTGCGCATTTGCGTTTGCAGAACAAGGTGCAAAATTGATTATTTCTGCAAGAAGGGCAAACATTATTGAAAAAGTTGCGGATGAAATTAGAGCAAATTATAAAGTCGAGGTTTTTGCTCAAAAACTTGATGTGAAAAATAAACAAGAAGTTGAGTGGGTTGTTAACTCTTTGCCGGATGAATGGAAAAAAATTGATATTCTTGTTAACAATGCCGGACTTGCCCAAGGAATGGCAAAAATTTACGAGGACGATATTGAAAATTGGGAAGCTATGATTGACACAAATATTAAAGGATTGTTATATGTAACTCGCGCAATTGTTCCCGGAATGGTTGAGCGAAAAAGCGGACATGTAATAAATATTGGCTCAACTGCGGGACATGAAGCATATCCGAAAGGTCACGTTTATTGTGCAACAAAACATGCCGTAAATGGAATAACAAAATCATTAAGAATGGATGTTGTTGATAAAAATATTAGAGTCAGCACAGTTGATCCGGGAGCGGTTGAAACAAATTTTAGCAATGTGCGTTTTTTTGGCGATAAAGAAAAAGCTAAAAATATGTATAAAGGAATTATTCCGTTAGTCGCCGAAGATGTTGCCGAAGCAGTATTATTTTGTGCAACTCGTCCGCCGCATGCAAACATTGCAGAAATTATTATGATGCCAACGCAACAAGCAAGCGCAATTGTTTTTCATAGAACGGAGTGAAAGAAAAGTTTAAAAGTTAAAGTTGAAAAATTAAAAATCATAAACGGAAAACAAAACTAAAAAACTTTTAAGTGTTGTGATAATAAAAAATGATAGGTTTGATCTTTTTGGATTGTTAGAAATATTAAATATCCGATCTTTTTTAAAGATCGGATATTTTTAGATAAAAATTTACGATTTTGCGCAACTTTCACATTTGCAATCTGCTTTATGTGATTTTTGTGTTTCAACAGAAGCAGTTTTTGTTACTGAAGAATTGCAGCTTCCTTTTTTTGCATCAGACATTTTAGCACCTTCAACTTTGCTATCTGAACCGCAACATCCAGCTTCACTTTTTACTGAAGTTTTGTTATCCATTGCATTTACAACATTGACTTTTGAATCATTTGAAATTGTAGAAACGCCGGAAACTTTTGCTTCTTTAGCTTTTGAATCACAAGCTGCAGCAGTTGTTGAACAAGCTGCTTTTTCAACTGTTGATTTTGTTTCAGCAACACTGTTCTCTGATTGTGCAAATATTGATGAAGCTAAAAAGAGGAACATGCTAACAGCTAAAAGACCTTTTATTTTTTTCATTATTTTTCTCCTTTGGTTAGTGAATTTCAAAACAAGATTGTTTATCCTTTTTGACAAATATAAAGTAATTTTGTTTCAATAATCAACAAATATTTTTGTGGAAAAATATTTACCTAAAGTCGATTTTAATTATTAGACAACTTATCTAATAAAATTATTTCATAAATTTACTTTCAAAATTATTTATGAAATATCGAAAGGAAATAAAATGAAGAAATTGGTGGTTTTTTTAATTGTTTTACAAGTTTTTATTCTTGCATGTAATGAGAAAACTGAAAACGCAGAAAATATTCCGACTGGAATGCAAAAAATTACTGTTGCTGAGCATATGAACGGCGGCGGTTATACATTTTTAAAAGGTGAAGAAAACGGGCAAGAATTGTGGGTTGCAATAAGAGAAATGCCGGTTGAAAATGGTGAAACTTATTATTTTAAAGATGCAATGGAAATGAAAAATTTTGAAAGCAAATCGCTTAACAAAACTTTTGCAAGTATTTTATTCGTTAATGATATTTCTAAATCTGCGGCTTCTGAGCAAAAACAAATGCCGCAAATGGCTGCTTCTTCAGATCATACAAAACCAAAAGTTGAAGCTTCTTCAAATATTTCCGTTGAACATTTATCGGACGGAAAAACTGTTGAAACAATTGCAAAGGATAAAAAAAATCTTTCCGGTAAAAAAATTAAAATTAAAGGTGTTGTTACAAAATACAACGGCGGAATTATGGGAAGAAATTGGATTCATATTCAAGACGGAACAAAATTTGGCGAAACGGTTGATATTACAGTAACTTCAAATCAAGATGCAAAAGTTGGGAATACAATAATAGTTGAAGGATTTCTTTCATTGGATAAAGATTTTGGCGCCGGATATTTTTATGATATGATTATTGAAGATGCTTCAATTGTTTTGGAAAAGGAAATTTAACTTTATTATAAATATTGTAGAGATTTGATTAATCAAATCTCTACAAAAATTTGAATTATTTACTAAATCATTTCAATCAAAGATTTATCATAATCTTCAACATTTTCATAACCTAATAAATTTAAAATTGTTCCGGCAATATTTGTTAAACCGGGAATATCAATTTCTGCCATTTTGTATTCACCGTTAAAATTCGGATCATAAATTACAAACGGAACCGGATTTAATGTGTGTGCAGTTTTTGGAATTTTAACTCCTTTTGTAATTGTAAACATTTCATCTGCATTTCCGTGATCTGCCGTAATTAAAGCAATTCCGCCAAGTTCATCAATTACCGGAAGAAGTTTTGCCAAGCCGTCATCAACAGCTTCAACAGATTTTATTACAGCTTCCATAACTCCGGTATGACCAACCATATCGCCATTCGGATAATTTATTCTTCCAAATTGATATTTGCCGGATTTAAGAAGTTCAATAGTTTTGTCGGTAATTTCATCGGCTTTCATTCTTGGAGCTTTATCAAACTCAATTTTATCTGAAGGAATTTCTACATAAGTTTCTTGATCTTTACAAACGTAACCGGATTTATTTCCATTCCAGAAATAAGTTACGTGTCCGAATTTTTGTGTTTCCGAAATTGCAAAAGTGTGTAATCCTTCTGCGCAAATATACTCGCTGATGCTTCTATCAATCTTAGGCGGTTTAACTAAATAATTTTTAGGAATATGTAAATCACCATCATATTCCATCATTCCGGCATAAAATATTTTTGGAACGCGAACTCTATCAAATTTATCAAAATTTTCTTCTTCGAAAGCACGTGAAATTTCAATTGCACGATCGCCTCTAAAGTTAAACATTACAACCGCATCGCCGTCTTCTATAGTTCCGATTGGTTTTTCATTTTCATCAACAATTACAAACGGATCTAAATATTGATCAATTTTTTCAGATTCTGCATAAAAAGTATTAATTGCTTCGGTTGCACTTTTAAACTTTCTTCCAATTCCTAAAACGTGAGCGTTCCATCCGCGTTGAACAATATCCCAATCGGCATTGTATCTATCCATTGTTGTAATCATTCTTCCGCCGCCGGAACCAAAATTATAATCATAACCTTTTTCAGCGGAAATTTTCTTCAATAATTCTTCTGTTGGATTTATGTAATTCGGTGCTGATCTTCCGGGAACATCTCTTCCATCAAGTAAAGCATGAATTCTTAATTTTTTAACTCCGGCTTCTGCACATTTGTTTATTAAAATAAAAAGTTGTTTTATATGAGAATGAACATTTCCATCCGAAAGTAATCCTAAAAAATGAACTGTATTTCCGATTTTGCCGATTTCCAAAACTTTATTCCAATTTTCTGATTTGAAAAACTCGCCGCTTTCAATTGAAGCATTTACCAATTTTGCACCTTGAGCAAATACGCGGCCAGCACCGAGTGCATTATGCCCGACTTCACTATTTCCCATATCATCATCACTCGGTAAACCAACGGCGGTACCATGAGCTTTTAATCTTGTTTGATTTGGAAGAGTTAAAATTTTATCTAAGTTTGGAGTTTTGGCTAAATAAACGCCATCGCTTTCATCTTGTTTGCCAAAACCAACTCCATCCATAATTACTAATAAAACCGGACCTTTTCTTGGTTTGAAATTTTTTAATTTTTCTAATTTTAAATTCATTTTTAAATCCCGCATTTTATATTTATAAATTCAAATGTAAATATACCATTGGAGAAAGGATTAAACAATTTTATACTTTTTGAATAGAGATTTGTGAAATATTCAATTTGTTATTCATGCAATCTATTAGACGGAATCTAAAAAATATAATTCTTCTTAACAATAAACTATTCTGTTTACGTTTAAAATTTCTTTAATAAATATGAAAATTATTTCGCTTGCAAAAATTTTTGGAAAATAATATCTTGTTGTACAATTGTACATAAAATAATAAAGTAAATGAGTCTTGTAGTTGATACTTCCGTAATTATTTCTGTTATTACAAATGAAATCACTAAATCAAATTTGATAAAAATTACGAAAGGTGAAGATTTAATTGCTCCAGAATCTTTACACTGGGAAGTTGGAAACGCGTTTTCAGCAATGTTTAAAAGAGAAATTATTTCAATTGAATTAGTTAAAAAAGCTATTGAATATTATCAAATGATTCCTCTAAGATTGGTTGAAGTAAATTTGTTTAGTTCATTAGAAATTTCGAAACGATTCAATATTTATGCGTATGATGCTTATTTTATTGAGTGTGCAAATAATTACAATTTACCTTTAATTAGTTTAGATAAAAAGTTAATAGAAATAGCAAAAAAAATGAATCTGAAAGTTATCGAGGTTTAGAAAATGAATACATATACTTATAGTGAAGCTCGCCAAAAATTTGCTATGGTTTTGAATAAAGCAAAAAAGGAAGGAAAAGTTTTGATCAAAAGAAAAGACGGAGCAATTTTTGAATTAAAAGCTTTGTTAGAAAACAAATCACCGCTTGATGTAAAAGGAATTAATCTTAAGTTGAAAAAAGAAGTAATTATTGATATTATAAATGAAACGCGTGAACGATAACTAAACTTAATATGAACGAATTAATTTACCACTTTTTTGATGATGATGATTTTTTAAGAATTTCTAATAAAATTTCTGAAGTTGAACTTACAACTTCCGGAGAAATTAGAGTTAGCATAAAAGAAGAAAAAAAGTTCAGTGAACGAAATTCAACTTTGCGTGCTTTAGCTGAAAAAGAATTTTATAAATTAAATATGCACCAAACAAAAGACAAAACCGGAATTCTTCTTTTTTTCATGTTAGGTGAAAGAAAATTTTATATTCTTGCCGATAAAGGAATTAATGAAAAAGTTGAAACAAATGTTTGGAAAGAAGTGAGTAAAGAAATTGAACAAAAATTTAAACATGGACATTTTTCACTTGGTATAATTTCCGGAATTGAAAAAGTTGGAAAAATTTTGAGCGAACATTTTCCCTTAAAACCCGATGATGTAAATGAATTGACGAACAAAATTGTCCTACCTAATTAGAAAGTTTTCCTAATGCTTAACAGAAGAAATTTTATTGGAAAAAGTTTTATCGCCGCAATCGGAACATTTTTATTTCCAAAATTAATTTTAGCCAAAGAAAACGAAAATATTTTGGAATACAAACCAACTCCGGAAAATTGGAAAAATGATCAAATAAATATTGCGTGGATTGGTCACTCTACTATTTTAATAAATTTTTACGGAACAATAATTTTAACGGACCCAATTTTACTTAATAGAATTGGGATGAATATTTTGGGAATTAGTTTTGGTCCAGCAAGATTAACTCCGCCGGCATTAAGTTTTGATGAAATTCCCAAACCGGATATAATACTTTTATCACACGCACATTTTGATCACACAGATTATAATTCGTTGAAGAAAATCACAAATAAATTTCCTAACCAAATTGATGTGATAATTGCATTTTTAACAAAAGATGTAATTGAAGATTTAAAGTGGAAATCCATTTCTGTAATTGATTGGAATGAAGAAATAGAAATTCGGAATATAAAATTTACCGCTTTGGAAGTTGAACATTTTGGCTGGCGAGTTCCTTGGGAAAAGGATAGATCGCGCGGATATTTAAAAGACGGAAGAAGTTATAACGCTTATCTGATTGAGAAAAATGGGAAATCAATTTTATTTGGCGGCGATACAAGAAATTCAAAAAAATTAGAAATTTTGAAAGATAAAAATCCCGATATTGCAATTATGCCGATTGGAGCTTATAATCCTTGGACTTATGCTCATTGCAATCCGGAAGAAGCTTTAATTATGGCGGAAAATATTGGTGCAAAATATTTTATTCCAGTTCATACAAAAACTTTTAAACTTGGTGCAGAACCTTTTGAAGAACCAATCGATTGGTTAAAAAAATCTGTACAAAATTATAAAATTGAATTAGGGCTTGATTCTATTGGTCAAACTTTTACTATAACTTAATTTTAATTTTTCCGTTTTCAAATACAACATGCTGAATTGAAATTCCAGCAATAATTAAAAGCAAACCAATAACTGAAGATTCTAATATTTTTTCATCTAAAAATAATGCGATAAAAATTATTGAAAGAAACGGAGAAAGATAAACCAATGTTGCGGTTTTTGCTTTGTTCAAACTTAATTGTAAACCTTTTAACCAAAGAAAAAAAGTAATTCCCATTTCGAATAAGCCGACGTATATTGCTCCGAATAAATAATTGTAATTATTAAGTTTAAAATCATCAAACAAAAGCACATAAAAGAAAATTAAAATTGTACCGAATATAAATCCAGAAAATAATTTAACTAATTCTGGGCGCGAATCCTTCAAATTCAAAATCCAATAAATTGACCAAATAAAAGGACTAAATACTGCAAGAGCAAGTCCTAAAGTATTTTCAAATTTAAATGTGAATATTTCAGCTTTTGTTCCAATTACAATTACACCGGCAAAAGCAAGTATAATTCCTAAAATAATTCTTGTTGTAAATTTTGAATTTAAAAATAAAACTGAAAATAAAGTAATTATAATAGGCCAAATGTAATTTAGAATCATGGCTTCTTGTGCCGGCAAAAGCGCATAAGCTTTCAACACAACTAAATAATAGAAGAACGGATTTAAAAATCCGAGCGAAATATTTTTAAGTATATATTTTTTCGAAAATATTTTTTTTAATTCATTTGAATATTTTTTGTAAGAAAGTACAAATAATATTATGCAGCTTACAACAGACGAATAGAATAAAAGCTGAACAGTATTCATTCCATTTAAAGTTAACTTAAATGCAGTTGCTGCGGTTGACCACAAAAGAACTGCGCTTATTGTTAGTAAGAAAGATTTTTTTTGTTGTTCCAATTTGTTTATTCTGTTAAAATAAATTGATAACTTAAAATAAAATATTTTTCGATCGGATTTTCGGGTTTATTTTTTGTGGACATTCAGATTTATAAAAAGATTATGATTTAAAAAATATCATCGAAATCAATATTTTAAAAAATGTCAAGTTTGAAGAATAATTTTTATATCTTACTCTTAAACTTAATCTTTCTCATATTCACAAATTTTTAACAATGAGCAAATTTTCAAAAATAAATTCAAAAGATTTACTAAAACCGGTTAATATGCTTAATCTTTATGCTCAAGGCGCATTTCCGATGGCTGATGAAAAAAATGAAATTAGCTGGTATCAGCCAAAAGAAAGATGCATAATTTTAATGGAAAATTTTAATATTCCAAGATCACTTCAAAAATTTATGTCAACTTCAGATTTTGAGTTTAGATTTGATGAAAATATTAGTGACGTAATTAAAAATTGTGCAAACAGAGAAACAACATGGATTTCAGAAGAATTAATTTCTGCTTATTTAAATTTGGCAAAACTTGGTTACTTACATTCAGTTGAAGTTTATCAAAAAAATATTTTGGTTGGCGGATTATACGGAATTGCAATCGGAGGAGTATTTTTTGGCGAATCAATGTTTTCAAAAGTTTCGCAAGCGAGCAAATCTGCGCTTTCAATTTTAATCACTCATCTTAAAAAAAAGAATTTTATTTTTTTGGATGTTCAATTTCCCACACCTCACTTAAAAATGTTTGGAACAAAAGAAATAGATTTTGAAGAATATAATGGTCTTTTGGAAATTGCTTATTTAAAAGAAGTAAGTTTTCTTTGAGAACTTTGTGAACCATCAACTGAAAACTTTGTATTCTTTGAAGTTAAGATTTTCTTTAAAGCAACATTTTTAAATCTCAATTGTCTTTACATAAACAGAAAATTTCAGATTGGAAAAAGAGAACAGTAAAATCATTCAGTTCACAATTATCTATAACAGATATAAGAAAAATTTGTACAATTTTCTTCTAAAATTATCCGGAGATAAAATGATTGCCGAAGATATTGTTCAATCGGTGTTTCTGAAGTTTTACGAAAATTTTGAATCAATAAAAAATTTGGAAAGTGCAAACTATTGGATTTTCAATTCAGCCAGAAATGAATTTTACAATTTATACAAGCGAAGTAAAAGAATTTCAAATTTAGATGAAGACTTATCTGAAAATAAAAAAGATGAATTTGAACTTGAAAGTTTTATCGAACTAAAAGAAATGAAAAAAATAATTCTTGCTGAATTAGATAAAATGGAATTTGACCAAAAAGAAGTTTTTCTTCTTAAAGAATACGGCGGACTTTCTTACAAAGAAATTGCAGAAACAATGAATATTGATATAGATTTAGTAAAAAGCAGATTACACAAAGTGCGACAAAAATTAATAAATAAAATTTCAAAATTAGTGTAATCAATAATTGTCATTCCCGAATGTTTTTATCGGGAATCCAGAAGAAGAGATAGATTCCGTTTGAAGAATGACGGAATGAGAGTAGAAAAAAATGTCATGTCGAACTTGTTTTTTGTGAGACATCTCATTTCAGAGATTTCTCCCTTCGATAAATCGAAGGTTCGAAATGACAAAATAAATTTTGAGAGAAAAATTATGAGTACAGAAAAAGTGAAAGAAATTATAAATCAATATTTTGATAATGAACTAAACAAAAGTGAAGAAATATTTTTGTTCACGCAATTATCACAAAACGAAGAAGCAAGAAATTATTTTAAGGAAATGAATTTGCTGAATTCAGTAATCAAAGAAGGCGTTGAAGAATTTCCTCAAAATTTAGATGAAAAAATATTTTCAAAATTGAAAAACGAAACACAAATTCCGATACAATTAAAAAATTATAATAAACTTTTTAATTATATGACTTACGGATTTGCACTTTTGCTGCTTGCACTTTCGTTCTTCTTTTACAATGAATCGATGCAGTATAGAAATAAATTGGAGTTATCGTTTCAGCAGATAAATCAGCAAAACCAAATGATACAAGTTTTATTTAACACATTACCACAAGCTGAAGTAAAAGCAAAAGTCGAAGATTTAATTGTGGTAACATCAAACATGTGAGGGAAAAATGAAAAAGATAATTTTTATATTCATGATTTTAGTAATGATTAGTTGCAATAACCAAAAAGATGAAATTGAATTGATAAATGTAACGGATGATTATTATACATTTATTGAAAAAATTTATGATTCCGAAGGAAATTTAATTACACAAGTTTATAATATTTCCGATGAACAAGTAAAAAAAGTTAGTGAAACAATTGAGGGAGTAAAAAAAATTCTCTTAAAATCTGATCAAAATTTTGAGGTTGAATCAATTCCAAAAGGAATTATTTTCCGTCCAAATTCTTCATTATATATGCTATATGTAAATGAAATGGGTAAGATTACTAATGTTGTTTCAATTGAAAGTTTATCAAAAGAAGTAGATAAATATATTGTTGATCAAATGAAAAATTGGAAAATGGAAATTTATAAGATCAATGATAAACCAATAAAATATATAATAAATTGGAGTTTTGAGCTATTCAAACCAAAAGGTGAAAATCACTTAAGTTTGCTTAATTCTTCTTTAAAAGTATCAGAAAATATTAAAACATTACCTCAAGAAGAATTTTTTGTTGCGGTTGAAGAAATGCCTTCTCCAATTGGCGGAATGCAAGCAATTCAGCAAAAAATAATTTATCCGGAATTAGCAAGAAAAGCTGGAATTGAAGGTCGTGTTTATGTAAAAGCATTTATTGATGAAAACGGAAATGTTGCTTCGGCAGAAATTATTAGAGGTTTAGACGGCGGATTAAGTGAAGCAGCGATGGAAGCAGTAAAAGCAACCAAATTTGAACCCGGAAGACAAAGAGGTGTTCCGGTAAAAGTTCAAGTTTCAATTCCAATATTGTTCAAATTGAGTAATGAAGAAATAAAAAAATAAAAGGAGTGCAAAATGAAAAAATTAAATAAAATATTTGTGATTATAATGTTATCGTCTTTTGTAATATTTGCGCAAGAAGAACTTGATAAAATGCCGGAAATTAAAGGTGGAATTCAAGAACTTGCAAAAAATATTAAATATCCAGAATCATCAAAAAAAGAGGGAGTTGAAGGAAAAGTTTTTGTTAAAGTAATAATTGATGAAAATGGAAATGTTGAATCTGCTGAAGTTGAAAAAGGTGTAAATAAAGAATTGGATGAAGCGGCAATTTCTGCAATAAAATTAACAAAATTTACTCCCGGTGAAAAAGATGGAAAATTTGTAAAAGCAGAAGTTACAATTCCAATAAAATTTAAGTTGGATGATAAAAAATAATATATAAAAAGATGGGATCTCTAAAACATAATTTTTTATTTGGAGATCACATCTTTACTATAAATTAACCTTACTTCTTTCAATATTCAATTAACCATAATAACACTTCAACTCTTTTTTGAATTTATCCTTCGAATTTATTAATATTGCAACAAATATTTAAGAAATTGTCAAACCTTAAAGGGGGGTTATGCCAAGATCATATACACAAAAAGTTAAACAATCTATTGAAAACATGTACCGTCACCAAGCGCAATCGAAGAAAGACGGCGGTTATTTGCAAGATTTATTAATTGCAAGATCCAAATTGGAAGATTACCATGAAGTATTGAAGTGGTTAAGTAGAAATGGTTATTCAGTTTTTAAAGGTGGAATTGTAACTAAAAAAGAACAAAATTTTAATTACACAAATGACGTTAACTTATCGAATAACTAACTTTTTGATTTCAAATATCACATATTCTTCCTTACGAAGCTAGGGAATTATTTCATAGAATTTATTTGAACATTTAAATGTTTACAAGATGGGGTTTCTAAATCTAAATTTAGAAGTTGGAGATCACATCGTTGGCATTACTGCGACAAAATAAAAGATCCCATCTCAAAGTCAATAAAAGTGTTTTGGAGATGTGATCTTGTAATTCTAGTAAAACAAAATCTTATTTTTACTTAATGTAAATTGAAAGAAACTCCGCCAATAATCCATCTTCCCGGAAGAACAACTCCCGGAATTTCTTCAAAAGTTTTGTTTAATAAATTTGAAGCTTTTATAAAAACTTCTACACTAGAAAATTTCTTAATTAATTTTGTATCAATCGTAAAATGATCTGCAAAATTAATTCTATCTTCATAAGTTAACGACCAGCTTTGCTTAATATCCATCGGAAGATTATTAAAAATCTGTACAGTTAAATCATTTCTTAAATGTTCTAAATTGTAACGCGATTGATTTCCCAAATCAATTTTATCTGAATTTAAAAAAGTGTAATCAATTTTAATTTTTTCTAAAATATTATTTGTCGAATTTCTGAGATTAATCGAAAATCCAATTTCAAAACCAGAAGTTTTAATTTCTGTTAAATTTTCTGCTTCCCAAATATTAATTTCTTCATTCAAAATGTAATCAATTAAATTTTTCCCCTCTTTTCTAAAAACAGAAAAATTGCTTTCCCAAAAATTTGATAAATAATTCAAACCAATTTCATAATTAATTGATTCTTCGGGATTCAAATTTATATTCCCAATTGTTACCGGATCTTTGTAAAATAATTCTGTGTAAGTCGGTATGCGGAAAGCTTTTCCAAAATTTGCAAAGATTTTAAAATTATTATTCGGTGAAAAAGATAAATCAATTCCGGGCCAGAATTTAAAATTCAGAGATGAATATTTATAAGCATATCCCGCAATGCTGATATGAATTTTATCGATTGGTTTAAAAATTTGCTCGATAAAAATTCCTTTTTTTTCTCTTTCATGATTTCCAAGATTGTTGCTTTCAATTTTATCTTTCGAAAATTCAATTCCGAAACTTGTAATTTCTCCAAATAGATTTAGAGAAGTTTGAATTTCTCCGCCAAAAGAATTTGTCGTGTGAATATTTTTATAAAATAATTCATCAAATTTATTTAGTACGAATTCATCTACATTATTTCTCCAGAATAAATTTGGTTTAATTTTGATTTTTGACAAATCAACATCTGCAGAAATTGAAGCAAAATTTGTTTTAACTTTTTCTGCTTGATTTGGAAAACGAATTGTATAAAAACTGTTTGCACCAAATTTTTTATCTGAATATCCATAAATTGTATTTAGAATTGCGTTGAAAAATCTGAATGAATTATTTATTGAAAAATTGTAATTCTCAAATTCCGTATTGGTTCTGTAACCATCTGATTTAGATTTTGTAAATGTTAAATTGTGAAAAGTATTTCCCAGATTTTGCGAAGTGTTTATTCCTAAATTATAATAATTATTTTCACCTCCTCTAAGTTCAATTCCAAAATTATTTTCTCCATTTTTTTTTGTAATAAAATTTATAACTCCGCCGAAAGCATTTGCACCGTATATTTGCGAACCTTGTCCCTTAAGAATTTCAACCCTTTCGATTTGTGAAAAATTTATCGGCAAGTTTAAATTATGATGTCCGGTTTGCGGATCAATTAATTTTATTCCGTCAATTAAAATTAAAGTTTGCTCAAAACTTCCGCCGCGAATTGAAACATCTGCTTGGACATTTTCCGGTCCGCGCTGTTTTATATCAATTCCACTTACTTGATCACATAATTCTTGAATATTTGTAACGGGAAGATTTTTAATTTCTTCGCTTGAAATTGTTTCAATACTTCTTCCAATTTCTGAAAATGAAAGCGGAATTCTGTTTGATGAAACAACAACAGAATCAATTTTGTAATCAATTGTATTTTGTGAAAAATTATTTTTTACGAAAATGAATACGAAAAATATTAGTAAAATTTGTTTCATTAGTTCCTTTGTAAATTAAATTGAAAATGTAAATCAGAAAAACTGATAAAGTTTTTTTTGAGAAATTTTTGGTTAATTAAAAATGAAGTTTGAAAAAGATTTTGAATAAGATTAGGATAAAGAGTAAGATTAAGAGTAAAAAATAAAGAGGCTGAAAATTAATTCAACCTCGTGAAATTCTAGAATAAAAATCTAGGGATAAAAACAAAGAACAAAATTTTAATTTTTATAAACTTGCAATATCTGTATAAATAACATAAGCCATAAACATTAGCAAAATTACAAATCCAAAATTTTGAATTGCCAATTTTATTTTTATTGGAAGTTCTCTTCTAATAATTCCTTCGATTAAAATAATTACAAAATGACCTCCATCCAAAACGGGAAATGGCATAATATTAATTATCGCCAAACTCAAACTTAACAATGCCAAGAACATTAAAAACGCAACAATGCCGGCATCCGCAGACTGTGAAGCAAACTTTGCAATTTTAACCGGACCGCCGAATGAATTTTCAAAAGCAATATCTCCGCGTATTACGTTTCCTAACATTTTAAAAGTTAGTGCAGTATATCCGCCAATATTAGAAACACTTTTAACTAAAGATTCACCCAAAGTAAAATCTTTGGTTTCAACATCACCTAAGTAAGCATCGCCAATGTTTATACCAATCAATCCGTTTGAACCGGGAGTAACGTTTGCTAAAATTGTATCTTTTTCTCTTAAAACTTTCACCGGTAATTCAACTTCTTTGTGTGTAGAAATTATAGAAATTACTTGCTGAGTTGAATTTATTTTAGCATTGTTTATATCTAAAAATATATCACCACTTTTTAATCCGGCTTTTTCTGCGGGAGAATCTTTCATAACATTACTGATTAAAGGTTTTGTATCTCCAATTGGGAAAAAATCTGCTTCTTGTGATGCTTTAGATAAAATATCTCTTGGTGCAGTGAAATTAAATTCACTTCCGTTTCTTACTACAACAACATTTACATTTTTCCCAAGATTTTCAATCAACAATGAATTTAATAAATTTTCCCAATCATTTACTTTTGTACCGTTCACAGAAATTATTTTATCAAAAGATCTAAAGCCGGCTTCATAAGCAAGAGTTGTATCAGCCACTTCACCAAGTGAAGTTGTTTTCATTATTTGTTTTCCTTGAAAATAATTTACTCCCCAAAAAATTGCAATCGCGAGAAGTAAATTCATCAAAACTCCAGCGGTAATTACAAATAATTTTTGATATGTAGGTTTAGCTCTGAATTCATAAGGCTGAGGTTCTTCATTTGCAAATTTTGTATCAAAACTTTCATCAACCATTCCGGCAATTTTTACATATCCGCCCAAAGGTAATAGACAAAGTTTATAATCCGTATGACCTTGTAAATCCAAATCTTTTGCAAGATTGCCAAATGTAAAACCATTTATTTTATTCCAGCCGAATAATCTTTGTCCAAATCCGATTGCAAAAGCATCGGTTCGCATTTTACAAATTCGTGCTGCTAAAAAATGTCCTAATTCATGAACAAAAACCAAAATAGCAATTGTTATTATGAAATAAATTATTGAGTTAACCAAAATATCTCCCTTGTATAAAAAAATCATTTAAGATAGTAAGAATAACGATTTATGATTTTAGAATTATGGAATAAATCAGAATTACTTTTTAAGATTATTTTGAGCCGTCTCAGCACTTTTTACAAAAATAGAAATCAATTCATCATTTTCTTTTAATGCTTTTGTAATTTTTTCTTCTGATTTATAAATCTTTAATCGATATATAATTTTCAAACTAATTAAAGTTTCACGCAATTCTTTTAAGATAATTTTTATTTTATGAATAAAATCCTTTCGAGATTCTGCTCTTTGAGCTTCTCCATAATTTAGAGAACACGAAGTCCCGGAGCGAATAATTTGTCCAGCTAAATGATTTCCTTCTCGAGAATTTGTAAATTCATTTGCTAACTCAATTATTAGAACTCAAAAATTTATCAATCTTTCTTCAAGTTCTTTTTTATTCATAACTACATCTTAAATCGTTAATCAAAATTCTTCAATCATTAAATCTGATCGAAATTTCCCTTGTTTGACGATCACAATCCAAAATTGTTTCGAAACTAATATTATGACTTACTTCAACATTATTCAAGGCATAATCGATTAATTCCGGAATTTGTGTAAATCTAATATTTTTATTTAAAAACTTTTCAACTGCAATTTCATTTGCCGCATTAAGTATGCAAGGAGCAGTTCCGCCTTGTTCCATCGAATCAAATGCTAATTTTAAACATTTAAATTTATTTAAATCCGGCTCAAAAAAAGTTAATTCTTTCAAAGTTGGAAAATGTGTATTTACAAATTTACTTTCAAATCTTTCCGGATAAGTTATTGCATATTGAATCGGCAGTTTCATATCCGGCAAACTTAATTGGGCTTTAATGCTTCCATCAATAAATTCAACCATTGAATGAACAATTGATTGTGGATGAACAACAACATCAATTTTACTTTTCGGCAATCCAAATAACCAATGAGCTTCAATTACTTCCAAACCTTTATTCATCATTGTTGAAGAATCAATTGTAACTTTATTTCCCATATTCCAGTTTGGGTGATTTAAAGCTTCTTCAACAGTAACTTTTTCCAAATCCGAAAAAGATTTTTTAAGAAAAGGTCCGCCCGAAGCAGTTACTAATAATTTCTCAATATTATTTTTTTCTTCGCCAACTAAACACTGGAAAATTGCGCTGTGTTCGGAATCAACAGGAATTATTTCAGCATTATATTTTTCTGCTGAGGAAGTTACAATTTCGCCAGCTGCGACTAACGTTTCTTTATTTGCAAGAGCAATTCTTTTTCCTCTTTTTATACCTTCAAGAGTTGGAGCTAATCCAGCAAAACCAACTAACGATGAAACTAAAATATCATAATCGCCGTTTTTTGTAATTTCAATTAATCCTTCTTCACCGCTTAAAACTTTGCAATTTTTTATATCATTTTGTAATTCTTGATATTTTCCATTTTTTACAACAACAAATTTCGGATTAAACTCAGCAATTTGTTTTTTGAGAAGTTCAATATTTGTATTTACCGTTAAACCGAAAACTTCAAACTTATCTCTAAAATTTCTGATAACATCTAAAGTGCTTATGCCTATCGATCCCGTTGAACCAAGAATTAGAATTTTTTTCATCTAAAAATAATTTTGATAAATCTTTGCGTTAAAATACCATTAAATGTTGCTATTATAAACATATTTATGAATACAATCTGTGAGTAATAGCAAATAGAAAATTTAGTAAAACAAGAATATTCACAATATTATTTGAGTTAAAAACCTTTTTCAGATTTTTATTTATTTCTTCTGAATTTTCACTTCCCAAAGAAATTCTTAATTTTTTGGAATCCGGAATTATTTTTACGAATGTTAAAATTAAGATTATCACAAAAATTATTTGCTTTGTTGCAAGCCAATGCGCATGACTCATATCAAAAAATCCGTAACCGGGATTTTGTAAAACAACAACAATTCCGGTAATTGCAATTCCCAAAGATCCAACAATTCCAAACAAATTTGATAATTGCAAATAAAGAGAAATTAATTCTTGTTTCGTTTCCGGCGTATTGCATTTTTCAATTTTATTTTTGATAATTAAATCAGCTGCAAAAAATATCAGCCACATTCCGGCAAAAATTATATGTAAAGCAACAATTATTTGATAATGCTGCATTGGTTTTCCTTTCTATAATGTTTTTAAATTTTGTAAAGCTAAATTGTATTCGTTAATTAATCTTTTCATCAATTGTTCAACGGTTGGAATATCATTTATCAATCCGGAACTTTGGCTTGCTTCAAGCATTCCATCATCCAAATTTCCTTCGAATATTCCTTTCATTTCCCGCTTTTTACTAAGTAATTCTTTTTGAGTTTCCGAATCAGCACAATTATTTTCAAGTTTTGAAATTTCTTCACTGAATTTATTTTTAATAACGCGAGCCATTCCAATTTTTTTTAGAATTAAATGTGTATCGCAATCTTTAGAATTTATCACTGAAGATTTATAATTTTCATGAGCTGAAGATTCTTGAGTTATTGCAAATCGAGTTCCAATTTGAACACCTACCGCACCCAATGCCAATGCGGCTAGAATTCCATTTCCGTTTGAAATTCCTCCGGCTGCAATTACGGGTATTTTAACTTCTTCAACAAGTTGAGGAATTAGTGAAAAAGTTGTAAGCTCATCAATTCCATTATGACCACCGGCTTCTACACCTTCGCCAACAATTGCATCGCATCCGACACTTTCTGCTTTTAATGCAAATTTTAAATTTGGAACTACATGAACGACAACAATATTATTTTTCTTAAATGAATCAATAAACTTTCCCGGATGACCGGCAGAAGAAAATACAATTTTAACATTTTCTTCTAAAATAACTTTTACCAAATCTTCGGCATCGCCGCGCAATAAAGGTAAATTTACTCCAAAAGATTTTGAAGTTGCTGATTTACATTTTTGAATATGTTCTCTTAACAATTCCGGTTTCATAGATCCGGCGCCGATCAAACCTAAGCCACCATTGTTCGAAACAGCGGAAGCTAATTTCCATCCCGAAACCCAAACCATTCCGGCTTGAATTATAGGATATTTAATTTGTAATATTTCTGTAATTCTATTTATTTGAAACTCAAAAAATTAAATGAAAAATTCTCTTCAATTTTGATTATGGACTTCTTTTTATCTACTTTTAAAATCTAAATTTAGTATAAAATGAAATTCTTAAGAAAAATAACAAAAGAGGTTTAAATGTCCTACTTTTTTACATCCGAGTCAGTTTCAGAAGGTCATCCGGATAAAGTTTCTGATGCAATATCAGACGGAGTTTTAGATGCAATTCTTGCGCAAGATCCAAATGCACGCGTTGCATGCGAAACTTTTGTAACAACAGGTTTGGTTTTAGTCGGCGGAGAAATTACAACAACTGCTTATGTTGATATTCAAGAAATAGTTAGAAACACAGTTAAAAAAATTGGTTATACTCAAGCAGAATATAAATTTGATTCAGAATCTTGTTCGGTATTAAATGCAATTCATTCCCAATCTCCGGATATTGCAATGGGAGTTGATACCGGCGGAGCTGGTGATCAAGGTATTATGTTTGGTTACGCTTGCGATCAAACTCCGGAATTAATGCCGATGCCGATAGTCTATGCTCACAAACTTGTAAAAAAACTTGCCGATATTAGAAAGAAAAATAAAAAATTAATGCCTTACCTAAGACCGGATGCAAAATCACAAGTTACTGTAGAATATGATGAAAATCATAAACCTTTAAGAATTGATGCGGTTGTAATTTCTACACAACATGATGGAAATGTTAGTCAGAAAAAAATAAAAACCGATGTAATTAAAAATGTAATTCAGAAAATTATTCCCGCAAAACTATTGGATAAAAAAACAAAATATTTTGTAAATCCAACCGGAAGATTTGAAATTGGCGGACCTCACGGTGATAGCGGTTTAACCGGAAGAAAAATTATTGTTGATACTTATGGCGGCTGGGCACCTCACGGCGGCGGAGCTTTTTCCGGAAAAGATCCTTCCAAAGTTGATAGAAGCGCAACTTATGCTGCTCGACATATTGCGAAAAATGTTGTTGGTGCAAAATTAGCAAAAGAATGTTTAGTTCAATTAGCATATGCAATTGGAGTTGCTGAACCAGTATCAATATTTGTTGATACTAAAGGAACCGGAGTAATTTCCGATAATGAAATTTCTGAGATGATTAAAAAAGAGGTTGATCTTACACCAAAGGGAATTATTAGCAGATTAAATTTACGAACACCGATTTATCAAAACACAACTGCTTATGGTCATTTTGGAAGAGAAGGTTTTTCTTGGGAAGAATTAGATTTAGTCGAAAAATTTAAAAAGTATAAGAAAGGTTAAACATGAGCGAAGTAAAGAATGAAGTAGAATATATTCCTTATAAAGTAAAAGATATTTCTCTTGCAGAATGGGGAAGAAAAGAAATCAGATTAGCTGAAGCTGAAATGCCGGGCTTAATGACTTTGAGAGAAAGATATAAAAACTCAAAACCATTAAAAGGTGCAAGAATTGCCGGATGTTTGCATATGACAATTCAAACAGCAGTTTTAATAGAAACACTGATTGAACTCGGTGCAGAAGTTACTTGGTCATCATGCAATATTTTTTCTACACAAGATCATGCCGCTGCTGCAATTGCCGCTGCCGGAATTCCGGTTTACGCTTGGAAAGGTATGAATGCCGAAGAATTTGATTGGTGCATTGAACAAACTTTATTTTTTGGTAAAGATAGAAAACCACTAAATATGATTTTGGATGACGGCGGCGATTTAACAAATATGGTTTTAGATAAATATCCCGAATTAGTAAACAGTGTTAAGGGAATTTCCGAAGAAACTACAACTGGAGTTCATAGGCTTTATGATAGAGTGGAAAATGGTACTTTACCAATTCCCGCAATAAATGTAAATGATTCTGTTACAAAATCTAAATTTGATAATAAATATGGATGTAGAGAATCTTTAGTTGATGCTTTGCGCAGAGCAACTGATTTAATGATGGCGGGAAAAGTTGCAATTGTTGCCGGATATGGAGACGTTGGTAAAGGTTCTGCACAATCTTTAAGAAGCGCAGGAGTTAGAGTAATTGTATCTGAAATTGATCCGATTTGTGCACTTCAAGCAGCAATGGAAGGATATGAAGTAAAGAAATTTTTAAATTCAGTTCCTTTGGCAGATATTGTTGTAACCGCAACTGGAAACACAAATATTGTTACTGCAGAAGCTTTTAAATTGATGAAAGATAAAGCCGTAGTTTGTAATATTGGTCATTTTGATAATGAAATCGATATGGCGTGGTTAAATAAAAATTATGGTCATACAAAAGATACGGTAAAACCTCAAGTTGATATTTATAATTTAGAAGGAAAAGAAATAATAATTCTAGCAGAAGGAAGACTCGTAAACTTAGGTTGTGCAACCGGACATCCATCTTTTGTAATGAGTAATTCTTTTACAAATCAAACTTTAGCACAAATTGAACTTTGGAATAATTCCGGTAAATATGAAAATAAAGTTTATATGCTTCCAAAACATTTGGATGAAGAAGTTGCCAGACTTCATTTAGAAAAAGTTGGAGTTGAATTAGATACATTAACCGATGAACAAGCTAAATATATTGGCGTTACGGTTCAAGGACCATTCAAACCTGATTATTATAGATATTAAAAAAAATACTTCTTAAAAACATTCCGTGTTTTTAAAACATGGAATGTTCTGGCTAAAATTCCTTTCGTTATTAATTAACATTCCGACGAAAATGCAGTACTTTGCAAAAAAGTCTTGACTATTTTGCGAAGTATTGAATCTATGGGTTATTTATTAGATTAGAGTAAAAATAAATTTGTAAGACTGGTGATTGGTTACCGAAACTTAAAGTTTAGAATTTAAATTTTTATAAAATTATCAACCTTCTCAACAATTGTTTTGTAAATTAAAAATTCTTGGTCGCTTGTTGACAGATTATTGAAATTAGAAAAACCATTGTTTTGTGAAAATTGAATTTTCCCAGTTTCATCTTTATAAAAAAATGATGCGGAAATTTCTATAGCTAAGTCTTCAAATAAAATATTGCTGCTTTCAAAAAAACCGCTCTTACCATACTTATGTTTTAGGTAGGTAAGAGTGGTTAAATATGAAAATTTTAATAAAAAGTCATTATTCATTTTATACTATTTTATTAGTAATAACTTTTTGGTTTGAACAAATTTATCTGTTTTTAAAGTATAGAAATAAATTCCACTTACTAAGTTTTTTGCTTCAAAAGAATAATTATATGAACCTGCAGATAATAGTTCATTATGTAAAAATGTTTCCACTACTTTACCGGAAATGTCATAGACAACTAAACTAATGATAGATTGCTCAGGTAATCCAAAACTAATATTAGTTGAGGGATTAAATGGATTTGGATAGTTATTTGCTAAATAATATTGCATAGGAATTTCATTATCATGCAATAAATTATTTTTAATACTTGTTGGTATGTTATTTTCAAATATTACAGTAAAAGTGTCAATACTAGAAGAACTCTGTGAGTTTGCATCAAATGCAGTGACTGTCCAATCGTAAGTAGATTGCATATTTCCATTCATTAAAAAAAGGATATTTTTTGCAGAAAGTTTAAAATTCGGAATATGTGTCTCGGCAAATAGATACCCAGGTATGAATTGAAAAATATATTTTTCTAAATCATTATTTAAATCTTCTGCTTCCATCCATTGAAAATCAACAGTATCATTAGTATCAATAATTTGAATTGTTGTACTATTTGAAGGATTTAATAATGAAAAATATGGTATTGGGGAAACTGATACATTTTGTGTTATATCTGAATAACTCCTTAACAATACTTGATAGCCACCTGATGGTGGAGTACTCTGATCAAATTGAGATGCTATACCAATCAAATCAATAGGCCAAAGAGGTTCTGAATTTTCATCAGCATCCGTGTCTTTATCAACTCTTATCTTTAACTCATTCCCATATCCATTCCACAAATTTAAATTTGCATCGCTTCCGGAAACTGGCCATGTATTTGAATTGGCTGTTATTGCAAGTCCATTTATCTTAATTAATGTCCCTTCATATTTTTCAGCATTTGAAAGATATTCATCTATCGAAAGTAATATTGGAGTAATGATATTATTTGAGCTAATTATTTCAATACCTGTTGCTGAATCTGTAATTATTAACTCAGCCAAACCGCCATATTGATCAATCTTTCCGGTTGCAGTAATTAAATCTCCAGTATTAAAATTCGTACCAGGGTTTCCTTGAGAATATAACTGTATACCGCCAGTCTCATCTTGGACAAATACAGTCATATTACTTAAATTAAATATTTTATTTAAAACAATACCAGTAATTGTAACCGTTTCTCCAATTCTATCAGGTATATAATCATTATTCTCATCAATTTTTGCTACTGAAATTTGAATTGAATTAGAGATTTTTGGAATTATATTGACTAATACATTGCCTGAAGTATTTCCACCATTAGAAGTAACACTAATTGTTTCAGAGTAATTATTTGGAGATAGACTAGCTGTTGTTGCGGTAACAGTAAAAGTTTTAGTCTGGTTTGCAGTTAATGAAAAAGAAGTTGAATTAAGTGATAACCAACTTGCATTTTCAACTACATTACCAGTTAATGTTCCGCCACCATAGTTTTTTATTATAAATGAATATGTGTTTGGTGAAGGATTGTTTCCTTCTTGAACACTTCCGAAATCATGAGCAACATTACCAGATGAAATATTTAAAACTGGGTCTTGGGTTATATTGACTAAAACATTCCCTGAAGTATTACCACCATTAGAGGTAATATTAATTGTTTCTGAATAATTGTTTGGAGCTAAACTTGAAGTAGTAGCTGTAACAGTAAAAGTTTTAGTTTGATTGGCAGTAAGTGAAAATGAAGTTGAGTTAAGATTTAGCCAAGCAGCATTTTCAACAATATTGCCGGTTAGAGTTCCATCACCAATGTTTTTTATAATAAAATTATAAGTATTTGTCGATGGATTGTTTCCTTCTTGAACATTACCAAAATCATGAGCAACATTTCCGAAAGAAATAGTTAGCGCCGGACCTTGAGTAATATTGACTAAAACATTCCCTGAAGTATTTCCACCATTAGAAGTAACACTAATTGTTTCAGAGTAATTATTTGGAGATATACTAGCTGTTGTTGCGGTAACAGTAAAAGTTTTAGTTTGATTGGCAGTTAATGAAAAAGAAGTTGAACTAATAGATAACCAACTTGCATTTTCAACTACATTACCTGTTAATGTTCCCTCGCCAGTATTTTTTACAGTAAATGAGTAAGTATTTGGTGAAGGATTATTGCCTTCTTGAACATTTCCAAAATCATGAGCTACACTTCCAGATGAAATAGCTAGGTTTGGTAATTGAATTACACTTAAAGTTGCTGAATTAGAATTAACCCAAAGGTTTGTATGATCAACTGTATTATAGACTTCGCATAGGAAGCTAGTATTATTATCAGCTGAAGTTGTGTTTAATAATTTTAATTGCGATGTTTGAGCACCTTCAATTTTACCGGAATTATTCTCAATTTTGCTTTCTGCTTCACTTATAAAAGGAAAACGCCACCACTGATAACCAATTGGATCTGCACAAGCTGCAGTTACTGAAAAAGTTGCCGTTTCACCTTCATTTACCGTTTTATTTGTTGGTTGTTGAATTATTGTTGGAGCTTTATGGTTTTGATAAATTGTAACAGATACATTTCCTGTGACATCACCACTATTTGAAGCTACTTTTATTGGTTCAGTGTAACTACCAAGTGTTAATCCAGAAGTATTTGCAGTAACTGTAATTGTTTTTGTTTGATTGGTTGTAAGTGAAAACGATGTTGAGCTGAGTGCTATCCAATTTGCATTTTCAATAATATTACCAGATAGGATACTACCGCCAGAATTTTTAACAGTGAATGAGTATGAATTTGGTGATGGATTATTACTTAGTTGAACATTTCCAAAATTTCTAGAAACATTATCAGCTATTAAATCTAAAGTTGGTCCTTTTACCAAAATTGTTCCTGAACGAACCGTAAAGTTATTTCCTAGACTAGGATCAATTAATGTAGATGGAGAGGTATGGTTCACTTTAACAAATACATAATAGTTATCTTTTGCATCTTCTGGTATTTTAAGATTTGGTAAATCTTCAGTGTACAAAGGTAAATCTTTATATGTACCAGATGATAAATTTAAGTCATAAATTTTATTTCCAATCTTTATATCATCATTATCACCAAAAGTAGAATTTTTTGAAATATAATAATTTGCTTCAATACTTGTATTTGGAGATATTAAACTTTCTGCACCATTATTTGTAAGTCTGAAAGATACGGATGTTGGGCTAGCTCCTGCATTAATAATTTGTGGGTAGAAAGATAAACTTGAAACTGATAATTCAGCTTCATTTATAACTGGAATATTTATTGAAAAAGATCTTATTTCACTTTTTTGACTTTCAAAGCCATAATTATCTTTTGCATATATGTACCACAAATATTTCCCATTTGATTCCGAAGAAATATTGTTAATTGTAAAAGATGTTAAAGAACCTTCATTTTCATCTTCAAAATGGATACCATCTTCCGAGAGAGCAAAATAGTATGTAATATTATTTCCATCTGGATCAGTAGAATTATTCCATGAGAAAGTTATAATTCCAGGAGTATTAAGAACAAAACTATCATCTGGTGAAACTAATTGAGGTGGGGTAGGTGGACGATTTCCTTCTTTAGCAAATCCAGCGTCCGAACTACTTAAATCACTTATATCACCTAAACTATTCTGTGTTTTGACCCAATAATAATATGTTTTGCCTTGCTCAATATTTATATCATCGTCAAAGTAGGTATTAGTTATTCCAACTTGATGTTTTGTAATGGTTGATGAATTATTTTCCGTATTACGATATAGACGATAGGTATCAGCACCAGAAGCGCTATTCCATGTAATCCTAATTTTATCTGTATAAGTACCATCACTTGCTTGAACATTTGAAGGAGGACTCAGTATTTCAGAAGCAGTAACTGTAATTGGTATGCAATCCCAACCATTTGTACTATTATTATTATTATTCGCATCTGAAGTGCTAAGAATTATTCCAATATAATAATTTCCCGATTTAATATCATTTGGTATTTGAGGTTTAATATTATTTAAATTTACAGTATAACTATGTTTGCTTTGAATTGCCCCAGAAAATTTATGGATTAAGAGCTTTCTATCTTCTGTAGTTATTTGATCATCAGGTGAAAGATAAATATCTACATAAATTGTCCCTTCCCAATCTGCACCAGAATAATTATGTAAAATATAATTCATTTCATTAAATGAATTTCCTGCATTAATTAGCTGGGGGTCAACTCTCACCTTTAGCGGGATTAAGTCATTTGCCATTGGAGTATAAAGTCCAATTAAGTTATTTATTTTATTATATTTCTCAGAATTGATACGACAAAAACGAGTAATTGTTGGTAGGCCCCATACATCACGATAATTTATAAGAACCGAATACACAACATTTTGATTATCATAAACTCCACTACCACTCTGTCCTTCAATACATTTTTTATTAATAAATAATATGTTTTCATCAGCATCATCAAATTTTCCACCCCAGGTATACATATATTCACCATTATATTGCTCAGTCGAAGGATATCCTGGATTAGTAAATATATTATTTGAAAAATAATCATCAGTGTTATTATAACCATAACCTGCCCAACCAGTTAATGCCCCAATGGGTCTATCTAATTCTATTACGCCCATATCCCAATCAAAATTTCTATTTTCATCCCAATCCTGCCATGTATACCATGACAAATTGTATGCATAACCAAAAGGGAAATTACCGTTTTCATATGCTGGTATTATTATTATGCTATAAGCATTCCCATTTTCCTCACTTGATAAATTATGTCCAGCAGTTAATACTGTTTTTGAGTCGATTAAAATTCCAGAACCTTGCCCAGTAAAACCATTTGAAAATTTGACATAAATTTTTACAGTCATATTCCATGGATAAATTGTTGGATCGATAACTTTTGTTAGATCACTAAAGTTAGTAATTTGGTTTGGCGGAGAAGTCTCATTTAATCCATTAGTGATTTTTTGCCCTTCAATAATTTCAGCGTTAAAATCAGAATTATATCCATTTTTTTTTAAAATTGTTTTTTTTTGAGTTTTAGGATCATATTTCACTATAAAATGTTCTGACCCGAAAATTTTTATTGGGGATTTCCATTTGGGGAAAGGTATTGGCGCTATTTTTTGTTTTAGTAATGTATTGACATCATTAGTTTTTGTTTGCCCAAATAATGCAATTGAAATTAAAAATATCAGCAATAAATTGATTTTTTGCATATATCTTCTCATCATTAAATATATCTAGAAAAACAATAGTTACCTATCCTGTTTACAATTTAAAATACTTAGCGAAAAGTAATTTTTAAATCCTCACCAATAAGTATTTTGTGTACTTATTAATAGGTATTTTGAGTTAGATCACATATGTGAGATTTGAGATGCAAGATATAGGAGTTTGGAGATTCTTACGTCGTCCGTTTCCGTTAGTTAAAGAATATTAGACTCCTCAGAATGACCATTTCTTTTTTATTCTAAGTACAGAATTCTACATTGTGTTTTCCGTTACCGGATTCCAGTCGGAATTTTTCTTTTTTACGGTTGCCTTTTACTTTTGTGACAACAGATAACCAATAAACTCTGAAGTTGTGTTAAGGTTTGTTTTTTCAAGAATGTGTTTTCGATGTGTGTCAACTGTGTGTTTACTTATAAACAATTCATCTGCAATTTGCTGGCTTGATTTCCCAATCAGTAAATATGTAATTATTTCTACTTCTCTTTCCGTAAAATTGTATTTATCAATTAAATGTTGCGGAATTTTTTCTACATCGTTACCAATTTGTGTTTTATAAAATCTGTTAAGTGTATCTCTAAGTTCATCAATATCAACCGGTTTTAATAGAAAATCAAAAGCTGCTGCTTTAATTGCTTTTATTGCATATTGATTATATCCGGTTACAAAAATAAATTTTGGGTTTAATCTATTTTCTCTAACTTCATTGATTATGTCAAATCCAGATTTTCTTGGCATTTCTACATCTATAAAAACTAAGTTTGGTTTTTCTTCAATAATGGATTTGACAGCTTTTTCACAGTTATCAATTTTGGCTAAAATTTTAACAAACTCAAATTTGTTAAGAAGGGATTCAAGTCTGTCTAATGCTTCCTTTTCATCGTCAATTAAAATGCAGTTAATTATGTTCATTTTCACTTTTTTATCATTCCAAATGCTTCAATCGGAAAGCTAATATTGTAATTCTGGATTCCCGATTGAATCTTCTTGAACGACAGTTATTTTATGAATTTAAAATAGGTATATTAATTATAACTTCAGTACCCAATGATTTTTTTCGTTCATTTTCAAAATCAATAAATTCATAAGTGATTTTTACTTTTTCTAAATTATAATATAAATCTAATATTTGATTTAAGATTTCTAAACCTTTACCAGTACTGAATTTTGATATTTCTTTTGATTTATTTCTTCCAATTCCATTATCTGTAATTTTTATTTTATATAAGTTATTTTCATTTGAAACTGAAACAAGTAAATTACCTTCTTTCTCCAAGTGTCTAATTCCATGTTTAATTGAATTTTCAACAAAAGTGTGAATTAACATTTTGGGAATTTTTATATTTCCTTTTATTCCATCATCTTTTCTTATATCAAAATGCAATTCATTTTTTAATCTAAATTTTTCTAAAAATAAATAATTTTCAACATATTCCAATTCTTCGTCTAAAGAAGTGGAAATTTGATCTGAGCTTAAAATTGTTGAACGTAATAATTTACTGTACTTTCCAAAAATGTAATTAGCTTTTTCCGTTTCTTGTTTTGCAAATAATGAACCAATGGAGTTAATTATGTTTAATGTAAAATGAGGGTCCATCTGATTTTTGATTGATTTAATTTGCAATTCTGCAATTTTCTTTTCAGTGATAAATTTATGTTCCACTCTATACTTTTGAATTTTTTGAAGTAAATAAACAAAACCAAAAATTCCCAAGTAAATTAATCCAAATACTATAAATTTATAATTGTAGTAGGGATTTTTGTAGTATTCATAAAAATATGAATAGTTATCAAATCTTAAATTAAGTTGAGGTTTTTCTTTTCCATTTAACATAATTCCAGCATTGTATAGAATTGAATTTCCTTTAACATCAATAATTAACGGATCAAGCAATTCATTGTTTAATATTGTTATTTTTTCTAAAAATTGATGGTAAAAAATAAATTCATTAGATCCGTCCGAATCGCAATCCAACATTCTATAAATGGGTTCAGACATAGGCAAAATTTTACTTACATTTTTAAATTCTAAATCATTATTAAGTTCTTCAATATCTCCGTTATATTTAATTAAATAGGTTTTAAAATCTTTTTTATTAGAAATCAATATTGCAGAATGCCACTCTTTTGAATATGCAAATTCTCTCTCTTTTATTTTTTTTCCATTAAAGTCATATAATCCAATTGAACATGGAAAATTTTTATTTCCAGAATAAATATTTAAAGCTGTTAAAAAGAAATTCGCATTTATTTTTAATGGTGAAACAAGAAGAGTCGAAGGATAGTTTCCAAACTTTATGGGTTCAAAGTTAAATTCCAGATTTTTATTAAAAATGGTTAACCAATTATATTTATCAGAGTAAAGAGAATTTTCATCACAATTTGAAACAGCATGTGTCGATGGTATAAAGTATATCGAATTATTATAAATCCATTTAATATTTAATAATGGCATACAACCATTTTCAGATTTTATTAAAGAATCCTTAATGAAATTATATGAATATAATTTTCTTGGATTAACTGAATAACCTGCATTAAACGAAAAAACCAACTCTTTAATTTTATCATTATCCAAATCGATTAATTCGCAAAAAGTAAAACCGGAATTGTTTTCATTATTTCTTGGATAAAATTCGTCGATCAATTTATTTTTAATATATTCTTTATTTTCAAGAGGATTGAAGCAATTCAATAAAATATCATTTCCATCAATTGTAAAAAGAAAAACTTCTTTTAAACCATCATTATTAAAATCACCGATAAAAGGTTCATGCATATTTAATTTTCCTTTTATATTCCACTGGTCAATTATTGAACCCTTGGCTTTAATAATTAGATTTACGAAATTCTCATAAGTTGTCTGTAAAAGAATTTCTTCGCTTAAATTATCATTATCAAGATCAGGATAGTAGAAAAATAATTTTGATGATAACTTTTCTTTTTTTATCAAATCTGCATTATACTTTGGAAAAAGCGGTGGTAAAAATGAGACAATAAAAATCCAAATGAATAAACTAATTATTAAGGGGTTAGTTATAATGTGAAAAATTTTATTCTTCATAAAGAATAAATTGATAATTAAAAATAATAGTAATATATAAAATAAATCAGTTCTAAAATAAAATGATTATTAATAAAAATTTGACTTTTTATTATTATGCATTTAAGGAAATCTAAGATTTTACATGAATTTTATTTTAATATCCAACTTGACGCAAAACACAACAGTCCAGATTTTATCCACCAAATTAGTATCAAAAATAAACACTTACTAAAAATACTTGCGGGGGATTTTGTGGAATCAAAAAATACGTCATATTTCATTTTGTTTCTTATTGTTGTTGCTGTAGGATTCTTAACCTTTGCAAGTTATGAAACCGGATATAAAAAATCTAAAAATAGTCTTGGTTCGTTATTAATGACAATGAGAATGGATAGTAATTTTGTTACAGCCGGTTTATATGAAGAATTACCGGATAATATTAGAAAAACAGTACAGTTTTATATTGAAGATGCTCCAACTGTTGTAAGAGATGTAAAATTATTTGCGGAGGTTAAATATATAACTGTTGGTAACGAAGTGATAAATGTTGAAAATGGTACAATTTGGAATATTCTAAAAAACGAAAAAGTATTTAAAAGAAGATTTAAAGAAAAAAATGAAGATAAAAATAAAGAAACAAAAGAAAAAAAAGTTCCAAATAGTCAGTTAGTTTTAAATTAAATATCTTTAAGGAAAATCAAAATGAACAACGCAGTTTTAAATGGAATAAATAAAAACAATGTAACATTGGGCGCAGATTTTTTTACATCACAAAAGAGAAATCAATTTAAAAGTATGTTTGATGTAAAATCGAAGAACACAATAATTTTGGTTAATCTTGATCGCGCAACCGTAAATGAATCAAGTGAATTTGCGGAATATATTGAAAAAACAATAAATGATGGAAAATCAAAAATCATTATTGATTTAGAAAATGTTTACTTCATGGATTCAATCTTTTTAGGAACTCTAATAAAGTATCTCAAAAGAGTTTCAAAAATGAACGGTTATATTAAACTTATTGTTGATCATAAAAGCAAACCCGAATTATTATCTTTATCAACATTTGAAGGAATTTTTGAAATTTATCCAAACCTTTTTGATGCACTTAACAGTACGATAAGCTAAAGTCTCTTTTTCGGATCGGGCAAAGCCAAAAATGCTCTCTCCTAAAGATCATTTTGTCCGATCCTCGATTTTATTCATATTTAAAAATCCGAAACGTCTATTCATCAAATCATTTGTTCTATTTTCTTATTAATGATATATTGCACTCTCAATTCTACAATTTTGTACTTTTTATACACAAAATTTTAACTTTGGAAAGAAGTTATGTTAGAAAAAGAAATTCAAAATTTAATAAGTATAAACACAAATAAGATTAAAGAGCTTGGTGAAAAATTTCAGCTTTTTGAACTTCATAATGTTAAAATTCATCCGGCACTTATTAAATATATTTTGAGCGCAGTTGATTATCAATTCCAAATTGAAAAACAGTTTATACAAAAGAATTCAAAGTTTGATTACACTGGCGAAAAAATCGAAAAACTTTTTAGTCTAATTTCAAAAGAGTTTAAAAAAGAAAAAGAATTTTCATCAATTTTTATAAATGATTTAATAAAAGAAGCTGTAAAATTTAACGCAAACTTTTTAGCAAAGCCAAATCAGACTTTAATAAATTTTATTTTTGATGAAAAGCGAGAAATTTCAAACGATGAAATTATTTACAAATTAAAATTTGCATATTACTATAAATATATTGTCAAACTTACACAATCGTTTTTAAGCAAGAAAAAAAACAAAACAATAACTCGCAAAGAATTTGCTTTTTTACTTAGTAAAATTGATCAAATTACAAAAAAGAATCATCTTCAAAATATTATAAATACTTCGTTGAATTCGATGGTTAACTTTTTTGATCAAGCAAATTCTCAGCAAAATGAATTTCCGTATGAAGCAATTCAAATGTTTTTTGAAGAAAAAGAATTGGATAATTTTTCACAAAGATTGCAATTACAGTTCGAATTTGAAAAACCAAAAAATCTTCAAATAAATGAAGTGCAAAAATTATTTGTTTCCGATTTTGACGGAATTGAAATTTCAACAGAAAATAATTTTGAACTTCTTGAAAATAATATTGATTTAGTTGAAAATAATTTTTCAAATGTTGCAGAAAATAAAGAAGAGATTTTAATTCCGGTTAATATAAATTCTGAAATAATTGAAGAAGAAAATAAAATTATTATTGAAGAAACAAAAACTGTTGAAAATGAAAATAAATTTTTTGAAATAGAAAAATCTGAATTAGAAAATATAGAAATTTTAAAACCAGAAATTGAAACAACTGAAGTTGAAAATCTAAAATCAAAAATTCAAACTGAAGAAATTAAAATTGAACCAGAAACAGAAATCGAAAATAATTCAGTTACAAATAATTTAGTTGAAGAAAAAACCGAAATTGAAAATTTAGAAGTTGATAATACAAAAATTACAAAACCGGAAACTGGAAATTTAGAATCGGAAATAAAAACAGAAGAAAGCTTAAACATCAATACTGAATTGCTTAACGGAAAACCGGATGTTAAAAAAATTGTTAGAAATTTAATTGACATTGATTCTATTTACGATTCGCTAATTCCTCAGCCAACAGCTTTTGAAAATATAAATTTATTAAAAGATATAAATCTTGCCGAATTAGTACAATCTTCAGATTTTCAATTTGATGTTACAAACATAAGTGAAAATTTACTTGTTGAAGTTCCGACGGACGAACAATATATCGGAATTGTAGAAGATAAAACATTTGAAGACAGTAATGAAATAAATGAAGAATTAGATTCAATAATGCTTGATTCTGATATTGATATTGAAATTGAAACAAATAGTTTCACAAAAATGAAATCAGAAAACGAGAATTTGATTTCTGAAGATGTGGATTTTAATTCCACAATTGATGATATTGTTCAAAATGAAAAGTACGAAAAAGAATTTTTGCAGAATAATTCAAAATCAAATATTGATGATTTAGATAATGATGAAACTCAAGAAATGAATAATTTAATTGATGATGAAAAATTAAAACTTAACGATGATGAAGTTACGGAAGTATTTACTGATATGACGTATTTAGGAAAAGATGAAATTGAAGAACAAAAAATTATTCAAGAAAACCAGCCGGAAACTCGCAATAAAATAGAAAATGAATCGCAAGATTATCAAGAGAATTTTAATGATTCTCAAACCGGAGTAAAAGTAATTTATTCATCATTTCAAGAACTTGTTTCCACTAAAGAAATGACCAACATTATAGAAACTATGTTTGATTATGATATGGAAGATTATTACGGAATTGTTCGTAAAATTTCAAATGCGTTTGATGAAAAAGAAGCATTAGAAATTGCCAACAATTATTGCAGAAATAATCATATTGATATTTTTCACGATGATGTAATTGAGTTTAAAACTTATATAACCGATTATTTTTCCCAAACCCAATAAATCATGTTTATAGATTACGCAGAAATATTTATAAAAGCCGGAAACGGCGGAAACGGTTCCGTATCTTTTAGAAGAGAAAAGTACGTTCCCAAAGGCGGACCAGCCGGCGGAAACGGCGGTAAAGGCGGAAATGTTGTTATTAAAGTTGATACAAATCTTCATACTTTACTTGATTTTAGATATCATCCAAAATATTTTGCAGAAAACGGTAACAACGGTGAAAAATCTTTAAGAGATGGAAAAGGCGGGGAAGATTTAATAATTAAAGTCCCAAAAGGAACATTAATTATTGATAAAAACGATGAAAGAATTTTAGCAGATTTAAATGATGATAATTCGGAAATAATTATTGCAAAAGGCGGAAAAGGCGGAAAAGGAAACAGCAACTTTGCCACAGCTACGAATCAAACTCCAAGATATGCAGAAAGCGGAAGACCTGGCGAAGAATTAAATATTGCTCTCGAATTAAAACTTGTCGCAGATGTTGGTTTAGTAGGATTTCCAAATTCCGGTAAATCAACTTTAATTTCAACTATTTCTTCAGCGCGACCCAAAATTGCCGATTATCCTTTTACAACTTTGAAACCTAATTTAGGAATTGTACAATACCGAGAATTTAAAAGTTTTACTGTTGCAGATATTCCGGGAATTATTGAAGGCGCACATTTAGGTAAAGGTTTAGGTCATGAATTTTTAAAACACATCGAACGAACAGAAATTTTATTAATTCTTATTGATTCAACATCTGAAAATATTCCAAAGGATTATAAAGTTTTATTGAACGAATTAAACAATTACAGTAAAGTTTTATTTAGCAAAAAGAAAATTATAGGAATTTCCAAAATAGATTTGATTGAGCCAAAAGTTGTAGAAAAAATAAAAAAGAAATTGCAAAAAACATTTGATGAAGAAATTATTTTCTTTTCTTCCGCATCAAAAATTAATATCTCAGAATTAATTGATAGATTATGGGCAAATTTAAACCCCTAAATAAAACCACATTAATCATTCAACTTTCCGTTTTTACATTTCTAACAATTTTTATAGGACTAATAAGTTTAACATTTGGTACTGTAGAAATTTCTATTCTTGAAACAATAAAAGTACTTTTGGGAAATTCTGCGGATGAAAAATTAAATCAAATTATTTTTCAAATTAGATTACCAAGAATTATTTTTGCAATTTTTATCGGCGGCGGATTATCAATAACCGGCGCAGTTTTTCAAGCAATTTTGATGAATCCACTTGCGGAACCGTACATTTTAGGAATTTCAAGCGGTGGAACTTTTGGAGCAATTTTAGCAATTTTAATTGGTTCAGCTTTTTTTGGAACTCAGTTTTTGGCTTTTATCGGTGCTTTAGCCGTAATGTTTCTTGTATTTTTTCTTGGAAAAAAATTCGGCGAAATTAATGGAAATATTCTTTTACTTTCAGGAGTAATGATTGGCGCATTTTTTTCCGCAGCAATTTTGCTTTTGGTAATATTTTTGGATGATTCATTAAGAACTGCCGTTTTTTGGATGATTGGAAGTTTATCTTTTGCAAATTCTGATAATTTAATTTTAGTGATTTCAGTTGTTTTTATAACATCAATTTATCTTTCAATAAATTCAAATAAATATAATATTTTAGCTTTGGGAGATGAAACAGCAAAAAGTTTGGGAATAAATTCGAGTCGAGAAAAAACAATTGCATATTTTATCTCAAGCATTTTAATTGGAACTGTAGTTTCCGTAAGCGGAATTATCGGATTTGTGGGATTAACAATTCCACATTTATGTAGATTAATTTGGGGAGTAGACAATAGATTAATTATTCCATTATCATTTTTTGTTGGTGCAATTTATTTAACAATTGCCGATACAATTGCAAGAATTGCGGTTTCTCCATCGGAATTACCGGTTGGAGCAGTGACTTCAATTATTGGAGCACCAATTTTTATATATTTATTACGCCGAAGTTCGCGTATTTTGTAAATCAACTTACTTGAAAATAGAAGTAAATTTCCATATTTTTAACGTTCTGTAAAAAACAAAGTGGCGAGGTAGCTCAGTAGGTTAGAGCAGTGGAATCATAATCCACGTGTCGGGGGTTCGAATCCCTCCCTCGCTACAATTAAATAGAGGAAAAAATGTATACATTATTAATTACACTATCAATAATAATTTCTATTTTATTAGTTATTGTGGTTCTTTTACAAGCAAGTAAAGGTGATGGTTTATCGGGAACAATTGGTGGATCTTCAGGTGGTTTTGGGACAGTTTTTGGTGCAAGAAGAACTGCTGATTTTTTAAGTAAAGCTACATGGTGGTTAGGCGGATCGTTATTAATTTTGGCAGTTGTAATAAATTTATTTTTCTTACCAGGTCAAACAACTTCCGGTGAAAGAGAAAGTATTATTCAAAGTTCAGGTTCAAATAGTGTTCCTTCAACAACAACTTTGCCTCCGGCTAATACAAATAATCAAAATACAGAATCTAAGCCAGCTAATTAATTTCTACTTTAAAATGGGGAAATTTATTTTCCCCATTTATTTTGATAATTCCAATAAAATTCTGTCTTCAATATCTTTGTGGTAACTTGAACCTTTTTGATTGAACTCCATTATCATACTTACAATATAATTTATATCATTGTTTTTTTTCAAGTATCCGGAAAGTGCAGTTACGCCATTTAAAGTTCCCGTTTTTCCTCTAAAATTATCAGTCAATAATCTATAATTACTTCTATCTCTCAAAGTTCCGTCAATTCCGTAAATTGCAAGCGAGTTATAAAAATCAGTAAAATAGTTTTGATCTTTATAAATTTTATATAAAAGTCTGGATATTGATCCCGATGTAACTGTGTTAAATCTGGAAATTCCGGAACCATCTACAACAGCAGTTTGATCATCAATTACATTATCTTCTTCAAAAGTTGTAAGAATTGCTTGGGTTGCGTAAAATGAATTTCCCTCTTCGCCGCTAAAAAATGCTCCAACTGATTTGAACAAACATTCTGCTAAATAATTATTACTGTTTTTATTAATTAAAGAAATCAATTTATTTATTGAAATTTCATCAGAAATAATTTCATTTAGATTATTAGGAGTTTTCTCAGATTTACTATTTCCCAAAACTTTAATTCCGTTTTCCAATAATTTTTCTTTTAGAAGCAAAGCAAGAAATAAAGGAGGATTATCAATATTAACTACATAACTGCTTTGCGATTTTTTCTTTCTTAATCCGCCGGAAATTGTTAAAATAATTTTTTCATTTTTGCTAATAAGATTTATTGCAGGATGCGAACGGAATTTTGTTACTTTAGCTTTCATATCAACTTCAATAAACGGAGCCTCGGGTTTAATGGAATATTTTAATTTTGTACCAACTTTTCCATTCGATGAAAACGAAACAACAATTTGATTTCTGTTCATCACCAAAGCAGAAACCGGCGGAAGTTTAACATTTGCCTTCTCATCCACAATCCAATCATCTCTTATATACAAATTATCAAAATATGAATCATCTGCAATAATATTGCCGGTAATTTCAGAAATTCCCATTTCTTTAATTTTAGTAATTAAAGAATCGAGATCATTTTCTGTAAATGTAGAATTTCCAAAACCTTTTAAATAGAGATTTCCATTTATTTTGGAATCTGAAAAATCAAAATCCTCTGTAAGAAATTGTGTTTCAAATAAATGATTATTTCCCATTAAATATAAAGCAGAAGCAGTTGTAAACAATTTTGTATTTGAAGCCGGGATCATTGGCGTTGCGCTGTTTTTCTCAAAAACTATTTCACCGGAATTTGCATCAATTATACTAATTGCAACTTTTGTTGAAGAAGGAATTCCGGAAATAATTTGCTGAATTTTCTTTATTGATTGTCCGCTTAAAATGCTATTTATTAAAAGAACAAAAAGTAAATAAAAAAATGTTTTTTTCATGTCGCTCAAAAATGTATTCGGAAAATTAGTGAAAATTGATTTTAAAATTTTTGGTTTTACATAATAATCCGATAAAAAGTTCTTTAATTATAAAATATATTTTTATATTTATTTACAATATTTGAAAATCTGGAATAAAACAATGAAAAATGATAATCTGCCAATTAAAGCTTACAGAAATATTGATTTTTTAACATCACAAGATGCACGAATTATAAGAATATTATCGGAATTTTTAGAACCAAAATCGAGATTCAACAAATTAAATATTGTTGATACAATAGTTTTTTTTGGTTCGGCACGATTAAAATCGGAAAAAGATTCAAAAAAACTTTTACGTGATTTTCTTAAAAATTCAAATAAAAAAAGTAAAGACTATTCAAAAAAATTAAAGAAATTAGAAAACTTAGTTCGAATGTCTAAATATTATGAAGATGCAGTTGAATTATCGGAAAGATTAACAAAATGGTCAATGAGTCTTCCTACGAATAAAAAGAGATTTATAATTTGCAGCGGCGGCGGACCCGGAATTATGGAAGCCGCAAATAAAGGTGCAAAACTTGCAGGCGGAGAATCAATTGGATTAAATATAAGTATTCCGTATGAGCAATTTGTAAACAAATATGTTAATAAAGATTTGGCTTTTGAATTTCATTACTTTTTTATGAGGAAATTTTGGTTTGCTTATTTAGCAAAAGCATTAATTGTTTTTCCTGGCGGATTTGGAACTGTTGACGAGTTTATGGAAATTTTGACTTTAGTTCAAACCGGAAAAATTAAAAAAGATATGAAAGTTATTGTGTACGATGAAAATTACTGGAAAAGTATAATAAATTTTCAAGCATTTATTGAAAACGGAATGATTGACGAAAGTGATTTGAATTTGTTCGATTTTTGTAATTCTGTTGATGAAGTATTTAATAAGATTGTAAGTTATTTTGAAAAACATTATTTGAATAAATAAAAAATCCAGCTTTTGCTGGATTTTAACTTAATTCTGATTTTTCAAATTTTCTTTATATGCACGTCTTTTAGCTTTAATTCTTTCCATTCGTTTTTCAATTGAAGGCTTTGTGAAGAAAGTTCTTTTCTTGAATTCTTTTAGAACACCGGATCTTTCATATTTTTTCTTAAATCTCTTTAATGCTCTATCGATGTTTTCGTTTTCTGAAATATTAATTCCAACCAAGTAAATTCACCTGCCTTCGTTTTTGGTTTGCTTTTTAAGTTATAAAAAATGTGAATCGTAAAATAAACAGAAAATTAGTTTTTTCAAATATTATTAATCGAAAATAATTCCGTTTCCGTAATTTTTAATTCCGCTTTCTAAATTATAAATAAATCCATTTATTACATTAAATATCAATTTCCCGTTTTTCCAAATTGTAAAATTTGCACTTTTTTGGTAACCGGGTTCTAAATCGATATTATTTTCATTTATTAAAATGTTTAAAGGAATTTTACTGAAATCAAATTTTTCCTCAATATTTTTAATTTTAATAAAACCAATTCCATTTTTTACTAGTTCATCAAAATTGAGTTTTGTTAAATCGGAATCAATTTCGGTATAAATTTGTGATTCCTTAATTTCACATCCCGAAAGATCAAATTCCTCATATCCGTAAAAAATTGATAAATCTCCCCAATCTTCAACATTACTTTTGAAATATGAATTGGAATTTTTGGGAAAAATTTCTTCTCTATTAATTCCAACATCAACCAAATAATTTTTTCCGTTTTTATTAATTGTGAGGTTTTTTAGTAAAACGTCAAAAAGTAATTTATCGTTAAATGGAATTGAATTATACTTTTCCAAATCTGCATTCTTGTAAGTTTTTTTTGCAATTGAATACAATCCATTTAAAATTGCTGCAAAATTTAATTTTCGTACAAATTGTTTTTCGGTATCATTTTTCCATCCGCCTGATTCTATAAGAATTGAACCGGTTCCCCATTTTACAAAATTATCACCAAAAGCCCGCGGCTCAAAATCATCGCTGTATTTTGCAATATGTCCAGGAATAATTTTATTTAGCTCATCAAACATATTTACAATTACTTTCATTGTATTTGCTCTAACTTCATTAATTTCTTTTTCATAATTATAAGCCGGCGCTAAAAAAGAAATTGTTGCGGATTTATAACTTTTTCCAGAAGTATATCTTGTGCTCTGATCATGAAGATTAAATGCAAATTTCGGATTTAAACTATCGCGTACAGATTTTAAAATTTGTGATTCGGGAAATTGCAAACGAAGTGCATCTCTGTTTAAGTCAATATCCAAAGCATTTCTTCGTTGATATTTTTCTGCACCATCCGGATTTAACATTGGAATAAAATAAATTTTTAAACTGTCCAAAATTTCTTTGCGGAAATTTTTTAATTCATCATTTGAGCTGAAAAAATTAAAAATATCAAACAAAGCCATTGTTGCAGTTGATTCATCGCCGTGCATTTGCGACCAAAGCAGAACATTTGTTTTTCCTTTTCCAATTGAAAGTAAATAAATTTCTTTACCCTCAACTGATTTTCCGGCAATTTCAACTTTGATTTTTTTATTCAATTTTATTTTTTCAATTGCCGATTTAAGATTAGAATGTGTGAAATTTTTCTTTTCAAATTCCGATGATTTATAGTTGTTATAATTTTCATAAATTGTTTGAGAAAAATTAGTCTGAGCCATATTAAAATCTATTGAAGTTAAAATAATTATTAAAATTATAAATATTTTCATTTGCTTTATCCTCAAATTTTGCAATAATAAAAAAATCTTTAATAAGTGACGATTAATATATTGAACAATTTTTATTTAATTCATTAGAATTTTTCTATAAATTAGAAGCTAATTATTTATTTGGTACATGGGAAAAATTATTTCAATAACAACGCCAAAAGGCGGAGAAGGCAAAACAACAACAGCTGTAAATTTAGCTGTTGCACTTGCACAAAGCGGAAAAAGGACTTTACTAATTGATTTAGATCCTTCCGGGCAATGTGCGCCGACATTGGGATTAAAAGCTTCAAACATAACCGGCGATTTGTTTGATGTTCTAACTTTTACTAAAGCTTTTAAAAGTGTAATTCATAAAACATTTGAACATAATTTGGATTTTATTCCCATGCGCCAGCTTGAATATGAAGGAGAAGTTAAACTTTCCAAAATTACATCTGATGAATTAATTCTAAAAAGTATTTTAGATTCGGAAATTTATTCATATCATTATATAATTTTTGATTGCCCGCCTTCATTAATTGGAACAACAACAAACATTTTGATGATTGCAGATTCTGTAATTATTCCGGTTAGAACAGCAAGATATTCATTAAATGAAGTTGTAAGAGTTATGAAGCATATTGATTTGGTTAAAGCAAAGTTTAATTCAAAATTAAAAGTAGAAGGAATTCTTCTAACGATGTATGAAGCAAATACAAAAGCTGGTTTTTATACTAAGAAAGTTTTATTAAGAGAATTTCCGAACTATTTATTTCAATATGTAATTCCAAAAAATGTAGAAGTTTCAGAATCCACATTTCATAATTTGCCAATAATTGTTTATAACCCAGAAGCAAAAGCCTCATTGGCGTATAGAAAATTAGCCGACGAATTAATCAGCAGAAATTCCGTTAGTATTATTTAAGCAGCTGTTGCAGAATCTAAATTCGAATATATATCAAAAATCTTATCAAGTTTTGTAATTCTAAAAATAGTTAACTGTCTAATATCCTTAACTACAATTTCAACTTTTGATTTATAATTTTTGTTAAACGTAATAATTGTACTTAAAAATGTAGAATCTATAAAAGTACAAGAGCTTAAATCAAATATTAAATTGTTATTAGAATTATCTAACAAAACTTTTAAAAAATCTTTAAATGATTCAGTTTCATTTGCAGTAGCTCTTAACAGATTTATATGAACAATTGTTTTTTGGTTTATTTCTGATTTAGTAAACATATTAATTGAATTTGTTGATATCCAAGGTTGATTTAAAAATTCTTTTCTTTCAAATAAATTGGTTTCCATTTCTCTCTCCTTTATATCTTTTCCTAAAGATTAACAGCCAATTTATTGAATAAAAAGATTCAAACTGTGATTCAAATCAAGTTTCAAATTAGATTTTGTTTCGAAAAATTCAAAAACTGCAACAAAAATTGAAATACGAATTAATACATTATTCCAATATTAATTGTTAAAGAAACTTGCTGAATTGATTTTCTAAATTCACCATAATATTGTTCAATTCCTTTGTCAAACATTTGATGAAGGTAATATCGAATATTAATTCCGGTCAAATTATTTGTGTTTGTGCCAAAATTTGCACCAAATCCAATATAACCGCCAATTCCATATTTTGCTTGAGCATATCCTAATGAATTAAAAAATTCTCTTTCGGCTGGAGATGTTACGAACATTGTTGGACCAACTGCAATAGAAACGTATGGTCTTAAATTATCGGTAAGAGATTGATAAAATAATCTATATTGTAATCCAAAATTTAATGGAAATAAATAAATTCTATTTTTTTTTCCGTAAATAGGAAGCGGATAACCGAAAATATCATATCGCTCAATTTCTCTTTCGTGTTTTGTTTCAGAAATAGAAAAATCAGAAAAAACAGTTAATGTGTTTGAATAATTATGTCTATAAAACCCGCCTAAACCAAATCCGCCTTCGCCAATCATTAAATCCAACCCAATTGCATTATCCGGAAAATCTATATTTGGTTTTTCTTCGCCAAGCTGTCCAATTTTTTGGGAAAAATTTATTACAAACGGAAAAATCAAAAAAAATAAAAGAAATTTTTTCATGGTTTTCTCAAAATTGCTTACTTTTTAAAATATATAAATATTTGTAAAAATCAATACACTAATTAAACAACAGAAGTTCAAAAATCCAGTGAAATTTTTGAGGATAAAATGGCAACAAATTTGGAAATTAAAGTAAAGTTAGAAAATTTTGATAATATTTTGAAAATACAAAATGATAAAAATATTCAGCATGAAAAAACAATTTTACAAAAGGATATTTATTATAAAATTCCGGCTGGACTTTTAAAATTGCGAAAACACAATGAAGGTTTTGAATTAATTAAATATCAGCGAAATGAAAAAGACGGTGAAAGATGGAGTAATTATTTTGTTCTAAATATTTCCGGAGAAAATGTTGAAAATTATTTTAGTGATATTTTTGAAACTGAAACAGTTGTAGAAAAAGTTCGCGAATTATACATATACAAAAACACAAGAATTCATTTGGATGAAGTAAAAAATTTAGGAAAATTTTTAGAACTCGAAACCGTTGTTAAAAATATTTCTCAAGTTGAAGCAAAAACAGAGTTTGATGAAATTGTGAAATTATTAGAATTGGATGAAAAAAATCAGATTAGAAAATCTTATAGAGATTTGATTTTAGAAAAATAAAATAGAACACAGAAAACGCAGAAGAAATTGATAATCACAGATAAAACTATGAGAATCTTTTTTTCGGTGTCATCTGCGTTCTATTTTTCAATATTATAAATTTATTTATTTTGTGCCGCAATTAAATTTAATGCACTTCCGGCTTTAAACCACTCAATTTGATTTGCATTAAATGTATGATTTAACATTGCTTCATCGGTTGTTCCATCAGAATGTTTCATAATCATCTTTACTTGTGAACCGGGAGCTAAATCTTTTAAACCAATCAAACTAATTTTGTCATCTTCTTTTACTTTATCATAATCTGCGGGATTATCAAAAGTTAACGGAAGCATTCCTTGTTTCTTCAAATTAGTTTCGTGAATTCTTGCAAAACTTCTTACAATAATTGCTTTGCCATTTAAGAATCTTGGTTCCATTGCCGCATGTTCGCGAGATGAACCTTCGCCGTAATTTTCATCGCCAACAACAACCCAACCTAAACCTTCTGCTTTATATTCACGGGCAACTTTACTTACATTTTTATATTCTTGAGTGAAAACATTTTTCACTTCACCGGCTTTATCAGTAAATGCATTTATTGCACCCAAAAATAAATTATCGGAAATGTTGTCTAAATGTCCGCGGAATTTTAACCAAGATCCAGCCATAGAAATATGATCGGTTGTACATTTACCCTTAGCTTTTAACAATAATGGTAAATCTGTAAAATCATTTCCGTCCCATTCTGAAAATCTTTCCAAAAATTGTAATCTTTTGCTTTCCGGATTTATAATAACTTCTGTACCATAATATTTTTCAGAGGGAGCGATGAAGCCTTCTAAATCTGGTTGAAATCCGTTTTGCGGAAGTTCATCACCAAAAGGAATATCCAATTTAATTTCTTCGCCTTTATCATTTACCAAAACATCTGTTTCCGGATTAAAAGTAATTTTTCCGGCAATTGTTAAAGCTGTTGTAATTTCCGGAGAAGCCACAAATGCCAAAGTATTTGGATTTCCATCTTGTCGTTTTGCAAAATTTCTGTTGAATGAAGTTACAATACTATTTCTTTTTTGTTCGGGATTATCCATTCTTTGCCACATTCCAATACAAGGTCCGCAGGCATTTGAAAGAACAACTCCGCCAAAATCTGTAAGAGTTTTTAATTGTCCATCGCGTTCAATTGTTGCTCTAACTTGTTCAGAGCCGGGAGTAATTGTGAATTGTGCTTTTGCTTTTAATCCTTTAGAAAGCGCTTGTTTTGCAATATTTGCGGCGCGGTCAATATCTTCATAACTTGAATTTGTGCAGCTTCCGATTAAACCAACACTCAATTCTTCCGGAAAATCATTTTCTTTTGCAGTTTCTTTCATTTTAGAAATTGGAATTGAACGATCCGGTGTGTAAGGTCCATTCAAATGAGGTTCAAGTTCGTTTAAATTAATTTCTATAATTTGATCAAAATATTTTTCTGGATTTTCATAAACACCATCATCAGCAGTTAAAAGTTTTGCGTGTTGTGTTGCTAATTCCGCAACATCAGCGCGATCAGTGGCTTTTAAATATGCTGCCATTTTTTCATCGAAAGCAAATGTAGAAGTTGTTGCTCCAATTTCTGCGCCCATATTGCAGATTGTTCCTTTTCCGGTACATGAAATTGATTTTGCACCTTCACCAAAATATTCAACAATTGCACCGGTTCCGCCTTTTACTGTTAAAATTCCGGCAACTTTTAAAATCACATCTTTTGGTGAAGTCCAACCCGAAAGTTTACCGGTTAATTTTATTCCAATTAATTTTGGCCATTTCAATTCCCAAGCCATTCCAGCCATAACATCAACAGCATCAGCACCGCCAACGCCGATTGCAATCATTCCCAATCCGCCGGCATTTGGAGTGTGTGAATCTGTTCCAATCATCATTCCGCCCGGGAAAGCATAATTTTCCAACACAACTTGATGAATAATTCCGGCACCGGGTTTCCAAAATCCAACGCCAAATCTTTTAGAAATACTTTCTATAAAATTGTAAACTTCTTCATTTTCACTTTTTGCTCTGTTCAAATCAGCTTCGGCGCCAACTTGCGCTTGTATTAAATGATCGCAATGAGATGTTGAAGGAACGGCAACACTTTTTCTTCCGGAATGCATAAATTGCAAAAGTGCCATTTGAGCTGTTGCATCTTGCATTGCAACTCTATCGGGTGCCAAATCAACATAATCTTTTCCACGAGTAAATTCTTTTGCAACATTATCCCACAAATGAGCATATAATATTTTTTCAGTATAAGTCATTGGTCGGTTTAAAACATTTCTTGCAGCATTTATTTTGGCTTCAAGATTGCTATAAACTTTTTGAATCATATCAAAGTTTGCTGTCATTTATATTCTCCTCACAAATTTTATAATTTTTTCCAAAGTTAACTAATTTCCAAATGTTTTTCTTTAGAATATAAAATAAACTGAGTGTAAATCTTTAGTTAAGTCGATAAAATTTTGCAGAATTAATATTAGCACTTTTCAAATAATCAAAAAATTATATTTCATCCATAGTATTTTGATGGGAAAATTATTCTTCCACACAAACTTCTTTATTCTTAATTGCGATAACTGTTTTATAAAAAATTATTCCAATAACAAAAGTTAGAATTATCAACAAAGCTATTGATAAATATGAAAAAAAATCGAATTGAGTTTGGTGAAACATTAAAATTGTCGCAATTGTTATAGCAGATAACGGGAATGAATAAGCCCACCATGAAAAATAAAATTTAATTTTACCAAACATTTTTATTTGAAAAAAAAGCAGCAATGTTAAGAAAAGTGCATAGTAATAAAGTATTTTTGAGAAATCATTTATTTCTCCGCTTATCTTAAAATATGAGATAAAACCAACTGCCGGCGGTGCAATTAAAATAAATAATGTAGGAAGCAATCTTTCCGGCAAAGGATGATGAAATATTATTCGATTGAAAAATATCACCATTAAAATTATCCAGAAGAAAAATCCTATTGAAAAGAAGAACCAAGAAATTTCACTTGAAAAAAAATCTACACCGGAAATAGGAACTAAAATATTTCCAACAGCTGGTATAAACCAAGCCGGATTCATATGTAAAATTTCAAAATGTGTGTGCTGAATCCAAATTGAAATTATTTTAAGTGTTAATAATAGCTGTCCAATTGTTCCAACAATCCAGAGAATTTTTGAAATTGTAAAATCAATTTTAACCAATGCCACACTAAGCATTATGAAGCTTATAGAAATTGTTGGAAAAAAACTTAGTTTAATTGGATGATTAAATTCTTTTAAAACTTCTGATCTAAACTTTACAGTTTTAAGAAAATAAATTATTAGAATTACCAGAAATATTAAAATTGTAAGTGCTAAAATAATTGAGCTTACTTTAATTGGATTATGTAAAAAAGTTTCGCTTCTTTGAAGTGCTAAAGTAAATCCGGTTAAGCCTAAAATTATAGAGAAAAAATTGATTGGGAAATTTTTGAGTCGTTCCATTTAAAAAACTTTATAAGTTAAAATAGATACGATGATTAAAAACTAAAAATGTTTCGGGAAATTCTGAAAAATTAAAAATTTATTTTTTGGTTTTATGAACGGCTTGTGCAAACTCCAGAATTAAATTCCAATTATCTTCATCTTCAAAATAGTTTCCGGTGATTATAATTTTTGCACCGGCTTCAACTTTTTCTTTTGCTTCTTGCGGAGTTCTAATTCCGCCGCCAACAATAACCGGAACAGAAATTTGTGAGGAAACAAATTTAATCATTTCGTTTGGCACTGATTTTTCAGCACCCGAACCGCCTTCTAAATAAATTAATTTCATTCCTAAATATTCTCCGGCAAGTGCAGTTGCAACGGCAATTTCGGGTTTGTTTCTTGGGATTGGCTTGCTTCCGCTTATATATTCTGCTGTTGTAGTTTGTCCTGATTCAACTAAAATATATCCGGTAGAGATTGCTTCAATATTATATTTTTTTATCAATGGCGCGGCTTGAACATGTTTACCAATTAGATGATCGGCATTTCTTCCACTTATTAATGATATAAATAAAATTGCATCTGCAAATTTTGAAACTTGGTTAACACTTCCCGGAAAAATTATAATTGGCAGATTTGTATATTTTTTTACTTCAATTATTGATTCATCTAAATTTCCATTAATCATTAAACTTCCGCCAATAAGAAACCCATCAACTCCAGAATTTTCACAATGCTGAATAAATGATTTAGATTTTTCAAGCGGCAGTTTATCCGGATCGATCAGAATAAAATAAGCTGCACCTTTCGTTTCAATTATATTTTCTATTTGCTTATAAATTTTCATTTTATCAAATAAATAGGAAAAATCTTAAAATCAAAATAGTAAACTTTGTATAAAATGTCTTTATTATTTCATACTTAAAGCAATTCTATTTTTTTGTACATCAACGGATTTTATTTTTATATCAATAATATCACCGACGCTTACAATTTCCATCGGGTGTTTTACAAATTTATTTGCCATTTCAGAAATGTGAAGAAGTCCGTCTTGTTTAACTCCAATATCCACAAAAGCGCCGAAATCTACAACGTTTCTTACTGTTCCTTTTAAAGTCATTCCAATTTCCAAATCTTCAATTTTTAGAACATCGCTGCGCAAAATTGGTTTTGGCATATCTTCACGCGGATCTCTTCCGGGTTTTACAATATTCTGAATTATATCTTCGAGTGTTGGTGTTCCAATATTTAATTGATCGGCAATTTTTCCAATTCCTTTTTTCTCAGCAAATTGTTTTACAAGCAAACCTTTTTCATTAATTGAAGTTGAAGAAATTTCGCACATTTGCAAAAGTTTTTCGGTCGCTTCATAAGATTCCGGGTGAATAAAAGTTGAATCCAATGGATTTTCACCGCCGCTGATTTTTAAAAATCCGGCGGCTTGTTCAAATAATTTATCTCCAACACCGCTAACTTCTTTAAGCTGATTACGGTTTTCAAACCGACCGTTTTCTTCACGATATTTAACAATATTATTTGCAATTCTTTTGCTCAATCCGGAAACGTAAGTTAAGAGAGAAGATGAAGCTGTATTTATGTCAACGCCAACATAATTCACGCAGCTGATTACAACATCATCTAAATTTTTATTTAGTAATTTCTGATCAACATCATGCTGATAAAGTCCAACGCCGATAGACTTGGAATCAATTTTTACAAGTTCAGCAAGCGGATCTAAAACTCTGCGAGCGATTGAAATATTTCCACGCTGGCTTGCTTCCAAATCCGGAAATTCTTGTTTAGCAATTGGCGATGCCGAATATACAGAAGCTCCGGCTTCATTTACGATTAAGTAATGACAATTCAATTTATAATCTTTAATAATTGATGAAACCAACAATTCAGTTTCTCTGCTTGCGGTTCCGTTACCGATTGCAATTAATTCAACATTATATTTTTTGATAAATTTTAAAATTGTTTGAATGGAGATATCTTTTTTATTTTGCGGCGGATGAGGATAAATAGTTTCACCTTCCAAATATTTTCCAGTTTTATCAATTACCGCAACTTTAGATCCCGAAACAAATCCCGGATCAATTCCCATAATTATTTTATTCATAATTGGCGGCTGAAGCAAAAGCTGTTTTAAATTTGATGCAAAAACTTTTACAGCGTGTTCATCGGCAATTTCTGTTAAATAATTTCTAATTTCTCTTTCAATTGATGGCTGAATTAATCTGTTGAATGAATCGGAAGTTGTTTCATCTAATAAATATTCAAAGAATGATTTTTTGAAAGTGAAAAAAGTTTTGTAAATATTTTTTAATATTTCACTTTTATCAAACTCGAAAGCTATTTTTAAAAATCCTTCATTCTCGCCGCGATTTAAAGCCAAAACTTGATATGGTTTAATTCTTGTAATTTCAATTTTAAAATTGTGATAAATTTCATAAACATCTGTTTTCTTAGAATTTTCATCAGCTGATTTTTTGCTAACTTTTGTAGAACAAACATTTGATGAATTTAATAAACTTTCTCTTACTAATTTTCTCACTTCGGCATTATCGCTAATCATTTCTGCAATTATATCTTTAGCTCCGTTTACTGCATCTTCAATTGTGAGAACTTCTTTTTCTTTGCTTAAATATTGTTCTGCAATTTTATTAAAGTCGCCGGAGAAATTTGGATTATCAATTATAAAATGTGCTAAAGGCTCTAATCCTTTTGCCTTTGCAACGGTTCCGCGGGTTTTACGTTTTGGTTTGTACGGAAGATACAAATCTTCAACATCTTGAAGTTTATCGGCGGCAAGAATTTTTTCTTTTAATTCATCAGTTAATTTCCCTTGTTCTTCAATACTTTTTAGAACTGCGGCTTTTCTATCTTCTAGTAAAGTTAAATAGTTATTTAAATTTTCGATTTCGCGTAATTGATCTTCATCCAAACCGCCGGTTTTTTCTTTACGATATCTTGCGATAAATGGAATTGTTGCTTCTTCGGCAAATAAACTTAAAACAGTTTCGACTTGAGATTTACTAATATTTAAAACTTTTGCAATACTTTGTGGAATGTTCATTAAAAATCCTTGAATTTATTAAACCTACATTTAGAAAAATCGGATGGTAAATTTAGCAGTATAAATTTTTATTTCAACCTTGATATAATAAAATTTTTTTTCAATCTATTTTCTTAATAATATCAATAAATTTTTAATAATCTAAAATCAAATTTTAAGAAATGAAAAAACAATAATTACACCAATCCATAAAGTTTTTAACAAACTAAATTTATCATTGTGAAAACATATATTTTATATATTATCACTTATCTAAGTTAATATTATACAAATTCATTTAAAGTTAATATCTTTGCATGAACATTCAGATATAATTATTTAGTTAAGTAAGAACTTACTTATAAACAAATCAAGAAATTTTAAAGATATAGAATTATAAGCAGTTTACAGAACGAATGAAAATTCAATTAATTAGGTACATATTAGAATCAAATTTAATGATAAGAAAAACAACTTTTTAATAATGAAAAAAAAATGAGATATTACGGAGCAAAGACAAAACTTCTCCCTTTTATTGAACAAGTTGTAAGGAAAACAGGTGTAAATGGTACATCTAATTTCGTTGATTTGTTTTCAGGCACATCAGCAGTTGGTAGACATTTTAAAAAACTTGGATACACTGTTATTGCCAATGACACGCTTGAATTTTCATATGCGATTGCAAAGGCGTACATTGAACTTAACGAAGAACCACAATTCAAGAAACTAAAATCACACCTCAAACTAAAAAATGGTAACGAAACTTTGTTCGATTATATGAACAAAATGAAACCAATGAAAGTCGGTGGATTTATGTTTGAAAATTATTCACCAAATGGTGGCAGACAATATTTTTCAGACCAAAACGCTCTTAAAATTGACATGTTTCGTTATTTGTTTGAAGAATGGAAAGAAGAAAATATAATCAATGAACTTGAATATTATTATCTCATCACATCTTTATTACGTGGAGTTAATTTAACAAGTAATGTATCGGGAACTTATGCAGCGTATTTAAAAACTTGGGACAAAAGAGCGTTAAATCCTTTAATTCTTGAACCAGTTGAAATCATCCCGAGCAAGAACAAAAACAAAGTTTTTAAGAAAGACGCAAACGAACTTATTAAGGAAATAAATCCCGACATACTTTATCTTGACCCACCATACAATAGTAGACAATATGCTTCTAATTACTTTATTCTTGAATTAATTGCAGAAGGGTGGTTTAAGTCAAAACCAGAAATTTATGGTGAAACTGGAATGAGAAAGTATGACCATCAAAAATCAAAGTATTGTTTTAAAAATTCAGCGTTAAATACGCTTGAAGATTTGATTTTAAACTCAACAAAATCACAATACATTATTTTGAGTTACAACAACGAGGGCGTTATTCCGCAAACCGCTATTGAACAAACGCTTTCACGAATTGGAACGGTAGAAACTTTTACGGAAAACCACAAACGATACAAAAGCATTAACCAAACAGTTAAAGACCCTCAACTAACTTTGGAGCATCTTTTTTTAGTTCAACCGAAGAAAACCGTCAACAAAACAAACAACTTGTCAGGCAAAGAATGGTTACAAAATTCGTTCAGCATTTGGCGTGATTTAGGAAAAACAGAAGAAGAAAAGAAATTAAAACATCCTGCAATTTTTACTGTAAAATTAGTTTCTAAAGTCATTGATACTTTTTGCAAACCAAATGGCGGTAAAATTTTGGATTGCTTTGCAGGTTCGGGTACGACTTTAATTGCAGGTTTGAAAAAAGACAAAGAAGTAATTGGTTTTGATTTAAGTTCCGATTATAAAAAACTTTTCGTCAAACGAGCAACAAACTCGTACAACATTAATCTCTATGGATTAGAAGATAAATACATTGTAGGCGACTCACGTCAACTATCTAAAAAGATAGAAGAAGAATCTATTGACTTGTGTATTACTTCGCCACCGTATTGGGACATTTTGAATAGACAACGTACAGCCGACTACAAGGAAAATAAAAACTATTCAAACAAAAACAATGACTTGGGAAACATTGAAGATTACAACGAGTTTGTTTTTTCTTTGAAAGACGTATGTAGTGAAGTTTATAAAGTGATGAAACCAAAAGGCTATTTCATTTTAAACGTTATGGATTTAAGAAAGAAAGACAAGTTTTTTCCATTACACATTGACACAGCAAAAGTTGCACAAGAAGGGGGATTTTCTTTTGAAGATATTGTAATTTGGGACAGACAACCCGAGTACAACAATATGCGACCATTAGGCTATCCTCACAAATTTATCATAAACAAAGTACACGAGTACATTTTAATTTTCAGAAAATTAGATAATGGAAAAAAATAAAATATCGAACTTCTTAACAGCAGACATTTCTTACCTGTTGGGGTTAATAACAGGACACGGAGAAATTCAATACAACAGCGATGTAAAGAAAATCATCATTGATTTTGAATACAAAACTTTGGAATCAAAAGCTATCGCAAAAGTTTTTGACCAACGTCTACACATTCAAACTTCACTTGACCCTGTTGTATATCGTTTGCAACAAATGGGTATCAACGTTCAAAAAGTAACAGGCGATAAAATTTCACTTGTACTAACTTGGATTAAAGAAGATATTGCTTGGTTGTTTATCAAATTTCTAATAAACGGAACACGTTTTAGTTTTCACGATTTTCTCATTCCAGAGCCTATTTTTGAAACAACAGAAGCTAACAAAAAAGAATTTTTGCGAGGACTTGCTGACGTTACAGGTTTTGTAAGAAAATCAAACGTTGACCAAGCAGGCAAACATCGTGTTTACATTGAAATATCAAACAAGAATTGGTTTTTGCCACCACAAATTTGTCAGCTTACACAATCGTTAAACGTATCAATTCAGTACATCGGTTACGGACACCCAAACATTAGAGGCGGTTCGGGTACAAGTTGGGCAAAAGAACATCAAATCAAAATTTACGCAGAAGATTTTGAAAATATTGGTTTCTATATTTCTCACAAAAACGAAGCATTAGCGGAACTTTCAGAATATAACAAGACAAGTAAACCAAGACGACAAGCCTTGTGCACAGGAAATGTTGGTCGAGAAAAAGTAAAAACAACTCACAACCACGAAACACACGAAAAATTACCGACAGAATTAAACGGGCAACATTTCAACAGCTACAAGGGAATATGTAAATGTTTGGGTTGCTATTTACAAAAAGATTAAGCGATGTATAAAACAGAAATTGAAATGTATCCCGACATAATTAAGTGGCTTAAAAGCGACTTACAACAGAAGTTTGGGAAAAAGGCAACAAAAATTCAAGTTTTAGACACTCACGATAGTGATTTGAGTAATTTCATTATGCACCTTAACTATCAAAAACACTTTCCTGCATTTACGACATATAAAATCCGACAAGACATAACAGGTTTTATTGAATACAAAGAATATGTTGAATTAGTTTTTGTAGAATGTAAAAACACAACTCTATCTTTAATCAACTTATCACAGTTAATTGGATATTCAAGCATTGCATTACCAATTTATGCAATTTTGCTAAGTCCACAGGGAATGGGAACAACATTGGCAAAACTACTGCAAACATATAACAGAAAAGACGTTTTGGAATTTAAACCAAACAGAAAAATACAAGTAATAAAGTGGGACTATTATAAACAAGATGTTGACCACATGAACAGTATAATATAGTCTTAAATTTTATTTTCAAATTATTTTGTACTATGCCACTAAAAAATCACAAAAATTTAACTTCTCAAACACAAAACAACAGTATATAAAAGGAAATTAGTACTTTAACCTTGAAAAGGTTATGGAAACTTCATTTATTAAATTTGAGTAAAAAATATTTTATTAATTTTTTTATTGTTACTTAAATTATTGCCAGTATGACAAATTACTAACACTTAAAGAAACACCGGCAATACTCAGCAATCGCAAAAAGACAAACAAAATTCAAAAATAAATTAAATTACATTAAACGGATTATCATTTCTATCTGCTAAGCGATAAGTATGCTTAAATTCTTCTTTCTCCAATACACGCAATAGTTTTAACGGATCGTTAACAATAATTCCATCCAATTTTGTAACTAAAATTCTTGCCATTGAATCGGGATCGTCCAAAGTCCAGTAATAAATTTTTTTTACTATTCCGCGAATTGCTCTTTTTTTTGCTGCAATTAAAAACTGCGGAATAAAATGTTTTAAAGGTTTTGGAACTTGAGAAGCAATTCCGCTTCCCCACCAAAAATTTCCTTCGCGCCTTTGTTCAAAGGCTTTTTCAGTTGTATTAAAACTTTCTTCACTTAAATCTGCGCCAAAATATTTTTTAAATTCGGCGGGAATTGTTTCAAAAAATCCATCAAAAAATGGAGTGTAATTTTTTTTACCGATTGACATGATACTATGAATTCTGTTATTAATGTTTTTATGTAAAAAATTATCTTGAATAATTTTTGCCATTTCAATTCCGCATTGATTTAACAATTTCTTTGGAACTTCGCCAAGTTTGCAATCATAAATTACCAAAGAAAGTTTTGGAAAATTTTCTTCAAACTCTTTTAATTTCTCTAAAAATATTTTCAATTCAGTTTTAGCCAAACTTCTTTCCATTAAATTTATTTTATCTGGATCAAAATCCGGACGAAATCCATGAAAAACATCGAATGAAAAAGTTTTATTTTTGTAATCAAATTTTGGAGTAATATCAAACTCAACTGCGTTGCTTCCCATATCCAAAGCTTCTTCAACATACGCTGGAGTATTAACCATATGCGCAATTGCATAAAATGGTCTTTGATGAAGTTTTTGCGTTGTAAGTTCAACTTCAACATTGTGAGGAATTTCCGCTTCATCTAACCAAGAATAAAATGGGAATACGGATTTAGTTTTTGTGCTTTCATTTATTATCGTAATTTTATTTAGAAACCATCCGTCGCCAATCCATTTTTCATCATGCCAGATTTTTATTTTTTCTATTTCACCCAAATCTTTTGTGGAAATTTTTAGAAAGTCTACAATTCCGGCTTCAAAAGCATTTCGCGCAATCAAATCATTTAATTTAATTGCTTCGGAAATTCCCTTTGTTCCGAATAAAATCATAGAAACATTTGCATCGGTTCCGCCGCCTAAAACATCTCCGTTTGTAATTATTATTGTGTATTCAACATTATTAGGATTGAATGAAAATTCTTGATCTGTTTTTATCCAAGTGAATATTGGGAAAGTTGAAAAATTATTTTCCGCTTCTTTTTTTATTTTAATTCTGTTTATGTAAATGTTGGAATTAAAACCGGAGCTATCTGTTTTGAGCTTAATTTCATTGATGTTTCCGATATCTTCATTTTGCAAAGTAAAAATTTCCGTGTAACCAGCAATAAATTCTTTGTTAGAAATCAACGGTTTTATGTTGATGAAATTTGCTGAATTTTTTGAACCGATAAGTGAAATAAATAAATTTGAATTACTTCCGGAACCGGGAAGTGTTCCCATAATTAATTCAATTTGATAATTTATTAATTGCTTTGGCGCAAACTCATATTTTTTATTTCCTTTTATCCACTGATTAATATTAAAAAAATGTGATTTTTTATTTGTGAGATTTTCAATTGTGCACGCTTCTAAAAACCAATCTGCGCCAAACCATTTATTGTTGTGCCAAATTTCTATTTTTTCAACTTCACCAAAATCTTCGGTTTCAATTAAAAAACTATCAATATTATCTTTTTCAAAAACATTTTTATTTTTATGTTCATTAAGAGTTAAATCTAGTGTATTAAATAAACTTCCGTAAATTTTAATTGTAACGTCCGCATCGGTTCCGGCATTATCAACACTTCCGGTTTTAATTGATATTCTAAAATCCATAACATTCCTATTTTTTTAACAAAAATTTATTAAAAATTAAATGAAATCAATAAGAATTTCTATAAAGGTTTAGAAATAAAAGATATGATCTTCTGAAAAGATCGCATCTTTTTTGCGGTCACTGACCATTCAGTAACATTTTACAATTCTGTCATCGAGTGGTCGATGACAGAAAGAAAACATTATAAGTTATATATGTAAGTATTAATACTTACATAAAATGTTAATTCTTTGCTAATAAATAAATTAAAAATCGATTTATTAAAAAATTATAAGGAAAAATATTAAGTAAGTATTTATGCTGATGTTTTAAGCTGAAACATTTATTATATATTGTAAACTTAAAAAATAAAATAATGTTTATTTATATTTTTGGCATAGTTTTTCTCTCTCTCTCTCTCTCTCTCTCTCTCTCTCTCTCTCTCTCTCTCTGAATTTTTCCGAAATTCTTCAAATTTATTTTTTTCAATTGCTCTTTTTATTTTTCTTTTCTATACTTGCCTGCGGCAGGCAGGTAAGTACAAGAGTTTTGCCGTGAATCTACAAAATGCAAAAAATTGCTTTTTTGTTGGGTTTACATGAAGAAAAGGAATTCTGAAAACAATTTTTTATATGGAGATAAAATGAAAAAAATATTATTACTTGAATTTTACTTGATTTGTACCATAATATACCCGCAGAAAAATGCAGGAGTTGCTGAGTTTTTTAAGATTAATAATGTTAAACTGAATAAAGTTAATGACACAACTGAAATTGACCCCTATAGTTTTTTCCCATTAAAAGTTAGTAATTTCTGGCAGTATCATAGCCAAGGAGATTTTATATGGTATGAAATTATTACTAGGGATTCAATATTAGCAGATAGTTCACATCTGTACTATTATAATGGTAGTGAAAAAAGAACTCCTCAATGGCCAGATTATAGAATAGATACTAACTACAATGTTTATTACGACCCTAATGACTGGAATAGACTTTATTACAAACTTGATGCAAAAATTGGTGAAAGATGGTGGATTGTTAAATTCTTTGATTCTGATAGCAATTTTATTGAGGGAGATATTGGTGAAATTGATACAATTTATCAAGGTTATTATTTAGGACGCTATACTACTTTCAAAGTTATTAGTAAGTACCTAGAATATAATAATTTTGGTGAAATTGTTGAGTATTGGGACAGTGATAGAGTCTTAGCATCTGGTATGGGGTTGATTTATGAAGATAAAGATGGTATTCAACCGGATATTTTAATTTCTGCTATTATTGATGGTGATACAATTGGCACTATTGTTGGCTTGGAAGAAAAAAAAGAAATTCGATTTTTTGATGAATTTAAACTTTTTCAAAATTATCCCAATCCCTTTAATGCTAATACTAAAATAGAATATACAATACATAAGCACGCGGAATATAATCAAATTGTTTATAACTGTCTTGGACAAATCATTTATAATAATAAAAAGTTCTATAAACCAGGAAACTATCAGTTTAGCTTAGATTTAGATAAATATTCAAGTGGTGTATATTTTTTTCAATTATCAAGTCCATATAAAAAGCAAATTATTAAAATGATTTATTTAAAATAATTGGAGATAATATGCTAAAGAAATTATTATTTATTTTTTTTGTATTAGGAAACATAATTAATTTTTCTAATACAAATTCTTCAACCGAAAACTGCATTGCAACATCATCAACTGATTATACCTACGGAGCAGGAGGTTATAAGCTACCTTCAATTGGTACATTGAATATTTTAATTGTTTTTGCAGAGTTTAAAGATGATAACTATAATTCTACAAATACAAGATGGATAAAAGGACAATCACCAAAAGATATGGGTAAATGGATTGATCAAACATGGTCAACAAATCCAACCCAAGGTTCCTTAACTCATTATTTTAACGAAATGTCCTATAATAAATTCAAATTTACCGGTAAGGAAATACACGTAGTAACTAATAAAACCAGAGCTGAATATGATGACTTAAATATGAAAAGATTTGATATACACAAAGAATTACTGCAATCAATTGATGCAACAGAAAATTTTGCTAACTATGATAAATGGAAATTAGAAAGCAACTATTTACATACAAATACTGCTGATACTAAAGTTGACATGATAATTTTTGTTTGGCGAAATATTACTAAAGATGTCTCAGGTATTAATTATGAAAGTGTATTAGGTTTTGGTAATAATTATGGTGATCTTGGGCGAGGTGGAGATATTTCCGTTGATTCTGGTGCACGTAAAATAAATACTGATACATGGGGAAGTGGAGTAACAGTAAAATCATATTTTGGTCAAGATCCATTTAGAATTGCATTACATGAATTTAATCATTACCTACTGGGTCATAATAATATGCACAATGGATACGGTTACTGGGGAATGTTAGCAGATTGGGGAACAAAATCATACACCATAAATGCTTTCGAAATGTACCAGCTTCAATGGGCAGAATCTGCCGCAGCATTTACAATTGATGCAACAAATTCAAGTGTTGAAACAATAACAAAAAGTATAGGTGATTTTTTAACAACAAATAAGGCAATTCGGGTTAAATATGATGCAGATAAATACTTTTATATAGAAAACCATCAAAAGACTTCTTATTGGGAATCACATGCTCCATTTTCAGACCATCCAAATAGTATTGATGGAACTATTGAAAATGGTATTTATATTATAAGACAAGAAGGACTATTAGGCACTGGTCGTGAGTGTATTCCAGCAGATGGAAGATATGATTGGGAAGCTATTGATAAAATTAATAATCCGTATGATCAGAACAAAATTTTACCAGTTTGGAAAAACTTTGGAGTAGATAAAACCGATGGTCATCATTCATTAGAAAATAAAATTGTACATAATTATCCAGGTTGTACAGAAAGCTCATCTTCAATATATTTTGTAAAAAACCCGATTACAAATTTAGTGGATGAGCCAAAGTATTATTTAGGTAATGGTTTACAGGCATTTAGAATTGGTTATCAACAAATTTTTTCTCCATGGAGCAATCCAAACAATCAAAATAAGAATAAAAATACTTTAAACTTCACTTTTAGTTTAAATTACCTAAATAATGGAATTGCTACTATTAGTATCTTTAAAAATAATCCAATTGCATCAAATCCCTCAAAACCTCAAAATTTAAAAATTACATCAAATGGAAATCATCCATTGTTAACATGGAATGCAAATGACGAAACAGATTTATCAGGATACGTAATTTGGAGAAAAGAGGGTAATTCAAACTGGTTACAAATTGCTACTACAACAAAATTTGTTACTAGTTATAGTGATAACGATGTTACTACAAATATACAAGGGTATAATTATTTTTACAAAATCACAGCATTTGATACACAAAGTAAAATTTCAGTATACAGTAATGAGGTTTCTATTAGAGGTGTAATGTACAAATCTGCCATTGAGGATGAAAACAGTAATGGGGATGAATTACCAACAGAATATAAACTTTCTCAGAACTATCCAAATCCTTTTAATCCAAGTACAAAAATAGTTTATGATATACCAAAAAATAATCAAGTTTCCTTAATGGTTTATAATAGTTTAGGTAAAGAAGTTAGTGAATTGGTAAATGGTTTTAAACAAGCCGGCAGTTATTCTGTAACATTTGATGCCAGTAATTTGCCAAGCGGTGTATATTTTTACAAACTTCAAGCCGGAGAATACAATCAAGTAAATAAAATGATATTGTTAAAGTAATTTTCGTTTGCCAGACAAAACAAGGGGGTTCTGGCAAAATTTGTTTTTAAATTAACCTATATAAAAATCTTACAAAATTCAAAATTCTAAGAATTTTAAGTCTATTCCATATTAAACTAATTACTTGCAAAATACGATTATACCTCGAAAAAGGATTTTCACAATAAATTAGTAGAAGAAGTTCTACAACTTCATGGAAGAAGAATGTTCGCAAACCGAATGGATATACTCGAAAATATAGACGAAGTAAATCTTTCAAGAGAGCTTGAAATTGCCAAATTCCGTAATTACGGACGAGAACATTTTTCTGATCTGTTAAGATACGAAATTAGTTTTGATCAATTCATTAGCAACACTTCCAAATTTTATTCAATAAAACTTCCGCATGAAATTTCCGATTTTTTAATTCGATTAGAAACTGCACCTTATTTTTGGCTTTCCGAAGCAGATGTTGTTAGAAATATTGAAGATCTTTTACTCACAAAAAACGGCAAATTTAATTACGTATCAAATTTTAGAGAAATAAAAAAATACTATACTCAGTGGATAACTTTAAAAACGAGTAAAGAAAAACAATATTATGCGTTCAGCATAAGTAATCAAATTGAGAGAAATTTATCGTATCAAAGTTTTTACAATCTGATTATTTATGGTGTTTTACTAACTTTTGATAAAAGTATTTATAATCCTAAAAGAGCAATTGAACTTTTTGATCAAGCCGGGGAAATGGTTAACGGCTGCGAAATTGAAACGTCATTAAAAAAAGATTTACTTTACTATCTTAAAATTTACAAAGGGTTTGTTTACTTTTTGGAATATAATTACAGCAAAGCCAGATCAACATTTAATGAAGCGTTGCAATTTAATCCACATGGCGTAAATGCTAATTATTATATTGCCTTAAGCAGTAAATACTTGGATGATTTTGATACTGCATTTGACGGACTTAAAAATGTTTTAGAATATGATAGAATGAGATTTCAATATGCAATTAATTATAACTTCTTAAAACTGTTTACGTTCTTTTATAACAATGCTTGCTTCTATAATGTTTTTACGGAACTTGGTTTTGCTCAAATGCTTCCTGATATTGATTTTCTTCTACGATCATTTTTTTCAAGCGATGCAAATAGTATGGAATTAACGTACAGCAAACTTATTAATTTGGATAATCTTAGAATTAAAGAATTTTTCAATCAAGAAGTTTATGCGGAAATGGATTTTTTAAGAAAAGCTTTGGATAATTACAAAAATAAAAAAAACGGGCTTATCAGAATTGGCGAACAAATTTTTAGAGATAAATTAATTACGTTAATAGAATTTATTCGGAATTTAATTGAGTCACATTATTTTGATCAAATTAAAGAAGAAATAAATGTTTTTGATAAACAAATTGAACAAAACAAAAGACAATTAGATTTGATTAAACATGAAAAAGACGATGCTTTTAAAAAAATTAAAATGACGGAAAAAGAAGCATTTGAATATTTAGAAGGATCATTAACAGAAAGAGCAAAAATAATAGAAGATAAAATTAAAAGCTTAGAAGAAAGTAATAAATTTGATCCGTCAAAAGTTTTTTACAGTTCAATGATTTTTACGGCTGCAATTTCTTTTGTAATTTTTTTAGTTGTGGGAATTATGTCGGTTATGTTTGGCTGGGATGAAGGTAACAGCAGTATAAATACAATAGCGGTAAACGGTTTTAAATGGGGAGGAATAACATTTTTGCTTGGAATTTCAATTTCCGTATTTACGGCATTTTCATCATTCTGGGAAAAAAGTGCTTATAAGAAAAAGTTAATTGCACAATCAGAATTTGTAAAATCTACGCAAACAGATGAAAGGAAAAATTTAGAAATTGATTCAAATTTAAAAGCAAAAATTTATGAACAAAAGTTTAATGAGAGAATTTTAACTCAACAAAAAATTATAGAAAGTTTTGTTGAAGAACGAGAAGAAAATTATAAACACAAATATAAAATTGCAAAAAAAGAAATTGATGAATACATCACACCGCTAAATAACCTGCTAAAATCCTTGGAAAATGTTGGCTAATAATAGCCAGCAATCTGAATAGCTACACAGAAAATCTACAAAACGCTTAAAAATCGTAATAATTTATTTGGAATGATTTTGGAATATTTTTCACAAAAATATATAGAAAAATGCAGCCAAATAGATTAGGAAATTATTTTGAGGATTTTGAAGAAGGTGAAGTTATTTCACATTCTCTATCTAAGACTATATACGAAAGTGATAATAATTTATTCAGTCTTTTAACTATGAATTATCATCCACTTCATACAAATTCTCATTATTCCAAAAATGAAATTTATGGGAAACCAATCGTTGTTGGAACATTAGTTTTTAGTTTGGTTGTGGGAATTACGGTTTTAGATATTAGCGGAAAAGCAATTGCAAATTTAGAATATAAAAATGTTAAACACTTAAATCCTGTTTTTACTAATGATACAATTTATGCAAAAACAAAAATTTTAAGTAAAGAAGAATCAAAAAGCAAAAATGATAGAGGAATAATTACGGTTGAGACGATTGCATATAATCAAAATAATCTCGAAGTATTAAGTTTTACAAGACTAATACTTATAAAAAAAAGGAATTATGATGAATAATAACTTTTTACTTCGAAGCTTAATGTTTGTGCCGGGAAATAATATAAAATTATTGGAAAGTGCCGCAAAATCAAAAGCTGACGTTCTTTTATTGGATATTGAAGATTCAGTGCCAAATTCACATAATAAGCAATATGCAAGAGATACAATTCAACAATTTATTGCAGAAGGAAAATTTGCTAATTATTCGGTTTTTCCAAGAGTAAATGATCGAGAAAGCGGACACTTACTCAAGGATATTTATCAATTAACTATTCCGGGAATTGATGGATTTATGTATCCTAAATCAACCAAAGGTGAGGATATTTATTTTTTTGATAAATTACTTGAAACAATAGAATATGAAAAAAATCTTCCCATAGGAAGTTTTAAAATTATTCCATTAATTGAAACTACCGGCGCAGTTTTAAATGTTCAGGATATTTGTAAAGCTTCAAAAAGAGTTTTAGCAATTGCATATGGATGTGAAGATTTTATAACGGATTTAGGTGGAATTCATGATGCAGAAGCATTAAGCTTATTTACACCAAGAGCAATGATTGCAATGGCTGCAAAAGCTAATAAAGTGGTTCCAATTGATACCGTTCATATTAATGTTCATGATTTAGTCGATTTAGAAAAGAATTTAAAGATTGCTAAAAATTTAGGTTTTGAAGGAATGCTGATTCTAAATCCCAAAGAAATTGACTTAGTACATAAATATTTTACTCCGAATTCTCTTGAAATTGAAAATGCGAAAGAAATATTAGATAGTTATCAAAAAGCACAAAAAGAAGGAACTGGCGTTACTATCATAAATGGAAAATTTATCGGTCCTCCAATAGTTTCGGCAGCAAAAAAAATTTTATCAAAATATGAAAAACTTAATAACAATAAGAAAAATGTGGTTGTAATAAATACTCTATCAAATGTTAGTAAAAAGAATTCTGACACAGATCAAAATAAATTTAAATTAAAAGTATAATAAGTATGGAATCCGTTGATAACCAAATATTAACAAAAGATAGTTTTAGTAATATAGAAAAAATCTTTGTTAATCAACCAACACTTCCGGAATTGGATGAGTTTATTATTCTTTTAAAGGAAATTTGGCAATCAAAATTTTTAACAAATAATGGAAAATTTCATCAGCAATTAGAAAGTGAATTGGCAAATTATCTTGGGGTTGAGTATATATCATTATTTGCAAATGGTACATTAGCATTAATTGCCGCACTTCAAGTTTTAGATATTAAAGGAGAAGTAATCACAACTCCTTATAGTTTTGTTGCAACAACTCATGCAATTAAATGGAATGGTATAACACCAGTTTTTTGTGATATTGATCCAACTACTTGTAATATTGATCCAAAAAAAATTGAAAAACTTTTAACCGGCAATACTTCCGCAATTCTTCCGGTTCATGTTTATGGCAATCCATGTTATGTGGAAGAACTTCAAGAAATTGCAGATGTATATGGATTAAAAATTATTTATGATGCAGCACATGCTTTCGGTGTTAAAATTAAAAACGAATCAATATTAAATTTTGGTGATTTATCTGTTTTAAGTTTTCATGCAACAAAAATTTATAATACTTTGGAAGGTGGGGCAATTATTTCGCATGATCCAAAAATTAAAAAACGAATTGATTATTTAAAGAATTTTGGATTTGCTGGTGAAACAACAGTTGTTTCTACCGGAATTAATGCAAAAATGAATGAAATGCAAGCTGCATTGGGATTGCTTCAATTAAAAGATTTTGAATTCCATAAATCAAAAAGAAAATTTATTGCAAAAAATTATGCGGAAGAATTAAAGAACATTAAAGGTTTAAGATTTTTATCTCCTCAAAATTATGTATCAGAAAATTTTGCTTACTTTCCAATTTTTATTGAAGAAAAGGAATTTGGAAAAAGTAGGGATGAAGTATATCAAACATTAAAAAACAATAATATCTTTGCACGAAGATATTTTTATCCGCTAATTAGTCATTTCCCAATGTACAGAAATTTAGAAACTTCAAACCCAAATAATCTTAGAAATGCAGAAAAAATTACTGAAGAAGTTATTTGTTTACCAATATTTTCCGATTTAAGTAAAACTTCACAAGAAAAGATAATTAAAACGATTATTGACCTTAACAAAAATCAAATATGAAAAAAATTATAATACTTGGCGGAAGTGGAATAGGAATGATCGCAGCATCAATTATAGAAAAAAATCGAATAGGTGAAGTTATTGGTTTTTAAATGATTTTGAAAAAGTTGGAAATAAGATAGGAAAATTTAAAAAATTTCCGATCATCGGTAAAACAGAAGATTTAGACAATTATTTATTAGACGAAAATACATATTGTTTCATTGCTTATGTTGGGTTAAAAAACGAAAAAGAAACATTTAATAAAATAAATTCATTACAAATTCCTCAAAAAAAATTAATTAGTATTATTGATAAAACATCGGTAATTCCAAATGAATTTTGTAAAATCGGCAATGGAGTTTTGATTGCTCCGCTTGCACAATTAAGTACGGATACAATAGTATCAGATAATTGTATTCTACTTCCAAACTCTTATTTGGGTCATGATTCAACCCTTGAACAATTTGCACATTTAGCAACAAATGCTGTTGTAGGTGCAAATGTTTTAGTTGGTAAAGGAGTACATATTGGAAGTAATGCAACAATAAGGGAGAAAGTGTGTATAGGTGACTTTAGTTTAATTGGAGCTGGTGCAGTAGTTTTAAATGATGTGCCGGAAAATAGTATTGTTGCCGGTAATCCAGCAAAGATTATAAAATATAGAAATAATTAGTAAGAGATTGATAATGTTTAAATATGTAATATTTGCACCATCGCTTAAAATCAATAGCGGTGGTGTAACAGTTTTGCATTTTTTATGTGATTATATAAATCGACTTGGTTATGAAGCGTATTTATGGCCAAGCGATAATAATTTTGATACGTTTTTAACTAATGCAAAATATAAAATTTCATTAGCGAATTATGAAATATTAAGTTCAAAATTTATCGCAATTTATCCGGAAATTATCATTGGTAATCCCCTTAATGCAAAATATGTTGTTAGATGGATATTGAATAAACCAGGAGTGCTTGGCGGTGATGGTAATTTTGGAAACGACGATTTACTTTTTTATTATTCCAAATCTTTTACAAATGGTCAAAAAGATGTTAACTATCTTCAAATTATTGAGCTTTATGGTGATATGTTCATTAATAAAAATTTAAAACGTAGTGGTAGTTGTTATGTTATGAGAAAAGGAAAAAATAGAAAAATTATTCATGATTTGAATGAAAGTATTGAAATAATTGACTCAATGCCATCTCAAGAATTGGTTGAAATTTTTAATAAAACTAAATATTTCTATTCTTATGATTATGCAACATTTCTAAGTATTCAAGCTGCATTGTGTGGTTGTATTAGCATAGTTGTTCCATATGAAGGTACTTCAGCAGTTCAATGGATGAGTTTAAGTGAAACCAGAAAATTTGGAATTGCGTATGGTGAAGAAAATATTGAACATGCCGTTGAAACAATGCATTTAGTCAGACCACAATTAAAAAATCTTGAGCAGCAGTTTTTGAATAATGTAAAAAATTTTATTGAACATACTCAAAATTATGTAAATGGAAAATTTCTTTCTTTGTTTAAAAATAATAATCCTAATTATTGGATTAGTAATTATGAGTTAACAATTAATGAAGCAGAAAATTTTCTCGAAATGGAAGAATATTCAAATGCGGAAAAAAAATTGATTGGATTACTTGAAGATTATCCACATGATATTAAAATTCTAAATCATCTAACATTAATTTCAATCAAAAAAAATAATTTTAATCGTGCTAATGAATTAATTAATTTGGTTATAGAACTTGATAAAACAAATAATACCGCCAATGATAATCTTGAGTACATACAAAATCTTAAGATGCAAGTTAAGGAGTTAATATGACAAATTACGTTTATGTTCCTAATAAACAAATCATGCAAAATTCAGTTGAATTAAGGGATGATTATAATAAATTTGTAAGGGAAGTAAAAAGATCACAGCATGCAATTCAAGATATGAGAATTGTACTTTCAGAAAAATATTTAAATGGAAGAGGAATAGAGATCGGTGCTTTTCACGCACCCGTGCCATTAAAAGAAGGATGCAGCGCAGATTATGTAGATAAAGTTGATATCGATACTCTTAAAAGATGGATGCCAGAAACTAAAGAGCAATATTGTATATATCCTACAGTTATTGAAGACGGTGAAAAACTTTCGAGTCTGCCTTCCAACTCGTATGATTTTTTAATTGCAAATCATATGCTTGAGCACACGGAAAATGTTTTTAGAACAATAGAAAATCATATTAGAGTAGTAAAAGAAAATGGATATATTTTTTACGCATTGCCAGATAAAAGATATACTTTTGATAAAGATAGAGAACTTACACCATATGAACATTTAAAATTCGAATATTACAATGGACCAGAAAAACATAGAATTGAACACTATAAAGAATTTGGGCGTATAGTAAGTAAAGTTACTGATGAAGCTTTACTAGAACTATATGTAAAAAATCATCTTGATGAAAATCGTGATATTCATTTCCATGTTTGGCAATATAATACTTTTCTTGATCAAATTTTAAAATGGATTGATGAAACTAATTTAAATATTGAATTGGTTGAACATTCGCAAAATGGTATTGAATTTATTATGATATTTAGAAAACTTTCTCAAATTGATATAGCTGAAGTTTTGATTGAAAAAGGAAAATTGGACGAAGCAAAAAAAATTCTTCAAAATGAATTAAAAAAAAATAATGAAAATTTAGAAATACAAAATGATCTTGCAGTAATTTCAATAATGGAGCAGAAATTTATTGAGGCAGAAGAAATTATAAAATCTGTACTTAATAAAGATAGTACCAATGAAATTGCATTAAATAATTTGAAGTTTTTGAACGAGGTTTTACACTAAAAGTTAATATAATTTGTATTGGAATTAATATGTCACAAAAAATAAAAATTTTAGCTTTAGTAAATAACTCCGGCGCTGTAGCAGATATACGACTTAACAGCCCATTAACATTTTTGAGAAAGAATGGATTTGTGGATTTTGAAATAGTTGATATTACAAAAGAAAAAGAATATAAAATTAAATTTGTTCCGGATATAGTAATAATACAACGAATAAATAATCTAATATACTTAGACTTTATCAGATTATTAAAATCCAAAGGTGCAAAAATTATATATGAAATAGATGATAATTTATTAGAAGTTCCCGAAAGAAACCCAGCATATAGTTTATATTCAGATCCCGTAAATAGAAGAGGGTTATTAGAATTTATTTGGTTATCAGATCATGTAACAGTTTCAACCCAAAATCTCAAGAATTATTTTTCAACTTATAATGAAAATATTTCTGTTATTCCAAATCAAATTGATGAAAATATATTTATCCCCCCAAAAATTGCAAAAGCAAATTATGATGAAATTAGAATTGGTTTTGCCGGAACTATAACTCATCAAGAAGATTTTGAACAAGTTATTCCAGCTTTGTTACAATTAAAAAAATATTATGAAAAAAAAATCAAATTAGTTTTTATAAATATGTTACCAGTTGAATTTATTTCATATAAAGAAGTAGAATTTATTCCGGGTGCAGCATCATTAAAAGATTTTTATGAACTCTTAAAACATGCAAATCTTGATATTGGTTTAGCTCCATTATCATTCAACAAATTCAATATGGCCAAAAGCGATATTAAATTTTTAGAATATGGTTTTTCAGGAATTGCTGGTGTTTATTCTAATTTTGGTCCATATAAAAGATCAGTAAAAAATTTAGAAAACGGCATTTTAGTAAATCTCGAGAACAGTAATGGCTGGTTTAATAAACTTTCGTACTTGGTTGAAAATCCTTCTGAAATTGATAGAATTAAGAATAACGTATTTAATTACGTGAATCAAAACAGAACAATAAATAAGAATTATAAAAATTGGTTAAATGTATTTAACAAAGTTTTAAAGATTGATAATATTGATAACTCAGATTCTTCCGTTTTCAGTAAGAAACAAAGTAATAAAAATGAAAAACTATGTAACTTAAATAATATTAATAAAATAACTTCAATTATTGCACTAACGTATAATCAGCTAAAATATACAAAGGAATTCATAGAATCAGTTCAAGCGAATACTTCGAATTATCAATTAATTATTATTGATAATAATTCAACAGACGGAACAAAAGAATATCTTACAAAACTTAAGAAACAACATCAAAATGTTAATGTAATTTTTAACGAAGAAAATCTTGGGTTTCCCAAAGCAATAAATCAAGGAATTCTTGAAGCAAACGGAAATTATGTTGTTTTACTTAATAATGATGTTGTTGTTACAAAAGACTGGTTGGATAGAATGATTGAAATTGCCGATTCAGATAATAAAATCGGTATTGTCGGACCAATCAGCAATTTTGTAAGCGGAGTTCAAATTGATAAAAATGCAAAATATAATTCAATAGATGAAATGCATAAATATGCAAATAGAATTTCTATTGAAAATAAAAATCAAATTCAAGAATTTCCGCGCGTTGCATTTTTATGTACATTAATTAAAAAAGAAGTAATTGAAAAAATCGGTGGTTTGGATGAAAGATTTTCGCCGGGAAATTTTGAGGATGATGATTTTTGTCTGCGCGCACAATTAGCCGGATATAAAACAGTAATTGCAAAAGATGTTTTTATACATCATTATGGTTCGGTAAGTTTTAAAGCAAACGGTGAAAACAATTATTCGGAAAGATTGAAAATAAATAAGCAGAAATTTATTGATAAATGGGGAGCTGATCCAGAAGAAATATGGCTGAAAGGTAAATTGTGGAAAAATAGAAATATAAAAATTCCTATTTATAAAGATTTATTTAAACAAAGCATCGAAAGAACATTTCAAAATATTGATGAGAATGAAATAGATTTTGCGATTGAAAATATTAAACTATCAATTGAATATTTTGATCAATCTGATAGAATTGGTTATGAAAATATTTCTAAAGAAGTGTTAATAAATATTGCGGGAAATTTAGCTTTATCAAATAATGAATTAGAAGAAGCGAAAAATTGGTTTGAAAAAGAGTTGGAAATAAATCCTAATTCTTCTACTGCGTGTTTTGGTTTAGGTGAAATTTTTAATAAAGCAGAAATGCTTGAAGAATCTAAAGCAATGCTGGAATGGGCTGTGGTAAATAATATTAAAAATCAAAATGCAAAAATTAAACTTGAAGAAGTAAATCAAAAATTAAATTTATCGGTTGATCATAATTCTCTTTTGATTGAAAATATTTTTGATAAGGAAATTTAATGTCAACAATTTCGTTAAGTATGATTGTTAAAAACGAAGAAAAATATCTTCGTGAATGCTTAGAATCTGTAAAAGATTTAGTTGATGAAATTGTAATTGTTGATACCGGTTCTACGGATAAAACATTAGAAATTGCCAAACAATTTAGTTCAAAAATATTTCACTTTAACTGGATAAATAATTTTTCGGCAGCAAGAAATTTTGCGCTTTCAAAATCAACTTGCGATTGGATTCTTTACTTAGATGCAGATGAACGTTTATCAAATAATTCAATCAATGAACTAAAAAAAATAATTTCATCAAATGAAAATTTAGGAGTAAAAAGTTCGGTTATTAGTCTGGATGATCAAAAAGGTATTTCGCAATCGATGAAATACACTAGATTATTCAGACATAATAAATCATTAAAATTTTCCGGCAAAGTTCATGAGCAGATTGAAAACTCGCTTTTAGAAAATGGTTACAAAATTATTAATTCTGAAATTAAAATTTATCATATTGGTTATAATGTTTCAAAAGATAAACTTAAAATAAAAGCAAAAAGAAATTTGGAATTGCTTCTCGAAGAATTTAATTCAAATAAATCATCTTACATTTCTTATCAAATTGCAAACTCATTTTTAATTTTGGAAGATTCTTTAAATTCAATAAAATATTATAAAAAAGCTCTTGAAGATTCAAAACTTAAAAATGAATTTAAGGAAGTCTGCTATTTACAATTAGCTGATTTTGAAATGCGAAATAATAATTTGTTTGCTGCGAAAAATTATATTGATAAAGGGGTAGAAATAAATCCAAATCAGTCATTATTAAATATTATTGCAGCGCAAGTTTATGCAAAAATGACTGATAAAAAAGCTATAAAATTTTGTAAAAATGCTTTGGAGAATAATTCAAAAAGTAAATTGAAATTAAGTAAAATAAGCGAGCAAGATATTTTTGCAGATGATAAAAAAATAATTTATGAAGGAATTATAATTTCACTTCAATTTAAAGATCAAGATTCACTGAATTATTTTTTGAATAAATTAAATGAAATTAATAATGATGAAACTAAATATTTAAATAAGATAATTAATAATGAACTTTGTAAAGATGAAATTATTAATTCGACTTATTTTATTGATCAGAATAATATTAATAATTATTTGAAGATTTTTGATTTTATAAAGAATAATGATTTGAAGTTAGAATTATATTCAAATATATACGATAGATTTTCTAAAAATTCAAAATACTTAAATGATTTTGGAGCGTTTTTAATAAACATAAATCAAATTAATGAAGCTAAAATTATTCTTGAATCTTCACTAAATAATAATGATTGTGAAGATTCGGCAATTTTTTATTTAGCATCTATATATGTTAATTCAAATGAAATAGAAAAGTTAAAAAGTTTATTAATTATTATAGAGAACAAATATTTATCAGAATCAATTTCTGCTTTATCGAAAGAGAAATTTAAAATTTTAGTGGAAAAAATCTCTCCAATATTAACTTCGCATTAAATTTGCTAATAATCACAAAACCAAATCTCAATAAAAAAAGTTACTTAAGACTGTAAACTTTTTACTTTGGTATTACGATAGTATGCCAGAAGAAAATTATTAACTAACAAAAATTTCAACAAGTGTTGAAAAAACAAAATGTGGGCAAGGATGCCCATAAAATTATCAATAACAAGGAGGTTTAAATGTCACAATCATTTAGAATTAACACAAACGTTGGTGCATTAAGAGCATATAATTCTCTAGCAAAGTTAAATGCACAGTCACAAACAGCTCAATTGCGTTTAGCTTCACAAAGAAGAATTAATAATGTTGCTGATGATACATCTGGATTCAACGTAGGTAAATCATTGGATTCTAAAGTAACAATTATGCAATCTGCTCAACGTAACGTTGGTTCTGCTCAAGACATGTTAGCTACAGCTGAAAGCCAGTTAATCAGTGTTAAAGATATGATTACTCAAATCAGAGGAAAAATAGCTGATGCAAGTAATCCAACATCTGATAAAGCAGCTATTGCTAAAGATATTCAAGCAATTGCAGACGAATTGGCAGCTTCATTTGGAACAACCAAATTTAACGAAACAAGTTTATTGCAATCAGTTGCAAATGGTGCCGGAGCTGGATTTACATTCCAAACTGGTGTTGCTTCAACTGATACTATAGCAATTGACTATGGTAACGTAAGTGGTGATGCATTAGTTGGTTCAACTGCTACTACAGCATTTACAACTAATGTTAGTGGATTATCTGCTGATGTTGCCGGTGCATTAGATGATCTAAAGGGCGTAGCTTCTGATACAATCGATGATTTAGATTTAGACGCTTTTGAAGATTCGGTTGATGCTTCTTTAGGTGCAATAGGTAACTATTCACAAAGATTAAATGCAAAACAAGAATTCTTATCATCAGCTATTTTGAATTCTCAATCAGCTTATTCTAGATTATTCGATGCTGATGTTGCTATTGAATCATTGAATGCAACAAAATCACAAATTGGATCACAAGCTGCTTCAGCAATGTTTGCTCAATTAAACGTTGCTCCACAGCAAGTACTTCAATTATTTGGTTAATAATTTTCTTTAATCGAGAAAGCTCTCCTATAAAAAGGAGAGCTTTTATAATTTAATATGGATAACTAATGTATAACTACTCAGCTGCATTAAAAATAAATAATCCAAATAATAGGGCTAATGCCTATCTAGTTAATGAAATTTTGAATGCTTCTCCTCAAAAGTTATTATTGAAAGTTTATGACTTTGCAATTGCTCAATGTAAAAATGAAAATTTGGAAAAAACAAATAAAGCTTTAGCAGAGTTAATAAATGCCTTAAGATTCGATAATGTGGAAGCCAATGAAATATCAATGGGATTAAAAAGACTTTATGAATTTTGTCAGGATCAAATGAGAAAAAAAAATTATGATATTGTATTTAAAATTCTGACTGAATTACGTGAAACATGGATTAAGGCGTTTGTTAGTATGGAAGGCTAGGAGTTTATAAGATGGATATATTAAGTACATCATCAATTAACAACTTAATTAACAATTCTAAGCAATCGGAATACATTAAGAAAGTTTCTCCGTTACTTGCGAGAAAAACTAAATTTTCGGATTTATCATCCACTTGGGGAAGTTTAAAAACTAAATTAGTTTCTCTTAAATCTTTACTTACGGATTTGAAAGATGTAAACGCGGGCGGAAGTTTTACCGGAAAAACAACAGAACTTAGTTCCGATGAATATTTTTCGGCAACCGCAAACTCTACTGCGGCATTAAGCTCTTACAACATAAGAGTTAATCAATTAGCTAAAAACGATAGAGTAATGTCCGATACTGTAAACTCAAGCGATTTAGCCGGATTGTCTGCCGGTACATATTCGTTTCAAGTAGCAAGCGGAGATTACGATCAAATTATAGATGTTGAATTAGAAGGTGCTGAAACAAAAGAAGAACTAATGCAGATTATTGCAGATGCAATAAATGAAGCATTGGGCGATGCTGTTTCTGCTTCTGTTTTTTCGCCAAAAAATGGTGAATCAAAATTATCCGTTATTTCAACGGAAAGCGGTTCTGATAATGCAATAATAATTAAAGATGTTACTGGAAATGCGCTTGATACGGTTGGCTTAAGTTTTAATACGCGCAGTTTACTTTCAGATAACGGAACCGGAGGTTATTCAACATCAGAAAGTGATTTGGATGCTATTTTAAATCTAAATGGCGTAACAGTTGTAAGAGGTTCCAATACAATTGATGATTTGATTTCCGAAGTTACACTAACTCTTAAAAATGAGATGGAAGTTGGAATTCCGACTGTAAATGTTATTGTTAAAAATAATATGGAAGCAGCAAAATCAGATATTGAAGATTTAATAAGTTCTTTCAACGAGGCATATTCTTTTGTGAAAAACAATTATTATGCTGATGAAGACGGACAAAGAGGAATTTTTGTTGGTAATGCTACAGCAATTGGATTGATGCAGTCTTTTGGTTCAATTTCATATCAAAAAGTTGATGGAATTTCAGATGGAAATTATAGTTTTCTTTCAGAAATTGGAATTGAGTTTGATCCATTATCAGGTTTAAGTATTGAAGATGATGATCTGCTAACAGAGGCTTTGGAAGCCAATCCGGATCAAGTTGCAGATTTATTTAATTCTGATAAAGGAATTGCAAATAAACTTTATGATATGGTGGAAACATATGTAAGTACTGAAGGAGTAATTTCAAATCTTATTGATAATTACGATAATTCAATTTCGTATCTCAATGATAAAATTAGTTTTAAAGAAACACAAATAGATTCAAATGCAGAAGTGTTGAGAAAAAGATATGAACAGATGCAGCTTCAATTATCGCAAATTTATTCAACACAAAGTTCACTTTCAATATTGGGATTACTTGGTTAATTCATGAAAAATGTCGATAATAATTTTGTTGAAATAGGAAGTTATCTTAATTTAATTACAAAAGAAGTAAATACAATTACAAATGATAATCTTGATATTAAATTAAAAAATGTAAATTCATACATAAAACAAATTGATAGAAAAAAGCGGGAAATTAAGGAAAATTCAACGGAAGATTATTTTAAGGCAGTTTGTGATAGAATTCACACTGAGGTTAAACATATTTCAACTAAATTCGATAGTATTGTAGAAGAGAAAAAAGAAATTATTAAAAATATTAGTGAAGAATTATCCAAAACTGTAAATAAGAAAAAATTAATAAATTATCAGAGGTAAGAAGTGGATATTAAAGGAGTGGGAAATAATTACAGTCGTTATACTGAACTGTATAAAAAACAAGAACAAGCTTCGAGTCGGCAAACTCAGCAGAAAACTGACAAACTTGAACTTTCTGATGCGGCAAAAAAACTTAAATCAGAAGGAATTGATGCTCAATTGATGACGGAAGTTAAAACTAAAATTGAAAGCGGTTATTATAACAAGGATGAAGTAATCAATAAAGTTGCTGATGAAATAATCAAAAAGTTTTCTGAAGAAAAATAATTTAACGAAGCTGTCTCATAGTTAATTTTTAGTAAATAGTACTTAAACAAATTAGCAGAAGTTTTTGTTTAGCAGCTATTTTAACAAAAAATTAAATTTGAGACAGTTTCATTTTAAACTCGCCTAAAATCTTATCATCTATTCTATACATTTATTTGTAAAAAAAGTTAAATTTATTTCGTCAATTCTTTCAATAAGAAACAAATAGGTTTAACCTTGTCAACTAATGTTCATGAAAACAAACTTCAAATTCTTGGTAAGTTAGCAGCAAGTCTAACTCACGAAATCAAGAACCCGCTCTCCGTCATCAAATTAAACTTAGAATATCTTAAAATGAGCAATGAGAAATTTGACCAAGAAACTATTGAATGTATTGATTCTTCGCTTGAAGCTGCGGATATGATTGATAAATTAATTTATACTACTCTCGAATTTTCGCGCAAATCAAAAGACGACTTTAACTATTATTGCGTAAACGATATTCTGCAAAAATCAATCCATATTACAAAAGGCAGCGCAAATAAAAAAAATATTTCCATCCGATTAAATTTAGTTGATAACTTAGCTAAAGTTAAAGTAAGCGAAACAAAAATTTTACAAGTGTTTGTGAATATTATTTCTAATTCTATTGAGGCAAGCCAAAACAATTCATGTGTAATTATAAATTCATATCAAAAAAATGGCAAAGTAAATGTTGATATAATTGACGAAGGTCTTGGAATACTTGATGAAAAGAAAAATGAAATTTTTGAAGAATTTTATACAAGCAAAGAAAATGGTACCGGACTTGGTTTAAGCGTCTGCAAAGCTATTTTGGAAGAACATGGAGCTTTGTATGAATTTAAAAATAATAAAACTAAAGGAACAACTTTTTCAATTCAGTTTAATTAGTAAAAGTGAGGCGGAATGAAACCTAAAGTACTACTTGTTGATGATGATAATCTTGTTGTAATGTCTTTAAAAAAAGTACTAATAAAATTTGATTATGATGTTGATGTTTGTATGGATGGCGGAAAAGTTGAAGAATCAGTAAAACTTAATTCACCGGATATTGTTCTGCTTGATATTTATTTAACAACTCACAACGGTTTAGAAATTCTTAAAGTTCTCCAACAGAAATTTTTTCATATTCCCGTAATTATGATTACTGCTTACGCAGATGTAAAAATTGCCGTTGAGGCAATGAAATTAGGCGCATTCGACTTTTTACTAAAACCAATTGAAATAGATCAGCTTGCAATTGTTTTGGAAAAATGTGTTAAACATTTAAGACTTCTGCTTGAGGTTAATGAACTTCAAGCAATGCTGAATGCGGGTAATTTATCTAGAGATTTTTTTGGAAAAAGTAAACCAATTCAGCGAGTTTTGAATATGGTTGAAAAATTAGCAAAAAGTGATGATACAACAATTTTATTCGAAGGTGCAAGCGGAACGGGAAAAGAAGTCTTTGCAAAATATATTCATCAAATTAGTCCGAGAAAAAACAATGTATTTATTTCTATAAATTGTGGTTCAATCCCAAAAGATTTAGCGGAAAGCGAACTTTTCGGACATGAAAAAGGTGCGTTTACCGGCGCTGCTCAAAAGACTAAATTAGGGAAATTTGAACTTGCAAACGGCGGAACAATTTTGCTTGATGAAATCGGCGAACTTAGTTTGGATATTCAAGTAAAACTTTTGCGTGTTCTTCAAGAAAAGAAATTTTATAGAGTAGGCGGTGAAAAAGAAATAACAATAAATGTTCGGGTTTTAGCGGCAACAAACCGTAGTTTAGAAGAAGAAGTTAAAAAGGGAACTTTCAGAGAAGACTTATTTTATAGATTAAACGTTGCCAATGTTATAATTCCTTCACTAAAAGAAAGAAAAGATGATATTCCGATATTAGCACTTTCGTTTGTGAAAGAATTTGCACAAAAATTTGATCAAAATGTTAAAGGAATTTCTGAAGAAGCAATTAATTTATTGCAAGAATATTCATGGAAGGGAAATATTAGAGAATTAAGAAATGCAATGGAACGTGCAGTTCTAATGATGGAAGGTGATGAAATTAAAGAACAGCATTTAAGTTTTCTGAAAAAAAATGATTCTTCGGATAATAATCAAAATGTAAATTTCGAATTAAAAGTTCCGCCGGAAGGTGTAAAAATAGATACGGTTGTAAAAGATTTAATTTTGAAAACACTCATTATTACAAAAGGCAATCAAGTAAAAGCCGCAAAAGTTTTGGGTTTATCCAGATCAAAATTGAGATATAGAATGGAACAGTTAGGAATTGAAGTTACAAAATCGATTCAGTAAAAATGTGAAACGAAAAACGAAAGACGTAAAACGAAAAAAATAAATTCGTGCATTCGTGGCAAAATTTAATCCCATCAATTCGGTGGGATTTTTTATGTTCAATATGTATTTCAATAATATTAAAAATAATTAGTAAAAGACACTTGAATTTCTAAAATAAATCAAATCTTGAAATCTGCAATTTTGTAATCTTTAAGTTTTCAATCAATTGGCTAATATCAGCCGAAATATTTTTTAAATATTCTCTTTTTTATCAAAACAATCGAAATTTTCCAGGCATATAAATTGCAATTGTAGTAAAAAACTTACAGGAATATTCGATAATGGTATATAGAATGAAAAATGACTTTATCCAACAGCTTCATCATCAGAGGTAAAAATGAGTAATCATTATGATGTTATAAAAAAAATATTAGATACAAATGATGCTGATAAAATTAGAACAACGGCAGAAAATTTTCAACTTGTTGAAATGCCCGATAAAGTTGTTGAATATTTAACTCAAAAATTAATTTTAGATGATAACGGCGTTAAAGATACATTAACCAGAATTTTATCAAGCAATAAAAATTCAAACATTCCCAAATATTTAGTTCCTTACATTTCCTCAGAAAATATTTCTGCAAGAAATTTAGCCGGCGAAATTTTATTAAACAGAAGAGTTGAATCAATAAAATCAATGGTGGAATATCTGCCAAGCGCAAATGATGATGATAAAAAATTCATTATTGATATTTTAGGGCTAATCGGCAATCCGGATCCGGCGTATGAAATTATAAGTATTCTAAAATATTCAAGAGATGATAACGTAATTTTAGCTTGTATTGAAGCACTTGGAAATATCAAAAGTGAAGATTCAATTGATGAAATTATCTCTGTGTATGATAGAAATGAACTTTTCCGCCCAACAGTTATTGAAGCACTCGGTAAAATTGGAACCGAAGAATGTATTGATTTTATTAACGAAAATTACTACGGCGTTGATGAACTAACAAAATATTCTTTAATTGAAAGCTTAGGTGAAATTGGAAATGAAAAATCTTTTAACATGTTGATAAATGATATTCAATATTTAGAAGGACCATTCAAATGGGTTGCAATTGAAACAATTGGAAAACTTGAAGAAAAAAGAAATTTGCAACTACCCACTGATATTGCATTAAAAAATTCATTGTTAGAAACTTTACAATCAGCTGATTTACAATATAAAAAATCTGCTGTAAGATTAATTAGCATGTTTGAAGGTGATAATATTGTTGAACATTTGTTTTCAATTTTTGCAAACGATGAGGAAATTGATAATAAACTGAGAGAATATTTTACAAACAATCTTCCAATATTTTTTAGAAAAGCAAGTCTGTATTTGAAACAAAATCCGCACAATTTAAAATCTTTCGTTTCACTAATAAAAGATATGATACAATTTGACGGCGGACTAAGTTTACAAACATTAAATGATTTGGAAGTTAGAAATTATGTAGAAATATTTTCAAATTTATTAACACATTCGGATGAAGAAGTTAGAAGTTCATCAATGGAATTATTGTTTTTTCTCGATTTGGAAACTGCATTTGTATTTGCAGATACAATGTTGGAAGATTCGGTTACATGGAATAGAATTAGGCTGTTAGAAATAGTGCAATATGGAGAAGACCCAAGAATAATTGAGATCATTAAAACTTTAGCAAATGATCAAGATGAAATGGTTAGAGAAAATGCACAAAATATATTAGCAGAAAGAGGAATAAGTAATTTACAATTAAAGGATTAATAAATGCTTAATTCATCGGTTACTTTAAATCCTAATCCTTTGAGCAAACTTAATTTTAGTTTTGGCTCACAGCAGGAACAAAAACTATCGCCCCAATCTTTTATAGAATGGCGAAAGTATATATATGATCTTTGCGGGATTTATTTTCAGGATAACAAAAAGTATTTATTGGAAAGCAGATTACAAAAAAGAATAAAGCATCTCAAGATTGATAATTTTGAACTTTATTTACAATATCTTAAAACAAATCCGCGAAGGGAAGAAGAAAAAAAACTTTTATTTGAAGCCATTACAATAAATGAAACCTACTTCTTTCGTAACCAGCCGCAGTTAGATGCATTGGTTGGAAGTATAATTCCCGAGCTAATGGCAAAGAAAAATTCCGGATATCAAAAATTAAGAATATGGAGTGCAGCGGCTTCATCAGGCGAAGAAGCATATTCAATTGCAATGATGCTGAACGAAATGATATTGCCAAAACATCCAAATCTTTCCGTAGAAATTTTTGGCACCGATATAAATTTTGCAGTAATAGAAACAGCGCAAAAAGGAATATTTAAAGAATATTCAATCCGTAATACTCCGCCGATATATCTAAAAAAATATTTTCAAAAAATTGATAACAATTACATAATTGATCCTAAAATTAAAAATATGGTAAGTTTCAAAGTGCTTAATTTATATGATGAAGCCGCAATTAGAACACTTAACAAATCAGATGTAACATTTTGTGCAAACGTGTTAATCTATTTTGATCAAGAATCAAAAATTAAAGTTGTTAATAGTTTATATAATAATCTAAACCCGGAAGGCTATTTGTTTATTGGTTATTCAGAAACTCTGCACGGTATTTCAAAAGCATTCAGATTAGTAAGTTTTAGTAAAACAATTGGATATAAAAAAGGATAATCAAATGAAAAAAGTTATTCTAATAGCTGATGATTCTCCAACAATAAGAAAGTTTGTATCGTTCTCCTTAAAAGCTCAAGGATTTGAAGTACTTGCCGCGTGCGATGGAATGGAGGCTATTGAATTGTTGCCGACAACAAATATTGATTTAATTATAACAGATTTGAATATGCCAAATATGGATGGCTTTGAATTAATAAAGGCAATAAGAGAAAATGATTCAAATAAAAATATACCGATAATAATTCTTTCCTCATTAAAAGGAAGCGAAGAAATAAAACGAGGATTAGAAACCGGAGCAAATTCTTATATGGTAAAACCATTTGATCCTAAAAGAATTCAATACGAAGTAGCGAAATATATTAACTAAACTAAAGAGTAAAAAATGAATACAAAATTTTTGGTTGTTGATGATTCTGTAACAATGAGAAGAATTGTAGTTAACACCCTCAAATCTATTGGATATAGTCAATATGCAGAAGCTGAACATGGTAAAGATGCATTGGATAAACTTGAAGCTGATGCTAATATAAATTTTGTAATTACCGATTGGAATATGCCGGTTATGTCCGGACTTGAATTAACAAAAGCAATACGTTCAAATTCAAAAACACAAACATTGCCAATTCTAATGGTTACAACACGCGGAGTAAAAGAAGATATAGTTCAAGCGCTACAAGCAAAAGTTTCTAATTATGTAGTTAAGCCATTTACACCGCAAATTCTAAAAGACAAAATCGATTTAATATTATCTAACTAAAAGGAAATGAAAAATGAGTAAATCGATAAAAAATTTAAATGATATAGTTGGTCGATTACACGAAGTTGACAATGTCTTTAAATTCGGTGAAAAAATGATTCCCGTAATTGAAGGTTTTGTTGCATTTATAAGTGACTTTATACCTTTCATTGAACAGGTTAGCGGTTCAATTCAAGATTCAAGATCAAAAATTCCCGAAGCATCAAATCAGTTAGATAAGGTTACAAATGCAACTGAATTAGCTATGACGGAAGTATTGGATAAAATTGATGAAATAACTTTGCAATTAAATGAACTAACCGAATGCATTGATGAAATGGTTTTGAGCAAATCAAAAGTTGAAAATTATATCGCCGAACTTTGCGAAGAAATTAAAGAGAATGAAAAAGCTAAAACAATATTCAAGAATTTGATGGAAGCAATAGACGTTGGCTTAACATTAGAATTAATGAAAAATAAAGTTGCCCGCATTATGTCAAATACGGATCAAATTACAATGTCTCTTCAAGTTCAAGATATTACAGCGCAGCAGCTTGCGGCAGTAAATCATTTAATAATTTCAGTTCAGCAAAAATTGGGTAATCTGCTTTCAACTGTTGATTCTTCCGAAATAAATGTGTCAGAGAATTTAGAGCATAAGAAATTACCGGATGTACACTTTGATGCGCGTGCGAGTTATAATCCTTCTGAAAATCAGCAGAATGAAGTTGATTCAATAATACATAATGAAAAAGCATCTCAAGCAGAAATAGATAAATTATTTTCATAAAAATATAAGAAAAAAAATGGCTGATTATTCGTTGCTAACAGATCCGGATATGGCGGAAATATTTGAGAGTTTCGTTGTTGAAACAAAAGAAACTCTTGAAAAATTAGATTTGGATTTGGTTAAACTTGAAAGCTCACCGGAAGATAAAGATTTACTAAATGAAATTTTTAGATCATTTCATACAGTAAAAGGAACTTCGGGATTTCTGGGACTTATTAAAATGCAAGAGTTAACTCACAGACTTGAAGATATTTTAAATAAGTTGAGAAAGGGTGAAGTAAAACTTAACTCAACAATTATGGATGGAATTTTAAGCGGATATGATGCTTTAAGTGAATTGCTGACTATTGTTGAAGAAAACAAGAATGAAGATTTTGATACCGAAAAAGAAATTAAAAAACTTGAAAATATTATTGATAAAATAAATGATAATAATTTTGATGAACCAATAGTGAATAAAAATACTGTTGAAAAAAAATCAAAAAAGAAAAATGATGCGAAAGAATTATCTATAATAAATTTGGAAATGAATGATGAAGAAATTGAAAAAGCATTTTTAGAGAACGCAAAAAATATTAAGAGTAATAATAAGAGTAAGAATAAGATTAAGAGTAAGAAAAAAGTCGCAGAACTTGTTACTAATGATAACGTTGTAGAATTTGAAGTTAATGAAAATCATGAAGAGAATAGTTTTGAAGAATCGATTGAATTAAATGTATTGCCTTCAAAAGAAGAAACGCAAGAAATAATTAAAGAAAATAATTCTAATGTTTCTGCCGAATCAAATAATAAAAAACAAGGCGAAGATAAAAAACAAATAAGTAGCGGTACTGAACAAACAATCAGAGTTGATGTTGAAAGATTAGATGAACTTTTAAATTTAGTATCGGAATTAGTTTTAGGAAGAAACAGACTTTCGCAGTTAAATTCAGATGTCTAAATGCAGTATGAAGGAACAGAAATTTCACGTAATCTTGCAGATACTACTCGACAAATAGATTTACTTACTACCGAACTTCAGCTAGCAGTAATGAAAACTCGAATGATAAAAATTGAAAAAGTTTTCAATCGTTTTCCGAGATTAGTTAGAGATTTAAGTAAGGAAACGGGAAAAGAAATCAATTTAATTATTAATGGCGAAAAAACAGAATTAGATAAAACATTAATTGAAGAAATTAATGATCCTTTGGTTCACATTATTAGAAATTCAATTGATCACGGAGTTGAAACTCCTGAAGTAAGGAAAAAATTAGGTAAACCGGAAAAAGGAACAATTACACTTTCTGCCGAACATGAAGGAAATCATATAATTATTTTAATTGAAGATGACGGAAAAGGAATTAATCCAAAAGTAATAGTTGAGAAAGCAATTGCGAAAGGATTATTAACTAAAGAAAAAGCAAATGATATTTCAAAACAAGAAATTTTCAATTTGATTTTTGCCCCGGGATTTTCTACTGCCGAAAAAGTTACAAATGTTTCCGGAAGAGGCGTTGGAATGGATGTTGTAAAAACCAACGTTGCCCGATTAAGAGGAATAATCGATATTGAATCAGAAGTTGGAAAAGGTACTAGAATATTAATTAAACTTCCATTAACACTTGCAATTATACAAGGTTTGTTGGTTCAAGTTATCGGCGAAACAATTGTACTTCCGTTAAACTCGGTTGTTGAAGTTGTAAAAGTAAATAAAAAAGAAATTTATACAATAAATCATACACAATGTATAAAGCTTAGAGAAAGAGTTTTACCGTTAATTAATATTGATAAAATTTTATATCATTCGGATACTTTACAGCAAAAAAGCGATTATCAATTTATTGTTGTAATAGGATTAGCAGAAAAAAGATACGGAATAAAAGTTGACGGCTTAATTGGTCAAAAGGAAATTGTTATAAAATCATTAGGAAAATATTTGGGAAATATTGAAGGAATTGCCGGATCTACAATTATGGGCGATGGAAAAGTTGTAATGATTGCGGACATTGCTGAAATCATTAATAAGCTTAAAGACTAAGATGAAAAATAAAATTAGAATTCTTGTTGTTGATGATTCTGCGTTCATGAGAAAATCGTTAAGCTTACTTTTAGAATCCGATCCTTCAATTAGTGTTATTGATACAGCAGTTGATGGTTTAGAAGGATTTGAAAAAGTAAAAAGATTAAAACCAGATATTGTTACTTTAGATATTGAAATGCCGAGAATGGATGGGCTTACAGCACTCAAAAAAATTATGAAAGAGTGTCCGACTCCCGTTCTTATGGTAAGTTCTTTAACAACAGAAGGTGCTGAAGAAACTTTAAAAGCTTTAGAACTTGGCGCTGTTGATTTTATTCCCAAAGCTATGTCTTTTGTAAGTGTTGCAATTACGGGAATTAAAGAAGATTTAATTAGAAAAGTAAAAGCAATTTATAATAGCAAAAATGTAATTAGCAGATTAAGTAATATTAATTCAAATACAGTAATAAAAAGTTTACCAAATAAATCAAATAATACTTTAGCTAAATTACCAACTATGAATTATAAAGCATTTGCAATAGGAATTTCAACCGGCGGACCAATTTCATTACAAAAAGTTATTCCATACTTATCTGATAAAATTAAGATTCCAATTTTCATTGTGCAGCATATGCCGCCAAAATTTACTGCATCATTAGCAGATAGGTTAAATGCATTAAGTACTTTGGAAGTTAAGGAAGCTGAAAATAATGAAGTAGTTAGAAATGGTGTTGTATATATTGCTCCCGGTGGATTTCATCTAACTTTAGAAAAAGATTTACATGGAATTGTGAAAATTAAAACATCGCAATTACCGGAAAATGTTTTGCACAAACCTTCAGTAGATATAATGTTAGAATCTGTTCAAAAAATTTATGGCAAAAATATGCTTGGCGTAATTATGACGGGCATGGGAAAAGATGGTTTGGAAGGAATAAAAAAATTAAAAAGTGCCGGCGGATATTGTATTGCACAAAATGAGCAGACTTGCGTTGTTTACGGAATGCCGAGAGCAATTGTAGATAATGGATTAGCGGATGTAATTGCGCCATTGGAAGAAATTTCAAAAATTTTAAATCAAGCGATATAATTATGAATAATTTTAACGAAGCAGTATTTAGAGAAATATCATATCGAAACGATATAGTTTCCGGAAATTTAATAACTTCTGAAGATGTTGAAATAATTGGCACAAGTAAAATTTCCGTAGAAGAAGAAAGTCATGAAGGAATCAAAATAATTCTAAATAAAGACGAAAATGATAATATCAAAGAAATAAAATTCGTTTGCTCATGCGGAGAAACAAAATCTGTTTTGTTAGATTATAGTGAAGAATAATTCCCAACTGACTAATTTTAGCCAATATTTTTTACTCACACCATTAAATTTTATCAATAACCCAATTTTTTACTGGCATTAGTTTTGAGTAATCCACTTAAAAAAGGTGGATTAAAATGCCGATCCCAGAAAATAAAATATTAGAAAATCTTCTCAACTTTAGTGCACTTAAGCAGAAAGTTATAAGTCAGAATTTAGCAAATTCCGAAACTGCCGGCTATAAAAGAAGAGACATTGCATTTAAAGAAATACTTCAATCGGGAATGAAAACACTTTCTAATGAACATTTAAAAGATGAAGATTTTGAAATTACACTTGATGAAAGTACAGAAAATCTTTCAGGTATTAATAATGTTGACGTAAACAAAGAAATGGCAGAAATGGCGCAAAACTCAGTAATGTTCAAATTCGGTGCAAAAAAAATTAACAGTTATTACCAGACTTTGCAGAAAGTAATTAGAGGAGGTAGTTAATGGAAATTAAACCAAATTTTTCATCATTTAAAATTAGTTCCAAAGGAATGAGCATTCAAAAACAAAGGATGGAATTAATTACCGAAAATATTGCAAATACAAGCACAACCAAGACAGATAAGGGAACTCCGTATCAGCGTAAATTTATTAGAGTTCAGCAGGAAAAAGAAAGCTTAACACTAAAAAATTCATTACCGCTTAAAAACTCCGGATTCTCATTAGAAAGTATTAATAAAAATAAAATACAAGCTAAAGGTGTTGAAAGTTTTGAACCGAATCTAAATTTGAAAATAGATGTGGAAACAGATACAACAGATGGAGAATTAGTTTATATGCCGGATCATCCGGATGCAAATGAAGAAGGATATGTTAAAATGCCAAATATTAGCGTAGTTACAGAAATGGTTGATATGATTTCCGCATCAAGAAGTTTTGAAGCAAATTTAACGGCATTTAATTCTGCTAAACAAATTGCAAAAGATTCTTTGGAGATATAGATGAATATTTCTACTAATTCTGTGGGAAACTATAAACCGGTAAATAATATTGCCAATAAAAATGTAAGCAATATCCAAAACGCAAAAAATGAAAGTGTAAATGATATAACAAAAGAAGAAAAAAAATATTTTACAAAATTATATCCTAATGAAAAAAATACAATCAATGATTATCAGTTTTACAATAAAGACGGTGATAAAAAAACAGTTTTAGTCGGTTCACTTTTCGATAAAAGAGGTTAGCATGAAAACAATGGGATTGGGAAATTTTATACCAAAATTTCCGCAGCAAAATTCTACAAAACCAATTGATACAAATTCAAAATTTGACGGACTTCTAAGCAATTTTATTAAAGGAGTAAATGTTGATCAACTTGACAGCAAACAAATAACTACTGATTTTATTGAGGGAAAAGACGTTGAAATACACGAAGTAATGATATCCGGGGAAAAAGCTAAAACAAGTTTAGACCTTCTTATGCAAATCAGAAATAAAACAATAGACATGTATAAAGAATTAACAAGGATGCAATAAAAGTGGATAAAGCAAAAGATTCTTTCTCGGCTTTAGTAAATATTTTTAATAAACTTACAATGCAGCAGCGTTTAATGCTTGGCGGTATTGCTGTTGTTGCAGTAGTATTATTAATTTTTATACTCGTAGCATTTAATGAACCCAATTACACAACATTATATTCCAACCTGGCTCCGGAAGAAGCATCTGAAGTTGTAAATTATTTAACATCACAAAAAATACAATATAAACTTGAAGACAACGGAAATACAATTAGTGTTTCTAAGACTGATGTTTATGAAGTACGGCTTGCACTTGCCGGAAAAGGAATTCCTTCAACGGGAATGATTGGTTATGAAATATTTGATAAGAATACAATTGGTATGTCTGAGTTTATGCAGAAGTTAAATTTTAAGCGGGCACTTGAAGGAGAAATTGCACGCACTATAATTCAGCAGGAAGGAATTGAAAATGCTAGAGTTCATATTGTTACTCCGGAGAAAGCAGTATTTAAGGATGAACAAAAAGAAGCAACCGCTTCAGTTGTATTAAAATTAAGATCAAACTATTCTTTACCGGAAAACAGCATTTTAGCAATTACAAATTTAGTTGCATCAAGTGTTGAAGGTTTGGAAGCTGGTAATGTAATCATAATTGATAATAAAGGAAGATTGCTTTCTAAAAAACCGGAAGACAGTGAACTCGCAATTAATAGCGGCAAGCAATATGAAATTAAAAGCAGTATTGAAAAATATCTAGCAAAGAAAGCTCAAACAATATTAGATAAAATTTTAGGCTATGATAATTCGGATGTAAAAGTAAATGTTGAATTAGATTTTAATCAGCTCGAAAAAACATTAGAAACTTATGATCCTGAATCGCAAGTAGCGGTTAGTGAACAAACTTCGCGAAACACGAGCAGCGGAAAAAGTTTAAGTGATTCTAATGCGGTGTTTACGGAAACTTCAACAACCAATTACGAACTTAGCAAAACAATTGAACATATGATTGCCGGCACTGGAAATATTAAAAGAATAACTTTAGCCGCAGTAATAAATGGTGTAAAATCAGAAGTACAAAATGGTGAAGAAACAACAATTGTTAACGAACCGAGAACTGATGAGCAATTACAGCAGCTCGAATTATTATTGCGCCAGGCAGTTGGAATTGATCCTACGCGTAATGATGAAATATCAATAGTTAGTATTCCGTTTGAAACAAATAATTTGGAATCCGAAGATGGTTTTGGAGGCTCACCGCTTGATAATGTTGGTCAGTATATGAATTATATATTATTACTGATTGGAATTTTAGGTGCAATGTTCATATTAAAAACATTGTTAGCAAAACTTAAAGAAGAAAAAATTATGATTGGCACAGTTGGCGGCGGTGGAAATTTTAATGAACGATCTTTTGAAACAGCAATGGAACCTCCGATTTGGGATCCGGGCTTATCGTTGAAGAAAAGCAAGAAGAATAAAAAGCCTCTTTTTGAAATGGGTGATATTGAAGACGAAATAACTGATGAAGCTGTGATGAAAAAAATGAAACAAGATAAAATAATTAATTATGTAAGTAAAAATCCTGCTGAAGCTGCTAAATTAATAAATTCATGGTTGAAAGAAGATGAATACTAGTGAACAAATAAAAACAACTGGGATTACCAAAAAAGATTTAAACGGTATTCAAAAATCAGCATTACTTTTGATTGCATTAAATGTTGAAACTGCTTCTCAAGTTTTTAAATATTTAGAACCGACTGATGTTGAATCAATATCGGCGGAAATTTCTAAAGTTAAAAATATTCCCTCGCATATTGTTGAGCAGGTAATAGATGATTATCATGATTTAGTTACAGCTCGCGAATATGTGCTTGAAGGCGGTTTGGATTATGCCCAGCAAGTTTTGGAAAAATCTTTCGGATTATCCAAAGCAATGGAAGTAATTGAAAAAGTAAAAAATCTTACAACACTTCACGGATTTGATGTTCTTAAGAAAGCTGATTCAACTCAGCTTGTAAATTTTTTAAATAAAGAACATCCACAGACAATTGCATTAATTTTATCACATTTAAGTCCCGATCAAACAGCTGAAGCATTAATTGAGTTGACGGAAGAAATTCGTACAGATGTAATTTACAGAATTGCAACATTGGGTAAAATATCTCCGCAAACATTAACTCAAATTGAAAAAGTTGTTGATGAACTTGCCGGATTTTCTATCAACCAAACAATGGGGCAATTGGGCGGAACAAAAAGCGTTGCAAATATTCTTAATAGAATAAATATCACAATGAATAAAGAAATTATTGCAGCAATTGAAAATAAAGATGAAGACGTTGCATTTGAAATCAAAAGATTAATGTTCTTGTTCGATGACATTATTCATTTGCAAGATAGAGATATTCAGAGAATTCTAAAAGAAGTTGATAGAAAAGATTTAGCATTAGCATTAAAAGTTGCGGAAGAAAGAGTTCAAGAAAAAGTTTTCGGAAACATGTCTGAAAGAGCTGCCGATTTATTAAAAGAAGAATTACAATTTATGGGTCCGGTAAAACTTAAAGAAGTTGAAGCTGCACAAGGTAGAATTGTAGATCAAATTAAAAAATTAGAAGAGCAGGAAGAAGTAACAATCAGCTTTAGAGGCGGCGGATCCGAAGAAGTATATGTCTGACAAAATTAGACTGAATATAAAATCCAGAAATCTTAAGGCAGTTATTCAAAAGAAAGATGAAGAGAATAAAGCTTTTTATGATTATGCGGAATTATTAGAAAAAGAAAAAATAGAAAACTCGCATAAAATAGAACTTGAAACGGAATATAAAAAAGGAATTGAAATAGGTAAACAAGTAGCAGAAGAATTATTAAATGAAAAACATAACCAAGAACTGATTGAACAAGCTGAGGAATTTTACAAAGTATTAAAAACTTTTGAAGATAAAATAAAAACGTATGAAAATAATTTTCACAAAATAGTAATTAATGTTTCACAAAAAATTGCAGAAAAAATAATTAAAAGAGAAATTGAACAAAAAAGTATTATAACAGAAATTCTTGAGCAAAACTTAAGTAAAGTAATTGGCGCAAATGAAATTACTATAAAGTTAAATTCAACTGAGTTTAAAATTGTTGAAAAGACAAGCAAAGAGCAAATGAGTAGCATTGGAATTTCAAAAATTAGATTTGAGCCAAGCGATAGTATTGCAAAAGGCGGATGCCTAATAGAAACGGAAATGGGAAATTTAGATGCGAGAATTGATAGCCAGCTAAATGAAATATTGAAAATATTAGAAAGCAAACTTACTAAAAGTGAAACCGAATGAATGATGTGATTGAAAATATTATTGAAAAATACAATAAAATAATTGATGTTACAGATCCCATAAAAATAAATGGAAAAGTAACCGATGTAATTGGATTTGTAATTGTTTCAGTTGGTCCAAATGTTTCACTCGGTGAAATTTGTTCGGTAATTGATAGAACCGGATATGAAATTTGTAAATCGGAAGTTGTTGGATTTAAAGACGGAAAAGTTCTTTCGATTGCATTGGGAGATATACAAAATATTTCGCCGTCGTGCCAAATTGTATCATCCGGGAAAAGTTTTTCTATTGGTGTTGGCGATCAATTATTAGGAAGAGTAATTGACGGATTTGGAAATCCAATTGATGATAAGGGAGAAATTAATTATTCAATAATTAAAAATACACATAGAGATCCGTCAAATCCGCTTACACGAAAACGTATTGATACTCCACTACAAACCGGAGTAAGAGCGATTGATGGTTTACTCACTGTCGGTAAAGGTCAAAGAGTTGGAATATTTGCGGGAAGCGGTGTTGGTAAAAGTGTAATGCTGGGAATGATTGCAAGAAATACAACTGCTGATGTAAGTGTAATTGTGTTAGTTGGTGAGCGCGGGAGAGAAGTTAGAGAATTTATTGAAAAGGATTTGGGCGAAGAAGGATTAAAAAAATCTGTTATTGTTGTTGCAACAAGTGATAAGCCTTCATTAGCAAGAATAAAAGCTGCTTACATTGGTACAACAATCGCGGAATATTTTAGAGATTTAGGAAAAGATGTTGTATTAATGATGGATTCCGTAACTCGTTTTGCACATGCGCAAAGAGAAGTTGGAATTACAATCGGTGAACCGCCGACAACAAAAGGTTATACGCCATCGGTGTTTGCTGTTTTGCCAAAACTTCTTGAAAGAGCCGGAACATCAACAAAAGGAAGTATAACCGGATTCTACACAGTTTTGGTAGATGGCGATGATATGACTGACCCAATTGCAGACAGTGTTAGATCAATTCTCGATGGGCATTTTGTTCTTACTAGAAAATTAGCAAACAAAGGACAATTTCCAGCGGTTGATCCGCTGCAAAGTATAAGCAGAGTAATGCCGGATATAGTTCCGGAAGATCATAGAAGAAGATCTCAAGAATTTAGTGAAATACTTTCTGCATATAATGAAGCCGAAGATTTAATAAACATTGGCGCTTATGTAAAAGGAAGTAATCCGCAAATTGATCATGCGTTAAATAAAATTGGCGGATTGAGAAGTTTTCTTAAGCAAGGAATTAATGAAGAAGCAATTTATTCAGATACAATAAATAAACTTTACAATTTAATTGAAAAACCATTGGGATAATAGTTGGCAAAATTCAAGTATAAGTTTGATACAATAAAATCAATTAAAGAAAGATTTGAGAAAATTGTAATGAAAGAGCTTTCTATTATCAACTTAGAAATAGAGAGAATAAAAAATGAAATTGAAAATCTGAAGTTGGAATTAAGAGAAACGAAATTGAAAAAACTTTCTAACAACACAATTAAAATTAATGATCTGCAATTTTATGCAAAGCATGAAAATTATTTAGATAGACAAATAAGTTTACTGAGAAAGGAATTATCAAAAAAAAATATAGAGAAAGATAAAAAGCTTAAGGAATTAATTAAGAAATCAAAAGAAACAAAAACGTTTGAAATGCTTGAAGAAAAACACAAAATGGAATTTTTTAAAACTCAAGATAAACTTGAGCAAATTGAATTAGACGAAATTGCAGTCAAGGAATTTAATAGGTAATAAAGTGAAAAATACAATTATATATTCGGTCTTATTTATTGCGGCTTTTATCGGAACAACATTCGGCATCTACACATTCAGCAACAAGTATGTGGATATGTTCAAACTTGATTTTAGAGATAGATCTGCATTTGAAAAAGTAATTCAAGATAGTCTTGCAAAAGTAAGCGCTGATAGCTTAGCCGTAAGCGATAGTCTTCATATAGGAATTCCAGATTCTACAAAACACATTGCGCAAAATGAAAGTGCAGATGTAAAAATTGATTCAACTAAGATAAATGAATACGAACAGAAACTTTCAGAGAAGGATAAGGAAATTGAAAGTTTAAAAAATAGAATGAATGAAAAAAGCAGCGGGAAATATCAAGACTGGTTGAAAAAGACAATTAAACTTTATGAAGCAATGGAATCAAATAAAGCCGCGGAATATATTAAATCAATGCCTGAAGATGAAGCAAGAGATATTATTTATTCAATGAAACAAAAAAAGGCAGCGGAAATACTTTCTAATTTAGAAATAGAAACAGTTCAAAGATTAACAAAGGCGCAATAATGATATTTAACCCATTATATTTCAGCGAAACCGGAAACAACCAAATGCTGGTTGCAAAACCGGGAAAACTTTCAAGCAATAAATATTTGTTTTCTGATATTGTAAAAGTTGTGATGAATTCCGACAGAGAGCAAAAAAAATTATTGGAAACAAACTTGGAAGGAATTGTAAAAAATCAATTGCCGGTTATTGCGGGAATTGAAAATTCCAGTACGCAAATTAAACTTACGGAACTTTCTGAAAAAGACAGCGAAAAAGTAAAACTTGATCTTGCAGATATTTTGCCGCCGGAAATAGCAGAACTTTTAGTTAGTGAAAATATTGTTTTAAATAAAGATCAAATTATTTCTTATATCAGCAAAGAGCCGCTTGAAGGTGATTTGGAAAAATTTATAAACAGATTAGTCGGCGAAGATATTTTAAGTGAAAATTTAACAAAAGAAACCGGACTTTTTCTTCATCTTGAAGATTTAAAATCTGCTGTGAATATTGAATTATTAAAAGAAACTGATTCTAAACAATCTTCAGAAAAAGTAATTGTACAAACTTTGGTTGTACCGGAAAAATCAAAACTTCTTTCACTTTTTAAATCTCCAGAAAATCAAGAAGTTTCAAAATCAGAGAATACAAATTTATCGTCGATAAAAATTCCGATTGATTACAATTCGATAAAATCTCAGAGTGAAGAGCAGAATAATTTTAAACCAACTCTTTCAGTTTATTCTTTTAAAAATTTCGAACAAAACATTTCAACATTGGTTGGAGATAATAAAGATAGTCTAAAACTCGAACTTGTAAATACAAATTTAGTTGCATCAAATAAAAATAATTTCTCGGTAAACATACCGCTTGAAAAAATTAGCTTTATTCCAAGTGAGCTAAAAACGAATTCTTCGAAAACTTTACCAAATGCAAACATAATTCAAGAAATAAAAAGTAATTCTAATGATTCGAATAAATTAGAAACGTTGAAGAATTCTTTAGAGAAAGAATTTAGTGTTACAAAAATTACAATTGTAAAAAAGCAAGATAATTTATTTGGTGAAATCAATTCCAAAGAAAATATTAAAGAAAATAGAATTGAACCGGATTTGAGAAAAATTAATTTTAATGAAATGTATAAATCTGATAAATCACAATTTAGACTGTTGAAAAATATTCTTAATAATTCTGAAGCAAGTATTAAAGTAAGTAATCCAAAATTGAATTTAATTAATCAGATTGAACCCAAAATTAATGGTCAATTAAAATCTGATTTAAAAATTACCAATCAAAATGTTTCCAATAATGAAAATAAAATTGCTAAGGATAATTCTAAATCAAATTTGAAATTAGAAAAATTAGTAAATGAAAATAATTTACAAAAAGTCAATTTAAAATCAGAAAATGTTATTACCGGAACCAAAACACCGGAAAAGATTTTGGACATTCAGAAAAATGTTAACAAAGCAAATGGAGAAATAAATTTAGTTAAGGAAGAAAAAACAGAAATAAAATCCGCTTCAGATATTAAGATAAAAGAAAATCCCAATGTTAAAGTTGATGAAAAAAGTGTTTCTAGTGAAAATAGTAAAGAGCAAAAGCTTAACAATCAAACACAAGATTATTTCAAAAAATTTGTAATTGGTAAAAATGAATTAACAAAAGTAGATTCTAGAAAATCTGCAAAAATTGATACTCAGCCAAATGAAATTATTCGAAATACAAAAGTCATAAATGAAAATAATGAAACTATCAAAACACATAAAAGTTTAGATATTCAAAAAGATGAAATCGTTCAGAACATAAAAGATATAAACGAAATTAGCGAAAGCAGCAAAACTCATAAAAATATTAATGTGCAAAAAAATGAAATTGATTTAAAAACTGTAAATCTTAAGGAAACACTGAAAGAAACAAATGTAAATGCAAAAACTTTACCTCAAGATATTAAAAATCAAAATAACGAAGTGAAAATTTCCGAAACTTCTAAAAGTGTAATATCAAAGCAGGATAATTCTTTCGCTAAAGAAATAAAAACTTCGGAAGAGCCAATTAAAACAAGTCTAAAAGTAAATAACGAGAAAGAAAATATAATTGTTAAAAATGAAAAATATATTGTAGACGAAACAAAAAGTATAAAAACTGATGATGTAAAAAAATATGAAGTAAATAATGATGCAACTGAAAAAGTTCCAAATAAAAATATTCAGCAATCAATAAGTGATTCAAAAGAAAAAATTAGTGAAACAAAAAGTGAATCAAATAATTCGAAGGAAGTAAAAGAAAATTCAACAAAAAGTAGTGCTAATGAGAAAAGTAATTTTATTGAAAAATCAAATGTTGTTGAACCTAGGCAAGATTTAAAATCATTTGCAAAAAAAGAAATTGAAAATGAAGTTAGTGAAACTCAAAAAGTTGCAAGTAATAATAAAAAAGTTGAGTTCTTACCAAACGAAGAAAGCAGAAAATTATCTGTAAAAGTTAAAAGCAATGTTAAAACTATTACGAATAAAGATGAAGATATAAGCACAAACAAATCAATAAAATCAAGCAGCGAACAAATTGATTCATCTAAAGATGAAACTAAAAATAACTTAACGGATAACTCAAAACAAAATTTATTTAGTACTGAAAAAAATATTATTAAACCTCATCATGAAATTAATTTTGACTCAATTGTGAAGGATGAATTAAAGAAAGAAGTAGAACTTACAAATAAAACAAATTTAGAGAATGATTCTTCAAAAGCACACAAGGTTGTGAAATCAACTGAGATTATAAAAGAACTAAGTAAGTTCATTTCAAATCAGGAAAAGGGAAGTTTAACATTTGATATAAAACCGGAAAGTCTTGGTAAAATGAAGATTACCCTAACTACAGTTGAGAATGTTTTAAAAGCATCAATTGAAGTTGATAATGAACAGGCAAAAGGTATGGTTGAACGAAACGTTGAAAAATTGCAAGAGGAATTATCAAAAAACGGAATTCAATTAAGTTCACTTAATATTTCTCTTGGTCAGCCAAAAAATCATAAAGGTGAAAAAAGGACGAATACAAAAAATAATTCGAATGAAAATCAAACAGAGACTGACAAAATAGATTTTGAAGAAGATAAAAAAACAAAAACATTAGGCTACAATACTTACGAATATATAGCATAGGAGAATTAAAAAATGATCGATGGAATTTCAACAACAACTGCGACAACCTCAACTGCAGAATATGCAACAGAAAGTAAAAGTTCATTAGATAAAGATGCGTTTCTGCAATTAATGATTGCACAATTAAAAAATCAAGATCCGCTTGAACCTATGGATGGAACAGATTACTCGGCACAGCTTGCTCAATTTAGTTCTTTGGAACAATTGAAAAATATCAACGATAGTTTAAATAATAGTATTGATGCAAATTACTTATTAACTCAATCTGTTAATAATACAATGACTGCAACACTAATTGGGAAAAATGCAAAAATTGCCGGCGATACTATTTCTTATGAAGGTCAAGAAAATACTTCTTTCGGATATGAACTTCCGGCTAACGCAAAAGATTTAACTGTTGTTGTTAAAAATTCATCCGGAGTTGTAGTAAAAGAATTTAGTGATTTAGAAAAAACTGAGGGCATCTATAAACTTGATTGGGATTTTACCGATAATGAAGGTGATGTAGTTCAAGAAGGTGAATATACTTTTGAATTAAAAGCAACTACTTTGAATGATGAAGATATGACAGTTGGTCAATATTTAGTTGGAACTATTGAGGGAGTTAGATTCGGAAGTTCGGGTACATCAATATTGGTAAACGGTTTAGAGTATTTAGTATCCGACGTTTTTGAAATTTTAGAAAATAAACAGAAAGTAAAATAGAAGGTATAAAATGGCAAATATGATTAATGGAATAAATGTTCCTTTTGTTCCAATAGTTAAGCCAGAACATCCTGCAAATAATATTAAAGAAGGTAGTTCAAGTTTTGACTCAATATTTAAAACGGAGCTTGAAAAATTAAAATTTTCAAATCATGCTTCAAAAAGAATTGAATCAAGAGAATTGGAACTATCAAATGAAGATATGAACAAATTGCAGAATGCAGTAATGAAAGCAGAAGCTAAAGGAGCAAAAGATTCATTGGTTGTGATGAACAACAAAGCGTTCATTATAAATATTCCAAATAAAACAGTTGTAACTGCTTTGAATGTTGAAAAAAGTTCGGAAAATATTTTTACAAATATTGATAGTGTAGTTTTTGCATAATAATTAATTAACTAAAAAATGGGCGGGACCTTCAAAGGACGCCCGGATTCAACTGACCGACTGATGTTGAATCACACTTTAAAAAAATCCTTAGGAGGTTTAAGATGTCTCTTATTAATTCCTTATTTGCCGGAGTTTCCGGTATCCGAAATCATCAAGCAATGTTAGATGTTATAGGAAACAACATTGCAAACGTAAACTCAATTGGTTATAAAGGCAGCAGAGTTACATTTAGTGATACTTTCAATCAATTTATTCGTTACGGAACAAATCCTACAGATACTGCAGGCGGTACAAACACGTTTCAAGTTGGATTAGGTATGAAACTTAATTCTGTTGATAGAAATTGGAATCAAGGTACTTTTGAAAGAACCGGAATTACAACAGATTTAGCATTACAAGGTGATGGATTATTTGTTCTAAAGAAAAACGGCGAAACTTTTTACTCAAGAGCAGGCGCATTTATTTTTGATGCAGACGGGCAATTAGTAAATCCGCAAAATGGTGCAATTGTTCAAGGTAAAGTTGCAACAGAAGACGGAACAGTTCCTCCCGGAAATAACTTGGAAAATATTGTTATTAATTCAAACTTAAGATTGCCTGCTGTTCCTACTACAGATATAGTGTGGGATGGAAATCTTGACAGCACTTCATCATTAACAAGATCAGAAGAATTTGTACAAACCGGAAATTTACAGAATAATGTTGCAGTTGGAACGGAACAAGCAAGCGAAGCCGTTGTTTATGATGATTTTGGTAATGAATATTCTTTTACAACAAATTATGTAAAAACAGCAGATAATACTTATGATTTAACATATGAATTATTGGATAGCGAAGGAAATCCTACAGTTCCGACAGTTGGTCCAGTAACAGTTGAAGTTGAGTTTGATCCTACAACTGGGGCAATGACAACTTTTGATGGCGCAGCTCCAGATAAAGTTCCGATAACAGAACCTCTCCTTGGAATTGATTTTAAATTTGATCCAACTAATGTTGAGGAAGGTACGACGAAAACATTAAGTTCAGTTACTGATAGTAATAGAAAACCAACCATTGTTGCTGGATCAGTTCCGGTATTTGATTCTTTAGGTAATGCGCATAATATGACACTCAAATTTACTAAAATTGCTGATAATAACTGGAAATGGGTATCAGAAATGCCTGCTTCAAGCGGAACTCTTGCCGGAAGTGAAGGAACAATTTCTTTTAATTCAGATGGATCGATTGCATCTATTGCACCAAATCCACCAGTAGTTACTTTTTCACCAATCGGCGGTGCATCTCAAGAAAATATCGAATTAAATCTTGGTGAAGGTTTTGAAGGAATTACACAAATTTCCGGAAGTTCGGTAGTTTCAATGTCTTCGCAAAATGGTTCTGCATCAGCATCTTTGGCAAATATCAGTATTGATCAATACGGTTATATAGAGGGTGTTTTTACAAACGGACAATCAAGAAAATTAGCGCAAATTTTGGTTTCAACATTTCCGAATAGAAATGCACTTACAAGTGTTGGCGAAAATATGTACACAATTTCTGCAAATGCCGGCGAGCCTTATATCAGCGAACCCGGAGAAACAAGTAATACAACAATTCAATCCGGCGCATTGGAACAATCAAACGTAGATCTTTCTGAAGAATTTACAAGAATGATTGTTTCGCAAAGAGGTTTCCAAGCAAATTCCAGAGTAATTACTGTTTCGGATACATTATTACAGGAAATAACAAATTTAGTTAGATAAAAATATTTTATATGTTTGGAGTTCTTAATTAGAATTCCAAACAATTATATATTAAAAATAAGAAAACAAAAAGTACAAATAAATTATTTGTACTTTAAAATATTAAAACCATTTATTATTTTTAATAAACCAACTATGTCTTATTAAAATGGAGGAAACATGAGATACATCATCATATGTTTAATATTTCTTCAAGATTTAATCTTATTAACAAACAATTTTGCCCAAACGCCTACTTATTCAAACATTACATCAAGGAAAGCACACACTGAACCTTTAACTGGTAGTACTTATAACCAAGGAGTTGTTCTAAAAGGTAGATGGTATTATTCCCCATTTAGTTGGGAAAATCATGGTGTTTTTAGGCAAGCAATTTTTAGTTGGGGTTATTCAGCAAATAACTTACCCAACACAATAGTAGCAATACAGGATAATTCACTTATTGATTGGTCATCTTGGGTATGGACATATATTTACACATACTTTCAGGTAAATTTACCATTGGTAGAGAATACAACTATTTATTATACAACACGATGTGTCTATGAACATCAAGTTAATGGTCAAAGTTCTTCAATAAGTTCAATAACAAAAAGTATAAATTATATTGATAATACACCACCAGCAGTACCAACAAATTTACAGGTTTCGGAGACTCAAGATGAACATCCAAAACTAACATGGAATGCAAATACTGAACCAGATATAAATAATTATCGAGTTTATAGAAAAAGAAATTCTGAAGCTTGGGTTTTAACTGGTACTACAAGCTCAACAACATTTACTGATTTTGATGTTACAACAACATATTTACATGGAGATGATATATATTACAAAATAAGTGCTCTTGATGTAAATGGAAACTCTTCTGGCTTTAGTAGTATAGTTTGGATTGAAGCAAGATTACTTAAAGAGGTAATTGCACAAGATATAAGCTCTAAACCTAATGAATTCAACTTAAGGGCAAATTATCCAAATCCTTTTAATCCTACTACAACTATAACATATGAGATTCCATATTCGTCAAAAGTAAATTTAAATATTTATGATATTCAGGGAAATATGGTTGCTAAATTAGTTGATGAATCAAAATCGGCTGGAGTTCATAGTATACAATTTAATGCAAGTAATATTCCAAGTGGTGTTTATTTTTACAAGTTAACAGCTGGGAATAATAGTGACATGAAAAAAATGTTATTTTTGAAATAGTTTATTTTCAGTTATCATTATTGTTGTTCTAAGCAATATGGGGATCAGTAAAATGATCCCCAAGTTTTCTTTTCTCATTCATTGTGAATTATTACAATTGATCAAATGGTCAATATTCTACACTTATAATAATTCATAATATCAAAAAACACTGATTTTCTGCATTCAGCTCAATTTTCACTTTTTTTTTCTAATGGCATACCAATTGAAATTATAAATTAAAATTGGAGATAAAAATGGCAGAAGAAGAAGTTAAAAAGGAATCGAAACCTGAAAAACCGGCAAAGAAAGGTTTTAACTTTAAAATAATTTTAATTGGACTTCCGCTTTTTATCATACAACTTGTGCTTGTATATTTTATTACTGCAAATTTTTTGGTAAAAAGTGCACCAGCTTTACATGATAAAGCAGAAGGTGAAAATGTTGAGCATGCTGAATCCGAAGAAGAAGGTGAAGGGCATGCCGATAGCACAATGCAAATATATAGTATTGAAGATTTAATTATAAATCCAGCCGGAACAAGCGGACAAAGACTTTTGCTTCTTTCCGTAGGTTTTGGAGTTGCTAACGAAGAAAAAGCTACACTTTTAAGGAGCAATGAAATTGTAATAAAAGACATGATATTAAATTCAATGTCGCAAAAATCCTTATCAGATTTGAGCAGAGTTGAATTAAAAGATTCTTTAAAATTAGAAATTGCAGATCAGGTAAATAAAATGTTGCCAGGCGCAAAAGTTAAAAATGTTTATTTCAGTAAATACGTGTTAAATTAAAATGGCAGAAGTATTATCACAACAAGAAATTGATGCGCTGTTAAATAGTGCGGATTCAGGTTCAACAAAAACTGATTTTGAAAATGTTAAAGTTGAAAAGGAAGTAATTCCATTTGATTTTAGGCTGCCGAACAGAATTTCAAAAAATCAGCTTAGAACAATTCATAATATAAATGAAAACTTTGCGGAAATGTTCAGCTCTTTTTTGATGTCTAAACTTCAAACAATTGTAAACTGCAATGTAACTTCCGTTGATCAAATTTATTATTCTGAATATGTGCTTTCGGTTTCAAATCCAGCTTGCCTATTTACATTTGATATTAATCAAACAGATATTAAAGGAATTTTAGAATTTAGTTCTGAGTTCGCTTTAACATTGGTTGATAGATTATTAGGCGGAAATGGAAAAGGAACAAAAAACTCGCAAGTTATTACTCCAATTGAACAAAAAGTTTTAGAAGTGGTGATAAATAAAATTCTTAATGATTTAGGAAAAGCCTGGCAGATTATTGGAGACTACACTTTTAAAATTGACAAATTTGAACCTGATATAGATTTCGTTCAAATAACATCACAAAGCGAAAGTGTTTTATTAATAACTTTTGAAGTTCATATTGGCGAACAAAGTTATATGATGAATTTGTGTTTTGCAACTTACGCGTTTGATACAATTCTATCAAAACTTACAAATCAAAATTTATCATCAATTCGCCCAATAAAATATGCCGGAACTACAGCTCAAAATATTTTAACTGAACATTTGAAGAAAACCGAATTAAATCTTGAAGTTGAATTCGGTAAGTCATCAATAAAATTTAGTCAACTATTAAAATTAAAAGTCGGCGATGTAATTTTATTAAACAATCAAGTTGGTGATGAAATAAAAGTTAGTGTTGAAAAAAAACACATGTTTTATGGAATATCCGGAGTTGTAAACAATCATAAAGCAGTAAGGATTACAAAAAAGGTAGATAAAAGGAAAAATTAAAATGGCAAAAAATCTGAAAACAATTCAAAAAAATCTTCTATGGATGTTGAATCTAAAGGTCACGTTGATATGAGCGAAGAAGAGGCCGAAGCTCAAATGCTGGCTGCATTAGAAGCTACTAATTCTGATTCATCTATAAACGCAAGCATTGCTGATTTCCCAAAATTTAATGAATCGAAAAAAAGAGGATTCTTTGAAGACGATAAACTTGAATTCCTTAAAGACCTTCAGCTTAATGTTTATATAGAACTTGGAAGAACAAAAATGGAAATTAAAGACATCTTAGAATTGGAACGAGGTTATGTAATTGAATTAGAAAAGTTGGCAAGTGAACCGGTTGATGTTTTTGTAAATAACAAAAAAATTGCTGAAGGTGAAGTTGTTGTAATCGATAAACATTTTGGAATTAGAATAACAAGTTTATTAGAAGCAAGTGAAAGATTACAAGGTGTTAAATAGTGGGAACATGGGATATAATTCAAATCTTCATAATTCTTGCGGTGATGGCGGGAATTATGTATGGACTTTTATTTTTAGTAAAAAAGTATTTGTACACTTTTGATAAAAAAGGGAACAATAATTCTAAAGTTAAAATAATATCAACGCAGACAATTCTTCCCAAAAAATTTGTATCTGTAATTCAATTTAATAATAACGTTTATTTACTTGGTGTTTCCGAGCATTCAATAAATTTAATAGATAAAGTTGATGAAAATATTTTTGTTCAAGAATCAAATAATAGTTTAGAAAAACCCAAACAAAATTTCTTAAATCTGTTAAAAGCTAATATGGGTATAAAATGAAAAAATATTTACTCATTTTAGTTTTTGCAATTTCATTATTTTCATTTGAAGAAAATCTTTTTGCACAAAGCTCGCAGACAATTGCAATTCCTAATATTGGTGTAAACGTTGGTTCATCGGATAAACCAGAAGATTTAGCCGTTACACTACAATTATTATTGCTGCTAACAATTTTGTCTTTAGCACCATCAATTATAATAATGACGACTTCATTTTTAAGAATAATAATTGTATTTAATTTTTTGAAAACTGCTTTGGGCACACAGCAAATGCCGCCGAATCAATTATTATCCGGTGTTGCATTATTTATAACTTTTTTTGTGATGGCTCCTACTTGGAATGAATTTAATGAAAAAGCACTTCAGCCATATTTGGATAAAAAAATTACGGTTGAAGAAGCCTATACAAAAGGAATAGAACCAATCAGTACTTTTATGTTGAGAAATACAAGACCTGAAGAATTAAAATTTTTCATTCAGCTTGCAGATATTAAACAGCCAAAAAATCATAAAGATTTACCAATTCATGTATTAATTCCTGCATTTGTTTTAAGTGAATTAAGAGCAGGATTTATAATAGGATTTTTTCTTTTCATACCGTTTGTAATGGTTGACATGATTGTCTCAAGTATTTTAATGTCAATGGGAATGATGATGCTCCCGCCAATGATGATTTCAATGCCATTTAAAATTTTACTTTTTGTTCTTGTTGATGGATGGAGTTTAGTAATCGGTTCAATAGTAAGAGGAATAAACTAATGTCAATTGATTTAGTAATAGAAATATTAAGCGAAGCTTTTTTTGCAGTGTTAATTATTCTTCTTCCAATTTTGGGTTCGGGATTAATAATCGGAGTTTTAATTTCAATTTTTCAAGCGGCTACATCAATTCAAGAATCAACTCTTACATTTGTACCAAAATTAATTATTACGGCAGTTACTATAATTGTTGCTTTGCCATTTATTACAGATAAAATGATTTCATTCACGCACAAAATATTTAATCTAATTGAAACGGTTGTGAAATGACGGGAATATTGATTTCAGATTTTTTAACCGGATTAATGATTTTTATTAGAATTGGAGCAATGCTTTCATTCGCTCCATTATACAGCAATACGGCTATTCCAACTTTATTGCGATTAACATTGGCTCTTATACTAACTTATATAGTCTTTTTTAGTGTTCAAACTTATCCTTTCACTGAAAATGATCATTTCATTTTTATTGTGATTTTCGCAATTAAAGAAGTAATGGTTGGATTAACAATGGCATTTGTAATAAGTATAATTTTTCAAGGAATTTCATTTGCCGGATTATTAGTCGGTAGAGATATGGGTTTGGCAATGTCTTCAATGTTTGATCCAGTTTCCGGAGATGATGGAAATATTATTGCAACGTTGCTATCAATGGCTGCGGTAATAGTTTTTATTTTAATTAATGGACATCAATTTCTTATTGAGTCAATCGCATACTCATTCAAAGTCATTCCACTTGGCGGATTTAAAATCACACAGAATGCTTTAGATTTAATTGTTAAGTACAGCGGAAGTATTTTTATTTTGGCAATAAAAATATCATCGCCAATACTTGTTGCCTTTTTTTTAATACACTTAGCAAGTGCAATAATTGCAAGAGTAAGTCCATCCTTTCAAGTGTTTTTTGTCTTATTACCACTTAAACTTGGATTAGGATTGTTCTTAGTTGCGTTAGTAATGCCGCTTTATATTTACCTTTTTAGAACACTAATTTACGAATACGAAGACAAGCTTTTTGAAATAGTAAAAGCATTAGGCAATTGATATGGCAGAATTAGACGGTCAAGAAAAAAGTGAACAGGCAACTAGTAAAAGACAGCTGGATACTAGAAATAAAGGACAGGCTCCAAAGAGTCAGGAATTAAATTCTCTAGCAGTTTTTACAACTGGGTTATTGGTTCTGTTTTTAACAAAGGATTATTTAGGCGGAAAATTATGGGATATAAGTATTTATATATTTTCATCTTTAGATACTTTAGAAATTAGTGTAGATGTTTTAAGTATATATATGATAAAAGGAGCAATGTTTTTTATTTTGTCAATGTTTCCGGTTTTTTTAGGAATAATAATAATATCATTAGCAGTTGGATACGGACAAGTTGGATTTAAATTTACACCTCAAGCACTTGAGCCAAAATTTTCAAAGCTGGACCCAATTAAAGGATTCAAAAATAGTTTTTTAACTACAAGACCTTTAGTAGAAACACTAAAATCAATAGTTAAACTTAGTGCTATTGGAATATTTTCATATATCTTTTTAGAAGATATGATTCTAAATTCTATTGGACTTGTAAATTTTACAATTCAGGAAATAGTTAATTACACAATAGAAAATTCAATTGATTTTTTGTGGAGAGTTTCACTCGTTTATATCGTTATTGCATTCTCAGATTTTGCTTACCAAAAATTTAAGCACAAAAAAGATTTGATGATGACTAAGCAGGAAGTAAAAGAAGAGCACAAACAAACTGAAGGTGATCCGCAAATAAAATCTCAAATTAGAAGTAAACAATTTGAAATGGCCCGCAAAAGAATGCTTGATGATGTGCCGAAAGCTGATGTTGTTATAACAAACCCAACTCACTTTGCAGTTGCTCTAAAATATGATATTGGGAAAAGTATTGCTCCAAAAGTTGTTGCAAAAGGTCAAGATTTATTAGCACAAAAAATAAAGGCAATTGCTAAAGAACATAATGTTCCAATGCACGAAGATGTTCAATTGGCAAGAGCATTGTATAAAGCCTGCGAGGTTGGTCAAGAAATACCGGAAACATTGTTTAAAGCTGTTGCGCAAATTTTAGCTTACATCTTTAAGTTGAAAAAAGAGAAAAAGAAAAAGAGTATAATTTAGTATGAATAAAATTCTAAAAAATACAGATATAATTTTTGCATTTGGAATTATCTTTATTCTAGGTTTAATGGTTATTCCATTACCTGCATTTTTATTGGACTTTTTCTTAGCACTGAATATTTCATTTGCAATATTGATTTTAATAGCATCGTTATATATCAATTCGCCATTAGAAATTTCTTCATTTCCGGGATTACTATTAGTATTAACAATTTTTAGATTATCATTAAACATAAGCTCAACAAGACTTATTTTAATTGATGGATATGCCGGCGAAGTTATTGAAACATTCGGAAATTTCGTTGTTGGCGGAAGCTACATTGTTGGGTTTATTGTGTTCTTAATTTTAATAATTATTCAATTCATGGTAATCGTTAAAGGTTCGGGAAGAATTTCTGAAGTTGCTGCAAGATTTACTTTAGATGCAATGCCCGGAAAGCAAATGGCAATTGATGCAGATCTAAATAGCGGAATAATTACCGAAGTTGAAGCAAGAACTAGACGAAGCGATATTGCAAGAGAAGCAGAATTTTTTGGATCAATGGACGGTGCTTCTAAATTTGTTAAAGGCGATGCAATTGCCGGACTTATAATAAATGCAATAAATATTATTGGCGGAATTCTTATTGGTGTTTTACAAAGAGACTTAACTGTTGTTGATGCTTTACAATCTTATACTATTTTAACAATTGGTGATGGATTGGTTTCTCAAGTACCGGCTTTACTAATTGCTACTGCCGCCGGTATGGTTGTTACAAAAAATTCCGGCGGAAAATCTCTTGATAGTCAAATGAAATCTCAACTTTTATCAAACCCCAGAGTTCTTGGAACTGTTGCTGGTTCAATTTTACTTTTTGCATTGATTCCCGGAATGCCGACCATACCATTTTTAATGCTTGGCGGCGGTTTGGCAACAACAACATTTTTTGTAAATAAAAATAAGAAAACAGCATTATTATCAGAAAGTACAGAAATTGAAACTGCAAAAGAAGAAAAAGAAGAAAAAGTGGAAGGCTATTTACAAGTTGATCCTGTTGAAGTTGAAATTGGGTATGGATTAATTTCACTTGTTGATGACAGCCAAGGTGGTAATTTATTTCAGAAAATTTCTTCAACAAGAAAATTTGTTGCACTTGAATATGGAGTTTTAGTTCCACCGGTTAGAGTAAGAGATAATTTGCAACTAAAGCCAAATGAATATATTATTAAGATTAAAGGAAATATTGTTGCGCATTATGAAATTTATGCAGATAGATATTTAGCAATGAATTCTGGAAATATAAATGAAAAATTAAGTGGCATTCCTACAAAAGATCCGGCTTTTGGTTTAGACGGATTTTGGGTTTCCGATCAAGAAAAAGATAAAGCAGAATTGCTTGGTTACACAGTCGTAGATGCTGTTTCGGTTTTATCAACTCACTTGCAAGAAACAATAAAGAAAAATTTTGATAAAATTTTAACAAGGCAATCGGTTAAACAGCTTTTAGAAAATCTTAAACAAGATTATCCTGCGGTTATTGAAGATATTAGCCCTGACTCACTACCGATTGGTTCAATTCAAAAAGTTTTGCAAAGTTTGTTGAAAGAATTAATCCCAATAAAAGATTTAGTACAGATTTTGGAATCACTTATCGATTATTCAAAAGTTACGAAAAATATTGAAGTATTAACTGAATACGTAAGACATTCACTTGGTGATACAATTGCAACACTTTACAAAGATCCGTATAATATAATTCATGCGGCAGCAATTGGCGAAGGTTTAGAAGAGTATATTACAAACTCTTTATCTAAACAAGGCGATGCAACACATACATTAGGTTTAACTCCGGATATGTTAAATGCGCTTCAAAATTCTATTAATGTACTAATTGGTAAATTTAAAAAACTTGGTTACATGCCCATTTTTATTACATCAGCTACAATACGACCATATTTGTTCAGATTAATAAATTCATCCTTTCCGGATGTTGTAATTTTATCTTTTACCGAATTACCTGCAAATATTGAAGTTGAATTTATTGGAAAATTAGAGGTTTAGAATGCAGATAAAAAAATTTATTGGTACAACTTTAAAAGACGCAATTGCCGAAATGAAAAATGATTTTGGCGATGAAGCAATTGTTTTGGGTACAAAAGTAATTGAGGATTATTCAAAAGGTGTTGAACAAAAACTTTTTGAAATTACCGCAAGTTTGGATGAGGACGATAATCATAAAGAAGTAAAAGTAGAAATTCCAAAAACCAAAAGTTTTGAATCGGAAATGAAAAAACTTACTCAAAAAATTTATGGAGTTTCAAATAACCAAATAAATTCAAACTCAAGAATAGCACAACCTCAAAGAAAATCAGAAGATTTAGATAAAATTCAATTTCAGTCTATTAAAAAAATATTAAGCGAAAAAGATGTTTCCGAAAAAAATATTAATAAAGTTTTAAGATTAATTACTCAGTACGAAGCTTTATTTAATGAAGAAAATAAGGATGAATATATTATTTCAACTTTGGCTTCTTTAATTCCAACAAGTGATTTTGAGCTTAATAAAGACGGCGGACAAAAAGTTATTTCTATTGTTGGTCCAACGGGCGTTGGAAAAACCACATGCATTGCAAAACTTGCGGTAATTTCTAAAATACTTCACAATTTAAATATTGGATTAATCTCAATTGATACTTACAGATTAGGCGCTTTAGATCAATTAAAAATATTTTCTGAAATTTCTAATATCGATTTCTTGGTTGCGTATGAACCCAAAGATATTCCAAAGTTTATGAAAAAGTTTAAAGATAAAGATATTGTGTTTATTGATACGGTTGGGCGAAGTCAGAATAATACAAAATTGTTGCAATCAATAAATCAATTTTTAAAAACTGTAAAAATTGATGAAACTTATTTAGTCCTTAACAGCACAAGCGATTATAAAATAATGTTGGATGTCGCAAAAAAATTCAAAGTGCTGAATTATAACGGAATCATTTTCTCAAAATTAGATGAAGCTGTTACTTACGGAAATCTGTTAAATCTTGTTGAAGAAATAAAAGTTCCTATAAAATATTTAACAAACGGACAAGTAATTCCGGATGATATAATTGCGGCGGATAATGAATTTATTGCAAATATGATTTATACGGGAAAAATAAATTAATGCTTGGTCAAGCAAAAAGATTGTATGAGTTGAGTAATTTATTTCACGCAAAAAATGAAGTAAAAGAATCGACCAAAATAATTTCGTTTAGCTCCGGCAAAGGCGGGACGGGGAAATCATTTATTTGCAGCAATATGGCTTTTCAGCTTGCGGAAGAAGGGAAAAAAATTCTGCTTGTTGATCTCGATATTAATTTATCAAACATAGGCGCAATTTTTAATGTTCATTCAAAAAAGAATTTATATCATTATTTAAATTATGATTACAATTTGGATGAAGTAATTTTTAATTATTCAGAAAATTTAGATATGATTTTGGGTGAATCCGGAAAAATTGATCATCCGGAATTTACCGAAGAAAAAATCAATTTATTTTTGAGCGAACTAAAAATTATTTCTGCAAAATATGATTTTGTTTTTTTTGATACTTCAGCCGGAATTAATAAATCAACGATTCACTTACTGAATAATTCAGATGAAATTATTATCGTAACTTCTTCGGAACCGACTTCCGTTATGGATGGTTATGTAATAATCAAAATGATGAAAAACTTAGGATTTGAATCTGCAATAAACATAATTGTAAATAAAACTTTTGAGAAAAATGAAGGAATTACGGCATTTGAAAATCTGCAAAAAGCTGTTGATCATTTTTTAAAATATAAAGTAAAATATCTGGGTGAAGTTTCATTTTCAAAAGAAGTTGTGCAATCAATTCGTGAACAGATTCCATTAGCAAAATCAAAAAACACTTCAGAAATTTCATATCAATTAAAAGAAATCACATCAAAAATTAAAATACAAACAATTGGTTAATAATAACCAATCTCTCAATTCAAAAGTTTACAAAACACGCTAAAATCAAAGAAAATCAACAAAATATTGTTGGTATATTCTTTGAAAACATAAGTATCGGAGGACAAAAATGAATAAAATAATATTAAACATCGGGCTGTTAATTTTTTTCGTCTCGGTAATAATATTCAGTCAGCAAGGAATGTTAGTTGAGGATATTTTAGTAAGATCGTTTATTATATTTTTTGTAGCAACCGTATTACTAACAGTTCTCGCCCTCACATTTATAAAAGCAATAAATAAAGCATCAATTGATAAACAAAAGAATTTCTTAAGCTAATCTTTAGGGAAACAGTAATATGGATAATAATACACTTTGGGCAGAATTTAAAACAGAACCATCAAGTGTAGTTAAAAAGCAGATAATGGTTAATTATACCAATCTAGTTCACTATGTAATCCATAATTCAAAATTTATGAATCTTAATGTTGTTGAAGAAAAGGATTACTTCCAGTTTGGAATTGAAGGATTAAGTGAAGCTATCGACAGATTTGATCCGGATTTTGGAACCAAATTTGAAACATATGCAATCCAAAGAATAAGAGGAAAAATTATTGATGAATTGCGAAAACTTCAAATTAAGCCGCGCGCAAATTATCAGAATCAAGATGCAAACAAAGTAATTTATAAAAATGTTTCTATTGACCAGCCATTTGATAATGATGACGGATTTACACTTTCGGAAATTATTCCATCTGAATATGAAACTCCGGATGATGAATATCACTCAAATGAACAAAAAGAACTTTTGGTTGGTGCAATTAAAAAGTTATCGGAAAGAGACCGCTTAATTATTACGCTTTACTATTACGAACACATGAATTACAAAGAAATTTCTCAGGCGTTGGAAATTACAGTTTCCCGCGTTTCTCAATTACACAGCAAAATTATGAAAGATTTAAAAAAGCAAATTGAACATCAATATGACTAACACTTCGGCACAAAATATTGAAGGAAAACAAGAAAGAATTTATAGAATTCTTTCAACTGTTTACAATGTACCAAGCATTCCGCAAGTAATTATGGAAGTTTCAACAATTATTGATGATCCGAAAACAAGTGCAAATATTCTTGGAAAAATGATAAGTCACGATCAAGGTTTAGTTACAAAAATTTTAACTGTTGCAAATTCTCCTTTGCACGGAATTCCGAGAAGAGTTTCAACAATTGATTTTGCAATTGTTGTTTTGGGATTTAACCAAGTTAAAAATATTGTATTAGCTTTATCAATGATGGATTCTTTAAAAATTACCGGCGATTCAAAATTTGATCAAAAGCAATACTGGCTTCACTCAATTCTTACTGCTGCAGCCTCTAAAAAAATTGCGGATGATTTGGGATATCAAGCAAGCGGTGAAGTTTTTACAGCCGGACTTTTACATGATTTAGGAATTGCAATCATAAATAAATTTTTTAATAAAGAGTTTAAAGAAATTATTAATTCCGTTAAGAAACAAAATCTAAGTTATTTAGAAGCAGAAGAACTTCATTTGGGAATTACACATCAGGAAATAGGAAGATATTTAGTTGATAGATGGAATTTACCAATTGCAATTGCAGATGTTATAAATTTTCATCATAAACCATCCGAAGCAGAAAATAATCGCGAATTAACTGCACTTGTACATCTTGCGGATTATATGACAAAGCAATTAATGATTGGAGATTTTAGCTGGGACAATACCACAACTTTAGATACGGCAATTATAGAAATTTTAAGATTGGGAGATTCGGAATATTTAGAAAATTTTATTTTCAGTTATAAAGAATTATTTCAAGATCAAGTTGACTCAATAAATTTATAAACAAACAATAAACAGGTGACTAAAAATGGAAGAGCAAGTAAAACAGGACAGAAGGAGAAAATCAGAATTAGCATTATCCAATGTCTATAATCTGCCCGCAATGTCTGCAACAATGTTGGAAGTTTCAAAACTTCTTGATGATCCTACAACCAATACTGCAGCGCTTAGCAGAATGATTGGAAAGGACCAAGGATTATCTACAAAAATTTTATCAATTGCTAATTCGCCGCTTTACGGATTAACAAGAAAAGTATCAACAATTGATTTTGCAATATTAATAATTGGTTATCAAGATATTAAAAATATTGTTGTTGCATTAACAATGGTTGATTCGTTTAAAAACAAATCTGATAAATATCTTGATCAGAAAGAATTTTGGGTTCACTCAATGCTTGCAGGAACTGCATGCAAAAGAGTTGCAGAAGATTTGGGTTTCAGAATTGGAAGCGAGGCTTTCGTAGCTGGATTGTTGCACGATTTAGGAGTTCCGGTTATGCACAAATTTTTCAGAAATGAATTTGAAGCAATTTCTGAAGATATAAGAAATTTAAATTCGCCATTGTTGGAAACAGAGAGAAAATATTTAGGATTGGATCATCAAGAAATTGGAAATTTTCTTGCAAACAAATGGCACTTGCCCGAACATTTATCAAACTGTATTCTTAATCATCATCAGCCAAGTTTAGCTCCGGAAAATGATGTTCTAATTTCAATTGTTCACCTTGTTGATTATATGACACAAAAATTAGAAATCGGAACTTTCTATTTGGATAAAGGTATTGAACTTGATAAATCAGTCTTAGGAACATTGGGAATTACTTCCGATGAAGAATTAAATTCCTTTATTGAAAGTTATAGAGAATTATTTGCTAAAGAAGTTAACTCAGATTTATTTGCGAAATGATTTTACACAAACAAAATACTTTAAAGGTTGAACCTTTTTATAAATCGTTGGGTGAATTATCACTTTACAACCAAGAAAAATATCAACCTAATTTAGTTTCAGACGAATTGAAACAGTTGGAAAAGTATTCTTACTTTATTCAAAATTTAATGGCTTTTGAAAAAGATATTAAAAATGATTTCAACGTAAAAATTCTAATGGAAAAATTTCTACTTTATTTGAAAGGAATAATTCCGGTAAAAACAGTTTCACTTTTATTTTATAATGAGTTTACCAGAAAGCTTGTTCCGGTTGATGAAAACGAAAATACAAATATTGTAAAAACAATGAATCATTTTAATCAACAGGGAATATTTAATTCAATTTATTCGGATAAAAAAATAATGACAGTTCCGGAATTGGAAAGTTATAATTCTAATGGAGCAAAATTATTTTACTTAATATTTCCGGTTTATGATGAAAAGAAAAATTATGGAATTCTTTCAATACTCACTTCGCTAAATGAAAAAAATATTAGTGAGCTGGAAAAGAAAAACATAAATATGTTCTTGAATTTATTACTTGGAAAGCTAGAGAAAATAAAACTTAGTGAAAAATTAAATGAAACTTATGAAGAGCTTCAAACTTACCAGGCAAAACTTTCAAATGATTTCAGACTTTCGGCAATCGGCGAATTAACCGAAGGAATTGTTGAAGATATTGTAACACCGCTTCAAGTAATTACAAGCAATGTTGATATTCTAAAATCTGAATTCAAAAACAGCGGCGAATTAAATCAAATAAAAGCGCAAATTAAAAAAATAAATGTTGTTATTGGGCGGCTTGTAAAATTCGCAGATGTAAGTCACAAAGATGTAAAAATAAAACCATGCAATCTTAACGATATTATTAAAGATTATTTTTACCTTATCAAATCTACTTTAGAGAATGCAAACTTTGAGTGTATTCTTGATTTTGAAGAAGATCTGCCTTCTATACTTAGTCACCCTAATTATATATATCAATTGCTGACAAATGTTTTTACGGTCATCAAAAGTTATAAAACAAGAAAAGGCGGAATTATACTTCAAACAAGATATAAATCAGATAACATTATTCTAAGAGTTATTACAACAAGCGGAATTTCAGATTCTGATATAAAAAATAAAGAAGAAGTTCAGAAAAATTTATCGTTAAATATTATTAAGAATTTGATGAAGAAGCATGAAGGATATTTAGAATTTGATTCTTTTGAAAATAGCGGCGCAGCTTTGGTTTTGAAGTTCCCATTAAAAAGGAAAATTAGAAAATGAGAAAGCTGGTATTAACAATATTCGTTTTCATTATTCTCAATGTGCAATTGTTTGCTCAGGATAATAAAAATGTTTTAAATGAAAATAAAAACACGGAATCAAGTATTACAACAGAATCTTTCATTTCGTATAGTACAGAAAAATTATTGCGGAACGGAATTATTGTATTTGAAATTACTGTTTTATTAATGGTTTTATTTTACTGGAAGAAAACACGAAACAATGTTAAAAGACAATTTGACCAAAGTTATAAAAAAAATATTCAAGCATTGAGAAATGAAAAATTCACTTTTGTAAATGACAAAGTAAGAAGTAAGAAAAGAAAATCACTAAAAAAAGTTATGAAAAGTTTTGTGATGGACTCAGCCAATATTAGTAAAAAGGCAAGAGAATTAAATATTGGAAAAGGAGAAATATTTTTAGCAGCTAAAATTCAAAAACTTTACCAGCAATCAAGATGAAAAATACAATGAAAAATATGATTGATTTTGAATCTTTAACTAGAGTGAGAAACTCAGTTAATGCTGAAATATATTTACCAGAAAAAAATAATTTAGTTAGTCTAATTCCTTTGGAAATATTTGGTCATTCCGTAAAAGTATTAATTGACGGCAAAATATTTATTGCCGAATTTGATGAAAAAATTCCACTAAAAGCTGAGTTAATTGCTGTTGTTGTTGAAAAGAGACCGATTACACTTTCATTAAATCTAAATCAAATATTGTTAAGAAATAAGAATTTTCTTTTTGAACAGATCTCTGAAAAGTTTAAAATCAGCAATACAGAAAGGACTAAGGATCTGTTAACAAAAATTATTCAAGAAGAAAAACCATTAATAAAATCAAAGTATTTGCAATTAGAAAATATTACACAAAAAATTAAAGTAAAAGAATTGGAACTTTCTCTTTTGATAAATCTAATTTGGAAATATTCAGAAAAAGACATTCCATTGATTTTAGATTTGTATGAAAATTTATTTGCAATTTCATTTTCTACAACGTGTAAATATTTATTTAATTCTATTAAAAATTTAATGCTGAATCAAGAAGATGTTTACTTGTTAAATGAAGTTAACACAAATTTAATCTATGATGTAAAAAGAGAAAACACAAATTCATTGCAGAACAAATCGGAAGTTTTACTAAAACTTATAAAATATTTTAATGATGCAGAATTTTCATCAAAAGAAGTTGATGAATTTATAAAGTTTAGCTCAATATACATTTTACAAAAATCGGTATTTAAAGATTATGATTATTATCCCGATTTTGTAATAGTAAAAAGAGGCAGTGGTTTTTCATTTATAAAATACAATATTAAAAAACTTTTTTTATCAAACGGAATGCCATCTTATAAATTAGAATTTGAGCATGGAGAAATTCCGGCAAAGATAAAAGGTTTTTTAAGAAATAATTTTCTTGTTGGAAGTATTGATATTGAAAATTATGAAAACAATTTATTGCTTCAGGAAATTGATGAATTTAAAAAAGAAATTAATGAAAAGTGGCAAATAAATGTGGAGTTAAATATTACAGAGGACCAGATTTATTCGGCAGAGAAAAGCTTTCACAAAAATGGAATTAACAAACTGGTTTCTTAAGTAACTTTTATGATAAAACTTATTATTGAATTAGCAAGAAAATTTAAAGTAATGAAAAATGATAACGCAATTTTAAATAATTCTTTATCAGAAAATATTAAAGAAGATAGAACAATAAAAATTATTGCAAAAGAGTTTTCTGAATTTATATTAAAACTTCAAAATAATTTGGAAAGAAAATGATAAAAGGTTTATACAATGCATCGAAAAGTATGAATGATAAAATTCATAACATACAAATTGTTGCAAATAATCTTGCCAACTTAAGTACAAATGGATTCAAGCGAGAAATTCCATTTGCAGAATATATGGAAAGAGCCGAAAATGAAGGTGTGAAGCAAGTTACGGATTTTTCTGAAGGCGAATTTCTCGAAACGGATAATCCGTTAGATTTTGCAATTTCAGGCAAAGCTTTTTTTGCCGTAAATACGGAACGCGGAATTGAATTAACAAAAAATGGTCAATTTGAAATTGATGAAGAAGGATATTTAACAACGAAAGACGGCAATAAAGTTTTAGGTGAAAAGGGAAATATAAATTTGGATGAATCACTTTTAAAATCAAAAGGTGAAATTACAGTTACAGATGATGGACAAATAAAAGTAGGTGAATTTTTTATTGATTATTTAAAATTAGTAAATGTTGAACAGCCGGAAATGTTGGAAAGATCAGAGAACCAAACATTTTATTATGCTGAACAAGATTTTAATAATGCGGATAAAAGTGAGTTTAAAATTCATCAAGGATTTATAGAGGGATCTAACACCAATCCTATTTTAGAAATGCAGGCAATGATACAATTGCAAAAAGATTACGAAGCATCACAGAAAATGATTACATCTTTGGATGGAATGCTAAGTCAAAGTAAAGAAATCGGAAAAATTTAAGAGGAATAAATAAATGCCAACAAGAGCTTTAAAAAGTGCCGCTTCGGGAATGTATGCTCAAGAAATAAACATTCAAGTTATATCCAATAATATAGCCAACATGAACACCACGAGTTTCAAAAAAAACCGTGCTGAATTTAAGGATTTAATTTATCAAGAAATTTCTGCAAATCCGCAAAACACTGTTATTCCCGGATCGGTGGAAAATTCAAATACAAAAATTCAAGTCGGCAGTGGAGTAAAGCCATCTTCAACTCAAAAACTTTTTGTGCAGGGTGATTTACAGCAAACAGGACAACAATTTGATGTTGGAATAAATGGAGACGGATTTTTCCAAGTTAGAAAAAGTGACGGAACATTTTCTTATACACGCGATGGATCATTTAAAATATCTTCTGAAGGCTCAATGGTTACAGCGGATGGTTATGTTTTAGAACCCGGATTTACATTGAATGAAGATGTAAGAAGCATAAGTATTTCAAGAGATGGAATTATTTCTTCCACTGAAGTTGGCGGCGATACTATTGAATTAGGAACAATTGAACTCGCAAAATTTGTAAATCCAGGAGGTCTGCAAGCAATTGGTGATAACTTATATAACGAAACCGAAGCTTCCGGCTCGCCTATACTTGGTCAAGCCGGACAAGAAGGTTTTGGTGAATTGAATCAAGGTTTTTTAGAATCATCCAATGTTGATATTGTAGAGGAAATGATCTCAATGATTTCTGCACAAAGATCTTACGAAATAAATTCTAAAACTGTTAAAACTGTTGAAGAAATGATGTCAATTGCAAATAATTTAAAACGATAAAATGATTTTAGCAATTAAAATATTGTTGGGAATTTTACTTTTATCAAATAGCAATGAAGTAATTGAAAATTATTTAAAGAAACATTTAAGCAATTTTAAAAAGTACGAGTATGAAATCACTAAACCAGGCAATAAAAATATTATTCCGGATGAAAGTAGAGAATTCAAACTTGAAAATAATTACGCTTACGTTCCAGTAAATTATTTTATGCAAAACGGAGAAACAAAGCAAGGAATAATTACTCTTAAAATGAAATTATATCAGGATGTTCTTGTTTCTACAAGAAACATTAACAAAGATGAAGAACTAAATTTGGGCGATTTTATTATTGAAGAAAAGGAAATTACATCACTTAGAACAGAACCAATTTTAAATTTTGATAACATAAATAAATTTAGAGCAAGAATTAATATTTCTTCAGAATCAGTTATTGGTAAAAATATGGTTGAGGTAATTCCCGATGTTAAAATCGGAGACAACGTAAATGCAGTTTACAGTAAGGGAATTATTCATATAAGTTTTAACGCAGCAGCCAGAACTGAAGGGAAGGTAGGAGATGTTATAAAAATTAGAACTGAAGATAAAAAAATATTCAAAGCGGTAATAATAAATTATAATACAGTAAAAATAGTTGAGTAAAAAATGAAAAATATTATAGTATTTATTTTATCAATTCCATTTTTAGTAAATGGACAAAATATGACTCAAAACGGATTTAGATCATTATTCTCAGATTATAAAGCAGCAAGTCTTGGAGATGCTATTACAATAATAGTTGTGGAATCTTCCGAAGCATCAAATGAAGCTGAGAAATCAACAGGAAGAGAAAGTGATGTGGGGTTTGGACTTGATGGGGGTCTGGATGCAACAGCATTGCCAAGTGTTGATTTAGATTTAGGTTCAAGAAATGATTTTAAAGGAAGCGGCTCTGCAAAATCTTCAGGAATGGTAAGAACAAAATTAAGCGCAATGATAGATTCAGTTTTAGCAAATGGATTATTAAGAATTAAAGGAAGCAGAAAAATTGTAATTAATGATGAAGAACAAATGATTACAATTAGAGGAATTGTACGAAGCTCAGATATTCAAACTGATAACACAGTTTATTCATATAATATTTCCGATGCGGAAATTATTTTCCAAAGTGAAGGACAAATAAAGAATATGCAAGATCCGGGTTGGATAACAAAACTTTTCCATTGGTTATTTTAGAGGAAGAATATGAAAATTATTAAATCAATTTTATTAATAGTGTTTTTATCAAACTTAATTTATAGCCAAAGAATAAAAGACATTGCATATTTCAAAGGCATAAACTCTGAACAGCTAATTGGTTATGGATTAGTTGTAGGCTTAAGCGGCACCGGCGATAGTTATAGATCAACATTTACAGTTCAATCAGTAACAAGTATGTTAAAAAGATTTGGGATTACTGTTCCGGATGCAAATTTAAGAACAAGAAATGTTGCCGCAGTTATGGTAACTGCAAAGGTGAGTAATTTAGCAAAACAAGGAAGCGAATTTGATGTTTCAATTTCTTCACTAGGAGATGCGAAAAGTTTAATGGGTGGAACTTTATTGATGACACCTCTTTCAAAAAGTGACGGTAATGTTTATGCAATGAGTCAAGGTGCAATATCAATCGGCGGTTATGATATAAACACAAGCAGTGGCGGAAGAGTTGCTAAAAATCATGCACTGAGCGGAAGAATTCCTAATGGAGGCGTTTTAGAAAAACCAATTCTTGAAGAAGGTTTTGCTCCAACAGAATTAAGCGTTGTACTGAAAGATCCGGATTTTACAACTTCAAAATCAATTGCAGATTCTATTAACACAGTATTTGGTTCAACAATTGCGACATCTATTGATGCCGCTGAAGTATCTTTAGCAATACCAACCGGTGAAAATAATATATCTGATTTTCTTTCAAGAGTTGAATTAATAAATGTGCAAAAAGATGTAATAGCAAAAGTTGTATTGAATGAAAGAACAGGTACTGTAATTTCCGGCACAAATGTAAGAATTGCACCGGTTTCAATTTCTCACGGAAGTTTAAATATTACTATAAAATCATTTCCTTTAATATCTCAGCCTTCACCATTTTCACAGGGAAATACGATGTTATTTAATAATCAAGTTCCGGATGTTAAAGAGAATGAAAATGAAACAAGCACTTATACAATTGATGGTGCATCAAATGCTCAGGAAGTTGCTGCTGCGTTAAATTCATTAAAGGTTTCACCAAGAGATATTATAGCAATATTTCAAGCATTGAAAGAAGCCGGCGCGCTAACTGCAGAATTAGTGATAATGTAAAATGAATTATTTAGAATTAAAAATAACGAAACCGGAATCCCACATTAAGCAAGGTAAAATTGCAGATGAAAGATATTCAAAAGAAGAGAAAACAAAATTAGCACAAGCTTCAAAAGATTTTGAAAGTATGCTTACTGCAATGATGATAAAGAGTATGACAAAAACGACAGATGGCTTATTTGGAAATGAAAATTATGGCGGCGATGTATTAGATGTTTTGTTTGAAACAGAAATGGCAAAACATATTTCCAACACAAAGGGAATGGGAATTGCAGATAAAATATATAAAAGTATGACCGGTGAAAATCTGAATGCTGTGAATAAAAAAAATATTTCGAAACCTAATGTAAATGCTGTTGATAGTAAAGTTACCGAAGCTATAAAGAATATTGAAAAAACTACTCCAAGTAATAGTGCATTAAAAAGATTAGAAAAATTTGAACCGATTATTGCGGAAGCATCTAATAAATATGATGTAGATAAAAAATTAATTAAGTCGATAATACTTACAGAATCAGCAGGTAACGCTAATGCAAAATCAAAAGCTGATGCAAAAGGGTTAATGCAGTTAATGGATTCAACGGCGACAGATATGGGCGTTTTAAATCCCTTTGATCCGAAAGATAATATTCACGGCGGAGTTAAATATTTATCGAAATTATTAAAACAATATAATGGAGATACAACACTTGCGTTAGCGGCATATAATGCGGGCCCGGGCAACGTTAATAAATATGATGGTGTTCCTCCATTTAAGGAAACTCAAAATTATATTGCACGAGTTAACAACTATATAAATATATTGGAATAAAAAATGAACATTGAAAAATTGATTGCAGTATTGGAAAAGCAAAATATAAATCTAGAAAAATTATTACAGTCCGTGCTTGAAAAACAAATTGCTTTGGTTAATTGCAGAAATGAAAATATAAAAGAATCCGTATCTAAAGAGGAAAAATTACTTTTATCAATTCAACTAACTGAAGAAACTCGACTGAAATTAATGGAAGAAATATTTACAGAGTTTAATATTACTAATGCGAGATATAAACTTGAAGTATTACTCGAGAATATTAAAAATAAAATAGACAGTAATTTATTTAAAATTATTTCTTCGCTTGAAATAAGTATTAAAAAAACAATTAAAGAAATACAAAAAATAAATCAACAAAACTTAATTCTTATTCAGCAATCCAGAAGTTTAATAAACGAAACAATTACGGCTGTACTAAATTCAAAGAATAGAGCTATTGTAGATAGGAAAGGATGAAATGGCACTAAACAGTATTTTCGGGATTGCAAAATCCAGTTTGTTCGCTCATCAGCAGGCATTGTCTGTAACTTCTACAAATTTAGCAAATGCTAATAACCCGGCTTACAGTAGACAAGTAGTAATGTTCGGGGCAACACCTCCGGATCACAGAGCTGTATTTTCTTTTGGAACCGGTGTTGCGGTTGATGAGGTTTTGCGAATAAGAAATCAAGTTACCGATACTCAAATTAGAGCAAACAATCAAAATTATTATGATGCCAATAAAAGATCATCAATGCTGAAGCAAGTTGAAAGTATGTTTTCGGAACCTTCGGAATATGGACTTTCGAATTTAATAAATTCATTTTTTAATTCTTGGGATGAACTTGCGGTTGATCCTTTGTCGTCTTCACTTAGAACAAGTGTAGTCCAAACTGCCCAAACACTTTCTGAAAAAATTGAAAGTATTCATAAGGGAATTAGTCAAACCAAAGCTGATGTTAAAAACGAAGCCGGTGCAATGGTTGATACAATAAATGGAATCGTTGAACAAATTCATATAACAAATAAACAAATTTATGAGGCTTCCGTTGTTGATCATTATGCAAATGATTTAATTGATAAACGAGAATCATTAATTGATGAATTAAGTCAGTATGCTAGCATAAATGTATATTATGATAAAAATAATGTTGCAAATGTTTCAATTGGCGGAATGTTTGCCGTAGATGGTTTGCATCATGTTACGTTTGATCTTGTTCAAGATGGAGAAACAATTTCTTTAATGAATGAGGAAAAATCAGCTTCGGCAACTTTGCAAGGCGGTGAGTTAAATGGATTGTTAAATATTTTTAATGAAGAATTGCCGGATCAATTGAACAAACTAAATATTCTTACAACAACATTAATGGAGAACGTAAATATTGTTCACAAGCAAGGATTTACGATTACTGATCCCGCTAAAACCGATGTTGAATTTTTTACAAATTTTGAAAATGGCGTACTTTATATAAATGAAGAAATTTTAAAAGATAGCGATAATATTGCAGCAAGCGGCGATGGAATAAACGGCGATAACAAAATTGCTTTGATGATGGCTGAATTACAAAACTCTGAAGTTCTCGATGGAAATACACTTTCGGTAATGTACTCAGAGTTAATAAGCGGAATTGCAAATGAAATAAATTTACAAGAGCAAAATGCAGAATCATATTCTTTGGTTTTAAATCAGCTGCAAAACCAAAGAGCAGAATATTCCGGAGTTTCTACCGATGAGGAAATGGTAAATGTTATGCAGTATCAAAGATCATATGATGCGGCGGCAAAATTAATAAATGTTGCAGATGAATTATTAGAAACACTAATAAACTTGGTATAATTATGAGAGTTCCGGATACGTTACTTCAAACAAATTTTATGAAAAATGTAAGCAAGAATAAAAGCACACTTGCCGAAATTCAATATCAATTAACTACGCAAAGTAAGGTTAATAAACCTTCTGATAATCCGCTCAGCAATTCAAGAATTATGAGAATTCAAAATCAGCTAAGTAATATTGAAACTTACAAAAGCAATATAAACTATGGTTTATCAATGGTTGATGATGCAATATTATCAATGGAAAATATGCAGACGACTGTTCAAAATACTATGATTGAACTAACCAAACTAAATTCTGCAATTGTTACTGATGAACTTGATTCATTTGCAACCGGCATCGATTCGGCAATTGAAATATTAGTCGATTTGGCAAACAGTGAATTTAACGGGCAATATAATTTTAGCGGAACCGAGAATAGCTCAAAGCCATTTTACTATGATAAAGCAAATAATATTGTTACAAATAATAGTCACATAGGCGGAGATAGAGTTGTAAAAATTGCTTCAAGTATAACACAAAAATTTAATATTTCCGGAAAGGATTTATTTTTAAGCGTTGTAAAGCAAAATGGAAATTTGGATTCAACTGCCGGAATTGGAGTTGATCAATCATCTTCAAGTAAAATTTATGATGCCGAAGGAAATGAATATACTTTAAATTTAACATACACATCAACTTCTGCAAATACTTATGATCTGAATTACAGTGTTGTAGATAGTGATTCAAATGTTGTTTCTACAGAAACAGTTTCGGATATTTCATTTAATGCCGCAACCGGAGAATTTGAATCAATAAATGGTGATACTTTCGGAGAAGTTAAAATTCAGAATACTGCTAATAAAATTGATGTTGTATTAGATCTAAATTCATTAACCGAACAAAGCTCGCCGGCAGATTTAAGCAATTCACTAAATCAAAAAGCAGATATCTTTAATACATTGATTCAGATAAAACAAAAATTATTAGCCGGTGAAAAACCAACCCAAGAACAGCAGCAATTAGTAACGGATTTTAATCAGCATATATTAAATAAACTTTCGGAAGCCGGCGGAATTTCCAATAAACTATCTGATACACAAGAAATTTTATTAAATAAAGAAATTGAACTTACAGAATTATTATCGGTTGAAAAAGATGTGGATGTTGCAAGAGCTTTGCTGGATTTAGAAAATTCGCAATATGCATTGGATGTAAGTTATAAAATTTCCTCAATGATATTACCCAAATCATTACTGGATTACATGTAATGTTCAGAAAAAGCGGAAGTCTTTACGGTTTACTTTTAGGATTTGTTTCAATATTTGGCGCATTTCTTTTAGAAGGCGGCTCTTTTAACGCATTGTTTTTATTGCCTGCAATGCTTATTGTTTTTGGCGGAACTTTTTCAGCAACAATAATCGGTGTTGGAATTGATAAGTTCAAAAAAATATTTATGTTAATAAGAATGGCTTATTTTCCACCAAAGTACGATATTAAACAATTAATTGATGGTTTTGTAAATGTTGCGGTAAAAAGCAGACAAGAAGGAATTCTTGCAATTCAAAATCATATAAGCAAATTAATGTACCCGTTTCCAAAAAAAATGATGCACTTTGTAATGGATGGTACGGATATTGAACAATTAGAATTAATTGCATACGGTGAAATTAGAGCAATGGCAAATAGACATAATCAAAATATTTCAATGTTCAGCAAAATGGGAGGTTATGCTCCTACAATGGGAATTATTGGAACCGTAATGGGATTAATTATGACTTTAGCCAATGCCGGAAAAGACCCAAACACTTTAATTCATAATATTGCAACTGCGTTTATTGCAACATTGTGGGGAATACTCAGCGCAAATTTAATTTGGTTACCAATAGCAGATAAATTAAAACAATGTCACTTAGACGAAAAACATATGATGGAACTTTCATTAGAAGGAGTGATGGCTATACAAAGTGGGGAAATCCCATCGATAGTAAAATCACGGCTAATGAGCTTATTACCTCAAAAAGAACAAGGATCAATAGGCGTAAGATAGAAGATGATGATTCGGAATTATTTGAAGAATCAAATCCCGAAAGATATCTTTTAACTTATGCAGATTTAATTACCTTGCTGCTTGGGTTATTTATTATTCTATATGCAATTTCAAACGTTGATGTTTCTAAGTATGAAAAAATGATGGAGAATATGGGTAATTATTTTGGCAACGAATATTTTGCCGATCCGGAATATAAATCTGATTATTTAGATATAAGTGACGGGAAAGAAACTCTTAAAAGTTCAATACAAAATTTTATTAATGAATACGAGTATTCAAATAATATCAAAATTATGGAAAACGAAAGAGGAATTGTAATCAGCATTTTAGATAATATTTTGTTTGAATCCGGAGAAGCTAAATTATCCGAAGAATCACATCCAATATTGAATAAAATGGCGCAATTGTTAAAAACTTTACCAAACGATATAAGAATTGAAGGTCACACGGATAATATTCCAATTGAAACAGCCGAGTTTCCATCTAACTGGCATTTATCAATGGAAAGAGCAACTAATACGGCGTATTACTTAATGCATGAGCAAGGGCTAAATCAAGAAAGAGTTTCTGTTGTTGGAAATTCTGAATTTAAACCGGTTGCCGCAAATGATACTCCGGAATCAAGAAGCCTAAATAGAAGAGTTGACATAGTAATTTTAAACAAATAAGAGAAAAGAATATGAAGATTCAAAACAAACAATTTGGTGAAATAGAATATAAGGAAGATTCAATATTAAAATTCAAAGAAGGTATTCTTGGATTTGAAGAATTGAAAAACTTTATATTGATTAACGAAAAAGACAGTTTTTTTTCTTGGCTTACTTCTGTTGATCAGCCGGAAATTATTTTTCCATTATTTCCAATTGAATTACTTCAAGAGGAATTTAGCAAAGAGAATAATTTTGAACCATATGGAATTGTAAGATTAGATAAGCAGCCGGAAAATATTACAATAAATCTTAAAGCACCCGTGTTTATTGATCACAATGAAAAAATAGGATTTCAAAAAATATCAGAAAACGAAGAATTACCTTTGGACTATCCACTTTTTGTAAATAATTGAGAATTGTAAAATGTTAATACTTACGAGAAAAGAAAATCAGAAAATTAGAATTGGAAACAATATTGTTTTAAATATTATCTCAATTTCCGATAATCATGTTAAAATTGGAATTGAAGCCGAAAAAGATATAACAATTTTTAGAGAAGAAATATATCAGCAGATAATTGAGAACAATAAAAATTCGACTGCTAAATTAAATAAAGAATTGCCGGAAAATTTGAAATCATTAAAGATTAACAAAATTAAAAAAGATGACAAAAAATAATGTTAAGGTATTAATAATTGATGATAATTATTCGATACTACAATATCTGAAAACATTGTTAGAAAGATACGGGTTTACCGTAAAAACCAGTACAAATGGTTACGAAGGTTTACAGGATTCTGCAGAATTTAAACCCGATATAATCTTTTTAGATTTGATGATGCCGAATATTGACGGCATTAAAATGCTTCAGCTGAAAAAAGTTTTGAATGATATTAAAGAAATTCCGGTAATTGTTATAAGTGCTAATGCCGGAAGAAATAATGTAATTGCGGCAATTGAAGCGGGTGCAGATAGAGTTTTAGCTAAGCCGATAAATATTAAACAGCTAAAAGCAACAGTAAATGAATTATTAAATTTTGAATGCTTCGGAACTGAAACCGAAAATGAATATCAAAATGTTCTGGTGCAAAAAAACGAAAATGAATTAGATTTTATAGAAAAGTTTAGCGAGTACAAAATAAATTTATCTGAGGCAATTGAGAATAGAGAACCGAAAAATCTAAAAAATATTGTTAATGTACTTATAGATTTTGCCGGAAAAAGTTCGAGATTAATTGTTAAAGAATTATTAAATGATTTATCAAAAAAAGAATTTGCAAAACCTTCTGATTGGATGTTTGCAGAACTGATAATTAAGCAAATAGAGCATGAGCTAAATAAAAGTAATAAACAAAATTTAATAACTAAAAATTGATAGAAAATTATGTTTATAATTATTGGAGCTATAGTTGTAATAGCCAGCTTAATTGTTGGTTTTTCAATGGCGGGCGGACAGCTTTTAGTTTTGCTTCAGCCTTCGGAATTTGTAACAATTGGCGGAGCCGCAATCGGAAGCTTATTAATTTCTGCATCGATTGATGATATAAAAAATATTGTTGCTGCAATTCCTAAAGCAATTAGTCATAAACATCATTCTAAACCAGAAAATTTATCACTTCTAAAAGCATTATATGATTTATTCCTTTTAGCTCAAAGAGATGGTTTGTTAGCAATTGAAAAACATATTGAAAACCCGAGTGAAAGTGATGTATTTAAATCTGATCCAAAATTATTAAAAAATAAAACTGCAATTACGTTTTTATGCGATACATTAAAAGTTATGCTTTCCGGCGGAGTTCCTCCACATGAAGTTGAAGCTTTAATGGATATTGAAATTAAAACTTACAAAACCGAAACACATCCCACTTATGCATTATTGAGTAAACTCGGCGATGCATTTCCGGCATTGGGAATTGTTGCCGCAGTTTTGGGAATTATTGTAACAATGGGTAGTATTAATGCCGGTGCTGAAGCCGTTGGTCACCATGTTGCCGCAGCGCTTGTTGGTACATTTTTGGGAGTATTATTATCCTATGGTTTTGTTGGTCCATTGGCAACAAATATTGAGCACATGATTGAAGGCGAAATAAGATATCTTGAAACAATTAAAGAATGTGTTATAGCATATGCAAAAGGAAATCCTCCAATTGTTGCGGTTGAAGTTGGAAGAAGAACAATAAACTCACATACAAGACCATCATTTTCTGAGTTGGAAAATTACTTAAGGGGTAAAACAGAATAATGGCGGATCAAGGCAACGATAAACCGATAATTGTAAAAAAAATTATAGACGGTGGACATGGGCATCATGGAGGTGCATGGAAAGTTGCTTATGCAGATTTCGTAACAGCGATGATGGCTTTATTTATTGTGCTATGGATTCTTGGTCAAGATCAAGCAGTGAAAGAAAATATTGCCGGATATTTTAATGATCCCAGCGGATTTGGAGTTGGCAACGGTCCAAGCGCAATTGAAGGAAAAGGCAAACAGCAAATGATTCCTTCTCCCCTCACAGATTTGCAAAAAAAAGAAATTGAAAAAGAACGACTTGAATCAATGGGGGAAGAGTTATTAGATAATCTTAAGAATCAAGATTTTAAAGAGTTAATTGATCAAATTGATATTGAAGTAACTGACGAAGGTTTGAGAATTGAAATAATGGAATCGAGTAATGATGCTTTTTTTGAAGTCGGAACTTCAATCTTAAGTGAAAAAGCAAAATCTATTCTTTCAATTATTGGAAAACAAATGATTCAAGTTAATAATAAAATTGTTGTAGAAGGTCATACAGATTCTCGCCCTTTCTCAAATGGGCAAGACGGATATTCAAATTATGAATTGAGTGCGGATCGTGCAAATTCTGCGAGAAGAATATTACTTTCCAGCGGTTTAAAAAATGATCAAATTGATGAAATTAGAGGTTACGCAGATAATAGATTACGCAACGTAAATGATCCGAACGACGTTGTAAATCGTAGAATTAGCATTATCGTAAAATACTCCCAGTAAAACATAAATTTTGTACTTCCCAATTCTGTGGATATAAACAGAAAAAATTCTTAGCTTTTATCCTAAATTGTTGATAATTATTTTAAAATTATTTTTAATCAATATTTATCAATAATCTTATATTAAATAAAATAAAGTTTTACAATGAACGATAAAAACAAAATTCTAATTGTTGAAGATGAAGAAGATTCGCGATTTATTTATGAAAGACTTCTTACAAAAAATGGTTACACAATAAAAAGTGTAAATAACGGTGAAGAAGCGCTTGATGTTATTAGTGAATTCAAACCGGCAATAATATTGGCTGATTGGACAATGCCCAAATTAAACGGAATTGAACTTTGCAACATTGTAAAAAGTAAAGAAGAATTTAAACTCATTTATTTTATTTTGCTAACCGCAAGAACTTCGCTGAAAGACAGAGTTGAAGGTTTAGATACCGGCGCCGATGATTATTTAGTGAAACCGATTGATAATCAAGAACTGGTTGCAAGAATTAGATCCGGAATTAGAATTCACAATTTGCAGAATGAATTAAAAAATATTGAACACAATAAAGCCGTTATTGAATTAGCTTGTACGATCGGTCATAAAATTAATAATCCGTTGAGCAGTTTAAAAATGTCAGTCGAATCTTTGAAGGATGAAATTGATTCCAAAAAAGAAAATATCAGCGATGATTTTTTTGTGATTGAAGAATCACTAAAAAGAATTCAAGAATTTGTTAAAGCACTTCAGAACTTACAAGGTGCGGAAATTACAGATTACGCATTAGATAATAAAATGCTGAAAATTTAGTGTAATAATTTTTCCTGGTTTTCCTCAATTACTTCTATTAAACTCTTGATCTCATGTACCGATAATGATTTTAGGAGAATAATGTTAGAAAAAATTATAAATATTAATCCACATGATAAATTTAAAAGCGGAACAAAAGTTCATTCCGTAAATCCATATTACATTCACGCAAATAATTATGATAAACATAAAAAAGATTCCGCATTATTTTCTCCGCTTGCAAAATTGATGTCGAAAATAAATTGGCAAATCCTAAATCTTGAATATCCATCGGAAGAAGAAATGCTTTTCCATTTTATTGTTGATGATATTGAATTTTTTACAATAATAAATTTTAATGAGCTTTACACAAACTCACATCAAGAATTTTCGGTATTCAGAGCCGGATTTATAGATAATAAAAAGGTAAACTTTGAAGCCAGAATTGAAGTTCAAAAAGATGAAATAACAATTCTCGAAATTCCGGAAAAGATTGAAATTGGTTCTTTAAAAAGATTTTTTAATCGAATGGAAATTCATGAATTTAAAGCTTCAATTTTGCAAAATATTTATGATGAAATTTTGGCAGGTATTGAAAACGGCATATATAATGAGCTTAATTACATTCTTAAAGTTATTTATACATTTATTACAACAAAACATCCTGATAAAATAAAAAAGAATTTTATTCTAAAGAGCCAATCAAATATTCCGATTATTATTCAGCAAATAGACATAATTAATACAGATTGAATTTAATTTGAAAAATACTCTTAATTACTCTTATTTTGATTTAGATATTATCAGTAAATTTGAATCTTTTGAAGAATTTCCCAATACTAAGCCGGTTATTCTATCGAACGGTAACGGGCTGATTCTATATGCTAACAATTCTGCAAGAATCAAGCACAAATTCAAAGAAGGAAAAAATTTATTCGATTTTAATTCCGAGCCGGATTTAGAATCGCTATTTAATAATTTAACGAAAAATAAAATTTCAAGTTTTTCTACGGATTTTGTAATTAAAGAAGAAGACAATTATTACAGCGGATATTTGTTAAATATTGAAAAAGTAATAATCAAGAATGAAGATGTTTTTATTGTTTACATTGAATCTCAAGATAATAGAACACGAATTACTAAAAAAATCAATTCTTACAATCAAGCTTTAGAATCCGTAAATGTGGGTGTAATGCTTGCAGATAAAAATGCAAGTATAAATTATCTCTCAACTTCATTTGAAGATTTTTTACATAAAAATATTGAAGAACTTTATAACAAAAATTTAATTGATGTTTTCAAAAAATATTTATCCGCACAAGAAATAAATGAGTTACAAATTTCTGTTGACCATTATAAAAATTGGGTGAAAGTAATTTCCGATATTTCTCACGAAGGTGAAGTTTTATATAAGGAAATTAGATTAAATACTGTTCAAGATAATATAGATAAATCAATAAGTTTTATTGTAACTGCAAATGATATTACCGAACATATTAGACAAGCGAGATTGCTGAAAATTTCCGAACAGAAACAAAAATCGATAATCAATAATATTTCCGATCCGATATTAATACTTCGAAAAGAAAAAAATAATTTAATTTTTGAAAACGCAAATAATAGTTTTTATAAAAATATTCTTGCTGCAAAAAATGAAATAAATCCAGAAGCAAAAATCCAAAATATTTTATCGGAAGAATTATTTAATTCAATAAATCATTCAATAACAAATTTGAATAATTCAAATAGAATTCATTCTCAATTTCATTTTACATCTCACAACAACAAAAGATTTTTGGGCAAAATAACTTTTACAGATGATAATTCTGATCATATAAAACTGTTTATAATTAGTATGACGGACATAACCGAACAGCTTGAAATTGAAAGAAAACTTAGAGATGCATACAAAAAAGAAATTAGTCTCAACAAATTAAAATCAACATTTCTTGCAAATATGTCGCATGAAATTAGAACGCCGTTAAATGCAATTGTTGGATATTCTGATTTGCTTGAAGATGATGTAAAAGCTAAAAATTTTGAATCGTCATCACAAATGACCACATATTTAAAAGAAGGTGTAAATCGACTTTTAAAATTAGTTGATAATATTGTGGAGGTTTCACTTTTAGAATCTGGTAACGAGGAAATTGAATTAACAGAAATCGAATTAAATTCATTAATAAATTCAAATAAAGATTATTGGTGCGAGCAAGCAAAACCTAAATCAATCAACTTTATTTTTAATCTTTCCGAGTATGAAATTTTCATTTATGCAAATGAAGAAAAGTTAATAAGGGCGATTAACGAAATAGTTGATAATGCGATTAAATTCAGCAATGAAAAAGGCAGAATTATTATTGCTACAAGTGAAAAACAAGAACGAGGCAAAATCAATATCACAGATTTTGGCGTTGGTATTGAAAGCAATAATCTTAAAAGAATTTTGCACATTTTTGAACAAAGCGAAGATGTTGGATACACAAGAAAATATGAAGGTGCGGGTTTAGGACTTTCATTAGCAAATAAATTAATTTCGTACATGAAAGGTGAATTAAAAATTACCAGCGAGCTAACAAAAGGAACTTCAGTAAAAATTATTTTACCAAAGCAATAAAAGTTTACGTAGAATAATTTTCTTTATCAAAACTTCTCGGAAAATGTAATCTGCACAAAATTCTAGAGATCTTTCTTTAAAAATCATTGCGTAAAATCCATACATTTGCCATATTAATTATTAGGTTGATTTCGATATTAAGAAAGGGTTATGTTTATAATTATAAAATCATTATGCTAATAAAAATCCAAATCGTGTATGAAAAAAAATGTATTACTTTGGATTCTTGCCTTTGTAATTACTGCATTGACTGCTGTTTATCAAAGAGTTACAGGTCCAACTTACCCAATAACCGGAGAATTAAAATTAAACAACAATGAAGTAATTTATAAACTAAATAGAACTCACGGCGGTTTGAGTGATCACGAAGTAAAAATAAATGTTTATGATGAAAATATTTCTGGAGATTTATTTTTTAAACGATACAAAACCTCTGATAATTGGCAGAAAATTCCAATGAGAAATAATAATGGAGAATTAAGTGCAAGTTTGCCGCATCAACCTCCGGCGGGTAAACTTCAATATTTTGTTGAATTTAATTCTCAAAATAAAATCAATAAAATTCCTAATGATCATCCGGTTATAATTCGATTTAAAGGCGATGTTCCCATCTATGTTTTAATTCCGCATATTTTTGCAATGTTTTTTGGAATGCTCTTATCAACGCGAACAGGATTTGAATATTTTAACGATGGAAAAAATATTAAAAAACTTACAATTTGGACTCTCGCATTTTTAATTGTTGGTGGATTTATTCTTGGCCCAATTATGCAAAAATTTGCTTTTGGTGAATATTGGACCGGCTTTCCGTTTGGAATTGATTTAACAGATAACAAAACTTTAATTACAATTCTTGGTTGGATATTTGCATTTATAATGTATAAGAAAAGTAGAAATCCAAAACTTTGGGCAGCTTTTGGAGCCATACTGCTGTTGATTGTATATCTTATTCCACATAGTGTGCTTGGCTCTGAATTAGATTATAACAAACTTGATCAGCAAAAAAAATCAATAGAAAAAATCATAGAAAAAAGGTAAAACATGAAAATTATTTTTAGAATTTCACTCATCTTGATTGCAATAAATACTTTATTTGCACAACAAAAAGATCAAACTTTCATTTCGTTAAGAAACACAGGTGTTGAAAATTTTCAAGAAAAATTTCCGGAATATGACGGACGAGGAACAATTATTCTTGTTTTGGATACAGGTGTTGATATGGGTGTTGATGGATTAACAACAACATCAACCGGTGAAGTAAAAGTTATTGATGTTCAAGATTTTACGGGACAAGGAGATATTCCATTTTTTGAAGCAGAAATTGAAGAAGAAAATGATGTTGATTTTTTTGTTAATGAAAAAAAAGGTTACAAAGTTTCCGGTGCAAATAATCTAAAACTTAAATCCGATGATGAAAAATATTTTATTGGAGTTGTTGAAGAATCACTTTGGAAAAATTCAGGTTCAGGAGTTGATGATATTAATGGCAACAAAAAAAATGATGATAAATTTTATTTTGTAACATTTCAAACTCAAAATGAAGGAGAAAAATTTTGGGTTGTCTATTTAGATTTAAATGGAAACGGAAATTTAGAAGATGAAAAACCGCTTAGAAATTATAAAGAAAAATTTGATGTATTTACATTCCCAAAAGAAAATGGCTTACCCAGTTTTGCACTCGGACTAAATATTTTTCCCGAAACCCAAATAGTAAGTTTTTATTTTGATGACGGCTCGCATGGAACTCACTGTGCTGGAATTGCCGCTGGTAATAAAATTGGCAATAATGAATTATATGGAATTGCTCCCGGCGCAAAAGTTATGGGATTAAAACTTGGGAATAATAATTTTGCCGGCGGTGCAACAGTTACGGAAAGTATGAAAAAAGCTTATCTATATGCCGATAAAATTTCTAAAGAAAGAAAAGAACCTTGCATAATAAATATGAGTTTTGGAATTGGTTCTGAAATTGAACAGCAATCTGAAATAGAAAAATTTTTAGATGAATTGGTTAAGAACAATGCTTATTTATATATTTCAACTTCAAACAGTAATGAGGGACCTGGAATTTCCACAACTGGATTGCCTTCGACTTTAGGATCAATTTTTTCAACAGGAGCAGTTTTAGCTCAAGAAGTCGGAAATGATTTATATGGAACAACTTTAGATAAAGATATAATTTTACATTTTAGTTCACGTGGTGGAGAAGTTAGTAAGCCGGATGTTGTTGCTCCCGGAGCTTGTGTTTCTACTGTTCCAAATTTTAGTGATGGCGACAGATTCTGGGGAACTTCAATGGCATCACCTTATTCAGCAGGAGTTATGTCAGTATTACTTGGTGCTGCAAAAATAGAATTTCCCGATGTTAAAATTCCTTCACGATTTTTATACAAAGTTTTAAGAGAAAGCGCAACGCCTATGACTGGCTATGATTTTATTGATCAAGGAAGTGGATTAGTAAATATTGAAGCCGCATATAATTTGCTTAAAAAATATATTCAAAGCAATGAAATTAAAAATTTCGAAACATATACAACAAAAGCATTTGCTCCAAATATGCCAAATAATACTTCCTCAAATTTATACGTTAGAGATTCAGAATTTTTAACAGGCAAAGAAAAGTTTACATTTAGAGTTAGTAGAAATAATACAATCAGTTCGGATAAGTTTTACAGAATGTACAATTTAAAGAGCAGTGCAAATTGGCTAAAACCCGTACAGAAAAATGTTCATTTAAGAAATGACCAAACTGTAATTGTAAACGCCACTATTGATTCTGAAATTTTAAAAACTCCCGGATTGTATAATGCTAAAATATTTGCAACAAGAGCTGATAAATCTGCAAATCCAGAATTTGATTTGATGGCAACTTTTATTGTTCCTTACGAATTTAATTCTTCAAATAATTACAGTCAAATGTTTGAAGCGGAAAAAATTATGCCCGGAATTCACAAAAGATATTTTTTAAAAATTCCGGTTGGAACTTCAAATCTTAAAATTAATTTAAGTGCAAATAGTAAAGATTTTTCTTCGTTGAGATATTATCTTCATGATCCCGATGGAAGAGAAAAATATTTTGGAATGTTTGATTCGGAAGATAATGCCAATAGCACAAAACAAATTGATGACTTAACTCCGGGTGTTTATGAGCTTGTAATACTTGGACAATTTACATCTTCGCAAGAATCTATTTACAATCTTAATTTAGAAATTGATGGAATAAATATTATTGAAAATTCTATTGCAGAGAAAAAATCTTTAACAATTGTTAATTATTTTGATGAAGAAAAATCCTTAAAAGTAAAAGGAAATTTGCTTGGATATCAGAAAAATTACAACGTAAAAATAAGTGGAAATAATGTTCACAAAATTCCTTTTGAATTAAAAAATGGTGAAACTAAAAAAGAATTCGAAGTTAAATTAAGCAAAGAAGATTTTAATAAAGTAACTGATTTTGCATTAATGATTTATGATGAAACCGGTAAAGCTGTTGATGTTAACGGTTTGTCGTATAGTGAAGGTTCTTCATCAATATCAAAAAAAGAAAATGATAAAGTTGAAAAATATGAATTCGTTTTAATTCCGGGTTTTGCAAATGAGCAGAGTGAATTAGAAGTTAATATCTGTGAAAAAACTTATTTCAACGAAAGTGAAAAGGTTGCAATGAAAGATCAAAATGTAAATTTATTTCCTTTCAATGAAATTAAAATTTCAACAAATTTTGATGAACCAAAAATTATTAGACCAATTGGTACAAATTATTTTGTTGAGATTATTTTCAATTCGGTAAATACAAATGAAGTTGAATTTAAAAAAGTTATTTCAATAAATTCTAAGGAATAAGTTTTATGAGTGAAATAAAAACAAGTGAAAAACCAATAGGATTACCATCCAATGCATATTCGGAACTTAAACCCGGTGAAGAATATATTCCGGTAATGTCTCCGCATTCCAAAATTTCAGAAGTTACACCGTATTCTGTTATAACCGGCTTGATAATGGCGGTATTGTTTTCTGCAGCTGCGGCATATTTAGGATTAAAAGTCGGACAAGTTTTTGAAGCCGCAATTCCAATTGCAATTTTAGCTGTTGGATTTTCAAATATTTTTAAGAAGAAAGATGCAATGGGTCAAAATGTAATTATTCAATCTATTGGATCTACGTCCGGCGCTGTTGTTGCGGGAGCAATTTTTACATTGCCCGGAATTTATATTCTAAATCTTCAAGCATCATTCTTCCAAATGTTTATGGCATCTTTATTCGGCGCATTTTTAGGAATTTTATTTCTTATTCCGTTTAGAAAATATTTTGTTTCTGAAATGCATGGAAAACTTCCATTTCCAGAAGGGACCGCAACAACTGAAGTTTTAGTTGCCGGAGAAAAGGGTGGCAGTCAGGCAATTGTTTTAATTAGTGCAGGATTGATTGGAGGTTTTTACGATTTTTTAATTTCAACTTTTGGAACATGGGCAGAAATATTTACATCTAGAGTTGTAGGTGTTGGTCAAGTTGTAGCTGATAAATTTAAATTAGTTTTTAGACTAAACGTAAGCGCAGCCGTAGTTGGTTTAGGATATGTAATTGGATTAAAATATTCACTAATTATTGTAGCCGGTTCGTTTGTGTCGTGGTATGTTTTAATTCCGATTTTTAATTATTTAGGAGAATTTATTACTACACCGGTTGGAGCAAATGTTCAACTGTTGATAAGAGATATGTCGGCTGAACAAATATTTACCAATTATGTTCGTCATATAGGAATTGGCGCAATAGCAATGGCTGGATTTATAGGAATAGTTCGTTCATCAAAAGTAATAAGCTCTGCAATTTCATTGGCAGTTAAAGAGATTTTTGGTGGAAGAAGTGTTGAAGGTTCTTCATTGAGAACGCAGCGTGATCTTTCAATGAAAATAATTGTTGGGGGAATAATATTAACAGCAATTGTACTTTTTATATTTTTTTTATATGGAGTTGTTTTCAATTTTGTTCATGCATTAGCCGGTTTATTAATTGTGATGATAATGTCATTTTTGTTTACAACAGTTGCGGCAAATGCAATTGCAATTACTGGTAATAATCCGGTTTCTGGAATGACTTTAATGACATTGGTTCTTTCCTCAATAATTTTAGTTGCGGTTGGATTATCTGGTGCATCCGGAATGGTTTCTGCATTAATAATCGGCGGCGTGGTTTGTACTGCATTATCTGTTGCCGGTTCATTTGTTACAGATTTAAAAATTGGATACTGGCTTGGTTCATCACCAAACAAACAAGAAGGTTGGAAGTTTGTCGGAACAATTGTTTCAGCAGCAACAGTTGTTTGGATTATTGCACTACTTGATAGAATTTATGGATTTGCCGGCGGCGGATTACCGGCTCCGCAAGCTAATGCAATGGCGGCAGTAATTCAGCCTTTAATGTCAAATCAACCTGCTCCATGGATGCTCTATATTGGCGGAGCTTTTATTTCTCTAATTCTTGTAATGATAAATGTTCCAGCATTAGCATTTGCACTTGGAATGTATTTACCTCAAGAAATTAATACTCCATTATTAGTTGGCGGCTTAATTGCACACTTCGTTTCAACAAGAAGTAAAGATGAAAAATTAAATAATGCAAGACGTGAAAGAGGTACTTTAATTGCTTCCGGTTTTATTGCCGGTGGCGCACTTATGGGGGTTGTTAGTGTAATTATAAAAGCCGTTTTAAAAGAAAATAATATGCCTGATTGGTTTATGCACGAATGGGCAGAATCAAATACTTCAGTAGTGCTTGCATTTATTATGTTTAGTTTGTTGTGCCTTTATGTAATTTGGGATTCAATGCGCGCAAAAAATGAAGAATAAAAAATTATATCAAGTTTTGATGATGTAAAATATCGTAAAATGGAAAAGTATAATAATAAGTTAAGAATAAATTCTAACCGTTTAAACAATTTCGATTATACTCAACCATTTTGGTATTTTGTTACAATTTGTACTCAACATAAAAAAAATGTTTTTGGGATTGTGCAGAATGATAAAATTGAATTAAACAATTTTGGACAAATTACATTTAAATTATGGAATGAAATTCCCATACATTTTAATAATGCTGAACTTGATGAATTTGTAATTATGCCTAATCATATTCATGGAATTATAATTTTAAAAGATTTTTGTAGAGACATGATTAATCATGTCTCTACGATGCATAAGCATAAATTAACTAATAATCCATGTACAAATTGGATGATGATGAAAAACCCTAATATTTCATTAGGTAAAATTATACGATACTTTAAGGCAAAAACGACTTTCCAGATTCATAAATTAAATAGAGAATTTAAATGGCAGTCAAATTATTATGATCATATAATTAGAAACGAGACTGATTTATATAGAATTAGAAAATATATTTCTCAAAATCCACTTAAATGGAATTTAGATGAATACTATGCATTTTAATGTTTGTATCTAAGAATATAAAATCTAAAATGAAAGACTTGTCAATTCGAAAATGAAGAACTATTGGAAAAATCAAAATGAACAAATTTGAAGAAACTCGAAAATATTTTCCTTATATAAAAAATGGGCTAACCTATTTTAATCATGCTGCAGTTGGACCAATTTCATCTCTTGTAAAAGAAAAGTTGGATGATTATTTAAATCAACGATCCGAAACAATAGTTGAAAATTATTTTGAAACAATTCCACAAGTTAAATCCGCAAAAGAAAAAATATCAAGATTGCTTAATGTAGATGAAAACTTTGTTGGTTGGACAGACAACGTTTCAAATGCAATGAATATTGTTGCGCAAGGTTTGGATTGGAAATCCGGCGATCAAATAATTTTAAATGATATTGAATTTCCGGCAAATGTTTATCCATTTTTAAATCTTAAAAATATTGGTGTGGAAATCATTTTTGCAAAATCAGAAAATTGGAAAGTTGATTTACCTCAAATTGAAAAATTAGTTACTCCGCGTACAAAATTAATTTCTATAAGTTTAGTTCAGTTTCTTTCCGGTTACAGAGCTGATATAAAATCAATCGGCGAATTTTGTAAATTAAGAAATATTATTTTCTGCGTTGATGGAATTCAAGCTGCGGGAAATGTAAATATAAACTTGCAAAATGTTCATGTGAATTTCTTTGCAGGCGGAACTCAAAAATGGTTAATGGGTTTGCAAGGATTATCGTACTTTTATATTTCACCAAAATTATTTGAAAAAATTTCTCCTAAATATATTGGCTGGACCTCAGTAAAAAACGCGTGGAATTTCTTGGATTATAAACTTGAACTGCTTGATAATGCTGAGCGATTTCAAAACGGTACAAATTCAAGAATTGGAATGATTGCAATTGATGCTTCATTAAATTTATTTGAAGAAATTGGTTATGCTGAAATTGAAAATAAAATTTTAGAGAATTCAATTTACTTAATTGAGAAATTATCAGAAAAAGGATTTAATCCTATTCTTAAAAATTCTGATAAAAAAAATATTGCTGGAATTGTTTCATTCAAACATGATAATGCGGAATTTATTTTTAAGAGTTTGAAGGAAAGAAAAATATTATGTTCCTTACGAGAAGGATTGATAAGACTTTCACCGCATTTCTATAATACAAAGGAAGAGATTAATTTTTTTGTTGATGAATTAACTCATATAAATTCTCAATCGTAAATTTCAATATTTTTAATTTATTACAGTTGTAGATTTTTTTGATTTTGAAAATCCAAATTATAATATAAATTAAGACAAATAAGTTTTATTTTAAGGGAGATTGAACAAATGAAAAAACTAGTTTTGTACTTTTTTATTGTTTCAATTTTATTTTCAAAATCAATTTTATCGCAATTAGATACAACTTCAACCTTTGGTGGATTTTTCAATCTGGGAATGCAAAATTCTTCAGTGAAAAGTAATGTAGCAAAAGAACAAGGATTTCCAAGTAATTTTTACGGATTTTCTATGGGACTTGGAATTTTCCATGAATTTTTTCTCGGCGGACTAAATTTTAACGGCGAAGTTCCAGAAGATAAAAAACCATTTTTAAATAATACAACTCAAGGAGAAAAGGAATCGAATGTTCAGTTAATGCAGTTTTCAGTTTATGGTGGCTTGATTTCGCCAAAATTATCACTATCTGAAAAAAGCAATTTATTTTTTACCGGATTTTTAACTTTGGGAAATATGTGGGCATTTGGTGAATTGCGTTCAATTAATGGTTGTGTTGATTGCGATGAAGAGGAATTAAATGTAAACGGTGGAATTTATTTTAATCCGGAAATATATTTTATTTACGATTTTGTCGGATTGGGATTTGGATACAAGTATTTTATAAATGGAGATTACGAAAACAAAATCAGAATTAATTTATCACTTTTTTTGTATGAATGAAAAAATGCCGCAATATAATTCGGCATTTTATATGGAACATTCAAAAAAAATTTGTTACAGAAAAATTTTATTTCTCTGAATTATAACTCAGCTCAATTTTTATGTGAAAATCTGCGCCGCTGAATAAAGTATATTTTACTTCATCAATTGTACATTTATAATCTTCGCCAATTAAATTTGAAACTGAATTTGAGATTACTTTTTCTAATTCACCAACACTTAAATTTTTCAATTTATTTTTTAATAATTTATCTACATCAATTTGCATTTTTTCTTCTGACATTTTGAACTCCTTTTTAAACTTTAATTTTTAGACGAACTAATAAAAAATTTGTTCTATTTATATTATTTCCGTAAATATTCTTTATTATCAAAATTATTTTAATAAATCATTTATTTCAAATAAAATTCGCTCAGCTATAATTATTGAATTTTTGCAAATATTTTCATCTGGATTAAAATCGGGAAGCGCACTTCCAATTGGATATTTTGACGGAAGATAAATACTATCAAGAAAATCGCATTCATCTTCGCTTATTTCAATTGGTTGATTATTTTTTTCAAGAATTATTTTCAACTCTAAAATACTATGTGTTTTCTTAAAAAGAATATTTTTTTCAATCAATAAAGATTTTAAAGCTTTTTCAACTGATTGTTGAATATTATGAAGACATGGATTATAAAGTTGACTTATAAGAAGTACTTTTGCGGCATCTAAATTATCTTGTGAATACTGCAACCATAATTTAGTTTCCTTTTGCATAAATTACTTCTCCGGAAACAAAAATGCTTTCAAAAAAAACATTTTCATTCTTTTTTAAAATTGGAAAAATATCAATAGGAATTTCTTTTGATATATTACGCAAAAGCTTTCTATACTTTAGTGCAAGCGAAAGATAATTTTCTGAACTATTTTGAACAATCGCAATATCAATATCATTAGGAGATTTTGCAGAATTGAAAGAACCAAAAATTACTATTTTTTCTATTTCAATCTGATTTTTCAGCAGTTCAACAATTTTATTTTTTATTAGTGATTTTTTCATTTCAAATATTTCATTTTGGATATTTGTTAAATTTTAACTTCTTATAAAATCCAAAATTTCTTTCGTTTTTTCTTCCATTAGTTTTATATCATTTCGTGATTCTACATTTAATCTCAACAATGGTTCAGTGTTACTCATTCTTACATTAAATCTCCAAGTTGGATATTCAATACTGATTCCGTCAACTGCATCCAATTTTCCATCGGAATATTTAGATTTTAGCTGCGATAATTTTTCTTTTGGATTTTCAACTTTTGAATTTATTTCTCCGGAGCATGGAAAATTTTCTATCATTTCTCCAACCAATTGAGAAAGTGTTTTATTTTCTACACTTAACAATTCTAAAATTAAAAGGAACGGAATCAATCCGCTATCCGAATAATAATTATCTCTAAAATAATGATGAGCCGACATTTCTCCGCCGTATATTGCATTTACTTCGCGCATTTTTTGCTTAATAAATGCATGACCGCTTACCGATTCAACGGCAATTCCATTTGCATTTTTAACTTCTTCAAGAGTATTCCAAATTAATCTCGGATCATGAACAATTTTTTCACCGGGAAATTTTTTCAATAATGATTTTGCCAATAATCCAACGATGTAATATCCTTCTATAAAATTTCCTTTTTCATCGAAGAAGAAACATCTGTCATAATCTCCATCCCAAGCAACTCCTAAATCTGCATTTGATTTTTTCATTGCATCAATTGTTGATTGTCTGTTTTCCGGCAAAAGCGGATTTGGCACTCCATTTGGAAAAGTTGAATCCGGATTGTGATGAACTTTTATCATTTCAATCGGCAAATATTTTTCCAAAGAATCTAAAGCCGGACCAACGCAGCCGTTTCCGGCATTTACAACAACTTTATATTTGTTAATTTTTTTTGCATCATAAAATTTTGTTAAACTTTTTATAAATTCTTCCATAATAACAAGAGTTTCAATTTTACCTCTTTCGGATGCAATTTCACCTAAATCATTATTTAAAATCATTTGCTCAATTTCATTTAATCCGGAATCATATCCCATTGGTTTTGAGCCATGTTTTACAAATTTCAATCCGTTATATTCCGGAGGATTGTGACTTGCGGTAATCATAACTCCGCCATCTGCATTTAGATAAGGAGTTCCAAAATAAATCATTTCAGTTCCGCAAAGTTCTAAATCAATTACATTACAGCCGGCATCCGATAATCCTTGAGCAAGCGCTTTAGAAATTTCCGGCGAAGATTCTCTTACATCTCTTCCAATTAAAACTTTTTTTGCATTTTGATGTTTTACAAAAGCTCTTCCAACTTTATAAGCTAAATCTGTATTTAATTCAGATGGAACTTTTCCTCTAATATCGTAAGCTTTAAAACCGGGAATTTGAGTCATTTTTACCTCAATTATTAAATTGAATTTCTAATATTCTAAAAATACAAAAACATAATTTATTTAGGATAAATTTTTACATAGCAAAATTGCTTTTACAACTCTATTTTTCAATTGTAATTTTAGGAATCTAAAAATCAAAAACTCCAAAATAGCGAAATGCAGCAATCTAAATTGTTCAATTTATTTTCCAATTCAAGCAAGCCAAAGTTTTTCAGAACAAGACCAATTATGCAGCTTTTGCAAAGCTGAGGCACTGCATTCTCATTTAGTTCAATGCGAAAATTGCCAATCAATAATTAATTTTATTCCTTTAATGAAAAACGAAAATGCAATTGTTTTTTATGTGAAAAAATGTTCAAATTGTTTTGGAACAATTAAAGATGAAAAACAACTTATGCCAAATTATTTTCCGGAATCATTTATCTAAATTATACGCATAAAATCGATAAACCTTCAATGCAAATTTTAAATAGTGAATTACAGTTATCCCCAAAAATTTCTACAAATCAAAAATACTAAGCATTTCTATAAATTATGAATATTGATAATTTTATTTTAGACTATCAAATTTGTAAAATGCATAGCTAATTTTTAAGTTTACACAATGTTTACAAATCTTAAAGGAGAATGATGAAAAGCTACTATTCCAGAATTTTTACATCAATTATAATACTAATATTTTTTGTTCAATTAAACTTAGCGCAGCAAAATGATGAACCGATTGCAGAATCTGATATTTTTGATACGGGGAAAATGTGGACATTTGATTATCCGCCAATTCAATATATCAGCGAAACTTATGGATTTACACCTACCGATGAATGGTTTGAAGATGTAAGATTATCCGCTTTGCGAATTCCAAGCTGCACGGCTTCTTTTATTTCGGAAGATGGATTAATTATGACCAATAATCATTGCTCAACTTGGCACAGAGATGCTGTTGAAAAAGACGGGGAAAATTTAGAAGAAACCGGTTTCTATGCAGAAAATTTAGAGGCTGAAAGAAAAGTACCAAATATGTTTGCCGAACAATTAGCTTTTATGGTAGATGTAACAGACGCAATTAATGAAGCTATTGAAACGGGTTCAACTGATGAAGAAAAAATTACAAACAAAAATAATAAAAGCAAAGAATTGGTTGAATATTACAATAAGGAAACCGGATTGGAATGTCAATTAGTTTCATTATTTAACGGCGGGAAACATTCAATTTACGGATATAAAAGACATAACGATGTTAGATTAGTTTTTATTCCGGAAGAATCAATTGCTTCTTTCGGAGGCGATTTGGATAATTTTACTTATCCCAGACATGATTTAGATTGTGCATTTTTTAGAGTTTATGATGAATCCGGAAATCCGGTAACTTCAAATAATTTTTTCAAATTCAGCAAAGACGGAGTTCAAAAAGATCAAGTAATTTTTTCTGTTGGAAATCCCGGTTCAACAAACAGATTAAAAACTGTTTCACAAATTGAGTATAACCGTGATATTACTTATAGAAACAGAGCATTTTTATTGGATACTTATTACAATTTGTTGGAAGATTTAAAATATCAATATCCTGATAGAGCTAATGAATTTGAGGAAATTAGAAGAAGAATTGGCAATGGTCAAAAAGTATTTCATTATACGCAAGCTGGATTGTTGGATCCATATATTATTGCAAGAAAAAGAGATTTTGAGAATAAAATTCGAGCAGAAGTTGAAGCAAATGATGATTTGCGCGCAAAGTATAATCACATTTGGGATGCAATAAGTAAATTGCGTGAAGAAATGAAACCTATTGAAAGTCAGCTAAGTGCATACCGACAAACAAGATTTTTAGGTTCTCAATATTTTGATATTGCGAAAAATATTATTGAATTTGCCGAACAAATGAATTTGCCGGAATCCGAAAGAAATCCAAAGTTTAATGTGAAAAATATAGATTCATTAAAAAATTTACTTTTCCCCGAATCATTTGATTCAATTTTAGAAAATGCAAAGTTGGAAGTTCAGCTTGATTACATTAGAATGAATTTAGGCAACGATAATAATTTAGTTCAAAAACTTTGCGGAAGTTATCAAGGAAGTGAAGCAGTTGAATATTTGCTAAGCAAATCTTCACTTGGAAATAGAGAAAAGGCATTACAATTTCTTCAAAATTCACCAAACGATATTTTGAATTCAAATGACCCCTTAATCTATTTTGTAAAAAACACAAAAAATAAAATTGATGAATTAACAAAAAAATCCAAAGAAATTACTGATACGGAAAGTATTTTGGAAAATATGCTTGGTAAAGTTCTTTATGAAATTTACGGAACTGAAATTCCGCCGGATGCAAATTTTACATTAAGATTAAGTGACGGCGTTTTAGAAAGTTTTGATTATAACGGTACAAAAGCAATTGAAAAAACTACTTTTTACGGAATGTATGATAGATATTATGGAAGTGAAAAAACTTATCCCTGGAATTTACCGGCAAGATGGACTGTACCACCGGCAGATTTTGATTTATCAACAACATTTAATTTTATTTCTACAAATGATATAGTTGGCGGAAGTTCCGGAAGCGCTGTAATAAATAAAGATGCAGAAATAGTTGGTCTTGCTTTTGATGGAAACGTTGCAAGTATTATCGGCAATTTTATTTATTTACCGGAAGATAATAGAATGGTTTCCGTTGCGTCGCAAGCAATTATTGAAGTTTTGGATAAAGTTTATAAAGCTGATAGAATTGTTGAAGAATTAAAAACCGGAAAAATCGCGGATTAAATTTTTTGCTTCAGTAGTTTAAATAATTACTGAAGCAATTTTTTTTAAAAATATCTCACTAATAAATCAATAATTTTTTTCTTAAAATTTGTGTAAGGCGGATAAATAATTTTTAATAAATTAAACCTTCCGCTTTTAATATATGATCTTTCATTTGAAAAAGTTTTAAATCCCGCAAAACCATGTGACCTTCCCATTCCACTATTTTTAACTCCGCCAAAAGGTAAATGATAATGACTAAATTGAACAACCAAATCATTTATTCCAACTCCACCGGATTCTGTTTGCGAGGTAATTTTATCTATAACTTTTTTATTTTTGCTAAAAATATATATTGTTAACGGAGCGCAAAGATTATTTATCCACTCAATTGCATCATCGGTTTTTTCGTATTCAATTATTGGTAAAATTGGACCAAAAATTTCTTCTTCTGTAATTTTACAATTTTTACAATTTGTTAAAATTAACGTTGGTTCAATAAATCTATTTTCTAAATTATGATTTCCGCCGTAAATAATTTTACTTCCATTCACTAAAGCATTTTCAATCATTTCCGTTAATTTATTGTGATGTTTTTCAGAAATAATTCTTGCATAATCTCCATTTTCTTGAATGTTATTTCCCGAACTTTTATAGAATTTGTCAATTGATTCAATTAGCAATTTTGAAAATTGCGAAATTATTTTTTTATCAACTAATACATAATCCGGCGCAATACAAGTTTGACCTTTATTTAAAAATTTTCCCCAAACTATTTTTTCCGCAGCAGATTTTAAATCGGCAGTTTCATCAATAATTACGGGCGATTTTCCGCCAAGTTCTAAAGTTATTGAAGTAAGATTTATCGCGGCAGATTTTGCAATAATTTTTCCAACTTCGGTGCTTCCGGTAAAAAATATATGATCAAAATTCAGTTCCAATAATTCGGAAGAAACATTTCTGTTTCCTCTAATTACAGCAATTTCATTTTGTGGAAATAATTCTGAAATCATTTCTTCAATTAATTTCCCGGTATTTTCAGAAAATTCACTTGGTTTAATAATTACAGAATTTCCCGCTGCAATTGCAGAAATCAATGGACCAATTGTTAGCAAAAAGGGATAATTCCACGGAGAAATTATTAATACATTTCCTTTTGCTTCATATTTAATAAATACTTTGTGAGTTAATAAAGTTAGCGTTCTTCTTACGCTTTTCGGATTCATCCATTTTTTTAGATTTCTTTTTGCATGTTTTAATTCGGAAAGAACCGGATAAATTTCTGTTAAATCAGTTTCATCAAAATTCTTTTTAAAATCATTGTGGAGTGCAGTTTTGATCCTATCTCTATTAGTTAAAATCCATTTTTGAATTTTAATTAATTTTTGAATTCTCTCTTTTTCAAAAGTATTTTTTATGTTTGTTTTATTTTCAAACTGAAGTTGAAATATTTCCTTTCTCATTTATCGCTAAAAGTTTTTGAATAAAAATTGTAATCAACACAAGTAAAATAAAACTTATTTCTGCAAATTGATTGAATTAATATTTGTAAATTTTGAACATAAAAATATTTCCCAAAAATGGTGAAGCGATGATTTTAAGAAAACTAATATTCGAGATTTTAATAATTCTATTTGTTGCAGAAATAAATTTTGCTCAATCAAATTTTTATGAACCAATTGATATAAATGATGTGAAATGGTCGATTGATGATTTTGGAAAAATGTGGACGTTCGATAAAGTTCCGATTGATAAATTTGAATCTGCGTATGGATTTAAGCCATCTGAAGAATGGCTAAATGATGTACAAAAATCTGCACTTCAATTTGAAGGAGGATGTTCTGCAGCTTTTGTTTCGGAAAATGGATTAATAATGACAAATCACCATTGCGGAAGAAATGAATTATTTACGGTTCAAAAAGAAGGAGAAAATTTATTAAAAAATGGTTTTTATGCAGAAGAACTTGAGGATGAAAGAAAAATCGAAGGACTTTTTGTTGATCAATTAATTTTGATAAATGATGTTACAAATGAAATAAAAAATTATATGAATTCCGGCAAAACAGATGAAGAAAAAATTAAATTGCGTGAAGAAATGAAAGATTCGCTTGTTAGTAAATTTAATGCTGAAACCGGATTGAATTGCAAAATTGTTACACTTTATATTGGCGGAAAATATTCACTTTATGGATACAAAAGATATAATGATATTCGTTTGGTAATGGCACCGGATTTTCAAATTGCAGCAACCGGATGGGATTGGGATAATTTTACTTATCCAAGGTATGAATTGGATTTTATGTTTTACAGAGCATATGAAAATGGCAAACCAATAAAAACTGAAAATTATTTCAAGTGGAGTAAAAATGGTGCTGAAGAAAACGAACCAATTTTTGTTGTTGGTCGACCAGGCAAGACAGAAAGATTACTTTCTTATGCCGAATTGGAATTTTTAAGAGATTATACTTTTAGAGAAAGTTTAATTGGATTTAATTCTATTTACGATGCATACTTTAATCTATATGAAAATGATTTAGAAAATGATGAACTGCTAAATAGAGTTATGGGTTTTGGAAACGCAAGGAAATCATACGCAGGAAGATTAAGTGGTTTAAAGAATGAATTTATCATGAAGAAGAAATTGGATTTTGAAAATGAACTTATTGAAAAAGTTAAATCAAATTCTGAACTAAATGAAAAATATGGAAATATTTGGAACTCAATAAAAATTGTTTTGGATGAATTAAAAAATTATTCAGCACAAAATACAGTTTTAAGATTTAGCAGAATTATTCGCCCGGTATATTTTAAAATTGCAGAAGATCTCATAGAATTAACCGAACAAAAAAATCTTCCAAATGATAAAAGATTAGAAAAATTTAAAGATGAAAAATTAGCTGAAACAAATGAGAAAATATTTCCGGATTCAATCAATCTAAAATTGGAAAATAATTTTCTGAAAGCCCATAAAAGTTTTATAACAAAATTACTTGGTGAAGAAAATAATTTGTATAAAATTCTTTATTCAAATTTTACAATTGATGAATTATTACAAAATTCAATGTTAACAAAAAGGGAAAGTTTTTTAAAATTAGCAGAATTAAATTCTAATGAAATTATAAATAGTAATGATCCGTTTATCAAATATATTCTTGCAGTAAAAAAAATTAGTGATGAAATAAAACCCAAAATAACAGAACTAAATAATACACGGGAAGTTTTAAATCAATCTTTAGGAGAAGTAATTTCAAATATTTTTGGAGATAAGATTCCTCCGGATGCAACATCTACTTTACGAATTTCAGATGGCGTAATAAAAGGTTATGAATATAACGGAACAATTGCTCCCGGAAAAACTACATATTACGGTTTGTGGGATCGTTACGAATCATTTAATAAAAAAACATATCCTTGGGGATTGCATGAAAGATGGAAAAATATTCCAGAAGATTTGGATCTTTCTACGGCAATTGGATTTGCATCAACAAATGATATTGTTGGTGGAAATTCCGGAAGTTCGGTAATAAATAAAAATCAAGAAGTTGTTGGCTTAGTTCACGATGGAAATATTGAAAGTCTTGCCGGCGATACAATTTTCTTAGAAGAAAATAACAGAACAGTTGCAACAGATTCAAAAGGATTAATTGAAGCATTAAAATATATTTACAAAACTGAAAGATTGGTTGAAGAACTATTAACTGGAAGAAGGGAATAAATTAGTCAATTCCAAACAATCTCAAACCGTTTACTGTAATAAATGTTGCAATGTACGCAAAACCGGAAAAAATTAAAATTTGAAAAATTGGAATTCGCCAATGACCGGTTTCTTTTTTTGCCACGGCTATTGTTGATAAACACTGCATTGCAAAAACAAAAAATACAATCAAACCAAGAATTGTTGCCGGAGTAAATAAGTTTTTATTTGTACCATTAATTTTTGCATTTCGCATTGCATGAAGAATTGAATCTCGTAAAGTTTCTTCATTACTTGTAACTTTGAAAATTAATGCAAGTGAGCTTACAAAAACTTCACGTGCAACAAACGCAGAAATTAATGAAACTCCAATTCTCCAATCCATTCCAATAGGCTGCATAATTGGTTCAACTATTTTACCAATTTGTGCAGCATAAGAAGTTGAAATTCTTTCCATTTGTAATGCATCAGCAATTTCAATTTCTGATAAATTTGTTGTATCAATTTTGGGATTTGTATTTGGAAAATATGTAAGCATCCATAATATAATTGAAAAAACAATAATTACCGGACCAGCTTCTTTAATATATTGTTTAGTGCTTGATAAAGTGTTCAAGAAAACAGATTTAAATTTTGGAATTTTATAAGATGGCAATTCTAAAATAAATGAAGAGCTGTCTTCTTCTCTAATTATTGTTTTACTAAATTTATTTATTATTCCGGCAATTACAACCGAACTAATTATACTGAATAAATAAATAAATGAAAAAATAAATCCGCCGATTAAAAAATTTTCTTTTGGAATTAAGAAAGCAATAAGTAATGCATAAACCGGAAGTCTTGCGCTACAGCTCATTAAAGGAATAATAAAAATTGTTAATAATCTTTCTTTTCTATTTGAAATTGTTCTGGCAGCAAGCATTGCGGGAATTGCGCAAGCAAAGCCGGAAAGCATAGGAACGAATGATCTGCCGTTCAATCCAATTTTTGATAAAGGTTTATCAATTAACATTGCGCCGCGTGCTAAATATCCAGTATCTTCAAGAAATCCCAGAATTAAAAAAAGAATTACAATTTGCGGAACAAATACAATTACAGCTCCAACACTGCTAATAATTCCATCGGAAATTAAATCACTGTACCAATTGCTTCCAAGATATGATGAAGTTAAATTTGCAAACGTAGCAAATAATTCATCTACAAATTCCATAAGTGGAAGTGCGAGCCAAAATATTGAAGTAAAAGTTGCGCCGGTAATTAAAAGGAAAAAAATAATTCCCCAATATTTATGTAAAAGAACTTTATCTAATTTAAGTGAAAAACTATCTGGTTTATTTTTAAAATTAGTTGATAATTTATTTAACTGCTCATTTGCATTTTTGAGATTTTTTTCATTTGCCAAAGGAGTAATAACTTCATCTTCAATTTTTTCAATTTCTTTGTAAAAGTTAATTATTCTTTCTGCGTGTGAGCTTGGGACTAATTTATTTAAATTATTCTTTTCATTGTTTGATGTTTTTAAAATGTGAACAACAACTGAAATTAAATTTTCAATTCCATTTCCGCTTCTTCCGTCAATCTTTACAACTTTACAACCAATTTTTTCTTCTAATTTTATTGGAGAAATTGTAAATCCTTTTTTCTGTAAAATATCAGTCATTGTTAAAACAATTATTACTCTAAAATTTGAAGTTAAAAGCTGTTTAACAAGCAATAAATGTCTTGAAAGCTGACTTGAATCAACAGTTACAATAACAATATTCGGAATTCCAAATTTCGGATGTTCATAAAGAGAATTAACGGTAATTTCTTCATCCGGAGAATTTGGAATAAGGCTAATAATTCCAGGTGAATCTAAAAGATTTGCATCAACATTAAATTTTGTTAAAAAACTTGAAGAATTATATTCAATTGTTGAACCCGGATAATTAACGGTTTTGAAATTCTTTCCGCTTAACAAATTGAATAAAGTAGTTTTTCCAGAATTTGGCGGTCCAACTAAAGTAATTAAAGGTTGTGTTGCAATTAATGTTTCTTTCATGATAAGATAATTGATTCCGCTTCATTTTTCCTAATTGCAATCATAGTTCCGCGCAATGAAAAAGCTAAAGGATCGTTAAAAATTGAAGAACTAATTAATTCTATTTCTTGTCCGGGAGTAAATCCAATTTCAATTATTCGTCTAAAAGAAGGATGACTTTCATCTATATAATTAATAAATGCTTTTTCTCCGAATTTAAGTTTTGCAGCAGTTTTCATAATAAAATTATCGATGAAGATTGAATATTATTTAGATTGAATCTACATAAACTTAGTCAGTATAATATATTTTGTCAAGCTAAAAGAAAGAGAAAAACATCCAATTTAACTTTAAATGATTCTTTTGAGTTTTAGAATTTGTTTGTAGATTAAAATATGCAAAAACCAATATTAATAGATTTGGATGGAGTTTTACGAGTTGGAAATTCATTAGCTGAACATTGCAAAGAATTTATAAATTTTATTGAAACAAATAAAATTCCTTCGTGTATTTTAAGCAATTCGTCTTTATATACTTCAGATCAAATTAGAAATTTTTTTTATTCGAATAAAATTGAAATTAAAATTCCCATAATTACCGCAATTGATGCCGCTTATGATTATATAAAAGGAAAATATAAAAAAGCCGCAATTTATACTTCTGAAAATGTAATTGGTAAATTTTCCGAGTTTTTGGAATATGAAAATCCCGAAGCGGTTTTACTTGGCGATATTGGCGCAAATTGGAATTACAAATTAATGCAAACAATTTTTGAATATATCAGAAATGGAGCAGAATTAATTGCAGTTCATAAAAATAAATTTTGGAATGTTCCGGGAATAGGAATTCAGTTAGATGCAGGACCTTTTATTCATGGAATTGAATTTGCAACTTCAACAAATGCAACTTTAATTGGTAAGCCTTCAAAGTTATATTTCAAATCAGCGTTAAAAAAAAATGGATTTGATGAAAATTCAAAATTTATAATGTTAGGGGATGATTTAGAAACAGATATGAAAGGAGCAAAAGAGTTAAATGCTGAAACAATTTTAATTCTTACTGGAAAAACAAAAATTCCGATTCCAGAAAATTTTAATTTATATATTGATCATATTGCAGAAAATTTAAATGACGTGATAAAAATAATTGAAAAATGATTTAAGTAAATTTTAAATTATTTCATTCAACTTACCACTTACAACAAAATATTACCGTTCGCAACAAATTAAAACTCCAATTTAAACTTCAATTCAATATCCTCGATAATTCCTTGTTGAAAAATATAGAGGGAAAATATGTACAAAAAATTATTATTAATTATTCTGTTAACAATAATTAACACGTTTGCTGAAAATTCAAATTATTATGGAATACAACAAAATGATGAATATTTAGCTTTTGCTGAACAAATGCCGGAACCTGTTGGCGGACTTGAATCAGTTTATAAACTAATAAAATATCCCGAGTTAGCTCAAAAAGCCGGAGTGCAAGGTAAAGTTTATGTTTTAGCATTTATTGATGAAAATGGGACAGTTGATGATGTTAAAGTTGTTAAGGGAATTGGTGCCGGCTGTGATGAAGCTACGGTTGAAGCTGTTAAAAAAAGTAAATTCGCTCCGGGTAAATCCGGCGGTAAAAATGTTAAAGTGAAAATGTCTTTACAAATTCAATTTAAAATTTCCTAAAAAGAAGGTAAACATGTTAAGCTTTATAAAAAATTTAAAATTTGTCCGAAAAATTCAACTTGGGTTTTTATTACTTGGTACAATTTCGACACTTATTGCTTTAAGCGATATGTATCAAATAAATAAAATGAAAAATTCTAAAGCAGCATTATACACCGATTTTATTACTCCAAAAGGACATATTGATGATTTATACAGCGAATTTCAGAAAACGCAATTTATTATGCTGAAACTTTCTATTGCTGAATTTTCAACGGAGTTTACAAAAAATATTGCAGAATATAATTCACACAAAATAAAAATTGATGAGTATTTAGATACACTTCAAAATGAAATTACCAGCGAAGATTTTAAGAAACAATTTGGAATCATTAAAGCTACTTGGAGTGAATACAAAAATATAGTTGCCGATGCTATTATTAGTGCATCTGCTTCCGGAATGTATGATATGGCAGCTGTAATTTCTACAACCTCCGGCGAAGAATACGGATCAAAGTTAGTTAATCATTTTGATAAAGTAGTAAGTGAGCTTGAAATTCAATCAACAAAACTTAACCAACAATTTTCGCAAGCTGAAGAAAATGCTTTAAGATTTTTAATTACTGGAATGATTGCCGGAACAATTGTATTGATGTTCAGCGTATTTATGCTTGCGCCAAAATTAAGTAAACCAATAAGTGAATTTGTAAATATATTTAAAGAATTCTCATTAGGTAATTTTGAATTTGAAATAAAAAGTCGTTCCAAAGATGAGTTTGGAAAACTCATGGAAATTGCGGATCAGTTTAAAGAAACTCAGATTGAGAAGATAAATGCAGCTAAGAAAATTGCCGAAGGAAGTTTAGAAAAAGTAAATGAAGCCTCGCAAAAAGATAGTTTAGCAAAAGCATTTAATAGTGAAGTTATTACAATTGAAAATATGTTAGATGAAATTGACAAAATGTTAGACGCAAATGAAAAAGGCGACTTACAATTTAAAATGCGATCAGAAAGTTTTGATGGCGGCTGGGCAAGAATATTAGAAGGATTTAACAAAATTAGAAAATCTACAATAGAACCAATTGATGAGGCAAGAAAAGTTTTAGCTTTAATGGCTAATGGAGATTTTAGAACAAAAATGATTGGAAATTATAAAGGTGATTATGAGAATATTAAAAATGATGTAAATAAAGTTGCTGTATCATTAAGTGAAATAATTGGCAGAGTTAAATTAAGTACAGAAGAATTAGCATCATCGGCAAATCAAATTCAATCAAAGACGATAGAAATGGCTGCTGGAGCGGGTGAACAAAATTCACAAACAAGTGAAGTTGTATCATCTATTGATGAAATGACAAGAACAATTACAGACAGCACAAAAAATGCAAGCGAAGCTGCAAAGACTGCAGAACAAGCTGGTAACAAAGCTAGAAACGGCGGAAGAGTTGTGAAAGAAACCGTTGAAGGAATTAATAGAATTGCAGATGTTGTAATAAAGTCAGCTATTACAATTGAAGAACTTGGAAAATCAAGCAACCAAATTGGTGCAATTATCCAAGTAATTAATGAAATTGCAGATCAAACAAATTTATTGGCACTAAATGCGGCTATTGAAGCAGCACGCGCTGGTGAACACGGAAGAGGATTTGCTGTTGTTGCCGATGAAGTTAGAAAATTAGCTGAACGTACAACGAGTGCTACAAATGAAATTAAACAAATGATAAAACGAATTCAGGAAGATACAACAGGTGCAGTTGAAGCAATCGATAAAGGAAAACAAGAAGTTGAAAAAGGAAAAACTTTAGCTGTCGATGCAGGAAATGCGCTTAAAGAAATTATTATGAATACGGATGAAGTTACATCACTAATAAACCAGCTTGCAGCGGCAAGTGAAGAACAAAACGCTACAAGTCAGCAAATAGCACAGAACGTTGAACTAATTCAAACTGTAACTCAGCAAGCGACAGAAAGCACCGGACAAATAAGTGAAGCTGCGGAAAACTTAAATAAATTGACGGAAAATTTACAAGCAATAGTTAATAAATTTCAGCTTGACTACTCTGATGAAATTCCAAATGAATTTGAGAAAAGAGAATATTCAAAACCTAAATCTAAATATCAATACGTATAAAATTTAATTTATTGATCTCTTATATCTTGTTTGGGAATTTCACTTTTTTGACTTTTATTCTGTAACATTTTGCTAACAATCGGCGGAACGAAATCAGAAATATCACTATTAAATTGCGCTAAATTTCTTACAATTGTTGAGTTAAGATATGTGTATTTTTCGTGCGGCATAAGAAAAACGGTTCGTAAATTTTCATCTAATTTTCTATTCATCAATGCCATTTGAAATTCATATTCAAAATCGCTGATAGCTCTCAAACCTCTTATAATTCCAATTGCGCCAACTTCTTTTGCGTGATCAACAACTAAACCTTCAAACGAATCAACCTGAACATTTTTAAATTCTTTAAGACTTTCTTTAAGCATTACCAATCTTTCTTCTACTGTAAACATAGGTGATTTGATTGGGTTTCTCGCAACAGTTACCACAACTTTATCAAACAAATCAATTGCTCTTTTTATAACATCTATGTGTCCGTTTGTAACGGGATCAAATGTACCGGGATAAATTACAATTTTCATATTTATTTCTTCTTTGTTAATTAAAATTATAAAAAATATTATTTCGTGAATTGATAAATTAAACTGTCTCCTAATTTTTTAATTGGAGTTAAGTTAAAATTTCTCACATCTTCAGTTTCTGTTTGAATCGATCTTTCAATAATTAGAATTCCGTCTTCATTTAATAAATTATTTTCAATAATATTTTTATAGACCAAGTAAACATCATCTTTAAAAAACGGAGGATCAGCAATTATTAAATCATACTTTTGATGATTTCCATTACTCGTAAATTTTAATGATGTCATTTTAAAAGTTTTACAAAATTCTTCAACCTTTAATATTTCAATATTTGCTAAAATATTTTTGTAAACAACAAAATTATTTTCAACAAAATGAACTTCTTTTGCTCCTCGGCTAATAATTTCTAATCCTAGCGAACCGGTTCCGGCATATAAATCACAAGCAATAATATTTTCAAAATCAATAATGTTATTTAGATAATTAAATATTGATTCCTTATTTTTATCTGTTGTTGGTCTAACCAAATTTGATTTGGGAAATTTAATTATTCTGCCTTTCAAACTTCCAGCGATTATCCTCATGATATTAATCTAAGCGCCATTCCTAATGCAGCATTGAATTTTGTTGAGTTTACGTTTATCGAATTTTTAAGATGTGTAACATCAAGATTTAGTTCATCAAAGGGATTTATTATTTTTAGATTACACTCACATGAATTTTTTAAATTATTAATAAGCTCATTGCTGATTGTTGAACCGAGGAAAAATATTTCTGTAATTTTACTTTTCATAAGATTTCTATTTTCAATCTCTGAAAAAATATCTTTTATATAAAGCATCACTTCCGAAATATTTAAATAATTTTTTGATTTTGAAAAAACAATATTACTGTTCACAATATAAATTGAAGAAATATTTTTTTCATCAATCCACAACGAAAAGCAATTTAATTGCGGATTATTATACGCCAATAAAGAATTAGCGGAAATATGAGAAATATCTATTGATTTAAGAGTGAGATTATTTCTTACGCAAAATTTAAAAATTCGTTTTAACAAGTCTTTCTTAATCGCATAAATCATAAACCTAAGAAACGGCTGATAAGTTGGAGTTTCCAAATTTATTTTTTGGAGGCTATAATCTTTAATATTTTCCGTCGGAAAAAGTTTAGAAAATTCCCAATTACAATATTCTGTTAAATCATTTTTGGTAAGATTTTTATCAACCGGAATTTCGAAAATTTTGAAAAAATTTAGAGGTAATGAAATTAAAACTTTTGAAGTGACAAGAGGTTTACGTAAAAGAATTTCGTTAAATGCATTTTGAAGAATGTGGATGAATTTTGGTTCTTTAAGGTTCGGTTCTAAGTTTTCCTCAAAAAATTCTTCATCAACATTCTCCAAATAAACTTTGTTTTTTTTATTACTAATCTCAACTAATTGAATTGAGGTATTAGAAATATTAATACCAACTTGATTAGTTAAGTCAGTCATCCAATATTTATTCCCAAGAAGCTGAGTGTTTTTTCTTTGGATTATCTAATTCGCCAATTGTTCCATATCCATCAGGGCTTTCAAGAAAATAATTTGAGCCAATAATAGTTGTTGAATCAACTTTTAAAATTTGTCCACGGACATTTATTACAGTATCAATGGTCATTGTAGTATCAATTTTGAGAACAAAAGGTTGATGAGATTTTGGTGAATACATTAAAGATTCCGGAACAAAAGAACCAACTGTTAAAATTGCAAATGGGTTTGTAGATTTATTTGTTAAAGAATCAACACCATTAATTAAATTAACAACATCATTGTCATTTTTAACAAAGTTGATTAACGCACTTAAATCATCAGTAAAATTTTTATTCTTTTTTTCCCATAAGATTTGTGCTTGTCTAATATTGCTCATTCTTAAATGTGATTCTTCAGAATAATATTTTTCCTTGTCAATGTAATCTGTAGGATCAATAATTGCCACCTTGATAAGTATTAAAACCAGAATAGCGATAACTACATATAACGCAGCATGTATATACCATGGTTCACTCTTTTGATTCATTTTTCCTCCGGATAATAGAATTTCTTATTTTTCGATGTATAAATAATTTGCAATTGCATTAAATTTTTTTTGACCAATTCCTTTTACATCCAACAATTCTTCATTTTTTTTAAAACCACTTCTTTTATTTCTTAACTCAATAATTTTTTCGGCTGTTTTTGGACCAATTCCCGGTAATTTCGTTAATTCAATAATGGAAGCAGTATTTATATTAATACTATTCTTCTTTAAATTATTGCTGATTTTCTTATTTGAATCTAATTTCTTTACACTAAAATCTGAAAGTTCTTGGTCAGAATCAACTCTTTTTTCAACAATTTTATGATCATATTGTATTGATTTTTGTTCAAGTTCTATTGCTTTGCTTAAACTATCAAAAAAAATAAAATTATATTTTTTAGATGGTTCTTCCGAAATTTTCAGATTTGTAAACTTTATTGAAAATCCTAAAACCAAAATAATTAAAATAAACGCACCAGATTTAATTTCTTGCGTTGTTAAACTTAGCTTACGAGAAATATATTTTGATAAATCTTTCAAAATAAGCTCAACAATTTGAAAAAGTATTATCTATTTGCGCTAATTATATTTGGCAATTTGCCTAATTCTTTAAGCAGTTCTTTTTCTTTAGAATTAATCTTTTCGGGAACATGAATATTAATTCTAACCAATTGATCGCCCGATCCATGCTGATTTAAATGCGGAATTCCTTTGCCGCGCATTTTTAGAAATTTTCCGGGCTGAGTTCCGGGTTCAATTTTTAAACTTGCTCTTCCGTTAATTGTAGGAATTTCAATTGAAGTTCCCATAACAATATCCGGGAAGCTTAGGAAAAGATCATAAATTAAATCATCACCGTCTCTAAGGAAATATTCATGTTCAATTTCTTGAAAAACAACAATAATATCACCAGCCGGACCGCCATTTTTTCCGGCATTTCCTTCGCCGCGCATTGTCATATAACTATTGTTTGTAACTCCGGCGGGAACGTTGACTTTTATTTTTGATTCCTCATGAACTCTTCCATCTCCGGAACAAGTTCTACAAGGATCTGAAATAATTTTTCCGGTTCCTTTGCAATTATGGCAAACAGAAATATTTACAAATTGTCCAAATATTGATCTGGAAACTTCCCTAACTTCGCCGGCTCCGTTACAAACTGAACAAGTTTTAAATCCGGAACTACTATTTGCTCCAGTTCCATTACAGTTTGAACATTGCGTATGTTTTTTAATCTTAATTGTTTTCGAAACTCCGGAAGCAATTTCTTCTAAAGTTAATTTTAGTGAAACTTTTAAATCAGAACCGGGCGTTCCGGTTGAGCTTTGTCTTCCTCTGCCGGATCTTCCGGTATTAAATAAATCATCAAAAATTGATGAACCGCCAAAACCTCCGCCAAATATATCAGAAAAATGGCTGAATATATCATTAACATTTTGGTAACTATGAAAATCTTGTCCGCCTCGTAATCCATTATGACCGAATCTATCATATTTTGATCTTTTTTCAGAATTGCTTAAAACTTCATAAGCTTCAGCGGCTTCTTTAAATTTTTCTTCAGAGGCTTTATCATCCGGATTTTTATCCGGGTGATATTGCATTGCCAATTTTCTATAAGCTTTTTTTATTTCATCGTTAGATGCATCTTTGGAAACACCTAAAATTTCATAATAATCTCTTTTACTCATTTAATTCCTTTATTTAACAAAATCAATTCTGAAATATACTATTCTTCAACCTCTTTACTTACAATAACTTTTGCATGCTTTATAACTCTATCTTTATAAAAATATCCCGGATCAACTTCTTCAATTACCGTATTTGGCGGAACTTCTTTTGATGGCTGTTGCAGCAAAGCTTCGTGAAAATCCACATTAAATTCTTGACCTTTCGCTTCAATTTTTTTAATTCCTTGATCATCCAACGTTTTTGTAAATTTATCTAAAACTAATTTTAATCCATTTTTAACGGATTCAAAACTATCTTCACCTAAATGTTGAACCGATCTTTGAAGATCATCATAAATTGGAAGAATTTTTATAATGAAAGATTCCGCTGCATATTTCATCAAATTTAATTGATCGTTTTCTGTCCGACGCTTGTAATTTTCAAATTCGGCAGCTTTTCGTAAAAGTAAATCTTGAAGCGATTTATTTTTTTCTTCATATTCTGCAATTTTATTTTCTACAATTTCTTCAGCTTTTTCTTCAATTTTTTCGGAATTTATTTCTTCTTTTGAATCAATAATTTCTTCATTTACTTCTTCATTTTGTTCAACTTTATTTTCTAATTCTTCATTATTTTCTTTTTGTGTTTCGCTCATTAATTTCCTCAAGTTTTTAAATTTTATTTATTAAAAATTTTTGATAATACTTCCGCCATTTCTACAACTGATGCAATTGTGTGAGAATATCTCATTCGTTTTGGACCAATAATTCCAATACTTCCGGCTACTTGTCCAATATTATATTCTTTTATAATAATGCTGTAATCATTAAGTTTTTCTTCTTTACTTTCGCTTCCGATTGTTATAGAAACTTCTCCGGAATTTCTATTAACGTTTTCATCCATAAAATGAATTATAATATCTTTATCTTCAATTAATTCAATTATGCTGCTTAATTTTTTATGATCAATAAATTCCGGCTGGGTTAATAAATTTTTTGTTCCCGTAATTATTGAATCTTCATTTGAACGAACATCCGTAAAAATTTCCGCAACTGAATCTAAAAAAACTCTAATTACCGGTTTGAATTCCGATGACGAAATATTTTTAATTCTTTCGGTTACGGTTTCTCTAATTTCCGAAAATGTTAATCCGGAAAGTCTTTCATTTAATAATCTTTCAATTGTCTTTAAACTTTTTCTATCAAATCCGCTATTTATTTCCAAAGTAATTGTTCTTATCATTCCGGAATTTATTGTGATTACAACAAGAATTCTGGAACTTGAAACTTCTACCAAACGCAATCTTTCTAAAATTGCATTCCCAAATTTTGGATAACTTACATAAGCAAGCTGATTTGTTAAACTGCTCAAGATTGATGAAGTTACTTTTAAAATTTCATTTGTATCAAAATTTAATTGCTCAAGCTGTGATTCAATAAAATCAACATCGGATTTTGGCAATTGCGGAGAATCCATTAATGAATTTACATAATATCTGTAACCCAAATCAGTAGGAATTCTTCCAGCCGAAGTATGCGGATGACCTAAAAGTCCGGATTCTTCCAAATCTGACATAATATTTCTTACAGTTGCCGGAGAAAATCCGATTCCAAATTTTTTGGCAAGATTTCTTGATCCAACCGGATTTGCAGTTAGAATAAATTGCTGAATCACATATGTTAAAATTGATTTTTCGCGTTCTTTTAATAAATCCACATTCATAGCAATAATAAGTTGATAAAATAAACCTATAAATTTACCAAAATCCTAAAAAAAATTCACTTATTTACGTTAAATTAGAAGCATAAAAATTTATCTTTTTGCATCATTTTACTTTATAATTATAATTGATGTTTCAAAAAATTTTTACGCAAAATTCTTAAATAAATAAGGAAATTATTAGATTGAAAAATAGCTATAAAGATTCCGGTGTTGATATTAAAGCTGGTGATGAAACCGTTGAAAAAATTAAAACTCTTGTAAATTCAACTTTTAACAAAAATGTTCTTTCGGGAATTGGGCATTTTGGTGCGTTTTATGAAATTGATTTGAACGAATGTAAAAATCCGGTTTTAGTTTCAAGTGTTGATGGAGTTGGAACAAAACTTAAAGTTGCAATAGATTCGGGAATACATAATACAGTTGGGCAAGATTTGGTAAATCATTGTGTAAATGATATTGCGGTTTGCGGAGCCAAGCCAAAATATTTTATGGATTATATGGCTTTCGGAAAATTAAATTCTGAAGTTGCCGCTGAAATTGTGAGTGGTTTTGCAAATGCTTGTAAAGAAAATAATGTTGCTTTAATCGGCGGCGAAACCGCAGAAATGCCCGGACTTTATAATGAAAAAGATTATGATCTTTCGGGAACAATTGTAGGAATTGTTGATAAATCTAAAATTATTGATGGAAAGAATATTGAAAAAGGAAATCTGCTAATTGGATTTGAATCAAACGGATTGCATACAAACGGATATTCGCTTGCAAGAAAAGTTCTATTTTCAAAATTTAATCTTGATGAAAATATTCCACAAATAAATTCAAATTTAAAATCTGAATTACTGAAAGTTCATAAATCATATTTAAATATTATTCAAAACTTAATTCAAAATTTTGATATAAAAGGATTTTCGCACATAACCGGCGGGGGAATAATCGGAAATACAAAACGTGTTGTTCCCAAAAATTTGAATATTAAAATTGATTGGAACTCGTGGAAAATTCCCGCAATATTTAATCTTATTCAGAATACCGGAAATATTGATGATGAAGAAATGCGAATGGTTTTTAATATGGGAATTGGGTTAATTGCAATTATTAATAAAAGTGATTTAAATGAAATTCAAAATCTGTGTAAAAGTTTAAATGAAAACCCAATTGTAATTGGTGAAATTTTTTAAACTTTTCGGATTTAGATTGGAGTAAAAATGTTTGTAGATACACATGCCCATTTATTTTATCCAAATTTTGATGGCGAAATTGAGCAGATTATTGAAAGAGCAAAACTTGCCGGTGTAAATTATATTTTAGTTCCGGGAACTGATTTGGGAACATCGAAAAAAGCTATTGAATTGGCAGAACAATTTGATGAAGTTTATGCTGCGGTTGGTGTTCATCCTCATGATACAAAAGAATGGAAAGATTCAGATTTGGAAATTTTGGAAGAATTTTCTAAACATCCTAAAGTTGTTGCAATCGGTGAAATTGGTTTGGATTATTATTATGATTTTTCACCAAAAGAAATTCAGATCAAAGCATTCAAAGCACAAATTGATTTGGCTTTAAAAGTTAACAAACCAATAATTGTTCATAACAGAGAATCCAATGAAGATATTATGACAATTATTAGATCTTATTTGAATACAAATTTAAAATGTCATTTTCACTGTTTTGCCGGAAGCAAAGAAGATGCCGCAGAGCTTACTGCAATGGGACATTACTTATCTTTCACCGGAAATGTTACTTTTAAGAAAGCTGATCAACTTAGAGAAATTTTAAAAAGTGTTGCGTTAGAAAATTTATTATTGGAAACAGATTCACCTTTTATGACGCCGGTTCCTTATCGTGGACAAAGAAATGAACCTTCTTATATCCCTTTAATTGCAGAAACAATTGCGGAAGTGCAAAATGTTTCTATTGTTGATGTTTCGCGAATTACTAATTATAACGTTTATCGCCTTTATGGTATTGGAGAAAAAGCTAAAGTTAGTTTCACATATAAAATTGGAAATTCACTTTACATAAATGTTACAAATAGATGTAATGCCGATTGTGTTTTTTGCGATAGAAAAGGTGAAGCCGTGATGAAAGGTTATAATCTGAAAATGAAAAAATCGGAAGAACCGGAAGCAGAAGTTTACATAAATGAAATTGGTGATCCAAAAAAATATAAAGAAATTGTTTTCTGCGGTTACGGCGAACCTACAATTAGATGGGATGTTGTAAAACAAATTGCAAAATATGTTAAAGAAAATGGAGGAAGCACAAGAATAAATACTGATGGTCATGGAAATTACATTAATAAAAAAGATATTACTCCGGAGTTTGCCGGAACTATAGATGTTGTTTCGATAAGCCTTAATTCTACAGATCCAAATCAATATGCCGAACTAATGAGAGTTTCTCCGGAAATGCACAAAGAGATGATTGATTTTGCACAAAAAGCAAAAAATTATACAAGAGTGGTTTTATCAATTGTTGGTTTGGATGAAGTAGATAAAGAAAAAGCAAAGGATTTTGTACTAAATAAAATAGGTGTTGAATTTAGAGAACGAGAGTATTTTTAATGAAAAAAATAACTGAATTTCTTTTCGCATTTTTGATTTTTTCTTTACCAATTTTTGCTCAAGAATTTAACAAAGAAATTGAAGAAGAAATCGACAAAATATTTGAAGATGATTTCTTTAAATCTTCCATGTTGGCTGTTTCAATTTATGATTTAACAGATGATAAATTACTTTATCAAAAAAATGAAAAGCTACTTTTAACGCCCGCATCAAATATGAAAATTTTAACAACTACTTCAGCGTTAGAATTTTTAGGCGCGGATTATTCCTTTCAAACTTCCGTATTTCATAGCGGAATTATTATGGATTCAATTTGCTACGGAGATATTTTTGTTAAAGGCGGATTTGATCCAGAATTTTCAACAGATGATTTAGATACATTGGTTTCCAAAATTATTGGTTATGGAATTAAAGAAATTCGCGGAAATATTTACGGCGATGTTTCAAATATGGATTCATTATTTTGGGGAAGCGGCTGGATGTGGGATGATGATCCTTCATCTGATTTTCCGTATTTAACTCCGCTAATTATAAATGATGCTTGCGTGCAGATAGAATTTGAACCCGGAGAATTAAATAAAGAAGCTAAAATTAAAATTATTCCCGAAACAGATTTTTTTGATATTTCAAATACTTCAGTTACAACAAATAATGAAACAGAAAAATTTGAAATTACACGCGATTGGCAAAGTCGCGGAAATGAAATAATTGTTAAAGGTAGTTTATCAACAAGTGCAAAAAAAGATACTGCTAAAATTAATATTGTTAATCCCGAATTATTTTTTTTATATCTGCTGAAAGAAAAATTAGAAAATCAGAAAATAGAATTTCTTGGTAAAATTGATACAGCAACAGTTCCGGAATTTGCTAAACATATTTATACTCACGAACGAAAATTCAAAGACGTAATTGTAAATCTTAATAAAGAAAGTGATAATCTAAGTGCGGAAATGACCTTACGCGCATTGGCTTTAAAGAATTTCGGTAAACCGGCTTCATCAGAAAATGGAATAAAATTAATTGATAGTTTAATTAATAAAATAGGTTTAAACTCAAAAGATTATAATTTAGCCGATGGCTCGGGAATTTCCCGTTATAATTTAATTTCAGCGGAATTATTAATTTCAATGCTGAAATATATGTATCAAAATTCAAAAAAGAATTATGAGATTTTAAAAAACTCTTTTCCAATTGCCGGAGTTGATGGAACTTTATCTAATAGAATGAAAAATACTAAAGCATTTAAAAATGTTTTTGCAAAAACCGGAACTTTAAACGGGGTAAGTGCTTTATCCGGATATCTTCAAACTGCAAATAATCATGAAATTACATTTTCAATTATGATTCAAAATTTTATTGGAAGTTCAAAAACTGCAAGAAATTTTCAAGACAAAATTTGTATTCTTTTAAGTAAAATAAAACTTTAGCGATGAAAAATTATAAACAATTTACGATTAAGTCTGAGCCATTTAATGTTGATTTACTTTCTGGGAATTTATGGAATTTAGACATTCTCGGAATTAATGAATATGATGATTATTTGACAATTTTTGTTTATGAAGATTCTGATTTGAATATTGAAGAAATTGAAAAATCATTAATTGATTTGAAAAATCAAAAATTAATAAATTCATTTTCTGTTGAATTTGAAAATCTTGCATGGAAAAATTGGAATGAAGAATGGGAAAGTAAAATTAATGTTATTGAAGTTTCGGACAAACTTGTAATCAAACCATCGTTTAAAGAATATTCCGAAAAACCAAATCAAATTATTTTAACTATTGATCCCAAAATGTCTTTTGGAACCGGCGAACATCAAACAACAAAAATAATGCTTACGTTGTTGGAAAAATATATATCAAATGCAAAGAGTGTTTTGGATTTGGGAAGCGGAACCGGAATTTTAGGAATTGCGGCATCAAAATTTGGCGCTGAAAAAGTTATATGTATTGATAATGATGAATTGTGTTACGAAAATGCAAAAGAGAATATTGAAAAAAATAATGTTGCAAATGTAGAAATTATAAATGGTGAAATTGAAAAAGTACAACATTTAAAATTCGATTTAATTTTGGCAAATATTAATAAACATATATTGATTGAAATTTATAAAGACCTCAAAAAAGTAAATCGGGAAAATGGAATTTTAATTTTAAGCGGTTTATTAGAAACGGATTACGAACAAATAAAAAAGCAGTACACCCAAATTGGATATACTGCCTTAGAATTCCTTCAAAAAGATGAGTGGATTGGAATAGTATTTAAAAACTAAGAAGCTAATTTATCCAATAAAGCAGTTAATTGTTTCATCTCAACTTCGGATAATTTTTTGGAAACTTCGTTGAGACTTTTAACATGTTCGGGATAAATTTTATCTAGTTTTTGTTTTCCTTTTGGAGTTAACTCAGCGTTGATAACTCGACGATCTGTTTTAGAGTGAACTCTTTTAACAAGATCTTCTTTTTCTAAGTTATCCATAACGCAAGTAATATTAGCGCCTGTAACCATAAGTTCGTCGCTAATTTTCTTCAAAGGAATTGAACCATTTTTCATCAAAACATCTAAAACGCCAAATTGAGGAGAAGTTAATTTTTCAGCACCAAGGTGTTTTGATTGTACTTTTTTTAACTTATCATGAGCTTTGCCCACTAAGTTATAGAGCTCCACAATCTGTTGCTCTTTTGTTGATTTTGCCATAGAACCCCCTTTATAGATTATAGGATTATTTTATTTAATTCTTTCCTATATATATTGTAATCTGGAATAATACTTTTAACTAATTTCCAGAATTTTGCCGAATGATTCATTTCTTTAAGATGACAAAGTTCGTGAACAATTACATAATCAATAACTTTGTAATTAAAATACATTAGTTTTACGTTAAAAGACAATATTTTTTTAATTGAACAACTACCCCAACGAGAATTCAAATTTTTCAACTGCAATTTTTTATAATCAAAATTATGCAGTTTAGCTAATTTTTGAACTCTATTTGGAATGTAATCCTCAGCTTGTATTTTCAGCCATTTAAAGAACAAGTCACTATCAGAAAAATTATCATTAGGATTTTTCTGGATTATTAATTTATCATTTTTAAAAATATAATTCAAGTTTTTATTATTGATATTATCTTTTTTTATTAAATCAATATTATTACCTAAATAATAATATTTGTTTTTCTGAAATTTTAAAGCATCAATTTTTTTTGTTATCCAATCGTTATTGTTTTTTACAAACTTTCTTGCCATTAAATATGGTATGTAATTTGGGAGAGAAACTTTAATAATTCCATCTTTATTAATTTTTATCTTGATATTGCGTGCGGATTCATACTTTCGCATTTCGTATTTGTACGAAATGCCATTAATTTCTATTTCTTCTTCTCTCATATAATAATTTAAAATTTGTTGAAAGCTCCGTAAATTAAAATTATATTACTTGTTCATTACTATAAATATTCATAAAAATTATTGTGCGGCAAAATATAAAATTATTCGAGAAAGAATTAATAAATTTTTTTAATTCTTCAAAAGATTTATTTAAAAATAGCGATAAAAATAAACTTTTTAGCTTTTTATTTAATTTAGATAATCTTGAAATATCAAAATTTACTGATTCCAAATTTATAGCAGATAAAATATTTTTCTATTGGCGAATTTTATCAGAGGATGAAGAATTTTTAGGATTTGATCCAATCTATACAATTTCCGCAAATGGAAATAGCCGATTAAACGAAACAAATGATCAAATTAAAAAATTTGATTGCAATCTAATAACAAATTGGAATCAGCAAGAATTTCAAAACATTCCAATTTTTATGGGCGGAATTAAATTTGCGCCAAATCAAAAAAGTGAAAAATGGAATGATTTTGATGATTCTGATTGGTTTATTCCAAGAATATTATTTTTAAAAAACTCAAAAGGAAATTTTATTATTTATAATTTTTGTAACTCATTAAATGATGAAAGTACAGTAAAAAATGAAATAACAAAATCAATTGAACTTTTACAAAATTTATTTTCTGAAGAAATTGATGAATTTTCTCAAGCAATAATTGAAGATCCAATTCATACAAATTCATATAATACGTGGAAATCACAAATTGAAGATGCTTTACAAAATATTTCCGCTGGAAATTTTAGTAAAGTTGTTCTTTCTAGAGAAGTCAATTTTACATTAAGTAACTCACCAGAAATTTCATTTTTATTGGATGAATTAAGTTCAAAATATCCAAGATGTTACACATTTACTTACAAAAAAGAAAATTCAATTTTTATTGGTGCTTCACCGGAAAAATTAGCAAAGTTTTCGGAAGGTTGGATTGAAATTGATGCGCTTGCCGGTTCTGCACCAAGAGGGAAAAATCTTGAAGAGGATTTTAATTTTGAGCAATTTTTGTTGACAAGTGAAAAAAATATAAATGAACAACAATCGGTTGTAAATTTTATTACAAATTTAATTGAAAATATTTCTGATGAAATTTATTTTAATGAAAAACCAATTATAAGAAAACTTCCTAATATTCAACATTTATGGACTCCGATTAGAGCCAAGCTAAAAAAAGATTTTAAACTTTTCGATGTATTGTTAATTTTACATCCAACGCCGGCAATTTGCGGAACTCCTTGGGAAATTGCTCAAAATTATATTTTAAAAGTTGAAAAACATGATCGCGGATTATACACCGGAAATATTGGCTGGTTTAATTTAAATGGAAACGGAGAATTTGCTGTTGCAATTCGTTCAGCATTGATAAAAGATAAAAATCTTTTTGCCTATTCCGGCTGCGGAATAGTTGAAGGTTCGGAACCACAGTCTGAATTTGAAGAATCAGAAATCAAACTTAAACCAATATTATCACTTTTTGTTGATGAAAAAATTTATCAATCGTAATTATTTTTGGTCAAGTTTATTTGTTGAAAAACTTTCCCAATTCGGAATTCAGAATGTTTGCGTTTCTCCCGGTTCTCGTAATACTCCACTAACATTAGCTTTTGCAAATCATAAAAAATTTAAAAAATATATTCACGTAGATGAAAGATCTTCGGGATTTTTTGCACTTGGAATTTCTAAAAAAATAAATAAACCGGTTGCAATTGTTACTACTTCCGGAACCGCTGTTGTCGAACTTTATCCGGCAATAATTGAAGCTTACAATCAAAGAATTCCTTTAATAATTTGTACTGCCGATCGCCCGGAATATTTGAGAAATACCGGCGCAAACCAAACAATAAATCAAGATGATATTTATAAAAATCATATAAGATTTTTTTGTGATTTTGGTTTACCGAGTTTAGATAAAAATGAAATTGAAAATTATTGTTCAAAAATTGATGAAGGAATTTTAACCGGAAGTAAAAATAATATTGGACCAATTCATTTTAATTTTCCGTTTAAAAAACCTTTAGTACCGGAAACTTTTAGTGATGAAATAATTTTCAGCGTTTCCGATTTTGTTCAAGAAAATAAATATTTCCCAATAGAATCAGTATCAATTTCAAATCAATTTATTTATGTTTCTGAAAAAATTAAAGAATCAAATAAAGTTGCAATTTTCTGTAGTTGGGATAATTTTAATAAAAAATTTTACAATGAATTAGTAAAGTTTTCCGTTAAAAATAATATTCCAATTTTTGTCGATGGCACAAGTGATTTAAGATTTACGAAATCGAAAAATGAAAACATTATTGTAAATCATTCAGCGTTTTTGCAAAACCAAGATCTAAATGAAGAATTAATTATTCAATTTGGAAATGCGCCGACTTCGCAAAGTGTTCTTAAATATTTGGAAAACACAAAAGCGAAAAAAATCTTAATAAATAGTTTTGGTGACATAAAAGATCCATCACAAAATAAACCTTTAATTATTGAAAATGATTCGCAAGAATTTTTAGAATTTCTAAATTCACAAAATCTAAATTCACAAAACAAAATTGAGTGGAAAAAGAAAATTATTAATCTTGATAGAAAATCGGAGAAAATTAAGAATACAATTTTGCAAAATTCAAAAATAAATTTAGAACCTTATTGGCCAAATGAATTATTAAATATAATTCCAAACAATTCAAATTTATTTATCAGCAATAGTTTACCGATTAGAGAATTTGATTTTTTTACATCGAAGAAAAAAAATAATATAAAAATATTTACAAATCGCGGCGCAAGCGGAATTGACGGGATTATTTCAACAGCTTCCGGAATTGCATCACAATCAAAAGAGAAAACATTTTTGGTTATTGGTGATTTAGCATTTTATCATAACATTTCCGCATTATCAACTTTAACTGATTTGAAAATCCCTTTAATAATTATTTTGGTAAATAATAATGGCGGTGGAATTTTCAGCATGCTTCCGATTGCAAACACAAAAAATCATTTTGATGAATATTTTAATACTCCGTTAAATTTAAACTTTTCAAAAATTGTAAAAAGTTTTGGCGGAAATTATTCAAATCTAAAATCTTATATAGGGTTTCATAAAAATTTAGCAGCAGCAATTTCTTCAAAAATTTTTACAGTAATTGAATTAAAAACCGATACAAAAAAGTCAGTTGAATTAAGAAAAAAATATTGGAATCAAATAAAAGTAGAATTAAAATTTTAATATGATTTTAAAAATTGATAATCTTGAATTCAATTTAGATTTTAATGAAAGAAATATTCAATCCAAAATTCCAATTATATTTTTGCATGGATTTACCGGAAATATAAATGACTGGAAATTTTTAGAAAATAAAATCCCGCAAAATTATTCTCCTATTTTCATTGATTTAATTGGACATGGAAAAACTTCTTCGCCGGGAAATGCCAAATTTTATTCATCAAAATCGCAAGTTGCATTTCTAAAAAAAATAATTGATGAACTTGATTTGACTAAAATTATTATTTGCGGATATTCAATGGGCGGAAGATTGGCATTAGACTTTGCTTTTGAATTTCCTAAAAATATAATTGCCTTGATTTTAGAAAGCACATCTTTTGGAATTGAAGACGAGATTGAAAGAAAAGAAAGATTAGCTAATGATTTTAAGCTTTCTGAACAAATAAAAAATTCAACAATCGAAGAATTTATAAATTATTGGTTTAGTCTTCCGTTGTTTCAATCATTAAAAAAATTACCAAAAGATGGAATTGAGAAAAGTAAAATTAGTAGAGCTCAAAATAGTAAAACCGGATTGAGAAATTCTTTAATTGGATTTAGTACCGGGAAAATGAAAAATTATTTTCAACTTGGAAATAATTTTACATTGAATATTTTATTAATAACCGGACAACTTGATAAAAAATTTACACAAATTGGAAAATCAATTTTGCCGAATTTATTAAACGGAAAATTGGAAGTTATTAATGACGCCGGACACAATACGCATTTAGAAAAGCCGGAAGAATTTCTTAAATTAATAAACACATTTTTACTAAATATTGAGAAATAAATGAATTTAGATTGGAAAAAAGTTAAAGAATATAAAGATATTATTTACGAAAAAAATGAAGGCATTGCTAAAATTACAATTAACCGTCCGGAAAAGAGAAATGCGTTCCGACCCGAAACTGTTCAAGAAATGTATGATGCATTTATAGATTCCCGCGAAGATCCAGAAATCGGTGTAATATTATTAACCGGTTACGGTCCAGCAAAAGATGGAAAATATGCATTTTGTTCCGGCGGAGATCAAAAAATTCGCGGCGATCAAGGTTATGTTGGCGGAGATGGAATTCCAAGATTAAATGTTTTGGACTTACAAAAATTAATTAGAAGTATTCCTAAACCGGTTATAGCTTTAGTTGCCGGATATGCAATTGGCGGCGGTCATGTTTTGCATGTTGTTTGCGATTTAACAATTGCCGCTGACAATGCTGTATTTGGTCAAACTGGTCCCAAGGTTGGAAGTTTTGATGGAGGATTTGGCTCAAGTTATTTAGCAAGAATTGTTGGACAAAAAAAAGCCAGAGAAATTTGGTATTTGTGTCGACAATATAATGCCGATGAAGCCGAAAAAATGGGACTGGTAAATAAAGTTGTTCCAGTTGAAAAATTAGAAGAGGAAGGAATTGCTTGGGCTAAGCAAATTTTAGAACATAGTCCGCTTGCAATTAGGTTATTAAAATCAGCGTTCAATGCTGAACTTGATGGACAAACCGGAATTCAAGAATTAGCTGGAAATGCAACACTGCTTTATTATATGAGCGAAGAAGCTAAAGAAGGTAAAAAAGCTTATAACGAAAAAAGAAAACCGGATTTTAAAAAATTTCCGAGAGTGCCTTAGTATATGACTGAATCAGTAAAAGTTTTAGCAAAATTTGATACATGGATTTTGGCAAGCAGACCAAAGACTTTACCGGCTGCTGTTGTACCAGTCTTAATTGGAACCTCAATAGTTTCGTTTGAAACGAAAGTAAATTTTCTTGCTTCGGCAGTTGCATTAATTTGTGCTGTACTAATTCAAATAGGTACAAACTTTGTAAATGATTTGTATGATTATTTATCCGGCGCTGACAATGAAACTAGAAAAGGTCCGCTAAGAGTTTTAGCTTCTGGTTTAATTACAGTCAGTGAAATGAAATTTGCAATAATTTTGGTTTTTTCAGTTACTTTTTTTCTTGGATTATATCTTGTATATATTTCAACTTGGATTACATTGCTAATTGGACTGCTTTCAATATTTGCCGGAATTGCATACACTGCCGGTCCATATCCGCTTGCTTACAATGGTTTGGGCGACGTTTTTGTTTTTCTATTTTTTGGAGTTGTTGGTACAGTTGGAACTTATTATGTACAAGTTGTTGAAGTTTCAACTTTGGCAATTTGGGCTTCAATTCCGGTTGGAGCTTTAATTACAAATATTCTTGTTGTAAATAATTATAGAGATATTGATGAAGATAAAGAAGTCGGGAAAAACACACTTGCAGTAAAAATGGGAAGACGTTTTACTCAATACCAGTATTTGGTTTTCATGATTTTATCTTACTTAATTTTGTTTGTTGTGTATTTCACTTACAATCAAAGATTATTTGTTTTTCTTCCATTACTAACTTTACCATTATCAATAAAATTAATTAGAATGATTTTTTCTTACACCGGAAAAGAGCTTAATAAAACTCTTGAGTTAACTGCAAAACTTTCTGCATTTTACGGATTTCTTTTCGCAATTGGAATACTTTTATAAATTATTTTCGCATTTAACTTTAAAAGTAATTCATCTGATTTTGTTACTTTTCACTTTGTAAAAAATTTTAAATTCATGAAAATAAAATCACAAAATAATTTTTGGTTAGTTCAACAGTTTAAAAAAAATCCTCAGAAAATTTTTATTAAAAATAACTCCAATGAATTTACTTTTTCTCAAGTTTTTGATTTATCAAAAATGACTTCACAATATTTTGTTGAGAAAGGAATTAAAAAGGGGAATCACGTTTCACTAATTTCTGAAAATAATTTTGAATTTATTATTACCATAAATGCGCTTTGGTTTATCGGGGCAATTCCAGTTTTGATAAATAATAGACTTAAAGAAAATGAAATAATAAATTTATTGAAACATTCAGATTCAGATTTTCTAATAAATATTGAAAAAAAATATAACTCATTAGAAAATACAGAAAGGTTAAAAATAAATTTTGACTTAAAGAAATTAAAATCAAAAAATGAATTTCATACTTTTTCTAAATTTGATGAAAATAAAATTGCTGTAATGATTTACTCATCCGGTTCAACCGGAAATCCGAAATTGGTTCAACTCACATTTAAAAATTTATTTTCAAGTTTTACTTCTGCCGATAAATTTATTAAACATTTTCCAAATGATATTTGGCTTGCTTCCCTTCCTTTTTTTCACATCGGCGGATTTTCAATTTTTACACGCGCAATTTTATCCGGCTCAATTTTGGCAATTCCAAAATCACTAAAAGAAAATTATTTGTTAAACTCTATTAAAAATTACAAACCGACTTTAATTTCATTAGTTCCAACAATGCTTAAACGAATTTTAGAAAATCAAAAGCGAAAATTAGAAAGTATTAGAATTGCATTTATTGGCGGAGGTCCATCAACGCAAAAATTAATTTCTGATTCAATAAAAAATAATTTTCCAATTTGTACAGTTTACGGTTCCACTGAAACTTCATCAATGGTAACTTTTGCTGATTTTAAAAATTTAAAAGTAAATGGAATTTCCGCTGGAATGACTTTTCAAAAAGTTGAATTAAAAATTATTGATAAAAATGGAAGGAAAATAAAAGTTGGAAAAGTTGGTGAAATTGTAATTATTTCGGATTCTATTGCTTCATCTTACTATAAGAATGAAAAGATTAATAATTTAAAAAATGGAAAATTCTTCACAAACGATTTAGGGAAAATTGATGAAAATGGAAATCTCCAAATTTTTGGAAGAAAAGATGATATTGTAATTTCCGGCGGAGAAAATATTTCATTAAATGAAATTAGAAATTTACTTTTAGAAAAATTTAAATATGAATTTGAAACAATAAAAATTGCCGATGAAAATTGGGGAGAATCTTATTTCATAATTATTGAAGCTAAAAAATCAATAAAAATAAAAAATGAAATAACTCAATATTTAAGAGAAAATATCGCTTCGTTTAAACTTCCAAAAGAAATATTATTTGTAAAAAAATTTCCAAAAACAGATTTGGGAAAAATTAAAAAAAGTGATTTAGCAAAAATATCTTAAATTACATTTTCTTTAAGAATTTGTTTTAAATCATTTGGTAATTCTGTTTTAACAAAATTACTTTTTTTAACAAACACATGATTTGTTTTAACTTCAGCAACAATTTTATTATTTACAAGCATATCATATTTTAAAGTAAATGAAGTTGTTCCAACTTTTTCAACGTAAACTCCGCAAATAATTACATCCCCAAATTTTACGGGAGATTTAAAATCCGCATTTGAATTTACAATAGGAACTACAAATTCGTCATCCAGAAAATAATTTCGTTTAAGATTAAAACTTGTAAAAAATTGTTCATAAGCAAAATGTGCAATTTTAAAAAAGTTTGCAAAAAATACTATTCCGCCTGGATCAGTATCAGAGAACATAATTTTATATTCAGTGCTAAACATTTTGCAATCCTAAATCTCTATTTATCAAAAAAAATATTAGTTATATTTCAATTCAAAATTAGTATTTATTTATAAGCATAGAAAGGGATTTTTGTGGATTTATTATTTACAGCGGCATTAATATTTATAGTGATTATAATTTTTTTACAATTATTCTTTTACATAAAATCTAAGAGAACAGTTGGAAATCAAATTCCTTACGAAAATATTAATTTTGAAATTACAGATAAAATTAAAAATAAAAAAAGTGTATTATATTTTCATTCACCGACTTGCCACAATTGCAAAACGCAAACTCCTATTGTTGAAAAACTAAAAAGTGATTTTAACTCAATATTTTCTATCGATGTAAGCAAAGACTTACAAACTGCAAAAGCATTTGGTATAATGGGCACGCCTTCACTTTTATTTTTAGGAACAAAAACTATTGAAGGTTTTTATGTTGGCGTTAAAAATGAAAAATTTATTCACGAAAAACTTCAAAGTTTATCTTAAAAGTAAAATGATTCAAAATAAGTTTGATATTCTAAATGTTAATCTTCGAAAATAATTTATGCTAAAAAAAATCATTCCAATTTTATATTTAATAATTGTTTCAATTTCTACTGCGCAACAAGTGGAAATAAAAAAAACTTTTTTTTCAAATGGGAAACTTGAAACTGAAGGCGAATATGTTAATGGACAAAAGCATGGAACTTATAAAGAATTTTATGATAACGGAATTCTTTGGAAAGAGTGGAAATTTATTAATGGTAAAGAAGAAGGAATTTCCAATTGGTATTTTTTAGACGGCACTTTAAGTATGATTTGGAATTACGTAAATGGAAAACTCGAAGGCGATGCAACTTGGTATTATGAGTCCGGTGAGATTTGGTCAATCCCGCATTATGAAAATGACATTCAGCAAGGATTTACAAAAACATTTTATAAAAGCGGTGCAATTCAAGGAATTTGGCAATATGAAAACGGCAAGTTAAACGGTATTTCAAAATTGTTTTTTGAAAATGGGAAACTTGAAGTTGAACGAAATTATGTAAATGGAAAACTTGAAGGAATTAGTAAAGTTTATAATAATTATAACGGTGTTGCTCTTGAAGCAAATTATAAAAACGGTGAACTTGATGGAACATCATATTTTTATCACCCGGATAAATCTATTAAAGTAATTGATACATATAATAACGGGCAAATAGTTAAAAGAGTTCGATATGATATTGTTGGCAATTTTGAAAAAGTGGAAGAAAATTTTACAGATTATTATGGTGATGGAACAATAAAATCCGAGCTTAATTTTAAAGAAGGAAAAATCAGCGGAATAAATAAATATTATTATCCCGGCGGATTAATTAAAGCTGTCCTAAATTATAATGATGAAAAACTTGATTCAGTTTGTAATTACTTTTACGATAGCGGAATTATTAATAAAGAAATTACTTATTCGTATGGACTAAAAGATGGTATCACATATGAATATGATAGTTTGGGAATTTTAAAATCGAAACTAAATTATTATCAAGATGAATTAAACGGCGAATCAATATTTTATTATAAAAATGGAAGCGTTGAATTTAAATTAAATTATGTACGAGGGAAATTAGAAGGTAAACAATTAATTTATTTTGGTGTTGGAGAAGTGGAAGCTGAATTTTATTATAAAAATAATTTATTAAATGGTATGAGTACAAAATATTTTTGTAATGGAAAAGTAAGAAATTACGGAATGTTTAAAGACGGAAAAATGGATGGTAAATTTTATGAATATTATGAAAATGGTCTTTTAAAATTTGAGAAAATCTATTCAGAGGATATATTAAAAACTCAAACAAACTATAATGAAAAAGGTCTTAAAATAATTAATTAGTTTGTCTATCTAATTCAATTAAGTTACCATCGATATTTAGCTTTAGTGTATAATTAGTATTTTTAAAAGTTAATTTTCGGAAAGACGAATTCAATTTATTTAATATTCTTTTTTCACCGGATTTAGTTTTAGAAAAAATTTCCGCATCATGATAAACCCAACTACCATTTAGGAATTCAGCATTTTTCGATTTTATCAAAATTGAATTTTCATTAGCCCAAATTCCGTCTAAATAAATTTCATTATCCAATAAAGTTTCGTTCCAAAGTAATTTATTATTTTCTAAATCAAAGCAAAATGAATTTTTATTTGTGAATCCTAAAAATAATTTTCCATCATCTTTAAATTTCCCGGTTGAAAATTTATCATTTATAAAAAAAGAATTTCCATTTGTTCTATTTAAAATTAATGTTTGGTTTTTAAGATTATCGTTTTCCCATTTGTAATACGATGCTGCGATTAATTCACTATAGTTTGAGATTGACAATCCGGAAACAATTCCACCTTCAACATCAAAAGAATCTTGGGATTCTCCATTGTGATTAAATAAATAAATTTTATTCTGATGATTTTCTGAAACGAGAATTGCCAAACTACTTTTGTTATTTGCAGAAATTATACTTTGCTCATTTTGCTGATGTGATTTATAAAAATAATGCAGATTTTGAATTTGATTATTTTCGTAAAATTCTACTAAACCTTCTTGAGAAAAAGTTAAACAAAATTTGTTACTATCTAAAATTAATATTTGCGGAATTGATTGATAAGCAACTAATACTTTTTTGAATTGATATTGCTCAATCCCATCTTTATAAATATTGATTTGTAACTCGCGTTTTTCTGAATAATTATTTTTATCTAATAACTTTTTAAAAGAAAAATTATTCTGAGCTAAAGCAAAATTTTGACTAAGAAAAATGAATAGTAAAATTTTATTTATAATATTTTTCATTTGAGTAAAATCATTTTTTTTGTTTGAAGAAAAGATCCAATTTTTAATTGATAATAATAAACTCCGCTTGCCAAATCTTTAGCATCGAATTCAATTTCATAATATCCCGGTTTTTGTTTTTCATTTATTAAAGTTTTAATTTCTCTTCCCAAAATATCAAAAACCTTTAACGTTATTTGTTCATTGTCATTTTGAGGAGTCTGCCCCAGCGGGTAAACTTGAGACGAGAAATCTTTGAGATTTCTCACATCATTCGAAATGACAGAAGCAGAAGAAACAGAATATTTTATGGTTGTAGTTGGGTTAAATGGATTCGGGTAATTTTGATAAAGCTGAAATTGATTTACAATCGGATTTGGCTCATCAATATTTATTATTGTTTCGTTAAAATATTGTAGAATTAAATTCATTAATTTGTTTCGATCTTCTTCAATTCCAATTGCTTCAAATGGAAAAGAAAGATAAACCAGCTGCCCAATATTAGAACTTTCACCAAAATTTCCGGAATAAGCAATTCCGCCTTTTCTATACAAACTATCTCTTTCGAATTCGTAATTATAATTTAAAATTGTTGAAGCACCATTTATTGGCTCAATATCATCCGGCACAATATCATAAAAAGTTGAATTGAAATCGTTAAAAAATCCTTCGCCGTGTAATTCATTAAGAATATCCAATCCATCATGCATTAATTTTGATTTTAAATATTGGTGATAAAATAATGTATCGGAAAATTCAGAAAAAGAATGCTGAGTATCTAAATCTTGTCCAACATTACTCCCTGAAATTAAAACATTTCCGCCATGTTCTAAATACAGAGCAATTTTATATTGTTCCAAATTATCAAATGTGTTGTTGCTAAAAGTATTATCACCCACAAACCAAAAAACAAAATCATAATTTGTTAAATCGATTTCTTCATTTTTTATTGTTTCATTTGAGCAAGATGAAATATTGTATGAAGAATTATTTAAAAGTGAATTAAAATAAATTATATTAATATTGTGTTGAGGTTCGTTCCATCTTCCTTCGGCACCGTAACGAGTAAAGCCATCAACAATTAAATATTTTTGTGAATTTGCGAATACTGAAAGTGAATAAATATCACTCTTCAAAGATTCATTTCCGGAAGAATCAATTGCAGTCAAGTAAAAATAAAATTCATGTTTGTTTGAAGAAATTAAAAAATTCTGCGGATCATAAAATATAATACTATCAGTTTGAGAATTTAATTTTTGTTCATCCGCAGCTAATTTCCAATTATCAAGCGTTCCATCATCAGAATAAAAAATTCTGTATCCTATAAGATTATTGATATTATATTTTTCCCATTTAATTTCAATAGAATTATTCTTTGATAAAACTGATTTTAATTTTGGCGGTAATTTTTGAATTGAAATTGGAACTCTTTTGGATGTTGAACTTCCTCTTGTATCTTCAGAAAATATTTCAAGTAAATAATTTCCTCCATCTAATAAATCGGTATTTAAAAAATTATTAGGCACAGTTAGCGTTGAATTTATTTGACTCTCGCCGTTTCCGTTTGTAAGCCAATAAACCGGATCGGAAAGTGTTGCAACATTATCAGCAAAAACACTATGTACATAATTATCATTTGGCAAATAATAAAATCTATATTTTACTCCATTATCATTTGGTTCATAGACAATTTGATTTCCATCATCCGATAAAATTCTATAACCTAAAATATAAGTTCCATTATTTACGTTTGATGAATTTACGCCATTCAAATCCCTAACTTTAATTCTAATATCAATATTTCCATTTAACTGAGTTGAAGGAATTTCAATATTTGATTTATCTTTGAAAAATTTTATAGTATTTGTTTCAATCACCGGCGGATAAGAATCTGAAAATGGAGTTAGTCCGCCTTCCGGTCTAATTGGATTTATTTCCGTACCCAAACTATTTGATAAAGCATCAATAAATTCGCGCTCAATTAAATGAACATGTCCGGCACCTTCATAAATTGTTCCCAAAACTGTTAAACCCAAATAAACTTGCTGATCAACAATTAAATTCGGATTTGGAACAACGTGGTAATAAGTAAAATGTTTCTTCTTTCCATTTATAATTGTTTTAACATTTATATACGAATCATATCCATTATTAACTAACGAAAAAATAGTTCCGTTTAAGCAAGGATAAACCGGATTTCCATCTGGTTCGGCAATATCAACCGCATTATGAAAATGATCTGAGCTTCCTGTATTTCTGTATTCGGCAAATGCGCCGGTTATTCCTTGACTTGAATTTAATGGTGAAACTGGCCATTGGTATTTCGTTGAATCATACTGAGCAAATAGATTGCCAACAAAAATTAAAAATGTAAATAAAAAGAATTTCATTTTAGAAATGTTAGAATTTGTATTTCAATATAAAAATATTATTCATAATAAAATTGCAATATTATTATCAAGAATTTTAAATTATTTGAGATCTAAAAAACATAAAATTTCATCAACTAATTTTTATAAAATAAACTTGTAAATTCTTTTTGTAAAGATTAATATTTAATTAATCAAAATTTGTAAAGAGGATAAAATGAAAGAGATAAAAGAAGTTTATATAATTGATGCGGTTCGCACACCAATTGGTTCTTTTATGGGATATTTAAGTTCAGTTCCCGCAACAAAGTTAGGCAGTATTGCAATTAAAGGTTTAATCGATAGAAATAAAATTCCAAGTGATGTAATTGATGAAGTGATAATGGGAAACGTTATTCAAGCTGGTGAAGGTCAAGCTCCGGCAAGACAAGCGGCTTTGGGCGCCGGACTTGAAAAATCAACTCAATGTATGACAATTAATAAAGTTTGCGGTTCCGGATTAAAATCTGTAATGCTTGGTGCACAAGCAATAATGCTGGGCGATGCGGAAATTGTAATTGCCGGCGGAATGGAAAATATGTCGCAAATTCCATATTACGCAAAAAATATTCGCAGCGGCTACAAAATGGGCGATCAAAAATTAATTGATGGAATGCTTGATGATGGATTAGTAGATGCTTACGATAATATTCATATGGGAAACATTGCAGAAATTTGTGCTGCCGAATTTAAGATTTCAAGAGAAGATCAAGATAATTTTGCAATTGAAAGTTATAGTAGAGCATTGAAATCAATAGAAGAAAAAAAGTTTGTAAATGAAATTATTCCGGTTGAAATTTCTGATAAAAAAGGTATAAAAATTATTGATACAGATGAAGAACCTAAAAATGTAAATTTTGATAAATTAAAATCTCTTCGTACCGTTTTTCAAAAAGATGGAACGGTAACGGCGGCAAATGCTTCCTCAATAAATGAAGGAGCTTCGGCAATATTATTAATGAGTAAAGAAAAAGTTGAATCTTTAAATCTGAAACCAATGGCAAAAATAATTGCGCAAGCATCTGCGGCAAAAGATCCCAAATGGTTTACAACTGCTCCGATTGATGCAATTAAAAAAGTTTTAAGCAAAGCAAATTTAGAAATTAATGATATAGATCTTTTTGAAATTAATGAAGCTTTTGCAGTTGTATCACTTGTTGTAAATAGGGAGTTAGGATTAGATCCTCTGAAAGTAAATATAAAAGGAGGTGCAGTTGCTCTTGGTCATCCTATTGGTGCAAGTGGAGCCAGAATTTTAACAACTTTACTTCATTCAATGAAAGAAAAAAATTGCAAATATGGACTTGCTTCACTTTGCATCGGCGGTGGAGAAGCATCTGCACTTATTGTTGAAAATATTTAATATTATTTAAATAATATTTTAAACCCAATTAAAAATTTGTTTGTCAAACTATAAAAATAAATTAAAGATTATAACTGCGTATGAATTCTAAATTAAAAATTTTATTCGTTCTTTTGCTTCTTCTAAGCTGCTCAGAATTTGAAATTAAAAGTAAATGGCGTGATAATATTATTACAATTGATGGAAATAAAAAAGATTGGGAAGGAAGTTTAAATTATTTAGAAGATGAAAAAATTGCGATTGGAATTATGAATGATTCGGAAAATATTTATTTATGTCTCACAACTTCGGATAGATCAAAAGCGATGAAAATTATGAATAATGGTTTTACTCTTTGGGTTGATCCTCAAAAAAGTGAAGATGAAATATTCGGAATTCAATTTCCAATAAAAAAAGAATTTAATGATGAAATGAATATGTTGCCTGACATAAATGGAAAAAAAGATTTTGATGAAAAAAATAATAGAGTAAAACCGAATGAGAATTTTCCCAATAGAATGATTGAAAAGTTTAAATCTGAGCAAAATGAAATCTTAATTTTAAATGAAGATAAATATCCTTTAAATGTTTATAAATTACAGAATGACTCTGGTTTAGAAGTTTTTATTAATATCGAACAAAATCAATTTGTATATGAATTAAAAATTCCATTTGCAGAAAATAAATTGAAAAAAGTTTATGTAGATGCTTTTCCGAATGAAGAAATGAATTTAAGATTTGAAACCGGTGAAATTGAAAAACCGGGATTTAATGACGGACCTGGAAGTAATAATAGCAAAGGGGGAATGCAAACACCGGATGGCAGTAATGAGGGAAAGATGGGAGCTAAAGGCAGAAAAGGTGGTGGAATGGGTGCTAGAAAAGATGATAGAAATGTATCAGATTTAATGAAGCCAATAGAATTAGAAATTACAATTTTATTGGCTTCAAAAAATTAAGAAATAAAATCAACTTAAAAGATTTAGTTTAAAGCACTTGTTGGAACATCAACAGTTCTAAGAGCATTAAAAGTCCCGGAAATAGTAATCTCTGCATCTGTTGCGGCATTATATAATTTCCCGGTAAAAGTACCCGAAATTTTTGAACCAACTGCACCATAACTTGATATTGTTGCAGATCCGGAATTATCTTTCCAGAAATAAAACTTTGATAAATCTCCGCTTCCGGTAGTAAGAGTAATTCCGTTTCCTTGACCAGTTTCTACTTCCTTAAAGTTGTAAGTACCAGTTGCCCCACCGTTTACATAAATTATCATTTGGATATCTTCGTCAAAAGATACACTTATAACTGTCATTTTAGACATTGTTGCATAAGTTCCAACACTTGTATTTACTGTAAGAGATTTATTCGACCAGCCATCTCCATTTATTGTAAGAGTTGTGCTTGAGACATTATCGTCATCGTCGTTATCTGTAGGATTACTGTCATCACCGCAAGCTGAGATCATAAAAATTAATAAGGTTGATAATAATAATATTTGCAATAATTTTAGAAATTTTTGGTTGATGTTATTCATAATTTACCCCTTTTAATGTGTATGATTTAAGAAATACTTGTAACCGTATGAAAATATAGATAATAAAATAATAATGCTATGATATAAAGTACACTAAATTATTTGTGGACAAAAAACAAAATTAAAATTTTATTGTCCATTTCTGGAAAAAGTTTGAAATTATAATCTTCCTAAAATTTACAAAGGTATAATTATAATTTAATAATGAAGAAAATCTAAACGCAGTTTCTTAAATATTTGTGCTAATTAAAAATCATCTCCGCCTTCCACTTCCATTCCGGAGCCTTCTCTTTCAGATCTATTTTGTGATTTGTAATTATTAAAATTAAATCTCAAGTTTAACATTACTACGGGAGATTCCATTACAAATTTATTGTATCTATAAAAATCGAAAGATTCTGAAGTGAATTCTCTTTTACCGGTTGCAAAAATATCTCGCACTTGTAAAGTAAGAGCAATTTGTTTATCCATAAACATTTGTCGGAATGCTGCACTTGCCATAATAAAATCTTCGTTCTTTCCTTGTGCAGAAACGGTTGGGCTATTATAGAATAAATTAAACTGAAGTTGAGAATTTTGTGAAATATTTAAACTATTATTTAATCTGGTATTCCAATTAAAACTTTCTCTATCGAAATCTGTTTCATTTAATTGACCTACAATTTTATAGTTATATAAATTTCCCATTAAATTAACATTCCAAATTTTAATAGGATCAAAATTTAACATAAGCTCACTTCCGAAAGAATAATCCTTTCCAACATTATCCATGGAACGTAAAGTTACATTTTCTGAATATGCAGTTTGGTAAGATTCAATTTTGTTATTATTTACTCTATAATACAATTCCGCAGAGAAAAGACTTTTATCAAACATCCGTTGATAGCCCAATTCATATGAATCAATATTTTCGGGTTCCAATGCAGGGTTTCCCTGACGAACATTATAAGAATCCATCCAAGTTAAAAATGGTTCAAGTTCCCATCCTCTAGGTCGTTGGATCCTTCGTGTATAACTTGTCATAAATTGATTTTTTTCATTTAACTTATATGATAAATGCAATGATGGAAAAAAGTCCCAACGATTTATTGCAAATGATTCATCTGTGTTGTTGAGTTTAATTAATCTGTCTGTAAATTCACCTCGTAAACCAAATTGAAATCCTAGATTATCAAATTGATTTGAATACATTGAATAAAGAGCATGAACATTGTTATCATAACTTACATCTTTGCTGAATAAGTTTTCCAGCTTGAAACTTGAACTTAGAGAATCAAAAAGAAAGTATTCGTTCATTTCATCGGAAATGTCAAATTCGGAATTATACCCGGCTTCAAATTTTGATTCGGCAGTAATTGGGTAAGAATAATCAACTTTAATTTCAACCGATGATGAAGGTCCCTTTTCCGTTTGTTCCTGCCCTTGAACAATAAATTTATTTATATCAAATTGTTTATAAGAAGTAAATTCATCCGAATTATTTTTTTGGAAAATTAAATCAGCGCTAAGAGTATGATTTTTACTATCAAAGTTGCGGCTGTAGTTCAAACCTGTACTGTAAAAATATCCATTCCTTGCTCTATCGCTGATTGTTGTATAATTAAATTCAGAGGGATTTATATCATTCCACTGGGAATAAGAAAGTGTTGATTTATTTGTTCCGTCTCGATATCCAAATCTTCCGTTTAGTGTAATTACATCATTATCTGAAAGACTATAAGCTAACGAACTTTTAATACCGTAATTTTCTCTTCCATGATTGCCATTTCCGTTTGATGAATTATAATATTTATTCTGATTGAAGAGAGTCCAACTATCCGAAATACTTTCACCTTCCATTAAATGTTTACTATAATCCAAACCCAAACTAAAATTTATTGGATCATTTTTTAATTCAAAAACTGCATCTGCGCCGTATCTTGTTCCGCTTCCGCCGTTTAAATTTGCAATTCCGCTAATTCCTTCTAAAGAATTTTTCTTTGTTAAAATGTTGATAATTCCAGCCGTTCCCTCCGGATTATATTTAGCGCTAGGATTTGTAATTATTTCTATATTTTCAATTGTGGATGCTGGAATATTTTGAAGCGCTTCATTCGATTCAAGAATTGTTGGTTTTCCATCAATTAAAACAGTAAAATTTGAACTTCCGCGGAGACTTACATTTCCTTCTATATCAACAGTTACCGATGGAACATTTTCTAAAACATCAACTGCGTTACCGGAAATTGAAGTTAATTGTTCACTTACGTTAATAACTTTTTTATCAATTTGGTAAGAAATTGCAGAGCGTTCACCACTTACAATTACATCCTCAGTATTAAATCCTTCCGCTTTTATTAAAATTTCTCCCAAATCCAAATTTGTAGTCGGCGTAATTTTTATATCTTTTATTACTGAAGATTCATAGCCAATAAAGCTTACTTTTATATAATATTCTCCCGGACGAATTGAAGTAATATTAAAAATTCCCTCTGCATTTGTTACGGTTCCATTTGATTGTGAACTATCACGCTGGCTAAATAAAATAATGTTTGAATATTCCAAAGGAACTTTTGCATCTTTATCAAGTACTTTTCCGGTAATTGAATTATCTAAATTTCTTTGAGCAAAAATTAATGAATGTAAGTTTAGGAAAACTAAAAGTAGTAGTGAAAATTTTTTCATGCGGATTTCTTTCTAGAATTTTGAAAAATCTTTTGTTGTTAGACAAACTAAATAAAAAAAAGTTTAGTCAATTAAAATGATTTGTAAAAATAACTTATAAATAATATCTCTGCTTGCTAAAAATTAGATTTCAAAAAATTACTTATAAACAACTTATACAAATATTCACTTGGGGGAATAAAAACTAAAAGTAATATAAATATTTTATCTTAAAAACTCCGGCTCTATTTTTTACGTGCAATTTTCTATCAAGTAAATTATTGTTTAAATCATATTGATCGCTTCTATCTTGAACTTCATTTAATGCTAAGTAAATCCAGCTTTTGGGAGAAAAATTATAAGCGAATAAAAATCCTAAAATTATCTGTTCTAATTTATCTGAAGATTTTACAAAAACATTATCTATGTACATTTTGATATTTAAATCATTTATTGGTGTTAGAGAAAAATATGGTCTTGCATTCAATGTAATATCTTCAATTTCATTTTGCGGATTTCCTTCGATAAATAGATCAAACGAAGTTCCCAAATTTAAAATACTTATTACATTCCAGCTAAAATTAGTTCCCGCCCATGAATAAAATGCAAGAAATTCTCTAGCAAAATTATATGTATTTGAATAACCCCCATAAAAATTTGCAGACCATTTAGGAGAAATATTAAACCAAGAACTTAAATTTGCACTATAAGATGAGTAATAAATATTTTGATCTTTTGATTTTCCCGCATCTAAATTTATTTCAAAACCCCAATTATTTCTGAAGTTCATATTATAACCAAGAACACCGCCGTAATCTGTATAATTATCGAATTTTTCCCAATTTAAATATCCGCCAAAATATAAAAGAATTGCTCTAATCGGACCTTCATCAAATTGCCATCTTGGACCAGTTAGTGCTACCGAATTAGAAGTTCCGCGCCAAGGTACATATCCAATTTCATCAATATCAAATTCATTTCCTATATATCTGCTTCTAAAAAGATGCATCCAATTATCCATAAATTGCGTATAACCCGAAGAAGCTGCATAATCTCCTTCATTATTTTTGAAAGACCTTGCCAATTGATAAGCTAATTGCCAATTTGATCCTCTAAATGCGCCGTCTAAATCTAAAACTCCATGATCTTCATTATTAAAATGTTTTCCTACGAATAATAATCCAATTGAGGAATTTTCAAAAATTTGTTTTTTAATTCTTGCTGAACCGAATATTGCGCTTTCTTCGGTTAAATTTTCACCGTCATTATTATAATCGGTTTTTCCGGTTAATGCAAAAAATCCTCCATATTCTATATCATCATATCTACCAAATGCGCGAGTTCCGACTTGAAGCGGAACTTCTGTTCCATCCGGTAAAAGTTTTCCAATTCTTCGCGAATAAAAAAGTTCAAGAGGTCGGTAAAATCCGGTGTTTCTTTGTCTTCCGGAAGGAGAAAAAACCTCGTTTCCTTCTGTGAAAAATGGTCTCTTTTCTTCAAAATATGATTCGTATCTCGAAATATTAAAATCAAACGGATCAGCTTCAATTTGTGCAAAATCCGGATTTGCAGTAAGTTGAAATGTTAATGCTTGAGAAGGATTATAAAAGATATCAATTCCGGCGTTTAAATCAACATCATACTTTTCATTTTTTGTAAAAGTTGCTTTAGAAATTCCAACCGGATAAATTTCTAAATTCAAACCATCAACTTTTGGTATGAAACCGTTAAGATTTAAGTTGCCAAATTTTGAAACACGCTGACCTTCATTTTCTTCATATTTACACCAATAAATATCTTCCGTATCAATTGGTCGCCATCTATCAAAATCCAAACCCCATATATTTAAGGATTTTCCATACTGAATTGATTTATATGGAATTTCCATCTCAACTACATATCCCCAATTATAGATTTTTGCATCAGCAAACCAAATTCCATCCCAATTATAATCTCTGTTTCGGGCATCATCTAATAATCTGCAATCACTTCTAACTCCGCTTGCTGAAACTGCAAATTTATAAGCGGTCCTCTTATCGCCAAATGTATCAATCATAAAAGATACTATATCTCCGGTAAATTCATCTAATTTTCCGGTGTTACTTTCAATATTTCCAATTTCATCATAATTAATCATTAAACAATAAATTGAGCTTTCATTTGTTAAAACTTTGGAAATTGTCTTACGTTTTGGTTCAACTGCATTATAAGGTTGGAATTGTATAAAATCAGATACGGAATCAGCTTTGTTCCAAGAATCATCGATAAATCCATCTATTAAAATTTCTTTATCAATAAAATTAAGATTCAATTCCTTTTCGGAATTTTGTGCATTTATATTTTTAACAAAAATTGTAACAAAAATAAGAGTGTATAAAATTTTCATAGTATTCCTAATTTGCACTTTTTTTGACGCAACAAGAATTAAATTGTTCAATTTTGAAAATCAATATTTTGGAAATTCCAATGTGATTCAAATTGAAACACAAATTTTAAAATATTCATTTTAAGACGATTTAATTTTAGTGAAAAAGTTCATTATTGAGCTAATTTTCCACTTTTTGATATTGGCATTATAGTTGGATAATAAAGACAAATATCAAAATGGAATACTTAAAAGGAGCCAAAAATGATTTACGAAGCAGAAAAATTTGATTGGACAATTGATAATAGAGGAAGCAATAAATTAAACCATAACTTATACAGAACTCCTCAAGGAAATATTTATTATCATAGAATTAAATTTAACAATTCTGATGAAGAAATCATTTCGCAAGTTAACCCGGATGTAATTTGGGCATTAGAATTTGAGGAATCAGAAATTAAAAAATATTATTTACAATCACGCAGCTGGTTAACTAAAGAGTATCAAAAGGCTTCTTAATTTTGCAGATGTAACAAATTAACTCCTTTTGGAAAATTTTTACAAAGGATCTTTCTAAAATTTAGAAGATCCTTTTTTTATATCTCTTCGAAACTTTGATTTGGCAGCCAGCCTACTTTTCCATCGGAAAGTTTAATTTTCGTCCAATTTCCAACTTTATCTTCAATCTCAAACTTTATTCCTTCGTGAATTACAAAAGCATCGTTTGCTTGAATATCCGGTGAAATTTTTGCGGAAATTACGGATTGTAATAAAATTCCGTTGTTGTTTGTTACTTCACGATTTATACTGGAAATGAATAAAATTATTGAAATAATCAGCAAAAAAGTGCTTAAAGTTCCAAAAATTAACGCAAATTTTTGAAGCTGAAGATTTCTAACCAAAAAGAAAATTCCAATGCAGATTAATAAAAGTAAATAAAAAATAAAAATAATTATCTGCCAAGTTGTTGAAGTAAATTGAGAGAGTAAAATATTCCACCAATGAACGAAAAATATAGGCGGAATTTCTTGAATTTTATCAACTGTTCTTGAGTTTGCAATTTTTAAGTTATATGCGGCATCTTCGTTCGATGGAGAAATTTTTAACGTTTTTTCAAAATATAAAATTGATTTGCCCAAATGACCAATTCTAAAATAAGAATTTCCTAAATTGTAAAACAATTCTCCGCTAATGTAACCTTGTTTTAAAATTGATTCATAACTTGTGATTGCTTCGTTGTATTGCTTGTTTTGGTAAAAATCATTTCCGTTTTTCATAATTGTTTCTAAATCTTGCGCGTAAATAATTGAAACCCAAATGAATAAAATAATTGCGGATAGTAAATTTTTCATATTTATAGTTATTTTTTGGTTGAGACAGAACTTTCTAATTTTTCGATAATTTCCTCAACACCTTTATATAAAGATTTATCGTTATCACTTCCAACGGCATTTGGCGCAAATCTGGCAAACTCACATTTCTCAGAAATTTTCTTTAGATGATTTATAAAATCATCATCCAAATTAAAATTTCTTAACTTATCGATTGCTCTATCTAAAGTAAATTCAGCTTGCTGAATTCCTAATTTATCACCTAAATATCCAAATAATGCCGAAGATAAATTATTATAATATCCGCCTAAATCATTTTTCTCTAATGATAAATTTGCGTCTTTAAGTTTAAGTTTTGCATTTTTTACAGCTTTTTGATAACGCATTAAAGAGTAATTTCCGGCTAATTTATTTTGCTGATTATTGAAAAATATTAATCCGACTAAAATTCCCAAAGGCAAAATTAAACCAATCCAAAACAGAAAACTTATTTTTGCAATTTCTTCTTTTTTAATAAAATCCGAAGATGATGTTACAATATATCTTATGTCTTCATTTAAAAGTTTTACATCTTCTTTTGAATAGCCCGTTGCGATTTGTGAATTTGCGCCGGTTCCTTCTTTAATATTTACAGTAAAAGGAGAAGATTGCAAAGTAACATATTCATTTTTATCCAAATCGAAATATGTAAATTCTAAAGGTTGAATTTCTTTTACGCCTGGAATTCTTGGAACAATTAAAAATTCTATATCCTTTCTTCCGGAAACCAAATTTGATCTAAAAATTTTCTCGCTCGTTTTTGGTTCATATTTTTCAAATCCGGCTGGAAAATTTATCTCCGGTAATTTTAAAAGTGCAATATTTCCGGTTCCCGAAATTTTTGCTTTTACGGTAATTGCTTCATTCAAATCAACAGAAGTTTTATCTAATTCTACATCAAAATCAAATTTGCCAACTGCTCCCGAAAATGAGTTTGGCGCATTATCCGGTAAAGGTTCAACATTTACAGTAATACTGTTTGATTTTGCAAGATGTTCAATTGTTTCGGTTCTGCCAAAAAATGAATCATTAAAAAAATCATCAAAAATATCATTTCTGCTTCTTTTACTTTTTACGATAACGGGAACTTTTAATTCAAATGGAGTAAGAATTAATTTCCCACTTTTTGTTGGAAATAGTGCAGCCTTTTTAATTACCGCCGCTCTATATCTTTCTCCGTTGTACATTTCAATTTCAAACTGAATATTGTTCGAGGTTTCTAAATCTTCGGTCCAAAATCCGTTATAAGTTGGAAGTTTTGAAATTTGCGGAGAAGAAATATTTAATTTTGTATAAAGTTTATAAGAGACAGTAACTTGCTCGCCTTGCTTTACATTTGTTTTATTTGGAATTGCGCGGATGAAAACATTTTTATCAAGTTCGGCTTTGCTTGTACCTAATTGCTTATCAACATTTTGACTTGTAGAATTTCCTTTTACAACATTTATAGAAATTGGATTTGTATTTAAAGTTGTTCCGGCATAAACAATTGAAGCCGAACCAATTTCGGAAGTCCCAATATCCGAAGCAACGGCAATAAAAGAATAAGTTAAAGATCCGGAAACTTGACCGTTAATAATCTGCATACTTCTCGATTCATTAGGACCGCTTAAAATTTTCAATCCTTTAAAACTTGGAGTTTTGAAACTGGCTAATTTATTAAGATCACCGTTTTCAAAAATAAAATAAATTTGGAATCTTTCATTTTGTCCCACAGTTGATTTATCAACACTAACTGCAAATTCTTGTGCAAATAAATTGACTGTTATAAAAATCAATATTAATGGTAAAAATTTTAAATTTTTCATAATCATTTATTACCAGTCTTTTTCAACATTCGACTTTTTAACTTTCTGCTCTCTCATTTTTTTCTGTAATTCAGCTTCGTTATTTTTTAATGCATCTAAAATTCTCTGAGCCTCATCTTTCGAAATCTCATCTTTCGGTTCTGGTTTTTGCTGTTGATTTTGCTGCTCTTCTTTTTTCTGATCTTCATTTTTTTTCTGATCTTGTTGATCCTTATTTTGATCCTGCTGATCTTGGTTTTGCTGTTGATCTTTATTCTGCTGATCTTGATTTTGATCATTTTGATTTTGCTGATTATTCTTCTGGTTTTGCATTTGTTTAATTGCATAAGAAAGATTGTATTTCGTTTCCAAATCATTTGGATTGAGTTTTAAAGATTCTCGATACGCACCAATACTTTCTTTCAACTTTTTAGCTTTCAACAAAGAATTACCGATGTTATGAAAAATTTTAGCTTTATCTTCATCAGTTTTTGCGAGCGCAAATGAATTTTTAAATTCTTCTATGGATTCTTCAAAACGCCCTTGTTTATAAATTGCATCACCCAAGTTAAAACGTGATTCAAAACTTTCTACATTTGATTCAATACCTTTTTTGAAGTTTGTTTCTGCATCGGCAAATTTATTTTCTTCATAAGCATCAACTCCGTCATTCACTAATCCTCGCGTTGATTGAGCAAAAATTGTTGAAATACTTAAACTAATTCCTAATATAAAAAAATGTTTAATTTTCATTTTTGAACTGCTTCAGCTTGTTTTTCAAATTTTGCAAATAACTTAGATTTTTTTTCTTTAATAAAAATTTCCGCAATAAGAATTAATAAAGCCGGAATTAAAAAATAATAATATCTATCTTCATACTCAGTAATTTTTGTTGCACCATATTCGGAGCCTTCCAAACTTGCAAGATCATCGTAAATCATTCCTAATTCATCGTCCGTATTTGAACCTTGATAATATTTTCCATTTGCTTTACTTGTAATTTCTTGGAGCGTTGTTTCATCAAGTTTAGTTAAAACTACATTTCCGGAACCATCTTTTTTATATCCGACTTGAGCGCCGTTATTATTGTAAATCGGAATTGGCGCACCTTGCGGCGAACCTAATCCTATTGCATAAATTTTAATATTGGAATTATTTGCTTCTTCAATTGGAGTTTCTAATTCACCTTCATGATCCTCGCCATCGGTAATTACAACAATTGCTTTTTGAGTTTCTTCATCTTTCTTAAAAGAATTTAGTGCAAGTTTTAAAGCCGGACCAATTGCAGTTCCCGGCTGAGGAACTGAGTTTACACTTACTGCTGAAAGAAATAAATTTGCTGCAGAATAATCTGTTGTTAACGGAAATTGAATAAATGCTTTTCCTGAAAAAACAATTAATCCAATTCTATCACCTTTTAATTTTTGAATTAATTTTGCAATATCGTGTTTGGCTTTTTCCAATCGGCTTGGTTTAATATCTTCGGCTTTCATGCTTAACGAAACATCTAAAAGAATGTAAACATCTATTCCAACTTGTTTAACTTCTTCAATCTTAGAACCTATTTGCGGATTTGCTAAAGCAAAAATCAATAAAATTATCGAAAGAATTATCAATCCATTTTTTAAAATTATTTTGAATTTACTTCTAAGAGGAAAAAGTATTTTATGAAGTTTTGCACTTGCAAATTTATCAAGTAATTTATTTTGATTTTTAATTACATACCAAACCAATGCAATTAAAATTGGTATTAAATATAATGCGTAAAGATATTCGCTATGTGCAAATCTAAACATAATTTTATGGTAATTTTTTTAAGTAAAGTTTTGAAATTAATAATTCAGCTAAAATAAATAACAAACCAAATCCTAACCAGCTGTAAAAAAGTTCTTTGGCTTTTCTATAACTTGTAACTTCTATTCTTGTTTTTTCAAGAGTATCAATTACTTTATATATTTCTTCAAGTTTTTTATTGTTGGTTGCTCTAAAATATTTTCCGTCGGTAATTTTGGAAACTTCACCCAAAACATTTTCATCAATTTCTACCGGAACCATTTGATATCTTTTTCCAAATGGAGTTTGAAACGGATAAGGTGCTTCTCCCATTGTTCCAACGCCGACTGTGTAAACTCTAATTCCAAATTTCTTTGCAATTTGTGCGGCAGTAATTGGATCAATTTCTCCGCTGTTGTTTACGCCGTCAGTCAGCAAAATCATAATTTTACTTTTTGCTTCACTGTCTTTTAAACGATTAACACCGTTTGCAATAGCAGTTCCGATTGCAGTTCCGTCTTCAATCATTCCGCTTTTTATATCTTTTAACAATCCGCGTAAAACCGGATAATCAATTGTGAGCGGACATTGAGTGAAACTTTCACTTGCAAAAATTACAAGACCAATTTTATCCGTTGTTCTTCCGGCAACAAATTCATCAATTACATTTTTTGCTGCATCTAATCTATTTGGTTTAAAATCTTCCGCAAGCATACTTCCGGAAATATCCAAAAGCATTGTAATATCAATTCCTTCGGTATAAACATTTTCGCCGGATGAAAAAGTTTGAGGTCGTGCAAGCGCAACAATTAAAAGTGAAAGTCCAATTAATCTCATCAGCATTGGCAAATGTCGCAATCGTTCTTTTATAGTTTTATTTAGATCACCAAAAATTTCTAAATTAGAATAAGTAATTGCCGCCGATCTTTTTCTGTTTTGCTTCCAATACCAAAATAAAATTAACGGAATTATTGCAAGAAGATAAAGCAAATATGGATAAGCAAAAATAATATTATTGAACACGGCTTACTCCCATTTGAAAATCTTCTTCTTTCTTTGTCTTTTGTACAATATCATAAGCTTGATTCATCATTTCATCGTTTACTGAAGGAAGCGGGACAAATTTTGCAAATTTTACCATATCGGCATTTTCCAAAAAACTTTGCGAAGTTTCAATCATTTTTTGGTTATCCATAACTCGATTTAAAATTTGAACTGTTTGAGAAGTTGTCATTTCTAACGAATTAAAATTATATCTATCTTCAAAATATCTTCTAATAATTTCTGTAATTTCCGAATGAAATTCTTTTACTAAACCTTGCTGCCACAATTTTTTTTCTTTTAACTTATCTAATTTTTGAAGTGTTAAAATATGCAATGGCAAAGCCGGAACTCTTCTAATTTCTCTAACTTCTTCTTTTGATTTTCTGTACTTTCTATAAAGGAAATATCCAACTGCAGCAAGCAATAATAAAATCAAAATTACAATTGACCAAAACAGCCAATCAAATGGAATTCTGATAGGAGCTTTTACATCTTTAATTTCTCCGGCGGGATTTACTTCTAAAGTGTGAATAAAAATTTGAACTTCATTTGAATTTATTATTTGAGGTTCTGTGTTATTTCCGGAAAAATATGTTATTGGAATTGGCGGAATTGTAACTGCCGATGAATCATAACCGGAAAGTATATAATTAAATGTTTGAACATTTTTGTCTTCTTCTTGAGTTGCCGGAAGTGATTTTATAACTTCCAAAGGCGCAAGCTGATCTGTTAATTTTGGCGGAGCAATTCTAATTCCTTCGCCAAATTCAACTGTAATTTTAAAATATATATAATCGCCAATAAGATAATCTGAAGTATCCGTTGATGCAGAAACATTTATTGTTTGTGCAAAATTATTTATTGAAAAAAATAAAATGTATAAAAGTAAAATCCTAAAAATCTTTACCATCTTTTCTCACGCAATTTAAAAAAATCAATAAGTGGTTTTACATAAGATGTAGAAATGTTAATTGGAATTGTATCAACTCTGCTTTTTAAGAAAAGGTTATTTTGAAATTCCTTTCTTGCTTTCATTTTATTTTTAAAATGCTCTTGAACTTTTTTACTGCTCGTATCCAAATATCTGATTTCTTCGGTTTCTGAATCTCTGAATTTTATTAAGCCAGCTTCCAGCAAATTTAATTCTCTCGGATCTTCAAGAATAATACTAATCAAATCGTGTTTTTTGCTTATGATTTTCAAAATGTTATCATAATCTTTATCAATAAAATCCGAAATTAAAAACGCAATTGTTTTCTTTTTTATTGAATGATTAAAATATTCCAAAGCACCTTTAATATTTGTTTTATTTCCTTGAGGTTCAAATGAAAGAATTTCTCTAACAATTCTTAAAATGTGACTTTTACCTTTTTTTGGCGGAACGAATTTTTCAATTTCATCGGTAAAAAGTATTAAGCCAACTTTATCATTATTTTTCAAAGCGGAAAAAGCAAGAATAGCTGTTAACTCTGCGGCAATTTGCTGTTTTGTTTTATCAACACTTCCAAAAACCAACGAACCACTTAAATCAACCAATAACATTAAAGTTAGTTCACGTTCCTCTTCAAATATTTTTATGTATGGATGTCCAAAACGCGCACTAACGTTCCAATCAATACTTCTAATATCATCACCAAATTGATATTCGCGAACCTCGGAAAATTCCATTCCTCTTCCTTTAAATACGGAATGGTATTCTCCGGAAAAAACTTCATTTACAACGCCGCGGGTTTTAATTTCAATTTGGCGAACTTGTTTTAAAATTTCTTTTGTCAGCATTTTCTACTACGGAACTTCAACTTTATTTAAAATTTCTTCAATAATATTTTCCGATGTTATTTCTTCAGCTTCTGCTTCGTAAGTTACGGCAATTCTATGTCTCAAAACATCCATACATATTGATCTTACATCTTCCGGAACAACATAACCTCTGCGTTTTAAGAATGCGTTTGCTCTTGCACCTAATGCTAAATTTAATGTTGCTCTTGGTGAAGCTCCGTAACTAATTAAATCGGCTAATTTTGTTAATCCGTAATCATTGGGTTTTCTTGTTGCAAAAACAATATCTAGAATATATTTCTCAATTTTTTCATCAACATAAATATCATGAATTAAATTTCTGGCTTTAAGAATGTTTTCGATTTTTATTATTGGATTTATTGCTGCCGGTTTTGATCCAACATTTCTATGAAGAATTTTCATTTCTTCATCACGCGTTGGATAAGTTATTTTAACTTTCAACATAAATCTATCAACTTGAGCTTCCGGCAAAGGATAAGTTCCTTCTTGCTCAATTGGATTTTGCGTTGCCAAAACTAAAAAAGGTTCTTGAAGTTTAAAAGTATTTTGCCCGATTGTAACTTGTCGTTCTTGCATTGCTTCAAGCAAAGCACTTTGAACTTTTGCGGGAGCTCTATTTATTTCATCGGCAAGAATAAAGTTTGAAAAAATTGGACCTTTTTTGATTGAAAAATTTCCCTCTTTCTGATTGAAAATCATCGTTCCAATTAAATCAGCGGGAAGTAAATCGGGAGTAAACTGAATTCTCTGAAATTTTGCATCCATTGCGCTGGCTAATGAATTTATCGCTAAAGTTTTTGCTAAACCCGGAACACCTTCTAATAAAATATGTCCGTTTCCAAGAAGTCCGATTACTAATCGCTCAACCATTTCTTTTTGACCGACAATAACTTTTCCAATTTCAGCTAAAAGAACATCAATAAATTCACTTTCTTTATTGATTTTTTCGTTTAATTCTGTGATCTCCAAAATAAATTTCCTCAAATTATTTTAAGAATTGACATTTTCTACAATTTTAACTTTGAATAAGTTTCAGCAAGATTTATAATTTATCATTTTATACAAAACATAAATATAGTAAAAATTGTTAGAAATCGATTAAACGGATTTTAACAAAGTCTATAAATTTTTTGGAATATTGAACAAATTCAAAGTTATAATTATTCATAGAAACTCAATTTTTGCATCAAAATGAAAATTAAATTATTGTTCTTAAGTTTGTTAATTTATATTATAACCGTTCGTTTATGAAAATTTATGCAAAATTATGAAAGTACTAAAATTTGGCGGAACTTCGGTTGGCAATGCAGAACGAATTTCCCAAGTAATTAAAATAATTGAAGATTACAATTCGCAAAATGTAAAAATTGCCGTTGTGTTTTCTGCTTTTGGCGGAGTTACGGATCAATTAATTGATTTAAGTAACAAAGCCTTAAAACGTGATGATTCGTATTTAGGATTATTTCAATCATTGCGTTTAAAACATCTTGAAGCTTTCGATGTTTTAGTAAATCATGCAAAAAAAAGTTCCGCTCAAAAACATATTACAGATCATTTTGATGAACTTAGCGATATTCTAAAAGGTTTGTATTTATTACGTGAACTTACCCCAAGAATTTTAGATAATATTTTAAGTTACGGTGAAAGACTTTCAAATTTTATAATTGCCGAAGCAATAAAAAGTAAAAAAATTGATTGCGAATATTTAAATTCAACAAAAATTATAAAAACAGATAGCAACTTTGGGAATGCTCACGTTAATTATGAATCGACAAATTCCAATATTGTAAAATATTTTAAATCTCATCAAATAATGCAGATTGTTACCGGATTTATTGGCTCAAACGAAACCGGAGAAATTACAACTTTAGGAAGGGGCGGATCTGATTTTACAGCATCAATAATTGGCGCAGCATTAAAAGCCGAAGAAATTGAAATTTGGACAGACGTAAACGGAATTTTAACCGCCGATCCGCGAAAAGTAAAAGAAGCAATTCCGCTTAAAGCTGTAACTTATCAAGAAGCAATGGAAATGTCGTATTTTGGTGCAAAAGTAATTTATCCTCCAACAATGCAGCCGGCTTTTGATAATAATATAAAAATCAGAATTAGAAATACTTTTAATCCAAGTTTTAAAGGAACTATAATTTTAGAAAAACAGCCGAAAATAAAATTCAGTGCAAAAGGAATTTCTTCGGTTGATAATATTACTTTAATTCGAGTAAGCGGAAGCGGGCTTTTCGGCAACGAAGGAATTACAGCAAGAATTTTTGATGCTTTAGCAGAAGAAAAAGTGAAAACACTTTTGTTAACTCAAGGTTCTTCCGGATTAAGTATTTGTATTGCGGTTCTTCCAGATGATGGAATAAAGGCGAAAACTGCAATTGAAAAAGCTCTGCGTTTGGAAATTTTTGATGGAAGAGTTAGAGAAATTAATGCCGAAAAAAATCTTTCAATAATTGCAGTTGTTGGCGAAGATATGCGGCACACTCCGGGGATTTCCGGAAAAGTTTTTAATGCATTGGGCAAAAATGGAGTTAACATTATAGCAATTGCGCAAGGTTCATCCGAGTTGAATATTTCTTGCGTAATTAAAAATGAAGATATTTCCAAAGCGCTAAACGTACTTCACGATTCTTTATTTCTTGCGGAAAGAAAAGTTTACAATATTTTCTTAGTCGGAATTGGTTTGGTTGGAAAAGCTTTTCTAAAATACCTAATTGGAAAAAAAGATTTTCTTAAAAACGATAGATCAATTGAAATTAGAGTTGTTGGAATTGCAAATAGTAAAAAAATGTATTTTGATAAAAATGGAATTGATGCAGAAAATTGGATTGAATCATTAGAAAAATCAAAAAGTAAATCTGATATAAAAAAGTTTGTTTCGGAAATGCAGAATTTAAATTTGGCAAATTCGATATTTGTCGATTGCACAGCAAATGAAACCGCAATTCCTTTTTACGAAGAAATTTTGAAATCAAATATTTCAATTACGACTCCAAATAAAATTGCAAATACAAAAGACTTAGAATTTTACAAAAAGTTACGACAAACATCACAAAAGAAAAATGTTAAATTTCTTTATAGTACAAATGTCGGTGCTGGTTTGCCAATAATATCAACTTTAAAAGAATTAGTAAACAGCGGTGATAAAATTATAAAAATTGAAGGAATACTTTCCGGAACATTGAGTTATTTATTTAATTCATTTTTGGGCGATACAAAATTTTCTCAAATTGTAAAATCGGCAATGGAAAATGGCTACACTGAGCCGGATCCAAGAGATGATTTAAATGGATTGGATGTTGCTCGCAAACTTTTAATTATGATTCGTGAAATCGGAATTGATTTGGAACTAAAAGATATTGAAGTTGAAAACCTTGTTCCGCAAAAAGCAAGAAATGTAAAATCCATTGAAAACTTCTTCAAAATTTTGGAAAGTGCAGATAATGTTTTTGAAGAAAGAAAAATTCTTGCGCAAAAAAATAATTCTGTTTTAAGATACATTGCAAAATTTGAAAATAACAAATCAACCGTAAAACTTTTGGAAGTTGATAGTTCACATCCTTTTTACAATCTAAAAGGAAATGATAATATCGTTTCAATTACATCTCAAAATTATTTTGAACAGCCGTTAATTATAAGAGGAAGAGGCGCCGGAGCTAATTTTACGGCTTCGGGAATCTTTGCAGACATTTTAAGAATCACAAATTACTTAGGTTAAAAAATGAAGAAAATTCCAGTCGCAATTTTAGGCGCTACGGGAAGTGTAGGACAAAAATTTATTGAGCTTTTGTCAAATCATCCTTGGTTTGAAATTACGGAACTTGCAGCATCAGAAAAATCAGCCGGGAAAAAATATAAAGATGCAACAAAATGGGTTATGCCAAATATTCTAAAAGAGGAAATTGGAAATCTTGAAGTAAAAAATTGTGTGCCAAATTTAAAATCCAAATTGGTTTTCAGCGCATTGGATTCTTCGGTTGCGGGAGAAATTGAAACTGATTTTGCGAACACTGGTTACTTCGTTATTTCAAATTCCAGAAATCATAGATTTGATAATGATGTTCCGTTGTTAATTCCGGAAGTAAATCCCGAGCATTTAGAATTAATTAAAAATAAAATCGGAGCAATTGTTACAAATCCAAATTGCTCAACTATTGGAATGGTTTTAGCATTAAAACCTTTGCATGATGCTTTTGGAATTGAAACCATAAATGTTGTAACAATGCAAGCTGTTTCGGGTGGCGGTTATCCCGGCGTTCCAAGTATGGATATTATCGATAACGTAATTCCATACATAAGCGGTGAAGAAGAAAAAATGAAAACTGAGCCAAATAAAATTTTGGGAAAGTTTTTAAATGGTTTAATTCAAAATGCAGAAATTAAAATTAGTGCTCAGTGCAATCGTGTTTCTGTAATTGATGGACATTTGGAAAATGTTCAAATAAAATTTTCTAAGAAACCAACAAAAGAAGAAATTTTAAATGTTTGGAAAAATTTTAAATCGCTTCCGCAAAATTTAAATTTACCTTCAGCTCCCAAAATTCCAATTTATTATTTTGAAGAAAATCATTTGCCTCAGCCAAGATTAAACAGAAATTTGGAAAACGGCATGGCTGCTGCTGTTGGTCGTTTAAGAGAATGCGAAATTTTTGATTATAAGTTTGCAGTACTTTCTCACAATACAATCCGCGGAGCAGCCGGCGGCACTTTGTTAATAGCTGAATTGATGAAAGCTCAAGGATATTTAAACGGAATTATTGATGAATAAAAAAATAAAAGTTTTTGCTCCGGCAACAATTTCAAATGTTGGATGTGGATTTGATACTATCGGTTTTGCAATAGAAAAACCCGGTGATATTGTAAGTCTAAATTTAAGAAATGATGGAATTGTTAAAATAAATAAAATTACCGGAGACGGCGGAGTACTTCCGTATGAAATTGAAAAAAATACTGCTACGGTTGGAATTTTAGAATTATTAAAAAATTTTCCAGATAAAAATATTGGCGTTGATGTTGAGATACATAAGAAAATGCCTATTGGTAGCGGACTTGGCTCAAGTGCGGCAAGTTCGGTTGCGGCTGTTTACGGAATGAATAAATTATTGGATAATTATTTTCCCGAAGCAGATGTTCTAAATTTTGCAGTAAAAGGTGAATCAATTGCAAGCGGAGCAATTCATGCGGATAATGTTGCGCCATCTTTATTTGGTGGATTTGTTTTAATTAGAGATTATAATCCCATTGATTCTATTAAACTTCCCGTTCCTCAAAATTTATTTTGCACAGTTTTATATTCTCAAATCGTAATTGAAACAAAGCAAGCAAGAAAATTAATTAAGAAAAATATTCCGTTAAAAAAAGCTCGCAAACATTTTGGAAATATCGGAACTTTGGTTTCAGGATTGTATGAAAATGATTTAAATAAAATCGGAAAATCAATTGAAGATGAAATTTCTGAACCGGCGAGAGCTTCATTAATTCCAAATTTTTATGAAATTAAAAATGCTGCATTGAAAGCCGGAGCTTACGGGTGTTCAATTTCCGGAAGCGGACCATCAATATTTGCATTTTCGAAATCCGAAATAGATGCAAAAAAAATTGGCTCAGCTATGAAAAATGTTGTTAATAAAATTGGAATTAAATCAACACTTTATATTTCCAAAATAAATCCTCAAGGACCAAAAATAATTTAATCTTTTCTGTTGGAAAATATAGGTTGCTGAGTATTGCTGATGTTTCGATAATTTCTGAATTTAATTCGGAGAACTCAACATCCAGCAATGTTTTGATCAACCGTAAATAAAGGATTCTTAAAAAATATTATAAATGCAATACTACAGCACAAATAATAAAAACAATAAAGTAAATTTTAGAGAAGCAATTCTTCAAGGTTTGGCAAATGATAAGGGATTGTTCATGCCGGAAAGTATAAATCCGTTATCAAAAAATTTCATATCAAATCTTACTAAATTTAGTTTACAAGAAATATCATTTGAAATTGCTAAAAATTTTGTCGAAGATGAAATTTCGGAAAATGACTTACAATCAATAATTGAAAATTCGATTTCGTTCGAAGCACCTTTAGTTAGTTTAAATGAAAACTTATCAATATTAGAATTATTCCATGGACCAACCTTAGCATTTAAAGATTTTGGCGCACGATTTATGGCAAGAACAATGGAATATTTTCTCAAAGGAATGAATAAAAAAATTACAATTCTTGTTGCCACATCGGGTGATACGGGAAGCGCTGTTGCAAATGGTTTTTTAAATGTTGATGGGATAAAAGTTTTAGTTTTATTTCCCAGCGGAAAAATTAGTAAAATACAAGAAAAACAAATTACAACTTTAGGAAATAACATTACCGCAATTGAGGTTGAGGGAACTTTTGATGATTGTCAGCGCTTGGTTAAAACAGCATTTGTGGATGATGAATTAAAAAACAAAATTAATTTAAGTTCTGCAAACTCAATAAATATTGGAAGATTAATTCCGCAATCATTTTACTATTTTGAAAGTTTCAAGCAAATTAAAAATAAAAATCAGAAAATTGTATATTCAGTTCCTAGCGGAAATTTAGGAAATTTAACTGCCGGACTTTTTGCAAAAGAAATGGGTTTGCCAATTTCAAAATTTATTGCAGCAACAAATAAAAATGATGTTTTTACAAAGTATGTAAAAGATGGAAATTTTAATCCGCAATCATCAATTGAAACTTTATCAAATGCAATGGATGTTGGCGATCCAAGTAATTTTGTAAGGATTTTGGATTTATATAAAAATAATCACTCATTAATTTCGGATATTATTTTCTCAAAAAGTTTTAGTGATGGGGAAACATTAAATAAAATTCAAGAATTGCACGATGATAATAATTATATTATTGATCCGCATGGTGCAGTTGGATGTTTAGCTTTTGATCAATATAAAAATGAAGTTAATGAAAATATTTTTTGCGTTGTGTTAGAAACTGCACATCCGGCAAAATTCTTAAATGTTTTTGAAAATAATTTAAGTTTTAGTCCTGATGTACCTGAAAAACTTTTAAAGTGTTTGAATAAAAATGGAAGTACAATTAAAGTTTCATCAAAATACGATGTTTTAAAAGAAATTTTACGAAGCTAAAATATTACTTGCATTGAGAACTAGATTTTAATATCTTCACCCTCAATAAAAATATTTGTTCTTTTGAAAATTGTTTTATCAAGAAAGGCAGAGGGATCAGGCCCTGTGAAGCCTTGGCAACCGTCAGAAATGAAAGGTGCCAAATCCTGCCCTAATTTATTGGGGAAAGATAAATATCGGAATTTTAAACCTCCTTTGGAATCTTTCCTTAGGAGGTTTTTTTTTGCCCAGATGTTTTTCTTGATCATAATCTTAATCTTATTTTTAATCAATTTTATAATATAATTTTTTGAGATTATGATTAAGAATAAGATTAAGATTAAGAAAATAATTAACAAATCATTCTAACAAAGGAGAATAAAATGAGCACATATAAATATGAAACTTTACAGTTACATGCGGGACAAGAACCAGATTCCGCAACAAATTCAAGAGCTGTACCTATTTACCAAACAACATCTTATACATTTAATGATTCTGAACATGCGGCAAATCTTTTCGCTCTAAAACAATTTGGAAATATTTATACAAGAATTATGAATCCAACTTCTGATGTATTTGAAAAAAGAGTTGCAGCTTTAGAAGGTGGAATAGCTGCGCTTGCTACTTCATCGGGACAAGCTGCTGAGCATTTGACAATTACAAATATTGCTCAAGCTGGTGATAATATTGTTTCTACGAGTTTTCTTTATGGGGGAACTTATAATTTATTTAAAGTAACTCTGCCAAGACTTGGTATAAATGTAAAATTTGTTGATGGCGATGAACCGGAGAATTTTGAAAAATTAATAGATGAAAAAACAAAAGCGATTTATATTGAATCAATTGGAAACCCAAAATTAAATATTCCGGATTTTGAAAAAATTGCAGATGTTGCACATCGAAATGGAATTCCGTTAATTGTTGATAATACTTTTGGAGCGGCTGGATATTTAGTTCGTCCAATAGATTATGGTGCTGATATTGTTGTAGCTTCAGCAACAAAATGGATTGGCGGACATGGAACTTCAATTGGGGGAGTAATTGTTGATTCCGGAAACTTTGATTGGGGCAATGGAAAATTTCCTTTGTTTACAGAACCATCACCCGGATATCATGGATTAAATTTTAATGAAGTTTTTGGGAAAGGTTCTCAATTTGGAAATATTGCATTTATTATTAGAGCAAGAGTTGAAGGCTTACGGGATTTGGGTCCGTGCTTAAGTCCGTTTAATTCATTTTTATTTTTGCAAGGCTTGGAAACTTTATCGCTCAGAGTTGAAAGACATAATAGCAATGCGTTAACTTTGGCAAATTGGTTGAAAAATCATAAAGAAGTTGAATGGGTTTGGTATCCGGGTTTTAAAGATTATCCATCACATGAAAATGCAAAGAAATATTTGCGACAAGGATTTTACGGATCAATTCTGTCATTCGGAATTAAGGGCGGATTAGAGGCTGGAAAGAAATTCATCAATAAAGTTAAACTTTCAAGTTTATTAGCAAATGTTGGTGATGCAAAAACACTTGTTATTCATCCGGCATCAACAACTCATCAACAACTTTCTGATGAAGAACAAAAATCATCCGGAGTTACACCGGAAGCTATTAGAGTATCGGTCGGAATTGAACATATCGATGATATTATAAATGATTTTGAACAAGCTCTAAATGGAAAATAATATATATTTCGTATAAAAATTATAGAATTATTTATGAAATATTTTTGGAGAGGAAATGATTGCTAATACAAAATTTGAAAATTTCTTTTCCCAATTAAATCCTCTTCATTTAGATTGTGGAGAAAAGTTAAATTCTGTAAATGTTGCATATCAATCTTATGGAGAATTAAATTCAGAAAAAAATAATGTGATTATTGTAAATCATGCACTAACCGGGAATTCGCATGCTGCCGGAATTGTTGATGATCTAGAAATTAAAAATTCTGAATCGCATGAAAGATTAAATTCATATAACAAAATGTTTTTAAGCAAAGAAGGTTGGTGGTCGCAATTAATTGGAAAAGGCAAAGCACTCGACACAGATAAATATTTTGTAATTTGTCCAAATATTCTTGGAAGCTGTTACGGAACCACCGGACCAACAAGTTTAAATCAAAATACAAATCAATCTTATGGTATGAATTTTCCTCAAATTACCGTTAGGGATATGATTAAAGTTCAAAAAGAATTACTTGATAAACTTGGCATCTCAAAAATAGAATTAATTGTTGGTGGTTCTTTAGGAGGAATGCAAGTATTGGAATGGGCAATTATGTATCCAAAATTAATAAATAAAATTATGCCGATTGCTACTTCTTCAGCCCATTCAGCTTGGGCAATTGGATTAAACGAGGCATCTAGAAATGCAATTATTAATGATCCCGATTGGGAAAATGGTAATTATAAAATTCAACCGGAAAAGGGAATTAGTCTCGCACGAAAAATTGCAATGATTAGTTATAGAAGTTACAATTCTTTTAACAAAAAATTTGATAGAACTTATAATGAGAAGGAAAACATTTTTGAAATAGAAAGTTATTTGAATTATCAAGGTGAAAAACTTACTAAACGATTTGATGCAAATACATATCTTTATTTAAGTAATGCAATGGATTTACATGATGTTGGAAAAGGAAGAGGCGGAATTGATAAAGCACTTTCTTCGATAATATCTAAAACAATGTGCGTAGGAATCGACTCGGATATTCTTTATCCCGTTGAAGAGCAAAAGGAAATACAATATAAAATACCTAATGCAAAATACTCTGAAATTTATTCAATTCATGGTCATGATGCTTTTCTAATTGAGTTTGATCAGCTAGATAGAATAATACGAAATTTTCTAAATGAATAAAGTCTGAGAAAATTATTACATTATTAAATCATTTTTACTAATCAACATTTTAGTAATTGAACTTTCATGAATTATTTCAAAGGATGAACTGAATTATACAACGCTGAATAATCTTTATCAGCATTACCTTTTTGAATTGAATCAATTAAAATTTTCCTAATCGATTTTAATGAATCTGTATTTATATTTTTTTCGGCAAATGAGTTCAACATTAAATCTAAATCTTTAAGTAAATGTTTAACCGGAAAATTTGGATTATTAAAATTTCTGTTTACGTAGTTTGTTAGTTTTTTATCGAAAGTTGGGGCATAAAGCACACTGCTCCTAAGGATATCCATAAACATTTCGATATCTAAATTATTTTCTCTTACAAATCCCAAACTAATTGAGAAAGCTACCGTTTCAGAAATTATTAATTGATTCAATGCCAGCTTCATCGATGCAGCTTGTCCAACTTCATCAATGTGCAAAATCTTATTGCTAAAAGATTTAAATAAATTTTGATACTTAGTGAATTGAGACTTGTCAGATCCAACTAATACAATAAGTTCACAATTTAAAATTTGCTGAATGCTTCCAAGAACGGGAGCTTCAAAATATTCTCCTCTTAATTTTGTGATGCGTTTATATAACTCAATACTTTCCGATGGAGCAATAGTGCTCATTTGAATTACAGTTTTGTTTTCAAAATTTCCAATGTTGCTTGCGAATAAAACTTCATCAATTGCATCATAATTTGAAAGCATCAAAATTATTACATCTGTATCAGTCACGAATTCACGAATATCAGAAAATGTTTTTGCACCTAATTGAATAAGTGAATCTGTTTTACTTTTTGTTCTGTTAAAAACGTTCAATTCATATTTTGCTTCAAGCAATTTTTGAGCAATTGGTTTCCCCATCAAACCGGTTCCAATCAATCCCAATTTCATTATTAACCCTTTAAAATATTTATTAAATCTAATTCAATTAATTCTTCTGAATAAAAGGCTTCACCATATTTTTTGCCAATTTTAAAACCAAATGTTTTTGCACGCGCTTCCAAAAAATTTATAAATTCCGGAGTGCTTATAAAAGTTTCCGGTTCCTTTGATTTTTCATTGTAAAATTGCGTCTGATAAGCAAATACCGCTTTCATTTTTGTTTCAAACGTTTCTGAAATATCAACAATAAATGATGGCTGAAATTCGTAAGTCTGCATAAAATAAAAAATTCTCTTAGGTCTGAATGCATTTTGCAATTTTGAATTAAGTGAAGTTTTAATTTTCGGTAATCCAGCAAAAAACATTGCACGTTTTATCAATTTACTTGCTTCAATATGATCGGGATGACGATCTTTAAAATATGGTGCAAAAATTATTTTTGGTTGATATTTTCTAATTGCTTTAATTATTTTCAATGTATTTTCTTTATCAACAAAAATATGACCGTCTTTAATATTTAAATTATCTCTAACGGTTATATTTAAAATTTTATCAGCATTTTGAGATTCTATTTTACGAATTAGTTTTGAGCCTCTCGTTCCAAGTTCACCGCCGGTTAAATCAACAATTCCAATTTTAAATCCAACATTGGTTAATTTGGCAATTGTTCCGCCCATTGATAATTCAGCATCATCCGGATGAGCAGCAAAAACAACTATATCTAATTTCAATTTTTACCTCAAAAATTTTACAATGAATATTATAAAAATATCATGGAAAATAAAATTTTCTTTCTTTTAATAATTATATTTACGCAATAAATTTTAATAAGGATGTAAATTGGAATTTGAAGCAGTAATTGGTTTAGAAGTTCATGCGCAGCTTTTAACAAATACAAAAATATTTTGTGGATGTTCAACAAAATTTGGAAATCCGGCAAACACAAATGTGTGTCCGGTTTGCTTAGGTCATCCCGGAGTATTACCGGTATTGAATAAAAAGGTTGTTGAGTTCACAACATTAATGGGAATGGCAACAAACTGCACAATAAATGAAACTTCTACATTTGAAAGAAAAAATTATTTTTATCCCGATTTACCAAAAGGTTATCAAATTTCTCAGTTTGAAGTCCCGATTTGTGAAAATGGATTTATTAATATTAAAACACATGAAGAAAAAAAAATCAGAATTAAACGAATTCACATGGAAGAAGATGCCGGAAAATCAATTCATGATCAAGGGCAGGAAACTTTAGTTGATGTAAACAGATGCGGTACACCATTAATTGAAATTGTAAGTGAACCGGATTTGCATAGTGGGGAAGAGGCTTATCAGTATTTATCTAATTTAAAACAGATTATTACATATTTGGGAATTTGTGATGGAAATATGGAGGAAGGCTCTCTTAGATGTGATGCTAATATTTCAATTCGTCCCCAAGGTGCAAAAAAATTGGGAACAAGAACTGAAGTTAAAAATATGAATTCGTTTAGAAATGTTCAGCGCGCAATTGATTATGAAATTGATAGACAAATAAATTTAGTTGAAGACGGCGGAAAAGTTATTCAGCAAACTTTATTGTGGAATGCCGAGCAAAATAAAGCAACTTCAATGCGCGGAAAAGAAGAAGCTCATGATTATAGATATTTTCCGGATCCCGATTTGATGCCGGTTGTTGTTAGTGAAGATTGGAAAAAAGAAATATTAAAATCAATGCCGGAGCTTCCTAAAAAAAGGAAAGAAAGATTTGTTAAAGAATTACAATTACCTGAATATGATGCTGAAGTTTTAACATCTCAAAAAGAAATTGCAGATTATTTTGAAGAAGTTTTGAATGAAACGAATGATAAAAAAATAGCAGCAAATTGGGTTATGGGTGATGTTTTAAAAATAATTAACGAACAAAAATTAACTTTCGATAAATTTCCTATCTCTTCGCAAAATTTGGGTAAATTAATAAATTTAATTATGACCAATAAAATAAGTAGTAAAATTGCAAAAGATGTCTTTCCAATTATGTTGGAAGAAAATAAAGATCCAAACATAATTGTTGATGAGAAAAATTTACTTCAAATTACAGATACTTCTGCTATTGAATCGGCAATTGAAAATGTAATTAAAAATAATCCCGCACAAGTTGAAGAATTTAAATCCGGCAAAGAAAAAGTTTTAGGATTTTTTGTTGGACAAATTATGAAAGAAACAAAAGGGAAAGCTAATCCGCAATTGGTGAATGAAATTTTAAGAGAGAAGTTGAAGAAAATTATTTATAAGTAAAAATTACGGCAAACAAATTTTGCCTAATATTGTTGGTCGAGATGCACCGGTTGTTCGCGGAATATTTGTAGGATTTCCGGAAATAGTTTCGTTTGCTAAAATAGCAAAACATACGGCTTCTTTCGCATCCGATGAAATTCCTATATCATCAATAATTTTAATTTCTACTTTTTCACCAAAATCATTTATTAAACATTCATAAAGAAATTTATTTTTCGCACCGCCGCCGCTGATTATTAACTCATCAATTTTTGTTTCTTCCTCAATAAACTTTTGGTAATTTCTATAAATGCCGTAAGAGGTAAACTTTGTAATTGTGTGAAGCCAATCTTCACTTTTAACATCTTCAAATTCATTAAATAAAATTGAAAGAAAATTTTCACCGTAATATTCTCTGCCGGTAGATTTTGGAGGTTTTCTTTCAATAAAATTATCATTCAGTTTTAGTGCTTTAAATAATTTATTATTTAATTTTCCGGATTTTGCAATTTCTCCGTCTTTATCAAATTCCAAATTAAATAATTTCTTTGTTAACGTATCAATCAGCATATTGCCCGGACCAACATCATAAGCTAAAACATCCTCCAATCCTTTTTCTTTATTCAGAATTGTGAAATTTGAAATTCCGCCAATATTTAATAATGCGCGGTTTTTTTGTTTGGAATGAAAAAGAATAAAATCAAAATAGGGAATAAGTGGAGCGCCTTCTCCGCCTAAAGCCATATCGCCGGTTCTGAAATCTCCAATAGTTACAATACCGGAAATCTTTGCCAGTACTGCCGGATCTCCAATTTGGAAAGTTGAAGAAATGTTATATCCAAAATAATTCTGTTTTTGAGGAAGATGTTGAATTGTTTGTCCGTGTGTTCCAATTAAATCAATTTTAGAAATTGGGAAATTAATATTATTGCACAAAGATTGAATTGCTTTAAAATAAATATTTGGAATAAGAAAATTTAGCTGGGAAATATCTTCAACATTGCTGGATTCTTTAATTGAGTTTTTAAGAAGTTTATCTTTCAATCCAATTGGAAAAGGATATTCTAAGAATCCAATTAAATTAATTTTTGTAAAGATGCTGTTTCCTTCAACTTCAACGAGTGCAACATCAACTCCATCTAAAGAAGTTCCGGACATAATTCCAACTACATATTTCTTTTCTTTTTTAGAAACCTCAAAAAGTTTTTGCATAATTATTTTAGATATATTAATAATTCTCTAATTAAAAATGCAAAAAAATTAAAATACTTACGAATTTAAATTTGCAGATATTCTGAGAATAAAATTATGCGAAGTAAAATAAATTTCTAAGTCGATAAAAACTACGGCTCGATTACTCTTCCAACCATAATACCAGTATGCCTTTCAACAGATTTTGCATAATCTGAGAGTGGCAATTTTGTGATTTCAATTTTTTTATCTTTTAAAGGAGCGTGCATAAAATGAATTCTTCCGTCATCCATTTTTACAGCAATTCCGGTGTGTGAAATATCAAGTCCATCAATTCCAGTAGTTAACAAAATTACATCTCCATTTTGAATTTTGCTTTCAACACATTCAATAAAATTTTCCGGGATATAATAATATTTTCTTGAATTGATTGAGTCTTCTATTGATTTCATCTCTTCAATAAACTTAAGATTATTCTTTAATTGTTTATAAGAATCTGCATGTGTGCTCATAAAATCAATTTTTTTATCATACAAAATTCCACCGATTTCTTTTGTTATATCTTTTACAATTCCACGTTTTGCGTTATCGTAAAGCCAATCAGAAGCATAATGAAGCCTCGATGGATATTGGTCGATCGCTCCATTTCGATATCGAATATTTGTTAACTCTTTTTGATAATCTTCAAAAGTTATTTTATTATTTTTTATACATCTTGCAAAAACTAACGAACTTTCAAAAAAAGTATAACAATCTAAACCGGAAAGATGAATAACAAGATTTTCCTTTTCACCTTTTTCTAAAGTATTAGCTTCATAATCCAAACCCAAAAATGATTTGCCAATTTCTACAAAAATATCATTTATTGGAAGCTGCATTAAATTATTTGAAACTGCAAATTCAAATTTTGAATTGCAAATTTTTACATCTTCATCTGTATAAATTGCTTGTGAAAAGAATGAAGAATTAAACACAATCAAAAAAATAAATGTGAGTAAATTTTTCATATTGGTAAATCATCCTCTGGATTTGATGAAAAATTATCTTCTTCAAAACTTGAGTGGAACATATCTAAATTTTCAAATCGTGCAAAATCTTTTACGAATTTAAGTCGTACATCCCCAGTTGGGCCATTACGCTGCTTGCCGATAATAATTTCTGCAATTCCTTCTGTAGATTCACCATCGGCAAATTGAGTAATTCCATAATATTCCGGACGGTTTAAGAAAATTACAACATCCGCATCTTGTTCAATTGAGCCGGATTCTCTTAAATCAGAAAGCTGAGGTCTTTTATCGCTTCTTGATTCAACGGCTCTGTTCAATTGGGAAAGTGCAATTACTGGAACATTTAATTCTTTTGCAAGAGCTTTTAGAGATCTTGAAATTGTTGAAATTTCTCTTTCACGACTATCCATTCTTGAACTGGACGACATCAATTGTAAATAATCAATTACAATTAAACCAATATTTTTTTCAGCTTTTAATCTTCTTGCTTTTGCTCGAATTTCTAAAACTGTCTGGCTGGGCGTGTCATCAATATAAATAGGAGCTTGCGAAAGTTTATGTGCGGTTCTGCTAATTCTCGGGCCATCTTCGGCTTTAAACTTTCCTGTTCTAACACTGTGCGCATTTATTCTTGCTTCGGCACAAATTAATCTTATTACAAGTTGAATTGTTGCCATTTCTAAACTGAAAACTGCAATTGGAACTTGATTATCAACAGCGGCATTTCTTGCAGCCGAAAGTGCAAAAGCTGTTTTTCCCATTGAAGGACGAGCAGCTACAATAATTAAATCAGATTTTTGAAAACCGCCAAGCATATCATCTAAACCAAAAAAACCGGTTGGAACGGAGAAAGATGAAATATTTTTTGAGTGAATGGCTTCAATATGTTCAATAGCTTCGCGGACTGCACGATCCATTGATTTATATGATTCTTTCAAACCCGCTTCGGTAATTTCAAATATTTTTGTTTCTGCGGAATCTAAAATATCAAAAACATCTTCTGTTCCATTATACGCACTAGTGGCAATTTCCATTGATGAATTAATAAGTTTTCTTAGAATCCATTTTTCTAAAATTATTTTTGAATGATATTCAACATTTGCTGCGGAAGAAATATTTTGTGCTAGTTTGCTGATATAAACTGCGCCGCCGGCTTGATCAATTTTATTATTTTTTTTTAATTCTTCATAAAGTGAAACGGAATCAATTGGTTCTTTTGATTCATAAAGCGAGAGCATTGCTTCATAAATAATTAGATTTTTTTTATCATAAAAACATTCTGGTTTGATAGTAGAAGCGACTTTGTCAATTGCATCGCGCTCAAGCATTATAGCGCACAATACAGCTCTTTCAACTTCAACAGCTTGCGGCGGTTGATTAACGGTATTTTTTTGATTTTGTAATTCTTCCATAATAAAATTCTATTTTAAACTATCATAAAGTTTTCTAAATTTTTGAACATCTTCCCAGCATCCTCGTTTCCAATTTGGATTTCTCAATAAAGCTGCTGGATGATAAGTTACCATTGTTTTTATTCCATTAATATCATAAACATTTCCGCGTAATTTGGTTAAACTTTCTTTAGAGTTTAACAAACTTCCTGCAGAAATTAATCCTAATAACAGAATTGCTTTAGGTTTTACCAAATCAATTTGTTTATATAAATACGGCGTACATTCCGTCATTTCTGCTGGAAGCGGATTTCTATTATTTGGAGGCCTGCATTTTAAAATATTTGCTATATAAACTTCTTCTCTTTCAAAATTTATTGCTTTAAGAATATCTGTTAATAATTTTCCGGCTCTGCCGACAAATGGAAGACCTTGTTTATCTTCATCTGCTCCCGGAGCTTCGCCAATAATCATAACACCTGCATTGGGATTTCCAGAACCGAACACAAAATTAGTTCTTGTTTTTCCTAAAGAACATTTTTGACAATTATGAATTGAATCGTATAAACTTTGCACTGAATTACATTCTGAGAAATTTTCAAATAGGGAATTAGTAGGCATATAAAATTCAGTTTTTTCTTTTACTTTAGGTTCTTGTTGATAAGGAAGTTTTATTTCTAATTTAATATTTTCAAAAAGTTCATCACCAAATATTTCTTTTTGATCTTTTATCAATTCCAAAATTTTTTCTTTTTTATTCATTAAAATTTGAAATGTTATTTGGGAAAATTTGCCGAATAAAAGTTAAAGAAAATAAATCATAAAATAAAAAAAGGAAGTCGTTTGACTTCCTTTTAATAATAATATTATGAATCTATTCTTCTTTGTTTTTGAAACGATAATCTATTTTATCATCAACCATTTTGTTAACGGCAACAACATGCGGTTTATTTCTTTTTTCGAATTCTAAAGAAATTTTTTCTTGTTCTTGATTATCTCTTTCATCAAAATCATCATCTGTAGCCGGAGCAAACGTGCTAATTAAATTTGTAAATTCTGTTTTGTTTTCTTCGTTTATTCTTCTTGCTTCTTTTGCAGAAACAATAACAGCTTCATACAAATTATTTGCTTTCGCTTTTAATATTCTTAAATCGACTGGTTTTATGCTCATTTTGTTCTCCTTATTTACTTAATTCTTTTTCTATAATTTTATTTACTTCTTTATTTGCGTCTTCAAGATTATAATTAAATACATTATAATCGAATTTTTCTCTATAATTTAATTCCATTTCCGCTCTTTCAATTCTTTTTGCAAAATCGGAATCAGATTCGGTTTTTCTGTTATAAAGTCTTGTCTTTAATTCTTCAATACTCGGCGGAGAAATAAATATTAAAACTGAATCTTTATAAGCATTTTTTATATTAATTGCACCTTTTACATCAACTTCAAGAACCATTGAAATTCCGTTATTTATTTTATCAAAAACGAAATTCTTTAAAGTTCCGTAATAATATCCGAAAAATTTTCCCCATTCAATAAATTCATCATTCTCAATTTTTTTTTTGAAAGATTCCTCATCAAGAAAAAAATAATCAATTCCGTCCATTTCATTTTGCCGTTTTGCTCTTGTTGTTGCAGAAATGGAAAACGAAAGTTCTTTATAATTATTGAGAACATTTTTTATAATTGTCGTTTTTCCGGTTCCGCTTGGAGCGGAAAATACAAATAATTTTCCTTTTTTGTCTCCCAAATTCTACTCAATATTTTGTATTTGTTCACGGATTTTTTCTAATTCTTCCTTTATTACAATTCCAGCATGAGCAATTTCTGATGAAATTGATTTACTGTTTATTGTGTTTATTTCACGATTCATTTCCTGACTTATAAAATTTAATTTTCTACCGGCATCTTCATCATTTTCAAGAGTTTCGCTAAATAATTTAATATGACTTCTTAATCTAATACATTCTTCGGTAATATCATGTTTTTCAGAAAGAATTGCTAATTCCATTAAAAATCTATCTTTATCATCTGAAAATTCATCGACCAATTTTTTAGCTCGCTCTTTAAATTTTTCAAAATATTCTTTTGTTGAATTTTTCGAAATTCCTTCAATTTTAATTAATTCTTCTAAAATATTATTAATTCTATAATCAAGATCTTTTTTAAGTTCCAAGCCTTCATAATTTTTCATCTCAACAAATTTTGTTATTGCAGAGTTTATTGAGTTTGCAATTATCTCAAAATCAATTCCGTTAGATTCTTGATTTTCATTTAGAAATAAATCTTTTAGCATTAGAATTTGAATTAATTCAATTTTGGAATCTGAATTTGTGAATCTATTAATTTGTTTCAAAATTTCTACTGCATTTTGTAAAGCACTTGAATTTATTGGAGAATTTCCGTTTGTCAACTTGTTATATGTTAAATTAATATTTAACGAAACTTTTCCTCTTCCAATTTTGTTTTTAATTAAATCCCTAATTGCAAATTCGTGTTTATAAATTTCTTTAGGAAGTTTTATTGAAAGATCTAAAAATCGGCTGTTTAAACTTTTTATTTCTGTTTCTAAAATAAAATTATCATTGGAAAAAACATCTGAGCCAAAACCGGTCATACTTTTCAACATCAAATTACCTTTAAAAAATGAACCTTAAATTTACCTAAAATATTGATTTTATTCAAAAATAAGTTGGTTTTTGGAAAATTAGAAAGCTTCGCCAATTCCAATTTGAATTTCTAAAATATTAAACAATTTTCTTTTATAGAATAGGGTTTTCACATTTGGGTCGTAAATTTTAAATCCAAAATCCAAACGGAAAGGTGCGTAATCTGAATAATATCTAAAACCAAAACCGGCAGCAACGGCAAAATAATCAAATCTAAAATCGGAAATATTTTGCCAAACATTTCCGTAATCTAAAAATATTGCAGTTCCAATTCTTTCAGCTAAATGTTCTCGTAATTCAAATGAGCCTTCAAGAAGAAAAAATCCACCGGGAGTAATATTTCTTACAATATTTTGAATTTCATTCTGAGTTGGATTCTCCGGTAAATCAATTTGAGTAACCGGTAAATCACTTGCTCCCCAAGCTCTTATTGAGTTGCTTCCGCCGGCTGTAAATCTTTGGTTAAAAAGAATATTTTTTTTATTTCCGTAATATGATTGAATATTTCCGATTCTTAATTTTGTTCCGAATGCATCAAAATAGTTAGTTAAAATTGGCAGATAAAATGTTGATGTTAAAACAAATTTATAATATGCTGATTGATTAAAATTATAATTTCCAATTTTACTTGCTAAATACGGAAGTGAATTCCCATCTTCCAACAATATTGAAAGTGAGTATCCTTTTGTTGGGAAAAGTAGATCATCAGTTTTATTTGCGACTAAATTAACTCCAAGAATTGCATTTGTTCCATAACTTTCTCCATTACCGGTATAAAGTGAGTCAACTTTATTTTCTATTTGTTCATCTGTAACACTTGGCGTATTTCTTTTTCTATAATAATCAAATAGAATATCTTGAATATATTTTTCTTTAAAAATATACTCAGTTCTCTGCAAAGTAAAATGGCTGCTTAAACCGGTCAAATAAATATATGGTGAAAGCTCAAAACTTAAATTTAGCTTTGTACCATAAATGCTTGCGTTCCACTCATCTCGTTTTTTTTCTAAAGTATAAAAAGTTTCTAGTGTTGTGTTTATCGGTTTCCCGAATAAAAATGGCTGCTCGATTGTTGCGCGCAAATCTGCTAATCCATAAATATTATCTGCAAGATTACCGGCTTTTAAAAATTCCGTAATATTTTCCGCGGAAATGGAACTGCCTATTGTCAATTTCCTTGCATCGCCGAAAAAATTTTTATTTATCCAGCTTAATCCTAAACCGAATTTAAAATTTGTACTTTCGGTTCTATCATTAACTACAATTATTTCCGGGGCAAGTTCATTCAATAATCCAACAGAAGTTACAATTCGTATTGGAACATAATTTTTATTTGTATCTAAATTATTTCCGGTAATTAAAGCTGAAGAGAAAAGATTAGTTCTATAAAGCCTAACTTGTGCAAGTTTTAAATTATGATAACTAAAATAATTTTCTGGTTCAATATTTACGATTTCTTTTATTAATTCATCGCTAACTAAATTTTTCCCTGGTCCGCTTTTTTCAACCGATATATTACTTATTTTATATCGGGTTCCGATTTTAAAATTCATTTTTACATTTACAGAGTTTGTATAAATTGTATCAATTTCTACAATTGGTTGGTCTGCTTGAGCCAACATATATCCGTTATCCTGCAGATAACTTAAAATTCCGTCTCTGTTTTGTTCAACTTTTAAATCAGAATATTGAACGGTACTATCAATTGAAATTATTGAATTAATTTTTTGTGAAAATGTAGATGAAATGTTTTCTAAACCTGTGATAATCAATTTGTTAAAATTTGTCGGTTCATTTTCATTAATGATAAAAGTTAAAGACGCAATTTCTTTACCGTTTTTATCGATTGAATATTTTGCATTCACGTTTGTTCTAAAAAATCCGTGGGAGAAATAATAGTTTTTCAAAATATTTATATCGTTCGGAATAGTCAGCGAATCGAAATAAGTTGCACTGTTTCCAAAACTTGAAAAACTTGCCAAAAATTGGGATAACCAATTTGGACTTTCTTTAGAAATAATTATTTCTTCTAATTCTGATGAAGTGAAAAAATCATTTCCAACAAAATTAATTTCTGCTAACTCAATTTTATTTTCACTTTGCGGAAAAATTTGAATTGTAAACGCAAACGAAATTAAAACAAATATGTATGAAGGAAATCTTGTTAATTTCATGAAATTAATTTTTAATAGTAACTTTTGTTCCAACCTTTACAACAGTTAAAAGTTCATCAATATTTTCATTGCTCAGCGCAATAGAACCGTTCGTCCAATTAAAAACAAAAGGTAAATTTTTAAATATAATATTGTATTCGCCGGTTCCTTGAATTCCGATATCGGAACCTAAAATCGTATTTTCAAATGGACAATCATTTTCATTCAGCTTATTTGCAATATTTTTAAACTCTTTCTGTGAAATTATATTTTCCTTTAATGCTTCTGCCGCATCTTTTAAATTCGGATAATTTATAAACAATTTTTTATAGTAAACATGGTCAGTATCAATTTTACAAATAAAATATGTTCCGGCTGGAGTTGCATAATCATTATTAGAAATTTTATTTGAATTACTGTTTCTCCCGAAAACCGCATTATACGATTTTACAATTGTTGAATCAGAGTATAAATTTAATTTGTAATTTTTTCTATCCACCAAGATTGTAACATTTTTTAATTCATTAAGATTCTTTGTTTGTAAAATTTCATTTAAAGAATGTTCCCTTAGATTAAGAATTACGCCATAAACAACAATTCCAAAAAAGAAAAACAGCATACTGCTTATTATATAAAAAATATTTCTAAGCATATTGGTTTTTTATGCAAAAGATAAATTTGATTTAGTAACTAAATATAATAAATAGGGATTTCAAAAAATGTGGAATAAAATATGCGAATAAAGGTTGAAATGAAAATTTTTGCAAATAAAAATTTATATAAAAATATTTTATTGAATTTTCTATTAATTTTTGCTGTATCAATTTAATTAGAAAAAATATATTTTCAATTTTATTAATAATAACTTGATGTAATCAAAATTGTAAGACTATTTAAATTATTCTGATAATATGACACTATATATGAATAGTAAAACTCTGTTACAAGTTTTTATATGTTGGTTTTTATTAAACATTTTATTAACAGCACAATCAAGTATGATCAAAATTCAAGGAATAGTTTTTGAGGATAAAACGAATGAAAAACTTATTGGTACAAATATTTTTCTTTCAGATAGTGGTGTTGCAATAACAAATAATAAAGGCTTTTTTTCATTTAATGTTTCTCCAGGAAGTTATGAAATATCTGCATCAATGGTTGGTTATAAAAAACAAACAAAAATAATTCCTGTACAAAGCACTGATGATGAAGTTAACATATTTTTTAGACTGGAACCATATTTAATTGAAATTCCACAAGTAACTGTTAACGGAGATAAATTTTATGAAAAGGTAAAATATAAAACTTATGAATTGCAGCAAGGTGATTTAAGACGTATTCCACAATTTGGTGAGGCAGATGCATTAAGAGCTTTACAAGCATTGCCCAGTTTAGTTTCATTAAATGATTTTTCTACGCAATTATTTTTAAGAGGAGGAAATTTTGCTGAAACTTTAATTTCAATTGATAATGTTCCCGTTTATAATCCATATCATTTAGGCAGTTTCTTCAGTATGTTCAATGCGGATATTATTGATAAACAAATTTTATATCCTTCAAATTATCCCAATAAATATGGAGGTTATCTTTCAGGGGTATTAGATATTCAAACAAAAGCAGGTAATTTTGAAAAAACGAATGCATCTATTTCTGTTGGAGTAATTTCATCAAAAGCATTTATTGAAACTCCATTATCTAAAGGTTCCTTAATTCTATCTGCAAGAAGAACATATCTTGATTTACTCGCTTCCATAATTGATGAAAATTTATTTCCATATTATTTCTATGACGTTTATGGAAAATATAACTATCCGATTGATGAACAAAATCATCTTAGCATAAGTGTGCTTCATTCACGAGATAATTTTAAGATGTTTGATTCATTGTATCAACAGAATATTAATGTGTCTCAAGAACCAACTTGGGGAAATAATTTATACAATTTTGAGTTTTCCCATTTAATAAACAGCCAAGTTTCTATTGATGGACAAATATATTATTCTTCTTCGCTATTTAATGCAAAAGGAGAAAGTATTTATAATTCAATTCCAACACAAACGGAAGTTAACAATAAAATTCAAGATATCTCTGCCTCATTAAATTTAAATTATTCATTTACCGGTCATTATTTACAAGCAGGTATTGAATTTAAAAAGATTAATTTAAACTACGATTGGATAATAGGTGAAAGTGAATTGACGTCTTTTGGCTTTGAACTAGAAGACACCTTTTTTGATTATGCACCAAAAATATTTGCAGAAAAACAGAATGAAATGTTCTATAATATCTATTTGCATGATAAAATTATTTTATCACAATCATTTAATTTTACAGTTGGATTGAGAAACTGCAATTATGCAAAATTAGGCATGAATTTAATCAGTCCTTCAATAAATATAAATTATCAAGTTGGTGAGAATTTGGATTTAATATTTGGTTACGGTAAATATTTCCAAAACTTATTTGTAATAAAAGACCAAAATTCAATTTTACTCGATCCCTTCTCAGTTTATTTTTTACCAAAAAATAAAGAACAATTAGCAAACTCAAATAATTTTAGTATAAATATGATTTTATCCGATTTTATTTTTGGAAGTATATTAGAAATAAGTAGTTATTATAATTTACGGAAAAATTTAGCCTCATCTTATCCACACCAAAAAATTCATTATAATTTTGAGGACGGATATTCAACCGGCTTGGAATTTTTACTCAAAAAAAATATTGGAAATATGTCAGGGTGGTTGAGTTATTCATTCTCCAGATCAATTAAATCGAATATCAATTATGATTATTTTAATAGAATTGATAGGACAAATACAATAAAATTTCTTTTTAATCTAGATTTATCTGAATCTTGGTTTTTAACTTCTTTTTGGACTTATGCAACCGGAACCCCATATACACCTACTTTGGGACAATATATTGGAGAAAGCGAGCCAAGTCAGGGCTCATATTTTCTTGAAGACGAGTTTAATCTATATCCAATAATGGGAGGCAAAAACACGCGTAGAGCAAATGCTTACCATAGATTAGATTTAGGAATTAATGGTTCTTTTTTCTGGGGAACTCTATTTATTAAACCTTATCTTCAAATATTAAATGTTTATAATAGTCCCAATGAAACTCCATATAAAAAAAGCGATAGTAGTGATTCTGATACTGAAAGAGGTTCATCAATAATACCAACAATTGGAATAACTGTGGATTTTTAAAATGAATTATTTACTAAAATTATTATTATTCTTGCTGTTATTTACATTTGGATGTGAAATCCCAAATGAATATCTGAATAAAAAATTTCAATATAGTTTAATATTTAATTTAACTGTAAACCAAGAAAATCAAGAATTTTATATTTATAGGTTAGTTGATGATGAACTCGAATTTGAATCGGGCTCTCCAGACAGATATTTTGAAAGAAGTGCGAACATTTTACTTAATAATGACGAATTATCATTTAATTCTTTTATTGTTAAGAAAATTCCAAATAATAGTATTTTCTCGAGAACTTTGTCCTACACAAACTCAAATGAATTAATATTGAAACCGAGTACAAATTATAAAATAAATGTTTCTGTAAATGATATTATTATTACAGGTAATACAAAAACACCGGCTGATTTTAATATTATTTCACCAGCTAACAACTCAACTATAAAATTGACTGATTTGCAAAATGAAGGAAGTATAATTATAAAATGGCAGAAAAGCTTAACTGCAAAAGGTTATATTGGTCAAATTTCGCAGCATTTTTATAGGGAATGGCAAGATACTACTTATGAAGCCTTAGAGAATTTTGAATTTATTATTCAAGACACAACTTTTATATATACTGATTTTATAAACTCTACGGGCACAATGGAAATTAATATTTTTGCTTATGACGAAAATTATCATAACCATTTTATAGAGAAAATAGAACCCACCGGGGTTGAAGGTGGTTATGGTTATTTTGTATCCTCGGTTAAAAAATCAATAAAAATTAATATTGAATAGTTGAAAATTTCAACTAAACTTCCATTATTTCTGCTTCTTTGTGTTTAATTATTTCATCAATCTTTTTAATATGCTCATCCGTATATTTTTGAACTTCGTGTTCAGCATCGTGTCGTAAATCCTCAGAAAAATGCTTTTCTTTTTCTGCTTTTTTTAAATGATCATTTGCGTCTCTTCTAACATTTCTAATCGCAACTTTTGATTCTTCGCCAAATCTTTTAACAAGTTTTACTAAATCTCTTCTTCTTTCTTCATTTAAAGCCGGAATTGGAACTTTAATATTTGTTCCATCGCTAATTGGGTTTAATCCTAAATCTGCGGAAAGAATGGCTTTATCAATATCGTTTACTACACTTCTATCCCAAGGAGTTATTGATAAAGTATGAGAATCCAACACCGAAACATTTCCCAATTGATTTAAAGGAGTGTGAGTTCCGTAATAATTGACTTTTATTCCATCTAAAAGTGCGGTTGTTGCTTTACCGGTTCTAATTTTTGCAATTTCATTACGAAAAGCTTCGATAGTTTTATCCATTTTTGATTTAGCTTCTTTAATAATTTGATTATTCATATTGACCTCGCAAATTCTTTAACTTACTAATTTTTATTATTGACTTGTGTACCAAGATTTTCGCCAGTAACAACTTTTAATAAATTATCTTCCTTGTTCATATTAAATACAACAATCGGAAGTTCATTTTCTTGACATAAACTTATTGCTGTTAAATCCATTACACGAAGATTTTTATTCATAACCTCAAGATAAGAAATTTCCGAAAACATTGAAGCATTAGGATTTTTTTCTGGATCTGAGTCATAAACTCCGTCAACTCTGGTTCCCTTTAAAATTACATCGGCTTCAATTTCTACCGCACGCAAAGATGCCGCAGTATCTGTGCTAAAATATGGATGTCCGGTCCCGGCTCCAAAAATTACTACTCTTCCTTTTTCTAAATGGCGGATTGCTCGTCTTCTAATATAAGGTTCAGCCATTTCATCCATTCTAATTGAAGTCATTAATCGCGTGTACATTCCGGAAGTTTCAAATGCATTTTGCAAAGCAAGTGCATTAATTACAGTTGCGAGCATTCCCATTTGATCGCCGGTTACTCTATCAATTCCTTGTTTACCGGCATTTAATCCTCTGTAAATATTTCCGCCGCCAATTACAATTCCTACTTCAACTCCAAGATCTCTTACTTTTTTTACTTCTTGTGCAAAGAAAATTAAAATATTTGGATCAATTCCATAACCTAAATTTCCCATAAGGGATTCGCCGCTAAGTTTAAGTAAAATTCTTTTATATTTTATCATTTATACCTCTATAAGTAAAAAAAAAGGTCTTTAAAAAGACCTTTATAATATAAATTATTTTTTTTCATCACTTAAATGAAATCGGCGAAACAGCTTTATTACTGCTTCGGATGAATTTTTCTTATTGTATTCCCCAAGAATATCGCCGACAGATTTAGTGTTTTCTTTTATCGAAGTTTGCTCAATTAAACAATTTTCTTGGTAATATTTGTTAAGCTTACCTTCTGCAATTTTATCAAGAATTTGTTCCGGTTTTCCTTCTTTTCTTGCAACTTCTTTATAGATTTCTTTTTCCTTGTTTAATACTTCTTCAGAAACTTCTTTTCTATTTACATAATAAGGTTTCATAGCCGCAACTTGCATTGCAAAATCTTTTGCTAAATTTATAATTTCTGATTTTCCAGAATCTTTAACATTATCAACTCTAATTAAAACCGCTAATTTTGAACCGTGGTGAATGTAATCTACAACAACACCATTTTCTGCATTTTCAATTAAGAATCTGGATACTTCAATTTTTTCTCCAATTTTTCCAATTATTGCAGTTAATTCTTCTTGAACAGATTTTCCATCAGAGTTTAAAGTTAGTAATTCTTCAACATTTTTCGGCTGATTTTTAACAATTGTATCCAAAACAAAATTTGCAAAATTTGTAAAATCATCACTTTTAGCAACAAAATCAGTTTCACAATTAACTTCAACAATTACAGCTTTTGAGCCATCCTCTAAAGATTTTGTTAGAATAATTCCTTCGTTTGCGCTTCTTTCTGCTCTTTTTGCTGCAACTGCCGCACCTTTTTTTCTAAGAACTTCAATAGCTTTTTCAAAGTCACCGTTTGCTTCGGTAAGTGCTTTTTTGCAGTCCATCATTCCAGCACCAGTTTTTTCTCTTAATTCTTTTACTTGTTGTGCCGTAATTTCCATAATTTCTCTATCCTATTTTTTTAAACAATTTCTAAATTAATTTTCTTCTTTCGCTAAACCGGCTTCTTTGCTTTTAATCCATGCGAAATCTTTTTCCATCGCTTCTTGTGATTCATAGTAACAACTTCTGGCAATTTCTTGACCATTAGCAGCTTTTAGATTAAAGTAATACTTTTTATCTTCCAATAATCCAGTTGACCATCTTTTTTCATTTCCAGCATTTTTACCAACAGCATCAATTCCATTTAACATAGCTTGTTCAGTAGTATATCCTTCGGATCTTAGATAAGTTTTTCCGTCAGTTCCGTTAAATCCAAAATAGAATTCATTTTTCTCACTTGTAAATTTATGAAATCCGCTTTCACCTTTGTAAGATTGGCAAGGAAGATATTCATCAACTGATCCATCTTTTTTATCGGCAACTTTAAAATCTTTTCTTTCACCTTTTTCATTAAATTTTACTTTTCTGATTTTAGGTTTGGAAATTTTTTTATCATCGCTAACTTCTTCATCTTGTTTTTTCAATTTTTCTTTTTCTGCAGCTCTTTCTGCTTTAACTTCATCATATTTCAAACCGCCTTCAATAATTGCATCTGAAAATGCTTTTGTAATAATTTCTATTGCACGAACTGCATCATCATTTGAAGGAATTACGTAATCAATTGGATCCGGATTACAATTTGTATCAACAATAGCAAATAAAGGAATATTTAATCTTAGAGCTTCATTAATAGCAATTGATTCTTTTTTAATATCAACAATAAAAATTGCATTTGGCATTTTTTTCATTGTTTCAACGCCGTCAAGAATTTTTCTTAATTTATCTCTTTCTCTTGATTTAAATAGTTGCTCTTTTTTTGTTAATTTTTCAAAAGTACCGTCTGTTTCCATTTTATCAATTTTCTGCATTCTGCCGATACTTTTACGAATTGTAGAAAAATTGGTTAACATTCCGCCTAACCATCTTTCACTAACCCAGTTCATTCCGCATCTTTTAGCTTCTTGCGCAATTACACCTTTTGATTGTTTTTTTGTCCCAACAAAAAGTACGGTTCCGCCATCGGAAGCAATTTCTCTAATTTTATCTACAGCTTCTTCAATAGCAATTTGGGTTTTTTTAAGATCAATAATGTGGATTCCATTTTTCTCCATAAAAATATATGGTCTCATTTTTGGATTCCAACGACGTGTAAGGTGACCGAAGTGAGCACCTGCTTCGATGAGTTTGGTAAGTTCTATCTTTGCCATTTTTACTCCTGTTTAATCTTCTATTCTCTTCAACTTTACCTTAGATCCCTATTTTTTGGTAGGACACAGGCGGTAAATCAGAGAATATGAATGTTTGTGAATAATTGATTATATAATTTAATATCTCTATAATACTATCTTTTAGAGAATTGAAATTTCTTTCTTGCTTTTGGTCTGCCCGGTTTTTTACGTTCAACCATTCTAGGGTCTCTTCTTAATAAACCTTCAGGTTTTAATAATTTTCTTAATTCTGGGTTAATACTTATTAAAGCTCTTGAAATTCCCAAACGAATTGCTTCAGCTTGTCCGCGAACTCCTCCGCCTTCAACTGTTGCAAGAACATCATATTTGCCTAAAGTTTCTGTAAATTTAAATGGTGTAATTACATCATCTCTATTATCTGCAATTGGGAAGAAATTATCAAATTCTCGTTTATTTACTGTAACTTTTCCGGAGCCGTTTCTTAAAATTACACGCGCAACAGCATTTTTTCTTCTTCCTACAAAAATTTTATCTGCCATTTAATTTCCTATTAATTTATAAACTTAAAGCTTCAGGTTTTTGAGCTGAATGAGGATGTTGAGCTCCAGCATATACTTTTAATTTTTTTAATAATTGTCTTCCTAATCTATTTTTTGGAAGCATTCCTTTTACGGCTTCTGTAATAATATAATCTGGTTTTTTTGTTCTAACTTCAGAAAAAGACTTTGTTTTGCCTCCACCCGGATACATTGAGTGAGTAAAATAAGTTTTCATTAGTTCTCTTTTACCAGTTAATTTCACTTTTTCTGCATTTACAACAATTACAAAATCACCAGTATCTGTATTTGGTGTAAATATCGGTTTATGCTTTCCACGAATTACTGACGCAGCTCTTGCCGCTAATCTGCCTAAAATCAAATCATTAGCATCAATTACATACCATTTCTGATCGGCATCTTCTGTTTTAATAAATCGTGTTATTCTTTCTTGTTTCAACTATTTCCTCCGTTTAAAGAGATTTTTTTAGAGCTTGTAAATATATCTTAATGGATAAGAAATGTCAAGAAATTGAATATTAATTTATTTTTCACATTATTTTGAAAAATTATAGGGGATAAAAGCAAAAATTGTTTTGGGAAAAGTATCGGTAATTAATAGAAATCCTTTTTCATCTAATTTTGCTAATCCTTCCCAATTTCTGCTATCATTTTCCAACAATTTTAGATAAATAGGATTTTTATCAGAAATTGAAATTCTTTCATTTTTAATCTCAAATTCAACTATTCTTTCTATAACTTTAGCGTTTTGATGAGTTTCTCCAATTCCAAATTTGCTAAAAATTTCATCATTTGCGGGATTTAATTTTTTTTCATCTTTTGGGAAAAAATAATTTATTGTCCAAAAATTTCCGTTTTCATCAATTTCGGTTGCATCGGTTATTCTATATTCTAAATTAGGAAATTTTACTTTTTCCAATATTTCTAATTTATTGTTAAAAATATTTACAAATGTTTTTGGATTTACATTTTTTCCGTTTGCTTCATAAATCGGAATTATCGTATCATTTTTTGACGCAATTGCTTCGCAGCTTAAATTGTAAATTTCTACGGAAGTTGGAATTTCAGATACGGAATTTTTATCCAATGAAATTGTAAAATTTGTTGTATCAATTTCACCGGAAATTATTAAAGACCTCATTTTTCCATCATTCATACTTTCAATAGAAAGATATATTATATCATTAATTACAGAAATTGCTTCAAATCCGGAACCGCTGTTTAGAAATTCACCTAAATTGGAAAGATTTATTTTAAAAGTTTTGGGAGAAATTTCATTTGTTATTTTTGCGAAAAGATAATCTAATACCTCACTTTTTTTGATGAAATAAATTATTCCATTTTCATTCTGAGAAATAAAGTTTGGATATTGCGGAACTAAAAGTAGAAAATCGTTATACCAGCACATTCCGGAAATTTCAGAATTTCTACCGGAAATTTCTCCAGTTAAATGAATAATCTCCGGTTCAACTTCATCAATTATTTTAAATTTATTTTTATCAAAATTAGAATTTTCTTGAATTGTTGTACAAGAAAATATTATAAGAATTGAAAATAAAATTATGTAAAGTGAAAAGTTTTTCTTCATAATTAAGGAAAAAGGTTGTAAAAAAATAGAACACAGATTACACTGAAAAAACTGATTTCCGCAGTCTTTAAAATTCTAAAATATTTTGTTACAACCTTTTAAAATTTTACATTCCCGGAATTTTCATTTCATTATAGTCAGAAGGAACTTCGAACAAATCATTATTTAAAGATTGTTTATTTATTTCAACGGCTTCAAAAGTTGAAACTACTTCACCATCTGAATTTTTTGTAATTACTTGAAGCGGAAAATATCCTTTATCTTTTAATGAACTTCCCCAAGTTGGTGAATATCCGGCTCCCATTGGGTTTTCCATCAACATAAAATTTCCTAATTCATCAGTAATCCATGCTTCAACTTCATAACTATCATCATCCATTTCATTTTTATGAATCCATTGTTCGCATTCATATCCTAAAAATGTTTTTGTTTTTCCGGTTTTGTAATTCTCAAAATTAAATTCTTTCTTATCTTTTTCGTCATCATCATCCGATTTATCTTTTATCATATCGCCAAGTTTTGTAAAAAGTGAATTATTTAAATTCATATACATTTTATCTTCCGGCATCAGAATAAAAGAATTTTCTTTTGCATAAAGAAAAATTGCAGAAACATCTTCATCATCAAAGAGAGAAATTCTAAAATTTCCATCTTTTAAAAAATATTCCATTAAGTTTGATTCGTCATCATCATTTGTAATTTTAAATTTAACTTTTCCCTCAAAATTATTTTGAGCGTTAACAAAAATTGCTGTTGAAATAATAATTAGAATTGCGAGATTTAAAATTTTTCTAAGCATATTTTCTCCTTATCAATTTAAAAATTCTTTACAAAACTAAACTAACTCAATATAAATATTTTTGTGTAAAAACTAAATTGGAATTATAATTGACTTTTTAATTTTATAAAATGTAAAAATGATTTATCTTTGCGCTGTAATTAAAAGGAGAAAATAAATGCAAGAAAAAAAAGATTTTTTAAAAGATGTAATTGAACATATTGATATAAAAGAACATAACGTAATTAAGTTAGTTGATTCGATGGAAAAAATGGCATTTTCTGCAAGAGATTTGAATCGTGCCGCAAAAATTTACAACATGATGTTGGAAGATAAAAATTGCTCGGTAATTTTAACTTTAGCCGGAAGTTTATTCAGTGCCGGATTGAAAAAAGTTGTTTTTGATTTGGTAAATAATAATATGGTTGATGCAATTGTTTCTACAGGAGCAATTATGGTTGATCAAGATTTTTTTGAAGCATTAGGATTTAAACATTATTTAGGAACTCCGTTTAGCGATGATAATCAATTGCGCGATTTACACATTGATAGAATTTATGATACTTATATTGATGAAGATGAATTAAGAATTTGCGATGAAACAACTGAAAAAATATTTAATAGTTTGGAACCGAGACCATATTCTTCCAGAGAATTGTTATGGAATTTTGGAAAATATTTAGATGAAAACGGCGGACCAAAAGTTGATGACAGTGTAATTTATGCTGCGTACAAAAAAAATGTTCCGATATTTGTTCCGGCATTTTCAGATTGTTCAGCGGGATTTGGAATTGTTGTACATCAATATAATAATCCGGAAAAACATGTTTCGTTTGATTCCGGGAAAGATTTTCTTGAATTAACAAAAATTAAAATGAATACAAAAGAGACTGGAATATTTATGATTGGCGGCGGAGTTCCGAAAAATTTTACTCAAGATATAGTTGTTGCTGCGGATATTTTGATGGAAGATGCACCAATGCATAAATACGCAGTTCAAATTACTGTTGCGGATGAAAGAGACGGCGCACTTTCCGGTTCTACGTTAAAAGAAGCAAGTTCTTGGGGAAAAGTTGAAACAACATATGAGCAAATGGTTTATTCTGAAGCAACAATTGCAATGCCTTTAGTTGCCGGATATGCTTATCACAAAAGCGCTTGGAAAAGTAGAGAGAAAAGAGAGTTTCAAAAATTGTTTTTAAAATGATTAACTAAAACCTCAGAGGTTTTAAAAACCTCTGAGGTTTAATAAAAACTATTTTAATAAAATCATTTTTTTAGTTGAATTAAAATTTTCACCTTCTAATCTATAGTAATAAATTCCCGAAGCGAAATTTCCTCCATCAAAATCAACCGAATAATTTCCGTTAACAAGATTTTTATTAATCAATGTTTTAACTAATTCACCGTTACCGTTAAAAACATTTAACTTAACATATTGCGATTTGGGAATTGTAAAATTTATTTTTGTTGTTGGATTAAATGGATTAGGATAATTCTGATTTAATACAAATTCATTTTCAATTTTTACATTATCTTCAATATTTACGGCACCGTTTGGTTTACCGATAAATAATCCTCTTCCATGTGTTGCAACAGCAATTGTTCCATCTGAAGTTCTTGCATCAAGAAATTCTACAACAACATTTCCAATTTCATTCGAACTTTCTTGTTCCCAAATTGTACTTGTTCCATTTAAATTTGTCGTTGAATACAAACCTGTACTTGTTCCAACAAAATAGTATGTTGAATTATTATAAGGATGAATAATTGCTGATCGAATTGAAGGTCCCGGATTAGATTCATCTCCCGTTAAATTACCTTCAATTTCTGTGTAATTTTGTCCTCCATCAGTTGAGTGAAATAAACTTGCGATATTGTAATTAGAAAGTACAACAATTATTTCATTCCCATTATCTGGATTAATGGCTATGTTGTGAATATAACCTCCCAAACTGGCATCTGGAATTGAAATATCAATATTTCCAGTTATTGCACTATTTGCATTGGCAAGTTTGTAAATTTTTGGCGATTCATCAGATTTATATCCGGCATAATACAATAAGTTTAATGGATTTGATGTTGAAACATTAATTGCAGTTATTGAATATTCATCGGGCATTTTCATATTGGCAAGTTCAATCCATCCGCTTTCTGTTCCTCCTTGCAAATAAGGAGAAATTAAAGTGATTGCAGCATTTTTCCATACTGAATTTCCTGCTGGATAATACATAATATTTTCTTTATTTGCATCAATTACAAATGGGTTAATAAAAAGTTGCCCGGTTGCATTTAAAGGAGTAATTTCTGTCCAACCAGCATCAAAACTTGGAATACCAGAATTATCATAATTAAGTCTATAAATCTGTCCATCGTAAATTGAGGAATATGCGAATTTCCCGGAAGTAAAATGAGAATAACTACCATCGCCAGAACTTAAGTCAGAAGTTGCTTCATTTGAGTTATTCCATATAAAAAACGGTGTTCCATTATCTTGTGTTCCACCCATTATTCTAAAATCATCAGCTTTACTTGGAATACTTACGGTGTAAAATTGGGTTACATTATATCCATTATTTTTGTTTACCCAAGGAAAAAATTGAGAATATGAAACGTCAGAAATGTTATTAGAAAAACTTAAACCCCCATCATGCCCAACCCAAACTTGATTTGAATTATTAGGATCAAATGTTATGTTATGAATATCGGGATGTAAATTTGGATAGAAAAATTCACTTGAATGATATCCACCGATCCATCCTAATTTAGGATTAGTAATTGCTGTAGAAAATCCATCAGTTGATCTAAATAAACTAGTACCGGCAATTAAAACAAAATTATCATCATCAGGTTTTACTGCAATTGCTAAATTATAACTACTTTGAGTATATAAATGACCTTGATATTCGAAAGATTCAGAATCGAATTTTGGTAATTTAGCTGTTAAATTTTCTGTAACTGAATTATCCAAACTCAATTTGAATAATTTCACATCTTCATTTCCGTCAGTTAAATTATTACCGGTAAATGTGAGTATGTAAAAAATTGGTGTAGATAATTTTGAAGTTCCTAAAACACTTCTATGATGATCAGAAGGGAAATCCACCGGAGTAATATTTGTCCAACTAAATCCATTATTTGTTGATTTATAAATTCCCGGTGTATTCGTTTTTGTTTCATTAAATCCATAATCTGAAATTACTCCTATTAAAGTTCCATCAGATTTTACAATTATATCGCTATAATAATGGTCATTCAAAGCACCCAATGAAATATTAAAGTTTACACCACCATCGGTTGACTTAATAATTCCCAAACCATTAGCAACTGCAAATAAAGATCCAGTTGTTGGATGAATTAATAATTTTGACATATAATCAAAATTTGAATCCCATTTGGTTGGATTACTTTTTGAATTTTCAACAGCAGTCCAAGTTTCTCCATTGTCAATAGATTTAAACAATCCGTTTCCGTAATAACGAGCGGTAAATCCTCTATCTGATGCACTGTTTCCATTTATTTCACCACCACAAGCATACCAAGTATTTGTAAATCCGTTTCTTGGATCTTGTACAATTGATGTAATACTGAATGCTTCATTATTACCACTCTTTTGCTGCCAAGTTTCGCCATTATCAACTGATTTCCAAATTCCTCCGGAAACTCCACCGGCAATAATTGTATTTGAATTAGTTACATCAATTGCTAAAGCTCTTGTTCTTCCGCCGACATCGTTTGGTCCAACTTCTGTCCATACAAATCCAGTTGAACTATTTTTGTATAAATCAGTACTATTTTTTTTCGGTAATTTTTTTGCAAACTCTAATTCTCTTCGTCTAATATTTTCCGGAATTGAATTTGTTTTTGGATCACGGATAATATTAAAAAAATAATCAGTTCTTGCTTTTTTTCTTTCCTTTTTACTTAACTTTTTAATTTGCAATTCATTACGATCTATTTTCAAGTTATCAAACAAAATGCTAAACGAGAAATATGATAGTAGGAAAAAGATAGAAAATACTAGGAAATTAGTACTCAAAAGGTTTTTCATAATATGCTCAAATTTATGTTAGAAAAAATCATTTAAATATTTATTCACAATAAAATTATAGTTTATTCTTTAAAAAGTTGATTTTCATAATATGTAATAAGAAGTAAAAAATCAAAAATAAAATCTTTCTTAAAATAAATCTTAATGCTAATTTAATAATTAGTAAAGTTGAATTGTTAAAATTTTTGGAGATGTTATGTTTAAAACAGAAACTTATAAAAATAGAAGAGATGAATTAAAGAAAAAGTTCAAAGACGGAATTCTTTTATTCCTTGGAAATAATGAAATGCCAATGAATTATTTAGGAAACACATATCGCTTCAGACAAGATAGTTCCTTTTTATATTATTGGGGAATTAATGAAGCAAACTTAGCTGCAGTTATTGATATTTCGAAAAACAAAGAAATTATTTTTGGTGATAACAGAAGTTTGGATGACGTAGTTTGGATGGGCTTTGACGATACAATTGAAAATAAATCAGCAAAAGTTGGTGTTGAAAATACAAAACCTTTTTCCAAATTAGAAAGTTTTATAAGAAAGAAAATTTCTCATGGAAATAAAATTCACTATTTACCGCAATATCGATCAGATAATTTATTATTACTTCAAGAAATTTTGGATATAAAAGCTGGTGAAATTAATAACAATTCTTCAGTAAAATTAATTAAATCTGTCATTCAACAAAGGTCAATAAAATCTGAAGAAGAAATTACTGAAATTGAAAAAGCTCTTGAAGTAAGTTATTATATGAATATTACAGCAATGAAAGAAATTAAAGTTGGTATTACAGAAAGAGAAGTTTGCGGAAAAGTTGAAGGTATTGCAATTTCAAAAGGAAATGGAGTTTCGTTTCCAATTATATTTTCAGTTAACGGGGAAATTCTCCATAACCACTCGCATGAAAATATTATGCAAGATGGACAAATTGCAGTTCTGGATTCGGGTTCAGAAACAATGTTAGGTTATGCAAGCGATACAACAAGAACAATTCCGGTAAGTGGAAAGTTCACTCAAAAACAAAAAGAAATTTATAATATTGTTTTGGAATCACAACTTGAATCAATTAAAATGATGAAACCCGGAATTAAATATAAAGATGTTCATTTGAATGCAGCAAAAATAATTGCAAACGGTTTGAAAAAATATGGAATTATGAAAGGTAATATTGATAAAGCCGTTGAAGAAGGAGCGCATGCTTTATTTTTCCCGCACGGGCTTGGGCACATGCTGGGCTTGGATGTTCACGATCTTGAAAGTTTAGGCGAAAATTATATTGGTTATGATAAAACTGTAAAAAGAAGTAATCAATTTGGTTTAGCATATTTAAGATTAGCAAAAAAATTAGAAACGGGATTTGTCGTAACAGTTGAACCGGGATGTTATTTTATTCCCGCATTAATTGATAAATGGAAAAGTGAGAAAAAATTTATTAAGTATATCAATTATAAAAAATTAGATGAGTACAGAAATTTTGGCGGAATTAGAATTGAAGATAATGTTCTAATAACGAAAGATGGAAATAGAGTTTTAGGAAAACCAATACCTAAAACAATTAAAGAAGTTGAATCTGCTTGTTCAAAATAATTTATAGAGTGGAATATCATTTAGATATTCCATTTTTATTTTTCTAAATTTAACTTATCAATACTTCTAAAAATCTTCAAAATGTTAAAAGAAAATTATCAAAGATTAATTAACGAATTAAAAATTGTAATCCCCCAAAATAGAATTTTCGAAGATGAACTAAATACTTTAGCTTACGGGACCGATGCAAGTTTTTATAGGTTGATTCCTAAAATTGTTGTAAAAGTAATTTCAGAAGAAGAAATTATTTTTATAATAAATTCATGTAACAAATTTAAAATCCCAATTACATTTCGTGCATCCGGCACAAGCTTGTCCGGTCAATCAATTTCAGATTCTGTTTTACTTGTTGCCGATAGGTCATGGAATAAAATTAAAATTTCCGAATGCAAAACTAAAATTACTTTGGAACCAGCTGTTTTAGGCGGAAGAGCAAATCTTGAACTTAGTAAATTCAACAAAAAAATTGGACCAGATCCTGCTTCAATAAATGCTGCAACGGTTTGCGGCATTGCATCAAATAATGCAAGCGGAATGACGAGTGGTATAAAAAATAATGCATACAATACAGTTTCAGAAATGCGTATTGTTTTTCCAAACGGAAAAATTCTTGATACTTCAAACGCCGATCAGAAATTAAAATTTATAGAAGAAAATAGAAAATTAATTGTTGAATTATTAAATCTTTCAATAGAATTAAATCAAAATGAAATTTGTAGAAATAAGATTAAAAAGAAATATCAGATTAAAAACACTATGGGATATAGCGTAAACTCACTTATTGATTTTAAAGATCCCATAGAAATAATTAAACATTTAATGATTGGTTCAGAAGGCACGTTAGGATTTATTTCAGAAATTACTTTAAATACTGTGAATTCTTTTCCCTATAAAGGAACTTCACTAATAATTTTTCCAAATGTGAAAAAAGCTTGCTCAACAATTCCAATTCTTAATGAACTCCCAATTGATGCCGCAGAATTAATGGATAGAGCAGCTTTAAAATCTGTTGAAGATAAAAATGGAATGCCCGTTTACTTAAAAAATCTTTCGCAAGAATCTGCTGCACTTTTAATTGAAACTTCAGCTCCCGATGAAATTGTTTTAGATTTTAATATCAATAGAATAAAAAATGCGTTGAGTTTAGTAAAAACTGTAAGACCAGTTGAATTTACAAAGGATAAAAATGAATATTTGAAATTATGGAATGTAAGAAAGGGATTGTTCCCATCGGTAAGTAAATCAAGAAAAGAAGGAACAACCGTTATAATTGAGGATCTAAATTTTAATACAAAAGATTTAGCAAATGCCGTTGAAGATCTTAAATCAATTTTTGCAAAATATAATTATTCGGAAAATATTATTTGGGGACATGCGCTTTCGGGAAATATACATTTTGTTTTTGCGCAAGATTTTAACGATGAAAAAGAAGTCGATCGATATAAAAAATTTATGAATGAAGTTGTTGAATTAGTTATAAATAAATATGATGGCTCGCTTAAGGCAGAACACGGAACCGGAAGAAATATGGCTCCGTTTGTAAAATATGAATGGGGGAATGAGATTTATGAAATTATGATCAGAATCAAAAAATTATTTGACCCGAATGGAATTTTAAATCCAGGAGTATTAATAAATAATGATGAGTCAATTCATATAAAAAATTTAAAACCAACACCAATTGTAAATGAATTAATTGATAAATGTATTGATTGCGGATTTTGCGAAAATAATTGTCCTTCAAAAAATTTAACATTAACACCTCGACAAAGAATTACAGTTTGGCGAGAAATTAATAAAATGAAATCTGAAAGTATGAATATTGATTTAATCACAAAACTTGAAAATTCATACCAATATTATGGAGAACAGACTTGTGCAACTGATGGTTTATGCGAATTAAGTTGTCCGGTAAATATTGATACTGGAAAATTAATAAAGCAAATTAGAAGTTCATTGCACACAAAAAGTGAAAAATCTTTTGCGTTATTTATTTCAAAACATTTTTCAGCAATAGTAAGTTTTATAAAATTTGGATTAAACTTCGTAATAATTCTTCAGCAAATTTTTGGGGATAAATTTTTAAAAAGTTCATCAAATTTAACTAGAAGAATATTTAAAAATAAAACTCCAATGTGGAATGAAGCTTTGACGAAAGGAGCAAAATTTAATATTCAAAAACAAACAATTCAGCAATCAGAAAAAACTGTAATTTATTTTCCAAGCTGTATAAGCCGCACTTTTGGAAATCAAAAAAAATCAAAGTATAATGAAGAATTAAATTCAGCTATGGAAAATTTATTAAGGAAAGCTGATTATCATATTATTTATCCAGATAATTTAAATTCGCTTTGCTGTGGTATGCCTTTTTCGAGTAAAGGATTTTTTGATGCAGCCGAACAAAAAAGTAAGCAACTGATTTCAAGTTTAACTAAAGCAAGCAACAATGGACAAATAAAAATTATTTTTGATACGAGTCCATGTGTTAAAACTATTAAAGATGATTTACAAAAACTGAACAATCCACAATTGAAAATATATGATTCAATTGAATTCATTCATGATTTTCTATTAGATGAATTAGTTTTTAATACAATTGAAGATTCTATAACAATTCATACAACGTGCAGTGCCGAGAAAATGGATTTGAAAAACAAACTTATTACTATTGCAAAAAAATGTTGTAATAATGTTTTCATTCCGGAAGAAATTAATTGCTGCGGTTTTGCCGGTGATAGAGGATTTACACATCCCGAACTCAATGAATCAGCTCTAAAAAATTTAAGTGAATTTGTATCCGATCATAATTGTAAAAATGGTTACTCAACAAGCAAAACTTGCGAAATTGGTTTAACAAAACACAGTGGAATTAATTATCAATCAATTATTTATTTAGTTGATGAATGCAGTAAGGCAAAGAATTGAGTATTTAAGTAGATTCTTGAACTTCAATTTTTTTATTTGTTTCCTCAAAAAATATTTTTTCCGAATTTAGCAAATCTTGTAAAGTAAGATTATTCATAACTTGATCAATTGATTTTTGAATCAACTGCCAGAATGATCTAATTGAACAATCAGTTGAATGAGTGCAAGTAATTGATTCGGAATTATGTAATTGGCAATATGATGATTCAAAAAATTTACCGCCTAAAATACCCATCACATCGCCAATTAATATGTCTTTTGGATGCTTTGTTAAAGAATAGCCCCCAATTCTTCCTCTTTCGCTTTCTAAATATCCGTTCAATCTAAGAAGTCTTAATGTTTTGGCCACATTATCTTCTGAAATCCTTTCATTACTGCTGATATCCGGAATTGTTAAGCCCCCTCCTTTTGTATAAGAGTTTCCTAATCTAACTAAACATCTTAAGCCATATTCTTCTTGTGTTGTAAATTTCATTGTTTAGCAGAAATTTATTCGTCATTCAAAGGAATTCTTGAACCGCACATTTTAGCATGAACCAATTTATCATATTTTACCTTTGGGATTGAGGGACCTTGTTTTGTACAATAATTAGAAAAAATATTTTGAAGAACTTCGGCAATTTGTTCCGGTGATCTTCCTTCAATATGATGACGAGGCAGCATGAATATTACTTCTCCATTTTTTATCAATGCAGCTGAAGGAGATGAAGGAGGAAATTTTGCCAAATATTTTTCGCGTACAGTTGTTACTGCTAATTTATCTTGCCCTGCAAATACAGTCACAATATTATCTGGAATTAAATTATTTTGTAATGCCAATGAAACTCCTGGTCTTGCACTTCCGGCGGCACATCCGCACACCGAATTAATAAACACAAGAGTTGTTTCATCATTATTTTTTGACAAAATTTCATCAACTTGTTCTGATGTTGTCAATTCTTTAAATCCAATATATATTAACTCATCTCGCATTGGTTGAACCGCACGCGGATCATAGGTTGGAGAAAGATTATTTATTTCAAACATTTTTTTCCTTTCTAAAAACTATTATAAAAATCCTAAATTTAATTTTGCTTCATCACTCATCATATCCTTATTCCATGGAGGTTCCCAGACTAAATTAATTTTTACATCATTAACATTTTCAATTTCTTTAATTCGTTGCCTTACTTCTCCGGGTAAACTTTCAGCAACCGGGCATGCTGGTGAAGTTAGTGTCATCATGATTTCAACATTAGCACCATCATCTATTTTAATATTGTAAATCATACCAAGTTCGTAAATGTTTACGGGAATTTCCGGATCATAAACAGTTTCTAAAACAGAAATTATTTTTTGCTCTAAATATCCTTTATCAATCATTGAAGTACCTAAGAAAACATTTTTTTAACTTTTAAAAGTGCAGAATACAATTGATCAATTTCTTCAATTTTATTGTACATTGAAAATGATGCTCTTGCAGTCGCCGGTTGACCAAATCTCTTAATAAGTGGCATTGTGCAATGGTGTCCGGTTCTTATTGCAATTCCGTCCGTATCAATTATTGTCCCAATATCATAAGGGTGAATTCCTTTAATAACGAATGACACAACTGAAGCTTTTTCTTTTGCAGTTCCAATAATTTTCAATCCTTCAATCTGAAGCAGTCTATCGGTTGCATACTTTAATAATTTATCTTCATGTAGAGCAATATCTTCGGAGTTGAATGAGGTTAAATAATCAATAGCTGTTCCCAGAGCAATTCCTCCAACAATATTCGGAGTTCCAGCTTCAAATTTTTGCGGGAGATCATCATAAGTTGTCCCTTCAAACGTAACTTCTCTAATCATATCGCCGCCACCTTGAAATGGAGGCATTTTATCTAAAAATTCTGTCTTACCATAAAGAACTCCAATGCCGGTAGGACCAAAAACTTTATGTCCGGAAAAAACATAAAAATCACAATCCAAATCTTGAACATCAACCTTAACATGAGAAACTGCTTGGGCTCCATCTAACAAAACTGGGATATTAAATTCGTGAGCTTTCTTTACAATTTCTTTAACCGGATTTATTGTACCCAATGCATTTGAAATATGAACAACCGAAACAAGTTTTGTTTTAGGTGATATTAATTTTTCAAATTCTTCAAATATAAATTCACCGCTATCATTAACTGGAACCACTTTTAGAATTAAATTTTTTCTTTCACAAAGTAATTGCCAAGGGACAATATTAGAATGATGTTCCATATACGAAATTATAATTTCGTCACCTTCGGAAAAATAATTTGCTCTGCAAAGTGAATTAGATACTAAATTTATTCCTTCCGTTGCTCCTCGAACAAAAATTATTTCCGAAACACTCATTGCATTTAAAAACTCTTTTATTTTTAAACGAGCACTTTCATAAGATTCAGTCGCCAGTTCACTTAAGAAATGCAAACCCCTATGAATATTGGCATTTTCGTAAGTGTAATAATTTGTAATAGCATCAATTACAGATTGAGGTTTTTGTGAAGTTGCGGCATTATCCAAATAAACTAATGGCTTTCCATTAACAAATCTTTTTAGAATTGGAAAATCGTTTCTAACATCATCAACAAAAAATTTTCTAAAAGTTTTTGTTTGCTTTGTACTGTGCTTAATATCAACATCAAAATTCATTAGAATGCTTCTCTATGTAAATGCTCAAATATTATGTGATTTACTTTATCTTTTAATTGTTCTATTTTAATCTCACTTACTACATCATCGATAAATGCTCTTATGAGCATTGATCTTGCAGCTTCTGCAGAAACACCTCTTGATCGAATATAAAAATATGCTTGTTCATCAAGTTTTCCAACTGTTGCTCCGTGCGAGCATTTTACATCATCTGCATAAATTTCCAGTTGCGGTTTTGCATCAATGCTGGCTTCATTTGAAAGCAGTACTGATTTATTTGACTGAAACGCATTTGTTTTCTGAGCAATTCGATCAACTAATATTTTCCCGGAAAACACTCCTTTAGCTTTATCATCCAAAATACCTTTATATAATTCATTGCTCATACAATTTGGTTTTGCATGATTTATAAAAGTATGGTTATCAATATGCTGTTCATCATTTCCTAAGTATAACCCAAAAAGATGGCATTCAATATTTTCTCCATCTAATTTTGTGTTAATATCGTTTCTTGCAATTTTACTTCCGAATGAAAGCGAAAAGTGATTAAGAATGCTTGAATTATTTTGATGAATATCGGTTTTATCAATATGGAAAGCCAAGTTAGATTCATTTTGTATTTTAATAAAACTCAAATTTGCATTTTCTCCAACAGAAATATCAGTAATTGTATTTGTAAAATATTCTAATCCGTCTTTGCCAACAAAATCGTAAATAATATTTGCCTGAGTATTTGCCTCTGCAATTATTAAATTTCTTGGTTGAATTAGTTGTTTATTCGGGTTATCAATAGAAATGTTAAGAATATGTATTGGCTTTTCTACAATTTTATTTTTTGGAATATAAATAAAACAACCATCATAAGTAAAAGTATGATTTAATAATGTGAATGAATTTAAACCACTTTCTAACTTTGAAGAATATTTTGAAATTAATTCATGATTTAAAGTTGATTGTGAAAAAAAACTGTCAATAATTACATTATTTTCTATGTCGTTTAATTCAGATAATTCTTTGTTAAATATTCCATTTATGAAAACAACAAGATGGGTATCCAAATTTTGAATTTTATATTGATCTATTGAAATATTTTCAAAATCTTGCTTAACCAATGGGGAGGGGAAGAATTCATTATTTAGTATTGGAGAAATATTAGTGTATTTCCATTCCTCATTTTTCTTTGTCGGAAATTCTGATTTCTCAAAATCATTTGCTGCATCAGCTCTTAACTTTTTAAAATTATCATTATTTACTTTATCAAACTTTTGAAAATTTTCTAAATACCAATTTTTTATATTTTTTTCTTTGTTCATTATTTTGCCTTAAACAAGTTCAGTTTGTTCTTTAATGATCCAATCATAACCGCGTGCTTCTAATTCTAATGCTAAATTTTTATCACCGGATTTTACAATTTTTCCTTTATATAAAACATGAACAAAATCCGGAACGATATAATCAAGCAGTCTTTGATAATGAGTTACAAGAATTACAGCATTTTCTTTACTTTTGAATTTATTTACACCATGCGCAACAATTTTGAGTGCATCAATATCAAGACCGGAATCAGTTTCATCAAGTACTGCAAGCTTTGGATTTAGAGTTAAAAGTTGTAAAATTTCATTGCGTTTTTTCTCACCGCCGGAAAATCCTTGATTTACCGAACGACTAATTAATGCGCTATCCATTCCTAAGATATTTGCTTTTTCCTTTATAAGAATTAAGAAATCTTTTGCGGAAATTTCTTCTTGATTGTTATGCTTTCTAATTTCATTTATTGCAGTTTTTAAAAATACGGAATTACTAACACCCGGAATTTCAATTGGATATTGGAAGGCTAGAAATAATCCTTCGCGGGCTCTAACATCCGGTTCCATTTCAACAATATTTTTTTCGTTAAAAATAATTTCACCTTCGGTAACTTCGTAAGCTTCGTTTCCGGCTAAAACATTTGCCAAAGTACTTTTTCCGGAACCGTTTGGACCCATAATAGCATGTATTTCTCCGGCATTTACATCTAAATCGATTCCTTTTAATATTTCAGTACCTTCAACATTTGCATGAAGATTTTTAATCTTGATCATTTAATTTTCCTTTACTTTTTCAATTTCTGAATTCCCGACTAAAACATTCGGGAATGACAACTTTTATATTTAATTGTATTTTTTAGTTCTTCAAATTCTCAGATTTCTGACAATTTCTTACGAAATTTTCCGAATGACAATTCCATCTAATTTTGATTTATCATTTTTGAATTTTAATTTTCTTACCCTACACTTCCTTCTAGACTGATTGCAAGTAGTTTTTGTGCTTCAACTGCAAATTCCATCGGAAGTTCGTTAAAAACTTCTTTACAAAAACCGTTGACAATCATATTCACTGCATCTTCGGTTGAAATTCCTCTCTGGTTCAAATAAAATATTTGATCTTCTCCAACTTTTGAAGTTGTTGCTTCGTGCTCAACAGTAGCAGTATTGTTACTTATTTCTAAATATGGAAAAGTATGTGCACCGCAATTATTTCCCATTAGCATTGAATCACACTGTGAAAAATTTCTTGCGTTAGTTGCATTTTTCCCAACTTTAACCAAACCTCTGTATGAATTATTACTATTTCCGGCAGAAATTCCTTTTGATACAATTGTACTGCTTGTATTTTTTCCCAAGTGAATCATTTTTGTTCCGGTATCAGCTTGCTGATAATTATTTGTTACTGCAACGGAGTAAAATTCTCCAACTGAATTATCTCCTTGCAAAATACAGCTTGGATATTTCCAAGTAATTGCGGAGCCGGTTTCGACTTGCGTCCACGAAATTTTAGAATTATTACCTTTACAAATTCCGCGTTTTGTAACAAAATTATAAATTCCACCTTTACCTTCTTTATCTCCCGGGAACCAATTCTGAACTGTTGAATATTTAATTTCTGCATTCTCTAGAGCAACTAATTCAACAATTGCAGCGTGAAGTTGATTTGTATCTCTCAAGGGAGCTGTGCAACCTTCTAAATAACTAACGTAACTATTTTCATCAGCAATTATTAATGTTCGTTCAAACTGTCCAGTATCCATTGCATTAATTCTAAAATAAGTTGAAAGTTCCATAGGACATCTAACACCTTTAGGAATATAGACGAATGAGCCATCACTAAATACAGCAGAATTTAAAGTCGCAAAATAATTATCTGTTTGAGGAACAACAGATCCCAAATATTTTTTTACCAAATCTGAATGTTCTCTAATTGCTTCAGAAATCGAACAAAAAATAATTCCTTTTTCTGCAAGTGTTTCTTTGAAAGTTGTAGCTACGGAAACCGAATCAAAAACTGCATCAACTGCCACACCGCTTAAAATCTTTTGTTCTTCTAAAGGGATTCCTAATTTTTCAAATGTTGCTAATAATTCGGGATCAACTTGATCCAGACTTTCCAACTCCGGTTTTTTCTTCGGAGCAGAATAATATTTGAGATTTTGGTAATCAAATTTATCTTTTTTAATTTTTGCCCAATTTGGTTCTTCCATTGTTAGCCAATGCCTGTAAGCCTTTAACCGCCATTCGGTCATCCATTCAGGTTCATTTTTCTTTTGAGAAAGCAACCTAATTATACCTTCATTTAATCCTTTGGGAAATTCATCTTCTTCAATTTCGGTTACAAATCCCCATTTATATTCTGTATTGGTATGCTCTTCAATTATTTTAATATCTTCACGCAAATCTTCACTCATTTAAATAACCTTTTTTATTTCTGAAGTAAAAGTACGTAATCTTGCAAAAAAAATCAAGATTAGAAAAATTCCTTTTTTTCTTTTTCCAAATGTTAAAAAACAGAAAAAACTTAACAAGAAAATTTTTAATGATTATCTATTTTTTTATTTTAGTGTATAAATTATTCCAGAATTCATAAATAGAATTCCAAATAAAATGAGGTAAAAATGAGAAAAGTAATAAGTATTTTTTTGTTAGGCACAATTGCGTTGGCAATAATTGTCTCTTGCGGTGAATCTAAACCGGAAATTGATAAAATTGCATTGCAAGCAAAAGCGAACGGTATTTTTATGAAATTACCAGCTTCAATGCCGGGAGCTGAAACCGATACACCGGAAAAAATTGCATTAGGAAAAAAATTGTATTTTGAAGAAAAGTTATCTAAAACAAATACTCAATCTTGTAATACTTGTCATTCAATTGATCCCGGAAAAGCCGGAGTTGATAATAAACCAACTTCACCGGGAGCAAAAACCGGAACAATTGGTACAAGAAATTCTCCAACAGTTTTAAATGCGGGTTTTCAATTTGTACAATTTTGGGATGGAAGAGCAAAAGATTTAAAAGAACAAGCATTGGGTCCAATTTTAAATCCTCTCGAAATGGGAATGGATAATCCAAAAGAAGTTGAAGATAAATTAACTGCAATGCCGGAATATGTCGAAATGTTTGCAAAAGCATTTCCATCAAATCCAAAAATTTCTTGGGATAATTTAGGTGAAGCTGTTGCCGCATTTGAAAGAACATTAATTACAAAAGATAGATTCGATTTCTTTTTAGGCGGAAATCCAAATGCATTGACTGATGAAGAAGCTCAAGGTTTGGAAATTTTTATGAACAAAGGTTGTACCACTTGTCATACCGGTCCACTTTTGGGCGGAAACATGTATCAAAAAATGGGATTGTACAAACCTTATTCAGATACAAAAGATATGGGCAGATTTGATATTACAAAAAATGAAGCAGAAAAATTTATGTTTAAAGTTCCGACTTTAAGAAATATTGCTTTAACCGCTCCATATTTCCATGATGGTGCTTCGGCAACTTTGGAAGATGCAGTTACACAAATGTCAAATATGCAATTAGTAAATCCGCTTACTCCGGAAGAAGTTAAAAAAGTTGTAACATTTTTTGGTGCGTTGACGGATATTGAATTAGCGAAAGCAAATAAAAAGTAGTTAGTAAAAAGAAGTTAGAATTTAGGAGTAAAAAACAGAAACCTCGGAAGTTACAAAACTTTCGAGGTTTTTTATTACGTACTCCGAAGATAAGATCTTTTGGAAGATCGAATCTTTTAAAAATCTCTTTTTCAATTTGAAAATTTTAAAAATTTTGGAATTAATGTTTTTCCCAAAAAATTGTCCGAGAAAAAAACTTCCAATCAAAATTGGATAAGTATAAAATTCAAACCCAATATTAGAATAAATTCTTAGTAAAATTACGAATGGAACCGGAAGGTGAATTGCTAAAAACCATTGCGGTGAAAATTTTTTAACTTTTGATCGCCAATATCCAAATGGTAAATTTATTAAAAAGACTGAAATTGCAACTATAAAAATTATCATGGATTTTTAATTTTAGAAAAAGGTTTAATTATTTCTCGATCGTAAAATTTCGAAAAGTAAAACACCGGTTGCAACAGAAACATTAAGACTTTGAATTTTTCCTTGCATTGGAATTTCAGCAAGAAAATCACACTTCTCAGAAATTAAATGTCGGATTCCTTTTTCTTCATTTCCAATAATTAACGCGATTGGCTGTTTATAATCTATTGAAGTATAATTTTGAGAATTGCCAAGTTTTGATCCAACAATCCAATATCCATTTTGTTTAAGAATTTCAATTGTGTTTACTAGATTATTTACCCGCGCAATTTTTATATGATTTGTTGCACCGGCAGAAGTTTTTTCAACAGTATTGTTTACCGAAACGCTATTTTTAATTGTGGTGATAATTCCGTTTACACCGGCACATTCTGCTGTTCTAATTATTGCTCCCAAATTATGCGGATCTTGAATTGAATCCAAAAGCAGTAATAACGGAAATTTAGAATTTTCAGCATCGATTAATATTTCATCAATTTCAGAATAACTGAAATCACTTTTTATGGCGATAATTCCTTGAGTGTTTTTATCTTCCGCAATTTGCTCAAATTTTTGCGGTGAAAGCTGAGTAACTTTTACGTTGGATTTATTTGCGAGATTTTTAATTTGATCAACAATAGAGCCGTTTAAGCCATACTGGATATAGATTTGATCAATTTCAGCATTTGAATTTAAAGCTTCAAGAACCGGTTTTCTTCCAAATATTTTTTGCATTATGATTATTAATTTTTTAGGTCTTGTCATTCCCACGAACTTGCCTGCGGCAGGCAGGAGTGGGAATCCATGGTTCGACTTTGTAGATTCCCGATTGAAACATTCGGGAATGACTGAAAATAAAATATTTATTTACTAAGAATTATTTCAACCTTTTCTAATTCGGTTAAATTTAATAAACTCTGCTCGCCGCTTTGCATATTTTTTAATTGCACTTCACCTTTTGAATATTCATCGCCGCCGAGAAATAAAACATATTTTGAATTCAATTTATTTGCTTCGCGCATTTGTGCTTTTACACTTCTTGATAAATAATCAAATTCAACATTTAAATTATTTTTTCTTAACTCACTTGCGATTTCAAAAATTTTCGTCTCAAGTTCGTTATTCAATCTGAGAATGTAAATATCAATATTTTCATTATCCGGTTGAAATGAATTTTCAGATTTGCATGCGAGTAAAATTCTTTCAATTCCAGCTGCAAATCCAACTGCCGGAGTTGAATCACCGCCAAGTTGTTCAATCAATAAATTGTATCTTCCGCCGCCGCACAAAGCACTTTGTGAACCTACGCTTGAACTAAGAATTTCAAAAGTTGTGTGAGTGTAATAATCCAAACCGCGAACCAATTTATGATTTTCTTTAAATGGAATTTTAGCAATTGTTAAAAATTCTTTTACTTTATTAAAATGTGATAAACTCTCTTCGCCAAGAAAATCAATAAGTTTGGGTGAACCAATTAATAATTTTTGATCTTGATCATTTTTGCTGTCTAAAATTCTAAGAACATTTGTATCAAATCTATTTTTACTGTCTTCGGATAATTCATTTTTTTTATTTGCAATAAATTCTTTCAAAGCTTCGGCAAATTTATTTCTTTCTTCCGGAACGCCAAGAGAATTCAAATTTACTTCAATATTTTTCAATCCTAATTTTTCTAAAATATTAAATGCAACTTGAATTACTTCAGCATCCAATGCGGGATTGTGGCTTCCCAAAGCTTCAATTCCAAATTGATGAAATTGTCTTAATCTTCCGGCTTGCGGTCGTTCTTGACGAAACATCGGAGAAATATAAAATAATTTATTCAATCCGGTTTGTTTTCCCAAAGAATGTTCAATAAACGCGCGAACAACCGATGCAGTCATTTCCGGTTTTAGTGTTAAATTATTTTCACTTCTATCAAAAAACGAATACATTTCTTTACTAACAATATCTGTGCTGTCTCCAATTCCTCTTGCAAAAAGTTCGGTTAATTCAAAAATTGGAGTTCTGATTTCTTTGTAATTAAAATGCTTCATCTGATTTAACACAATACTGGTAAGGTGATTCCAATATTGTATTTCATCTGGAAGAATATCTTTAGTTCCGGCAATTGCTTTAATCATAATTTAAGAAAAGGAAATTATTATGAAATGTTTTTTTCTTCATCTTCAAAGATATTGTAAATCTCTGAAACTGAATTGGCAGAAAGTAATTTTTCTCTGAAATCTTTTTTGTTCATCAGCAAAGAAATTCTACTTAAAAGTTTAATATGAGGAGCAACTAAATTATCTTTTCCGATTAATAAAAAAATTAAATTTACCGGAGAACCGTCTAACGATTCAAAATCGATTGGAGATTTTGTTTTACCAAACGCCGCTAAAATTTCTGTAACTTTATTTGTTTTGCAATGTGGAATTCCAAATCCATGACCAATACCGGTGGACATAATTTTTTCTCTTTCGTGAACGCTTTCTTTAACTTCTTTTATATCAAGAATTCTTTCATCTTTTTTAAATAAATCAATCAGCTCATTAATTACTTCTTCTTTTGTTGTTCCCTTTAGTTCGGGAATTATATTTTCTGGTGCTAAAACTTCGCAAATTCTCATTTAATTCAACTTATATTATTTTAAAAATTGTGAATACAAATTTAACAAAGGAACTCTGTATTTACAATCGAAACAATTTTTATAATTTATACAACATTGATAAAATGCTTGCAATGGTATTTTCATTAAGCTAAGTTTTATTATTAGAAAATTTAAAAGTTTTTGAGGAAATTATGGATATTGAAAACAAAACAGTTTTAGTTTTAGGCGGCTGGGGATTGGTTGGAAACGCCGTTACAAGAAAATTAGTTTCGGAAAAACCCGCAAAAATTATTGTTACTTCTTTAAGAAAGGAAGAAGCGGAATCTCACGTTGTTCAGTTAAAAAATGAATTCCCAAATTTACCGGAAGATTATTTTATTCCTTGGTGGGGAAATATTTTTGTAAGGAATGATTTTAAAGATACTGATCGATTTGAAATTTTAAATGATCCGGTAAGAAGAAAAGTTTTAATGAAAGATATTATGGAAGAATTAACAGATGAAATTTTGCACCAATCTTCTATTTATCAACTTCTTACGCTTCATAAACCGGATATAATAATTGATAGTATAAATTCCGCAACGGGAATTGCATATCAAGATTTATATACAACTTATCACAGAATAAGTACAACAATTCAAAATAACCCAACTACAGAAGCAATAATTGAAGAAACCGAAAAATTGTTGTGCACGCAATATGTTCCTCAATTAATTAGACATATACAAATTTTATATAATTCGATGAATAAAGTTCAGACAAAAATTTATGTTAAAATTGGTACAAGCGGAACCGGCGGAATGGGACTTAATATTCCATATACACACAGTGAAGAAAAACCGTCTCGTGTATTATTAAGTAAATCTTCAGTTGCCGGAGCCCATACATTGCTTTTATTTTTAATGGGAAGGACTCCCGGTGGAGCAATTACAAAAGAAATTAAACCAACCGGAGCAATTGCTTGGAAAAGAATTGCTTTTGATGAAATTAAAAAAAGAGGAAAATCGATTGAATTAGTTGATGCTTCATTGGAAAATGTAATTAATCTTGAAAATGAATTGAAATTAAATTTGGATAAACCATTTAAATTAACCGGCGAAAAATTAAAATCGGTTTTTATAGATACCGGCGAAAACGGAACTTTTTCTCGCGGGGAATTTGAAGCTATTTCTGCTCAAGGACAAATGGAATATGTTACTCCCGAAGAAATTGCTGAAGATGCAATTTTTGAAATTAAAGGAGGAAATACCGGACACGATATAATTAATGCACTTGATAATGCAACTTTAGAACCAACTTATAGAGCAGGTTATTTGCAGCATGCAGCAGTTGAAAAATTGCAAGAACTTGAGGAAATTCATAATGTAAATAGTGTAGCATTTGAGTTATTGGGTCCGCCTAGATTATCTAAATTATTACACGAGTTGAATTTGATAAGATTAGTTTCTGGGAAAATGATTGAAATTCTAAATTTTTCTCCAAATTATTTATCGGAAAAAATCTTAGAACTTATCAAATCAAATGAAAAATTAAGAAGTGAAATAATTTCTATTGGAATTCCAATTTTATTACCGGATGGAAAATCTCTTTTACGCGGAAATGAGATGAAAATTCCACCTTTCCGAGGAGAAAATAATCTAAAAATTACGAATGAAAATATCGAACTTTGGTCTAATGATGGCTGGGTTGATTTAAGAATTGAAAATATGGAAGTTTGGCAGAATAGAATAAAGGGAATTATGGATGAAGCATCTTCAATTCCGTTTGATGACACAAGTTCAATGCACGTAAGAAATAAGAGATATTGGAACAATTTTGAACAAATTAATATTGGAAAAGTCGTAAGCTGGATTTTCATTCATGAAGAAAAAGGTAAGCGAATGAAGTCTTAAAAAAGATATGAGATTCAAGATTTGAGCAAAAAAAACAAATATTTGCTGTCACAGACCATTCTGTGACAGAATTATTAAAAATTACCGTCATTCATAAACTTATTGAAAATAAATACTTAATTAAAATTATGCAGAATATCCAACATGTATTTGAAAAAAAGCATATCAGAATAATTATAACTGATTCCGGATTGGGCGGACTTTCTGTACACGCATTAATTGACAAAAAGTTGAGAATTATTAATGATAAACAAATTGAGTTAATTTATTTCAATTCATTTGCCGGTGGAAATTTCGGATACAATAGCTTAAAAAACGTAAACGACAAACTTTTGATTTTTGATTCTGCTCTAAAGGGAATGATGAAGCTAAATCCCGATATTATTTTAATTGCTTGTAACACACTTTCAGTTTTGTTTAATCAAACAAAAATGTTTAAGGAAATTGAAATTCCAGTTATTGGAATTGTTGATAATGGAATCGAAATGATTTTAGACAAAATAAATACCGTATCCGATTATAATATTGTAATTGTTGGAACAGAAACCACAATAAATTCAAATCAACATAAAACAAAGTTGGTTAATTCTGGAATTGATGAAAATAAAATTGTAAGCCAAGCTTGTGAAAATTTAGAGAGTGAAATTCAAATTAATCCAAATAGCAATATTGTGGAAAAGCTAATTAGAGAATATTTATTCAAAGCAGTTCAAAAGATACGAAATCCTAAATTGCAAACTTTATTATTATTGGGTTGTACTCATTATGGATATAGTAAAGAAATTTTTGAAAAAGTTTTAACTGAATTTTGTGGAAATAATTTTGAAGTTTTAAATCCAAATGAAAAAATGGCAGAAATATTTAACGAATTAAAATCCGATATTGGAATTACGGAAAATATCATAAAAAACAGAATTCTCTCACGTGTTAAAATTCGTGAAGAGCAAATAGAAAATCTTAGAAATCTTTTAAAATTGGATTCAATTTATCTTGTAAAAACTTTGGAAAATGCAGAATTTATTCCGAATTTATTTACATTTGATGAAAATTCGATAAATCAAAATTAATTTTATTTATGAAAAAGTATAAATTTAGTGCAGAAATAATGGCAAAGGGAAATGGAGCATTTGTTTATTTTCCTTATGACGTTAAAAAAGAATTTGGGACCAAAGGTCAAGTTAAAGTAAAAGTTAAATTCAATGGTTTTGAATATCGCGGATCTTTAACTCCAATGGGAATGGAATTCCATTTGTTTGGAATTAGAAAAGAGATTCGAGATACAATTAAAAAAGAAATTGGAGATTTTATAGAAGTTACGGTTGAGCAAGATTTAGAACCAAGAATTGTTGAAGTACCAAAAGATTTTCAAGTAGCGTTAAATAAAAATAATTTGGCAAAGGAAATTTTTGAAAAATTTGCCTATACTCACTGGAAAGAATATGTTCGCTGGATTGAAGAAGCTAAAAAAGAAGAAACAAGAAATAAGCGAATTACAAAAGCTATAGAAATGATTTCTGCCGGCAAGAAATTTTCTTGATAGTATTTTAGTTAAAGAATTTTAATTTAGAGTAAGAATAAGATTAAGAATAAGTTTAAGAACTAAAAAGAATTGGAATAAAATTACACTAGGAAAATTTTTTGCAAATTACTTTTCTTAATCTTACTCTTAAACATAATCTTAATCTTTTTTATAAAGATGTGATCTCATGTACGGAAAATAGTATAAGAGATCCCATCTTTATCAAACTTTAAAAATTAGTAATAGTTTAAGATTATGAGTATGAATCAAATAAAATGAAAAAGTACTTTTCAATTTTAAATCTTACCCTTAATCATAATCTACTTTTTTTCCTAAAAATTAGTTGTTAACTTTTTTCCTTTATGGAAATTATAAATTATTTGAGCTGCTTCTTTGGGATCATCTGTAACTGAAAATAAATTTAAATCTTCTTTATTTATATAACCGGCTTTTAGCTGAAATTCTTTCACCCAATCAATTAACCCACCCCAAAATTCTTTCCCCATAAAAACAATTGGGAATCGTGTTGTTTTTCCGGTTTGAATAAGTGTTAAAACTTCGAATCCTTCATCAACGGTCCCAAATCCGCCGGGCATTAAAACATAACCTTGAGCATATTTGAAAAACATCGTTTTGCGAATAAAGAAATAACGGAAATTTAAAAGTTTATCTTGATCAATATAAGGATTTGCCGATTGTTCAAAGGGCAATTCAATATTTATTCCGGTTGAACTTCCACCGGCTTCTTTTGCTCCTTTGTTTCCGGCTTCCATAATTCCCGGACCGCCGCCAGTAATTATACCAAATCCTTTTTTAACAATTTCCTTTGCAACATTTTCCGCTAATTTATAAAATTTGTCTTCAGGTTTTGTTCGCGCTGAACCAAAAATTATTACACTTGGTTTTATTTTTCCCATTGTTTCAAAACCTTCGACAAACTCCGACATTATTCTGAAAACTCGCCATAAATCTTCTTGAGAATTTTGCAATTGCTGTTCAATCTGTGAATGATTATTGTTTTCCATAGTAAACCAAAATTTTGTGAATGAATATTTTTTTTTGTATTGTTAATTGATTATCGAAATTTACTTTGAAAATACTTCCTTTCTAACAGAAACTTTTTCTAACATTGTTTGATTTACCTCAACTCCAATTCCAGGTTTTGTAGGAACATTCATTGTTCCGTTTTTATTAACCAAAAATTCAGGTTCAACAATATCTTGTTTGTAATATCTTTTACTTGCTGAAATATCTCCAGGCAAAGTAAAATTTGGTAATGATGCTAAAGCAACATTTCCGGCTCTGCCAATTCCGGATTCCAACATTCCGCCATGCCAAACGGGAATATTTTTTTCCATACAATAATCGTGAATTAATTTTGATTCTGTAAATCCGCCAACTCTTCCGGGTTTTATATTAATTATTTTACAACTGTTTAATTCAATTGCGGCTTTTGTATCTGCAAGCGAATGAATACTTTCATCAAGACAAATAGGAGTTTTTAATTCACTTTGCAATTTTGAATGTTCATAAATATCATCATAAGCCAAAGGCTGTTCAATCAATAGCAAATTGTATCGATCCATTTCTTTAAATAAATCTAAATGCTCTAAACCATAAGCGGAATTTGCATCAACTTGAAAAAGTATATTTGGAAATTCTTTTCTTATGGCTTTTACATATTGTATATCTTCGCCGGGAGCAATTTTAATTTTTATTCGCTGATAACCTTCTTCCAAATAACTTTTAACTTTTTTTATTAATTCAATTTCGCTTTTTTGAATTCCAATGCTAACACCGACATCAATTTTTTCTCTTGTTCCGCCTAACATTTTTGATAAAGAAATATTTTTCGATTTTGCAAATAAATCCCATAACGCAGCTTCCAGTCCGGCTTTGGCCATTCTGTGTCCGCGCACTTTTTCCCAAAATAAAATTGCTTGATCAACACTTTCCAAATTTTTATTTAATATTTCCGGAATTAAAAATTCTTTTAAAATATGCCAAGCTGTAGTAACAGTTTCATAAGAATAAAAAGGAGTTCCTTCGGCAACACTTTCGCCGAATCCGGAAATTCCTTCCGAATTAACTTTTACAATTATATGCTCTTCATCATATTCAGTTCCCATTGAAGTTGTAAATGGAGAAACTAATTCCATTTTGATATGATATAGTTCAATGTTTTCGATCAACATAATTCCACTCCCAAAAAATGATTATGGAAAACTATAAATCTTAACTGAATTTTTATCTATCGAAATAAAATTTTTATTCGAAAAATTTAAATGGCGATAAAAAATATTCTTGACATACAAATTATTTTTTTGTAATCTGTAATATCCATTACACAACAAATATTAAATGAAAAAGTAATTACACTATGAATTCATTCAGACTAATAGAACTGTTTTTAGAACTTGCAAGTATAGATGGCGTTTCAGGCAATGAGAAAGGCGTTGCGAACTATATTAAGAATTTTTTAATCAATCTTGGCTATTCGGTTGAAGAAGATTCAGCATCAGAATTTACAAAAAGTAACACTAACAATTTAATTTGCAAAATTGGTGATGGCGGCAATTTTATTATGCTTTCTCATATGGATACTGCAAGACCAACAAAAAATTTAAGACCAATTATTTTGGAAGATAAAATAGTATCTTCTGGTGATACTGTTTTGGGCGTTGATAACAGAGCTGGAATTGCTGTTTTATTATTTACTTTAGAAAAAATCTCTAAAGAAAAAATTTCTACAAAAAATTTTACAGTTGGATTTACAACTTGTGAAGAAACAACTTTATTCGGATCAAAATATTTGGGAATTGATGAAAAAATTAATCATGCATTTATTTTTGATTCGGGTTATCGCCCGGGAAATTTTATTTATTCATCTTGCGGGGAATTAGGATTCAGAATTAAAATTTTTGGAAAAGCTTCTCATTCCGGAATTGCACCGGAAATGGGAATAAACTCTTTACTTATTGCGGCAAATGCAATTAGTAAACTTCCGCTTGGAAGAATTGATGAAGACAGTACAATGAATATTGGCTTACTGAAAAGCGGATCTGCTGTTAATGTAATTCCGGAATTAACAGAATTAGAAGGTGAAATTAGATCATTCGATATAGAAAAAGTTCAAAAACAATTTGATAAAGTTTTAGAAATATTTAGAAATGAAGCTGAAAAATTTAACGCTAAAATTGAATATGAATCTTTCTGGGATTTTAAACCTTTTACAATTTTTGAAAATTCGCATGTTTATCAAGAAACAAAACGTGCAATTGAAAAAGTAAATTTATCTGCTGTTCCCAAAATTTCTCTTGGCGGCAGCGATGCAAATTCTTTGAATGAAAGAGGAATTGAATCAATTAACTTGGGCATTGGTGCACAAAATCCACATTCAAATGATGAGTTTATTTTTATAGAAGATTTTGTTAAAACTGCAGAAATTGCACTTGAATTAATTAAAAAATAAATACTATGAAAAAACTTTTTTACATTTTGTTAAGTATTGTACTAATCAGTACAAATCAAATTTATTCGAAATCTAAAGGTCATCTTGTAATAATTGGCGGTGTGCAGACTAATGAAATTATAGCAAAGTTTGTAGAGCTTGCCGGCGGAAGCGACGCGAAAATTATTGTAATTCCCAATGCCGGATCTGAACCGGTTTTAAATAGTGAAATTCAAGTAAAGGAATTACAAGATCTTGGAGCTTCTGCTGAATATTTACTTTTCACAAAAGAGACTGCTGACGACGAAGCAAATCTAAAAAAAATGGATTGGGCAAATTCTGTATTTTTCTTAGGCGGTGATCAAAGTGATTTAGCAAGAGATATGCTTGGGACAAAACTTTTAGACAAAGTTTTTGAAATTCATAACAATGGCGGGACTATCGGCGGAACCAGTGCCGGTGCTGCAATAATGAGCGAAGTTATGATTACCGGAAATGAATTAATTAGAAATGATACAACCGGAATTTTCCTTACGATTGAAAAAGGAAACGTTGAAACTATTAGAGGGTTTGGATTTCTAAAAACAGTAATAATTGATCAGCATTTTCTAAAACGAAAAAGACATAATAGAACTATTGCATCATTAATTGAACATCCAACTTTAACTGGCGTTGCTATTGATGAATCGACATCAATAATTGTTAATCCGGATAGCACTTTTGAAGTTTTTGGAGAAAACCAAGTTTTAGTTTATGATCCTACAAATTCAGAAAATATCCGTGAAGATAAAAAAGGAAATCTCGGCATTTCAAATATGAAACTTCACGTTTTAATAAGTGGGGATAAATTTGACCTTAATACAAATAAAGTTATAAAATGAGTGTAGTAAAAAAGAAATATAAATTTAAAGTTCCGAATACTTATCTTCTTATATTTCTCATTCTTGTATTCATTGCAGTTCTTACTTGGATAATTCCCGGCGGACAATATGAAAGAATTGTAAAGGACGGACGTGAAGTAGTTGTCCAAAATTCTTTTAAATTTATTGATAATAATCCTCAAGGATTTTTTGCTGTATTTATTGCTCCATTAAAAGGATTTGTTGAGGCTGCTTTAATTATTGGTTTTATTCTAATTGTTGGCGGAGCTTTTAATGTTCTTGCCAAAACCGATGCTATAAATTCGTTTATAAATAAATTAGTTGCGGCGCACAATAAATCGCAATTATTGCGAACTTTTTTTATTCCTTTACTTTTGCTAATGTTCTCTTTAGGCGGAGCAACATTTGGAATGAATGAAGAAATAATTCCATTTGTACTAATTTTAGTTCCGGTTGCAATTGCATTGGGATATGATTCAATAGTTGGAGTTGCAATTCCGCTTGTTGGTGCACACATTGGTTTTGCAAGCGCATTCTTAAATCCGTTTAATGTTGGTATTGCACAAGGAATTGCAGATGTTCCATTGTTTTCCGGAATTGGCTACAGAGTTATAAGCTGGGCAATTTCAACAACTGTTGCAATACTTTTTTTATTGTATTACGTAAAACGACTTTCCAAAAATCCTTCGATTAGTCCGATGTACAATGAAGATTTAGCAAGAAAGCAAAATGAAAATTTTAATCAAAATAATAGCAATTCTGTATTTTCAAAAAAACATAAATTAGTTTTGTTAACATTTCTTTTATCACTTGTAATGCTTGTAATTGGAGTAATTCAGTTTGGCTGGTATATTGAAGAAATTGCCGGAATGTTTTTTATTATGGGAATTTTTGTTGGAATTATCGGAGGATTATCTGGAGATACAATAATTAAAAGTTTTGTTGAAGGAGCAAAAGATTTGGTTGGCACAGCTCTAATTGTAGCATTGGCGAGAGCTACTTTGGTAATTTCAAGAGACGGACAAATTATTGATACTGTACTTTTTGAATTGTCGCCATATATTCAATCATCGTCACCAATTTTTGCATCGCAGAAAATGTTTTTTGTTCAGGCAATTATAAATTTCTTTGTACATTCCGGAAGCGGACAAGCAGCTTTAACCATGCCGATTATGGCTACGCTTGCTGATTTAGCCGGAGTATCAAGACAAACTGCAATTCTTGCATTTCAATTTGGTGAATATACAAATATTATTATTCCAACTTCTGCAGTTACTATGGGCGCTCTCTCAATGGCAAAGGTTCCTTGGGAGAAATGGGCAAAGTGGGTTTTACCGCTTCAAATAATTTTAATGTTATTGGGATTTCTTTTATTAATTCCGCCCAATTTAATTGGGTGGCAATAATTTTGTTAATTAATTATTTCTAATCAATAAAAAGAGGGTCACATGAAAAAGGCGATACTTTTATTTACCTTTTTTCTTTTAAATATCATAAGCTTTAATCCAAAGACAAATGCTCAAGTTGATTTGTACATTGGTAAATTAAATGTTTATGTAACTGAATATGGCAGAATAGCAATTTATACAATGCCGGATACAATTCGTCAAATTTATAGAGTCACAACTTTAGTTGGAACTGGAGAAGATGCGGTTTTCGATTATGATAATGATGTTGAAATTGAAGAAGATACACAATTACTTACAAATCCAACTTTTGGCGATTTTGAAATTTATGGAAGTTTCAATAATGATTACTCCGGATTACCCCCAAGTATATTTCAAAAACAAAATGTTTATTGCTGGCAAGATCAAAACTATATAATAGCAAAATACACACTCATTAGTAGAGAGACAAATGCAATTGATGCAATAGTTGGGCTTGATATTATTACAGAAGTTGAAGGAACATATGCCGGCGGAGATACAGTTAAGTATGATAGCGATTCCAAAATTCTTACAGTAAAGAAAACAGAAGCGGTTGGATTCAAATCGCTGAATAATGATTTTAAATCTTTAAAATCTTTTGTTTGGTATGAAGATTATCAAGTTGATTCATCTTATAACAATTGGTTAAATTATAATTCTTATGATAGTCCATTCGTAATTAATGCAACTGATCCGATTGTTGATGCTCCGGTTTTAATTCCAGCTTACAATTCAAGAACTATTTCTTCCGGTGATTCGGTAGTTATTTATCTTGCAATTGCGTATGGAGAAACAGAAGAAGCAATGTTGGCAAGTTTGGCCCAAGCTCAAGAAAAATATGATATGTTGACCGATGTAAAATCTGATATAAAAAATATTCCGTCATCATATTCGTTAAATCAAAATTATCCTAATCCATTTAATCCATCAACAACAATTTCTTTTGGATTGCCGGAGAAATCAGAAGTTACTCTAAAAATTTATAATATGCTTGGTGAAGAAGTTGCCCAAATTTTGAATCAAACTTTAGATGCTGGAAATCATTCAGTTAATTTTGATGCAAGTATGCTTTCATCTGGAATGTACGTTTATAGTTTGCAGACAAATAAACAATTTTTAACTAAGAAAATGTCATTGATAAAATAAATATTTGTTGTGGTTTTAGATGGATCGATACAAACAAATAAAAGAAAAAATTCAGCATAGTTATAAAGAATTACCTAAGAATCATAAGAACATTGCGGATTATGTAATTAATAACTTTGATAAAATTCCTTTTCTAAATGTTCAAGATTTATCTAAAAGTACAGATGCAAGTGTTGCTTCTATTGTTAGATTTGCACAACGAATTGGGTTTAAAGGTTTTAGTGAATTAAGAGATGAAATAGCTTTATCACTTCAGAAAGAATTGCAAAACAAAGAAATCTTTCCTCTATTTGAAAAACACCGAATAGAGGAAGATTTACTTACTGAAGTTGCAAGTATGGATATAAAAAATATTAATGATACTTTAAATTTAATTGAACGAAAAAATTTTAATTATACAATTGAACGAATTTTAAATGCTAAAATTGTAAACACTGCCGGATTAGGGATTTCATATTTGTTGGCGGAGATACTGGCATATCAGCTTAATCAAATTGGAGTTAATTCATCAGTTCTAAAACACACTCATACATTATTTCATGAGCAGATATTGTTTATGGACTCAAAAGATTTGCTTATTGTATTTTCTTTTCCACCATACTCAAAGGAAACAATTGAAGTTGCACAATTTGCTCATGAAAAAAAAATTGATGTAATTTCAATTACGAATGAAGCAGCTTCTCCGGTTACATTTTTTTCAAAATCAAGTTTGATTGTGAACAGCGAAAATATGTTATTCACAAATTCATTTGCTGCAATTTCAGTTTTGATTAATGCTATTGCAACTGCGTGTGCTATTAAGGATAAATCGCGCGCAAAGAAAATTCTTAAAGAATCTGAAGCAATAATGGTTTCACAAAATCTAACAATTTTTAAGAGTTCAAAATGAAAAAATTATTTTTTCTGCTTTTGCTTTTACCATTTATTCTTTTTGGCGGTGTTACCGGAAAAATTTCCGGATCAATAAAAGATGCTCAAACAGGCGAACCATTAATTGGTGCAAATATTTTAATTGAAGGAATGAATATTGGCGCAGCTACAAACATTGATGGTGAATTCGTAATTTTAAATATTCCCCCCAAAAAATATAATGTTAAAATAAGTTTCATCGGCTACGAAACAACAATAATAAAAGATGTTTCAATAGTTGTAGATCAAACAACACAACTTAATATTGAATTAAATCCTCAATCAATTCAAGTGCAGGACATTGTTGTTACTGCAAAAACTCCATTGATACAGAAAGATGTTACAAGCAGTATCTCAGTTGTAACTCGTGAGGAAATTGAATCTTTACCGGTTCAAACATTTACTGAATTGCTTTCTCTTCAAGCCGGCGTTGTTGGAAGCGGTTCTAACCTTCATATAAGAGGCGGAAGATCAAACGAAGTTGCTTATATGATTGACGGAACTTTGGTTGTTGATCCTTTGCTTGGCGGACTTGCAACTCAAATTAATAATGATGCAATTCAAGAAATGAGTTTATTAAGCGGAACATTCAATGCGGAATATGGAAATGCTTTAAGCGGTGTTGTGAATATAGTTACACGTGATGGAGCAGATAAATATTCCGGTAAATTAGAAGCTAGAACAAGTGAATTCGGAATTGAAAGATATTCTGATTTACATGAAAATAGAATTAACGGAAGTTTAAGCGGACCAATATTTTCGCCGGAATTTAATTTTTTCATAACGGGAGAAATTGATAAAAGAGGAAGTTATCTTCCGTTCGGTTTTGATGATAATAAATCCTTCTTTGCAAAAATTTCTACAACTGCAATTTCCAATATTAAAATTTCATTAACAAATAGAGGAAGTTTAGGTAAAAATCAAAATTACAGTCATTCTTATAAATATGTGCCGGATCAATATCTTGTAACAAATTCGGATAGCTGGCAAAGTACATTGGCTCTAACTCATACTATTGCAAATAATTTTTTCTATGATGTAAAATTTTCATATTTCAATCAAGGTTATTATTCCGGTGTTGGAAAAGATACTTCAGAATATTTAGGCACAAGTGATTTCCAATATTTTGAAGATTATGGCGATGGTTTTGAATTTTATAGTTTGGCAAATCCATTGGAATTGGTAGATGCTAGAACAGCAACTGCTGATTTTAAAACTGATGCGGTTTGGCAGATAGGTTCAGTTAATGAAGTAAAATTAGGATTAGCATTTAAAAAACATTGGGTAAAATTGTATGAAATTTATGATCCCAAAAGAAATTTTCCTTACATAGATAATTATTATGTCAAACCGTTTGAAGGCGCAGCTTATATTCAAGATAAAATTGAACTTCCATATTTAGTTATAAATTTGGGTTTACGATTTGATTATATCAATGCCAATGCAGAGTTTAGAGATGATGCATTAAAACCTAATTCTGTAGTAAAAGTAAAATCACGTTCACAATTTTCTCCAAGGTTTGGAATTGCTCATCCGATTTCCGATAAAACAAAATTACATTTTTCATACGGACATTTTTTCCAAAATCCGGATTTCCAATATTTATTTGAAAACAAACAATATGATTTAAATGTACGTGAACCACTTTTTGGTCAGCCAGATTTAGATGCACAAAGAACAATCTCATACGAAGTAGGGATTGCTCATCAATTCACAGATAGAATTGCGCTAAATTTAACTTCATATTACAGAGATATAACCGGATTGATTGGGACGAGATATTATTTTCCATTTGTTGATGGAAGATATACCGGATATACACTTTACGTTAATGAAGATTATGCAAACGTAAAAGGTTTTGAATTAACATTAGACATTCGTCCGGATAAATATTTCTCCGGAGGATTGACTTATACATATTCAGTTGCAAAAGGAAGTGCATCTTCTGAAACCGAACAATATCCGGGAACGGAAGAATCAACTCAGCTATACTTTTTAGATTTCGATAGACCGCATGTTTTCAATGCAAGCCTAACTTACATTATTCCGGAGGATGAAGGTCTAAATTTATTTGGTGCAAATATTTTTGAGAATATGGATTTTAGTTTAATCTTCAAAGCTAGCTCCGGAGCTCCATATACACCGGGAGGAAGAGACGTTGGGTTTGTTGAAAAAAATTCTCTACGTCAACCGGGTGTTTATAATTTAGATTTAATGTTCGGCAAAGAATTTAATATTTATGATGACATTTCATTAAGAGTTTTTGCAGAAATATTAAATTTAACAGACCATAGAAATATTCTATACGTTTATTCAGATACCGGCGATCCCGAAATTACACTTCAAGGTGACTACTCAATTGAGTATATGAAAGATCCATCGAATTTTGGTCCGCCAAGATCAGTGAGATTAGGATTTACTTTTAGATTTAATTAAAATCTTCAATAGGAAAAATTTACATGAGAAAAACGCAATTCATTTTTTACTTTCTGTGTTTAACAACAATGATTATTTCTCAAGATAAAAACGAAAAGTTAAATAATGTTGAGTTAATTCAGAAAACATCTCGGATTGAAGATAGAGCTGCCGGTATTCATAATGCAAGCAACATTGGTTTATTTTTTGAGAATAGAGGAAAACTTTATCCAAGAAGTATTACTCAAGGTCCATCCGGAGAATTTCCAATCAATAGTGCAAAACATTATATCTATAGAGTAAATCAATTTGTAGGAATTCCCGGAAATGTTGTTCAAGCAAGATATACCGATGATGAAGAGTGGGAAGCTGCTAATGGATATCATAATAGTGATACGGCAAGAGTTGCATTTAGCGATGATCCGAATTCGTGGAATCAAAACCTAGGTTGGCCCGTAAAAAATTCAAATGGTGAAAATATTATTCTTTCGGATCAAGACAGTTATTGTGTTTTTAACGATAGCAACAATACGGTTGGAATTATTGGAATTCAAATGGCGCAAACCGGTTATGCTTTTGGAACCAAGTTTGCGAAAAATATTTTATTCTTTAAATATGAATTGACCAACACAAGTAACAAGAAACTTGAAAATCTTTATTTCGGACTTTATAATGATATTGATATTGGTGATGCAAGCGGTGGAATTGCAGAATATAAAGATGATAAACTTGATTTTATTAAAGATAAAAATCTACTTTATTTTTATGATGATGGAGCAACAACAGAATGGGCTGATGGGAAAACCGGTTTCTTTGGTATAACACTTCTTAAAACTCCCGAAGTAAATGGAGTTGAATTAGGAATAACAGATATGCATTATAGTTTGTATGATGATGATTTGGATATTGATACAGTGCAATATGGAATTTTATCTTCAAGTGAAAGTTTATATAATTCATCTTTGGGAAACAAATATTTTCATCTTAGCAGCAATTCAAATTTACATTATGATGATCCATCTACAATTCCAGTTTCTGGATTAGATTTAGTGGGATATTTATCTTCCGGTCCATATAATTTAGATGTAAATGATACACTTGTTTTTTATACAGCTTTTGTAGCCGGCGATGATTATGAAGAATTAATTAAATATACGGATGTTGCCAAAAATGCCGTTGAAGTAAATTTTAATTTACCCAAACCACCAACACGCCCAAAACTTTATGCTTCTGAAGGAGATTTTAAAACAACTTTATATTGGAATGATGAAAGTGAATTGAGCTTTGATGAATTTTCCGGTTATGATTTTGAAGGCTACAAATTATATAGAAGTAACGATAAAGGAATTAATTGGAAACTGATTGCAGATTTTGATCAAATAAATTCAATTGGTAAAAATACCGGATTGCAATATAGCTACATTGATTCAACAATAGTAAATGGTTTTGAATATTGGTATTCTATTACTGCGTACGACCAAGGAAATGATGTGATAGAAAGTCTTGAAAGCCCAATAGGTAACACACTTGATGCAATTAATACGGTTTCGGTAACTCCGCGTTCTGAAGCGTTAGGTAGAGAAATGGTTGAAATCAATAATATTTCAAATCTTAATACGGGCAATACAAATTATGAGTTAAGTGCTTATGTGATTGATAATGATGAACTGAAAAATAATGAATATAAAACCACATTTAATTTCATTCCGCGAATTGAAAAGGGTGATCTTACAACTGAAGTATCAATTGAAATTACCGATTCTATTGATACAAAGCCTTATAAATATTCCATCACATTTACTTCTTCAAATACTTTCGATTTAAGAAATGTTACTTTAAACGAAGATATAAGAACCGGCTATAATTACCCGGCTGGCGGAAGAGTATTAAATATTTCCGGAGATGGTTTAAGAATTAGTATGCGAGATAATTCAACAACCGAATCTAAATATTTACCGGAAGATGGCGATGTAATTACAATAAATTATGCAATGAATGTTACAAGAAATAATGTTGATAAATTAATAAATAATCGTCCTCATAATTTAAATCAAACACAAACAACTCCCGATGGAGTTTCACTAAAATTGAATCCTCCAAATTCAATTAAAAGTATTTCAAGAATTGGCGGTGATGATAACATTGAAATAACTTTTACTGTTGAATATCCGGATTCTGTTTTAGATAAAATTTATGTAATCTCAATCGATGGAAGCGGTACAAAATCCGGAGAAAATTTCATTCTGATTTCTGTCAGTGATACGAAAATTATTTCGGATACACTTTTTAATGAGGAAGAATTTTATTTTGAAGGAATTACCGGAACAATAACTTTTGATGGACTACCATCAAATAATAATAAATTTTCTGTTGAGATTATAAAGCCAATTCTTCCGAATATTAGAGATTCATTTTCGTTTAAAGTTAAAGGTTCGGAAGTTAACACAAAAATTATTGAAGAAAATATTTCAAAAATTCGAGTTGTTCCAAATCCTTACGTCGCTTCATCACTTTATGAAATTGAATATGGTGAACTTAGAAAAGAACCATTACGACAAATTCAATTTATAAATCTTCCTCAAGAATGTACAATTTATATTTTCACAGTTGATGCAGATTTGGTTAAAACCATAAATCATAATGCACCAAATGGAACAGAAGTTTGGGATTTAAGATCCGAAGGAGGCAGAGAAATTGCAGCGGGAATTTATATGTACGTTGTGAAAACAAAATTAACTGAGTTCAAAGAAAGATTTGCAGTAATTAAATAATTGGGGTTGGAGAAAAAATGAAAAAACTGCTTCTGATTATTAGCTCTTTAATTACTGCAAATTTTGTGTTTGCGCAAAATCCAAACCTCGGAACATCTGGAGCACAATTTCTGCAAATACCGGTTGGAGCAAGAGCTGAAGCAATGGGGGGAGCGATTATCGGAATTACAAATGATGCTTCATCTGTATTTTGGAATCCCGCCGGAATTGCAAAAATCAATAATGTTCAAGCTCATTTTTCATATATGAATTGGTTTGATCTTTTTGATTTTAATGCGGCTTCATTAATTTCGAGTATAGAAAATGTTGGAACTTTTGGCGCGTCGATAATTGTTTTCAGTACGGATAAAATGGAAATTACAACTGAAGAAGAACCGAATGGAACCGGAAGATTTTTTGATGGCGGCGATGTTGCACTTTCTTTATCATACGCAAGAAATTTAACAGATCGTTTTACAGTTGGTTTATCAGTAAAATATATTTCTCAACGAATTTGGAATGAAACTGCCGATGCATTTGCATTTGATATTGGTACACAATATTTATTGGATTTTCAAAATTTAACAATTGCAATGAGTATGACAAATTTCGGTCCGGATACTAAATTTGACGGAACCGATCTTGATTTTACTTATAAAAAAGATGATGATTATCCATTAAGCAGATTAGTGCCAAGCAGACTATCGACAGATGAATTTCCATTACCATTAAATTTTCAAATAGGAATTGGTTTTGATATTTTAAAATATGATTTCGTTAAAATGATTGGCGCAATTGATGTAACACATCCCAATGATAATAAGGAACGTGCACATTTTGGAACTGAACTTTCATTCTTTGATAGATTTTTTATTCGCGGCGGGTATAAGTATAATTATAGTGATCAAGATTTTACATTTGGTGCCGGTGCAAATATAATTTTTGAAAATACATCTGTAAATTTTGATTATGCATATTCACTTTATGATATTCTTCCAAGTGTACATAGAATTTCAATTGGACTTGGTTTTTAAAATTGTCTACCAACATTTTTAAAACAATTCTAATATTCTTCATATTTTATAATTCGATTTATTCTCAAGGATATATTTGTGCAATTGGCGGAGGCTCGGAAGATTATAATGATTGGAGCGACAAACCATATTCGTGGATTGTTGAAAAATCAAATTTTGGAAAAGTTTTAGTTCTATCAGTAAATTCTGAAACAAACTGGATTCCAAATTACTTTATTTCCTTTGGTGCAGATACTTCTTACAATCTTATGATAAATTCTAAAAGCAAAGCAAATCTCCAATCGAATTATGACGAAATTATTTCCGCAAAAGCAATTTTTATTAAGGGCGGGGATCAATGGGATTATGTTCGTTTTTGGAAAGGTACTAAAGTTGATTCTGCAATAAATTATGTCTTTCAAAATGGAGGAGTAATAGCAGGAACAAGCGCCGGAGCTGCTGTGCTTGGAGAATCTGATTTTAGTGCAAAAAATGGAACAGTTTATTCTGATGAAGCTTTGCAGGATCCTTTTAATAATTATATGCAGTTTGAAGCATCATTTTTAAATTTTGCCCAAAATGTAATTTTCGATTCTCACTTAACTGAAAGAGCAAGGCAAGGAAGATTATTCACATTTCTATTTAATAATTTTTTCAGCGGTAAAGATTTGTTGGGAATTGGAATTGATGATCGCACTGCACTTGGTATTTCTCCCGATGGAATAACAGAAGTTTTTGGAAGCGGTTCAGTTCTCTTTGTTACAAAGGATGAACAATCAAAATATTTTCAATACGATAGCACATTAACAATCGATAATTTGCGTGCTGATTTACTTATTGATGGCTGGAAGTACAATATTGATCGGCGTAGAATCGAAACTATTCCAAATTCTGCAAAAGAAATATCGATGCAAAGTGATTCGGATATTATTAAAAATAAAATAATATTAATTAGCGGAAATGAAATTAATCAAAATGCTAAAAAAAATATTTTAGCTGAATCTCAAGAATTATTAAATAAAAATATTTTAATTATTTCAAATAACGGATTTTCAGAAAATTCGGAGATAGTAAATAATTTTTTAGATTCGTGCGGATTTACATCAACTACAATTTACATTTCAGAAGATGAATTAAATTCAAATGTATTTGCTAACAAAATTAATGAAGCTCAGGTTTTTATTTTTTACGGAGATTCACTTGACTTATTAAGTAAATTAGGAAATCCGGAATTTATTGTTTCTGAAGCATTTCAAAATTCAGTGAAACAAAACAAAACCCTTATGTTTATTGGCGATTGCGGAAAAATTATTTCAGAAAAATTTGTTGATTATGAAATAGATGATATTTATGCTTCGTATTATGGAAGAATGAATTTGAAACAAGGATTAAATTTAACAAATGATTTTGTTTACCAACCTTCAATCTTTGTTAATAGTGATTATTTTGAAAATAATATGAGCGCGGTGTTTTACAATCAAATGCGGAATAAAAAAAAGTATGGAATTTATGTTGATGGAAACGATAAAGTTACTTTAGATTTTGAGAATTCCAATTTATCAGGGAATTGCAAAACTCCATTTATTATAATTGATGCGACTGAAACGACACATATTGATTCTTCAAAATATAAAGCTTCATCTAATTCTGGAACTCGGCAAATTGTTGCATTGAATAATTTGAGAATATCATTAACAAATAATTCTAATTTTCAATATTCATTGATAAATAGAAACTTCGGGATAATTAATTCGATAAATGTTAATGATGAGATTCTAAAAAAAAATATTTTTACTTTGGAACAAAATTATCCTAATCCGTTTAATCCAAACACAACAATAAATTATTCAATTCCAAATGTAGGTTCAGACTTTAGTCTGAGCAATGCAACACTAAAAGTTTATGATATTTTAGGAAGAGAAGTTGCAGAATTAGTAAACCAAAAACAAAATCCCGGAAATTATAAAATTCAATTTGATGGAAGAAATCTTCCAAGCGGTATATATTTTTATACGTTACACACAAATAATTTTTCGATAACAAAATCAATGGTTTTGCTAAAATGAAATTACATATTGGAATAATTTTTTTAATTGCTTCAACAATTATATTTTCTCAAGAAATCTTAACGCCATTGGAAAAAGCAAAGTTTGAAAAATTTACAAGTTATTCTGAACTTGTTGATTTTATTAGAGAAGTTGACAATTCAAGTGATTTGGTTGAAGCAAAAATAATTGGTCAATCGGTTGAAAAACGCGACTTATATTGTTTGTTTTTTTCCAAAGACAAATTTGGCGTGGACAAATCAAAACTTAAAGTCATGTTCTTTGCTCAACAACATGGCAATGAACAATCCGGTAAGGAAGGTTCTTTATTACTAATTAAGGAATTATTAAAACCGGAAAATAATTTTCTTTTTGAAAGAATTGATTTAGCGCTTATTCCGCAAGTAAATCCCGATGGTTCTGAACAAAATAAAAGGCGAAATGGAAACAATGCTGATCTTAATAGAAATCATTTAATTCTAACAGAACCGGAAACTTTTGCATTACACAATTTATTCAATGAATATTTATTTGATGCTACGCTTGATGTTCACGAATATTATCCGTTTGTTGAAGCTGGGGATGATTTTGGTTACAGAAGAAATATTGATGAACAATATGGAAGCAATACGAATATTAATATTTCTAAAGAAATTAGATATATGTCAAATAATTCTTTTATTCCATTTATTAAAAATTATTTAAATGAAAGGAATTTTTCATTTAACATTTATTCTCCCGGCGGACCTCCGGAAAAAGATTATATTCGTTATAGTACTTTCGATATTAACGATGGTCGTCAATCATTTGGAATTCAAAATACATTTTCATTTATTCTTGAAGGAATAAACGGAATTGATTATACGGTTAGTAATATTCAGAGAAGATCAGAAGGACAAATGCAAGGCATGTTAGGCTTGCTTAAATATTTATATAATAATAATTCGCAAGTAATTGAATTAGTAAAAAATGAAAGATTGAAATTACTTAATCCAAAAGAAGATGAAAAAATTGCAATTCAGTTAGATCATTTTAATAATGGAAGTAAACTGGAACTTCATTTGCTTTCGCTTAAGACAAATACTGATACAACTTTTTATGTAAATAATTTTAAGCCCGAAGTTAGATCAATTTATGAAATTGAAAAACCACAAGGTTATTTAATACATAAAGATTCCGTTGAATTAGTTGCTTGGTTAAATCGGCATAAAATAACTCATAAAATTTATGAAATAATGAATGATGATTTAATTGAAGAATATTTAATTCAAGATATTGATTCTATTGACTTTGAAGGAGATATAATTGTAAATCCAATTGTTGATGGAGGTTTTATAAGCAGAAAAATTGTACAGGAAAATTATTATTTTATTCCTACAAATCAATTGCTTGGTAATTTGATAGTTACTGCATTGGAACCGAAATCAATGCTGGGATTAGTTACTTATAAGAAATTTGAACATTTGTTGAAAAGGAAAAACACTTTTCCTATTTTACGAGTAATTAGAAAAACTAAAAATAATTGTACAAATTTAAATCACAATGAATAAAATATTTTTTGGATTCAAAAATTATTTTTCTGCAATAGCATTTCTCAATCGCTTCAGTGGACTCTAATCCATTCTGAGATATTTTAAAATTTATTAAACAATTTAATCAAAATTATTCTCGGAGAAATTAATATGAAAGTGTTAGTATTAGGAAGTGGATTAGTCGGCAGACCAATGGCAATTGATCTTTCAAAAGATAAAGAATTTGAAGTGACGATTGCTGATATAAATAAAAACAATCTTGATAGAATTCCAAGTGAAATTGCAATTGAGAAAAAAGAAATTGACATATCTGATAAAAATAAACTTAAAATTCTTCTCGAAAATTCTGATATTGTTTTAAATGCTGTTCCCGGTTTTATGGGATTTGAAACTTTAAAAGAAATTATAAAATCCGGTAAAAATGTTGTGGATATTGCATTTTCACCGGAAGATACTTCTGAACTTGATAAATTAGCAAAAGAAAATAATGTAACTGCAATTGTTGATTGCGGTGTTGCTCCGGGAATGAGTAATTTATTGGCTGGTTATGTAAATTCAATTTTGGATGAAACAGAAACAATCCTAATTTATGTCGGCGGTTTGCCGGTAATTCGAGATTATCCTTTTGAATATAAAGCACCATTTTCTCCAATCGATGTTATTGAAGAATATACTCGCCCAGCAAGATATGTTGAAAATGGAAAACTTGTAATTCGTCCAGCACTTTCTGATCCGGAAATAATTCATTTTCCGGAGATCGGAACACTTGAAGCTTTTAACAGCGATGGATTAAGGTCTTTAGCATTCACTCTAAAAGTTCCGAATATGAAAGAGAAAACTTTAAGATATTTGGGACATATAGAAAAAATGAAAATATTTCGTGAAGCCGGATTTTTTAATTATGATGAAATTGAAGTTAAAGGGATGAAAATTCGACCGATTGATTTTACTTCAAAACTTTTATTTCCAATGTGGGAATTAAAAAATAATGATTTAGAATTTACATTAATGAAAGTAATAATTGAAGGAAAAAAGGAAAATAAAAATCTAAGATATACTTATGATTTGCTTGATAGATACGATGAAAAAACAAATACTCATTCAATGGCAAGGACAACAGGTTATACTGCAACCACTGCAATTAGAATGCTTGCAAAAGGATTATTTGATAAAAAAGGTGTTTGTCCACCCGAATTTATTGGTCAAAACCATAAGTGTGTAGATTTTATGTTAAACGGATTAAAAGAAAGAGGCGTAATTTTTAAACAACAAATTGAAGAATTAAAATAATTTTTTTCAAAATTTATTTATTTTGAATTGAGTTATTAACTTTAAACAACTAGAAATAGAACAATCGTAAAAATGTGATGTTGGAAAACCTCAATTCATATATAATAAATTCTGATGAAATCATTGGCGATATTGAATATCTTCATGAATTTTACAGCGTTCATTTAAAAAATGAACGCGATATTTTAATCTGGCTACCTCCATCATATCATTCAAGTATAAAAAAATATCCCGTTTTGTATATGCAAGACGGACAAAATTTATTTGATCCAAAAACTTCTTACATTGGTTACGATTGGAAAGTCGACGAGATTCTAACAAAATTAATTTCGCAAAAAATTATTGAAGAAATTATTGTTGTAGGAATTTATAATCACAAAGATAGATTGGAAGAATATAATTACTTTACCGAAAAAGGAAAAAAGTACGCAAGTTTTTTAATCAAAGAATTAAAATCATTTATTGATGAAAATTATCGTACAATTCCGCTTGCATCTAAAACTGCAATAATGGGCTCATCTTTAGGCGGATTAATTTCATTTCAACTTTTTTGGAATTTCCCAAAAATATTTGGCAACGCCGCATGTTTATCAAATTCATTTTGGATTGACAACGGAGAAGTTTTTAATATGGTGAAAAATATTACTCCAAATATTAATGAAAAAACAAAATTATATATTGATTGCGGAAGTGAAGAAAAGGAATTAGTCGGAGATTTTATAAGAATGTCTGAATTATTGATGCAAAATAATTTTAATGATTTAGCAAATTTTAAAATGCTTTTAGATGAAGGAAGTAAACACACTGAAAGTGATTGGGCGAAAAGACTACACATTCCGTTGCAATTTTTATTTGGGAAAACAACTATTAATTTACCTTGATATCAACATTCAATAATAATTAAATTTCTTAAAAATAGATTTTCAATATGAAAAAAATACCCATTTCATTTTTCTTAATTCTTATAATATCATCTTGCGCAACTTTAAAATATGTAAACAAAGACAGTATTTCTAAAATACTAATTAAAAATGCCGAGAGCTGGACATTGGAAGAATGCAATAAAGTATTAAATTTTTATACCATTAGTAATATTTCAAATCTACTTTTAAATGTTGGACCGATAAATCAAAAAGTAGTTATAAAGGCAATGTTATTGAATACGATAAGTATTCAAGCAATTGCAAAAAAGGAAATGATTGAAAAGAGGCTTGGAGAAAAGGCATATTTTCAAATATTGAAAAGTTATTTGGATGATTTTACAAATTTTACTTTCGACGAAAAATTGAATAAAATTGTTGAATCTGATTCTAACTTTACAAAAGGATATTCTTTTAAAATATATTTTGAAAATATAAGTGATCCTTTTGAACCAATATTTTTAGAAGACGGATATTCATATTTTTTTCTTGAAAATATGAATGGAGATTTTAGCAGAGTAATAAATGTTAAAGGATTATTTGTAGAAGATTATTTCCAACTTGATGGATATTTAAATGCAATAATTACTTTTTCACCTTTTTCAGAAAATGATAAAAGAATTTTTGAATCTAAAGATTTAAACGAAGATTATAAATTGGTTTTTAATGGACTACAAATTGAGCCAATTATAATTTATTGGAAAGTGTTGTAGAATAAAGCTGTTCATTCAGAAAATTAATTAACAAAAAAAATAGAGACGCAAAATTTTGCGTCTCTACATATTATGGATTTAATTATTAATTTTTGATGTTTCTGTTTTTTCTGGTTTTTTCAATTCTTGTTCAATAACATTTCCATCAGTATCAATAAGTTTTATTTCCATACCTAATTGCTTTAAATTTTCTTCAACTTGAGCTTTATCACCCACAACTACCCAATCAATCTTTTCGGGATTTATAACTTTTTCTGCTGCTTTGTTAATGTCATTCAAATTCAAAGCATTCATTTTATCGGCATAAGTTGAAAAATAATCTTCCGGATATCCATATTGAATCATCTCACTCAATGATCCGGCAATAGAATTTCCGGTTTCCCAGCTTCCCGGCAAACTTAAAGTTTCGTTAAGTTTTATTTTATTAAGTTCATCTTCGGTTGCTGGTTTTACGCCAAGAATTCCACTCAATTCTTTTTTAACTTCAACAACAGATTCTTTGGTTTTATCTGACTGAACCATTGCAAAAACTAAAAATGGGCGCTGACCTTTTGCACCAAGCAAAATACTTTGTGATCCATATGACCAATGTTTATCTTCGCGTAAATTCATATTAATTCTTGAAGTGAAAGATCCGCCGAGTATTGTATTCATTGCTTCAAGTGCGATATTATCTTTATCTGATTTTGGAGGAGCCGCATGTCCCGCTAAAATAATTGATTGTTGTGAACCCGGTCTATCCATTAAATAAATAGTTGATTTTTCTTTTAATCCAACTTGAGAAATATTCTTTTTTGGAACTTCAGCCTTTTCCCAATTTTCAAAAAGATCTTCTAATTTATTTCTAACTTCATCCATTGTTATATCACCAACAACAACCAAAGTAGAATTATTTGGTCTTATCCAAGTTTGATGAAATTTTTCTAAATCAGCTTTGGATATTTTAGCAACGGATTCTTCATATCCAGAACCGGTAAACGGCAAACCGTAAGCATGATCTTTTCCATAAATATATTGCGGGAAAACTCGCAATGCCATTTGTATTGGTGTTGCTTTTTCTCTCTGAATTCTTGAGAATGTTTCTTTTTTCAGTCTATCTAATTCATTTTCCGGAAAGGAAGGATTTAATAAAACATCTGCAAAAAGATTTAATGATTTATCCAAATTTGATTTTAGTGATGACAACGAAATTGTTGAAATATCCAAATTTGAAAATGTATTTAAGTTTGCTCCCAACATTGCAAGCTCTTCACTAATTTGCAAGGAAGATTTTGATTTTGTTCCTTCCTGCATCATTGATAGTGCGAGAGAAGCTGTTCCCGGCAATGCAAATTGATCGGAAGAATAACCGGCATCAACAATCATTCTAAAATTTACAACCGGAATTGCATCACTTTGTGCTAGCATTATATGTAATCCGTTTGATAATGTTGCTTTCTGAATTTCCGGAAATTTTGCAGCCGGCGGAGTTCCGGTTTCCGGCAATTTTGATCTATCGGCACCAATTGGAGCTTCTGCATATTGCGGGAAAGGATGAACTTCTAAAATATTTACTCCGTCAGAAAGCCATTTTACAGCAGAATTTTGTAAATCTTTAACTGTTGCCGATGAAGCCAATTTTAATTTTTCTTTGTAAAAATCCGGTGAGCCGCCAAAAACTTGAGACTGCGCAAGAATATCAGACTTTCCACCGAATCCGCCAATTCTTTCAATTCCTCTAACAAAATTTGCAATGTGCTGAGTTTTAACTCTTTCCAATTCTTTTTGAGTTGGACCTTCAGCTAAAAATTTTGCCAATTCTTCATTAATTGCTTTTTCTAAAAGTGATAATTCAACACCGGGTTTTGCAGTTGCAGTAATATTAAATTGACTTGCAATTTCTCCCGGACTATAACTTGCGTTTACTTCAGTTGCAATTTGTTCATCATAAACTAATCTTTTAAATAATCTTGAAACTTTTCCGGAGGCAAGAACATCGCTTACCAAATCCAAATAAACCAATTCTTTATTTTTCCATTCGGGAATATTCCAAGTTTTATAAATTCTTGATTGCGGAACTCTATCTTGAGCAGTTTGTCTTTTTGTTCCTTCCATTTTTGCAACCCAAGCTTCATGTTTTTTAATTGGCGGTCCGGAAGGAATATCACCAAAATATTTTTCAACTTTAGCTTTTGCATCTGCGGCTGAAATATCTCCGGCAACAACTAAAACTGCATTAGCTGCACCATAATAAGTTTTGAACCACTCGTGAACATCTTCCAAACTTGCGGCATCCAAATCTTCCATCGATCCGATTACTGTCCAAGAATATGGATGACCTTTGGGAAATGTATTATGTTGGATCATTTCAAAAGCAATTGCGTAAGGCTGATTTTCACCTTGGCGTTTTTCATTTTGAACTACTCCGCGCTGTTCATCAAGTTTGGCTTGAGTAATGGCTCCAAGTAAATGTCCCATTCTGTCGGATTCCATCCAAAGCGCTAAATCAACTGCGGAAGTTGGAACATTTTGAAAATAATTTGTGCGGTCTTCATTTGTTGTTCCGTTTAAATCTGTTGCACCGACTCTTTCCAGAGCTTGAAAATAATCGTCATCAAAATTTTCACTTCCGTTGAACATCAAATGTTCAAACAAATGTGCAAAACCAGTTTTTCCGTCTTTTTCATTTTTTGATCCAACATGATACCAAACATTTACTGCAACAATTGGAGCTTTATGATCTTCATGAACAATAAGTGTGAGACCATTATCCAGCACAAATTTTTCATATTTGATATCAATATCTTCAACTTTTTGGGCAGATATTATAGCCGTAAAAAGTAGTAAGAAAACAACAATTAAATTTTGTTTCTTCATAGTTCCTCTTTTTTTTTATTTACTGCAATTATTTAAAGTTAGTAATAAATATTTTTTATTGATAGGCAATAATTGGACGGAAAATTTTGGTTAAAGTTTCATACAATTTGAGCTAAAAGTACAAAAGTAAAAATAAAATTGGAATTGCAATTCCTAAAAGTGCAAACCATTTTCCTCTTCCGGAAAAGCCCAATTTCCCTTTAATCATCAACAAACCGGTTACCGCAAGAAAAATTAACGCAACCGCAAAAATATCTGCGATCCAAGTCCATAATTTTTTTGGATGATTCAAATGAAGAAAGTTTGTCTCGCGAATTATTGTTCGGCTTTCCACTTTTTCTAAAACTGCAATTTTTGTTTTGATATTTGCGGAAAGAGTTTTATTCTGATAAAAAATATCAATTGAATTTGGGCTTGAGCGAAATGAACTTTTTATGCTGTCTTTTATCGAAAAATATTCGGTTAAATTTTTTGTAAGTTTTTCAGTCGAAATCGTCGAATCAATTTTTGAGGAAATTACCAATGTATCTTTTGAAATACTGTAATTCGGATTCCAATCACTAACATGATTAACTGCTATTCCGGAAATTGAATAAATAATTATTAACCCAAATGCAACGTAACCAATATCTCTGTGTAAACTTCTAATTACTTTCCGAATTTTCATAATTATAAATAATTGTAAAATTTTAGGGGAAAAGATAAAGAAATGATATGATAATCTTAAGAATATTTCTGAGAAATAACTAAGTATTTTTTCTTATTTCTGTAAATTAGAAACTGTGTTTGAAATTTCTGATTTAAGAAATTATACCAAATTATAATTTACTTTATCCGAAGCCAGATTTTCAGATTTATGAAAATCCATTTTTGCTCCTTCAATATCGCCCAAATTCATTTTAATGCTTGCGCGATTAAAATAGGATATAAAATTCTTTGGGTCGATTTCAATAGCTTTGTTAAAATAGTTTAGGGCTTCTTGGTAGTTTCCTAAATCGGCTTTGTAAACTCCATCTACATTATAGCCAAAATTATCAATTTTTAAGGTGTTTAAGGATGATCTCTTTTTCATGTTTTCTCCTTTTAGTTTAGTGATAAAAAGAGTAAAACCAGAAACAGTAAAAGAAAGAATTTCAAATCTGATATATAATAATGAAATATTGCAATCAAATCAAGAGAAATTTTAAAGAAATGCTATAATTTATTAAATTAAAATAAGTTAAAAATAATGATATGGTATCTTGTTAAAGTTTTATAAATTAAAAAAATAAAAAAAGACCCAGCATTCTATTTAATTAAATCCCCAAAAAATAAAGAGTATCATTTGGGGATTTATGAGAAATGTTATTTTATTTCTGCGCCTAAACCTTTGATTTGGTAAACTTTTTTTGTGGTTTTTTCATGCTCACATTTGTGATTTTTATCTTCTTTTTTCTCATCGGCACAATCTCCGCCGCAACCTTCACCTTCAACAACTATTGAATAAACTTCACCTTCAACCAAAGCTTTTTTTCCTTTTGCTTCCATCGGAAAAACAATTTCGCCGTCGTTAACTTTTACACGAATTGTTTCAAATTCTTTATCGCTGCTCAAATTTATCCAGCAGCCTCTTTTCTCACAAACTTCAACAACATTTCCTTCAACTAAAACTTTTTTACCAATAAAACTTTCCGGATTTTCAACAATTTTGGAAATTTGAGTTTTATCTTTTAATGTAATTTCTTTTCCATATTTTTTTGCATCATCTGCATTAATTGTTAAAGTTGATAGAACAAAAACCGTAATCAATACAATAATTTTCTTCATTTTTACATTCCCGTTAATTTTGAAAAATTTATTATGTAACTTAGTTTTGACAAAAGTAAAATTCAAGGTTATTATGCAATTTTTTAAAAGTTCACTGCAAATCTTTTTATCTGCAATTTTATTTTTCGGCGGATGTAAATCACTTGAAACACCAAATTCCGAAAACTTTTTTCATCAAAAGTTAAAAGCAAATAAATTAAATTTTGGTGATACAATTGGACTAATTTCTCCCGCAAGTTATATAAATGATAAGCAGTTGAACGAAGCAATTTATAATTTGGAAAATCTTGGATTTAAAATAAAATACAATCCAGCGGTAAAAGATAAATATGGATATTTAGCAGGAAGTGATTCTGCCCGCGCGGAAGATTTTAATAAAATGATTTTGGAAGATGAAGTTAAAGCAATTGTTGCCGTTCGCGGAGGTTACGGATGTGCGAGAATGTTGAAATTTATTGATTATGAAGCGATTAAAAAAAATCCCAAAATAATTATTGGATATAGCGATATTACTTCTCTGCTTTATGCAATTTATAAAAAAACCGGATTAGTTTGTTTTCACGGACCGGTTGGAACATCTACTTTTAATGATTATTCATTGGAACATTTAAAGAATATTTTTCTTGAGCCAAAAGAAAATTATAAAATGAAAAATTCTTATTCCGATGAAAATCAAATCGAAATTATAAATAATGGAATTTGCGAAGGAGAATTAGTTGGCGGAAATTTATCAATTGTAGTTTCAATGATTGGAACCGAATATGATATTGACACAAAAGGTAAAATTATTTTTTTGGAAGAAATTGGCGAAGAACCTTACAGAATTGATAGAATGTTGACTCAAATGAAACAAAGTGGAAAATTTAAAAATTGTGCGGGAATTGCTTTAGGTGTTTTTAAAAATTGTGATGTAAAAAAAGAAGATCCCGAATTTGAAAATTCGTTAACACTTCAACAAGTATTTAAAGATGTTTTAGGTGATTTGAAAATTCCCGTAATTTATGGTTTATCTTTTGGTCACATTGAGAATAAATTTACTTTACCTTTTGGAGTAAAAGCCAGTTTAAATACTTTCGATAAAAGTTTAACATTGTTAGAAAAATCAGTCGAGTAAAATTTGTTTGCAGAAGTAGTTTTTCCTTTGCCATTCAGAAATTCATTCACTTATTCAATTCCCGAAGAATTTGAAGAAAATATTCAAGTTGGAGTAAGAATAGTTGCGTCTTTTGGTAAACGAACTTTAACCGGATTTGTTATTAAAATTAAAAGTACTTCCGATGTTAAAGAAAAAATAAAACCAATAAAAGATGTTTTAGATAATCAACCAATCTTCAGTGAAAATTCTTTAAAATTTTATGAATGGATTGCAGATTATTATTTATGCTCGCTTGGAGAAGCGCTAAAAAACTCAGTTCCGTATGGATTAGAAGTTGAATCGAAAAAAACAATTATTTCTGATAGGGAATTTTGTGAAGAATTGTTTACAAAAGAAAAAAATCAAAAAAGTACAAAAGCAATTTTGTTGAAATTACTTTCCGAAAAAGAATCTTATAAAATTGGATATCTTCAAAAATTAGTGAAGAAAAAAAATATTTATTCACTGCTCAAAACTTTGGAGAAAAACGGAGCAGTTACAATTATAGATGAAATTGAAGGATCTAAAGTAAAAATTAAAAAAGTGAAATTCATAAAACTCCAGAAAAGTGTTGATGAAGTTTATGAAATTATTCCAGTGTTAGAAAAAAAATCTGAAAAACAAATTGTAATTCTTCTCGAATTATTGAATAATAATGAAAATGAAATTCAGCAAAGTGAATTGCTAAAGAAAACAAATTCAAATCAATCGTCAATAAATTCACTTGAGAAAAAAGGAATTATTAAAATTTTCGATAAAGAAATTGAAAGAGTTTATTCGGAAAACTATTCCGAAGAAAAACCAAATTTTGAATTAACTGAAAATCAAAAAAATATTATAGAAAAAGTTTCTGTTGATATTATTCAGCAAAAATTTAAAACATATTTATTGCACGGAGTAACCGGTTCCGGCAAAACTCAAGTTTATATTGAGTTGGCAAAGCAAACTAGAAAAATTGGAAAAAATATTTTAATTCTTGTTCCCGAAATTTCTTTAACTCCGCAAATTACTTCTCGCTTTTATAATACTTTTGGAAATGAAATTACTGTAATGCACAGTCGAATGTCACTTGGAGAAAGATATGATTCGTGGCGCGGAATTATTAAAGGAAAATATAAAATTATAATTGGTGCGCGTTCTGCAGTTTTTGCTCCGTTAGAAAATATTGGATTGATAATTGTCGATGAAGAACATGATCAAAGTTATAAGCAGTATGATTTAATTCCAAAATATAACGGAAGAGATGCGGCAATTATAAGAAGCATGTTCGTAAATGTGCCGGTTTTATTGGGCTCGGCAACTCCATCGATTGAAAGTATGTTTAATTCAAAAAATGGAAAATATGAATTATTAGAATTGCCGGAAAGAGTTGATAATGCAAAACTTCCTAAAATTAAATTAGTTGATATTATTCTCGAAAAGAAAAAAAATAGAGTTGTTGGAGTTTTTTCCAAAACACTTTTGGAAGCTGTTGATACACGATTAAAGAAAAAAGAGCAAATAATTATTCTGCAAAATAGAAGAGGATTTGCAACTCAAGCTTATTGCGATGATTGCGGAACAATTGAAATGTGCGATAATTGTTCGGTCTCAATGGTTTATCACATAAATAAAAATGTTATGAAATGCCATTACTGCGGCGCAGTAAAACAATCTCCTAAAGCTTGTAGATTTTGCGGTTCAATTAATATGAAATATTTTGGAACCGGAACTCAAAGAGTTGAAGACGAAATTTCTTATCATTTTCCAAATGCAAAAATTGAGAGAATTGATTCAGATACAATTGCGCAAAAAGGAAAGTTGGGAATTATTTTAAACAATTTTAGAAAAGGTGAAATTGATATTTTAGTCGGAACGCAAATAGTTTCTAAAGGAATGGATTTTTCGAATGTAACTTTAGTCGGAGTAATTTCCGCTGAAACATCTTTATGGCTTCCGGATTTTAGAGCTGATGAAAGAACATTCCAACTACTTACACAAGTTGCCGGAAGATCTGGAAGAAGCAAAGAAGAAGGCGAAGTAATAATTCAAACTCAGAATTACAAAAATTTTGTTCTTCAAAAAGTTTTGGAAAACAATTACAAATCATTTTATGAAAATGAAATTTTGTTGCGACAACAAAATTTTTATCCGCCGTTTTCTAGAATTGCAATTGTTGAAATTAAAAATGAGGATGAACAAAAAGCTAAACAAGCCGCATATGATTTTAATAAACGACTAATGAAGTTTAGTGATAAATTAATTATACTTCCGCCGAATGAAGCAGTAATTGCAAAAATCAAAGGAATTTTTAGATATCAAATTATGATAAAAAGTTTGCGTAAATCAGATCCCAATGGAAAAATTTTGCGAAATGCTTTGATGAATGCTTTTGTTGATTATAATCAAAGATCAAGATTTAGAGATGTAAAATTATATTTTGATATTGATCCACAAAGCGTGATATGAAGAAAATTAAAAATGAAAAATTAAAAGTTATAATTCAAGAACGAAATTGCAGACATTATTTTTACAGAAGTTGTGATTTGCCAGAAATTTTAAAGTTTGTCATTCCGGCATGTTTTAAGCCGGAATCTAAAAATAAATAGCTTAGTTGCATGATTAATTCTTAAGTAAACAGAATTTTGGGAGACAATTTCGGTAATCAAACTTTTTTATTGTGACTGTTTTATCCAGTATTTTAAATAGTAAACATCCCAAGTCAGAAAACTTAGGATGTTTTAGAAATATTATAATCCGAAGAATTTTAAGAATGGAACAGCTTGAACTACGAAATACATCAATAAACTAAAGCCAATCCACAATCCAAAAATTGCAATAAAATAATTTGTGGTGGATTCAGATTTAAACATCTTAGCATATGCAATACTTAAAACAGCATAAAACCAAATTGAGAAAATATCAAGTTTGTGTAAAACCCAGCCAAGTATTGTATCTTTTTCAACATTCATAAAGCTTCCCACACTCGTATCCATAAACATTTTTCCCATTGCAATTGCAACAATTATCATAACAATAACTTGTAAAACAATTATATAATGAGGCAAACCATAAGCCAGCATTGAAGATTTATAATCACCTTCACCTTTTAAACCAAATTTAACTAATAATAAAAATACACCCGCAATAATAAAAAATGAAAGAAATGTAATTATTGTTATTCCAATTGATGAAAATATTAATTGTGTACTTCCGCCTTTTTCCATTTGTTCTTGAATTGCATCAAGCTGTTGATCAGCTTGCTCTTGCGTCATTTGTCCCTTATCAATTGCTTCTTGAAAATTCTTTTCAAATTGTGCCATTTGTTTTTCAACAATATCAGCTTTCACTTCCGGATTATTCATCAAAATAAAATTTGAAGCCACCGCTATAATTATCACCAAAAGAATTGGAATTAACCAATCCATAGTTTTGTATGGTAAGTTTGATAATTTTTGAAATAAATTTGAAGGCTCAGATAAAACTCCAATCATTTTATCCGTAATTCCAAGTTCTTCATCTTCAATTATTTCGTCAATTTGATCATCTTGTTTGTTAAGTTCATCCATAAATGTATTCCTTATTTTATTTATATAAAGAGGAAATTTGTTATTTGCTGATTATAAAATAAGAATAAAATACAATTAAGTCTATTTTAAGAATTAATAATTTTTCATTTTTATATTTTTTCAATAAAACCAAAAGCCGTAAGTTAATACATTAAAATTTTGAGGAATTATGAAAACAATTATTGAGCCATTCAGAATAAAATCAGTTGAGCCGATAAAATTTACATCAAAGGAAGAACGAATTAAAATTTTAGAAAATGCCGGATACAATCCTTTTTTAATTAAAGCTGATGACGTAATTATTGATTTGCTTACGGATAGCGGAACATCCGCAATGAGCGCAAAACAATGGGCTGGAATTATGGAAGGTGACGAATCTTACGCCGGTTCAAAAAGTTTTTACAGATTCGAAAAATCCGTAAAAAAAATTACGGGACATAATTTTATAATTCCGACACATCAAGGAAGAGCTGCGGAAAAAATTCTATTTTCTATTATTGGCGGAAAAGGAAAATATATTCCCAACAACACACATTTTGATACAACCCGCGCCAATGTTGAGTTTAGCGGTGCTGAAGCAGTTGATTTACTTAACGAAATTGGAAAACATCCGGAAATTAAAGCAGATTTTAAAGGAAATATGGATGTCGAAAAATTGGAAGAATTTATTAAAAAAGTAGGAAGTGAAAATATTCCGCTCGTTATGATTACGATTACAAACAATTCCGGCGGCGGTCAGCCGGTTTCTATGCAGAATATTAAAGATGTAAAATCAGTTTGTGTAAAATATAATTTGCCGCTTTTTATTGATGCGTGTCGATTTGCAGAAAATGCATATTTTATCAAAAAAAGAGAAAAAGGTTATGAGAATATAAGTGTGCTGGAAATTTCGCAAGAAATATTTTCGTATTCTGATGGCGCAACAATGAGTGCGAAAAAAGATGCGCTTGTAAATATTGGTGGATTTCTTTCAATCAACAATGAAGATTTAGCAATGAAGTGCAGAAATTTGTTAATTGTTACGGAAGGATTTCCAACATACGGCGGTTTAGCTGGACGAGATTTGGAAGCAGTTGCGCACGGATTGGAAGAAATTGTTGATGAAAATTATCTTCAATATAGAATTAGAAGTATTGAATATTTGGGCGAAAAATTGGTGAACGCCGGAATTCCAATAATAGAGCCACCGGGCGGACATGCAATTTATCTTGATGCAAAAAGATTTCTGCCGCAAATTCCCCCGCAAGAATTTCCGGGACAATCAATAGTTTGCGAAATTTTTATTGAAGGCGGCGTTCGCGGAGTTGAAATCGGAAGTGTAATGTTCGGCAAATATGATGAAAATGGAAAAACCGTTTCTCCGCCAATGGAATTAGTGCGTTTGGCAATTCCTCGCAGAGTTTATACACAAAGTCATATTGATTATGTTGCCGAAGTAATAATTGAAGTTTTCAAGAATCGTGAAAATTTAAAAGGTTATAAATTTACTTATGAAGCTCCAATGTTAAGACATTTTACAGCGAGGTTTGAAAAAATATAAATTAAAAAATCACTATTTGCTGTTTTGTTTTGCTAACATAAAACAATTTAGCCATTTAACAATTATTTTCATCAATTTCTATTGGGTTTTATGAAACTTAAAAAAACATTTTCCTTTACAGATAAAAACCAAATTTGGCGTTTGTTAATTTCTGAATCTGATAAAATTTTAATTGAAACAAGAGATTTGGAAAACAAAGAAGTTTTCTATCATTATATTGATTTGACAAGTGGAAAATCAATTTTAAAAAATTTTCAAATGGAAGAAAAATTTTGGATTGGGGTAGAAAAAATTTACGATGAAAAAATTATATTTCATCAATATGCAAAACCAAATATGCCGGAACATAAAAAAATTATTGTTTATGATATTCAACAAAAAAAAGTTTTATGGCAAAATGATGATTTAATTTTTCTAACTATTCTTGATTCAAAAATTTACGGTTACAAAAAAAAGTTTGAAGGCAGAGAAATTATTGTTCTGGATTTTCATTCCGGGGAAATAATTGAAAAAATAGAAAATGAAGATGAGAAACTAAAATCAGTTTTGGGAAATATTAATTCTGAAGATTTTGCAAATTATATTTATCCAGAAACTTTTTATAATGATGACAAAGATTTATCTGCAATAGTTGAAAAAGAAACTCAGCATAAAAGTGGTGTAAGCAATATTGACTTAATAAAATTCGGCGATTTATTAATGTTCAATTATCATCTTAAAAAAGAAAATAATTTTCTTGATAATATGTTTGCCGTTTACAATATTGATAAAAAGAAAAAACTTATTACAGAAGTTTTAAATAAAAATATAAATTCTTATTCACCGGATTCATTTTTCATTTATAAAAACAATTTGATTGTTCTCAAAAATAAAATAGAATTAATTTCGTATAAAATTGTTTAATTATTTTAGGCGGATTTATGGAACTTACTCCACAAGAAAAAAAAATGCTTCTTTCTTTTGCGCATTTTTCAATAGAATCCGGATTTCGTCCAAGTCATATAAATCTTCCCACATCTGAAGAATTTCCAATTCTAAAAACTAATTCCGGAGCATTTGTTACAATTACAATTAATAAAAAATTGCGTGGATGCATCGGATATATTCAATCGGATGACGAATTAAGCAAAACCGTTATGGATGCGGCATTTCAAGCGGCTTTTCATGATCCGCGATTTGAGCCATTAAGCGAAAGTGAATTTGCTAAAATTAAATTGGAAATTTCAATTTTATCCGAAGCCTTTCCGTTAAATAATTATGACGAAATTATTTTGGGTAAACACGGATTGATTTTAGAAGAGAATAGAAGGAAAGCGCTGTTGTTACCTCAAGTTCCAATAGAACACAAACTTGATAAAGATCAATATTTATCGGCACTTTGCAAAAAAGCGGGACTTTATGAAGAATATTGGAAAACGAAAAATCTAAAATTAAAAGCATTTACTGCAACTATATTTTCTGAAGAGGAAATATCGTAATGAAAATTAGAGAACCAAAAGTTGCGGGAATGTTTTATCCAAACTCCAAAATTGAACTTGAGAAAATGATAAATAATTTTTTTGATAAAGTTGATTTAATAAATAAATATGAAAATGTCGGCGGAATAATTTCTCCGCATGCCGGATATGTTTATTCCGGACAAACTGCTACGTTTGGTTACAAAACAATTATTGGGAAAAAATTTAAGAACGTAATTGTTATTTCGCCAAGTCACAGAGAATATTTTCCGGGAATTTCAGTTTATGATGGAGATGCATATAAAACTCCTCTTGGTCAAATTAAAATAAATTCTGATTTAAGAAATCAAATTTTAGATAAGAGTAATTTATTTTTTTCCGGCGAAGAAGGTCATAGAAACGAGCATGCTTTGGAAGTTCAACTTCCGTTTTTACAAATTGCTATTGGAGAATTTAAACTTATACCTATTGTCATTGGTGATCAAAGCAAAATGTTCGTAGATGAATTAGCTGAAGTTTTATCAAATTTTATTGATGATGAAAATTTACTTATTGCAAGTTCGGATTTATCGCACTTTTATATTAGAGAAAAAGCCCAGATTAAAGATGGAAAAATTATTGAACACATAAATAAATTTGAATTTGAAAAACTTCAATCAGATTTAGAAACAAAAAATTGTGAAGCTTGCGGCGGCGGAGCAATTGTGGCAGTAATGAAAGCACTCAAAAATAAAAATTATAAAAATTCTAAAGTATTGATGCAAACAGATTCCGGAGATATAACCGGAGATACTTCTGAAGTTGTGGGTTATTTATCGGCAATAATATTTAATTAAAATTTTATTGAATTATTCGTCTTTCACAAATTACTACACTCCACAAATTCTCAAAAAATATTATATTTGCAAATCCTTTTTAACAAAGTGAGGTTTACCATAGCACAGAATAATAGAAATGATATAATTGAAAAAATTGTATCTCTTGCAAAAAGAAGAGGTTTTGTTTTCCAATCAAGTGAAATATACGGCGGATTAAACGGCTGTTGGGATTACGGTCCGTTAGGTGTTGAACTTTTGAATAATATAAAATCCGAATGGTGGAAAGCCATGACTTACCGTGAAGATGTAGAAGGTTTAGATGCATCAATTTTAATGCACCCAAAAGTTTGGGAAGCAAGCGGTCACGTTGAAAATTTTACAGATCCAATGATTGACTGCAAACAATGTAAAGCAAGATTCAGATTGGATACTTTGGGAGAAGCGATTGCAGACAAAAAGAAAGAAAAATTGTTTGAAACATTTTTAGAAAAAGTAAATGATGAAAATTTAAAATCAATTCTTAATTCAGATAAAACTTTAGATGAAAAATTTGAATTGCTGTTATCAAATAAAGATTTCGCTGATTCTTTTTTGGAAGAAATAAATTGTCCACAATGTGGAAATAAAGGAACTTTTACAACTCCACGAAATTTTAATTTAATGTTTAAAACTTTTCTTGGACCAGTCGAAAAATTAGAAAACGCAATTTATTTGCGACCCGAAACTGCGCAAGGAATTTTTGTAAACTTCTTAAATGTGCAAAGTGCAAGTCGACAAAAACTTCCGTTCGGAATTGCGCAAATTGGCAAAGCTTTCCGTAATGAAATTAATACAAAAAATTTCCTTTTCCGTACACGCGAGTTTGAACAAATGGAAATGCAGTATTTTGTAAAACCCAGTGAAGACAAGAAAAATTATGATTCGTGGAAAGCAACTAGATTGGAATGGTTTAAAAAATTGGGTATGACTCCGGAAAAATTAAGATATCATGATCATCCGGCAAACAAGCTTGCTCATTATGCAAAAGAAGCAACGGATATTGAATATCAGTTTCCGTTTGGTTGGGGAGAAATTGAAGGAATTCATAACCGAACAAATTTTGATTTGGGAAGACACGAAGAATTTTCCGGAAAATCTCAAAAATATTTTGATGAAGAATTAAAGAAAAAATATATTCCATTTATTATTGAAACTTCCGCCGGAGCTTCAAGATCATTTATGGCGTTTTTGGTTGATGCATATAATGAAGAAGAAGTAAACGGAGAAACCAGAGTTGTATTAAAATTTCATCCAAAACTTGCACCAATTAAAGCTGCAATTTTACCTCTGGTAAATAAAGATGGAATGCCGGAAATTGCTCGCGAAATTGAAAATGATTTACGTCCGTTTATGAAAGTTTTCTATGATGATAAAGGTGCAGTTGGAAGAAGATACAGAAGACAAGATGAAGCCGGAACGCCTTTCTGCGTTACTGTAGATACACAAACTTTGGAAGATGGAACTGTTACAGTGCGAGATAGAGATTCTATGGAACAAATTAGATTGGATAAAAAAGAGTTGTTAAAATATTTTCTTGAAAAGTTAAGGTAAAGAAAAAGATTAAGAGTAAGAGTAAGAGTAAGAAGTTGTGTTGATAAACATTTTGAAGAAAGAAGGGAGAAGTATTCTTCCTTTTTTTTTGTAATTTGGATTAAGTAAATTACTTCAACAAAAAAATAATTTAAACTAAAACTGCTTTAGGAGAAAAATGAAATCAAAATTAATTTTAATGTTTTTGCTTTCCGTAACTTTAATTTTTGCTCAAGCAAGAAAAATTGAATTTACCGAATATGATCTTGATAATGGATTGCATATAATTTTACATCAAGATAAAACTACGCCAATTGTAGCTGTTTCAATTATGTATCATGTCGGATCAAAAAATGAAGATCCCGAAAGAACCGGATTTGCACATTTTTTTGAACACTTAATGTTTGAAGGTTCCGAAAATATTCCGCGCGGTCAGTTTGATAAGATTATGGAAAGTGCCGGAGGAACAAATAATGCAAACACTTCTCAAGACAGAACTTATTATTATGAAATTCTTCCATCAAACCAATTGGAATTAGGATTGTGGATTGAATCTGAAAGATTGTTGCATGCTAAGATTGATACGGTTGGAGTAGAAACACAAAGAAAAGTTGTAAAGGAAGAAAAAAAACAACGCTATGAAAATCAACCGTATGGTTCTGTAATTGAAGAAACTTTTAAAAGAGCTTACAAAGTACATCCATATACATGGCTGCCGATTGGGTCAGTTCAATATATTGACCAAGCAACAATTCAAGAATTTAGAGATTTTTACAAAACTTTTTATGTCCCAGAAAATGCAACTTTAGTAATTGCCGGTGATATTGAAATTGAAAAAACAAAAGAATTAATTAAAAAATATTTTGCAGATATCCAAAAATCTAAAAAAATTATTCCCAGACCAAATGTTATCGAACCACCATTAACTGCTGAAGTTAGAGATACGGTTTATGATAATATTCAGCTTCCTCTTGTGCTTCAAGCATATAGAATTCCAGCGTTAGGTACGGAAGATTTTTATTCACTTACAATGCTAACAACACTTTTAGCTTCCGGAGAAAGTTCACGTCTGCAAAAAGCTGTTGTTGATCAAAAACAAAAAGCAGTAAATGTTGGAGCTTTCCCATTTTCATTAGAAGATTCTGGGCTATTCATAACATACGGAATAAGCAATATGGGAATTACAGCAGATGATTTAGAAACTGCAATGCAAGAAGAATTAAATAAATCGATAAATGAAAAAATTAGCGAAAGTGAATTTCAAAAATTGCGAAACCAAATTGAAAATGATTTTGTTAGCGGAAATTCTACAGTTGCGGGAATTGCAAATAATTTAGCAACTTATAATGTTCTTTATGGAAATACTGATTTAATAAATTCCGAAATTGATAAATATATGAAGGTTACGATTGATGATATCCAAAATGTTGCACAAAAATATTTAACAAAAGAAAATAGAGTTGTACTTTATTATTTGCCAAAATCAGCTCAACAATAAAAAGTTTTTAATGAATTGGAGAAATTAAGATGAAATTTAAAATTGTAATTTTATTTATTCTTTTTGGAGTGTTAAGCTTGGTTGCACAAGTTGATAGAACAGTTCAACCCAAACCGGGACCTGCACCAGAAATAAATATGGGTGAATATGAATCATTCACTTTAGATAATGGTTTAAAAGTATTTGTAATCGAAAATCACAAACTTCCCAAAATAAATTTCAATTTAATTATTGATCGAGATCCTATTTTAGAAAAAGAAAATACCGGTTATATTGAATTAGCCGGACAACTTTTAAGAAGAGGAACATTAACTCGATCAAAAGAAAAAATTGATGAAGAGATTGATTTTATTGGAGCAAATCTAAATACTTCCGGTATAAGTATTTCCGGTTCATCGCTTACAAAACATTTTGATAAGTTGATGGAAATATTTTCCGATGTACTTTTAAATTCCGATTTCAAGCAAGAGGAATTAGATAAACTTAAAAAGCAAATGCTTTCCGGTTTAGCTGCTGCAAAAGAAGAACCGGATGCAATTGCTTCTAATCTTAGAAGTGTTTTAACTTATGGTGCCGATCATCCATACGGAGAAGTAATGACGGAACAATCAGTTAATTCAATTTCTTTAGATATGTGCAAAAATTATTATAAGAAATTCTTTAAACCAAATATTGGATATTTAGTATTTGTCGGTGATATAAATTTAAAAGAAGCAAAAAAAATTAGTGAAAAGTTTTTAAGTAAATGGGAAAAGGGAGAAATTGAAAATCTAACTTTTCCAACTCCAAAAGCTCCGTTAGTTACAAAAGTTGGAATTTCAAATCGTGATGCTTCGGTTCAATCTGTTGTGAATGTAACTTATCCCGTTGAGTTAGAAAAAAATAGTCCGGATTTAATAAAAGCATCCGTAATGAGTGCAGTTTTAGGCGGAACATTTTCTGCAAGATTAAATCAAAATTTGCGAGAAAAACACGGTTACACTTATGGAGCCGGAAGTTCTTTAAATTCCGATAAAGTTATTGGTAATTTTAATGCTTCGGCGACAGTTAGAAACTCAGTAACGGATAGCGCAATTACAGAAATTTTTAATGAATTGAAAAGGTTGAGAAATGAGAAAGTTCCGGAATTAGAACTTGAAAGAATTAAAAGTTATTTAAATGGAAGTTTTTCTCGATCACTTGAAAATCCGCAAACCATTGCGCGATTTGCATTAAATATTGCAATGTATAATCTTCCAAAAGATTATTATAAAAATTATCTTAAAAATTTAAGCTTAGTAACTGCTGATGATGTTCAGGAAATGGCAAAAAAATATTTGAAACCAAGTAATGCGCAAATAATTGTTGTTGGAAACGCAAAAGAAGTTGCAGAAAATTTAAAGAAATTCAGCGTAAGCGGAAAAGTTCAGTATTATGATATTTATGGAAAAGAATATGATCCAAATGTTAAGAAAGTTGAAGAAGGAATTACTGCCGAAAATATAATTGAAAAATTTATTGAAGCAACCGGCGGAAGAGAAAAAATTTCTGCCGTTACGGATAAAATAGTTGAATACAAAGGCGTTGTTCAAGGAATGAACATAAAATTGACAATGGCTCAAAAAGCACCGAATAAACTTTTTCAAGAATTGGATTTTTCTGTCGGAAAACAAACAACAGTTTTTGATGGAGAAAAAGGAAAAGTAGAAGGAATGGGACAAGTGCAAAATTTGGAAGGCGAAATGCTTGACGAACTGAAATTCCAAGCAATCTTAAATTCGTTTTTAGATTATGCAAAAAATAATGTTAAAATTGAACTTGACGGAATTGAAACAATAAACGGAAAAGATGCTTACAAAATAATTTCAACAATTCCATCCGGAAAAAAATCCACACAATATTATGATAAGGAAACAAGTTTGAAAATTCGTGAAGTAAACAGTGTAACTTCGCCGCAAGGAACTTTTACACAAACAATTGATTTGGATGATTATAGAGATGTTGATGGAATGAAACATCCTTTTAAACTTGCACAGACATTAGGACCGCAATCAATTAATTTGGAAGTAACATCGGTAAAGACCAATTCCGGATTGAGTGATTCAATGTTTGAAGTAAAATAAAACTATTGAAAAATAATTAAATCAATAAAGATCCGATCTTTTTAAAAGACCGGATCTTTTGTAAAAATGAAATTTTTATTAATAGAAAATACATCGAAATCAAAATGACAAACTTGGCAAATGAGAAAGTTAGAATAATATGAATAAACAAAAATACTCCACAATTGTTTTCGATTTGGGAAATGTGCTTTTACCATTTGATCATCAAAAATGGGTGAAAAATTATAATTTAATTCAAAACGGATTAGGTGATAAATATTTTAAAAAATATCTTGAGAATTACACAATTCATAGAGATTATGAATCGGGGAAAATTTCTAACGAAGATTTTATTAAAATAAATTTGGAATGGCTGGAAAATAAAATTTCCGAAGATGAATTTTGTAAAATATTTTCCGAAATATTTACAATGAATTTGAATGTAATTGAATTACTTCCGAAACTCAAAAAAAATTATAAATTAGTTTTACTTTCAAACACAAATCATATTCACAAAAAATTTGGATGGGAACAAAATAAGTTTTTAGAAAATTTCGATAAATTAATTCTTTCACATGAAGTTGGGGCTGTAAAACCGGAAGAAAAAATTTATAAAGCCGTTGAAAATTTTACAAAAGAACCAAGTGAAACCCACATTTTTATTGATGATATTTTGGATTATGTAAACGCAGCAAAAAAATAAACTGGGATGGAATTCAATTTATCGGTTACGAAAATTTAGTTGAAGAATTTAACAAGAGAGAAATTTTGTTTTAGCATTTTTTCAGTTTGTTTTCTTAATCTTACTCTTAATCTTTTTGCTAATTAAATAATAGAGTAAGATTAGGATTAAGAATAAGAGTAAGAAAAAATACAGAAGTCAATCATCTTTCAATTTTACTTCATCCATTCCTTCCAAACTTCCGGTTCGTATCCAACAGTAACATTTTTTCCATTTCTAACAATTGGAGTTTTTATTAGCAGCGGATCGGAAAGAAGTTCTTCCTTTAAATTAAAAATCATATACTTCAAACCGCGTTTCTCAAACTGTTTAGAATTTTTATCAATCAAATTCTCTTCATCAATTTTGTGAAGAATATTCTCCAATTCGCCTGGGCTAATTCCTTTTTCCGCTAAATCCCTAAAGTGAATTTGAATATTCCGTTCCTTAAAAAAACGCTCTGCTTTTTTTGTGTCGTTACATTTTTTTGTGCCGAATATCTGAATGTTCATAATATTTACTATTTTGATATGGGAACAATTTAATTAATGTTTAGTTAAAAATAGAAATCTTAAAACAAATTACAAATTTTATATGAACACAAAAATTTTATCTAAACTTGCGGCAATTTTTATAATTTCAAACATTGTAAATGCGCAAACTGCAAAATTTGATTCATTGTTGAATTTGGGAATTAACCAAATTTATAACATAAAATTTGATGAAGCCGAAAAAACTTTTTCACATGTTCAGAAAGATTTTCCAAAACATCCCGCCGGAAAATTTTTTGATGCAATGATTGTTTGGTGGAAAATAATGATTGACCAAGACAACGAAGAATATGATGAAATATTTGAAGAAAAATTAGAAAACGTAATTGATTTTTGTGATGATTTGCTTGATGAAAATGATGAAAATGTTGATGCAATATTTTTCAAAGGCGGTTCACTCGGATTTAGAGGAAGATTATATTCAATTCGTAAAGAATGGTTTGATGCCGCTTTAGATGGGAAAGATGCGCTTCCGTTAGTTTACGAAGCTTATGAAATTGATCCGAAAAATGAAGACGTAAAACTTGGTTTCGGAATTTACAATTATTATGCGGAAGCAATTCCGGAAAAATATCCTTTTATAAAACCGGCGATGATGTTTATTCCGAAAGGGGATAAGAAAAAGGGAATTGAGCAATTAACAACTGCAGCGCAAAAAGCAAAATATGCGGCAATAGAATCGAAGTTTTTTTTACTCACTTCATTTTATCAATTTGAAGAAGATTTTGATAAAGCACAAATTTATGCCGAAGAATTGACAAAAATGTTTCCCAACAATCCGATCTTTGAAAAATATTTGGGAAGAATTTTTATTAAGAAAAATGATTACACTAAAGCGAGTAAAATATTCAAAAGTTTAATGGATAAGAATTCGCAAAAATTAGTTGGATATAATAATAAAGTTTTAAGAGAAGCAAGCTATTATGTTGCAGTTGAGCAAATGAAAAGAAACCAAATTGATTTGGCAAAAAAGAATTTTAAAACTTGTGAGGAAATATCGCGCACTTTAGATAAAAATGAAGATGAAGATTCCGGGTTTTTAATTAGTGCATTGGTTTATTTAGCAAAAATACATGAGCAGCAAGGTGATAAAAACAGTGCAGTAAAAATTAATAAGGAATTATTAAAATTGAGAGATTATAATGGGTCACACGATAAAGCAAAAATGGCGTTGAAAAGAATTAAAGTTTGAAAATAGAATTAAAAAGATGCGATCTTTAAAAGATCGCATCTTATAAAAAATTATAACCCCATACTAAAACCAACACTGAAAGCAAATACATCTAAATGATGTAAACCAGGCATATTTTCAGCTTGTAATAAATTTGGATAGGCTTCAACATCTCTATCAGCGCCATATAAATATTCTGCAGCTGCTTCAACAGTATAATTTCCAAAGCTGTAACCTACTCCACCAGTGAAAACATGATTTGTAGAAGATGGGAATAAAATATTTAAAGTTTCATCCGGAGCCGGAGCCGGATCATAATAATAACCTAATCTAATTGCTGTAGCTGGAGAAACCATATATTCACCGCCCAAACGAATTTGTATAGCATCTGCCCAATCTAATAGAAACTCACCCTCTGGCATTTTATCATATTCTGCAACTAATTTATCAAGTTTTCCCCAATTACTATATTGTGCATCTAATGCTACTGTTAAACATTTTGTTGGTTTATAAGCAACTCCACCACCAATCCACATAGGCCAGGTAACTTCTCTGCTAAAATCAGTATTAATTATATTGCCTAATGTTTTTGAGTCAATATCAGCTGTTCCATCCATTGCAACAGAAGAAGCTGTTCTAAAAGTTGCTCCCACAGCTATTTGTTGACAAATTTCATATTTTAGACCTAATGTTGCACTTATACCTAAACCAGTTGATTCTTCAGTATATTGTACTGGAGTTTCAGCAACTCCATCTCTATTCAAATCAGCAGCATCTGGTCTTAATAAATCAAACATCGCATAGTTAAAATTTAATGCCAAACCGACAGAAAATTGATCATTTACTTGGTAAGCAACAGCTGGAGAAATTGAGACAACACCTATTTGAGATTCCCATTCAAAAGCTTGTGTTCCAGAGAAAGCAGCTAAATCTGCCCCATCCCATGTTGCACCTAATCCAGCTGGTACATAAACACCAAGCCCAACAGAAATTTTTCCTAAATTATAAACTCCTAATAGTCCACCAGTAGGGTAAATTTTACTTTCAGTTTTGGTGTCAATATTTATTCCAGCAAGTGGAAATTCATACTGGTAAGAACCAATTGGCATAACTCCAGTAAAGTAAGCTAATACAGAAGATTTTTGATCAGCTAAACCTGCTGGGTTCCAGTAAATTGCAGTAGCGTCATTAGAAAGTGCAACAAATGCACCGCCCATTCCTAAAGCTCGCGAACCCAAACTATTTAAACTCAATCCATTAGCAAAAATGTTTGAACTTATTGCAATTGTAATAATTATACTCAAAGTAAGTTTTGAGATTTTTTTCATGTTTCCTCCATAATGATTGGTATGTAATATTAAATATAATATAATTAGGTATTTTATTCCTCAATAAATTTTTTACCGAGTAATGCTTTTTTTATTGATTCATCTAAAATTGCGGGCATGCTCATATGATTCATAAACGCCGACATTCCAGCATCCCAGAAATACATATCCATTCTATGCATTTCTTTTTGTGTATAAACATTTAAATTATTGCCTTCTTGTATCAGAAGAATTTCAATTGGATAAGCGGTAAGGTGATCAATCCCGGGGCACAAATCTCCTTTCTTTTCTCTCGCACTTCCGGAAATATTGAACGAAACACTTTCTGTTTGGGGTCTTGTAATACCCAACAAAATTGCATCTTTTTTTGGTGATTCAATTTCCGAAACAATTTTCCACTTTAGATCATCTTCATTTTTGTAATATCTGTAATTTTTATCATCTTCACTTGGCTGAAATGTTTCTAAATTTTTTACAAATTCAGATTTCAAATTTTTTAATCCCTCTAAACCATTTTTATTCTCTTCGCTGTAAATTTTAGGAAATTGATCTTCATCATTAAATAATGTTAAAGGTCCAACCATCATAAACATATCTTTTGATGATTCAGCTAAATCATCATTATCCCTAATTGGTTCCATATTTTTTTGAACTTTTTCGCCCGCAACTGAATTATGTAAAAATCCGACTAATTTAACTTTTAGAATTTTTGTTTTTGCTATTACTTCATTATATAAATTCTGTTTATCGTTTTCATATAAATCATTAAAAACAATTCTATTAATTGTTTCCGGATCTGTGATAATTACGTTTGTTCCTTGAGGCGTTTCATAAATTCCAACTCTTAAAAATCCTGCAATTAAATATTTTGAGCCGTAAGATGTAAGCGTATTTAAATATTCTTGAGAAGTTAAAATTATTAAATGTGCTTTAAAACCACATAAATCTTTTGAATCCTTTTTAATATAATCCGGAGTGTGTATTGGAATTGAATTTAGTACTTTGAAACCATTTTTTGCTGCGTTATCAACAATGGTTTTTTGAATTTCTGAAATGCTTCCGCTAACTGATTTGTTAGTCAACAAATAAATTCCGTGTTCTGAAGCATAAGTTAAGATTGAAGATAATAAAATAATTGTTAGTAATTTTGATTTCATTTATTCCTCTAATTTTGAAAAATTTACGGCAATAATTCCTTAAGCTTTTGTTTTATTGATGCACAATTACCAAAACTTTTATAAACTTCACATTCTCTGCAATCTCTATCTTTACAAATATTATTTTTATGGTTGATCATCCAGCATGGCTTATCATAATTTTGGTAAAAATCACAATTGTTTCTATCTTTTTGCGAGCAATTAATTATTGACCAGCAAGGTAAAAGAGCCAGAATTCTTCTAATTCCTTCAATATTAATTTTTATATCGCTAATTGTATTTTTTATACATCTTATTCTTTCAAGATCTTTATCGGAAAATAATCTCTGATTACTACTTTTTCTGAATGGAATTATTAAACCTTCTCGTTCATACATTCTTAAAGTATGAACAGAAATTTCTAAAATTTTTGCGGCATTACTTATTGTGTAGATTGGGGAATTTATATTATCATTCATTTTTATTGAAAGTTATGATTGAGTAATATCAACTTTCTTAACATCAACTAATGATAAATTAAATAAAAAAAGAATTTATTCATACAAAAATATCTTAATAACGGAATTGAATTTTTAAAATATTTCTATGTATAAATTTTAAATGAAATTATTGAAAATTGAGGAAATAAAATAATTTGAAAGTAAACTTTTGGATTTAAAGATTTGTTGAAATTCCGATTCTGTGAATTGCGCCAACTTCTCCAAATGATGAGAATGAATAATCAAAATTATATTTCGAAACTAAAATTCCTACCCCTAAATTAATTCCGGCTAAACCGGCGGTTCCGCCGATTTTAAATTCTTTACGTTTTTCGTTATCGTAACCTAATCTAAGTTTAATAACGCTGCTTAATTTAAATTCGCCGCCAAAAGTAAACTGCTGAAACCTTTCGCCAAAAGAATCATAATTTCCATTTAGTTTGTTTAATGAAGCAAAAAAAGTAAACGGAAGATGAAGTAGAGTTTTTGAAAATCCAAAACGAATATCAAGCGGAAGTTTTTCATCATAAGAATAATATTGGGAAATTTGCGAACCGAGATTTAATATTGAAAATCCAAAATTCCATCTTTCTTCTGGAATTGAATAATGTAAACCCAAATCTGCTGCAATTCCGGTTGATGAACGATCTGCAATTCCCGAAAAGATAAATTTAATATTTGCGCCGTAATAAAAATTATTTCCAAGTAAATTTGAATAACCAATTAACGCAGCAAATTCTCCGGCGCCAAATTCACCGGTTTCTTCTCCTTTAATTGTTCTTCCATCAAAAGTACCATAATTAATATATTGAATAGCTGCTCCAAATCTTCCAATTCCTTCAAATTCTTGCGAATATGAAAGTGCTGCGGAATTTATATCAAGCAAATGTTTTACAAATGAAAATGAAATCGGAGATTCTTTTAAGTAACTAATTCCGGCAGGATTATAAAAAATTACGTTTGGATCATCATTATTTGAAACAAAACTTCCGGCTAATGCGGAAGCGCGCGGACTTTGATCCAACATCAAAAATTTAAATGTTTCTTGTCCGAAAACAGAAAAATTAAAAATTGTTATTAAAACAAAAATGAGGATTTTTTTCATAATTACTTAAAATTTACAAAGGGATTTTAAAGATAAATTATTATAAAGGCAAGATGATATATTTTTGCCCTTTGATTAAATCTTAAAAATAAAAGGAACTGAAAATCTGAAAAAAGTGTACAAACAAATATTTCAATCAATTTTAAGTAAAACGGTCAATAGAATGTACATTTTATTTTGATTTTTAATTGGGTATTTTGCAATTCAAAATTTAGAATTTATGTTAATGCAATTTTCGAAATCAATAATTATTATAATTTTTTTACTAAATTCTTTTTTATCTGCGCAAATAAAAACAAATTTAGAAGTTGTAGATTCTTTACTCGGAGTTTCGGTTTTGAAAATTAATTCTGCAAATCCGAACAAAAATATTAATTACGAATTTAAATTTAATTCACCGCAAGATTATAATGCTTTATCAAATTCAGTTATTGAAAAACTGCAAAATGTGCGAATTAAGTTGAATTCCTCGGAAAATAATAATGAAATTCTGAATTATTCGATCAAAAATATTTTGGTTGAATATCCGGAAATGTTTAGAGACGGAATTTTTGGTGATTACTTAGTTAATAGAAAAATCAAATTGGAAGGTTCTTTTTATTTTAGTTCAAACGGAAATTTAGGGAAAGTTACAAATTTTGATTTTATTTTTTCGGATACTTTAGCATTAAGCGAATTAAATTCTGTTCAAAATATTGCTTACGGATTTACTTCGCCGGAAATACCGAGTGAACCGTTTTTCTCAAGTTTAGTTGAACCAACAATTGCAATTGGAACCGCAGCGGTTGCGGTTTATTTATTTTTTAATGTAAGAAGCAAATAATAATTTTAATATAATAGTTTTTAAAATGTGATTTAGGAAAAATATCAAATGAAAAAATTTTCAATTTTATTTCTTACTGCAATTTTAATTTGGAATTGTTCATCATCAGTTGATACAACAACTTTAACAGCCGAGCAGCATTTGGAATATGCAAAAAAGTTAATGCTTGATGAAGATTATGAAGAAGCAGTAAGAGAATTTCAATCAATTTTACTTCAATATACAGGAAGTTCAATAAATGATGATGCTCAATATTCTTTGGCTTTCACATACTTTAAAAGAGAACAATATTTATTATCAGCTTATGAGTTCAGCAAATTAATTAGAGATACACCGGCAAGCGATTTTGTTCAAGATTCACAATTTATGTTGGCTGAATCTTATTTTCAATTATCGCCAAGTTACCAGTTAGAACAAAGTTTTTCTAAAAAAGCAATTGAGGAATTTCAAGCATTTATAGAATTTTTCCCAACGCATCCCAAAGTTGAAGAAGCCGAAAAAAAGATTGCCGAATTATATTCAAAATTTGCTGAGAAGGAATATGAAAGCGCATTGATTTACGAGAAAATGGAATATTTCAATGCTGCAATTCAATATTTTGAAAATGTTAAGAACACTTATTTTGATTCGAAATTTGCGCCTTTGGCTCATTACAGACTAATAAATTTATTAGTCTTAAAAAATAGAAAAGATGAAGCTTTAAGAAATATTGCGGAATACATTACTAAATATCCCGGCGATGAAAATATTGAAGAACTAAAAGAACTTAATACCGAATTAGAGAATTCCTAAATGGCAAAAAGGAAAGTTGTAAAAGATTCAATTGTAACTATGACTGAATTGGTTTTGCCTCAGCATACAAATCAGCTGGGAAATTTGTTGGGCGGACAATTAATGCATTGGATTGATATTTGTGCCGCATTGGCCGCAAGCAAACACGCAGAAAAAGTTTGTGTAACTGCATCTGTTGATAAAATAGATTTCCATCATCCAATAAAATTAGGTTATGTTGTAACTTTAATTGCTTCGGTAAATAGAGCATTTAATACATCGATGGAAGTTGGTGTAAAAGTAATTACAGAAAATTATATTTCAAGAAAAAATTTGCACACAAACTCTGCATATCTTACATTTGTTGGTGTAGATAAAAATGGCAAACCCGCTAAAGCATTTGAGATTATTCCGGAAACCGAAGATGAAAAGAGGAGATTTGACGAAGCTCTTCAAAGAAGAAAACAAAGACTTACCGAAAGGAAAAACAATAGTTAAGTATATTTTTTTATTGTTTATTTCAGCAAATGTCTCTGCTCAAACTATTTTGAATAATTTTGGAATTTCTGAAATTATCAAAACTTATCCCGGTTTTACAAAATTTTCATTTATTGATTTCAATAATGACGGAATTGACGATATAATTTTGTACGGCGGTCAATCTAAAAGTTTTGTACTTCATAAAGGCTTGCCTGATTCATCTTTTGCTCCGCCGGAAAAGAAATCTTTCTTCTTTCCAATTGATGATTTTAAATGGCTAACTACTTCAAAAAAAGGTGAAAATTATTATTTATTTGTTTCGCGGAATAAAAGATTAGCCGGACTCGTTTCCTTCAATTCAAATAATTCGTTGCGGTTATTAAGTAAAATTGAATTTAATTCTTATCCTTCATCAATTGATATTATTGATATTAACAATGATTCAAAAAATGAAGCTATAGTTTTTGGTCCAAATTTTAACGGATTTGAAATACTTGTTGCAAAAGGTTTTACTCTTACGCAGCAATCAGCTCTTGAAGAAAATATTTTACGCGAAATTATTCCGCTGGATTTTAATCAAGATGGAAATAGTGATTTGATAGGGATTGATATTTTAAACAATTCATTAAAATTTTTAGAGAATTATTCTAATTTTAATTTCACCGAGTCGAGAGAAATTCCATTTACAGAATTACTTTTATCGCTGAAAAAAGTTCATTATAATAATGATGATTTTACGGATCTCGCAATTACAGATGTAAACGGAATAAAAATTCTTATGGGAGATTCAGTTTATTCGTTTTCCCAAAATTTAAAATTTAATTTTGATTTTGTTCCAACTATTTATGAAATAGATGATTTTAATAAAAATGGATTTAAAGATATTGCCGCTGTAAATAGCGATGAAAATAAAGCATATGTAAAGTTGAATGACATCAATTACAATATAATAAATTATAGTTTTGATGGAATTACAGATTTAAAATATTTGAAAAATAAATATGTAAACGCAATCTTACTTTTAAGCAAAAAAGGTTTAATCAAACAAATTGATTCGCAGAGAAAATGGGGAAAGTCATTTAATTATTCAATTAGCGGAATGCCAAATAAAATTTATTATAAAAAATCCGGCAACAGTTTTGAGAGTAATTTTTTAATTACGGATAAAGAAAATAGTTATGTAACAAATCTTTCATCGACAAAAAATGGAATATTTTCTAATCAAAATTTGGAAAAATTTGTAAACGATTTTTCAGAAATTTCTTGGTCGCCCAAAACAAAATTAATAACTGCGTTTTCCCAAAATGAAAGACTTATAGAAATTCGTTCAGCTGAAAGAAAATCTAAAAATAATTCGCCGCAAAATTTTATTTATACGACAAATCCAATTCAGCAAGTTATAATTGATTCATCCGATAATATTTACACTCTGCAGAAAGATTTGGATAAATTATATTTAAGAAAAATGGAGTTTGAAAAAGATCAATATAAAATAAAATCTTCTGTTTTTATTGAAGCAAATGTAATTGATCAAATGATAAATTCAATTAACGAAATTTTTTATTGGCAGAATTTAAATGGTTATCTTTCATTCAAGAATTTTAAGAATGGCAAAAAAAGAGAACTTTTCAATATTAAATTTGCCGAAAATGAAAAACCGAAAGTTACAATAATTGATAGATTGAGAAAAAATAATAAGGAATCGGTTCTTACAATTTTTCATCAAAAAAACAGCGACCAAATTATTTTATTTGACGGTAAAAATACAAAGCAGATTAAAACAAAATATTCATTGTTCGGAAATTCAACTGTTGATGAAAATAATTTTTGGTATTCTCAAGATAAAAGAAAAAATTATATTTTATATTTTAGGAAGAATAATAAAGTGCAAAAGTTTAAAATGGATTTTACAACGCGAACAATAAAACATCTTGCGGATTTCTCGACTGAAAATATTATTGATTATTTTATTGAAAATTTTGGCGGTAAACTTTATTTAGTTTATTCATCAAAAGAGAATTTTATTAAATTTCAGAGAATTTGATGTTAAGAAAATTATTGTTGATTTTATTCATATTTGTTGAATTTACTTTTGCGCAAAATTTAGATTCACTTTACCAAGAATTTATTTTACGAAATTCACAATCAAATATTTCCTCACAATTTCAAATTACAAATGATGAAAATATTAAATGCGGATTTGGACTTTCCGCATCTGTAAAAACTCATTTATCGGAATTTTCATCTGACCAATTACAAAAGATAGAAGAAATTTTAGAAAGACCGGAAATGCAGAAAAGTATTGTAAGTCCTTCCGGATTTTTTAGAATTCATTTTGATACAACCGGCGTAAATGTTCCCGGTTATGATATTCAAGAATTAGCAATTGCTTTTGATTCGGCTTACACTTATGAAGTTGAAATTTTAGGTTATCCGGCTCCGCCCAAAGACGGAACTTACGGCGGCGATGACAAATATGATGTTTATGTTACAATATATGCAGGCGGTTACGGCTCAACAAATATGGAAGATGAAATTGGTGAAAACAAATATTTAAGTTTTATCAAAATTCATAATTCGTTTATTGGATCATTTTATACAAAAGGAATTGAAGCCGCAAGAGTAACAGCCGCACACGAATTTCATCATGCAATTCAAGTTGGAAATTATATTTATCGGGATTCCGATAGATTTTATTTTGAACTTACTTCAACATCAATGGAAGAATTTGTTTACGATCATGTGAATGATTATTACAATTACATGAAAAGTTATTTCAATAAACCAAACAGAAGATTTACAAGATTTGATTTCAGTAATGACGGCTATGATGTTTCAATTTGGAATATTTTTTTACGGGAAAAATTTGCTTCTCAAACTCCAAATACGGGTGATGAAATTATTAAAAGAAGCTGGGAATTAATGAGCGAAAAAAATCAAAGAGCAATAATTGCTTTACAAAACTCTATAAGTGAATTTGGTTATTCTTTTACCGATTTATTTAATGAATTTGGAATTTGGTTATTTTTTACAAACTATAGATCTAAAGAAAGTAAATATTTTTCGGAAGCAGAATTTTATCCGCTAATTAAACGAACTTTGGAAATGGATTTAAATCCTTCTCAAATGCCAATAATGATAAGCTGCGAGCCAACTTCGTTAAATTATTTATTGGTAAAAGATAATTCACAAGGAATGCCGGATTCTATTTTTGCAATATTTAGTAACTCTGATGTTAAAGGAACTTTAACCACGGGAAATAATATTGATATAGATTTTACAATCGAAACGAGTACATTTAACGGTTCGTTTCCTGTCGGTGAAAATTACTTTGCAAAAATTGATGGAAATAATAGCAGTTATATTGGTCATAGTTACATTATAAATAACGAGCTTGCATCAAATTATATGGAAAGAATGCATGTTGATTTTGTTTATCCGCAGCCGTTTAATTATAATGAATTTTCAAATATTTGTTTTCCAACATTTGCGGATGAAAGCGGAAATTCAGAATTATATATTTATTCTTCCGACATGAATTTGATTTATAATCATTCATTACCGATTTCAGTTTCTGGAAAAATGATTGTAACTTGGAATGGTTTGGATAATAACATGAATAAATTAGCAAGCGGTGTTTACATTTATGTTACAAAAACTAACGGAAAAATTAAAAAAGGAAAATTTGTAATTCTAAATTAATTGTTTTAAGAATTTAACAAACTCAATTTCACTCAATAAAATTTTATGAATAATAGTTCTCTTTCATTTCAGAATATTACAAAAACTTTTGGGCGAAGATTAATATTTAAAGAAATTAATTATGATTTTGTTAGCGGAAAAATTTATGGATTTTCCGGAAGAAACGGTTCGGGCAAATCCACATTGGTCAAAATTGCTGCCGGATTGATTTCGCCGACAAATGGGAAAGTTATTCACAAAGATTCTGTAAAAGAAATTATACCGGAAAAACTTCACAATCACATTGGCTTTGTTTCACCTTATTTAGTTTTATATGATGAATTTAATGCCGAAGAAAATCTTTATCATTTTGCAAAAATTCGCGGAATTAAATTTGATAAAGAAAGAGCAGATTATTTATTGAACGAATTTGAATTGCTTCCGCGAAAAAAAGATTTGTTAAAAGGATATTCAAGCGGAATGAAACAGAGAATGAAATTTATATTTGCACTTTTACATTCACCCAAAGTTTTATTTTTTGATGAACCGACTTCAAACTTGGATAGTTCCGGCAAAGAAAAAGTATATGAAATAATTGAAAAAGAAAGTAAAAATAATTTAGTAATTATCGCTTCAAATGAAGAAAGTGATTTAGAACTTTGTAATGAAATTTTGGAAATAGAGAATTTTAAGTAAATGAAGTATCAAGAATCAAGTATATAGTATCAAGAGAATGAAAATAATTTCGGTATTTAAAAAAGATTGGGAATCGGAACTAAGAACACGTTATGCAATAAATGCTTTAGCGATGTTTATTCTTGTAACAATCAGTGTTATTTTATTTTCCATCGGACAAGAAAAAGTAAGCATTCACTTAACCGGCGGATTATTTTGGGTTGTAATTTTCTTTTCTGCAATGTCCGGATTATCTCGTGCATTTGTTTCTGAAGAAGAACGAGGAACAACACTTACACTTCAATTAATTGCTTCACCATCAACAATTTATTTTGGCAAATTATTTTTCAATCTTGTTTTAGTTTTTATTATGAATATTTCAATTGTAATTCTTTACTACTTACTTTTCGAATCATTTGTAATTCTAAATTTTTCACTTTTTTTAATTTCATTATTTTTTGGAAGTATTGGAATTGCAATTTCTTCAACAATTATTGCGGCAATTATTTCAAAAGCAAATACTAAGGGAACACTTTACCCGGTTTTATCATTTCCAATTTTATTACCGCTGATTTTAACTCTAATGGAATTAACAAAATTTGCAATGGATGGTGATACAATTGTTCAATCTTACGCAGAATTGATGGTTTTAATTTCTTACGATGTTATAATGATAACTGCCGGATATATGTTGTTTGATTTTATTTGGAAAGATTAATTTTGTAGAGGCGCAAATCCGATAGCTGAAGGATGCGTCTCTACATAAATTAAAATTTAAATTCCAATTTCATCCAATAAATAATCAGCGCCGCCAAGTTTTTGTGTAATAAATAAAACGTATCTAATATCAACGCCAATTGATCGGCTGTAAGATTCATCCCAAGCAAAATCATTTATTGTTGCTTCGTAGGCTCGATCAAAATTAATTCCAATCATTTCACCTTTTGCATTCATAATCGGACTTCCCGAATTTCCGCCGGTAGTATCTGTATTGTATAAAAGTGCAACGGGAACATCACCAAGTTCTTCATCATAAAATTGTCCAAAATCCTTATCATTGTACAATGTTTTTAGTTTATCCGGAATTGCATATTCACTTCCCAAATAACTTTTATCAATTACTCCACTTAAAGTTGTAAGCGGCGACATATAAACTGCATCTGAAGGAGAATAACCTTTTACATAACCATAAGTTAAACGCAAAGTTGAATTAGCATCCGGAATAAAATTAGATTTTTTCCACAATTTTTTTACTTCATAAAGTTCTGCGGCAAGTTTTGTATTTCTGTTATTAATTGATTCGTACTGTTCATCAATTTGTTCAAATTCACTTTCAAGATTTTTTACTAAATTTATAAATGAATCTTCAAACTCATCTGGACAATTTAAAAGTAGTTCATCAATATTATTTTGTTCAAATATTTTTGAGTTCATCAAAGTGTTTTCAACAAATTCATTTAGATTATTTACGTTTTCCAGAGATTGAATTTTATTCTGCAATTTTTCAGCATCGGTAAACATTTTGTTTAAAAAAGATTTTTCAAACTGCGAATTATAATCCTTTAAAAGTTCTACAAATTGTTCTTTGCTTTTTTCAATTTTATCACTTTTATAATTATCCTTTCTTTCATTTTCCGGTTTTTGCATTTCAGTACAATATTCTAAAATTTTATTTGAAATTTTATATCCGGTTGAAAATCTTTTAAACATATTTAACCACAAATATTTATCGGCTATTGAAAATAATTTATCATAATTACTTTTATACTCTGAAAATAAATTTCCATAATTATTTTTCAGTTCATTGTTTTCATTAATAAATTCCAATAATTCTTTTTCTTCATTTTGCTTTTTCTCAACAAGTTCAAGTCGTTTAAATCCTTTCAATTTTCCTTTAAAATTTTTCATTGTGTTACCCAAACGCTTAATGTTAGATGCAAACTTTAACTGAAGTTCAACATCATTTTTGCTTATTACTTCTAACTCATTTATCATCCATTCGTAAGTTTCTGAAATGTAAGGTAAATTATAATTCTGTTGATATTCTAAAAAGTACGATGGAAGATGGCGAAACGTAGTTCCGGGATAACCAAGAATAAAAACAAAATCATTTTCTTCAACTCCATTTGGATTTATTCTTAAATATTTCTTTGGAGAATACGGAATATTCTTTTCTGCAAATTCTGCTGCACTTCCATCCGGAGCAACATAAGCGCGCATAAACGTAAAATCGCCGGTGTGTCTTGGCCAAACCCAATTATCTGTTTCGCCGCCAAACTCACCGATTGATCTCGGCGGAGCATAAACCAAACGCACATCTTTTATAATTCTATATTTGAAAAGAACATAAGTTTTTCCTTTAAACATTTCAGATACTTCACCAACAATTGAATTAGTTTTATCTTCCGTAGAATCAGCAAGTTCTTTCATTTTGTCTTCAATTATTTTTGCTCGCTCTGCTAAATCTTCAATTCCTATTACGGAGTTTAAAATTACTTCCGAAACATCTTCGTAAGATTCTGTAATTCTGACTGTTGTGCCTTTTGCTGGAATTTCTTCCAATTTTGTTTTAGCTAAAAATCCGTTTTCTAAATAATTATTTTCCGGTGAACTTGCTTTGCTTATTGCACCAAATGCACAATGGTGATTTGTTAAAATTAATCCTTCTTCGGAAATAAATGAACCGGAACATCCGCCGACTTTTACTAAAGCGTCTATCAAACTTATTCCGTTTGGATTGTAAACTTCAAGCGGATCAATTTTTAATCCGGCTTTCACCAAATCAATTTTGTGAATTTCACTTAACGGAAACATTCCTTCTTCCGGAACCGGTGTGAACATTCCGGTTAAAAATAAAAACAAAAATGAAATTAGTAAGACAGTTGAATATTTTTTAGTTTTCATTGTAATCCAATTTTTTATTCAAAACATAATTATGAATCAAAAGTTAAAAAAAGTTTTTTACAAAAGAGATGTTCTAATTGTTGCAAAAGAATTATTAGGAAAAATTTTTGTTTTTAATGATAAAAGAATCGGCAAAAAACTTTTGGCAAAAATTGTAGAAGTTGAAGCTTATGACGGAAACATTGACGAAGCCGCTCACACATTTATTGGAAAAACGGAACGCAATAAAATTATGTTTGAAGAAGGCGGATTTCTTTATGTTTACTTCACTTATGGAAAACACTTTTGTGCAAATATTGTAACCGGAGAAAAAAATCACGGAACGGCAATTTTACTTAGAGCAATGGAACCAATTGATGGAATTGAAAATTTTGCAAATAATAGATTTGGTAAAATTGATTTGAATAAATCTGAAAAAATTAAATTACTAAACGGACCTGGAAAAATTTGTAAAGCTTTCAATATTACAAAAAATCAATATGGAATTGACTTAACCAACGATGAAATTTATTTATTAAATTCCAAAAAAATTTCAGAAAGCCAAATTGTAACAACAAAAAGAATTGGGATAAAAAAATCGAAAGATTTGATGTGGAGATTTTACATAAAAGATAATCTGTATATTTCCAAGAAATGAGTTTACAATTCAATCAAATTTCTATTCTTTCGAAAATGAATTATAAATTAAAATTTGTAAGTGAAACCTTGAACATTTTTTATTGTATGATAATTAACATTTTCCGAAACTGGAGAAAATTTTGAAAAATAAATCGTTAATAATTTTATTCATAATTTTTAGCATATCAAGTTTATTTGCTCAAAAAAAAGAATTTAGAGAACTTGAAAATAATGCATTTTCTGTTGGAGAAAGATTAACATTTGATGTAAAATACGGTTTTGTCACCGCCGGCGTTGCAGTTATGGAAATTCCATCTATAAAAAAAATTGCAAAACGCGATGTTTATCATGTAAGATTTAATGTAAATTCTGTTGAAAGTTTTGATTCGTTTTTCAAAGTCCGCGATCGTTATGAAACTTATTTTGATGTAAAAGGATTATTTCCTTGGAGATTTGAACAGCATATTCGTGAAGGAAATTTTTCGAGAGATTTTTCCGCTTTTTTTGATCAAAGAAAAAATTCCGCAAAAACAAGTAAAGGGACTTATGAAATTCCGGATTACGTAAATGATATAGTTTCTGCTTTTTATCTTGCAAGAACTTTTGATTTTGAATCTTTAAAAGAAGGCGAAAGTTTTCATTTGGAAAATTTTTTCAAAGATAAAGTTTATCCGCTTGATGTTGTTTATCGTGGCAAAGAAAAAGTAAAAGTTGATGCCGGAACTTTTAATTGTATAATGATTGAACCGTTAGTTGTTGAAGGCGGTTTATTTAAAAATGAAGGAAGCATTATTGTTTGGCTGACAGATGATGATGTAAAAATGCCGGTAAAAGTTAAATCCAAAATTCTAATTGGTTCAATTGATGCAGAACTTACAAGCTACGAAGGAATAAAACCAAAATTGGCTTCAACAAAATAATTTTAAGACCGACCGAAATTATATATCAAAAATATACTTCATAATGTTTTAAATCTAAATAAATGATATATTTCTTATTATAAGTATTGACAATAATAATAAATTTAATTACATAGTTCATTAAAATAATTTAAAATATGTCGCTTAGAAATTACATATTTAATTTTAATACCCCCCCCAAGACATAATATCCGATTATAATTTTTACCCTGTTGGTTTTGTTTAACTTTGGTAATTAGTAAAAATGAATATTATTTCTTCCCAATTAAAAGGATATTAAGATGGCAAAAATACTTTGGGCAATTTTAATTTTTATGTTTTTTACTAATCTTTTATTTGCACAAAAAGAAACACAAAACCGAAATATTATAGTAGAAAAATTACAATCAAAAGTGGATGTAAAAGCAACGGAAATTGAAAAAGATATACTGAAACTGCAATACCCAAATGGAAAATTACTCTACAAAAATATTGGTGATTATAAGAAAGAATATAAAGCATTACACAAAACAACATATTCACCAAACTTTGATAGCACAGTTATTGATTTGAACGCTATTGATACTTCTCTTTATTCGAATATGTACAGTTTTTGGCAGGAAGTACCGATTGGGAATTTTAGAACTTTGCTTGTTGGCGATATTAACAACAATGGTTTTGCAGAACTTTATGGACAAATGAAAGATTATACTACACCACACACTGATATTGTTTCATATGAGATGAATGCACAAGGCAACTTTAATTTTGCCCATAAATATGATATTAATACAGTTATTGCAAGATCCATATTTGATGTGGATGGCGATACAAATAATGAATTAGTTCTATTAAAGAATTTTAATGATACCATTATAAACTGGAATGTAAACCAATTTTTATATTACAAAAAAAGTTCAGATTTATCCCTTGCCACAGAATTGTCATTCAGTTTTCAACCAAAAGATTCAAATAATCAACAGAATGATAATCTATTTGGACATTGGGATGGGGACGATGATACTGACCAAATTTTTATACTTCCTTCAAATCCTCTGTTAATTAATATTTATGAGTATAATCATCAACAAAACAATTTTATCAAAATCTTTGAATATGATTATTATCACCTCGATCTTTTCTATAGCGGTTTTTCAATCGGAGATTTTGACCAAGACGGTAAAACGGAATTTTTTTGCGGGAGTATTCATGGTAAAATTCTCTCAATTGAAAATTGCGGAAATGATTGTTATGCACCTAATTATAAGGGAATGGTTGAGACATATAATGCTTACTTATGCGCATCAACAAATGATCTTGATGGTAATGGTAAAAAAGAAATTTGGATTGGCGGCGATGCTTTTTTTGATGGTGTGGCAATTACAAGAATAACAATTTTTGAAGCAAACGGAAATAATAGTTATCATGCCGTTGGAAAAATTGATCTTAAAGGGATATTTTCTACAGATGCAGGAAATATTCAAGTTATTGATGTTGATAAGGATGGTAAAGAAGAAGTTTTATTTGGACTTGATATGACTGTTATAATTCTGAAATTTGTAGGAAGTTTAGAGCAACAAAAATATGAAGTTTTCTATTATAAACGGCATAATTGGGAAAATAACTATATGGGTTATTATGGTGCTAATCTTTATAATATGGTTGATGATGAGAGAGATGATGAAAGACAAGAACTGCTTATTAATATGTGGGATATTAAATCAAATGTGGGAATAAAATGGTTCAACCGAATATACAAACCAAATTTTCTAGTTGATATAAAAGAAGAAAGTAACACTATTCCGGTTGATTTTAAACTGTATCCGGTTTATCCCAATCCCTTCAATCCACAAACAACCATTAAATTTGACATTACTGAATCATCAAAAGTCTCGGTAAAAATATATAATATTATTGGGGAAGAAATAATTACCTTACTAGAAAAAGTAACAGCTCCCGGTAACTATTCTTTAAGCTGGGAAGCAAGGGATTATAATGGAAAATTAGTCCCTTCCGGAATTTATTTAATTCGACTTACTACTAATAATTATTCCGCAACAGTTAAATCAATTTTATTAAAATAGAATTTAATTAAGGAAAACAAAGTATGAAAAAAATAATTTTATCTTTTTTATTGCTCTGTTCAATAAATTATTCTCAAAGCTGGAATAATATAGTTACAACAACAATTAATGAACCCAATTTGCAAAAGATGGATTTATATACAAATAAAGCCGGTAATCATATAATTGTTCAAAATTCAAACTCTTCAAATTCAATTAAATATTATTTATTAAATAGCACCGGCTCTGTTGTAAGAAGTTCTACAATTGAAACAGCTGGTAATGCAGAATTCCCAAATGTTGCCGGTAATAATGATAAAGTTTATGTTGTTTATAAACTTGGTAACAATTTAAAAGCCAAATACTCAACAAATGCGGGTCAAAGCTGGACTCCAATTGTAGATAAAGCTATAGGTGCTAATTATTGTAACGCTGTTGATATTGTTTATGATTATACGGGGTTGCACCTAGTTTATGCCACTCAAGACAGTTACCCAGATTATGAAACGCATTATTATAGAATTAACTCAAGTAACCAATGGGTAGATTACAAAAATGTTACAGATCATAGTTCTTTACAATATGGTGGTTTCCCGACAGTCAGCGTTTCAGAAAACAGAGTACATGTTTCTGTTAATACTGGGCAAAGTGAGGACCCAACTAGTAATAGCGGTATAGCAATGGAAAGAGACAAATACAATTCAAATTGGCAAACTCCGCAAACAGTTTTTAGTCAGGGTTCAATGGTTGAAAAAATTGGAAATAGTTCCTCAAAATTATTCGATTTTTATTGTGAATTCGTAGCAGGTATGGGCCAATATCATTCTGATTTATATGTAAAAGAAAGATCATTGGGAGGGACTTCTTGGTCGTCAGGTACACTAATAAAGTCTTTCTCAGCTGTAAACCCAGTTGTTTCAATTTCTAATTCTTATGATAACAAAACACACATTGTATACGTAGATTACGAAAGTGTTTTATACCGTAATTATAATGGTAGCTACTGGAGTTCAGAAAGTTCAATTGAAACAGATGGTTATTATCCGGCTATTTATAGTGTTTCAAATGATTTATATGTTGTATATTATAGTGATAATTCAGGTTATATAAAATACAGACAGTGTGATGCTGTTCCATTAAACCCACAAAATTTGACAATATCTGCCGGTGGAACATATAATAACAAACCCAAATTAGATTGGGCAGCAAATAATGAACCTGACCTTAAAAGATATGTGATTTTCAGAAAACTTGAATTTGGAAATTGGATACAATTAGCAACAACCACAAATACGACTTATACCGATCAAAGTGTAACATTAAATTTATATGGCGGAGTAGGACAAGATGCCTTTTATAAAATTAAAGCAGAAGACTTAACGGGTAATTTGTCAAATTTTAGTAATGAAGTTTCAACAGAAATAATTGGTTTGAATAAATTTTCAATTGATTTTGCAGAATATGATAATATTCCTTCAATTACAAAATTATTTTCGAATTATCCTAATCCTTTTAATCCCGAAACAAAAATAAGTTTTCAACTTTCAGATAAAAGCTATGTATCATTAAAAGTATATGATAACTTAGGTCGGGAGGTTTCAGTTCTGATTGATGATATAAAAGAAGCAGGTCTATATAGTGTGCCATTTAATGCTGGAAATTTGGCAAGTGGAGTTTATTTTTATAGACTTCAAACAAGTAACTTCTCTGATTTGAAAAAAATGATACTAATAAAATAGCATCAAATGCCGTAATCGTAATCTTTTTTATTTGCCAGTTAAGGGGGTACTGGCACTTATCTTCGCTAAATAAGTTCAGTTCAAATTTAAGCAATTAAGAATAGTAGAATTACTTAAACCTTTTATTTATCTTAGCGGTATGAATAATAACAATATTGATACTCAAAATCAGCCGGAAAATAATCCAAATCAATTTCAAAATGTACCGACAATGTCTCCCACTAAAGCGGCAGTTTTAGGTTTAATAGCTGTCTTTTTTATTTTTCAATTTGGCGGCGGACTTTTAGCATTAGGTATTTTTGGGTTTGATATTAAAAATGCAGATATGAATTTGATGCGTTTGTTAACAATCGGCTCTCAAATTTTATTTATACTTTTTCCCGCAATACTTTTCAGTAAATTAGTTTTTATAGATGTAACTTCCATCGTTCGTTTCAGAATGCCGAATCCAAAAGAAGTGGGAATTTTTGTATTGGGATTGGTAATAATTATGCCGCTTCTTCAAGAATATCTTCACGTTCAAAATTATTTGATAAACGAAATTGCAAAATCTAATTCTTTAGTTGAAGGAATAAAAAATTTCTTTGATGAACTTGATAAACTTGTCGAAGAATCATATTTGCAATTGCTAACCGGAAATAATGTTTTTGAAATAATTTTAATAATAATTACAGTTTCCGTAACTCCGGCAATTTGCGAGGAATTTTTCTTTCGGGGTTTTGTTCAAAAAAGTTTTGAATATAAACTTAAACCGTTAACATCAATTTTTATAACAAGTTTCTTTTTCGGAATATATCATTTCAATCCATACGGTTTAGTTCCGCTGGTTTTGCTCGGAATGTATTTTGGTTTTTCAGTTTATTTAAGCAATTCCATTATTGTTCCAATCATACTTCATTTTCTAAATAATTTTATTTCAATAATTGCATTTTTTGTTTTTGGCGAAGAAGAATTAATGCAGTCAAATTTTGTTGATGCGGAAGGAATTAATACTCACATTTTAATATTTGTTCTCTTGCTAATCTTATTTTCGGCATTTGTGTTTTTCCTAAAGAAAAATTATAATAAGATTGTAAATAACGAAGAGGTGCAAAATGATTTGTCCAAATTGTGAAATTGAATATGTTGAAGGAATTAAAGTTTGTGTTGAATGCGGAACGGAATTAATTACAAATGAAAGTTTTGAACTCAATTTAATTAATTATGATGATTGGGAAATTGTGTTTACAACTTCGGATACAATTGAAGCTGAAATGATAAAAGCCAATCTGGAAGGCGCCGGAATTGAATCAATAATTTTATCTCAGCAAGATAAAAGTTTTCCTTCGCCGGGAGATTTATCAATTGTAAAAATTTTGGTAAAGAAAGAAGATTTGGTTGATGCAAAAGAGATTATTTCTGATATTAACAAGGAAGAATAAATTTTGGCTTTAGGAAATACTTCTGTTAGAATTTTAGTTTCGGTTGTTGCAATTCCATTAATTCTTGCTGCTTGTTTTTATGGAAGAATTCCTTTTTTAATTTTTGTTTTGGGAATCGGACTAATTTCATTTTGGGAATTTTCAGAATTAGTTAAGAAAAAAAATATTTATCCAAATTTAGTTTTAGGATTTTTATCAGTTGCAATTTTTGTAATAAATAAATATTACGATTTCATGCAAGTTGAAATTATAATTTTAATTTCAGCAATTTTAATTTTGCTCAATGAACTTTTTAGAAATAAATCTTCTGCAATTTTAAACATAAGCGCAACTTTTTTAGGAATTTTATATTTAGGAATGTTTTCCGCATCAATTTTAGGAATTAGAGAATTCTATAATTTTTCAGAATTATTATATGATGAAGGCGGATATTTAATAATTTCAATTTTAGCATCAATTTGGATTTGTGATTCCGCAGCATTTTTTATTGGTTCCGCCTTTGGAAAACACAAATTATTTCCAAGAGTTAGTCCAAACAAAAGCTGGGAAGGCGCAATTGCGGGTTTTGTATTTTCCATTTTTGCAATGATTGCCGCAAAAGCTTTGGTTTTAGGCAGCTTAACATTGTTAGATTCAATAATTATTGGAATTATTGTTGGATTTATTGGTCAACTTGGTGATTTGGTTGAAAGCTTATTTAAAAGAGATGCCGGAGTGAAAGATTCATCAAATTTAATTCCCGGTCACGGAGGAATTTTTGATAGATTCGATTCACTTTTATTAACCGCACCAACGGTTTATGTTTATCTGGTTTTATTTGTCAAGAACTAAAAACTTTTTTCAAACTTTAAGAATTAAATATGCGAAGAATTTTTATTCCACTTTTTTTGATTGTTAATTCAATAATTTTTAGTCAATCAGAAATAAAAATTTCACAAGAAAGATATAATTTTTTAGTGGATAGTTTAACAAATGAAAAATCAAACTTGTTAAATGAGAAATCAGCTTTATTAAAACAGATTGATAGTTTAAAACAATCAATAACCAAATTGACCGAAAACGTTGAATCAGCAAGAATAAAACAATTAATTAAAAAATATGGTAAAGAGAATGGATCGAGAATTGCAAAAGGTCAAGTTTGGAAAGGAATGAAGGAAAAAATGCTCGAAGATAGTTGGGGAAAACCGGATAAAATTACAAAGAATAAAGAAAAATGGGGATTGTTTACTCAATGGTATTATGGTGAAATTACATATTTTTTTAAAAACGGCGAAATGATTGGTTGGGAACAAAAAAGTGAAAAATAAATTGAAATACCATCATTTAGGAATTCCTACAAATGAAATTAAACCTAATGAAGAATTTTTAGAAAAACATAATTTATATGTTTCAGGATATGAAACAAGTGAATTTAAAATTGAATGGATGAGATTTCTACCTGAATGTAAATTACCGGAAATTGTAAAAACAATTCCTCATGTAGCATTTGAAGTTGATGACGTTTATAAAGCAATTAACGGTAAAAAAATATTAATTCAACCCAATAAACCATCAGAAAATTATATTGTTGCATTCATTGAAGAAAATGGCGCACCAATTGAGTTTATTCAAAAAATTAAATAATATTTCATATAAATTTTAAGAACTTGAGGTAACAATGAAAAGTAAAATTTTATTAATTGTTTTGTTAGCCTTTTCAATATTTACGAATTCATGTAGTACGGTTCCGGTTACGGGAAGAAATCAGTTAAATATAATTCCGGCATCGCAATTAATGTCAATGAGTTTTCAGCAATATGATGATTTTTTGAAAACAAATAAATTAAGTAATGATACAAAAAATATTGCGCTCATAAAAAAAATCGGTTCAAAAATTCAAAAAGCGGTTGAACAATATTTTACAGAACAAAAAATGGCAGATCAACTTGATGGATATTCTTGGGAATTTAATTTAGTTGAAAGTGATCAAGTAAATGCTTGGTGTATGCCCGGTGGAAAAGTGGTTTTCTATACCGGTATTTTACCAGTCTGCCAAGATGAAGCGGGAATTGCAACGGTTATGGGACACGAAATTGCTCATGCAATTGCAGAACACGGAGGCGAAAGAATGAGTCAATCACTATTAGTTGAATTAGGCGGAATGGGTTTACAAGTTGCTTTACAGAATGAACCTCAATTAACTCAGCAATTAGCAATGACAGCTTTTGGAATTGGTGCTCAAGTTGGAGTTTTATTGCCGTTCAGCAGACTGCACGAAAGCGAAGCAGATCATTTGGGATTAATTTTTATGGCAATGGCTGGTTACAATCCAAATGAAGCAGTTAGCTTTTGGCAGAGAATGGCGGCACAAGGCGGGGGTACTCCTCCAGAATTTTTAAGCACTCATCCATCAAATGATACAAGAATTAGCGATCTGAAAAAATTAATTCCTAAAGCAATGCAGTATTACAAGAATTAGTTGATGCTTTTGAGAAAAATATTATTTTTAATTTGCTTATTTAGTTTTGTTGAAATTTTTGCTCAAACTTTCCCACCAGCAATTGGTGAAAGAGAAAATTTAGGTTTAGTAGAAAATGATGCAATTGATGAAGCTTCCGGAATTGCGGCAAGTACAAAAAATCCGGGTGTTATTTGGACGCACAACGATTCGGGAGATGAAAACAGAATTTTTGCATTTGATACAACTGGAAAAAATTTAGGCGAATATTTTCTTTCCGGAGTTGAAAATAGAGATTGGGAAGATATTGCTGTTGGTCCCGGACCAGAAGCTTCAAAATCATATATTTATATTGGTGATATTGGCGATAATGATGCACAATTTTCTCTAAAATATATTTATAGATTTGAAGAACCTTCAGTTTCGTTAAATCAAAATCCGATAATTTCAAACATTAGTAACGTTGAAAAAATTACTTTTTATTATCAGGATGATCCGCGAGATGCCGAAACGTTGATGCTAGATCCGCTCTCGAATGATTTATACATTGTAAGTAAAAGAAATTCTAAAGTCAGATTTTATCGACTTCCATTTCCGCAATCAACAACATCAAATATTGAGGCAGAAATTTCCGCAGAAATTAAATTAGAGTTTGATCCGGAAAATGAAAAACCGTTTAACTATCTAACCGCCGGAGATATTTCTCCCAATGGAACTGAAATTCTATTAAAATCTTACACAAATATTTTTTATTGGTATAGATATCCTTCAAAGACAATTGCAGAAACTGTAAGTTCTTCTCAGCCGGAAATCCTTCCATTTGAGAATTCTTTTGATGAAACTCAATGCGAAGCAATTTGCTGGAAACCCTTTGCCGATATGGGTTATTACACTTTGAGTGAAGAAAAAATTGATTATAACGGAACTACTTTAAATTTTCCGGCAAGTTTATATTATTACAAAAGAACTTCTGAAGTTACTCGTATAAATGATTTGAAAATATCCAATTCATTTTCGCTTGAACAAAATTTTCCAAATCCGTTTAATCCAACCACAAAAATTAAATATGCGTTGCAACCAAAAACTGTCATTTCGAACGAAGTGAGAAATCTCAGAGATTTCTCGTCGCAAACTCCTCGAAATGACAATATAAAAATTTCTTTAAAAGTATATGATTTTCTTGGAAGTGAATTGCAAACTTTAGTTAACGAACATAAAACTCCAGGAAATTATGAAATTGAATTTGACGGATCAAAACTATCAAGCGGAATTTATTATTATGAACTTACTTATGGAAATTTTAGAAAAGTAAAAAAAATGGTTCTACTCAAATAAACACTTCACAAAATTATTCTTTTAAATAGTAAATTTGTTTATCAACTTCTAAGAAAATTCTTAATGTCAGAAAATAAAAATAGAATAGAAATTATTACTTTAGGCTGTTCAAAAAATATTGTTGATTCGGAACGTTTGGCAAATCAACTTATTGCTAATAATTTTGAAATTACAAACACTTCAGAAAATTCGGATAGCATAATTATAAATACTTGCGGATTTATTGATGCCGCAAAAGAAGAATCTATCAATACAATTCTTGAGGCGATTGAACTAAAGAAACAAGGGAAAATTAAAAAAGTTGTCGTTGCGGGCTGTTTATCGGAGCGATTTAAAGATGAATTAAAATCAGAAATTCCGGATGTAGATGTTTTTTTCGGAACAGAAGATTATGAAGGAATTGTTAAAGAGTTTGGCGGAAATCTTAAAAAAGAATTGTTAGGTGAAAGAGAATTAACAACTCCCAAACATTTTGCTTATTTGAAAATTTCTGAAGGATGTGATAATCCTTGTTCGTTTTGTTCAATTCCATTAATGCGGGGTTTGCACAAATCAAAACCGATTGAAGATTTGTTAAATGAAGTAAATTCGCTGGTTAAAAAAGGTGTAAAAGAATTAATTATAATTGGACAAGATACAACAGATTACGGCAAAGATATTTATGGAAAACGAAATCTTGCGGAACTCTTACACAAAATTTCTGAAATAAATGGAGTTGAATGGATAAAACTTTTATACGCATATCCATCGCATTTTCCGAAAGATCTAATTGATGAAATTGCAGTGAATCCTAAAATTTGTAAATATATTGATATTCCGCTTCAGCATATTTCAGATTCAGTTTTAAAATCAATGCGAAGAGGAATTACAAAAAATACAACAATAAATTTATTACAAAAATTAAAATCGAAAATTCCTAATTTAGCGTTGCGTACTACGTTTATTGTTGGATATCCGAATGAAACTGAAATTGAATTTGACGAATTGAAAAAATTTATACAAGAATTTAAGTTTGATAAAGTTGGAGTTTTTAATTATTCGGTTGAAGAAAATACACCGAGTTTCATTTTAGGAAATCCAATTTCGGAAGAATTAAAAGAAGAAAGAAAATCTGAAATTATGGAAATTCAGAAAGAAATTTCTTATGCAAAAAACAGACAAAAAATTGGAAAGCAAATTAAAGTTATAATTGATGATATTGAAGGTGAATATTTTATAGGCAGAACCGAATGGGATGCGCCGGAAGTTGACGGTGAAGTTTTAATTAAGTCTGATCAAAAAATGTTAAAACTGGGTGAATTTTATTTCATTGAAATTGTTGATTGTAATGAGTATGATTTATATGGAAAATTAGTTTAAAATTTGGGAACTAAAATGAAAACACTTTTAATTTTGTTTTTCTGTTTAGCAAATATTTTTGCTCAAGTTGAATATTCCAGAAAAGGCGGAACTGCGGGACAAACACCAAAATTTTTCATTGATATTGCAAATTATGCAAGTCAAGATTCCGGTAAATCCAAAATTGATGTTTTCATAAAAATTCCATATTCAAATATTCAGTTCATTAAAACCAACTTGGGCTATTCTGCAAAGTACGCAGTTACAATTTCTTTATACGATGTTGAAGATGAAAATTTGAAATTGGAAAAACAATGGAATGAAAAAGTTAACACTCAAAATTTTAAACAGACAGAATCTAACTCAAGTTTTAATATAAGTTATAAATCTTTAACACTTGTACCGGGTGAATATAAGTTTGTATGCAAAATTGAAGATTTGGAATCGCGAAAATATCATCCGTTTGAACAAAATATAAAAGTGAGAGAATTTTCAAAAGTTTTGGATTTAAGCGATATAATAATTGTATCCGAATTTATTGAAACAAACGAAGGTTCAAAAATAATTCCAAATATTTCAAATATGGTAACTTCGCATGATTCTGCACTTTCGTTCTTCTACGAACTTTATACAAATAAAGATGGAATGCAAAATATTTCATATAATATTGTTGATAAAGAAGGAAATCAACTCTTTAAAAATGATGTAGTTCGAGAACTTAAAATTGGCAAAAATGAAATTCATGAAACTCTTGAAAACATAAAATTTGCTTTAGGCGATTACCAAATTGTTGTAAAAGTTAATGATGAAAATCATAAAATTATAAAAGGGATTGCTAAAAAAATCTACTCTAAAATATTTGGATATCCGACATCAATTAAAGATTTAGATGAATCAATAAAACAAATGCAGTACATAGCAAATTCAGATGATGTTTCTTTTATTGAAGATGGTGAAAATTATGATGAAAAATTAAAACGATATTTAAATTATTGGAAGAGATTAGATCCTTCGCCAAATACAATTGAGAATGAAACATTGAATGAATATTACAGAAGAGTTGAATATGCGAACGATAATTTTGACGGATATTTTAAAGGTTGGCGAAGTGATATGGGAATGGTTTATATAACTCTTGGTCCACCGGATCAAGTTACAAGACGACCATATGAAATTGACTCAAAGCCATATGAAATATGGGATTATTACATATTGAATAGAAGTTTTATTTTTGTCGACCAAACAAATTTTGGCGATTACAGATTAGAAAATCCGGCTTACGGAGATTGGTTTAGATACAGACCTTAAAAATGGTATTATCAATTACATTAAATCCGTTATTAGAAAGAAATTTATTTTTTAAAGATCTTTCGCAAAATTACCGTGCATACAAAGAAAATTATTCTGCCGGCGGAAAAGGAATTAACATTAGTCGCCAACTAAATTTTTTAGGAATTCAAAATCACTCATTAACTTTTCTTGGCGGAAACAAAGGCAAAATAATTAGATCAATTCTTGAAAAAGAAAATATTAATTTCAGCTCAATAAATACAAAATCGGAAACGCGAGAAGCTTCTTTAATTTTTGATGAAACAAATAAAAAACTTCAAACATATTTTGGAGTTAATCAAATAATTTCAAATGAAGAAATTTCTCAATTCATTTCCAAAATGGAAAAAGCAATTATAAATTCTTCAATCGTAGTTTTTTCCGGAAGTGTGCCGAGCGAAAATTGTTCACAAATTATTGAAAAAGGTTTAGAGTTTTGCAATCAATATGATAAAATTTCCGTTCTTGATACTTACGGTGAAAATCTCGAAAAGCTAATAAAATTAAGCCCAACAGTTATTCACAATAATGCTGATGAAATAAAAAAACATCTTAAAGTAAAATTAGATTCCGAAAAAGATTATCAAAATATTTTAAATGATTTTTATAAATCCGGAATAAATTTATCATTTATCACAAACGGAAAAAATTCCTTCTACACGTCGAAAGCTGATTTTAATTATAAAGTAGAAAATCCGATTGTTGAAGAAATAAATCCAACCGGAAGCGGAGATGCATTTTTAGCCGGAATAATTTATGGTTTGGAAAAATCACTAATATTTAATGATTTTGTTAAATTGGGCTCGGCGCTTGGCGCTTTGAATGCTTCAACCTTAGAAGTTTGTAAAGTAAAATTGGAAAATGCACAAAAGTTAACTTCACAAGTTACAATTCAAGAAATAGGAAAAAAAATAAAATTAATTGATGATTCGCCAACCATTTAATAAAATTATTTTCGTCATTTCGTTTTTATTCTCACTTACAATTTATTCTCAAAATGATTTAAATAAAATTTCAGAAAATGAAATAATTATTATTCGAAAAATTAATGTTATCAATGAGAACAATTCAGACTCACTCATTTACGAAAAATATTTTCAAAAACTTGTTGATGCTCAATTTAATCCGGAGTATTTGGAGTTTGAAATAAATAATGTTTTAAATTTTTATGAAAATAATGGATATCCTTTTGCTGAAGTTAAAATTCAATCAGTTATAATAAGTTCTGATAGTAACAAAAATAAATTTGCAGATATTTATATTTCAATTCAAAAAGGTGAATTGCAAAAAATCAGCAAAGTTGAAATTGAAGGAAATATTAAAACAAATAATAATGTAATTATTAATGAATTAAGAATTGCAAGTGATGAAAAATATTCTCAAGAGAAAATTGATAGAATTCCAATTCTTCTTAATAAGTTAAATTTTTTTGAATCGGTTGAAACTCCAAAATATTTTGTTGATAATGAAAATAATGGAGTTCTTAAAATTTCTATCAAAGAAAAAAATACAAATTCATTTGATGGAATAATTGGTTACGTTCCCGCACAAACTGAAATCGGGAAAGGTTATTTAACTGGTTTTGTAAATATTATTTTAAGAAATTTATTTGGAACCGGTCGCGGAACCGCAATAAAATGGCAGCAAGAAAGTAGCACAACTCAAGAGCTTAGTTTAAAATATTTAGAACCGTGGATTTTTAATTATCCGTTTAATCTTAATTTAGAATTTTTTCAGAGAAAGCAAGACAGCTCTTACGTTAAAAGATTATTTGGCGGAAGTTTGGAATTTCTCGCAACGGAAAATATCAGCGCTGCATTAATTTTAGAAAGTGAATTTGTTATACCCACATTGACTCAAACGACAATAAATAATATTCCGAATTCTTCTTCATTAAACAGCGGATTGAAAGTAAAAATTGATTATCGCGATGATATTTTTTCTCCAACAAAGGGTTTGGTTTTTGGATCAACATATAAATACCGACAAAAAAAAATAAATTCTTTGGCTAATTCTGAATTAAACGGAAATATTAATTATCATAATTATGAGCTTGAGTTCGGCGGATATTATTCATTTTTCAAATCGCAAGTTCTTTCTCTGGAGATTGATGCAAAAGAAATTATTGGTGATTATTTTGATGCAAGTGATTATTTCCAATTTGGCGGAACAAATTCTTTGAGAGGTTACAGAGAAAACTCTTTTATTGGAAATAGAGTAATTTGGTCAAATCTTGAATATAGATTTTTACTTTCGCAAAGAAGTTTTCTTTTTGCATTTTGGGATAGCGGTTATTTTTTGCAGACAAACAATTTAGAAAATTCAGCAATTCGACAAGAAAGATTTGCAAATGGGTACGGATTTGGATTAAGTTTAGAAACCGGTTTGGGAATTATGAAAGTTAGTTATGCAATTGCCGAAGGAACTTCTTTGCTTAATGGATTTATTCATTTCGGCTTAGTAAATGATTTTTAGAGTTTGTAAAATTTATAAATTCAGATAAAACAAAGTAAATTATTTTTATGAAAATATTTTTGGCAATAATAAAAATTTCTCGACCAATAAATTTTCTCATAACATTTATTGTTGTAATTTCATCCGCAATAATTTCTTCAGAAGATTTTTATGTTTCTCAAAATATTTTTTTTGCGGCTTTTTCAGCATCATTAATTGCGGCAGCTGGAAATATAATTAATGATATCTTTGATTATAATATTGATTTAATTAATCGTCCAGAGAGACCGCTTCCTTCAAATGAAATCTCAATAAACTTTGCAATTATTTTATATATAATATTTACCGCTGGTGGATTATTTTTATCTTATTCAGTTTCATGGGATTTATTCTTTATTGCAATTTTGGTAAGTCTAATTTTACTTCTTTATTCATATTTATTAAAAAGAATAATTCTCCTTGGAAATTTAACAGTCGCTTTTTGTACGGCATTGGCATTTATTTATGGCGGAATTGCGGTTAATAATTTACAAGCCGCAATTATTCCGGCATTGTTTGCATTCTTAGTAAATTTAATTCGAGAAATTGTAAAAGATGTTGAAGATCAAAAAGGTGATTTGGAAAATAATATAATTACTTTTCCATTAAAATTTGGAATGAAATCAACTAAAATATTTTTGTCATTTCTCATAATTGTTTTAATTCTATTTACATTTTATCCATTTGTAAATTCCATTTACAAAATTGAGTATTTTATTATTGTACTTTTTTCTGTTAATTTAATTTTGGCGTATGTATTAAAACTTATACTAAAAAATAATTTTGAAAATAAAATATCTCAAATAAGCCATTTACTAAAACTCAGCATGTTGTTTGGATTGATTGCAATTTTAGCTGGATGATTTTGGAAAAAAATAAAATATTTGATCTGCAATTTATTTTAGATAAGAATTATTTCCTTGCCGGAATTGATGAAGCTGGTCGCGGACCATTAGCTGGACCGGTAGTTGCAGCAGCAGTAATTTTTGAAAAAGAAGTTTTTATTCCCGGTGTAAATGATTCAAAACAACTTTCAGAAAATTTGAGAGAAAGTTTAGATAAATTAATAAAAGAAAAAGCAATCAGTTTTGCGTATGGAATTGTTGATGAAAAAGAAATTGATAGAATTAATATTCTTCAAGCAACTTTAAAGGCAATGAAAATTGCAGTTGAAAATCTGAAAACAAAACCAAATTTAATTATCATTGATGGGAACAAATCATTCAATTCTAAAATTCCAACTAAAACAATTGTGAAAGGAGATGCAAAATCTTTCTCAATTGCGGCAGCTTCAATTTTGGCAAAAGTTAAAAGAGATGAAATAATGAAAAATGCTGCAATTAGTTTCCCGCAATATTATTGGGATAAAAACAAAGGTTATGGAACAAAACAGCACATTGATGCAATTAAAAAACATAGTTATTCTCCTTTGCATAGAATTACGTTTTTAAAAAATATAATTCAAAATAATCAAGAAACATTACTTTAAAATGGAAAATAATAAAAAAGAAACCGGTGATAGAGGCGAAAATATAGCAACTGATTTTCTTGCCGAAAAAGGTTTTGAAATTATTGAAAAAAATTATCATTTCGGTCACGGTGAAATTGATATTATTGCAAAGGATAAAAATATTTTGGTTTTTGTTGAAGTTAAAACTCGTAAAAATTTGGAATTTGGTGAACCCGAATTAGCTGTTACAAAAAATAAACAGAGACAAATTAGAAAAATTGCCGAAGCATATTTGTATGAAAAAAATATTAAAGATACTGATTGCAGAATTGATGTAATTGGAATTTTACTTAATAAAAATCTTCCTCCTAAAATAACTTATATTGAAAATGCTTTTTAGTATATTTATTAGTAAGTAAATTTCTTTATTTTAATTATTCCAAAACACTTTACTTAAAATGAATCTTCCGAACCATATAAATAAAAAAGATTTAAATTTCCGCGAATTATTGTATAATTTTTTTGTTACTGTAACCGGATTAACAATTTTTAATTGGGAAATATTAAAGCAAGCATTTGTTCCGCCGTATGAAATTCCGGAAATAAAAAAACACATGAATGAATTGGGAATTAAAACATTTCCAATTGTAAGTATTACGGGATTTGTAATCGGTTTAGTTATTGTGATGCAAAGTGAACCGGTATTTGTCAGATTCGGTGCATCCGATTTTCTTCCCGGCGCTTCAGCACTTTCCATTGTTCGGGAATTAGCTCCGGTAATTACGGCATTAATTTTTGCCGGAAGAGTAAGCTCCGGAATTGGTGCAGAGCTCGGTTCAATGCGTGTAACCGAACAAATTGATGCAATGGAAGTTTCAGCAATTAATCCATTTAAATATTTAGTTGTAACAAGAGTTATTGCAACAACAATGATTCTTCCAATATTAACTGTGTATGTTATTTTTCTTGCAATCGGCGGAGGCTTTTTTGCATTAACACTTTCGCAAGGAATGAATTTTGAATATTATAAAAACGCAGTTGTGGATAGCGTAAAATTCGGTGATTTAATTCCAAGCATTTCTAAAACTTTTGTGTTTGGTTATATTACCGGAATTGTTGGATGTTACAAAGGTTATATTGCAGATGGCGGAACCGAAGGAGTTGGTAAAGCATCAACAACAGCAGTAGTTTTGGCGTCATTAATTATTTTATTATTTGATACTGTTTTAGTAAAAATTTCTTTAATGATATGGCCGATGTAAATTATATTATCCGAATTGAAAATCTGAGCAAAAAATTTGGCGATAAAATTGTTCTTGATAATATTTCGCTCAATGTAGAAAAAAGTGAAAACCTTGTTGTATTTGGAAGAAGCGGAACCGGGAAAAGTGTTTTACTAAAATGCATAGTTGGATTATTAAAACCGGATAATGGAAAAATATTTATTAAGGATAAAGAAGTCACATCGCTTTCTTCAAAAGAATTGAATAAGGTAAGAAAATTTACAAGTTTTCTTTTTCAAGGTGCAGCTCTTTATGATTCAATGACCGTGCGGGAAAATTTAAAATTTTCACTTCAAAGAAATGTTGAAATTTCAAATCAAGATGCAGATAAAAAAATTATAAAAACTTTAGAAATGGTTTCGCTCGTAGATGCAATTGATAAAATGCCATCAGAGCTTTCCGGCGGAATGAAAAAAAGAATTGGTTTGGCAAGATCAATTATTACTGATCCGGAAATTATGTTTTACGATGAACCAACAACCGGATTAGATCCAATTTCATCTAAAGAAATAAGTGAATTAATTTTGGAATTACAGAAGCAGTTAAAAATGACATCAATAATAGTTACGCATGATTTAAACTGTGCAAATATTATTTCCGATAGAAATATATTTCTTAAAGACGGCAAAATTGCTTATCAAGGAAAAATTGAAGAATTATCACATTCGGAAGATAAATTCCTTAAAAATTTTTTTAGTAATCAAATAGTTGAGTAAAGAGAGGAATAAATGTTAAAGCAATTGGAAGGTGCAAAACTTGGACTATTCATTTTCTTAGGAACTGTTCTTTTGGTTATTGCAATTTTCCTTATTGGAAGCAAAGAATCATTATTTACAGATAGTATTTATGTAAAAACTTATTTTGATAATGTTGAAGGATTGCGAACCGGCGCAGCCGTTAGATTAAACGGACTTAACGTTGGAAGTGTAAGTGATGTTAAGTTGATGGAAGTAAATCAATACCGTGTTGAAGTTACTATGAGAATCAGCGAAGATGTTAAAGAATTTATAAGATTAGATAGTGAAGCCGGAATTGAAACCGAAGGAATTATTGGAAGTAAAATTGTAATAATTACGCCCGGATCAAAAGAAAATGCAACAATTGAAAATGGTGGAGTTATACTTTCAAAAGCTCCGGTTAATATGTCGCAAATAATTGCGGAAACTCAAAGTATAATGGGCTTTATGAAAGATTTAACAAAAGAACTTTCCGAAGTAATGGGTAAAGTAAATGCCGGTGAAGGAACTATTGGTAAATTAGTTAATGATAAAGAACTTTATACCGAAACAGTAACAATAGTAAAATCTGCTGATGTTGCTTTGAACATTATGGTTGATAGATTGGAAAAAATGTCAGGATTTATAATCGGACTTGGAACCAACGTTGAAAATATTGTTGGAAATGTTGATAGTGCTGCAATTGATTTAAGAAATTTAATTGGCAGAATTGAAAAAGGTCAAGGTGCGCTTGGTGCATTATTATCCGACGAAAGTGTTTATGACTCGATAAAAACAATTGTTTCCAATTTAACAAATACAACACAAAATGCTAAAATTGGTGCTGATGCTTTTGCGGAAAATATGGAAGCACTAAAACACAATTGGTTATTTAAAAATTATTTTGAACAAAGAGGTTATTGGAGTCGCCCGGAATTTGAAGAAAAAATTAATAATCAATTAAAAAGTATTGAAGAACAAAATAAAAAGTTAGATATAAAAATAAAAGAACTAAGAGAATTAGAAGAAGAATTGTCATCAAAGAAATTATAGTTAAACGGAATTATATTTAGTACAATTATAATTCAACAATTACAAATTTTCTGAATTTTTTAACTGGAAAATTCACTTCAAAAATTACTATCTTACTCAATTGCAATTAACCAATCCTTATTAAATGGAAGAAAAAAATAATTCAAATATTATAAATAAAATTATTCTTAAAGGTGCAAGAGAACATAATCTTAAGAATATAAATCTGGAAATTCAAAAGAATCAGTTGGTTGTTTTTACCGGAGTTAGCGGAAGCGGAAAATCTTCGTTAGTGTTTGATACAATTTACGCCGAAGGTCAAAGAAGATTTGTTGAAAGTCTTTCTTCTTACGCAAGACAGTTTCTTGAAAGAATGAACAAACCCGATTTGGATTTTATTTATGGAATTTCTCCGGCAGTTGCTATTGAACAAAAAACCGGCGCAAGAAATCCAAGATCAACAGTTGGAACTTCAACAGAAATTTATGATTATCTGCGTTTGCTTTTTGCACGTATCGGAATTACATATTGTTTTGAATGTGGAAATATTGTAAAAAAAGATTCGGTTGCAACAATAACACAATGGCTTGAAGAAAAAGATGAAGAAACAAAATTTTATCTTGCATTCCCAATGCATAAACACGAGGGTAGAAATGTTGCAGAAGAATTAAGTCATTTAGTTAAAAAAGGATTTTACAGAATATTTAATAAAAATAAATTAATTGATTTAAATTCTTCTGAAACTTTACCCAAAAAGAAAGACGATATTTTTGTAGTAATAGAAAGATTTAAAATTAAACAAGGAAGAGTTAGAGAGCTACTCGCTTCATCAATAGAAATAACGTTAAAAGAAGGTGAAGGCAAATTAACAATTATAAATGCGGATACAAATGAGTTGAAGCATTTTAATAATCAATATGAATGCTGCGGAATAAAATACAGTGAACCCGAACCGAGATTTTTTTCTTTTAATAATCCTTATGGCGCTTGTCCGGTTTGCCAAGGTTTTGGAAAGACAATCGGCATCGATATGGAAAAAGTAATTCCAAATCCCGATTTAACAATTCTTGAAGGAGCAATCGCTCCATGGCGAACTCCAAAATTCAGCAAATATTTAAGAGATTTAATTCGCGTTGCTAAGGAAAATAAAATTCCAATAAGTATTCCATTCCGACAATTATCAGAAGTTCAGTTAAATAATATTATGAGCGGTTTTGATAAATTTATTGGCATTGATCCATTTTTCAAAAAACTTGAGCAGAAAACTTATCAAATGCATATTAGAATTTTGTTAAGCAAATATAGGGGCTATACAACTTGCTCATCTTGCAAAGGTTCAAGATTAAGAAAAGAAGCGCTTCAAATAAAAATAAAGTTTAAATCAATGCTGGATATTGTGAAAATGCCAATAAATAAACTTTATGAATTTTTTGAAGAATTAGAGTTAACGAATTACGAAAATGAAATTGCGGGAAGCGTATTAAAAGAAATTCAAAAAAGATTAAAATTTTTAAATGATGTTGGATTGAGCTATTTAACATTAGACAGATTGAGCAGCACACTTTCCGGTGGTGAAACACAAAGAATAAATTTAGCAACATCTCTCGGCTCTGCGTTAATTGGAACTTTATACGTTTTGGATGAACCGAGCATTGGACTTCATCCAAGAGATAACGGAAAATTAATTAGTATTTTAAAATCTTTACGTGATATTGGTAATACAGTTTTAGTTGTTGAACATGATGAAGAAATGATGAGAGAAGCAGATTATATTTTTGATATTGGTCCAAAAGCCGGAAAAAACGGCGGTGAAATTATTGCAAACGGAACTTATCAAGAAATTATTGAAAATGAAAAATCGCTTACCGGGCTTTATCTTTCCGGCAATAAAAAAATTCCCTTGCCGGAAAAAAGAAATTCGGAAGAAACAATAAAAATTAAAATTACCGGAGCCGCAGAAAATAATCTTAAAAATTTAGATGTAGAAATTCCTTTGCAAAAATTTGTAACAATTACCGGAGTCAGCGGCTCGGGAAAATCCACTTTGGTGCATGATATAATTTATGGCGGAATTGCAAAAATGTTAGGCAAAAATCCCGATAAAATTGGTAAGTACAAAACATTGGAGGGAATTTTATCAATTGAAGAAATTGAAATTGTTGATCAATCGCCGATTGGAAAATCGCCAAGATCAAATCCAATTAGTTATGTAAAAGGTTATGAAATTATTAGAGATATTTTTGCATCAACTCCGCAAGCAAGATTAAGAGGTTATAAACCCGGATTTTTTTCATTCAATGTTGATGGCGGAAGATGCGATACATGTAAAGGTGATGGGTTTGTGAAAATTGAAATGCAGTTTTTAGCGGATCTTTATCTTGAATGCGATGATTGCAAAGGTACAAGATTTAAAAAAGAACTTAGAGAAGTTACTTATAAGGGAAAAAATATTGTTGATGTTTTAAACTTTACGGTTGATGAAGCCGTAGAATTTTTTTCCGGAAATGATAGGATTTTAACTTATTTAAAAACTCTGCAAGATGTTGGTTTGGGTTATATCCATCTTGGACAGCCTTCAAATACTTTGTCCGGCGGGGAAGCGCAAAGAATAAAACTTGCAAAGCATTTGATTTCACAGCAGAAAAATAATCACACACTTTTTATTTTTGATGAACCAACAACCGGTTTGCATTTTGATGATATCGATAAATTATTAAAATGTTTTAATGTTCTTGTTGAAAATAAAAATTCGGTAATTATAATAGAACATAATTTAGACGTAATAAAATGTGCGGATTACGTTATAGATTTGGGTCCGGATGCCGGTGATAAAGGCGGAGAAGTTGTTGCCGTTGGAACTCCGGAAGAAATTGCGATGAATGAAAAATCAATTACGGGAAAATATTTACGTCATTATTTGAATTAGTAAAACAAGCCAAAACTATTTCATTAGAAAATTCATTTTAAATTGTATTTAAAATTTCTTCCCTTTTATCACTAAGAAAAATAATCTTAATTGATTCTATTTCTTCTAAATTTTCACTTAATTTTATAATGTTTTCACCAAGTTCAAATTCAAACTCAATTTCCTTGTAAATATTTTCTTTTGTTAAAATTCCAACTTTTGCTTTTTGTTTTTCAAATGAGTGAACTGATAATAAAAATTCATCTTCATTTTGTTTTAATAAAATTGGAGAAATACTAATTGCAGATTCTTCTTTTAACTTTTCTAAAAACGGCACTTTAACCAATACTGGATTAGAGAAATTAACTTCGTTCCAAAGTCTATCAATTTTTCCAATATTATAATTGAATGATAATTTTGTAGGATTTGAAAATTTTAATTTTGCTTGCCGCTTATCTAATGAAATAATTCTTGCAATAGTTTTTTGATCAGTATTATCGTATAAAACATAAAATCTAATTTGGTTGGGAGTTTTTAAAGCATGATTATTATCCCAGCTTAAAACTATTTCTTTGGGTGAAATTTCTTCAACTTCACAAATTAAATTTTCAATCGGCTCGGAATTATCCAAAACTTTCCACGGCATTTCAGCCGGAAAAGCAATATCAGTATAATATTTTTTTGTATTATCAATATGTTCATATCTAAAAAATGAAACTCCGGCTGCTCCAATATTTCTAGCGTATTCAATCATTTTATTTAATTGCGGAATTACATCTTCTTTGTACGCTCCCAATCCAAGAATAATATTTTTATTGTAAGATTTCTCAACCCAATCTTTTGCTAAAACATCAAATTTGGGATTTTTATTAAATCCCCAATAAATTTGCGGAACTAAATAATCAACTAAATTTTCTTTTAGCCAAATTTCAGAATCTTGATAAACACTTGAATATCCTTCCCAACCAGTTGCACCAACTAAATTTTTTCTAATTCCAATTGGAGCAATTCCAACTTTTAAATATGGATTTATTGGTTTAGCCGCATCTTTAAACTTTCTTAAAATAGTTGTTAAATTATTTCTTCGCCAATCATCTTTAGAAATATTAGAACCGTTTCGCTTAAAATATTTTTCATCAGAAAAATCACTTCCCGGATATCTAAAAAAATCTAAATGAATTCCGTCGATATCATATTTAGTTGTAAGCTCAATCATTATATCGACAAGATAATTTTGAACATCTTCAATTCCGGGATTTAGCCAATAAGATGTTGATCCGTTTTCAGAATATTTTACAACCCAATTTGGATGTGCACTTTTTACATGCTTAGGATGTTTAGAAATTTTTTCATCATTTCCGGTGAAACATCTTATCATATTTACCCAAGCGTGAACTTCCAAATTAAATTCTTTACCAAGTTCTATTGCATATTGCAACGGATCATATGAAGGAATTTTGCCGACCGTCCCGGTTATATACGGCGAGAAGGGTTCGATTTCGGAATTATACATTACCGTTCCATTACTTCTCACTTGGAAATAAACTGTATTGAAATTTTTTTCTTTTATAGTTTTAAACATATCGCGAAGAGTTTTTTTCTGATATTCTTCATCTGTTGTGTTTGGAGGCCAATCCAATTTAAGATTTGTTGTAAGCCAAACTGCGCGGGTTTCTCTTGGTATTTGCGCAAATATATTTATTGAAATAATTACTTGGAGAATTAAAAAAATTTTCAATTTATTCATAATTTAGAAATGTACAATTGCTTCTGAAATTGATTGGTTAATTAATTGCGACTCAACACTAATATCGGTAAGGATTGTTCCAACACTATTCAGCAATACTAATTTTATTTTGTTATCTCTATTCTTTTTATCTTTTTGCATCACACTAAAAATTTTTTCATTATCAACTTTGGAAAGTTTTATTTTATCGGAAAATTGTAAAAGGAAATTTAAATATTCATAAAAATATTTTTCTTCAATTAGATTTATTTTTTTGGAAAGATATAACGCGCAAGTAATCCCAACAATTACGGCTTGTCCGTGTTTTAATTTATGATTTTGCTGAACTTCAAAAGCGTGTGCAAAAGTGTGACCCAAATTTAAAATTTTTCTAATTCCGCTTTCTTTTTCATCGTTGGTAACAACGCTTCCTTTAAATTTTACGGATGTGAAAATTACTTTACTAATTATTTCATCATCATTAGAAATAATTTTATTAATATTTTCTTTTACGAATTTGTAGAAATTTTTATCGATCAAAAATGCATATTTTACAATTTCACCCAAACCGCAAATTATTTCATCATTGGGCAATGTGCTGAAAAATTTTGTATCAATTAAAACAAATTTTGGCTGATAAAAAGTGCCGATAATGTTTTTTGTGCTCTCAAAATTTATTCCCGTTTTTCCACCGACCGAACTATCTACTGAAGCAAGAAGTGTTGTGGGAATTTGAACATAATTAATTCCGCGCATATACGTTGAAGCAGCAAATCCGGCAACATCGCCAATAATTCCGCCGCCAATTGCAATTATTATAGAATCTCTACCAAAATTATTCTTAATTAGTTCTGAATGAATTTTTTGAACGGAATCAAAATTTTTATTTTTCTCGGTTGATTCAACAATTATTTTTTTTACTTTTTTTTCTGAAGATGAAAATGCGTCATCAATTACTTTTGAGTAAAATTTATTAACATTTTTATCAATTACTAAAAAATAATCTTGATAGAGATTTTTATCTTTTAAAAAATTTATAATATTTGGAAAAATATTTTTACCAAGAAAAACTTCGTATTCATTATTCGGAATATTAATTTTTATTTTTTTCAAGTATAACTCTATTTATAATTTTAACAAATCTATCAACTGTTTGTCCAATTGGAGAATTATCAACATCAAAAATTAGATTTGCTTGCTGATAATACGGTTCTCTTTCACTTAACATATTATTTATTTTATTTAGAAAAACTTCTTTCGGATTTTCAGCAATTACCAATTCTTTGAACAACGGACGATCAGTTTTTTTCTTTATCCTCGTATAAATTACTTCCGGTGAAACACGCAAATAAATTAAATGTCCGTTCTCTTTAATAAATTTAACATTTTCATCGCTTATCAAAGTTCCGCCGCCAAGAGAGATTACGACATTTTTATGTGCGGATAAATTTCTCAATTTTAAACTTTCAATATTTCTAAAATAATTTTCACCGTTAGTATCAAAAATTTCTGTAACAGTTTTTTTTTCGTCAACGCAAATTTCAACATCAAGATCGAAAAAATTCCAACCAATACAATTCGCTAAAATTCTTCCCAACGTACTTTTTCCGCTTGTCATAAATCCGGTAAGATAAATTCTTTCAATCATAAATTCTGTAAATTTTGAAAGCAAATATAATTAAATGATTTTTAAGAGACGAAGTTTTGTTAAAATTTAGAAATGAAGCGCCGCACCAATTCGGAAAGTAATTCCATCAACATTAATTCTTGAAATTAAGTTTGTCGCGGAAACCGTATAAGTTGTTCCTTCATAAATTACGGTTTTATCATTGTATTTATTGGTTACTTTAAAATCCGGATCTCTAAAACGAATTTCACCGCGAAGAGAAATATTATCTAAAACCATATAATCCATACCGGTGCTAACTTGAATTCCGTATCCGATTTCCGAATCAATTTTTTCAAATTCTACATTGCCGAAATTTCTTGTTCTATTTCCCAAATAAATTCCCAAACCACCGCCAAAAAAGAATTTAAAATTTTCGGTAGAAAAAGGAAGAAAATAATAAATAGAAAGTTCAATGGGATAAATTTCAAAACCATCTTCAACAATAAAAATTGGGGAAGTTAAGTTTCTTCCGCTTTCGCTATTTGTTAAATATTCGGATGATAATCCAAGAATTATTAAATCATTCAGTTTGTATCTAAAATCAAAAGAATAATTTTGAAAATCACCAATATCGAAATATTGATTTTGATCAAAAATATCAGCGGCATTTGGGTTTAGAAAAATTTTAGATGATGTTGTATAATTATATCCAATTCCGATTGAGAAATTATTTTCATCATATTGAGCAAATAGAAAGCCTGTATTTATCAAGAAAAAATATGTTAAAAAATTTTTCATAAGTGAAGTGATAATAACTAAAAATATTGTTGAGGAAAAGTGAAAAATTTAGTTATTAATATTAAAATATAAAATTTTTGAATACACCGAAAAATTCTATTAATTACTAAAATAATCAGATAATAATACTTCAAAGTATATTTTTATTGGTGAATAAATCAAGTTTACTTAACTTTAGCAATTCAAAAAATAAAATATCATAAATTTCTTAAAATTTTCTGGTGTTATATGTTTAAAAAATTATTACCAAAAGAAGAAAAATATTTTGAAGATTTCAAAACGATGATTTCGCAAATTGAGGAAATGGCGGTTATTACGGAGAAAATATTCTCGTTTGATGATCAAAAAGCAAATATTTTGAAAATGAAACCGCTTGAATTAAGATGTGACGAAACTGCGCAAAAAATTACAAAAAGATTAAATAAAACTTATGTCACTCCGTTTGATCGCGAAGATATTTTTGCACTTATAAAAAGACTTGATGACATCAGCGATATGCTTTTAGGAGCTACAGTTAGAGTTGATACATTTCATATTGATAAAAAAATTGATTATGCCGATAAACTTGCTTTGATAATTCGTGCACAAGTAAAAGAATTGGGAGTTGCAATTCAAGATTTGAAAGTTAAGCGAATAAACGAATTGAAAGCGGTGAAAGATCTTGAAGGTGAAGCAGACAAAGTATATCAGCTGGCAATTAAGGAATTATTTGAAAATGAAAAAGATGCAATTGAACTCATAAAGAAAAAAGAAATTATTGATCTTCTGGAAAGAACCAGCGATAAATGCCAATCAACAGCTAATGTAATCTTAGCAATTTTTATAAAGAACACATAAGAAAAAATATGGATATTGTTGTACTGATTATTCTCCTCGCACTTGTATTTGATTTTTATAATGGAATGAATGATGCTGCAAATTCAATTGCAACAATAGTTTCTACAAGAGTTTTAACACCATTACAAGCAGTTACGTGGGCAGCTTTTTTCAATTTTGTGGCTGCTTTTGCATTTGGAGTTAGTGTTGCAACTACAATTGGAAAAGGTTTGGTAGATGTAAATGTTGTTGATAATTTTGTGATTTTTTCCGGAATTGTTGGAGCAATAATTTTAACAGCTACTGCTACTCATTTTGGTTTACCAATTAGCGTTTCGCATGCAATTATTGGAGGTTATGGCGGTGCCGCAATTACAAAAGCCGGAATTGGTGCTATAATTATTTCCGGATATACAAAAGTTGTACTTTTTATCTTTCTTGCTCCGTTGATTGGATTTATTGGAGCTACGTTTTTTTCAATTATAACTTTGTGGATTGTAAAAAATCAATCTCCAAGTAAAGTAGATAAATATTTCAGAAAGCTACAATTAGTTTCTGCAGCAGTTTATAGTCTTAGTCACGGTTCAAATGATGCACAAAAAACAATTGGAATAATAACAATTGTATTATTTACAAATAATTTACTTGGCGAAACATTTTATGTTCCTTTTTGGGTGATTATTCTAAGCCATTCTGTTATTGCATTGGGTACATTGTTTGGAGGCTGGAAAGTAATCAGAACTTTGGGAATGAGAGTAACAAAACTTACACCATTCGGCGGTTTTAGTGCTGAATCTTCCGCTGGTTTAACTATAATTGGAGCAACTTTAGCTGGAATACCAGTTAGCACAACTCATACAATTACTGGTGCAATTATTGGGGTTGGATCTTTAAAAGGTTTTTCTGCTGTACGCTGGGGAGTTGCAAGAAATATTTTATGGGCTTGGATTTTAACAATTCCTTTATCAGCATTATTTGCAATGTTAACTTATTTAATTGCCACTGGAATATTTAAGTAGAAAAAAAATATTTTTGATTTCAATATTATATTTTTTGCTGAGAAGTTTATTCAAAATTAAATTTTGAAAATTCATTTTAACCATTTCAACTATTCAAAAAAAAAGGCATCTCAAAGATGCCTTGTAGTTTTTAACTAAATTATTATTATCTAAAAAATTGATATCTATTATCTTCAATATCTGCTTCTTTCTTTAGACTTTCAATCCATTCTGCAAAAACCATATTCTTCTTTTGAGCTAATAAATTTTCTCTAATTGAATTTTTCTGAATCGAAAAGATTGTAGAATCAATTGGTGTTCTTTGAGTTACTTTTAAAAGATAATATCCCCTTGCGCCTTTTACCGGATTTGTTATTTCATTTATTTTTGAATCTAATGAAGCTTGAGTAAATGCTAAATCACGACCAACGCCTGGAACATTTCCGTTGGGAGCAAAATTTGCAACTCCGGAAACTTTAACTTTACTATAAACTTCAGCAGCTTTTGCAAAATCTTTTGTTCCGCCAATTTTAGTTTTTATATCTGTACAAATTGATTTAGATTTTTCAAATTTTTTCTCTCGTAAAACTTTAGATTTGATAATTTCTTTTACTTCTTCTAAAGGTTTTTTTCCGGCATTTTCAATTTTTGAAACCATTGCAACAACATATCCGGCTTGAACTTTGAAAACAGAACTTACATCATTTAATCCATTTTCAAAAGCAAATTTTACTAAAGCTACGCTTGATCCAACTCCGGGAACAACTTTGGATTCTTCAGTAATTTGAGGAGTTTCTTTAACTTCCATTTTTAATAATTCTGCTTCGGTAATAAAATCATTTTTCTCAGCTATATATGCAAAATCATTTGCTTTATCGTAAGCCTTATCAACCGTTGTAGCCGATGCTTTTATTTCATTTACAATTTTTTCTACAATATATTTTTTATCGCTTTTTCCGGTAACTTTAATAATATGAAAACCAAATTGAGTTCTAACCGGTTTTTGAATTTCTCCAATTTTTCCATTAAACGAAGCATTTTCAAATTCTTTAACCATTTGACCTTTACCAAACCAACCTAAATCGCCGCCGTTTCTTGCACTTCCGTCTTCTGAAGCTTGTTTTGCAGTAACTTCAAAATTAGCACCTTTTAAAAGTTGATTATAAATTCCATCAATTTTAGCTTTTGCCGCATTTTCATCTGTTCCATGTTTTACTAAAATGTGTGAAGCTTTTACGAGTGATTCTTTGCTGGGAACTGTATTTTCTAATTTATAAACAACATATCCTTCGTTTGTTAGAACCGGACCAACTAAACTTCCGTTTGCAGCTTTTGAAATTTGTAAACCGGCTTCTCCTCCGAACATTGTTAAAGCGAGTGTATCTTTTGAGTATGGTTTTTCGGAATAAATTTCCACGTAGGATTTAAATGTTGTTGTGTCGCCTTCAATTTTTTTAACAATTGCAGATAAATTAGTCATAACACTAATTGAATCATCTTTTGTTGGGGCATTGCTAAAAAGTACATATTTCAATTGTCTTTGTGCATCAACTTTAAATTCTTCGGTGTTTTCATTATAATATTTTTCTATTTCAGAATCATTTACGGAAATTTCATTATCAGCAATTGTATTTATATCAACAAAAGCATATTCTGTAGAAATTTTCATATTTTGCTGAATAAAAGCATCCTTAACGTCTGTATCGCTAACAACAATTGAAGCATTTAAGTAACTCGCTAATTTTTGCTGAATTAATTGCTGTCTTACAATATTTTCTGTTTGAACCATCGCTTCTTTATTTTGCGGATCATAAATTGCTTGATCATAAGCTTGTCTGTTAAACTGACCGGTTGAATCAACAAAATATTGTGTAATTATCTGCGGCGGATTTGGTCCTTGAATTATATCCAAAATTTCTTGATCGGTAACAGTAATTCCTAATTCTTTAATTTTTTCATCAATTAATTTTTGAGATACCAAATTTTCCCAAACTTGGTCTCTGAAAGCATCCATTTGCGCTTCCGGAATTTCACTACCGGTTCTTTGAACTTGATCTTTTCTATATTGTTCAATTAGATTTGAATATTCTTGATAAGAAATTGCATTTCCATTTATTGAACCAACATCATTACTTCTTGTTGCAATAATATCTGAAACTCTTGAATCAGAAAGCACCATAAATAATACAAAAAGTCCTCCAACTGTAATAATAAACCATGGAGCAAGACTTCTCATTCTTGCCATCATTCCCATAATTAACAACTCCTTTTATTTCAAAAAAATAAAAATTTTTAGCCAACAAAGTTAGAAACACTCACTTTTAAAAGCAACGTTTTAATTTTAATCACGAAATTAGATTTTCTATCAATTTCAAAAAAAAATCACATAATATTTAATCCAAAAATAATTTGCTTGTAAAAATATGCTTGATTAAGTTTAGTTAATCTAAAATCAACAAATAAAATTTGAGATAAAAATGCCTACATTTTTTGATACTTGGATGCCGTTTATTTACTTATATGTTGTTGGCGGACTTTTTTTCTTAAGCGGAATGCTAATTATTAAAAAAGCAAAAGCTGTAAATTTTGCAAAAAAAAGTCACCGTTTTTGGTGGAACGTTTCAATATTTGGTTTCTTTTATTTTATGGCAATTCATGCATTTTTCATAGTTGCAGCTCTCTATTTTTAAATTCAAAAATTTCATAACAAAATCAGATCAAAATTATGGAAGTACATCATAGTCTTGGAACATCGACCGATTGGATAGTGATGGTTGTTTACTTTGTGGCAATCATGGCTTTTGGGTCATATTTCAGTAAATATAATAGAACAACAAATGATTTCTTTTTTGGCGGAAGAAGGTTTGCTTGGTGGTTAATTGCAATGAGCATTGTTGCTACCGGAGTTGGAAGTCATAGTTTTATTAAATATTCCGCAAAAGGATTTGAAGCCGGGCTTTCTTCAACTATGACTTATATGAATGATTGGTTTTTTGTCCCGTTTTTCATTTTCGGCTGGCTTCCAATAATTGTTTACACAAAAATTAGATCTATTCCGGAATATTTTGAAAAAAGATTTTCGCCATCAACAAGATTTCTTGCAACAATTTTACTCTTACTTTATATGATTGGTTATGTTGGAATCGGATTTTTAACAATGGGAAAGGCAATTTTACCATTACTTCCACCGGAATTTACACTTTTTGGAATTCATATTGAAATTACTTTAATGAGTTTAATTGTAGTAATTGCCCTAATTGTTGGAGTTTATATAACTTACGGCGGACAAACTGCAGTTATATTTACTGATCTTTTACAAGGATTTGTACTAATTTTTGCCGGAATGTTGGTTTTCTTTTTAGGAATTGATTACATAGGCGGTTTTGGATTATTTTGGGAACTTCTTCCAACTACTTGGAAATTGCCGTTAGCAAATTTTAACAATCCTCCCGGATTTAATTTTGTTGGAATTTTCTGGCAAGACGGAATTGCTGGTTCCGTTGGATTTTTATTCATGAACATGGGTTTGGTAATGCGTTTTATGGCAACCAAAAGCGTAGATGAAGGAAGGAAAGCCGCAACTTTTAATATCCTATTTATGCTTCCGCTTTCTGCAATTGTTGTGGGAAATGCCGGTTGGATTGGAAAAGCTATTTCCATTGTAAATCCATCTGTAATTCCGCCCGATACAAATCCCGATAATATTTTTGTTGTTGTAGCAAATGTTATTTCTTTACCCGGAGTTTTTGGATTTGTTATGGCAGCGCTTACTGCAGCTTTGATGTCAACAGTCGATACATTACTAAATGCTACTGCCGCTATCTATATTAATGATGTTCACAGACCGGCAAAAAAATGGTTAGCAAAAAAAGTTAAAAGCGTTAAGGAAGAAGACAAACAAGAATTATTTGCGGCAAGAATTGCAACTGCATTGTTTACAGTTCTTGGAGTTTTAGCTGTAATTCCTTTTAGTGCATTTCCAACTGTTTATGAAGCACACGGATATTTTCATTCTACTTTAACACCACCTTTAGTTGTTGCAATATTTTTGGGTGTGTTCTGGAAAAAATTTACTAACGCAGCAGTAATTGCAACTTTTGTAGTTGGTGTTGCGCTAATGGTTTTGGGAATGTATTACCCTCAACCTTTGATAGAAGTATTTTCTCACGGAACCGCTTATGATCCGGCTCATCCTTATACTTATATTGGAGCTTTATATAATTTATTTGTTTGTGTTTTTGTTGGAGTAATTACAACTTTTACAAGAAATCAGCAAATATCTTTAGTTAAAAAAATTAAAAGTAATCCAAATCATAAAGGAATTTTTTCCGGATTAACATTTATTTCCGGAGCAATTTTTGTAATGATTATTTTTAATGTTGCATCTCTTCCAATTTTAATGTTTTTAACAATATTAATGTTAGTCTTTGTTGTTCTATCTGCAAATTATTATTCAAAATATTCTGAAGAAACACACACTGATGGATTAACAGTTTGGAGTTTAGCAAAAGCCAAAGAAATGTTTAAAGGAAGTAAAGTTAACGATGTTGATGGGGAAACCATAAAAGTCAATTGGAAATTGGTTAATTCTTCGGATGACTTGATGTGCTTCTCACAAAATGATATGAAAAAAATGTCGGCAAATCCTGGGGATTTAGTTTACGTTACTGATGCAAGAAAAATTCTTGGTGGATTAAAATCTGCACATAGTACTTTGGGTAAACCGCACAGTGAAGATGGAATTGTTTACATTACTCAAGAACATATTGATCAAGGACAGTTTGTTGAGGGCAAAATTTTAACTGCCGAAAAGGAAATGTGATAAAAACAGAGTAAGATTAAGGAAATATGAAAATGAATTTAGAATAATCTGTTTTGTAAATTCTTAATCTTACTCTTAATCTTAATCTTCTTTTTACCAATTGACTTCAAATAATTTTAAGTTTAACTTCACAAAAAGCACAAATCAAAAAAAAAGTGTAATTTTAACGCAATAAAAAATTATACTTTTCATGGATTCAAAAAAATACAATAATATTAAACTCGGTTTTGGAATTGCAAAATCAATTCTAACTTTCATTCTAATTTTAGTTTTTCTTCTTACCGGATTAAGTGAAAAATTAGAAATTTTTGGAGATTCACTTTTCGATTCAAAATATCTTAATTTAATTTTTTACGTAATTATTAGCGGCGCAGCAGTTTCAATTTTATTTTTTCCAATAAATTTGTACACAGATTTTATTCTTGAACATAAATACAAATTATCAAACCAAACATTTTTTGCTTGGATTTGGGAAAATACAAAAGGTACAATCGTCGGTGGAGTAATTGGAATTCCGTTATTATTAATTTTTTACTATGTTCTTAATTATTATCAAGAAATGTGGTGGCTGCCGTTTGCAATTTTATTGTTTTTTGTTTCAGTAATTTTAGCGAAAATTGTTCCAATTATTATTCTTCCAATATTTTATAAAATCTCTCCGATTGAAGATGAAGATTTGCGAAATAGAATTTTCAAACTTTCGGAAAATGTAAATTTAAAGGTTGAAAATATTTTTAAATTCAACATGAGTAAAACCACAAAAAAAGCCAATGCCGCATTTACTGGATTAGGAAAAACAAAAAAAATTCTTTTGGGGGATACTTTAACAAATGAATTTTCTAACGATGAAATTGAAACCGTAATTGCACACGAACTTGGTCATTACAAACATAAACACATTATTAAAAATATTGCAATTGGTACAATTTCAAGTTTTGTAACACTTTATTTGCTTTCAGTATTATATTCAAATTCTTTAAGCTGGTTTGGATTTACAAATATTACTCAAATTGCGGCGCTTCCAATTTTATCACTTTGGGGAATGTTGATCGGGTTAATTCAAACTCCGCTTACAAATTTATTATCAAGAAAATATGAACACGAAGCTGATGAATATGCGATTAGAAGTACAAATAAAAAAGATGTTTTTATTAAAACTTTAGATAAATTAACAGAACAAAATTTAGGTGATAAAGAACCTCATCCTTTTGTGGAATGGTTTTTTTACAGTCATCCATCAATTAAAAAAAGAATTGCTTTTATTGAAACCATAAAAATTTAAGAGTGTAAAATGTCAGTTACAATTCAAGATGTAAAAAAAATTGCCGAGCTTGCTCGATTAGAATTTACAGAAGTAGAAATCGGAAATTATACAAATGAGATGAATCAAATTCTGAATTATATGGAAAAGTTAAACGAACTTGATACAGAAAATGTAAAACCACTTTCACATCCAATTGAAAATTCTAATGTTTTTAGAGAAGATATTTTGAAGGAAAGTACAAATAGAGACGATGCTTTAAAAAATGCTCCCGATAAAACAAATGAACATTTCAAAGTTCCAAAAGTGATTAGTCAGAATAAATAAAAATAAAAATGATAGTAGGAATTATACCAGCCAGATTTGCATCAACACGACTTCAAGGAAAACCGTTAAAATTAATTGGCGGAAAGCCAATGCTGCAGCATACTTACGAAAGTGCGAAAAAATCCAAATTGCTTTCTGATGTTGTAATTGCTGTTGATGATGAAAGAGTTTATAATGCTGCAAAAAATTTTGGTGCCCAAGTGGAAATGACACCAAAAGATATGGAAACCGGCTCGGATAGAATTGCATACGTTGCAAAAAAATTATTTACCGCAGAAATTATTGTAAATATTCAAGGAGATGAACCGTTCATTCCGGGAAAAATGATTGATGAAGCTATTGAACCTTTGCTGTTTGATAAAACTGTTTCCGTTTCAACTTTGGCAAAAAGAATAATAACTGTTGATGAATTGAATTCCCCAAACGTTGTAAAAGTTGTTTTCGATTATAATAATTACGCTCTATATTTTTCTCGTTCGCCAATTCCTTATGTTCGTGAAGAAATTTCTGATAAACAAAAATTGCGTGTTGCGGATATTTACAAACACATCGGACTTTACGTTTACCGGAAAGATAAATTGTTGGAGTTTACAACTTTAAAACAAACTGATTTAGAAAAGTTTGAAAAACTTGAACAATTGCGAATGCTTGAAAATCAGATGAGAATAAAAGTTGTGGTTACCGATCACGAAAGTATTTCTGTAGATACTGAAGATGATTTGGAATTAGCAAAATTACATTATCAACGAATTCAAGAGAATTTATAAATGAAAATTCCAAAGAAAATTTCACTCGCAAATATTCCAACTCCGTTTACTCAAATTGAATTTAATGGAAATAAGTTTTTTATAAAACGAGACGACTTAACCGGAGTTGAACTTACCGGAAATAAAGTTAGAAAATTAGAGTATTTACTTTACGATGCAAAGATGAAAAAAGCTGATTATGTTTTTACACGAGGCGGATATCAATCAAACCACGCAAGAGCAACTTGCATTGCGGCGGCTTCTTTGGGAATGAAATCAAAACTTTTTCTTTGGGGAAATTCAAATCAAAATCCGGATGGAAATTTATTCCTTGATAAATTCGTTGGAGCGGAAATAAAATTTTTATCTAAAAGTGAATATAAATTTGTTGATGATGTAATGTTGGAAAATCAAAAGGAACTTTCTAAAAAGAAATTAAACACTTATATAATTCCCTCCGGTGGTTCTTCTCCTTTGGGCATTTGGGGATATATAAATTTTGTTAACGAACTTGCGGAACAAACAAATCTTAAAAAATTTACTGGAATTTTATTGGCAACCGGAAGCAGCGGAACAGCTGCGGGAATATTGGTTGGTCAAGCTTTGCTTGGGTTAAATTTTAAAATTTTCGGAATCAGTGTAATTGATAAAAAAGAAATTGTGAAAGAAGATATAATAAAATTAACTGAAGAAAATATTAAGGTATTTGATTTGAAATTAAAACCAAATTTTAACAATTTGGAAATTTTGGATAATTATTCCGAAGAAGGTTACAAAAATATTTCACAGAATAAAATTAATTTGTTCAAAGAATTTTTTATGCAGACGGGAATACTTCTTGATCCAACATATACCGGAAAAGCATTTTACGCATATAATGATAATTTCATAAATGTAAAAAATAATAAAGTTATATTTCTTCATACCGGCGGAATATTTGGAGTTTTTCCAAAAATTAAAAATTATTTAGCTTAAAATTTATTGGGTAATTAATGGAAAAGAAAATTAGGGTTTTAATTGCAAAAGCCGGATTAGACGGTCATGATAGAGGTGCAAAAGTAATTGCCGCTGCTTTGCGCGATGCGGGAATGGAAGTTATATATTTGGGTTTGCGCCAAACTCCCGAAATGATTGTAAGCGCTGCAATTCAAGAAGATGTTGACGCAATTGGAATTAGTATTTTATCCGGGGCTCATATGACAATCTTTCCAAGAATTTTGGATGAAATGAAAAAAAATGAAATAGAGGATGTTTTACTTTTTGGCGGTGGAATTATTCCGGATGAAGATTTACAAACCTTAAAAAAAATGGGAGTGGGTGAATTATTTACACCCGGTGCTTCAACAATTGAAGTTGTTTCATTCCTCAAAAAATGGGTAAAAGAAAATCCCAGAAAAATTTATTAAAAATTTAAATGAACATTTTTTATCATATCTATAAGAAAGAACAGTGGTTTTTTTAATCTTCTCATTTTGATTATTTTTACTAATCTTTGATAAATTATTTTTATGAAATCCGATCAAAAAAGAAGAATTGTATTTATTGATTTAATGCGCGCATTCGCTGTAATTATGATGATTCAAGGTCATACTACAGATACGTTTCTTTCCAATGAATATAGAAATACCGAATCTGTTGCATATAATTTTTGGTTAACGATGCGCGGATTTACTGCGCCGATTTTTATGTTTTCATCCGGATTAATATTTACATATTTACTAAAAGCTGATCATTTCGATTTTTTTCAGAATCCAAGAATTGCAAAAGGAATAAAACGAGGATTTGCACTTATTGGAATCGGTTATTTATTAAGATTTCCGACACATAGAATATTTGATTTGGAATCGGTAAGCAAAACTCAATGGGATATTTTTTTAACAGTTGATGCATTACATTTAATTGGCGTTGGATTGCTATCAATTGTTACAGTACTTTTTATTTCTAAAAATCTTAAGCTAAATTTTAATATTACATTAGGTTTTACAATTCTCATATCGTTAATTGTTAGTCCATATGTTGCAAAAATTAATTGGGACAATTATTTGCCGCAAATTTTATCCGGTTATTTTTTTGAAAAAAACGGTTCATTGTTTCCAATCTTTCCTTGGGTAATTTATGTTTTAGCTGGTGCAATGTTGGGAAATTATCTTAGTAAAAATGAAGGAATTTATTTCAAAAAAAGATTCTCAATTTTCCTTTTTACAATTGGTAGTTCGCTTGTGGGACTTTATTTAGCTATTTATGCATTTAGTCATTTGCTTCCGGAAAATATTTCAGATTGGTTATATGCAAACTCATTAATTATTGTCAGATTAGGATACGTAATTATTGCAAATAGTTTAATGGCGTTTATAGCAAGAAATTTCAATCATATTCCCAAAATTATTTCTGATACCGGAAAAAAAACTTTAATGCTTTATGTTGCTCATGTTATTATTTTATACGGCTGTGCTTTGTTTCCGGGATTTAATAAATTCTGGGGAAAAACTCTTACAAGTTATCAAACAATTTTTGTTGTAATTATTATGTTAGCGCTAATGCTTTTGTTAGTTTTGTATTCGGATAGAATTAGTAATTATTGGAAAAATAAATTCACAATTAGAAAAGTAAAGTCGATATAAAAAATGAGAGAATCAGAAAATACAAATCCTATACTTTCGGAAGATGAAATAAATTTTGAAAAAACAATTAGACCAAAAGTATTTTCGGATTTTACGGGTCAAAAGAAAATTACAGATAATCTGAAAGTATTTATTGGCGCTGCATTAAAACGAGGTGAAAGTTTAGATCACGTTTTGCTAACTGGTCCGCCCGGATTGGGGAAAACAACATTGGCAAATATTATTGCAAATGAATTAGGTGTAAAATTAAAAACAACTTCCGGACCGGTTCTTGAAAAACCCGGGGACCTTGCCGGTCTTTTAACAAATTTGGAAGAAAATTCTGTTTTATTTATTGATGAAATTCATCGGTTAAGCTCAGTTGTGGAAGAATATTTGTATTCTGCTATGGAAGATTATAAAATTGATATTATGATTGACAGCGGACCAAGTGCGCGAACCGTTCAAATTAAATTACCTAAATATACATTAGTCGGCGCAACAACAAGAGCCGGCTTGCTTACAGCTCCTTTGCGTGATAGATTCGGAATTAAATCAAGATTGGATTATTACGAAAGTGAATTGCTTTCCGAAATTATAAAACGTTCCTCAAAAATATTAAATGTTGCAATTGATGAAAATGCTGCGGATGAAATTTCAAGAAGGTCACGCGGAACTCCGAGAATTGCAAATCGTTTGCTTAGAAGAACTCGAGATTTTGCCGATTTTGAAAACTTAAATAAAATTGATTTATCAATTGCCAAAAAAGCTTTGAAGGCTTTGGAAGTTGATAATTACGGGCTTGATGAAATGGATAAAGCAATAATTCTTACAATTATTGAAAAGTTCAAAGGCGGTCCGGTTGGATTAAATACTTTAGCCGTTTCTGTAAATGAAGATCCCGGAACACTTGAAGAAGTTTACGAACCTTTTTTAATTCAGCAAGGTTTTATTCAACGCACACCGCGCGGAAGAGAAGCAACAGATTTGGCTTATATTAGATTTAATAAGACAAAAAAGAATATTCAGCAGAATAATTTTTTTGAAGAAGAAAAATGACAATTGAAATTGGTGAAATAAAAATTGGTGAAAATTTACCTTTAGTTTTAATTGCCGGACCTTGCGTAATTGAAAATAAAGAAATTACTTTTTTAACTGCAGAAAAAATTAAAGAAATTTCTGACAAATTAAATATTCCATTCATCTTTAAATCAAGTTTTAAGAAAGCAAACAGAACAAGCTTGAACTCCTTTACCGGATTGGGTTTTGACGAATCAATTAAAATTTTAGAAGAAGTTAAGAAGAATTTCAACATTCCAATATTGACGGATGTTCATTCAGAAAATGATATTGCAAATGTTTCTGAAATTGTTGATGTTTTACAAATTCCGGCATTTCTGTGCAGACAAACTGATTTATTAATTGCGGCGGGAAAAAGCGGAAAAATTGTTAATGTAAAAAAAGGGCAATTTCTTGCTCCGGAAGATATGAAGCATGTAATCGAAAAAATAGAAAGTACGGGGAACAAAAATATTTTATTGACCGAACGCGGAACAACTTTCGGATATCATAATTTAGTTGTTGATATGAGATCATTAATAATTATGAAAGAATTTGGATACCCAATTGTTATGGATGCAACGCACTCGGTTCAAATGCCAAGCAATTCAAATGTAACGGGCGGAGAGCCGAAATTTATTGAACCGTTAAGTAAAGCCGCTACAGCAGTTGGAATTGATGCATTATTTTTAGAAGTTCATCCCGATCCGAAAAATGCTTTAAGTGATGCCGGAAGTCAATTACAGCTTGATAAATTAGAATCGGTATTGCAAAAAGTTTTGGCAATTGATAAAGTTGTAAAAGGTTATTAATGACTGATCAAAATATTTTAGATAAAGGGAAAAAGGTTATTGAAATTGAGCTTAATTCAATTTTGGAATTAAATTCAAGATTAAATAATTCATTTGTTGAAGCAGTAAAACTAATCTACAATTCAAGCGGAAGAATAATTTTTGCCGGAATGGGAAAATCCGGATTGATTGCAAGAAAAATTGTTGCAACTTTTAATTCAACGGGAACAGCCGCTTTTTATTTGCATCCGACCGACGCACTTCACGGCGATTTAGGAATGGTAAGAAATGGTGATGTTGCAATTATAATTTCTAAAAGCGGCGCAACAGAGGAACTTAGAAATTTAATTTTAATGTTTAAAAGATTGGAAGTAAAAATTATAGGAATTTTGGGCTTGCCAAATTCAATAATTGCAAAAGATTGCGATGTTGTAATTGATGCAAGTGTAAAAGAAGAAGCGTGTCCTTACGATTTGGCTCCAACTTCATCAACCACAACTGCTTTGGTTATTGGCGATGCAATTGCAATTGCTGTTTTGGAATTAAGAGGTTTTACCCAAGAAGATTTTGCAATGCTTCATCCCGCCGGAAGTTTGGGAAAAAGATTATCATTAAAAATTTCTGAGATAATGTATAAAGATTCTGATTTTCCAACTGTAAATGAGGAAACATCTATAAAAGATACAATTTTGGAAATGACGAAAAAAAGACTTGGTGCAACTTGTGTAATCAATAATGATGGAGATTTAGTTGGAATAGTTACCGATGGAGATTTAAGAAGACAACTCGAAAAAAATCTTGATCTTAAAAATTTGAAAGCAAAAAATATTATGACGAAAAATCCTAAAATTATAAATTCAAATTTACTCGCTTCTTTTGCATTGCAGCAAATGGAAAATTATAATATCACATCTTTGGTTGCCGTGAGCGATTTAGGAAAACCTATCGGACTTGTTCACTTACATGATTTAGTAAAATTAGGTTTGCAGAGAAGATGAAAAAATTTCTTCTAGTAATTTTCATCGTAATTATAAATTTTTCTTGCGGAGAATCTAAATTAAAACCACAAACAGATAACTCAATTAACAGCGAAGAAATTCCCGATCAAGAAAGTAAAAAAGCAAAAATAACATTTACCGAAAGCGGTAAATTGAAAGCCATACTTTATTCAGATGTAATAAAAGTTCTTGGCAATAAAAATGAAAAATATCTTGAAGGCGTAATTGTTGATTTTTATAATGATAAAGAACAGAAAACGTCTCGCCTAACTTCCAAAAAAGGAAGAGTTGATGATATTACTCAAGATATGTATGCTATTGAAAATGTTATTGCAAAAAGTGATAGCGGTGTAACTTTAACTACAGAAGAATTAGTTTGGAAAAATAAATCAAAAAAAATTGTTACGGATAAATTTGTGAAAATTGTAAGTGACAAAGAAATTATTGAAGGTTACGGATTTGAGTCGGATCAAGGTTTAAGAAATTACACAATTTTTGATATTACTTACGTAACAAATGTTGAAAAAAAATGATAAAAAAATTTTTGATAATAATTATTGTATTTTCATTTTACCAAGTTTATGCTCAACAGAAAGAAAGCCAAATTATAATAATTGGCGATAGTTTAAAAGGCAAACTTATCGAAGGCGAAAACATTCGTGAAGTAATTGGCAATGTTGTTATAACTCAAGATGATGTTACAATAACTTGCGGAAAAGCAATTCAAAATATTAATAAAAATTCTGCAATACTAATTGGAAACGTTATACTAACTCAAGACAGCGTTGTAATAAAAACTGAGAAAGGTAATTATTTTGGGAATGAAAAAATTACAACTTCAGATACGTTAGTTCAGTTAAAAAATAAATCGACAAATTTATTTGCGAATTCCGGTAAGTATGATTTGAATACAAAAATTGCAGAGTTCAAAGGTGATGTTTTATTTTACGATTCCGTTTCAACATTGCGTTCTCAAAAATTAATTTATGAAAAAGATATAGAAAAAATTATTGCGACAAAAAAAGTTGTGGTTTCTGATTCACTTTCAGAAATAAAGGCGGATAGTTTAATTCATTTTAGAATTACAAAACTTACTGAAGGATTCGGAAGTGTAAAAATTTTTAGCAAAGAAAATAATGTTACGATTGTTGGCAATCAGCTTCTTGATGATAAACCAAATAATATTTCAAAAATATTCGGCAATCCGTTTCTGATTCAAATTGAAGAGCTTAGTGATAGTACTTACGATACTTTGTATATTCAATCAAAATACATGGAAGCCAAAAGAGACAGCAATTCAATTCTGATTGCGATTGATTCCGTAAGAATTGTAAAAGGAAATTTTTTATCGATTAATGATTCAACAATTTATGATCAAGCTTCCGGCAAAATTACAATAATTAAACAAAATGAAAAACCGGTTCCGATTTTGTGGTATGAAAAAAATCAAGTTACCGGAGACTCGATTTATATTTTAATGGATAGCAGTAAAATTAAAAATGTGGAAATATTGAATAATTCAATTATGATTTCTCAAGATTCCGTTTATCAATTCAGATTTAATCAAATGTCCGGAGATTCAATTTATCTCAATTTTAATAATGGGGAATTGGTTCAAACAAATGTTTACGGAAATGTATTAAGCATCTATTATTTATTTGAGGAAGACGAACCGAACGGATTGCTGAAATCAAGTGCGGAAAAGTTTAAAATATATATTGATGAAAATAAAGTAACCGATGTAAAATTATATGGAAGTCCGGTAAGCGAATATCATCCGGAAAATTTAGTTGAAGGAAATGAAAAAGCGTTTACGCTTCCGGCATTTATTTTATATGAAAATAAACCGGATAAAAATAAATTTGAAAAAATGTTTATTGAATTAAATAAAAATTAATTATGACTGAAAACTCAACATTACGAAGTGAAAATTTAATTAAGGTTTACAAAAAACGAACGGTTGTAAATAAAGTTTCCGTAAATGTTACACAAGGAGAAGTCGTTGGTCTGCTTGGTCCAAACGGTGCCGGAAAAACCACAACTTTTTATATGATTGTCGGAATGATTAAACCGAACGAAGGAAAAGTTTTTTTGAATCAAGAAAATATTACAGAATTGCCAATGTATAAAAGAGCGAAAATGGGAATTGGATATCTCCCGCAAGAAGCTTCAGTTTTTAGAAGATTAAGTGTGGAAGATAATATTATGGCTGTTTTGGAAATGACAAAATTATCGAAAACTGAAAGAAAAGAAAAACAAGAAAAATTGCTTGAAGAATTAAGTATTGCGCACATTAGAAAAAGTAAAGGATTTCAGCTTAGCGGCGGCGAAAGAAGAAGAACGGAAATTGCGCGAGCTTTGGCAACTGATCCCGATTTTATTTTGTTGGATGAACCTTTTGCCGGAGTTGACCCAATTGCAGTTGAAGATATTATGAGCATTGTTGCAAATCTTAAAAACAAAGGAATTGGAATATTAATTACAGATCACAATGTTCATGAAACATTAAGTATTGTTGATAGAGCTTACATTCTCATTGAAGGAAAAATATTTAAAGACGGGAAAGCTCAAAATTTAGCTGAAGATGAAGAAGTTAAAAAGCTTTATCTTGGCGAAAAGTTTAAGCTAGAAAGATATGAATAAATTTAAGTTTTGTTAATAGAGAAAAATTTTAAAACTTCTTAAATTCAATATTTATTGAATAAATAATTCAATAATTAGACATAATATCCCAATAATAAAATATCCCCACAAATAATAGTCATAAATTTTATCAAACTGAATTGGTTGACTGTCAAAACCAATATGTATAAATTTGTGACATAAATCACATTCATATTGTACCAAAAAGAAACATCTTATAATTACTGATTTTATTCAAACAAAATTTTGAAAGGAGTACAAAATATGAATAGATAAAATATACACTTTTTAGGGGGTACGATGTTCAAGACTTTTTTTTTAATTTTTACAGTTTTAAATATTTCACTTTTTGCTCAATCCGATTATATAATCAAACTCATAAATCCTATTCAGATTGATAATAAAAACTTAGAATTTGATGTTACAATTAATAGCACGGGTCCGGATTTTATATTATCATCCTATCAATGCGCGTTTACTTTTGATTTAACTTTTAATAATAGTGATTCAATTTCTTTAGAATATTCTGTAAATTCTTCGGAATTAGCAAATATTCCGGTTTACATTATTGGTTTTGATACTTCGGATCAGCAAAACAAATTAATATTTATTTCTGGAATTGGTAATGATATAATATCCGGAAAAGAAAAATTAATAGGAAAATTTAGAATTAGTTCCACAAAAGAATTTACCGAGGAGTCCTTAAATTTGAAATGGAATTTTACGGGCGCAGTAAATACAATTTTGACAGACATTAATTTCTTAAATATTACTGAACCGACAAATCATATTAATTTTGATAACACAATTACAAATGTTAAAGATTCGAAAGTACTTCCGGAAAAATATTCTTTGGAGCAAAATTATCCCAATCCATTTAACCCTACGACTAAAATAAAATATACAATTCAATCAAATTTGAAAAATTCTACCACGAATGTAAAATTAGTAGTATTTGATATTTTAGGACGTGAAGTTAAAACTTTGATTAATGAAAAACAAAAATCCGGAAATTATGAAATTATTTTTAATGCAAGGAATTTAGCGAGTGGAGCATATTTTTATAAATTGGATGCGGGAAATTTTACACAAGTAAAAAAAATGATTCTTTTGAAATAATTTTTGCAGAGAATTTTAAACTTTAAAAAAGATTACGAATTAAATTCTCTAATAATTTTATTTATTTCTTCTTCACTTATTCCGCTTCCGTAATTTTTTTTATCAGGAATATTTTTTTGAGTTGAAAATTTATTTTGGGAAGTTTGAAAATTTACAACCGGATTTCCAGCTCGTGCCCGTAATCTTTCTTCAATTTCATTTATAAAATTTCCGGTTGGTGAAAATGTGTTGTTAATTTTAGAACTTCCAAATGAATTTATAGAATTTCCTTTGTTTATCGGATTTGTTTCGAAAGCTAAAGTTTTTATATTCATTAAATGTTTTGCCGTAACATTTTCAGAAATTATTGATCCGCCCCAAGTTCCAACACCTAAAGTCATTGATGGATCTAAAGCAGTAGTATAACCAACCGCACCAAGTGAAGATGGAGAATTTACAATAATTCTAAATGCCGGTTTTTCCATTGCAAATTTCATAATAATTTCTTGATCATTTGAATGAATCGCCATCGTATGACCAATTCCGCCAAAGTTCAATAAATCAATACATTTATGACATCCATCCAACCAGCCATCCACAACATAAAAAGCTAAAATTGGAGAAAGTTTTTCTACGGAAAGCGGTTCTTCTTTCCCTACTTTTAAGCAATCTGCAAATAAAACTTTTACAGAATCTGAAACTGAAAATCCAGCATACTTAGAAATAAATTGAGCAGATTTTCCAACAATATCCGGATTTATTCTTCCATCTTTTAAAACTGCTTTTTCAAGTTTTAATTTTTCATCACTATTAACAAAATATCCGCCGTTTGCTTCTGCAAATTTTCTAACTTTTTCTGCAATTGGTCGATCAACAATCATAGCTTGTTCGGATGAACATAAAGTTCCGTTATCAAAAGTGGTTCCGTAAATAATATCTAAAACAGCTTTTTCATAATTTGCGCTTCGTTCAATAAATGCTGGAACGTTTCCTGAGCCAACTCCATAAGCCGGAGTTCCGGCACTGTATGCCGCTCTAACCATTGGCGTGCTTCCGGTTGCTAAAATTACAGCAACATCTCTATGTTTCATCAATGCATCTGTACCTTCCAATGTTGGAATTGACATGCATTGAATTAAATCTTTTGGCGCCCCGGCAGAAATTGCGGCATCGCTCATAACTTTTAATGCTTCTGAAGTACACATTACAGCTTTTGGGTGCGGACTTGCAACAATTGCATTTCTTGTTTTGAGCGAAATTAAAGCTTTAAAAAATGCAGTAGATGTTGGATTTGTCGATGGAATTAATGCGGCAACAACTCCCATTGGTTCTGCAATTTTAACAATTTTTCCGTTTTCTCTGATGTCAATTATTCCAACAGTTTTCAAATCCTTTATCGAATTATAAACATCTCTTGATCCAAATTGATTTTTAACAATTTTATCTTCCCATTTGCCAAATCCGGTTTCTTGATGAGCCATTTTTGCAAGTCGTTCGCTTGCATCAAATCCGGCATCTGCCATTGCTTTTACAATTTTATCAACTTGAGTTTGATTGAAATGTTTAAATTCCAATTGCGCAGCTTTAGCTTTCGCTACTAAATTTCTTACTTCTTGAGTTGAACGAATATCTTTATCGAGTTCCATAGTTTCTATTTTACTTTTTATGAAATATAAGAATAGAACTAATCAACTTCAACGAAGTAAATTCATAAATTATTTGGAATTTAAGGTATTTGAACTGCAATTTATTTTTAATAATTTCACACATTAATAAAATTTGATTTATATGAAAAATTTAAATAGTTCTAATTTTCTTTTAACACTGGTTTTTGTTATTCAAAGTACAAACTTATTTGCGCAACAAAACCAAAATTACATTTTTAACTCCAATTCGGGAAAATTTTTAACTTATTCTTCAAACACATCTTTTTGTGATATTGTGGATTATGTGGAATTTTTATATCAAAAATATGATAATATAAAATTGACGGTAAACATAAATTGTCAGTTTCCCATTGGGGTTGATATAAATAATGTTTTCTACAAAAATGCAATTCAAGAGATTTGTGATCATAATAATTTATCTCTTTACAAGACAGATTCGGAAATTAATATTTCGAATAAAAATGAAAAAGTTAAGTTGCATAATGAAATTATAAACTTAGATGAAAATAAACAGATAAAAATTTCGGCTATTTTATTTGAAGCCAATTTGGATGAAATGAAAGAAAGAGGTGTTAATTGGGATTTTATTCTTTCAAAAAACGGAATGGAAGGAATTGGGAAATATAATTCTATTTCTGAAAATGATTATAATTTTCAATTTCGTACTGCTTCAGATATATATAAGTTTTCCGGTTATACTACGGCAATATTTAGATTTTTGGAATCCGAACATTTAGGCAATATAGTTTCAAAAATGAGTGTTGTAGTAAATGATATGGAAAAAAGCAGAATGCAGGTTGGTTCTGATATTTCAATAAAGCAATTGGATTTTGCCGGAAATGTTACTGATGCATTCTTTCCAACTGGAACAATTATTAATGTTGAACCAAAAATTCTAATTCAAGATTCGCTAAAGTTTGTTAAGCTCAAAATTCATGTTGAAAGAAGTTTACCTTTCCCAAATGAATTAAGCACAGAAATTAAAAAGACCTATACTGATACAGAAGTTTTATTAAAAAATAAAGAAGAAATGATTATCGGAAGTTTGTTAGTTGATGAGGATTTAATTATTCGTGAAGGAATTCCCATTTTGAAAGATTTACCTTGGTGGGTTTTAGGCTTACGTTATTTAACAGGTTTTGATTCAAAAAGTATCATCCATAAAGAAGTTGCAATTTTAGTTAGCACGGAAATTTTACCAGCAATTCAAGAAAGAATTATTGATAACAATAATTTGATTGAAGAAAGAATTAAAAGTGATAGTAATGAAATTAAAAATTTGATTAAGAGATAAACAGTTAATTATGAAATGAAAAGTCAATTAATTAAAATATTTATTTCCATCAGCATTCTAATTAATTCTTGCGAATTAACTGACTTGGAGCAAGCTGAATCAAAATTGAATCCAAATGATAGTGCTAAAGTAAATGTTAACATTGCAAAATGGTATGACAATCATGCCGCAGCTTTATCAATAACAAACGATGCTGGTAGTGTTGCATGGGAAAATGAAAAAGTTGTTCAAAAAGCTGTAGAAGATGCTGGTCTAAATATTTCTTATGAGTTCGTTTCAGCAGCTTACTCTATTGATTCAGCGGGACTTCAATATTTTTTGAATGAATTTCTCTCTAAGGGATTTGGATATTTTGGTCATGGTCATGAACATTTAAATCATGATTTATTATCATTTGACGAAGCGTATCGTTCCTTTAAAATGTGTTATCATACGATGATAGAATTTGGACTTAAGCCGGTTTCTTATGCCTATCCCGGAGGTTTTGGATATCATATTAGTACGCAAGAAGCATTAAAAAAATCGGGATTTTTAAGCGGAAGGAAGTTTGAAAAATTAGATTTTGATTTCCCATATATAATGCCAAATAATGAAACTCAGCCCTCAAATTGGTTTCAACTTCCTACTTTAGTTATGCAAGCTTATAATTATGAATATTGTTCGATTTGCATTAATAATACAGATGAGTTGATTCCTTTTTTAGATAATACAATTAAACTTAACGCGTGGCTTATAATTACTTATCACCCAATTGGAAGGGAAGATTTATACGGATATTATTATTTAGAAGATTTTAAAAATGACTTGGAAGAAATTAAAAAAAGAGATTTTTGGGTTGCTTCAATGGATGATATTACGCTATATACTTATGAAAGAAATTCTGCAAAAATAAATGTTACAAATATTTATTCTAAATCCGGTGAGTTAGAAAATATTAAAATAAAAATTGAAGATAATTTGAATGATTTAATTTATAACGTTCCACTTACTGTTTTAGTTGATCTGCCAAATAATTGGGTTGATCAGCCTTTAAACTTACATAAGAATTCTCAGGAGTTTGAAAAAATTGTATCTGAAACAAATCAATTAAAAATTTCAATAATTCCTGATAAAGAAGAAATTATAATTTCCCAATAATAATTTTAACTAATTGAATAATAATTGTGAGTTCACAAAAAATTATAATATTTGTTTTAATTATAACTTGTGTAATCTCATCTTGCAGTTCTGAATCTCCAACCATTACTGAAACTGGAAATGGAAAAGTTTTTATACAATCAAATGTACAAAATGGTGAAATTTTTTTAGATGGTAGTTTCAGCGGAAAATTTACTCCCGATACTTTAGAACTTTTAGCCGTAAAACATTTAATAAAAGTTAGAAAGCAAAATTATTTTTCCGAAGAAAAAGAAATATCGATTCTAAAAAATAAATTAATAAATGAAGATTTTATTCTTAATAAAAATAATCTAACCAAATTTATGATTCTTGAAGCTTTCACAAATTCATTTTGCGATACTTGCGATGTTGAAAAATTATTTTCCAAATTTCAATTGGAAAACACTAACAAAATTTTTGTTATAAATTATCCTTCAGATTATCCTTTTAAAAATGATGTTTTTTATTTTGCTTTTTTTGAAAGTGTTACAAATAGAAAAAGTTATTATAATATTTCCCAAAATCCGCTGTTTGTAATAAATGGAATTGTAACAAATGAAATTTCCGAAATTATTGAAAGCGAAACAAATAAAAAGCCCAAAATTGCAATTACAGTTATGGATAGCCTTGTTGACGGTAATGGAATGTTAATAGATATTTTTGTTGATGTTTATGATTTAGACGAAATTGATTTCAACAATTTAATTTTGCGAAACGCAGTTATTGAAAACGAAATTATTTTTAGCGATTTATCTTCAGAAAATTCTGATAAAAAAATTCAGTTCTTACTTAGAAAATTTTCTCCGGATTATAAAGGAATTTCACTTTCTTCAATATCTGAAAAGGGAAGAGCTAAGTTTGCTGAATTAACTTTGGTTGATCCAAGATGGAATAAAGAAAATTTATATGTAATTTCTTTTATTCAAAACGAATTAACAAAAGAAGTTTTGCAAGTTGGAATTTCTAAATAATTTATTTCATCAATTCTTTTAATCGCGAATAACCACTTTTACTTACCGGAATTTTCTCTCCATTTTTTAATGTAACTTTGTATGATTCTTTTTCAAAAAGATCGACTTGTTTTACTTCATTTATATTTACTATGTATGAACGATGAACGCGGATAAATTCATCAATATTTAAATGTTCTTCATAATATTTCATTCGCTGTTGCTTTAGGTGATTTCCTAATTCGGAGTGAATCATAACATAATCATCTTGTGCTTCTAAATAATAAATTTTATCAACTGGAATTATTACTATTTTCTGATTTGTTTTTACAACAATTCTATTTATCACATTCGGAAAATCATTTACTTTTGAAATTAAATTTTCGTAATCAATTTTTTCTTTATCGTTTCTATAAATTTTATCGATTGCTTTATTAAGTGCTTCGTTAAATCTTTCCAAAGAAAATGGTTTTAGCAAATAATCGGTTGCGTTTACTTCAAACGCTTTAATTGCATATTGATCAAAAGCTGTTGTAAAAATTATTTGAGGTTTTTCATCAAGCAACTCCAGCATTTCAAATCCCGTAATTTTCGGCATTTGAATATCAAGAAAAATCAAATCGGGTTTTAGCTCATTTATACTTTTTATTCCTTCAAATCCGTTTGAACATTCACCGAGCAATTTTACTTTTTCATTTTGCTGAAGATATTTTTTAACAATATCTCGCGCAAGTTTTTCATCGTCAATTATTAAAACAGAAATTTCGTTATTCATATTTTATAATCCCTAAAAGTAATTTGCTATAATTCATGATTACACTTTTTAGATTCCGGTTAGAAGCATACCGGAATGACAAGAATTAAAATTTACAATGGAATAAAAATAGTTACGGTAAAAATTCCATCATTTTTGGAAAATTTTAATAAATTTTCTTGGTTATAAATCATTCGCAAACGACTTTGAATATTACTCATACCAATTCCTTCACCTTTATGAGAAACTGCTTCAAGATCGTAGTTGTTTGTAATAGTTAACTTTATATATTCTAATTGTTCTTCACAAGTAAAATGAATGTTTACAGGCTCGATACTTTCATAAACTCCATGTTTAATTGCATTTTCGAATATCGGCTGAAGAATCATATTCGGAACTTCCATTTCCAAACATCCGTTTCCAATATTTTCTGTGTATGTAAATTTATCGCCGAATCTGATTTTTTCAATATCCAAATATAGCTTTGCATTTTTTAGTTCATCAATTAATTTACTTTTCTGATTTTCATTATTGCTCAATGTTTTACGCAGAAATGTTGAAAGATTAATTGTCATTTCACGGGCAAGTTCTGGTTCTGAAATCGTTAAAGCACTTATTGAATTTAGTGAGTTAAAAATAAAATGAGGATTAATTTGATATTTCAAACTTTTCAATTCCGCTTCTTTAACAAGCGATTTCAGTTCCGCTTCTTTTAAAACTTTTTCTTGAAAATTATTGTAGTAAATAATAATGTAAATTAACGCAACGATTATAAAATAGTAAAACATTCCGATGAAAAACCGCCAAACTAAAGTACTGGTAAGAAAATTTTGATATTCTAAATTATTAGTAAAAAGTTGTTTTAAAATCCAGTAACCAATAAAAATCCAAATGCCTGCTGTGAAAAAAGCTGCTGTAATATGATTTGTAATTATTTTTAGAACGGAAAAACTTTCGAAAGAAATAAATTTTGTTGGATACCAAAGTGATAAACCTAATGCGAGAAATAGAAAATTAAAAATCAAACTATCCGCTAAACAAATTTGCAATGACTGATTTACAACAAAGTATAAAATGCTAGTGTGCAGAAGAAAAATAAATATCCAAATAATCAGATATACAGAAAAACTTTTTACATTTTTTACAAAGGGATTTATCATATCAAATTTTCATTATTTATCTAATTTCACCACCGCCAAAAAGAACAAGTCCTTTTACTACTAAAACATTTGTATTTTCTGTCGTATTTGCATTCCCTCTTAAATCTTCAAAAGCACCAAAAATTGTTGTGGTTTTAATAATTACTTTCCAATCTATTGGAATATTAATTTCTGTTGAGCCCATAAGTGTTAAAGTATCTAATTCAACTTTTCCATCTGCAAGATTAGAGTTTCTTAAATCAATTTGGGATTCTCCCATTATTGAACTTATTTTTCCACCCAAAAATTTATTTGTTTTAATAATTTTTTTTGTCTCGCCAAAAATTGTAAAAATATCAGCTAAGTATTCATTTTCTTCAATAAAACTTTTATCGGAATTTTCGGCGATGATTGATTTCTTAAAGATGAAATAAATTCCCAAAATAATTAAAATGAACGGCCAATATTCGTAGAAGAAAGATTCAAAGGAAATTCCGAAATAATTTGATGCAATTCCGGAACCGCCAATTATCACTAAAATTAATCCGAAAAAAGAACTTTTGTTATTTAGAATAATAATTATTCCGATTATAAAAAATATTACCGGCCAAGAAAATAAATCTATGTCAAAAAATTCGAAATGAAAGTTTCTCAAAAAGAATAATATTCCAAAAAGAATAAGCAAAGCACCAATTGCGACTCTTCCTTTTGAATTATTTGTTTTTTTTATCATCTAAACCTCAAGAAAATTAATTGAAAATTAAAATTTTACTTCGCCGCCGCCGAATAAAACCAATCCTTTAATTACAAGTACTTTATCTTCTTCATAAACTCTGTTTGGGTCTTTTATTCGTTTATCGGAAAATCCGCCAAAAATTGCAACAACATCAATAACAACACTCCAATCTTGAGGAACATAAATTGTGTATCCGCCGAACATTGAAAAAATATCTAAATCATTTTTCCCTTTTGCCAAGAAACAATTTTCTAAATGAATATCGGAACCTCCAAAAATTGCTGTAAGTTTTCCGCCGGTAAAATTATTTGAATTTACTCTTTTTGTTCCGCCGCCAAAAATTGAAACATCATCAATACTGTTATTTATATCGGAATTAAAATTTTGGTCTGATGGAATTTCTTTTCCTTCCGAATTTAATTCAACTTCAACTTTTAAATTTTGTTTAACAGGATTTCTTCTAAGTATAATATAAACTCCCAAACCAACAAGAATTAATGGCCAGAAATCCGGAACCAAATTGAAAAATCCGATTGCCGCAAGAATTATTCCTGCAGTTTTATTTTTAGTTGTTGATAAAATATATACGCCGATTCCGATTAAAATATATTCCCAATGAAAAAGAAAAGCCGGAAGACTGAAATAAATAATTCCGTAATTATCTAATAAAAATAATGTGCCAAGCGCAACAAGAAGTAATCCGGCAATTATTCTTGCTTTTGTATTGTTGTCTTGTGAATTCATGTTTTACTCCACATTTTCAAATTGCTGAAAGTAATTTATTTATAAAATATAAATTTGGTAAATGTTAATCGGTGAACGAAAGTTTTTTTTCGGTAAGTGTAATTAATTTGAATATAAAAATTTTCTTATTCCAAATGAATAGTGAAAAAATATTTTTTTGCGAATCAATCATTCAATAAATCTATTTGATTTTCGCTGGATGGCAATTCATGCACATCCCTCAATTTTCTTTCAATTGTTCTAGATTTGCGCGAAGCATCACCGATTGATTGACTTGCTAAATCTAATTTTTTTTGTGTACTGTCTAAAAGATCACCAAATTTAGAAAACTCTGATTTTACAACACTCAATAATTTCCAAACTTCACTTGATCTTTTTTCAATTACTAAAGTTCTAAAACCCATTTGTAAACTGTTTAAAACTGCAATAAAATTTGCCGGACCGGCAATTGTAACTTTATATTCTCTTTGAATTGTATCAAAAAGTCCGGGCATACTTAAAACTTCTGCAAATAAACTTTCAAGCGGTAAAAACATAAATGCAAAATCCGTTGTATTCGGCGGATCTAAATATTTTGTGGAAATATCTTTTGCGGCTTCTTTAATACTTCGTTCCAATTTTTTTAGACTTTCATCAATCAAAACCAAATCAGCTTTTTCTCTTGCAGATGTAAGTCTTTGATAATCTTCAAGCGGAAATTTTGCATCAATCGGCAGCCAGACAATATCATTTTTAATTTGATTTTTTCCGGGCAATTTAATTGCATATTCTACTAAAGCATTGCTTCCTTCTTTTGTTTTAACATTTTTCTCATATTGCTCTTTTGTTAAAATTTGTTCAAGCAAAGTTCCAAGCTGAATTTCTCCCCAAGTTCCACGATCTTTTACATTTGTGAGAACTTTTTTCAAATCGCCAACGCCGATTGCTAAAGTTTGCATTTCTCCCAAACCTTTATGAACCAATTCTAATCTATCGCTTACAAGTTTAAAAGATTCGCCTAATCTTTTTTCTAAAGTTGAATGAAGTTTCTCATCAACCGTTACGCGCATTTCTTCTAATTTTTTTTCATTCTTTTCTTGAATTTCAGAAAGCTGTTTTGAAACTTGATCATTTAGTTTATCAAACTTTTCTTCGTTGGTTTGAGTTAAACTTTTCAATCTGTTTTCAACTATTTCAAGCTGATCTTTTTGCCTATCGGAAATATCTCTAATTCTATTTGAAAGTTGATCGCCTAAACTTCTAACAGAATTTCCAACTTCTTCTCTAACCAATTTTGAATTTTGCAGAGTTTCTTCGCGGTTTCGTTTAAATTCATTTTCTATATTGTTATCCAATTCATTATTTAACGATTCTACTTTCTGCGAAATTTTTAATTCGGTTTCTTCCAAATTTTGTTTACGCATTTTTATGTAATTCAAAATTTGAAAAACCACAATTATTATCAATAAAACAGCAATTATTATTTCTAACCAAATCATTATAAACCTTTTAATAATTCTAATTTTTTATAAAAAACTTCTTAATTTATCATTCACATAAAATAAATAATATTTATAAAACAAAATGAATAATTGGATAAAAGTTATAATTGGAGCAATTGCGACAATAATTATTTTATTAATAGTTTTTATTGTTGGTTCAATTTACATGTTAAATAAAACTTTACCGGAATATTCCGGGAAAAAGTCTGTGCAAAATCTTAATAATGAAGTTTCAATTTATAGAGATAATTTTGCGATACCGTATGTTTATGCAAAATCCAAAAACGATTTATATTTTGCGCTCGGATATTTACACGCTCAAGAAAGATTATTCCAAATGGATATTAGTCGAAGAGCCGGCGAAGGAAAATTAAGTGAAATTTTAGGAAGCGAAGCAATTTCTTATGATAAAATGTTTAGAACTTTTGAATTGGCGAAAATCTCAAAACTGCATTTTGAAAATTTTGATGCAGATACAAAATCCAAATTAATTTCCTATTCAAACGGTGTTAATGAATTTATTAAAAATGAACCGGAAAAACTCTCAATAGAGTTTGATGTTATAGGTTACAAACCAAATTTATGGAAACCCGAACATTCTGTTTTAATTGCAAAATTAATGGCTTGGGAATTAAACATTTCTTGGTGGAGCGATATTGCACTTTCGCACATTATTCAAAAATTAGGTGTTGAAAAAGCTAAAGAAATTTTGCCAACTTTTGATGAAAACGGTCCGACAATAATTCCGGAAAATTTACAAAATATTTCAAATGTTCCTTTAGATTTAGTACAAGTTGATAGAAATTTCAGAAAATTTATTGGATTTGTCGGAACACACATCGGCTCAAATAATTGGGTTGTAAACGGAGAAAGATCAGAATCCGGAAAACCAATTATTGCAAACGATCCGCATTTAAGTTTTTCAGCTCCAGGCAAATGGTACGTTGCAGTTTTGCGTTCGCCGGATTTAAATGTAGAAGGCGTTACACTTCCAGGAATTCCCGGAATTGTAATTGGTAAAAATCAAAATATTTCTTGGGTTCTTACAAATGTTATGGCTGATGATGCTGATTTTTATATAGAAAAATTAGATAGTTCAAAAACTAAATATTTCTTCAATAACGAATGGAAAAATCTTACAATTTCTGAAGACACAATAAAAGTTAAAGATTCATCGGATGTAATTTTTCAGATCAAAAAAAATCATCGCGGACCAATAATTTCGGATATTCATCCATATAAAAAAATGTATCCGAATAATCAGCAAAATAATGTTGATATAACAATGCGATGGACGGCTTTGGAATCAAGCAATGAAATGAAAGCTTATTCAAAAATTAATTCCTCAAAAAATTGGGAAGAATTTACAGAAGGTTTAAAAGATTTTGAAGCTCCGGGACAAAATTTTGTTTTTGCTGATGATAAAGGAAATATTGGTTATACAGCCGGAGTTAAACTTCCGCAAAGAAAAAATAATTCCCCGACTTTTATTAATGATGGAACAACAGATGAAAATGATTGGCTCGGTTTTGTTCCTTTTTCTGAAAATCCGAAATTGTTTAATCCCGCAAACGGATTTATAGCTTCGGCAAATAATAAAACAATTAAAAATTATCCATATCATATTTCAAATATTTGGGAACCGAATTCAAGAATTAATAGAATTACGGAATTATTGGAAAGTAAACAAAAACATAATGTGGATGATTTTAAAAAATATCAAATGGATTTTTATTCAGATTATGCAAAAGAAATTGTTCCGCAAATTCTAAATGCGTTTAAAAATCATGCATATGAAAATGATAAACTTAAAGAAGTTATAGGTCTTCTTAGAAAATGGGATTTCAATTTTATTTCGGAAAGTCAAGTTCCAGCAATATATGCAGTATTTTATCAAAATTTGATGAAGAATATTTTTCTTGATGAAATGGGCGAAAGCATTTTTAACGAATATATTTTTATTGCAAATATTCCATATAGAGTTGTTAGAAAAATGTTGGAAGATAATTCATCAAGTTGGTTCGATGATATATCAACTACAAGAATTGAAAGGAAAGATGAAATTGTTAGGAAAAGTTTGTGGGATGCAATCAAATATTTGAGTGAAGAATTTGGCGATATTGATGAATGGCAATGGAATAAATTGCACACTGTAACATTTAAACATTTTTTTCATGGTAAATCAAAAATGTTGGATTTTATTTTAGATGTTGGTCCATATAAAATTGACGGAGACGGAACAACAGTTTTTAATACGGAATATTCTTTTAATGAGCCATACACAAATAAATTAGGTCCATCTATGAGATATATTTATGATTTTGCTGAACCAAATAATTTTCAAATAATTTTGCCAACCGGACAATCCGGAAATTTCTTTAGTGATCATTATGATGATATGACAAAAATGTGGCTAAACGGCGAAACAATAAAAATAAATACGGAAGAAAATATTGTAAAAAATTCAGAATATGATTTACTTCAATTGGTTCCAATGAACAACTAAAATAATTATTGAAAATTTTATAACTTTGCAAAACAATTTAGGCAAATAATGAAAGTTATTGAACATTTAGAAAAAGCAACACAAACATTAATCAGTTTTGAAATTATACCTCCCAAAAGAGGCGGAAATATTACAAATTTACTTTCTGCTTTGGAAGAATTAGTAAAATACAAACCTCCGTTTATTGATATTACAAGTCACGCAGCAGAAGTTATGTATGAAGAAACTCCTTCTGGTGATTTTAGAATGAAGATAAAAAGAAAACGCCCCGGTACTTTAGGAATTTGCGCACTAATTCAAAATAAATATAATATTGATGCGGTTCCCCATGTAATTTGTCAAGGTTTTACAAAAGAAGAAACAGAAGATTTTTTAATTGAACTTCACTATTTAGGAATTGATAACGTTCTTGCCATTCGTGGTGATGAAAGCGGATTTAATAAGCCAATAAAATATGGAAGATCAGCAAATATTCACGCAGTTGATTTGGTTAAACAAATTTCGGATATGAATAAGGGAAAATATTTGGAAGATTCTCTTTTGGATGCAGAGCCGATGAAATTTGGAATTGGAATTGGTGGATATCCCGAAAAACATTTTGAAGCTCCAAATTTACAAATCGATATAAATTACACAAAAGAAAAAATTGAAGCCGGTGCAGATTATATAGTTTCTCAAATGTTTTATGAAAATGAAAATTTCTTTACCTATAATGATATGTGTAAAAAAAGCGGAATAAATGTTCCAATTATTCCGGGTTTAAAAATTATAACATCAAAAAATCAGTTAAATAGTTTACCGGCAAATTTTCATGTAGATATTCCAAATGAATTGGCAGAAGAAATTTCAAAAGCAAAATCCGAACATGTACAAGATATAGGCGTTGAATGGGCGTTTAAACAAGTTGAAGGATTAATAAATGCTAAAGTTCCGGCAATTCATTTTTACGTAATGCAAAATACTCAGCCGATAACAAAGTTAATGAAGAAATTAGGTTTGTAATAAAATGATTTTAAATGTTGATAGAAGATTAAAATCCCCAATAAACTTAATGCGAAAATTAAAGTGGGGAGTTGCCGGATGCGGAAAATTTGCAGAAACCTCTTTTATCCCAACATTGTTACAATTAAAAAAAAGTTCTTTAGTTGCAGTTTATAGTTCAGAACTTAATAGGTCAAAAGAAATTGCAAATAAATATTTTGCTAAAAATTATTTTAATGATTATTCGGAATTCTTACAACAAGATTTTGAAATTCTTTATATCGGCAGTGCAAATAAAGATCATTATTGGCAAGTTATTGAAGCGGCAAAAGCCGGAAAACATATTTTGTGCGAAAAACCTTTAGCTTTAAATTCTCAGCAAGCGCAAGAAATGGTTGATGTTTGTAAAGAAAATGGAGTTTTTCTCTCCGTAAATTATCCCCACAGATTTCATCCGCTACCTATTAAAGCTAAGGAAATTATTGAAAAGGGAATGATTGGAACAATAGTCTCAGTTTCAACTTCATTTAATATAAATTATGAGCCGGATGATAATTTTAGATTTGATATTGTGCAGAGCGGCGGCGGCGCTTTTAGAGATTTGGGAACGCATATGATTGATCTTTTAAGATTTTTCGGTGGAGAAATAATTGATATTACAGGATTTATTGATAACGTTGTTTATAAAAGTCAAGTTGATGATTTTGCTGCTGCAATAGTAAAATATAAAAAAGGTGGATACGGATTTTTAAATGTTTCTTATAATTCTAAACAAGCATTTAATAAAATTGATATTGTTGGTTCTAACGGATCAATAAGTATTGAAAATATTATCGGAAGAAAAAAACAACCAGGTAAAATTACGATTGATCTTGTCGGTGAAGGAAAAAAAGCTTTTAGAAAAAGAGCAAATAAACTTCTCATTTTACTTAGATCAGTGCAAAAATCAATCTTGAATGAAACACAACCTGAAGTTACCGGTTTTGATGGATTAGTAAATATGCAGATTATGGAAATGTTAGAAAGTAAATGCAGAGAATAAAAATTTTAATGAATTTCCAAATGAAAATGACATTAAAAAAATTCTAAAAAATCAAATCAATAAAACAATTGAAAAATATCCCTTTCACCAAATGTAAAAATTTATGAATAAACAAAATTTAACTATTGCTGTATTATTAGGCGGCACTTCACCGGAACGTGCAGTTTCAAAAGAATCCGGAAAATCAGTTTACCAAGCAGTAAAATCCTTGGGTTATAATACAAAAATTATCGATCCGGCTTACGGATTAAATCAACCGCAAAATATTGAAGATTATTTTTGCGATTGTGAGTTTGCAAAAATATCAAATGAAAATATGATTGCTGCAATAAATTCTCCTTTCTTTGATGATGTTGATTTAGCAATAATTGCACTTCACGGAAAATGGGGAGAAGATGGTGCAATTCAATCGCTTTTGGAACTTAGAGGAATTAAATATGCAGGATCCGGAGTTTTAGCAAGCTCACTTTCTATGGATAAAGCTAAATCAAAAATTATTTTTAATCATTTTGGAGTTTCAACTCCGGAGTGGATTGAAGCAAATAAATTTACGGATTTTATTGAACTAAATAAAAAAATAGAAAACACAATTAAATATCCATGCATTGTAAAGCCAAATGATCAAGGCTCTACAATTGGTTTAACAAAATGTAATAATTTTGAAGGGTTAGAATCTGCCGTAAATTTAGCTTCACAATTTTCAAAAAAAGTACTGTTAGAAAAGTTTATTCCGGGCAGAGAATTAGCTGTTGCAATAGTTAAAGATTTTAAGCTGCCGATTCTTGAAATTATTCCCAAACACGAACTTTATGATTACGAATGCAAATACACTGACGGAATGAGCGAATATATTATTCCAGCTAAAATTGATAAAGAAATTGAAATTGAATTACAAAGACAAGCGTTATTGGCGTTTAACTCTTTAGGGTGCGAACTTTATTCAAGAGTTGATTTTCGGTTGCCGGAAAATGGAATTCCTTATTGCTTAGAAATAAATACGCTTCCGGGAATGACATCACATAGTTTGGTTCCCAAAATTGCAAAGGCAAATGGAATTGAATTTGAGGAATTAATTGATATTATAATTACTTCGGCGTTATGAAAAATTTAAGCAATAAAAAAGATAGAATTTTAACATGGATTTATTTTGTAATACTAATTTTTTTAGTACTTTTTTTATTTTTCAACAAATATGGGTTGTTGAAATATTTTGAATTAAAAAATGAAATAAATTCCATTGAACAACAAGTTGAGAAATCGAAAAGCCAAATTAAAGATCTTGATTCAAATATAAACTCATTAAAAAATAATGATAAAGAATTAGAAAAAGTTGCTCGTGAAAAATTTATGATGAAGAAAGAAAATGAAAAGGTTTTTAAGTTTGAAGATAAAAAAGATTCATTAAGGTAAATTAAATTTGAAAAGGAACATTCCACAAACTCCTCTTGCCGAAAGAATTAGACCCAAAACACTTGATGAATTTAGAGGACAAAAAAAGTTAGTTGGTCCCGGTAAAGCTATAAGTAGAATGATTGAAAATGATGCTTTAAGTTCTTTCATTTTATGGGGACCTCCCGGAACCGGAAAAACAACTCTTGCAAGAATAATTTCCGAAACTACGCAATCAGAATTTCATCAATTGAATGCTGTATCTGCGGGAGTTAAAGAAGTTAGAGAAATAATTGCACTTGCAAAAATTAACAGAGAAAGTTTTAACAAACGTACAATTTTATTTATAGATGAAATTCATAGATTTAACAAATCACAGCAAGATGCTTTACTTTCTGCAGTTGAATCTGGGTTGTTAACTTTAATTGGAGCAACAACTGAAAATCCTTCTTTTGAAGTAATTCCGGCTTTAAGATCAAGAGCAAGAGTTTATGTTCTTGATGAATTGACAAAAGAAGATTTAACGGAAATTATTGATTATTCATTTTCCGCAGATGAATTTCTTAAAAGTTTTAATGTAGAGGAAATTGATAAAAATTATTTAATCTATGTTAGCGGCGGTGATGCGAGAATTTTATTAAATATTTTGGAATCAGCACTTCTTCAGGAAATAAATTCTGAATCTGTAAGAATAAATAAAAAGTTAATTGATAACGTACTTCATCAAAAAAATATTTTGTATGATAAAAATGGTGAAGAACATTACAATATAATTTCTGCTTTTATTAAAAGTTTAAGAGGAAGTGATCCCGATGCCGCTTTATATTGGATGGCGCGAATGCTTGATGCCGGTGAAGATCCAAAATTTATAGCACGAAGAATGATGGTTTTAGCGTCGGAAGATATTGGAAATGCTTCGCCTAATTCTTTGGTAATTGCCGAAGCAACATTTGGTGCTGTTGATAAAATCGGAATGCCGGAAGCTAGAATAATTTTAGCCCAATGTGCAACTTATTTGGCTTCGCAGCCAAAAAGTAATTCATCATATAAGGCAATTGAAAAGGCGTTTGAAGAAGTTAGAAAAGGAAATCAAGAATCTGTTCCATTACATTTACGAAATGCTCCTACAAAACTTATGAAGAGTTTAGATTATGGAAAAGATTACAAATATGCACACGATTTTGATAATAATTTTATTGAAGAAAATTATTTTCCAGACATTCTAAAAGGAAGGCAATTTTATTTTCCGAGTGAAAACGGACAAGAAATTAAGATTAAAGAAAGATTAAAATTTTTGTGGAAAAAACTTAAAAAGTATTAACTATACTTTTACAAAAACCTTACCTGGAAGCTGTTTTACAATATCCCTAAATTCTAAGGATAATAAATTAACTAAACATTCAGAAGAATTTATTTTAGATTCTGACGAAATAATATCAATGTGTTTTGGTTTATCGGAAAGTAAATCATAAATTTTCTGCTCAAAAATATTCAAATCAATATTGGGTTTTGGAATGTTCTCGCCAATTTTTGGAGCAATTTTTAAATTCAATTCGATTAGAATATCATTTATATTTCTTACTAATTTCGCTTCACCTTTTTGTATTAAAGTATTTGTACCTTCACTTTGAAAATTCCCCAAGTTTCCCGGAATTGCAAAAACTTCTTTATTTTGTTCTAATGCATAAGCAGCAGTCTGAAGTGCACCGCCAGTGGATTTTGTTTCAATAACTAAAGTACCTAAGCTAATTCCACTTATTATTCTATTTCTTTTAGGAAAATTTGGTGCATCGGGTTTTGTTCCCAAAGAATATTCAGAAATTACAGCACCGTTTTCAATTATTTTATGGAATAGTTTTTTATTTTCATAAGGATAAATAATGTCAAGTCCAGAACCAATAATTGCGATTGTTCTTCCATTATTTTCTGCTGATCCCCAATGAGCGGAAGAATCAACACCTCTTGCTAAGCCGCTTACAATTGTAATCCCTTGTGTTGAAAGTTCTTTTGCAAAATCATATGCATATTTTTTTCCATAGTTTGTTGGCATTCTTGTTCCAACTATTGCCACACTATTTTCATCTTGTTTTAGTAAAGTACCTTTATAATAAAGAATAATTGGAGGTGCGAAAATATTTTTTAAATTAGAAGGATAGTTATCGGACCAGAATGTTACCCATTCTGCATTAATTTTTTCTAATTGATTAAGCTCAATTTCAATTGTTTTTTGAAAGCTAAAATATTCATCTATTTTTATTAAAATTTTATTTGCTAAGGTTTGGGAAATTCCATCTACAGATAATAGTTGATTATAATTTGCGTTAATCAGATTATCTAATGAATTAAATTTGGAGAGAAGATTAAAAAGTTTTCCGGGACCTATTCCGTCAACATCAAGTAAAATTCTTAGTTTAGTAAAGGTTTCTAAGTCTTCTTTCAATTAGTTCAAATATTATTTTCAATACTGATGTTATCAACAACGGCAACCACCATTGTATTAATTGGAGCTTTTGAGTGACCTAAAATTTGTTGAATAGCGGCACCTTCTTTTACTACCAAGACGGTATCACCAATTCCTGAATCAACAAGATCTATGGCAATTTCATCTTTATTGCCAATATAATTTCCATCCAAATCAATTTTTCTAACAAGTAAAAGTTTATGTCCTTTTAGATATTCATTTTTTTGAGTAGAAACTACATTACCGTTAATTTTTGCTAGAAACATTGGCTGTTTTCTTTTTACTTGATAAAATCGATAGTGGGAAAATTATAATATAAGCAACCAACAAAATTATCGGTGAAATTGTTAAAGATAAAGGATTATCCCAAGGACCAATTGACATTAAATAAAAACCAATTAGTAAAACAAACATTCCAATATTAAAGATTATAAAATTTGATTTACTCCAATAATTTTTGAAAGGTGATGTAAATTTTTTACTTTCAGTTTTGTTTTTGCTTTTTAGATTAGCCATCTTCTTCCTTATAAAATTTAATTAACCCAGTGTTGGGGGAAACACTGGGCTGAATTCAAACTTGCTGATCTAAGATCCTACAAGTAAGAGTTCTAATATATATTAACCTAAAGTTTTAATCAAGAAATAATTTATTTAATATCATAGACTATTTTTCTAACGGTATCAAATTGTAAGTATGGATGTTCTTCTCTAATAATATCAATGGCATTACTTGCCGTAATATTTGAATTTCGTAAAGTTTTAAATCTTTTTCTAATTAGATAATCTCTCAGACTTTTTTCATTAATAAGGCCTTTGCTTGAAAGTAAAAAGAAGGTTTCGTCACTTATAAATTCGGCAAGTGGATTATTAGAAATATTTGACACGGCAACCTCGCAAATGTATTGAATAAAGTAGTAGCCGTTTTTCTAATACAACTCCTAAAAAATTGAAGTACAAGTAAATAATTTGCTAAAATAAAATCAATGAAAAAAATAATGACCTATAAATCTATCATATGTAACTAAAAATTAGAAATTTATTTCAAATTGGTCATAATCCAGTTGCCTCAAAATAAAAGGTAACTATGGTAAAGAAAAAATGTTGAAAAAAGAGTTCATAAAAATTCCAAATAGATAATAAAAAGTAATAATAATTGTTTCTTTCTTTTTTTGCTACTTTTTTTCTTTCTTTGTTAATATGTTGATAACGTCAAATCAACTTCAAGATTTCATTTATTTTACGAGAGATTGAGTTTTGTAGCAAAAAGGGATTTAATTTTGTGTGTTTATTTGTCAAGAGGATTTTAGTTTTCTTAGAGACAACCGTAGAGTCTAAAATTCTTTGAAAAGGGGTTTTAGGCTGATCGTGTTTTTTGATAACTTGAGAGCCATCGCGAACTTTGGAAATAATTTTAGAAGAAGGAATAAAGAAGTTAAAAAACAAAGACCATTCATTAGTAAAAATATCATTCATCAGCTCAACAATTTTAATATTATCGAAGCGATGATAACCA